>NZ_JASCRY010000018.1 GCF_030010375.1 Flavobacterium yafengii | reverse complement strand
CCCCTTTTCCTCCCAATCAATGTTTTCTTAATTCATCATCAATTAACAATATCAATTGTTTAATTATACAAAAACTTATTATTACAAAAAATGTCATTTGAAATCCCAAAAACCCAAAAGGGTGTTATCTTTTATGAAAACGGTGGTGAATTACACTATAAAGATATCCCAGTTCCAACTCCAAAAGCCAATGAAATTTTAATCAATGTTAAATACTCTGGTGTTTGTCACACTGATTTACACGCCTGGAAAGGTGATTGGCCATTAGGTGTTAAATTGCCATTAGTTGGTGGTCATGAAGGTGCCGGTGTTGTTGTTGCCAAAGGTGCCAATGTTACCAATTTTGAAATTGGTGATTATGCAGGTATTAAATGGTTGAATGGTTCATGTCAATCATGTGAATTCTGTGAAAAATCATATGAAGCCAATTGTCCAAAAGCTGATTTATCAGGTTATACCCATGATGGTTCATTCCAACAATACGCTACTGCTGATGCTGTCCAAGCTGCCAAGATTAGTAAAGGTACTGATCTAACTGAAGTTGCACCAATCTTGTGTGCTGGTGTTACCGTTTACAAGGCTTTGAAAACAGCTGATTTAGCTGCTGGTGAATTCGTTGCCATCTCAGGTGCTGGTGGTGGTTTAGGTACTTTAGCCATCCAATACGCTAAAGCTTTAGGTTTAAGAGTTGTTGCCATTGATGGTGGTGATGAAAAAGGTGAATTAGTTAAATCTTTAGGTGCTGAAATTTACATTGATTTCACCAAAACAAAAGACATTGTTAAAGATATCATTGAAGCTACTAACGGTGGTCCACATGGTGTTATTAATGTTTCTGTTTCAGAAAAAGCCATTGAACAATCTACTGAATATGTTAGACCATGTGGTACTGTTGTTTTAGTTGGTTTACCAGCTGGTGCCGTTGCTAAAGCTCAAGTCTTTGGTGCTGTTGTTAAATCAGTCTCCATTAGAGGTTCATATGTTGGTAACAGAGCTGATACTAGAGAAGCTATTGATTTCTTCGAAAGAGGTTTAGTTAAAGCTCCAATTAAAGTTGTTGGTTTATCTGAATTACCAAACGTTTATAAATTAATGGAAGAAGGTAAAATTTTAGGTCGTTATGTTGTTGATACCTCAAAATAGAGAGATTATTAAAGGTTAGTATTATAGATATATAGATCAAAGTTTTTTATGATTTTATGAAGTTTTAAAGAATGATTATTTGTTG
>NZ_JASCRY010000017.1 GCF_030010375.1 Flavobacterium yafengii | reverse complement strand
AACAAATTCTACAAAATGTCTTTATCAAGCAAATTATCAGTCACTGACTTGAACGTTGAAAACAAACGTGTCTTCATCCGTGTTGATTTCAACGTCCCATTAGATGGTACTAAAATCACAAACAATCAAAGAATTGTTGCTGCCTTACCAACCATCCAATACGTTGCTGAACATAAACCAAAAGCTATCATCTTGGCTTCTCATTTAGGTAGACCAAATGGTGAAAGAAATGAAAAATATTCTTTAAAACCTGTTGTTGCTGAATTATCTTCATTATTAGGTAAACAAGTCACTTTCTTAAACGATTGTGTTGGTGATGAAGTTGAAAAAGCCGTTAATGGTGCCACTGATGGTCAAATCTTTTTATTAGAAAACTTGAGATTCCACATTGAAGAAGAAGGTTCTAAAAAAACTTCAGAAGGTAAAGTTAAAGCTTCAAAAGAAGATGTTGAAAAATTCAGAAAACAATTGACTTCATTAGCTGATGTCTATGTTAACGATGCCTTTGGTACTGCTCACAGAGCTCATTCATCAATGGTTGGTTTCGATTTACCACAAAGAGCTGCTGGTTTCTTGATGGCTAAAGAATTAACTTATTTCGCTAAAGCTTTAGAAAACCCAGTCAGACCATTTTTGGCCATCTTGGGTGGTGCTAAAGTCTCTGATAAGATTCAATTGATTGATAACTTGTTGGACAAAGTTAACATCTTGATTGTTGGTGGTGGTATGGCTTTCACTTTTAAAAAAGTTTTAGATAACACCAAAATTGGTAAATCTTTATTCGATGCTGAAGGTGCTAAAATTGTTCCTCAATTGATTGAAAAAGCCAAGAAAAACAATGTTGAAATTGTTTTACCAGTTGATTTCATCACTGCTGATGATTTCAACAAAGATGCAAACACCGGTTACGCCACTGCTGAAGAAGGTATCCCAGATGAATGGCAAGGTCTTGACGGTGGTCCAAAAACTAGAGAATTATTTGCTGCTGCCGTTGCCAAAGCTAAAACCATTGTTTGGAATGGTCCTCCAGGTGTCTTTGAATTTGAAAAATTCGCTGAAGGTACCAAATCTTTATTAGATGCTGCTGTCAAATCTGCTGCTAATGGTAACACTGTTATTGTTGGTGGTGGTGATACCGCCACCGTCGCTAAGAAATTTGGTGCTGCTGATAAATTATCTCATGTTTCCACTGGTGGTGGTGCTTCATTAGAATTATTGGAAGGTAAAGAATTACCAGGTGTTACTTACTTGTCCAACAAATAATCTTGATGATGGAAAAAAATTATATATAATGGGTCTTTTAATGTGTTTAAGTTTAATTTGAA
>NZ_JASCRY010000016.1 GCF_030010375.1 Flavobacterium yafengii | reverse complement strand
AACCCATTAAAACGTTTAAAACTAACTTAAACAAATCATACAACTTAGATAGCAACTGATTTTCTGAAGTTGGCACCAGCGTAGACAGCTTTGTCACCTAATTCTTCTTCAATTCTTAAGATTTGGTTTAATTTAGCTAATCTTTCAGATCTAGCTGGAGCACCAGTCTTGATTTGACCAGATCTTAAACCAACAGATAAATCAGCAATGAAGGTATCTTCAGTTTCACCAGATCTGTGGGAAACCATAACACCCCAACCAGCAGCATAAGAATCTTGAGCAGCTTTGATTGATTCAGTTAAAGTACCGATTTGGTTAACTTTTAATAATAAAGCGTTAGCAGCTTTCTTTTCAATGGCAGTTTTAATTCTGATTGGGTTGGTAACAGTTAAATCATCACCAACAATTTGGATATCAACTGTCTTTAAGAAATGAACCCAAGCATCCCAGTCATCTTCAGCAAATGGATCTTCAATAGAAACAATTGGGTATTCTTTGATTAATTGAGCGTATAAGTCAGCTAATTGTTCACCAGTTAACCATTTAGTTGGGTCTGAGTTTGGATTTTTGAAATCTAAATCATATTTACCATCGTGGTAGAATTCAGATGAAGCAACATCTAAAGCAATTGAAACTTGACCTTCGTAACCAGCTTGTTTGATGGCAGCAACGATTAAATCTAAAGCTTCTTTTGGAGTAGTGATATCTGGAGCAACACCACCTTCATCACCGACGTTACCAGCTGATTGACCGTAAGTCTTTTTAGCTAATGATTTCAAGTTGTGGTAAACTTCTGAACCAATTCTTAAAGCTTCAGAGAAAGTTGGAGCACCAGTTGGAACAATCATGAATTCTTGGAAGGCTAAAGCACCACCAGCATGGGAACCACCGTTTAAAACGTTTTGGAATGGAACTGGTAAGACAAATGGTTCTGGAGTTTTAGCAATGTCGGCAATGTGTTGGTATAATGGGACATTTTTTTCACCAGCAGCAGCTTTAGCAGCAGCTAAAGAAACACCTAAGATGGCATTGGCACCTAATTTAGATTTGTTTGGAGTACCATCTAAAGATAATAAGAATTCATCAACTTTAGCTTGGTCTTTAACATCCAAGTTAGCTTTGACGAAAGCTGGAGCAATGATTTCATTGACGTTGGCAACGGCTTTCAAAACACCTTTACCTAACCATTTTGATTTGTCACCATCTCTTAATTCTAAAGCTTCGTGGACACCAGTTGAGGCACCAGATGGGACAATTGATCTGAATAAACCTTTGTCAGTGGTTAAATCAACTTCAACAGTTGGGTTACCACGAGAATCGTAGACGTATCTAGCGAAAACTTTTTGAACGGCCATTGTATGAGTGTGTTGTTTGTGTGTTGTTAATACTTGTTATTGTTT
>NZ_JASCRY010000014.1 GCF_030010375.1 Flavobacterium yafengii | reverse complement strand
CCGAGAGGAATAAATAAATAATAACACACATAGTCAACATGCAATTGAAAATGCTTTTAATAAAGAACAAAAAATAAAGAAGGCCCACAATAACCAAGAAAGAAGAACCCCCAATTGGACCCCAACATGATTCAAGAATGAAATGTATTCAATGTGATCCTAATAGAAATAAAAAGACACGAGTCAAAAATAAACGACTAACCCATGAGTACTCGATATATCAAAGCACTTAAAATAAGAAGACAAAAGCTGGTAATAATAAACCTAAGCCTGAAGCTAATTTGTGACCAGCAGCTTCAAAGGTTGAGATAGCTGGGGTAGTTGAACCACCAGTTGGAGCACCAGTTGGAGCACCGGTTGAACCTTCACCACCATGAACTTTAGAGGTTTCGTAAACAACGACAACAGTTGAACCTTCTTCGTTGGTTGAAGTCTTAACAGCACCACCAGTAGTTGGTTTACCACTTTCACCACCTAAAGTGATGGTAGTAACTGGAGCACCTGGAACTTTAGTAGTTTCTTCACCACCTGGACCATGACCTGGACCTTTAGTGATAGTGACAACACTTTCAGTGTAGGTGAAGGTATGTTCACCACCACCTGGAGCAGTAGTAGTACCAACATGACATTTAGTAACACCTGGACAAGATTCAACACTAACAGCAACGGTGGATAAGACACAAGTTTCAGTAGCAATTGGACAGTAAGTGGTGTATGAAGTGACAGTACCTTCTTTAGTGGTGGTGACGACTGAAGTACCCCAGATAGTGGTGGTAACTTCTTCAGAAGTTGAGCCAGATGAAGTTGGGACAGTAGTACCAGAGGTGACAGATGATGATGAAAGACTTGAAGCATCATCAGGAACAGTGATTGTTGATGAGAATTCATAAGTGATAACAGCTCTTCTGACTAATTTCACAGCATCTGGAGTAGTAATGGTTAAGATAGCATCAGTGGTGAATTGTCTAGCATTGGAGTTTCTTGAAGCTCTGTATAAGAATGACAAGTAAGAACCAATTGGAGCTTGTTCACCGGATGAAGCAGAAATACTTGGACCATCAGTAGCAACGTCAGCTTGAGTACCTTCACCATCAACCAAGACGTCAACAGATTCAACAGTGTAATCTTGACCAGAAACAGCGATGGAAACTTGAGTCCATGGACCTAAAGAACCTGGAACGAAGATTTCCCATTGTAAGGCACCATCAACGAATGAACCAGTGATGAATGGAGTTTCTTCTGGAGTAGAAGATGATGAGGATGGTGGTAATTCAGATGATGATGAGGATGGAACAATTGATGATGAGTTACCAGCAGAAGAAGATGATGAGACTTCAGAACTCAATGATGATGATGAAAAGGATGAGATTGAGGAGGATGAGTTGAAGTATTGAGCGCTGGTTAAAGCAGCTGACAACAAAGTGGTGACTAATAAGCGAGCGGAAACCATTTCAATGTCTTTAATGGAG
>NZ_JASCRY010000013.1 GCF_030010375.1 Flavobacterium yafengii | reverse complement strand
GTTATCTTTTTGAAAGATTAAACCAAGTTAAAGTCCAAACCATTTTCGGTTTACCAGGTGATTTCAATTTATCATTATTAGATAAAATCTATGAAGTTGAAGGTTTAAGATGGGCTGGTAATGCCAATGAATTGAACGCTGCTTACGCTGCTGATGGTTACTCAAGAGTTAAAGGTTTATCAGCAATCATCACCACTTTCGGTGTTGGTGAATTATCAGCTTTAAACGGTATTGCAGGTTCTTATGCTGAACATGTTGGTGTTTTACACATTGTCGGTGTTCCATCAATCTCATCTCAAGCTAAACAATTATTATTGCATCATACTTTAGGTAACGGTGATTTCACTGTTTTCCACAGAATGTCATCAAACATTTCTCAAACCACTGCTTTCATCAAAGATATCAACTCTGCTCCAGTTGAAATTGACCGTTGTATTAGAGAAGCTTATGTTTTCCAAAGACCAGTCTACTTAGCTTTACCAGCTAACTTGGTTGATGATTTAGTTTCATCTGATTTATTATCAACTCCAATTGATTTATCATTAAAACCAAATGATCCAGAATCTGAAAATGAAGTTGTCAGCACTGTCTTAGAATTGATCAAGAAAGCTGATAACCCAGTTATTTTAGTTGATGCTTGTGCTTCTCGTCACTCTGCTTTGGCTGAAACCAAAGATTTAATGGATCTTACTCAATTCCCAACTTTTGTCACTCCAATGGGTAAAGGTGCTGTTGATGAACAACATCCAAGATTCGGTGGTGTTTACGTTGGTACATTATCAAAACCAGATGTCAAAGCTCAAGTTGAAAATGCTGATTTGATTTTATCTGTTGGTGCTTTATTATCAGATTTCAACACTGGTTCATTCTCATACTCATACAAAACTAAAAACATTGTTGAATTCCATTCTGATCACATCAAAATTAGAAATGCTACCTTCCCAGGTGTTCAATTCCAATCTGTTTTACAAAACTTGAACAGCAAAATTGCTCCAGTTGTTAAAGGTTACAAACCATACCCAGTTCCATCATTAAAATTAACCACATCTCCAGCTTCTCCAGAAACTCCATTGACTCAAGAATGGTTGTGGACTAAATTATCATCATGGTTAAGAGAAGGTGATGTTGTCATTACTGAAACTGGTACTTCAGCCTTCGGTATTGTTCAAACTAGATTCCCATCAAACACCACTGGTATTTCCCAAGTCTTATGGGGTTCTATTGGTTACTCAGTCGGTGCTGCTTTAGGTGCCGTTGCTGGTGCTGAAGAAGTTGACAAGGAAAAGAGAGTTATCTTATTCGTTGGTGATGGTTCATTACAATTGACTGTTCAAGAAATCTCCACCATGATTAGATGGGGTTTGACTCCATATATCTTTGTCTTAAACAATGCTGGTTACACCATTGAAAGATTAATCCACGGTGAAAAAGCTTCTTATAATGATGTTCAACCATGGGATCATTTAGCTTTATTGAAAACTTTTGGTGCTAAAAACTATGAATCTATTAGAGTTTCAAATGTTGGTGAATTCGATAAATTGGCTAAAGACAAAGCTTTTGCTAAGAATGATAAGATCAGATTGATTGAAGTTATGTTGCCAGTTATGGATGCTCCAATGAACTTGGTTAAACAAGCTCAATTAACTGCTTCAACTAATGCTGAAGCTTAATTTATGATTAAGTAACAATGAGTTATGAAACAAAAAGAATTATTTAGTGGTTTTTTATTTAATTAATAGGG
>NZ_JASCRY010000012.1 GCF_030010375.1 Flavobacterium yafengii | reverse complement strand
GTAGTATTAATAATTATGCATAAAAAGTCATTAATCATATGCAACAAAAAAGGGTAAAAAGGTATAACTCAACGATCTAAAAGAATCTTTTCAAAAACTTTGGAGCTTCTTGAGCTGCAATTTCTTCTTTTTGTTCAGCAGCTTGTTGTGCAGTTCTTCTTGATGGTGGAACCCATGAAGTTGATTTCCATGGTAAAACTTTTTCTTCATATAATTCATGAACTTCTTCTAATGATAAACCTTTAGTTTCTGGTAAGAAGAAAAACACGTAGAAGAATGCAAAGACCAAACATCCCATAAAGACATAACCGTAGTAAAAGTTGATTGCAGATGTAATGAATGGAGTGAAGAAACCAATAAGGAAACCCCATAACCAGTTAGCAGCAGTAGCAAGAGCCATAGCTTTGGAACGAATTCTAATTGGGTAAGTTTCTGAAACAACAGTATAAATAATTGGACCCCAAGTTGAAGCAAAGAAGAAAATGTAGATACAAGCAAAAACAATCATACAATTACCAGCACCTTTTGATGATTCAGTATGTTCTGGGTTCAAGTATAATCTAGTAACACCGACAGATGCAAAAATAACGAAACAAGCAATCATACCAGCAGCACCACCTAATAATGAGTTTCTTCTACCAAATCTTTCAACAACCCATAAACCAACAAAAGTAGATGCAAAGTTAACAATACCCAAGACAATAGATGTTTCAAAAGAATCTTCTAAACCAACAGCCTTGAAAATAGTAGTACCATAATAGAAGAAATAGTTATCACCAGTCAATTGTTGAAGTGTTTGTAACATAATACCTAAGACAACACGATATAAGATTCTTGGTTTACCTGTAACTAATTCACCCCATGAAGCAGTACCAGCAGATTTTTCCTTTTCGATACCGGCTTGAATAATTTCAACTTCACCAAAGACAGCTGGATCATCATCATGAATTTGATTTGATCTTGCAATAGAGTGACGAGCATCTTCAAGACGACCAACTTCAACTAAATAACGTGGAGATTCTGGCATTAAAACCATACCAATGATCATTAAAATGGCCCAGAAGAAACATAAACCTAATGGAACTCTCCATTGAGTAGAATCTGAGTAAATTTTAGTACCATAATTAGTACAGTAACCTAAAAAGATACCAAAAGTAATCATCAATTGATAACATGAAACCAAAGTACCTCTTAAAGCTTTTGGAGCAGTTTCAGAAATCAACATTGGTGACAAAACAGCAATAGCACCAACACCTAAACCTGAAATAATACGACCAATGAAATATTGATACCATTTGTCAAATGAACAGATTTGAATCAAGATACCAACGATATAAACAATCATAACACACATTAAACCGATACGACGACCGAATTTATCACCTAATGGAGCCAAGATAATACCACCAAAGGCACAACCAATGTTGAAAATAGAGACAATTAAACCAACTCTAACATTTGATAAGTAATATTCACCATGATCATTTATTTGACCAAATCTTCTTTTGAAATCAGTTTGATTAACAAAACCTGAAATAGTACCAGTATCCCAACCAAAAACGAAACCACCAAAGGCAACCATCATACATAAAGCACTGATGAAGAAGTATTCTCTTAATGGTCTTTCTGGAATACCACCTTGTTGTTGGTGTCCCGACTCCAATGAGGAGTTTTCTAATTTTTCATGATCATCTGAATGATGTTCATCAACAGGAGTTTGTTGACCTGAAGTTTCAGTTGACATGATTATATTTGTAATTTGTAATAGTTAAAAGTAACTGAGCTTTGTAAT
>NZ_JASCRY010000011.1 GCF_030010375.1 Flavobacterium yafengii | reverse complement strand
CATTGACCTTATATTTGTCTTTTTTTTCATATTGTGAATATTACCAATGGAAATTGATAATAAACATGACTTCTTCATTAAATAATCATTAAATTAACTATGGCTTGCAACAACCTCAAAAAATTACTCCCCTTTTTTTACTATTCTTTAAATGGTATTGTACAGTATTTGCTTAAGCAATTTCTTCAGAGTTGTTATCTTTAGCATGTTCTAATTGAGCAGATTGAGCTTTGTTGTAAGCAGCATCTTGAGTGTAACGTCTAGTTGGAGTCCATGAAGCAGATTCCCAAGCTTTAACATTTGAAGCATATAATTCATCAACTTCTTCTAATGATAAACCTCTGGTACTTGGAATGGTCAAGTAAACGAAAACGAAAGCAAAGACACAACATCCCATAAAGACATAACCATAGTAGAAGTTAATAGCTGATGTGATGAATGGAGTGAAGAATGAAATTAAGAAACCCCACAACCAATTGGCAGCAGTAGCAAGACCCATAGCCTTTGATTTAATTCTGATTGGGTAAATTTCTGAAACGACAACGAAAGCAACTGGACCCCAAGTAGTGGCAAAGAAGAAAATGAAGAAACATGCGAAGACAATCATAACTGAACCAGCACCTTTTGAGGATTCAGTATGTTCTGGGTTTGTGTATAATCTGGTAACACCGACTGAAGCATAGACAACGTAACAAGCAACCATACCAGCAGCACCGATCAATAATGAACGACGACCACCTAATTTGTTGACAGAGTAAATAGAAATGATGGTGGAGACAAAGTTAACAACACCCAAGACAATAGAAGTTTGGAAAGAATCTTCTAAACCAACAGCTTGGAAAATAGTAGTACCATAGTAGAAGAAATAATTGTTACCAGTCAATTGTTGTAAAGCTTGAATCATGACACCACACATCAATCTGTAGAAAATTTTTGGTTTACCAGTGATCAATTCACCCCAAGTAGCTTTACCAGCAGATTCTTCTTTTCTAATAGCAGCATCTAATTCTTCAACTAAAGCGTAAACTGAAGGATCTTCAGCAGAAACTCTGTTTGAGTAAGCAATTGATTTTCTAGCTTCATCTAATCTGTTGTTTCTAATCAAGAAACGTGGAGATTCTGGCATAGAAATCATACCGATAATCATCATAATAGCCCAGAAGAAACATAAACCTAAACCAACTCTCCATTGAGCAGAGTTTTCATAAACTTTAGTACCGTAATTGGTACAGTAACCTAAAAAGATACCGAAGGTAATCATCAATTGGTAACATGAAACTAAGGCACCTCTTAAATGTTTTGGGGCTGATTCAGAAATGAATAATGGAGAAATAACACCGATACCACCAACAGCTAAACCAGAGATGATACGACCAATGAAATATTGATACCATTTATCGATTGAAGTGATTTGAATCAAAATACCAACAATGTAAATAACCATCATAATCATTAAAGCAAGACGACGACCATACATATCAGCGGTTTTGGATAAGAAAATTGAACCAAAAGCACAACCAATGTTAAAAATAGAGACGATTAAACCAACTCTAACTTTTGATAAATAATGGGTACCATCTTCATGAGTTTGACCAAATCTTCTTTTGAAATCACTCATGTTAACAAAACCTGAAATGGTACCAGTATCCCAACCGAAAACGAAACCACCAAAGGCGATCATAAAACATAAAGCAGTAACCAAGATGTATGCTGAAGCTGGTTTAGCTGGAATTTCTGGAACAGTTTTATCAACTTTTTCATCAGATTCATTTTTATCAATTATGCTATCATTTGTTTCTGGAGTCAAGACACCTGAACTAGGAACTTGAGGTTGTTGAAGGGTTTCACCTTCTTGTTGTGTAATATTGTTTGACATGTTTGTTTGTAATGGCCTTCTTGGATGACTGATGGAATAGCAGCAATAATTAAGATAATATGGGAGATGGCACCGATCCAAACACCATACCAGATGGTTTTCATTCTACCCAATTTCTTATCAGAGATATAACCACCATATAATGGAGTCAAATAGGCCAAAAAGGTTAATAACAAAGTAATAGCAGAGGCGGTTTGTAAACCTAAGCCTAAGGCACCTGCATTTTGTTGTGTACCTCTTGGAGGAGCACCAGCACCATTACCACCTG
>NZ_JASCRY010000010.1 GCF_030010375.1 Flavobacterium yafengii | reverse complement strand
TTCAAAGAAAGGCGACGACATACTCTCCCACATAACTGCAGTACCATCTGCGCAGGCGGGCTTAACTACTCTGTTCGGGATGGGAAGAGGTGAGCCCCGCCGCAATAACCACCTTAAGAGGTTATAATTGCTTTGGGCAATTATCTATAATTAACAATTGAATAATTTACAATTCATAATTATAGTAATATCTTAACATACTGAGATAAAGAAAATAAAAAGTATTAGAAAGTTTCTTCCTGCCGATTGCTCGGCAGGAAAAGCGTACATAAGCTTACGGGTTATTAGTACTACTCGACTATGACATTACTGCCTTTACATCTATAGCCTATCAACGTGGTCATCTCCCACGACCCTTAAAAGAAATCTCATCTTGTGGTGGGTTTCGCGCTTATATGCTTTCAGCGCTTATCCCTTCCAAACGTAGCTACTCTGCGATGCCACTGGCGTGACAACAGATACACTAGAGGTTTGTCCAATTCGGTCCTCTCGTACTAGAATCAGATCCACTCAAATTTCTTGCGCCCACAGTAGATAGAGACCGAACTGTCTCACGACGTTCTGAACCCAGCTCGCGTGCCACTTTAATGGGCGAACAGCCCAACCCTTGGGACCTTCTCCAGCCCCAGGATGTGACGAGCCGACATCGAGGTGCCAAACCCCCCCGTCGATATGAGCTCTTGGGGGAGATCAGCCTGTTATCCCCGGCGTACCTTTTATCCTTTGAGCGATGGCCCTTCCATGCGGAACCACCGGATCACTATGCTCTACTTTCGTACCTGATCGACCTGTATGTCTCTCAGTCAAGCTCCCTTATGCCATTGCACTCTACGCACGGTTACCAAGCGTACTGAGGGAACCTTTAGAAGCCTCCGTTACTCTTTTGGAGGCGACCACCCCAGTCAAACTACCCACCAAGCAATGTCCCCCGCATTACGGGGTTAGGCCTCAGATAAACAAAGGGTTGTATTTCAACAATGACTCCACAACGCCTAGCGACGCCACTTCACAGTCTCCAACCTATCCTACACATCATTTATCCAAGGTCAATACTAAGCTATAGTAAAGGTGCACAGGGTCTTTTCGTCCCACTGCGGGTAAGCGGCATCTTCACCGCTACTACAATTTCACCGAGCTCATGGCTGAGACAGTGTCCAGATCGTTACACCATTCGTGCAGGTCGGAACTTACCCGACAAGGAATTTCGCTACCTTAGGACCGTTATAGTTACGGCCGCCGTTTACTGGGGCTTCAATTCAATGCTTCTCCGAAGATAACATCTCCTCTTAACCTTCCAGCACCGGGCAGGTGTCAGGCCCTATACTTCATCTTACGATTTTGCAGAGCCCTGTGTTTTTGATAAACAGTCGCCTGGACCTCTTCACTGCGGCCAGCATTGCTGCTGGCGACCCTTCTCCCGAAGTTACGGGTCTATTTTGCCTAATTCCTTAGCCATGAATCTCTCGAGCACCTTAGGATTCTCTCCTCGACTACCTGTGTCGGTTTGCGGTACGGGTACTTATTACCTGAAGTTTAGAGGTTTTTCTTGGAAGCCCTTAGGCGCACTATCTCTTTGTCCGAAGACTCCGAGTACTATCGTATTTCCCCAAGCCGCGTGGATTTGCCTGCGCAGCTTATAGGTAGGTACTTCAACGAACTATTCCGTCAGTTCGCGGCGCTTTCATCACTCCGTCACCCCATCACAGTAATAACTAGTACGGGAATATTAACCCGTTGTCCATCGACTGTCCCTTTCGGGTTCGCCTTAGGTCCCGACTAACCCACAGCTGATTAGCATAGCTGTGGAAACCTTAGTCTTTCGGTGTGCGGGTTTCTCGCCCGCATTATCGTTACTTATGCCTACATTTTCTTTTCTCACCGGTCCAGCATACCTTACGATACACCTTCTACCCTGTGAGAATGCTCCCCTACCACTTAGAGTAAACTCTAAATCCATAGCTTCGGTAATATACTTATGCCCGATTATTATCCATGCTCGTCCGCTCGACTAGTGAGCTGTTACGCACTCTTTAAATGAATGGCTGCTTCCAAGCCAACATCCTAGCTGTCTGGGCAGACAAACCTCGTTCTTTCAACTTAGTATATATTTGGGGACCTTAGCTGATGGTCTGGGTTCTTTCCCTCTCGGACTTGGACCTTAGCACCCAAGCCCTCACTGTTATGAAACATTATATAGCATTCGGAGTTTGTCAGGAATTGGTAGGCGGTGAAGCCCCCGCATCCAATCAGTAGCTCTACCTCTATATAACTTTACGCATAACGCTGCACCTAAATGCATTTCGGGGAGTACGAGCTATTTCCGAGTTTGATTGGCCTTTCACCCCTACCCACAGGTCATCCGAAGACTTTTCAACGTCAACCGGTTCGGACCTCCACACTGTGTTACCAGCGCTTCATCCTGCCCATGGGTAGATCACACGGTTTCGCGTCTAACACTACTGACTAAAGCGCCCTATTCAGACTCGCTTTCGCTACGGATCCGTGGCTTAACCACTTATCCTTGCCAGCAACGTTAACTCGTAGGCTCATTATGCAAAAGGCACGCCGTCACCCCACTAAAGGGCTCCGACCGCTTGTAAGCGTATGGTTTCAGGATCTATTTCACTCCGTTATTCACGGTTCTTTTCACCTTTCCCTCACGGTACTGGTTCACTATCGGTCTCTCAGGAGTATTTAGCCTTAGCGGATGGTCCCGCCAAATTCAGACAGGATTTCTCGTGTCCCGCCCTACTCAGGATACCACTATCGTTATCTTCTATTACTTATACAGGGCTATCACCTTCTTTGGCTCTACTTTCCAGTAGATTCTAATTCTATCCGCAACAAATCACGTGGTCCTACAACCCCAATATTGCCGTAACAACATTGGTTTGGGCTAATCCGCGTTCGCTCGCCACTACTTACGGAATCACTTTTGTTTTCTTCTCCTCCGCCTACTTAGATGTTTCAGTTCAGCGGGTTTGCCCACCTATCGGTGTACTATGTCTTCAACATAGTGGGTTGCCCCATTCAGGTATTTACGGATCATATCGTGTGTGCCAATCCCCGTAACTTTTCGCAGCTTATCACGCCTTTCATCGCCTCTGAGAGCCAAGGCATCCCCCATACGCCCTTATTTTGCTTATTGTACCAATCTCGTTGTAAACAACAAGACCGTTTCTTTTACTTGTCTAATGATAAACAAGCAAAAAATGCTTTCTACTTTTTATTATTTTCTTATCTCAATATGTCAATGAACTTATATCCTTTCGGATCTGTGGAGAATAACGGAGTCGAACCGTTGACCTCCTGCGTGCAAGGCAGGCGCTCTAGCCAGCTGAGCTAATCCCCCAATCTATTTATGAATTGTGAATTATGAATTATGAATAACATTCATAACTCCTCAACTCTAGAATTTCTTCTTTTTTATTTAAGTGGTAAATTGTTGTCTCGGACAGACTCGAACTGTCGACCCCTACATTATCAGTGTAGTACTCTAACCAGCTGAGCTACGAGACACTCTTATTCTTAAATGGTATTATTTGAACTAACAGCAAGAGTAATATAATGTCATTATTTGTTTCCTTCTCGAACTTTCGTCTTCTTTCTTGAAAGTGTTGCTTACGCAACTAACATTCAAGCTCTAGAAAGGAGGTGTTCCAGCCGCACCTTCCGGTACGGCTACCTTGTTACGACTTAGCCCTAGTTACCAGTTTTACCCTAGGCAGCTCCTTGCGGTCACCGACTTCAGGCACCCCCAGCTTCCATGGCTTGACGGGCGGTGTGTACAAGGCCCGGGAACGTATTCACCGGATCATGGCTGATATCCGATTACTAGCGATTCCAGCTTCACGGAGTCGAGTTGCAGACTCCGATCCGAACTGTGACCGGTTTTATAGATTCGCTCCTGGTCACCCAGTGGCTGCTCTCTGTACCGGCCATTGTAGCACGTGTGTAGCCCAAGGCGTAAGGGCCGTGATGATTTGACGTCATCCCCACCTTCCTCTCAGTTTGCACTGGCAGTCTCGTTAGAGTTCCCGACATGACTCGCTGGCAACTAACAACAGGGGTTGCGCTCGTTATAGGACTTAACCTGACACCTCACGGCACGAGCTGACGACAACCATGCAGCACCTTGTAAATTGTCTTGCGAAAAGTCTGTTTCCAAACCGGTCAATCTACATTTAAGCCTTGGTAAGGTTCCTCGCGTATCATCGAATTAAACCACATGCTCCACCGCTTGTGCGGGCCCCCGTCAATTCCTTTGAGTTTCATTCTTGCGAACGTACTCCCCAGGTGGGATACTTATCACTTTCGCTTAGCCACTGAGATTGCTCCCAACAGCTAGTATCCATCGTTTACGGCGTGGACTACCAGGGTATCTAATCCTGTTCGCTACCCACGCTTTCGTCCATCAGCGTCAATATATTAGTAGTAACCTGCCTTCGCAATTGGTATTCCATGTAATCTCTAAGCATTTCACCGCTACACTACATATTCTAGTTACTTCCTAATAATTCAAGTCAGACAGTATCAATGGCCGTTCCACCGTTGAGCGATGGGCTTTCACCACTGACTTATCTGACCGCCTACGGACCCTTTAAACCCAATGATTCCGGATAACGCTTGGATCCTCCGTATTACCGCGGCTGCTGGCACGGAGTTAGCCGATCCTTATTCTCACAGTACCGTCAAGACATTACACGTAATGTTGTTTCTTCCTGTGCAAAAGCAGTTTACAATCCATAGGACCGTCATCCTGCACGCGGCATGGCTGGATCAGGCTTGCGCCCATTGTCCAATATTCCTCACTGCTGCCTCCCGTAGGAGTCTGGTCCGTGTCTCAGTACCAGTGTGGGGGATCTCCCTCTCAGGACCCCTACCCATCGT
>NZ_JASCRY010000001.1 GCF_030010375.1 Flavobacterium yafengii | reverse complement strand
GGTATCGTCTGGATGTCTTTTTGAATTCCTCAAAACAACAAAAAGCTCCGCTTTACCGAAGTTCGCATTAGGGATTACTTCACTTTTATTTTAATCCGAGTTCTGTGAATTTCATTTGAAGTCAAAAGCCCACAGTACCGTTGAGTCTCAAACTCAACCGGACGAAGACTTGTAGCACATAGCCCAAATCATTATATAAAGAAAGCCAACTAATCCCTAAATTAATTGACTCTCTTTTTATAAGGCGGAACGCTCAAATCATAATTATTATCCGTTCTTCTTTTGCATACTTTCTAATGTCATATCAGAAAGTACAGATTTGTCTTGTTGCAAAACATCTTCATCATTTGCATATTGATCTTTTGACTTTATCAGAAGCCATGTATTTTCCTGTTTTGTTTTTAGTTTCACCAATGCGAATTCACCTTTCAGTTTTTTTCCATTAAGATTAAAGCTAAGATGCCCTTTTTGTAAATCGGATAGTAATTTATTTTCTGCATCATCTACCCTATCTTCATCAGCTAAAGTATAGGTTCCATTATCCCAAACGATAACATTCCCTGCGCCATAATTTCCCTCTGGAATAGTACCTTCGAAATCTTTATAACTATAAGGATGATCTTCTACCATAATGGCCAATCTTTTATCAGTCGGATTCATAGACGGCCCTTTTGGTATTGCCCAACTTTTTAACACACCATCCACCTCCAAGCGAAAATCATAATGCAAATGAGAAGCCGCATGTTTTTGCACCACGAAAATTAATTCAGTTGACGATTGCTTCATTTTCCCTTCAGGTTCTAAAGTGGATTTAAAATTACGCTTTTGATTGTATTCCGTTAAAGACATGATTAATTAGATTGGGATTTAAAATTTACGACAAAACCTTCTACTAAATTTTATCTCCAGAATTCTCATCTAAATTACTATGATTGTCGCCACCTATACTATAATGATTATTTTCTTCATCTTCATTTCCCGAGTTTTCCAATTCATCATCTAATTCTGAGCCAGGAACATCTAAATCTCCACCAGAAACATCCTCCTCAAAATTTTTTTCATTCAATTCCGTGACATTATTGATTTCAACAGGGACTTTATTTTTAGAAATATCTTCCGGATCTATTTCCATTTCTTTATGGAATTGACTGTATATATCTTCACTTGGTGGATATAAAAGAGAATCCGGGATTGCATTTTTATCCTTTTTACCCGGTTTTCTTTTATCAAAATTCAATTTATCGTTTCTATTATTCATTTTACACTTATTTAATTGATTTTCAGAACACTAAGTTAAACATTTTTAAATAAAAATAGATTATATAAGTATAAAAGAATACTCTATTCTTACACTTCATCAGAATAGGGTATTTTCTATTTAAAACTTTACAGTACACCTTTTTAAGTACCCCAAATTCTATTTTTTAAAAGGTCAAATGTTTGTCTTAAATGCTGATTAAGCAATAGAAAAACAACCACAATAACCATTAGATAACCAATAGCAGTAAAGATTTCCATATTGGACAATAAAACCGATTGTTTTGAAACCGAACTGATAATTTGTTTCATCGCTAATGTATTGGAGTCATCCACAGTATAGCCTTTAGTCATAAAACTTCGGGTGAGTTGTTCGACACGCATTTGCGTTTCTGGACTTTCGGGAAGAACAAATTGTCTGAATTTTGTAAAATGGGTACTCTGTAAAAACAATCCTGCGTTTTGAATCATGGCAAAACCCATTATACTTCCCCAAAAACGCCCTGCAACTCCCACTACTCCCGCAAAAGGAGCATAGTGCGTAGGAACGGCAGATACCGTGAACAAGACTAACGGAACAAATATTATTCCTACAGCCACACCCTGTAACATATACGGAATCGCAATATCAAACAGGGATGCATCCGGCACAAAAAGAAACGTAAACCAAAAATGAAATAGCGCTAAAAGTGAAAATCCGATTATAAAAATATAGCGAGAAGCTACGGATTTGGACAAAAACACCACAGTCAAAATCATCCCAATTACATTTCCTGTCAAATTCAAATACTGCACATGCGCCACTCTTGAAGGCTCCCAATTCCAGACAACTGCCATCGTACTATGACAAATATTCAATGTTGCTCTGGCAATGTAGAAAACTACGGATAACAACAATCCGGTCCTTAGATTCGCATAGCGAAAGACTCGCATATCAAAAGTAGGTCTCTTCACCAGCATTTGTCGGGCAATAAAAAAACCTCCTGTTAGCAAGGCAACAATGAGTGCTGCAACAATTTGGGGGGATTCAAACCAATATTTTTTTTGACCATAAACCACAAAATAACTACCGCACAAAATAGCGGTAAGCACAAGAATAAAACTGGCCCAATCAATCTGATACAACGGAATTTTTTTATGAAACCGATTGTTATTAAAGGTAATCATAACCAAAGCCACGCACACAATTTGGAAAAAAGCGGAACCATACGCCATATATTTCCAATCGTAATTCTCCAGCAACCACACCGCAATATTCATTATAAAAGGAGAAGCCAGCATCAAGGCTCCATAATTAATTGTAAAAGCAATAATCACGGCATTTTTAGACTTAAACCGTGCAATCAAAAATTGTCTTAAGGGTAAAACTGGTAATGCCATCAGAATTCCTTCGGCCATTCTTAGCATAATAAACAAATAAAAATTTTCTATGTAAGCCGTTAGTATAAATGTTAAAGCTGCCAAACTATAAATAACCAGAAAATATTTCTTGGTTGGAAAAAACTTAAAAAACCGACTTTCGATAAGAATGGTAGCTAAAAAAGTCCCATAGGTAACACACATCGAAAACTGTAAATCTTCAACTTCTACATCCAAAAAACTTGCTGCATACGTCACATTAGAAGTATATACTCCTAATAAAACCATGGAATGCAACATGCAGAAAAATATTATAGCAATAATGGCCCAGTTAGGAACCCAAGATTTAAAAATACTTGTTTTTGACATTGGATTATTTGTGTTCGGCAATAACGGTAACATTCATACCGGCTCTAAGAAAGTCCGTTTGTGCATCACTTTCTTTTAATTTTATTCGAACTGGAATTCTTTGCTCTATTTTTATAAAGTTACCCGTTGCATTATCAGGAGGCAATAATGAAAAACGTGCGCCACTGGCTGGCGATAAAGATTCAATAGTTCCTATAAATTCTCTTCCACTTATTGCATCTGCTTTCAGCTCCACTTCTTGGCCAATGGATAAATATTGCAGTTGTGTTTCCTTGAAATTAGCCGTAATCCACTTTTCCTTGCTAACGATAGAAACTAAGGTCTGCCCTTCTTTTATCATTTGTCCCGGTTGCATGATTTTTTTACCAACCCAACCATCATAAGGAGCTGTAATTACAGTATAGGAAAGAAACAAAGTAGCATTGTCAGCAACCGCTTGCTTGGACTGAATTATAGTCTGAGCCGTAGGTATTTTAGCCGAAGCTTCTGAGGTGTTCAATACCGCCGATTGAATCGTGTTTACTATTTCCTGATAATGCGCTTGAGCCAATTCATAATCCGCTTTTACTTTTTCAAGCTGTTGTTCAGTAGCCGCTTCTTGGCTTACTAATCCTTTATAGCGATTGTATTCCAATTTTGTTTTCCAAACTTCTGTTTTTGCAGCTTGTAACTGAGCTAGTCTAACGGAAGTTACATTAGAAGTTGTTGCGACATTTTTTTCAATCACAATGCTATTGCTTTTTGCATTTTCAACATCGGCCAATGCCATGTCTAAATGCGCTTTGTATTCCCTATCGTCAATTACTAGTAATGTATCGCCTTTGTGAACAAATTGATTTTCATTATAGCGCACTTCAGTTACATACCCTGTAATTCGAGCCATAATTGGCGTTACATATTGATCCACCTGGGCGTCATTAGTTTCTTCGTGATTTTTATTAAAAATATAAAACCAAATCCCTAAAACAATTCCGCCGAGAACCAGCATACCGGATATCACGGTAATTAATCTATGAAATGATCGATGAGCTCTTGACGAATTATGAACTTTTACCATATAAATTTGAAACTAAATTATATTAAATTGAATTATTATTTGTTGAGTAATCCTGCCGTATGGAGCAATTCATACTGTTTCATAACCATATCTATTCTAGTGGAAACTTTGTTGAATTTTGCCTGAAGCAACGCATTATCCGCATCGACCATTTCCGTAATCAAAACCAGTTGGTTAAGGTATTTTACTTTTACAATGCGATAATTTTCATTGGCTAAATCCAATGCTTTATCTGTAACCGGTAACTTGTCCAGTATTTCCTGATATTGGGTATGCTTTCTAAACACTTTATCCACCATTTCATTTTTCACAAGCTCCGATTCATTTTCTTGCAAATCCACTTTTAAATTGGCAACCTGAACTTTGGCTTTATTTTTATATAAACCCGACAAATTATAAGTAGCCTCTACTCCTATTTGCCCTATGGTATAGAGATAAGAACGATTCAGCGTAAACAACATGTAGTCAGGATATTTTAGATTATAATTTCCAAAGAAGCTGACCTTAGGATAATAATTCCCTTTCACCATTTTTAACTCTGTTTTTTTAACGTCCACTTCCCTATTTGCGATACGCATTTCTTCGTTTTGAAGCGTCTCTTTAAAATAGAAATCATAGTCTTTCAAAGGAGCGATATCGAGTAATCCTGTTGTATCAATAGCAATTTCAACTTCCTCGGGCAACTGCAATACTGTTTTTAACTCTTGAAGTGCAATTTTGATGTTTTTTTTATTCGTTAACGAATTAAGCTCACGATCTGAAAGTTGCAACTCAGAACGCAACACTTCGTTTTTAGTAACCGTTCCAAAGGTTTTAAAAGCTTTCACTTCTTTCAATCGTTCCTGTTCTTCTTTAATGCTTTCGCCAATGATTTTCTGGAGTTCCATCATTTTATAAATGCCCAAAAAAGTAGCTATCACCTGTAATTGAATGTTATTCTGCGTCTTCTCTACCTTGATTTTGGCAATTTCGTTTTCCTCTTTCGACTTTTTAATCGCATTATTGATTTTATTACCAGCATAAAGCGGTACATCAAATTTTGTAACGACATCATATAGTACGGTTCCAGGTTCAGGAGTATAGGTATGTTTGTCTGAGAAAAAACCACCTTCGTATTCCGTCAAGTCAGATAATCGGGAATACATCGCATTAAAATTAACTTCCGGCAAACGAAGATTTTTTGTCACTGCAATTTCTTTTTCTGAGATTCGCTGTTCGATATGAGATTTCTGAATCGCCTTATTATTTTCTTTAGCAATTTTTAAAGCATCATTCAAAGAAATTGTGGAAACTTGTTGTGCCTGTAATGAAGTGAATCCATGAAAGAAGAGGAATAGCAACAAGTAATTTTTTGAAAAATTAATTTTCGCTTGGTTCAAAAAAACCTGATTTTTAAGAAACATAATATAGATAAAGGAATAGAATACAAAGTTCCCAAATTTAATCCATGCCGTAAAATCAACAAAAGCCAACTATTTATTCATTTCAGACAATTATAAAACAAGGACAAACACTATAACGATTGCAGAAAATGAGTGCTGTGAAAAACTACTTTTTTAATATTTCAATCCCTTTTAAATAATCAGAAGGGCGTTGTCCTAAAATCTTGAAAAATGTGTTGCTAAAAGTTGGAACGCTACTATATCCCACAGCTTGCGCCACTTCATTAACAGATAGATTTTTTTCGAGTAACAATTCAATTGCTTTTAAAATTCTCCGAATCGTGAAATATTGAATGAATGACATGCCCAAATCTTTTTGGAACAAACGATACAAAGAGCGCTCGCTAAAACCAAATCGATTGGCCAAATCAGAGAACAAAATAGTTTCTCCCAAGTTTTTATCTAAATAACTAATGATTTTATTCAGGCGAATATCCTTTGGCAAAGGCAACGATAACGGTAAATTAGTCAGACAGATTTCTGGTAAAATGGCTTTTATTGCATTGGCAATACTAAAATTTCTAGTCCCCTTTTTTAGATTTCCGTTCCATCGGTTTGTGAAAAGCATCATTTGCAGCAATAAATCGTTAATGGGATAAATGCCTTCTTTTTCATAAAAAGGATCTTCATTTGAATCTATTGGAAAATACAAATTCCGCATCATGACATGCTCAGAATTGGGATGAATACTATGTTTTATTCCGCCTGGAATCCAGATAAAATGACGCGCAGGAAGAAAATAAGATTTGGTTTCAGTGGTGACGTGAACAATACCACCTTCAGAATAGAGCATTTGAGCTTTTTCATGCTTGTGAGTTGGAATTAACAATTCACCCATCAAATCATGGTGGCAATAAATACTTTTTTTATCGGTATCAACCTCTTTTATATAATATTTCTCTTCTAAAGTTTCTAATGGACTCATTGTGGCTGAAATGAATATTTTTATGACTTATTACGATATTTATCCAGTTCTTAATTTCACTAAAATTGTACATGATATAAATTAAAATCTAAAAATTGATTTAATTCATTATCAAAACATCAATTTTTGGTTATTTTTTTATTAAAAACACATAATTATGCAGTCGGATAGAATTAGATTTCAAAGTTACAAAGACAAAGTTATTTCTGCACAAGATGCCGCTTTATTTTTCAAAGACAAAATGACTATCGGAACCAGTGGATTTACAAAAGCTGGTGACAGTAAAGCTGTTTTACCTGCTTTTGCCGAAAGAGCAAAATCAGAAACTATTGGAATCACATTAATTACCGGTGCTTCTTTAGGGCATACCACAGATGCGGACTTAGCTAACAATAACGCTTTGTACAAAAGAATGCCATTTCAGGTTGATGCTACTTTACGAAAAAAAATAAACGAAGGAAAAGTACTTTTTATAGACCAACATTTAAGTGAAACAGCCGAATTATTAGAAAACAAACACCTTCCAAAAATTGACATTGCTGTAATTGAGGCCACGTACATTGATGAGAATGGAAATGTAATTCCAACAACCTCAGTTGGAAATTCAGCTACTTTTGCGCATGCGGCCGATAAAATCATCATCGAAATAAATACTTCCATACCATTTGAATTCAAAGGGATTCATGATATTTATATTTCAAAAAATTATCCAAATCGAGACGTTTTAAACATCACAGCTGCAGATGAAAGAATTGGAACCGATTATATCACGATTGATCCTGACAAAGTCATTGGAATTGTTTTCACAGAAATTCCTGATAGTCCGGCACAAGTAACTGCAATAGATCCCAAAACGGCTGCCATTGCCAATCATTTACTGGCTTTTTTTGAAAATGAAATCAAAGAAGGACGCTTAACCAAATCATTAATGCCGTTACAAGCGGGAATAGGAAAAGTAGCTAATGCGGTCATGTCTGGCTTTGCCAAAGGAAATTTTGAAAATTTAGTAATGTATTCCGAAGTCTTGCAGGACAGCACTTTTGAACTAATTGACAGCGGAAAATTAGATTTTGCATCGGCTTCTTCCGTAACCGTTTCTGAAAATTGCTATAAACACATTCTTGATAATTTCGAAAAGTACAAGGACAAAATTCTACTTCGACCGCAAACCATCAGCAATTCAGCCGAAGTGATACGAAGATTAGGAGTTATAGCCATAAATACAGCCATTGAATTTGATATTTATGGAAATGTAAATTCAACCCATATTTCTGGAACCAAGATGATGAACGGTATTGGTGGTTCGGGTGATTTTGCCCGAAATGCCTATTTGAGTATTTTTGTTACCCAATCATCTTCAAAAGAATATAATGCCATTTCTCATGTTTTACCAATGGTTTCACACGTGGACCATACGGAACATGATGTTGATATTTTAATCACCGAACAAGGAATTGCCGATTTAAGAGGACTTGCACCCAGAGAACGCGCCAAAGTTATCATTGAAAATTGTACGCATCCGGAATACAAAGACGAATTATCAAATTATTTTAATCGGGCTTGTTTGCGCGGCGGACATACACCTCACATTTTAGAAGAAGCGTTCAAACTACACTCCAGATATATTGAAACCGGCAGCATGAAACAAAACTGTTCAGTTGAATTACCCTTGCATTAGTAATTATATATATTTTTAAACATCCCTAAACATGCTTTTTGTTCAGGGATTTTTTTATTGAATCAATTTATTTTTGAAAGTTAAAAATTTTATTTTTTTTCATTTTTATAAAACATAAATTACTAACTTTAAGCTACTTAATTCAAAATATAACTCAATTACTAATTATAAAAAATAAAGACATGAGTGTACTAACTGATAATGTAATCCCGGGTAATCATGGCAAAATTTTTGGGACAAATGCTATAGAAGATATTGATTTAATAGAAATAAAATCTAGCCTATTAGAATTAGACGGAATAAAAGAAGTTGTATTGAATACTGGAATTTTCCCAAGAGAATTTACAGTACACACTTCCAAAATGATACCTATAAGTGATATTGAAAATCGAGTTAAACTAGTCGGATTTCATGCTATTCCAAAAGATCTATTTGAGCTTTGATATTTTGGAATAAATTCCCCCAAAGCTTTCCCTTTTACAATTTTTATTAAAATAAAGAAAAACTCAAATTATTAAAAAGACAAAAAAATGGAAACTAAAAAAACAATTTATGAATTACACGAAGAACATAAAACGTGGCTAAACAAACTTTTGTTCTATAAAGATGAGCTTAAAATTATGGCTGATCGAATTACGGAGGTTGCAGAAAAGAATACTTCAAATGAGGTACGCTCCCTGGCAGATTATTTTCATAATCAGCTGATTATTCAAAAGGAACAGATAGATATCTTAAATCACGATATTAAAAGTCACGAATCGTATCTTAAGGCAGCTGTACTAAAGAATCCAAATGCAATTGATCAAGAAAAATTTTCAGACCATAAAAAGCACCGAGAAAGTATTGCCATTTTTGAAAAACTTTTTAGAGAATTGAGAGAAGAACTGATTGATTTTCTATCGAAATGGATGTAAATTTTGAATGACTTTTAAAAATTTACTATTCTAAATTTTGTTTTTACATATCTATATCGTAATATTGCAATATAAATATATAACGATGGGAATTACTAAATCAGAACATTTTACAGACGAGCAAAACGAATTGGCAACTTTAGCGAAAGCCATAGGCCATCCTGCACGTATTGCTATTATACAACACCTCATCAAAGTAAACAGTTGTGTGTGTGGCGATATTGTAAACGAACTGCCACTAGCCCAACCTACTGTTTCGCAGCATTTGAAAGAACTAAAAAATGCCGGACTTATAAAAGGCAATTTTGAAGGAAATGCCATTTGCTATTGCCTTAACGAAGAAGGTTTTAATAAAATAAAGGGCTTTTTTCAGCACATCAATACCTATTTAGAGAACAAGAAAAATCAATGTTGTTAATTTTTAAATTACAAGAATCATGAAATTATCAGAAATTAAAAAAGAGTTGAGCACGTTAGAAAACGTTGTTTTTGTATTACCAAACGGAACCTATGTTCCAGAACATTTTCACGTAACTGAAGTGGGCTTAATCACCAAAAACTTTATTGATTGCGGTGGAAAAGTTCGAAAAGAAACCGTTGTTAACTTCCAATTATGGGATGCCAATGACTTTGAACACCGTCTAAAACCAAAAAAACTTTTGGATATCATTGCTCTTTCAGAAAAAATACTGGGAATTGAAGATTATGAAGTAGAAGTAGAATTCCAAGCAGAAACGATTGGAAAATACGATATTGGTTTCAACGGAACAGCATTTACTTTATTAAACAAACAAACAGCATGTTTGGCACAAGATCAATGTGGCATTCCTGCAGAAAAACAAAAAGTGAAATTATCTGAAATTCCAAGTCAAACCAATAGCTGCACTCCTGGTGGAGGCTGTTGCTAATTTTAAAACTATAAAATGACTTTAACCAAAACCATTCTATTTCCAGAAATCCAAAAAACAATCCGTACTTTTAATTTCGAAAGCATTTCGACGGAACGCAAAATTGTTTTGCAACCGCTTATTGATTTTATTCAAACAAAAGCATCGAATCAACAAGAAATTCGGTTGAATTTAATCTGTACTCACAATTCCAGAAGAAGCCATTTGTCACAAGTTTGGGCACAAACTGCAGCGGCACATTTTAATATAAAAAATGTATTTTGCTATTCTGGTGGTACCGAAGCAACGGCTTTATTTCCTATGGCAGCAAAAACATTAGAACAATCTGGCTTTAAAATCAAAACTATTGCGGCAGGAACTAATCCTATTTACGCCATAAAATATGGGGAGAACGAGCATCCAATTATTGGTTTTTCCAAAACGTATGATGACGATTTTAATCCAAAAAGTGAATTTGCAGCAATTATGACGTGTTCCCAAGCGGATGGCGGTTGTCCATTTATTGCTGGAGCTGAAAAGCGTATTCCAATCACTTTTGAAGATCCAAAAGCATTTGACAACACACCTCAACAAACAGAAAAATATCAGGAACGCAGTTTACAAATTGCAACCGAAATGTTTTATATATTCTCTCAAATAAAATTATAATAATGGCCGCTAAAAAAAGATTAAATTTTCTCGATAGTTACTTGACACTTTGGATATTTCTAGCAATGATAATTGGCGTTTCCATTGGCTATTTTATCCCGTCCAGCAGCGGTTTTATTAATTCCTTTTCAAGTGGAACGACTAATGTTCCCATAGCTATTGGATTAATATTAATGATGTATCCGCCATTGACTAAAATTGATTTTTCGAAAATTTATTTAATGTTTGAAAAACCAAAATTACTGACTGCTTCTTTCTTTATCACCTGGATTGTTGGTCCATTCTTAATGTTTTCATTGGCAACATTCTTTTTGAAAGACTATCCAGAATACATGATGGGTCTAATCATAATTGGGATTGCGCCTTGCATTGCGATGGTAATTGTATGGAATGAATTAGCCGAAGGAAACAGGGAATTAACAGCGGGCTTAATCGGAATTAATAGTTTGCTTCAAGTGTTCTTCTTTAGTTTATATGCATATTTCTATTTGGAGATCATGCTGCCATTATTTGGAATAAAAGGCTTGGAATTAAATATTACTATTGCACAAATTGCTGCAACAGTCGGTATTTATTTAGGAATTCCATTTGCATTAGCAGTAATTAGCCGTTATGCCATCAAGAAATTCATTGGAGACAAATGGTTTAATCAAAAGTTTATTCCGTTTGTTTCTCCCATTACTTTGATTGCGTTGCTTTTTACAATCGTAGTCATGTTCAGTTTAAAAGGTGAAATGATTGTTGATTTACCACTAGATGTGCTTAGAATTGCCATTCCACTTGTCATTTTCTTCACCATTATGTTTTTCCTGATGTTCTTTGTTTCCAAAAAAATTGGTGCTAATTATAGAGATGCTGTTGCGCTTTCATTCACTGCGTCCGGGAATAATTTCGAATTAGCAATCGCTGTTTCCATTGGTGTTTTCGGTATTAATAGCGGGCAGGCATTTGCAGGAGTTATTGGGCCATTAGTAGAAGTTCCTGCTTTGATAATTTTGGTAAATGTGGCTTTTTGGCTAAAGAAAAAATATTATACTAGAACAACTTAAAGTAAAATCCCAATGCACAAAATTCTGGATGTTATTGTTATTGGTGGCGGACAAAGCGGATTGGCTTGCGGATATTATTTACGACGCCATAAACTCAACTTTCTCCTCCTGGACAAAGAAGAAAAGTGCGGAGGTGCCTGGCTTCATGCTTGGGACAGTCTGACGCTTTTTTCTCCCGCCGAACACAGTTCTTTACCGGGTTGGTTGATGCCAAAATCTAAAAATCTGTTCCCCTTAAAACAAGAAGTCATCGATTATTTGTGCCAATATGAAAAACGTTACGAACTGCCAATAGAGCGCTCCGTTACTGTAGAAAACATAACTTCTGAAAATAAAGTATTCAAAGTTTACACCAATAAAGGTATCTATTTTTCAAAAGCAATTCTTGCGGCAACGGGAACTTGGAACAATCCTTTTATTCCAAAGATTAAAGGAATAGATACTTTCAAAGGGATTCAAATCCATTCCGCCTATTACAAAAATGCAGAACAGTTTAATAATTTAAAAGTTCTGGTTGTAGGCGAAGGAAATTCAGGCGCGCAAATTGTATCCGAAATTTCTAAAGTCACCACCGTGAAATGGTCTACCAGAAAACCACCACAATATTTACCGGATGAAGTAGACGGATTTTATCTTTTTAATGTGGCAACCGCCAAATACAATGCTGAAAAAGAAGGGAAACCATTTGATGCTGCCAATTATGATTTGGGAAATATTGTAATAGTGCCACCAGTAAAAGAAGCTCGATCCAGGGGAGTTTTGATTTCAAGTGGCAGTTTTGAAAGCATGTATGAAAACGGTGTAATTTGGCCTGACGGAACCAAAGAAGATTTTGATGCGATAATCTGGTGTACCGGTTTTGGTTATGCGACGTCTTTTTTGAAAAATATTGTTTCAGCAGATGAACGCGGCATCGTAAAAACCGAAGAAAGCAAAGCAACTGAAATTCCCGGATTGTGGCTCGCGGGTTACGGCAGTTGGACTGGTTACGCATCAGCAACACTCATTGGAATAAACAGAAATGCCAAACAAACCTGTAACGAAATTATTGAATATTTACAGCAAATCTAAATCCATTTATTATAAAAATCCGTTCATTAAAGTAGTTTAAACGAATTTATTGCCTTTTATAAATTTCAACAACATCCGTTTTGAATTTGTTTTTGAGCCATGCAATCAATTTTTGTTTTTCGGCAGTATTTATATCTTTTTTACTTTCATAAAGCACTACTGTAATCACTTTTTTAGTGGTCTTATTTTCATTAAACACATGATTCGCAATAGCAATATTTTCAATCTCAGGAAACAGTATTCGTGTTTCATTGAGAATAGCGTTATTATCGAATTTCAAAGAAGTAATTTGACTTTGCAGCTTGGCAATAATCAAATCTTTTTCGCTCATGGTTTTATTGTTAAAGGTAATTTCATTCAAAATATCCTGCTTTAAATCAGTTGTATCTTGAATAATATTTAAAACCGTATTGTTCAATTCATAGGTTTTCAATTTTCCGTTAAGTTCTTTTATTTCATCCTTATCCAATCTTTTTCTTAAAAAAGCAATATCTATTTTTTTGGGGTTTGAAGTAAACTCCGTTTTTTTATACAGAACAGTAAATCCCTTATCAATAAACTCTACTTTTAAAAATTGTTCTACTTTTTGCTTGTATTTTTTTTCTTGGAAAAGCTGATATGCAAAAAAGACACTAGGTACTATCAAAGCTAAAGTCAAAAAAGAAATCATATACTTTACTCTCTTTTCTGTCTTTAAATTGGTTTGTTTAACAATTGGATATTTTAAATATTTGACAATTATGAACGTTGCAATACAAATAAAAACACAATTGATAGTGTACAAATACATAGCCCCAAAAAAGAATTTAAAATTCCCCAAGGCTAATCCGTAACCCGCCGTACATAAAGGTGGCATTAAAGCCGTTGCGATGGCAACTCCGGGAATAGGATTTCCTTTCTCTACTCTTGTGATCGCAATTACTCCAACCAATCCTCCAAAAAAAGCAATGAAAATATCGTAAATATTAGGAGATGTTCTTGCTAAAAGTTCTGACTGCGTGTCTTTGAAAGGACTTAAAAAAAAGTAAATCGTAGAAACCACCAAACTCACCACAGTGGCAATAACTAAATTTTTAAGTGATCTTTTAAGCAGATTAAAATCATAAATTCCCAAACCAAAACCAGCTCCAACAATTGGTCCCATCAAAGGGGAAATAAGCATGGCTCCAATAATAACTGCGGTTGAATTTACATTCAAACCTACAGAAGCCACTACAATTGCACAGGCTAAAATCCATAAGTTAGAACCTCGGAAAGAGATGTTTGACGTTACATTATCTAAGACTTTCTTTTTGTTTTCTTCTCCGCTATGTAAGTCAATAAAATTTACTACTTTATTCATTTCTTCTCGTTTATCTCTTATTTAAATAGTACCTAATAACAACTGATTTTAATTATTGCTGTTGCTTATCTAGATAGCAAGATAGCCAATTCTAGTCTATTTTAGAAATTATTGGGTAATACAATTCAAATCTTTAATATAAATCCTAGACTTCCACTAACCAATACTGTAATATAAATAAGCCTATACAAAGTGCTTTTTTAACTATTACTAACGGGCTTCGAAATGAATTCATAAATTTGGCAGACTACACAAGACTTTAACCTAGTGAAAGATTAAATTTACAAAACCTATATTTTTACGAATCCCATTTTTTTCTATTTAAAATTTTAAATTATTAATAAAAAACTCTTTAATAAGAGATTTTTAACACAAAATCTCGGTTAATTAACATTTTATTTGGATATTTGAGCTAACTAATCTTAAATAATCCAAAAATGAAAATTAATTTGAAGCATTTTTTGAGTTTACTCATTGTACTGACTGTGCAATTGACATTTGCTCAAGAAAGTACATTGTCAGGTAAAGTTACTGACATGGGTGGACTACCCGTTCCCGGTGCAAATATTACTGTAAAAGGAACCAACATTAGTACCCAAACTGGATTTGATGGTGATTTTACCATTAATGCAAAAAAAGGTCAACTATTGATTGTTAGTTTTGTAGGAATGAAAACCATCGAAATTCCTGCATCTTCTTCAATGTTGATTAAATTGAGTGATGTATCTAATCAATTAGAAACAGTTGTTGTAGTAGGTTACGGTACTCAAAGCAAAAAGAAATTAACCGATAACATTGCTCGTGTTACAGCAAAAGATATCCAACAAATACCGGTATCCAATGTTCAAAATGCCTTAGTTGGTAAATTAGCCGGAGTACAAATCACACAGACAAATGGTAAAGTTGATGGAGGAATAAATATTCGTGTTCGTGGTGCTGCAAGTATCAGTGCAGGAACACAACCTTTATATGTATTAGATGGAATTCCTTTAGTTACATCAAACGAATCAAGTAATGGAGCGCCAACTAACCCATTATTGACTTTAAGTACTAACGAAATTGAATCAATTGATGTCCTTAAAGATGCCTCTTCTGCAGCAATTTATGGTGCCAGAGGAGCAAATGGAGTTGTTTTGATTACTACCAAAAGAGGAAAAGAAGGAAAAGGGATTTTTTCTATCAACCTATCTCAAGGAGTTAGTCAAGCTACTAACAAAAGAAAATGGTTGAATGCAGATCAATATATAGAGTTATTCACCGAAGCATCTATTAATGGACTTGGTGACGCAGCTGAAGCTGAAGACGCATTCGATTCCTTTGCAATAGGTACTGATTGGAGAAACAGAGAAATAGATACTGACTGGCAAGAAACTGCTTTCCAAGATGGATTCAATACTGATGCTGATTTTTCAGTATCTGGTGGCGATGCTAATACAAAATATTTCTTTTCTGGTGCTTATAACAATACAACAGGTATCATAAACAGTAATGCATTAGAAAGAGTTACTGCAAGAACAAATGTATCCCACAAAGTATCGGATCGTTTTACAGCTGGTATGAATTTAAGTTTCTCCAGATCAGAAATTGATCGTGTGCAGGATGATAACTCCTTTACTACTCCTTTACAGGCTGTTGCACAATCTCCATTATCCCCAGCTCGTTTAGATGACGGAACGGCAAATCCAAATACATTGTATGCTAACTTTTTATTGGCTATAGACAATTCATTCTGGAAGACTATCATGAGAAGAGTTACCGGTAAAGTATACGGAGAATTTAAAATTCTTCCTTCTTTAAAAGTAAATTCTGATTTCTCCTATGACTTGTTATCACAAACTGAGGATGCTTGGTATGGTAAAAACTCCCCTTTTATGGCTACTGATGGCGAAGCGTACGCCACTTCTGTAAACAATGAGACTTACATCTACAGTAATTACCTGACTTTTGACAAAACCTTTGGTGAAAAACATGATGTAAATGCTGTTGCCGGTATGGAGTTTAATAAATTCAATCGTAGGTTTCAAAGTGTAACTAGTATCTATTTTCCAAATGATTCTTTCCAAACGGTTGATGGAGGTGCTGAAGTATCCGGTGGTTCAGGAAATGAAACTGATTATACATTTGTATCACAATTTGGTAGAGTTACCTATTCATATGATGACAAATACATCTTCAAAGCGAGTATCCGTCGAGATGGTTCTTCCCGTTTTGGTAAAAATAATAGATTTGGTACTTTTCCAGCATTTTCTGCAGGATGGATTATGTCTGAAGAAAGCTTCTTAAAAGACAATGCCACTCTTACTTTCTTAAAATTAAAAGGAAGCTGGGGTAAATTAGGTAATGCCGAATTGGGTAATTTTGCTTCCCGCCAATTGTACGGTTCCAATCCTTACAACTTAAAATCAGGACTTTCTTTCTCTCAAGCCGGAAATGATGATCTTACTTGGGAAAAATCTACTCAAGTCGATTTTGGAGTTGAATTTGGTTTATTAAACCGTATTAGCATTGAAGCCGATTATTACAAAAAAAATACTGATGGATTACTTTTTAGTGTTCCATTATCAATAAGTTCAGGAGCAACTACAATCAACCAAAATATTGGAGAAGTACAAAGTAGTGGTGTCGAATTTACATTGAACACAAAAAATATTGATTCAGATAATTTCAAATGGAATACTAGTTTTAATATCACTACCAACCAATCTGAAGTATTGTCAATGCCAAATAACAATCAAGACATCGTGAGCTCATTTACCATTAATAGAGTGGGAGAAAATATTTCTTCTTTTTACTTGGTTGAATATGCCGGAGTAGATCCTGCCAATGGAGATGCGCTTTTTGTAAAGAATACTGTTAATGCTGATGGATCATTGGATAAATCAACAACAAACGATTACTCTGAAGCAAAAAGGGTGGTTTCAGGAAATCCTTTCCCTACATTGATGGCTGGTTTAACAAATACAATTAATTATAAAGGAATTGATTTTTCTTTTACATTCCAAGGAGAATGGGGAGCTAGTATTTACAACTCTGCTGGTAAATACCAATCGGTTGCAGCTGACTATTTTGACAATCAAACCATAGACCAATTAAACCGTTGGCAAAATCCGGGTGATATTACTAATGTTCCTCAAGCCAGATTATACGGAAGTAACGGAACGCAAGAATCAACTCGATTTTTAGACAAATCTGATTTTGTTCGTTTAAGAAACTTAACAATAGGATATTCTTTACCAGGCAACACGGTAAAAGATTTAGGAATGAGCAGTGTACGCTTTTACGCTACAGGAGTTAACTTACTTACTTTTACAAATTATTCTGGTTATGACCCAGAAGCAAGAAGAGATGATACAGGTATTGGAGAAGAATTTTACTCAGCTCCACCATCCCGAACTATTGCTTTAGGAGTAAATATTAATTTTTAAAAATTAAAAAAATGAAATCAAATAAATTAATCCTATTTATTCTCTTCGCAACTTTTTTTGCAAGTTGTGACAATGAATTAGAAATAGATCCCAAACAAAATGAAGATGCTACAGTAACATTAACTACTGAAACCGGCATCATAAACATATTAACAGGTGCCTATGCTACAGCTGCAGATGGTGATGTATATGGTGGTAGAATATTGACCTCTGCCGATTTATTGGCACAAACTGGTATAACAGCGACAACTGATTTTAGATGGAGAGGTACTTTTGGCGAATGCCGACAAATGTATTCTAAAACTATTTTAGTTAACAATACTTTTGTTCAGCAAATTTATACTCGAAACTATCAAATAATCAATGCTGCCAATACCGTTATTGAAAACATAGATAAAGTTCAAGATCCCGAAAGACAAACTACAATGATTGCCGAAGCTACTTTTTTAAAGTCAATGGCATACTTTGATTTGGTTCGCTTTTTTGCAAAACCATATGAAGCAGGTCAAGCTAATACCCAATTAGGTGTTGTTATCAGACCAAATGCCATTTATGATTTTACTATTGATTTAGCAAAAGAAAGAAGTACTGTAGATGAAGTTTATGCGCTAATAATTTCAGGTTTAAACTTAGCCTACAATGATCTTCCGGAAGACAATAGCTTTTATGCTGATAAATATGCTGCCAAAGCTTTATTGGCAAGAGTCTATTTGCAACAAGGAAATTATCCAGCTGCCAGAGATGCTGCCCATGATGTAATTGAAAATAGTGGACGCACTTTATCTCCTAAATATGCAAATGCTTTCAACCATGATGTCAATCAAAGTGAGGATATTTTTGCTATCCAAATCACAAAACAAACAGGAGAAAATGAAGTGACAAACTTATATGCTTCTGAAGACAATGGTGGACGTGGTGGCGATATCGAAATTAGATCCACTTATTTAGCTAAATTTACAGACCCAGCTGACGAAAGACGTAATTTTAATTATATCAACCCAGACAACGGAAGAAGATTGACTTCTAAATATACAGATCAATTTGGAGATGTTCCTTTAATTCGTTTGGCTGAAATGTATCTTATTAGAGCTGAAGCGAATTTCAGAGCTGTAACTTTTGTTGGTAACACTCCGTTGGCTGACATCAATTTACTTAGAACACGTGCAAACGCAACAAATTTAATAACCGTAACCTTAGCTACTATTTTACGAGAGCGTGAATTGGAATTAGCAATGGAAGGCTTTGCAATTCATGATTTAAAAAGAACAAAAAGATCAATTGATGTTTTTGCTGATGGAAGTGAATTGATTCCATATAATGATAACACATTAGTATTTCCTATTCCATTAAGAGAAATGGATACAAATAATAAAATCACACAAAATCCTGGATACGGAAGTTAATCCAATTAAATAATCTTTTAAAAAACCATCCGCTTATGTGCGATGGTTTTTTTTATGGTCAAATTTTCAATGTAAACCATTAAATAAAAAGCCCGAAATCTAAAATTTGATTTCGGGCTTTTCTATAAATTCTAAAAATAAACTATTCAATAGGAAGAATAAGTGTTGTTGTTATAGCTTCTAAAACTTCAAAAGCAGTTTCTGCCATTTTATTTCCTTTAGTATCCAATAATGGATTTACCTCTACAAACTCTATACAAACTACCTTTTTCGTTTGGATAATTTGATTGATAATCGCTATGATTTCATACTGATCAAAACCTTTGGGAACCGGAGTACCTGTCCCATAAGAAATCATATCGCAATCCATGGAATCGACATCAAAAGAAATATACAAAACTTCACAATGCGTTAATTTTGACAAAGCTTCACCGACACATGTTTCCAATCCTCTGTAACGTACTTCGTCAACTTTATAATTTTTGATGTTCAATTTTTCAATTTGCTTATCTTCTTCTTCTTCGGTATCACGAACTCCAAAATAAATCAGGTTTTCAGCCAGAACTTTCGGTCCTTTGTAGCCTATATTTTTCATGTCTTCCCAATGCTGTTGGGTTTCAGAAGCCACTTCATTATTCTGGCAACTCAAATTATCATTAGCAAGAGCCGCTGATAATGGCATTCCATGAATATTTCCCGATGGCGAAGTATAAGGCGAATGCAAATCAGCGTGGGCATCAATCCAAAATACACCAATATTTTGTTCAGGATATGCCGCTTTTATACCACTTAAAGTACCTAAAGCAGAAGAATGATCTCCTGATAAAACAATTGGAAAATAATTTCCTTCTAAATTTTTCTTTACTGCATTGCAAACTCTAGTGCATTGCTCTACAACATGCTCAATCCTTTTCGCAGAAGAACTTCGGTTTTTATCATATATGGATTCGTTGTGTGTTTTTACATCTTCAAATTCAAATTGATTAAAGTAATCACTGTTTTGGTTAATTGCAGCAATTTCGATAGCATCAATACCTAAGTCAGATCCTCGCGTACCAGCACCTATATCAGATCTGTTCTTTATTAGTTTTATCGCTTTTCCCATTTTACTTTAGATTATCTGAAATCGTTTAAAGCTCTTTCGATAATACTTAAACACTCCTGAATTTGAGATTCAGTAATTACTAATGGCGGTGCCAAACGAATTTTATTGCCATGTGTTGGTTTTGCCAATAATCCGTATTCGCTGAATTTCATACAAATATTCCAAGCTAAATCCGATTCTTCATCACAATTGATAACAATGGCATTCAATAATCCTTTTCCTCTAACCAATGTAATCAACGGATTTCTCGAAGCAATCTCGTTAAGTCCCGTTCTTAAAACTTCGCCTAAGTAGGCTGCATTTTGTGCCAAATTTTCTTCTTTTACTACTTCAAGCGCAGCAATAGCAACAGCAGCAGCAATTGGATTTCCTCCAAAAGTAGAACCGTGTTGTCCTGGTTTAATGACATTCATAATGTGATCATTCGCTAAAACTGCCGAAACTGGATACACACCTCCAGAAATGGCTTTCCCTAAAATAAGGATATCGGGTTTCACTTCAGGATTGTTTTCACATCCTTTTTTACAGTCACAATTTCCACAAGTTGCCAATAATCTTCCAGTACGGGCAATTCCTGTTTGCACTTCATCAGCAATAAATAAAACATTATGCGCTTCACAAAGTGCTTTCGTTTTTGCCAAATACCCTTCGGCAGGAACATAAACTCCAGCTTCTCCTTGGATTGGTTCCACTAAAAATCCGGCAATATTTGGTGTTGATTTTAATACGTTTTCTAAGGCTTCAACATCATCGTACGGAATTTTAATAAATCCGGCCGTGAATGGTCCGAAGCTTTTACGAGCAGTTTCATCATTCGAAAAAGAAATAATTGTTGTTGTTCTTCCATGGAAATTGTTTTCACAAACGATAATTTGTGCTTGATTTTCCGGAATTCCTTTTACCTCATATGCCCATTTTCTACATAATTTCAAAGCAGTCTCAACTGCTTCAGCACCAGTATTCATAGGCAACACTTTATCAAAACCAAAATACTTAGTTACATATTCTTCATATGGTCCTAATTGATCATTATGAAAAGCACGTGAAGTCAAAGTCAATGTTTGCGCTTGTTTTATCATGGCACTAACAATTTTTGGATGACAATGTCCTTGATTTACGGCAGAATATGCCGATAAAAAATCATAATATTTTTTTCCGTCCACATCCCAGACATGAACCCCTTCGCCTCTTTCTAAAACTACAGGTAAAGGATGGTAATTGTGAGCTCCGTATTGATTCTCTTTTGCTATCAACGCTTCAGATTTTGAAGAAAGGTTTTGTTCTGTATGTGTCATGATATTTCTATTTTAATACTTTAAAGCACAAAATTACTATTTTTTTTTAATTTACCAATAAAAATAAATGTTTTGACTTTTAAAAAGATGTTATTTAAAAATATTTATTTAATTTAGATTAAAAATAAGTCATTTTTAAATTTACAATTCAATTTACAGATGCATTTCGAAATAAATAAAAATAAGTACTTTTATACAAACACAAAAGCATCATTTATAATTAAACCAACATGGATATATTAGACGAATTCGATATCAATATTATCAAAGAATTAGAAAGAGACGGAAGAATGGCTTATTCAGCCATTGCAGCCAATCTAAAAATATCAAACACAATGGTGCATCAACGCATCAATAGATTAATGGAACAAGGAATACTTACTGGAATAAAACCTGTAATCAATGAAAAAAAAGTAGGCTATGATTGGGGTTCTTTTACTGGAATTACCTTGAATAAAGATCAAGATTCTGATAGGATTATTGAAGAATTGAAAAATATTCCGGAAATAACTGAATGCTATTATATCACAGGATCTTTTACCCTTTACATAAAAATTATTGCCAAAGATCATGAGCACATGCGTAAAGTTCTGTATGAAAAAATAGATAATATTCCCGGTATTGCCAAAACAGATTCTATAATTGAACTGGGATGCGCTTTCAAAAGAAATGTATCGCTGTAATAATCATTCAAATACTGATTTAACCGCCAAAAAATAACTCATGAAAAAATCGATTCATTCCCCACTCTATTTCAAAGTTCTTATTGGCCTATTTGCTTTTTTATTTTGCAGTACCCTGCAAGCTCAAAAAAACAAAGGAAAACTGTTCATCATTGGAGGCGGACACCGATCTGATGCGCTTATGACACAACTAGTAAAGCTGTCTGATTTACAAAAAAAAGATTATATCGTTGTGTTACCTATGTCGAGCGAAGAACCGGACAGTGCTTATATTTATTTAAAAAAACAATTCGAAAAATTGACTTCGAATCCGATTATCATGCTGAATTTCGACAAAACTACGGCTACTAATAAAGTACTAAATGACTCCTTGCAAAATGCCAAACTAATTTTTATCAGCGGAGGTGACCAATCTCGCTTTATGAATGTGGTAAAAAACACTCCTATATATACTGCAATACATCAAGCATACGAAAACGGAAGCACAATTGCCGGAACCAGTGCCGGAGCTGCGGTAATGTGTGAGCACATGATTACGGGAAATCAAAAATTAGAAACCAAATACACAGAAACCTTCAATAACATTCGATACGATAATCTGGAAACAACAACAGGCTTGGGTCTTGTAAAAAACGTGATTATCGACCAGCATTTTCTAAAAAGAAGCCGTTACAACAGATTACTGTCTGCTTTGGTTGAATTTCCAACTCACATAGGAATTGGTATCGATGAAAGTACTGCCTTAATTGTTCGCGATAAAGAAATCGAAATTGTTGGCGAAAGCGAAGTTATTGTGGTTAAAAAACCAAAAGGAATCGCTAAGTCTAAAAAAGAAAATTTAGTAAGTATCAAAAGCTTAGAAATGGCTGTTTATAATGAAGGTCAAAAATTTAAAATTCAATAAAAATGAAATATTTCAAGAATTATTTGCCCCTTACAATTGTAGTTTTTTGTTTTAGTTTCTCCATGTTTTCACAAAAGATATCAAACCAAGAAATAGAAAGACTAAAAAAACTCTCGCAACAAGTAACCATTATCAGAGACAATTGGGGAATTGCGCATGTATATGGCGAAACCGATGCTGATGCCGTTTTTGGAATGTTGTATGCGCAATGTGAAGACGATTTCAAACGGGTAGAAATGAATTATATTGAAAAACTGGGACGCCTTTCAGAAATCAAAGGACAGTCGGTTTTATACAATGATTTAGAAATTAAACTTTTAATCGATACCGAAGAAGCCAAAGCCGATTATAAAAAAGCGGCACCTTGGTTGAAAAAATTATTAAACAGTTATGCGGACGGAATCAACTTTTACCTATACAATCACCCCGAAGTAAAGCCCGCTTTACTAACTCATTTTGAGCCTTGGTTTCCATTACTTTGGACTGACGGAAGTATCGGAGCGATAAGCACAGCTGATCTTTCAACCGGAGAATTGAAAGCTTTTTATTCCGGAAACACGGATAAAGTGGCCTACATCGAACGTGAAAAAGATGTGCAAACTGGTTCTAACGGATTTGCAATTGCTCCTTCAAAAACGGCATCTGGAAATTCCATTTTATACATTAATCCGCATACTACTTTTTATTTTAGACCAGAAATACAAATGAGCAGCGAAGAAGGATTGAGTGCCTACGGAGCAGTTACTTGGGGGCAATTTTTCATTTACCAAGGATTTAACGAAAACTGCGGTTGGATGCATACCTCATCAAATGTGGATGTAGCGGATATGTATGCTGAGAAAATCGTGACCAAAAACAACAAACTATTTTACGAATACGACAATAAATTAGTTCCGATTATCGAAAAAAAAATAACCATCAAGTACCTGGAAAACGGAAAATGGATTCCTAAAACATTCAACACCTATTATACCAATCACGGTCCAATCATGGCTAAAAGAGACGGGAAATGGATTAGTTTAAAATCCAATAATCGTTCGATAAAAAGTTTGGAACAAAGTTGGATACGAACAAAATCGAAAAGTTTTGAGGAGTACAAAAAAGCAATGGATTTGAAAGCCAACACCTCAAACAATACCGTTTATGCCGATAAAGAAGGAAATATTGCCTACTGGCATGGGAATTTTATTCCTATTCGAGACAAAAAACTGAACTGGTCAAAAGTGATGGACGGCACAACGCCGGCAACGCAATGGAAAGGATTACACGAAGTTTCAGAAACGGTACATTCCTATAATCCTACAAACGGTTGGTTACAAAACTGCAACTCTACACCTTATAGTGCGGCTGGTGAAAATAGTCCAAAAGAAGAAAATTACTTACCGTACATGGCGCCGGATGGTGAAAGTTTCAGAGGATTAAATGCCGTTCGATTATTGAGCAAAGGTGATAAATACACATTAGACAAAGTAATTGCCGACGGTTATGACACGAAACTGACGGCTTTCGAATTTTTGATTCCATCGTTAATTTCCAGTTTCGAAAAAAACATACGTACGGATAATCCACTTTATAAGGAACTTTCAGAAACGATAAGCCTATTAAAAAGTTGGGATTATTATGCCAAAGAAAATTCTGTTGCTACAACCCTTGCTCTGGAATGGGCTTATAAATTAGATCCAATTATTCAAAAAGTATATATTGATGAAGGCGAAATGGACCAAGTGGAAAACACCCGTAATTTTGCAAAAAACGCGACACCAGAACAATTGCTTCCTCAACTACAAATGGTCATAAACGAATTGAAAATCAAATTTGGAACCTGGCAAATTCCTTGGGGAGAAATCAATCGTTTCCAGAGAACATCCGGCGACATTACTATGACTTACAATGATGCCTTGGAAAGTTTACCAATAGGTTACGGACCAGCACTTTGGGGAAGTTTACCTGCTTTTAAAAGCAATTATCAAAAAGATACTAAAAAACGTTATGGAACTAACGGAAATAGTTTTGTGTGTGCGGTAGAATTTGGAACAAAAATAAAAGCAAAATCTTTATTGGCTGGAGGAAACAGCGGCGATCCAAAATCAAAACATTTTTACGACCAAGCTGAAATGTATAGAAAAGGACAATTCAAAGACGTATTGTTTTATAAAGATGATGTTCAAAAAAATGCAGAAAAGACTTATCATCCCGGCGAATAATAACTCCTTGGTTCATCATAAGAATTAAAAATACAGTTATAAGTTAAAAAAATCAAAGTCCTAATTTTATGACTAATTAATCGAGACATTTGTAAAAATAAAAACACCAAATATGAAAAATATCTTCTTTGTCTTTTTAGGATTTGTATTGTTTTCCAACGGTGCATTCGCACAATTGAAAGCGGTAAAATACACGGATGGAAATCAAAAATTAAATGGATTGTCAATTGCTCCTAAAAAAGGAAGCAAAACTAAACCTGGAATCTTAATCCTTCCCGCTTGGAAAGGAATCGATACACATTCAAAACAATCTGCAGAAAAACTGTCAACCATGGGATATTATGCATTTGTAGCTGATATTTATGGTGAAGGAAACTACCCAACAAACACGCAAGAAGCTGGAAAACAAGCTGGTTTTTACAAAAACAATGTAGCTGATTATCAAAGACGAATTCAACTTGCTTTAGATCAATTAGTGAAAGCAGGCGCAAATCCAGATAATATTGTTGTGATAGGCTACTGTTTTGGAGGAACTGGTGCTCTCGAAGCTGCAAGAGTAGGAATGAAAATTCAAGGAGCAGTTTCTTTTCACGGAGGTTTAGGACGTGATGCTACAAGAGTAAATAATCCAATTGCTGCAAAAATTTTGGTACTACATGGCGCTGATGATCCTTATGTTCCAGTTGCAGAAGTAACAGCTTTTCAACAAGAAATGAGAGATACAAAAGCAGATTGGGAAATGATTTATTACGCTGATGCAGTACATGCTTTTACAGAACCTGAAGCTGGAAATGATAATTCTAAAGGAGCCGCTTACAACGAAAAAGCAGCAAAACGTTCTTGGGAACGAATGAATTCTTTCTTAAAAGAAGTTTTGAAATAATTTTTTAAATATATTTTTTAAAAACAGTATAAGTTCGGTTTTTTTGTTAGTTTTATAGATTAAAATTCAACAAAAAGTCTAGAATTTATACTGTTTTTTTATGTCAAAAAGTAAAATCAGAAACGACAAAACATGTCTCAATTGCAGATATGTGGTAGAAAATAGATTCTGTCCTAATTGCGGACAAGAAAATACGGATACCCGAAAAACGTTTCATCACCTCTTTATCCATTTTTTTGAGGATTTAACACATTATGAAAACGCTTTTTGGAGAACCATAAAAAATCTTTTATTCAAACCTTCTGCACTGACTAAAGAATACCTTTCAGGAAAAAGGTTGTCTTATTTGGCTCCAGTCAGATTATACATCTTCATAAGTTTTATCACGTTTCTATTGATTGCCATTTTCCCCGGTGAAATCAATTCTTCAGAAAAAACTATCGAAAAGGAACCCATCATTACTACTAAAAACAAATCATTTCAGAATACCATATCCGTAAATGATTCGGTTAAAAAGAACCAAACTAACTCAAAAGACGATATTCAATTATTTAATTTTGGATACGAATCTGTAGAACAATTGGACTCTATTCAAAAGCATGCTCCTGAATCTGAAAAGCTGTCTGATTTCAGTTATTGGATAAATAGAAAAATACAAATCGTTAAAGGAAATAACACACAAAGCGAAATTATTGAAAAATTCATAAGCTCCTTTACCCATAATTTACCCAAAGTTTTATTTGTATTCATGCCTATTTTTGCTTTTTTTCTGTGGCTTTTTCACAATAAGAAACGCTGGTATTACTTTGATCATGGTATTTTCACCTTGCATTACTTTTCCTTTTTGTTATTGATATTTTTGTTATTGTTTCTAATTAACAAAGGATTGACACCATTTTCAGAATCGAGTCTCGTTTCTTTCATACAAATAGTAATTAATTTTATTGGCATTGGATGGATGCTTTATTATTTCTATCCGGCGCACCATCGTTTTTATGGAGAAAGTCGCTTTATCTCCTTTATAAAAAGTAGCCTGCTATTTTTCATCAACTTTATACTAGTCATTATTATAATATCACTTTTTGCCATTTATACATTTATCAATTTACATTAAAAACATGAAAAAAATCCCTTTATTAGGTTTACTGGTAGTTTTAAACATAAGCTGTACTACTCAAAAAATTAGTATCGCTAACACCGACCCTACAAAATACATGAATACAATTACCGCTGACGAATTAAAAACACACCTTTATATTGTTGCTTCAGACGAAATGGAAGGCCGTGAAACTGGTTCTGCAGGTCAGAAAAAAGCGGGGGTTTACCTCATCGATCAATACAAGAAAAATGCCGTTCCTTTTCCTACTGGCGCTTCTGACTATTACCAAAAAATTCCGGCAGCTTTCCTAAATGCAAAACGCAATGAAAACTTACCGGATTCCGAAAACATTTGGGCCTATATCGAAGGTTCTGAAAAACCAAATGAAGTTCTTGTAATTTCAGCCCATTACGACCACGTAGGTGCAAAAAATGGAGAGATTTACAACGGTGCTGATGACGATGGTTCAGGAACAGTTGCGCTACTTGAAATTGCACAAGCATTCCAAATCGCTAAAAAAGAAGGGCACGGCCCAAAACGCTCTATCCTGTTTCTTCACGTTACCGGCGAGGAACACGGTTTGCATGGTTCCAGATACTATTCAGAAAACCCTTTGTTTCCATTAGCAAACACCATTACCGACATCAATATTGACATGATAGGTCGCCGTGACGAAGCTCATGCTGGCAGTAATAATTACGTATACGTTATTGGCGCAAACCGATTATCGACTGATTTAGATAACATTTGTACCCTTGCAAACGCTAAATACACAAATTTGGATTTAGATTATAAATACAATGATCCTAAAGACCCAAACCATTTCTATGAGCGTTCTGACCATTACAACTTCGCTAAAAATGGCGTTCCTTCTGTATTCCTTTTCAATGGAGTGCATGCTGATTATCACAAACCAACGGACAGTCCAGACAAAATTGAATACGATGCGTTAACAAAAAGAGCCCAATTTGCATTTGTAACCGCTTGGGAACTGGCAAACCGCAACGAAAGACCTATTGTAGATAAAAAATAGATTAAACATTTGGGCACATCCTCGCTTTCACTAGCGTTACAGCGTGGTCGGGCTATTTGTTACAATCTTTCCTCTCCTTTCAGGGTTAAACCCTGACAGGATAGGAAAGGATTTTCACTACTATCCCTTGTGCAAACCCCATAAAAAAAGAGCTTTGAATCACTTCAAAGCTCTTTTTTTTTATCCTTTATTAATTAAACCCTTTCGTCAAATTCTATTTTATCTGCGCAATCAATTTTATACAAACATTCCTCGAGAGGTAATGTAAAATAAAACGAAGAGCCAATTCCTTCAACACTTTCAACCCATATTTCACCATCATTTTTTTCTACAAATCCTTTCACCAATAACAACCCTATTCCAGCACCTTTGTTATCCTTCCTTGCTTTAGAAAGCGTATTCATTTGTGGTGTAAAAAGTTTACTTTGCACCTCTTTTGACATTCCAATTCCGGAATCCTTTATCTGAATTATTACTTTTTCCGCTTCAATTTTCGCCAAAACGGTAATTTTTCCTCCAGGTAAAGAATGCTTGATAGCATTAGAAATTATGTTTTGAAAAACAGATAGTAACATTTTTCCATCTGCAAAAACACTTATATTGGGTTCGATTTCATTACATAGATTTATGGAACTCAAGAAAGCCGATTCCTTCAATGATTCAAAAACTTTTTGTACATAATCAAAAAGCTCAATTTTTGCCGGAGAGAATACTTCCGATGCATATTTTATTCTGGCCCATTCCACTAAATTGTCCAGCATGTTTAGCTCATCTACCGCCGTTTTATGGAGTAAATCAAGCATTTCTTTTGCCTTATTAGACTCTAATCTGTCCAGATTTGTTTTCAAATATTCTGCCGTTCCAATAATTCCAGACAACGGACTTCTTAAATCATGGGAGACAATTGCAAGAACATTCTCTTTATGTGTATTAAGGTCTTCCAGTTCTTTTACATATTTTTTTATGGCATCCTCCGATTTCTTCCTCTCGGTCAAATCTCGCAGGATTTTTACGTAGCCTAACATCTCACCATCAATTCCCGTAAGCGGAAAAACCAAACCATACGCATAAAATTCACTCTTGTCTTTACAAATATGCCATCTATTGTCCGTAGCTCTTCCCTCTACTAATGCAGCCTGAATTTCTGTTTGCGGAATACCATTTTGTATATCTTCTTCAGTAAAAATTACATCAAAATGCTGTCCAATAATTTCGTCTGACTCGTATCCAAATATTTTGGTTGCACCTGAACTCCAGCTATTAATTACAAATTCATTGTCAAGAGTAAAAATCGAATAATCTTGTAAACTATCTATTATTTGGCTATAAAATTCGGCTGTTGGAATGTAATTACTTTTAAGAATTTTAGAATTGATTTTCTCGTTTTCCATTAAATTATGTAAATAATATTTAAAATTTTGAAAGCTTATTTCTGGTTGTTTTAACTATGTAATGCGTATCAAAGATACACAAAAGAAAATACGATTTATGTAAAACAAATAATATAACCCCTGGCAGGAACTTATGTCCGAAAAGTTATACCCTTAATTTATTAAATCCTAAATAACTTCTTTGATACCACTCTGATACTATTTCTCTTTTACAATATTCAAGCCAATAAAATAGCACTACAATCTCACGAAGCTTTATCCCACAAAAAAAGCCTCGAATTTCTTCGAAGCTTTTGCTTTCTGGGTGGGAGACGGGGCTCGAACCCGCGACCCTCGGTACCACAAACCGATGCTCTAACCAACTGAGCTACAACCACCATTTGCTTAGCGGTGGCAAATATACGACATAAGTTTACTTCTGCAAATATTTTTTTCAAAAAATTACATGAAATTTATATCAAATCGGCTAAGCTATTGACTGCCAAATATCTTTCTACAGTAAAACCTTCCGCATGATCTACCCCACTGAGCCTTCCTAAATCCCTGGAACGGTAATTCAGGCTTTCTAAGAAGTTTTTACTGGTTATTGGTGACTCTGGTTCATTAGAATTTGCATCGTAGAACTGAGAACCGTAAGCCAAAATTGACTCGATTTTTTTATCGGTGAAACCTGTAATATCAACCACAAAATCCGGTTCTATATTTTTCCACTGTATGTAATGGTAGACTAATTTTGGTCGCCAAGCCGTTTGTTTCTCTCCTTCTAATGTAGTTTCAATTTTCATCAGCCCAGATAAAAAACAAGCATCAGATACCAATTTACTTCCTTTAGCATGATCAATATGACGGTCATCAATTGCATTACACAAAACAATTTCCGGTTGGTACTTGCGAATCATTTTTATGATTTCCAATTGGTGCTTTTCATCATTGACAAAAAAACCATCACGCATTTCTAAATTTTCACGTGCTGAAACACCCAGAATCTTTGCAGCAGCATTCGCTTCTTGATCTCTGATTTCAGCTGATCCACGTGTTCCTAATTCCCCTCGTGTCAAATCAATAATTCCAACTGTTTTCCCTAAAGAGATTTCTTTTAAAATGGTTCCTGCACAACCCAATTCCACATCATCAGGATGCGCACCAAAAGCAAGTATGTCTAATTTCATCTAAAATTCGTTTTTATGTTTTTCTTTTTTTAATATTTAAAGTTGCAAATACTACTACAAATTCAATATTTTCTTCATTGTCACAGATTTATTGACACTTTCTTTCCACTCATTTTCAGGAATACTGTCTTTTGTAATACCACAACCCATATACAAATGCGCTTTTGTCTTTGCGAGATTCGAATCAATCTTGATTTGCATACATCGCAAATTGACATACAAATCAGACTTCAATTCTTCTTTATTAAATCCTTCCTTGTTTAATTCACCTAAAAAACCGGTATAATATTCCCTGTCATATCCTTCATTTTCTAAAATAAAGTCTTTAGCAGTCTCTTTTGGCAATCCGCACACGGCGGGTGTTGGATGCAAAACGGAAATTACTTGTTTCAAACTTGAACTCTCATTTATTACCCCTTCAATATCTGTTTTAATGTGTGCTAAAGTTCCTGCTTGTAAAGTATAAGGACTGGAAACTGACACTTCTGAAGTAAGATCCTTGAGATTATTCAAAATAAAATCGGTAACAAACTGTTGCTCTTCCATTTCTTTTTTCTCCCAGACAACTTCTGTTGTACCTTGAAGTTTTTGCGTTCCCGCTAATGCCATCGTATAAAAGGTATTATTATTGGCCTTCAGCAATCGCTCTGGTGTTGCGCCCATCCATAATCCTATTTTTGGATGAAACCAACAATAGCAGAAAGCTGTTGGGTAACTTTGAATTAATTTTTCGAAAATCGAAACTAAATCAAAATTTGACAAATCAACAATTTCTTTCCTTGACAGCACCACTTTTTTTAAAGTCCCTTTTGCAATAGCGTCAATCCCTTTTTGAACAAGTATTTCAAAATGTTCTTTAGCTTGCCTATCCTCTGAATCTGTGAAATCAGAATCATCATTTTCTTTAAATGAAGTAATCGGAGATTCCCATTTTACAGACTGATTTTTAGGAATAAGTATCATTTGATTACCTTCAAAAGGAGCAAAAACAAAACCTGTTTCTTCAAAATTTTCAGCAAAATATAAATGGTCATTATTCTGGAAAAAACCCACTAATTTGATATCATTTGGTTTTCTGAACAATACAAACGGTAAATTTTGAGCTTTTTGTTGTTTTACTTTTATAAAAAAATCAATCATACGCTACATTTTTAAAATGGATTTCAATGAAGAACTACAGTCAATTCTTATTTTTTTTCTTTGGTCAAAACCATATTCGTCAATTTGCAAAGCGATACTAAATTTCCTTGTTCGTCTGTAATTTTAATTTCCCAAAGGTGCAGGCTTCTTCCTTTGTGAATGATTCGTGCCGTTCCAAAAACAAATCCTTCGCGAATACTTTTTAAATGATTCGCCGAAATTTCGATTCCGCGTACCTCCTGCTCTTTGTCATTAATAAAAAAATGAGAAGCGGCACTTCCCACACTTTCTGCCAAAGCCACCGAAGCACCGCCATGCAGCAATCCCATAGGCTGATGAACAGATGAATTAACCGGCATTTTGGCCACTAGAAAACCTTCGCCAGCATCTATATACTCAATATTTAAGGTTTCCATCAACGTGTTTTTTGAAAACTGATTACAGTATTCAAGCATTTTATCTTTGTCTAATGTCATAGAAGTGTCTTTAAAAATGTAAAAATAATTAAAAGATAAGTCACAAAATAGTAAATGCAATTGTTATTCTAAATACAAATTTAAAATCGCTCTCAATACTATTAGATTTTTCCTATTTTTACAAAAAATCTAACTAAATGCGTCCCATTACATTACTGTTTTTTATTGGAATAGTACTTTCTGTTTTTTCCTGTCGTTCCGATTTTGAGACCGTAGCAAGTACTGGCGATTTGACCTTTTCGAAAGACACCATTTATTTAGATACCGTTTTTACCAACATAGGTTCCAGTACATACCGACTCAAAGTGTACAACAAAAGTAAAAATGACATTACTATTCCAAGTATTAAATTAGGAAAAGGATTGAACTCAAAATACCGAATGACTGTTGATGGAATGCAGGGAACAGACGGGAAAATTTTTAATAATGTAGATCTTTTAGCCAAAGACAGTTTGTATATTTTCATAGAAACCACTGCTAATATAGCTGATGCTAATCCAACCGATTTTTTGTACACCGATCAAATTCAGTTTGACAGTGGCGACAATCTTCAAAATGTAGAACTGGTAACCCTGATCCAAGACGCAGTTTTTCTTTATCCAAAGCGTTTTGCTGACGGAACCACTGAAACACTTCCTATTGGAGACGGAAAAATTGATGGTTTTTATCTGGATGAAAATGACCCTGTAAATGGAAATGAATTGCAGTTTACCAATGATAAGCCGTATGTGATTTATGGTTATGCAGCGGTACCTTCGAATAAAACGGCCACTTTTGAGGCTGGAACCCGAGTTCATTTTCATGCTAATTCTGGACTTATTGTAGCCAATAATGCTTCCATAAATATTAATGGAACACTGTCAACAACAGATAAACTAGAAAACAAAGTCATTTTTGAAGGGGATCGTTTAGAACCGGATTTTTCAGATGTACCGGGACAATGGGGAACGATTTGGCTTACTGATGGCAGTACAAATAATACATTGAATCACCTAACGATTAAAAATGCAACCATTGGTTTGTTAATTCAAAACAATGATGGCACAACAGTTTCTATCAAAAATACCCAAATCTACAATAGCAGTAACTACGGAATTTTGGCGCAGACCGCAAAAATAAACGGAGAAAATGTAGTCATCAACAATGCCGGACAAGCGAGTTTAGCGTGTACCTATGGCGGAAATTATAAATTCACTCATTGTACTTTCAATAATAACTGGAACAGCTCACAACAAGTGGCGGTTTTGGTAAATAATTATATTTTGGGTGCAATTCCTGAAGTGAAAGATTTAACTGCAGCCACTTTTAACAATTGCATCATTTATGGTTCCTATTCAAACGAAATGAGCTTAAGCAAGAAAACGGGAGCCACTTTTGAATACCAATTCAATTATTGCCTGATTAAATTTGATAACGTATCCAACCAATTTACAACGAATCCTGATTATCAGTTCAATACAGATCCTGCACATTACAATGCTATACTTTTGAACAAGGACCCTAAATTTTTCAATACATCACAGAACAAATTCAATATTGACGAAACTTCAGCAGCTTTCGCAAAAGGGAATTCGGTCTATCTAATTCCGTTAGATATTTTAGGAAATACCAGAACTTTACCTCCCGATTTGGGTGCGTATCAAAACAAAGTTTTTCCAAAATAAACACCATTGCTTTAACTCCAATTCCAATTTTCATTTCTGTTTTCTTCTAAAGTAAGAGTAAAACTACTTTCCTTAAAATGTTAATAATTATGTTAAGAAAATCTTAATTAACTTCATAATTTCTTAACATAACCCATCATAAAAGTTATAAATTTGCGCGTCTTCAGTATTTTAAGATTTGAAAATCAAGTTTTTAAAAACTGAAACTAACCCCAATAACCAAAACAAATTTAAATTATGAAAAAAATCTACTCTGCCTTATTATTACTGTTTGTCACAGCTGCCATAGCCCAAATACCAAGTGGCTATTACAACACCGCCACGGGAACTGGTTACACATTGAAAACACAATTATACAACATCATCAAAGGACATACGGATAACGGATACGCAGGTTTATATACCATATATCAAACATCGGACAGGGATTATTACTTTGAAAATGACGCCACAATTTTAGACATGTATTCTGAAAATCCTACGGGAACAGATCCTTATAATTACTCCGCCGGAACAACACAAAGATGCGGAACCTATAGTGTAGAAGGCGATTGTTACAATAGAGAACACATTATTCCGCAATCTGTATTCAGCGAACAATCACCAATGGTATCAGATGCACATTTCATCACGCCAACCGACGGAAAGGTAAACGGACAACGTTCTAATTATCCACACGGACCAGTGACTTCTCCAACTTGGACCTCCTTAAACGGAAGTAAACTTGGAACAAGTACAACTTCTGGTTATTCCGGACCTATTTTCGAACCTATCAACGAATTTAAAGGCGATATTGCACGCATGTATTTTTATTTTGCCACCCGTTACGAGAATACAGTTGCTGGTTATTCTTATGCTATGTTTAATGGTACCAGCAATCAAGTTTTTACAACTGCGTTTCTAAACATATTGATTGCTTGGCACAATCAAGATCCAGTTAGCGCCAGAGAAATTGCTCGTAACAATGCTATTTATAATTCTCAAAACAATAGGAATCCATACATTGATCATCCGGAATATGTACAAGCAATTTGGAACCCAACTGCTGATGCACAAGCACCTACTACTCCAACGAATTTAGTAGCTAGCGGAACAACATCAAATTCAGTTTCATTAAGCTGGACTGCTTCGACTGATAATATTGGAGTGACTGGTTACAATGTATACATGAACAGCGCTTTAAAAACTACAGTAACCGGAACAACAACTACTATCACTGGATTAACAGCTTCAACAGCCTATTCGTTTTATGTTGTCGCCAAAGATGCAGCTGGAAATTCTTCGGCTTCAAGTACCCTAGTTAATGCTACAACCGCCGCCGGAACATCAATTACGTATTGTGCTTCTCAAGGAAACAGTACTGCCGATGAAAAAATAGGAAAAGTCGTTTTTGGTTCTATAAATAACACCTCTACAGGAACTGCAGGTTATGAAAATTTCACGGCATTAACTACTAATGCAACTTCTGGAACTGCAAATACCATTACCATTACACCGTCATGGACAGGTTCTGTTTATAGCGAAGGATATGCGGTTTGGATTGATTATAACAAAAACGGATTATTTACAGATGCAGGAGAATTGGCTTGGTCGAAAGCCACTTCTACAACAACTCCAGTATCAGGAACAATCACGATACCAGCTTCGGCTGCATTAGGAACTACCCGAATGAGAGTTTCCATGAAATACAATGCCATTCCAACTTCTTGCGAAGCGATTCCGTATGGTCAAGTAGAAGATTATACTGTAAATATAGTTGCAGGAACTACAGACACAACTGCTCCATCAGCTCCTACCGCTTTGACAGCATCAGGAACAACTCAAACTACAACCACTTTATCTTGGACTGCACCAACTGATAATGTTGGAGTAACCGGATACGACGTATATAGAGGAACTACACCATTAGGTACCGTTTCAACTACAACGTATAATGTTACTGGATTAACTGCTGCAACAGCCTATACTTTTTCTGTAAAAGCTAAGGATGCAGCCGGAAATGTTTCTGCTTCAAGCAATGTAGTCAATGTTACAACAACTAGCGGTGGTTCTACTGCAACTGATTTATTGTTTTCAGAATATATTGAAGGCTCCTCAAACAACAAAGCATTGGAAATTTCAAATGCAACTGGCGCAGCAATCAACTTATCGATTTATAGCATCAAAAAACAAACAAACGGTGCAGGCTCTTGGAGCACAGGACTAGCCTTAACAGGAACGTTGAATAACGGAAGCAAATTCACTATTGTAAATAGTGCAATGGCCTCCAGTTGTTATCCTACAAGTTCGGCTAATCTTTCAACATCAGCAACTGAAATGGCTTTTAATGGAAATGACCCTATCGGTTTATTCAAAAATGGCGTCTTAATTGACATCATTGGAACTTTTAACGGCGGAACAGCAAACTTTGCAGCTGATGAAACAATCAGAAGAAAAGCTACTGTTACTTCTCCAACAACTACTTTCAATAAAACAACTCAATGGGATTCTTACACTTCAGATACGTGTAACAATTTAGGAAGTCGTATGATTGAAAAAACACCTAAAACAAGTGTTGCTCTTGATATAAATGATATTGCTATCTATCCAAATCCATCTAATGGAAATTTTTCTATCAACAATTCGAATAAAATGTATGCTATCGAAATTTATTCTATTATTGGTCAGAAAATTTACAGCGAAGAAAACAGCACCAAATCAGAAATTATGTTGCCAAATAGTGTAAAAGGAACGTATTTGATTCGAGTGACTATCGACTCAAATTCGGTCATCAAGAAATTAATAATCAACTAATTAAAAAAGCGGCAAATTGCCGCTTTTTTTTTACCCAAAATTTAATCTTAATTGACTAAATTTGCACCGCAATACAACAAACTACATAACAATGATCCATTTCTTTGAAAACCAAAGCAAAACTGTTTTTGCCGTACACACGCAAAACGAAATTTCGGCTCAAGACATTTCAAAACTTAACTGGCTTTTTGCCGATTCAAATAAAATAGAAAAATCCGTACTGACGGATTTTTTTGTTGGTCCTCGCGCCACAATGATAACGCCTTGGAGCACTAATGCTGTGGAAATCACCCAAAACATGGGGATTTCCGGAATCATTAGAATCGAAGAATTTCAGAAAGCAACAGCTGATTTTTCTGATTTTGACCCGATGCTTTCGCAAAAATACGCCGAGTTAAATCAAGATATTTTTACTATCAATGTACTTCCGGAAGCTATTTTGGACATCGATGATATTGCTGCTTACAACAAACAAGAAGGATTGTCTTTAAGTCCGGATGAAGTGGAATATTTAGATAATCTAGCGATTAAATTAGGACGAAAACTAACGGATTCTGAGATTTTTGGTTTCTCACAAGCCAATTCAGAACACTGTCGTCACAAGATTTTCAACGGAAAATTTATCATTGATGGAGAAGAAAAAGAATCTTCTTTATTCAAATTAATCAAGAAAACATCTCAGGAAAACCCGAACGATATTGTTTCAGCTTATAAAGACAACGTTGCTTTTGTAAAAGGGCCTCGTGTACAACAATTTGCACCAAAAAGTGCTGATAAACCTGATTTTTATGAAGTAAAAGAATTTGATTCGGTTATTTCATTAAAAGCAGAAACACATAATTTCCCAACAACAGTAGAACCTTTCAACGGAGCTGCAACTGGTTCTGGAGGAGAAATTAGAGATCGTTTAGCAGGTGGACAAGGTTCGTTGCCAATGGCTGGAACGGCAGTTTACATGACTTCTTATTCTCGTTTAGCCGAAAACAGACCGTGGGAAAACGGTATGACCGAAAGAAAATGGTTGTATCAAACGCCAATGGATATTTTGATCAAAGCGTCCAACGGAGCTTCTGATTTTGGAAATAAATTTGGACAACCGTTAATTACAGGTTCTATCCTGACTTTCGAACACGAAGAAGACGCTCGCAAACTAGGTTTCGACAAAGTGATTATGCAAGCGGGTGGAATTGGGTACGGAAAATTAGATCAAGCAATTAAGAAAAAACCACAAACAGGCGATAAAATTGTTATCCTTGGTGGGGAAAATTATAGAATTGGAATGGGTGGCGCTGCAGTTTCTTCAGCAGATACAGGCGCTTTCAATTCAGGAATTGAATTGAACGCCATTCAACGTTCAAACCCAGAAATGCAAAAACGTGCTGCCAATGCCATTCGTGGTTTGGTAGAAAGCGATATTAATCCAATTGTTTCGATTCACGATCACGGAGCTGGTGGACATTTAAACTGTCTTTCGGAACTAGTGGAAGATACTGGTGGATTAATTGATTTAGATAAATTGCCTGTGGGAGATCCTACCCTTTCGGCTAAAGAAATCATTGGTAACGAATCTCAGGAAAGAATGGGATTGGTTATTGGTAAGGAAAACATCGATTTATTGCAGAAAATTGCCGACCGTGAGCGTTCTCCAATGTACCAAGTGGGAGACGTAACCGGAGATCACCGTTTTACTTTCGAATCAAAATCAACTGGTGCTAAACCAATGGATTTTGCCTTGGAAGACTTTTTTGGAAGTTCTCCAAAAGTGGTCATGACAGACAAAACAATCGAAAGAAATTATACTGATTTAACATACGACAAGAAAAACATTTCAACCTACTTAGAGCAAGTTCTTCAATTGGAAGCAGTAGCTTGTAAAGACTGGTTGACCAACAAAGTAGACCGTTGTGTGGGTGGTAAAGTTGCCAAACAACAATGTGCGGGTCCATTGCAATTACCATTGAATAATTGTGGTGTAATGGCCTTGGATTACCAAGGAATAGAAGGAATTGCCACTTCGATTGGTCACTCTCCTGTTGCAGCATTAATTGATCCTGTTGCGGGAAGTAGAACGGCTATTGCAGAGGCATTGTCTAACATTGTTTGGGCTCCAATAAAAGATGGTTTAGATGGACTTTCATTGTCTGCTAACTGGATGTGGGCGTGTAAAAACGAAGGGGAAGACGCCCGTTTGTACGCCGCTGTACAAGGTTGTTCGGATTTTGCAATCGAATTGGGAATCAATATTCCAACCGGAAAAGATTCACTTTCCATGAAACAAAAATATCCAAATGAAGAAGTAATTGCACCGGGAACGGTAATTATTTCAGCAGGTGGAAATTGTACTGACATTAGAAAAGTAGTAGAACCCGTTTTACAAAGAGACGGCGGTTCTATTTATTACATCAATTTGTCACAAGATGATTTCAAATTAGGAGGTTCTTCGTTTGCACAAACGTTGAATACTATTGGAAATGAAGTACCAACGATTAAAGATGCTGCTTTTTTCAAAAGAGCCTTCAATACCATTCAAGAATTGATTTTAGATAATAATATCCTTGCAGGACACGATATTGGAAGTGGTGGTTTGATTACTACTCTATTGGAAATGTGTTTTGCCGATGTGAATTTGGGAGCTAAAATAGATTTCTCCGTTTTCGAAGAAAAAGACATCATCAAATACCTTTTTGCTGAAAATATCGGAATTGTTTTCCAAGCAAAATCAGATGCTGAAGTGGAATCTAAATTAAACGCCAATACCGTTTCTTTCTACAAATTAGGAAGCGCTACAAATGAAGCAACTTTAGATTTTGGTCCTTGTACATTAGACATTGCTAAATACAGAGACGTTTGGTACAAAACTTCATTTTTATTAGACCAAAAACAATCGAAGAACGGAACGGCTCAAGCACGTTTTGACAATTATAAAAACCAAGCGTTACATTATACTTTTCCAACACATTTTACAGGAAAAAAACCAGTTATCGACAATTCTAAGCCAAAACCAAAAGCAGCTATTATCCGTGAAAAAGGAAGTAACTCCGAGCGTGAAATGGCAAATGCAATGTACTTAGCCGGTTTTGATGTAAAAGACGTTCACATGACCGATTTGATTTCAGGTCGTGAAACGCTGGAAGACATTCAGTTTATTGGAGCTGTTGGTGGATTCTCCAATTCAGATGTTTTAGGTTCTGCCAAAGGTTGGGCTGGAGCATTTTTATACAATGAAAAAGCAAAAACCGCTTTAGACAATTTCTTCAAAAGAGACGACACGTTATCTGTTGGAATCTGTAATGGTTGTCAATTGTTTATGGAATTGGAAGTGATTAATCCAGAGCATGAAGTTCACGGAAAAATGTTGCACAACGAAAGTAACAAACACGAAAGTATTTTTACATCGGTAACCGTGCAAGAAAACAATTCAGTGATGCTTTCTTCATTAGCAGGAAGTACACTTGGAGTTTGGGTTTCGCATGGTGAAGGAAAATTCAACTTACCAATGGGTGAAGAAAACTATAATATTGTTTCTAAATATGCCTATGAAGGCTATCCTGCTAATCCAAACGGTTCTCATTTTGACGTTGCAATGCTTTGCGACAAAACAGGACGTCACTTGGTAATGATGCCACACATTGAGCGTTCTACGTTCCAATGGAACTGGGCACATTATCCAAAAGACAGAGACGATGAAGTTTCGCCTTGGCATGAAGCTTTTGTCAATGCCAGAAAATGGATGGATAAAAAATAATTTTTTGATTTACTATATGAAAGCGTTCCTGAAAAGGAGCGCTTTTTTTATGGAATTAATTTAAAAGCCATTTTGATAATTTGTAAGATAATAATTAAAGTGTATATTTGAAAGTAATACGCTACGCAGTAGCGCCTATCCACCCAAAATGAGATGTATATGCGCTATTTTGTAGCGCCTATATACAAGTTGGTGGTCAGCTTAAAGAACCGAAAGGGTAAAAGTACCCCACTGATTTTTAGAAACAACTAAACAGAAAAATGATTGTAGTATCTTATGAAGAATTAGAAAGAAGATGTAATGACTTAACAGAACAAAGTAGTAAAAAAATAAAACACGCTTTAACAGAAGCAAGAAGAAATCTTTCTGGGTTAAGTTATAGCGAAATAGAGATGTTCTTACTTATATGTGAAAGAGAAATGAAAAAAAATTGTGATTTAAGTAGGTTTGGTTTCGAAACTCCCCCCCAAATTTAAAGGCAATCTGAATAGTTTTCTTTGTATAAAGGCGTAGATTTAATTTTTTCTATTATACTTTTTGCCGTTTTTTCTGTTGTATTAAAAATAATTATCTCATTTGGTGAAAATCCACAAAAGTCTTTATTTAAAATATCCTTGCTGCTTAATGTTTTTTCAAAAGAGGCTGTATGATAAAATCTTGCGTCAAAATAATTAGTGTTACTAACAATTGAATAGAACATAAAAAGTGCATTTTCAAATTTAATATCATTATCGAGAATAAATGAAAAAGGAATTACGTAATCAGGTAAATATTTATCTAAAATTAATAATGAATTGTTTTCAAATTGTTGAATTAACATATTATCGCAGTTTTAAATTGGACACCAAATATAAGAAAAACATTTCATAAATTGCAGCTTAAAATTAATCATTATGAATAAGACCGTAGAAAATACACTATTTAAAAGTCTAATTATATTATCCATATTTATCACATTACAATCTTGTAAGGAAAGAAAAAATACAATCTTAGATGAATCTGAAAAGTCAGACCTAACCAAAACCTTTGAGTATAAGTTAAAACACGAACCAAAGATATTTTTAAAATACTGGTCAGGAATGTCAGTAGACGAATCATCTAAAGTTGACGATATATTGATTGCGGATGGAAGTATTGCCTTTGATAGGGGAACATACACATATGAATTAGATAATTATAGTATAACTATGAAATTTAATTTTAATACAAATAATAAATTGGAAAGTATAACTTTAAAATCAGACATTGATAAAATTTATTCTCTTTATCAGAAAAAGTATAACTTACCTGATTTAGTCGATACTAATTTATTATATCAATGCTACTTAGATAATAATGCAGACTACCAACCAGTATTAACCTATAAAAAAATTGGCGATGGAGGTAAGTTATCTCAAGTACCTGCTGTTTTATTAGATAAAACACCTCCTTTAAAAAGCAGAATATATTTTGATATTAATGATGAAGAATATAATTCAACTTATTACACTAAAAAATTTTATAAAGATGAATTTACTGTTGATAAAGATAGTGTATTTATAGTTTTTCAGCAGACACTTAAAGATATAGCTAATCCGTCTGTAACTTGGTCTCTAGAAAAAAATAAAGAGGCAATGTCAGCACAACAAAATATCAATGGGGAAGGCTTTGGGACTATAAATTACCCAGAATCAGGAATAACAGGACACATTATTGCGAGTAACTCAAGGATAAAAACAGTTTATAAATATTATGTTTTAGAGCAATCAATTACATATTTTTCTAAAAATGAATATAATAAAAGGAAAAATATAATTGATAATAATATTAAAAAAGACAGCTTGAAAAGACAAACTGAAGAAGACAGACAAAAGGAAAGAAAAGAAAAATCTATAAATGAAATATGACAAATAAAGAATTAGAAAAAGAGTTAAAAGAAAGAGGCTATGATGTAACAAGAATAATATACAGCCCCGAAAGAAAAATTGACTATTTAATAGTCACAACTAAACATTTTCCAAAGTCAATGTTTGGAGGTTTAATAGCAGAATAGATTACTTTAATTCTTCGTAAGCATTGGCATTATTAATAAAGTCTTGTGGTATATCATTTTCAAAAGTTTTTTCAATTGTATTGTATTCTCCAAGATTTAGATAACGTTGAATATCAATAATAAATGTAACTTCAATTTTAGTTATTTTACTTTTCTCATCACGTTCTACATTTTTAATTAGATAATACAGAGACTCTAAATAGTCGTTACCACTATAAGTGAACTTATTTATATATTGAAATAATCTATCTTTTTTGAATCTTGAAGCTTTTGACATAGAGTATAATTTTAATCAAAAGTAATAAAAATAAAGTTAAATTACGGTGGAAAAAATAAAGCCGAACCACCAACACACGCTTGTAGCTATTGTGGCTTCGGGTGCATTTAGAAATAATCGGGCGAAAATAAAAATTAATAATAATCAGCAATTGCTTGGTGTTGAATCGCCCACAACATCTACAAGCGCGGGGACGTCAGGCTGTGAAAAAACCTCTTTTTTCTAATATAATCTTCAAATTTTACGACTCTACAATTCAAATAAGGCCTTTTAAGAAGTCGCTTTTTTTAGGCTGCAAATTTACTTTGATAAAAAATGAAGTCTAATTGCAGCTTTATATACTTCGTTTTTAGCAAAAACAAGACTTTTGCCTTGTAAGGTGAGTTCCATTTTTTGAGTTTGGCAATCAAATCGGGAACGCCCAAAATATTGATACTGCGTTTGATGTTATACACCAGCATAATCAGGCTGTGTTCCCCATTTACTTTTTCTAGTCCCGTTAAATTGGTGTGATTGTAGCCCCATTGGCGTTTAATAGTCCCAAAAATGTGCTCGTTGATTTCTTGCCTCTTGCGGTAGAGCTGTGGGTTTTCACGATACCGCTTGTTGTTTTCTTCTACGGCATCGGCATATTGGCTTCGGTCGATTTCTCTCCCACCTGCTCTACTAGTGCATAAATGTTTTACGGGACATGCTTTGCATTTTAGGGTTCGGTATTTTTTAAAATTATAGCTGTCTCTATCTGTAGTTTTCTTATGCCAACTGCCCGTAGTTTTTAATGTTTCGCTTTGTGGGCAGGTATAGGTATCGGTGTCTTGATTGTACTGAAATTGGGCTACTAAATAATCCTTGGTCGTACCGTTTTCGTTACTTTTTCCTTGTTCTGGTTGTGCTACAATGGTAGTGATGTTGGCTTGTTTGCAGATTTCTATTTGTTTGCCATTATGATATCCTTTGTCCACCAGTGCGGTATAGGTTTCTATACCTAGATTCTCTTTGGCTTCTATGGCAATGGCTGACAAGGCACTGCGGTCATTCTTGTTGATAGTGTGCGTGGCTACCACAAGATTGTGTTTGGCATCGACTGCGGCTTGGAGATTGAATGAGATTTCAACTACTTGTCCTTGCACTAATAAGGCTCTGGCATCGCTATCGGTAGTACTTATTTGAGGCTCGCCGCTTTGTTTTAGCTTTTCTTCCAGCGATTCATAGCGTAATTTATTCCCTTTTAGTCGGTCTATCTTTTGTTGGATATTTTGGATTTTAGCTGGACTTTCTTTAACATCATTTTCTTCCAAAGCTGTTAAGTATTCTTGGGTTTTGTCTTCAATATATTCAAGGTGTTTGTCGATTTTCTTTTGATTGAAATTGGCTTTTTTACTATTGTGCGATCGGCTTTTGGTACCGTCGATAGCAATAGTTTCGCATCCTATCAAATCCGCATCTTTAAGGAACAAAACAAAGAGTTTGAATAGCTTTTTCAAGGCAACAGGATTGTTTTTTCTAAAATCGGATATGCTGTGGTAATTAGGAACAATAGCTTCTAAAAGCCATTGCATTTCCATGTTTCTAATACATTCCTTTTCTAGATCTCGAGCACTTCTAACTCCGTTGAGATACCCGTATAAATAGATCTTTAGAAACACTTTACTGTTAAAACTCGGGCGACCTTCAGTCTTGATCGTTTTTACAGCAAAATCGAGTTTATAGAGGTCTATATATCCGACAAAGGCATCTATAAATCGCACCTGGTTATCGGGAGCTATAGCGTCTTCTAAACTAGAAATACGCAGTTGTTGACGGGATATTCCTGTGATATGTTGCATGCTTAAAAATACGAAAAATCTTCTTTTTACACCAGTTTTTTGTTATATTTGAGAATAATACAACAGAGGTTTTTTCACAGACTGACGTTAACGGTCATGCTACGTAAATAGTGCTAAAACATATAAGCGACACCTTGAAATTACAATTATAAACTATTGTAATCCCAATGTATCGCTTTTATTATCTAAACTAATTGTCTTTTATTGACGAAACCAAATTAATCCCAAAACAAATCTTCAGCATCTTGGTCTTCTGAAAATAACCAAACCTGGACAATTTTTTCATCCACAACTTCAAACAAATCGTTGCCGTTCATATCTACAGTTTTTTCTCCAATTTTACCACTAAAATGCACAGGAAATGAAACTAAATTTCCATTAACCATCATTGCTCCAGCTGGTTTAATAACTAATGAACCTTGAGTTGCTCCCATCATATCTCCAAGCATTTTACCAATAGCTTCAAGCCCATTTTTTGTTCCTGCAAACTGATGATTTCCTGGTTGATGCCATTTTGCATCAGGACTAAAATGTGAAAATGCTGTAGGAATATCTCCTTGTGAAAGTGCGATTGAATAAGCAGTTACTACTTCTTTTGCTGTCATATTATTTGCTTTTAAATTATTAATTAGTAAGAAATTCATTTGTGCTTTTCACATCAGCATAAAAGAAAGATAAAGCACTTAAAAATGCGTTGTGGGCATCTTCTGCTTTTACTGTTTTACCGTTAATTTCTAAATCTCTTGAAGCACAGGCATCTCCAATTACAGTACATTCAAAATCAAAGTCTTTAGCTGCTCTCACTGTAGCATCAACACACATATGTGTCATCATACCTACAACTACAAGTTCTGTAATACTTTGTGATTTTAGATAATCTAAAAGATCAGTATCTCTAAAACTGTTTGGGTAATATTTTGTAATTACTTTTTCTCCATTTAATGGTTTTACATTTTCTTGGATTTCTTGCCCTTTGGTTTCTGGTAAAAAAAACACAGAACCTGGTGCAACAGAAAGATGCTGTACGTGAACGATTGGTAGGTTTTCATCTCTGAATTTTGACAAAACAAGTTTGGCATTTTCACTTGCTCGCAAAGAACCTACTAATTCCATTGCTCCATTTTCAAAATAATCATTTTGAATATCTATTATTATTAATGCTTTGCTCATAATTTTTAATTTATTTTAGAAGTTATTTGTACAAAGGTAATAACTTACTTACTTTTGCACAAGTACATACCAAATAGTAATGTACTAACTAAATGGTTAGAATTATTGATTATCAATGGAAAAAAACTTAAAAATACATCCTGCTTTCGATGAAAGATGTCCTGTTAGGGCATCTTTAGCACTCTTAAGTGGTAAATGGACACTAATGATACTATTTCAAATCAATGAAAATGTGATGCGATATGGCGAACTGAAAAGAGCTGTCACAGGCATAAGTGAAAAAATGCTGATACAAGAACTTAACATGCTTGTTGAAAACAAATTAGTTAGTAAAGAAGTTTATCCTCAAATCCCACCGAAAGTAGAATATAGATTAACTAAATTAGGCTTGAAAACTTTGCCAATAGTAGATCAACTTGCTGAATTCGGTTTAGAAAATTTAGTTTAGTGTTTGTTAAAATAAAGCACGAACCGCTAACAGGCGTTTGGCAAGATTGCGAATTTTGTAGTAAATTCACGTTTAAATTTCGCAAGAAATTTTATCTTTAACAGAAAATAATCTGTTCCGAAGTTCGCAACCTCGCCAAGCGCCAGAACGTAGCTGTAATGTTTCCTCTTCACAGCAAAAGAATGAAATTTAAAAATCTTTGAATTTGAACTATGAATTTTATAGTAGAAAATGAAAAATTGGAAATTCAATATATTCCAGGAAACGGTGCTTGGACTTATCACCTTATTATACCAAATACTAAAAATATAAAAGGAAAATGGGGCGATTTAAAAGTGTCAGGAAAAATTGACGATTACGAAATAAATAGTAAAAACTTAGCACCTTTAAAAAATTCAGACAAAAAAATGTCTTTGAACTCGGAAATTAGAAACTTTATAGGGAAAAGCGGTGGAGAATTCGTAAACGTCACGCTTTATCTTGTAAATGAAAACACTGAAAAAAAGAATGAAAATGAAATGATTTTTGAATGTTTTAAGGATGCTGAAGTTTTAAATATATTCAAAAAACTCAAAATTGAGGAACAAAATGAAATAATTCAAAACATAAATTCATCTGCTACTGAAAATCAGAAAGTGGAAAAAATTGTGAAATTTATTGCAAAACTTGAACAGTTAAATCAAAAAAACTGCTCCTAAACCGTTGTTAGCACTAATTTTAAGAAAAAAATTGTGAATTTATAACTTTAATAAAAGAATCGTTTATGATGAAATTTTGGATAATTGCAATATTTATTTTTGCTGCTTCAACGTACATACTATCGAAATTTACTTTGAAAGAAAACAGAAAAGAAACTGGCGAGAAAGTTTGGAAATATGGGTATGGAAGATCTACTTATTGGCGACTTCTTTGTTTATGTAGTTTCGGAATAACAGTTGCAATAATGCTTATTATGCATTGGATAGGAATTCCTATCCTACCGAGCTGATATGCCACAATCGTTAGCGCAGTTTTGTTGCTAAATAAAAATTTCAGTATCAGTTCTTCTTTTTCAAAACCACATTTATTTTTCTTTAAACCGTAAAATAATTGTATTTTTAGCGAAATTTTATGTCAAAAACCTAAGACATGACCCAAGAACTACAAAAACTTCATTCGGTTTGGATTAGTACTCAAAAAAGAGCCAACGAGAACACTTTATTACCACAAATAAAGTTTGACGAAATTGCCAGCTCGATAATAAGCTCTGGTCCGTTTTATTATTATATCATTGATTTTTATGATATGTCTTTATCTAACGTTAGTCCAGCTATAACTGATATTCATGGATTTGACCCGGAAACCGTATCTTTTAATGATATTCTTGGAACAATACATCCTAACGATGTTGACTTCATAGTAAAAGCCGAAGCTTCAATACTTAATTTTTTTTATACCAACATAGGTGCTGAAAAATTGACTAACTATAAAATGAATTACAGTTTTAGAAGTCGAATGAAAAATGGGGAGTATTGCATGCTCAATCATCAAGCCATAATTCTTACTTTAGATCCAAAAGGCGGATTTGGAAAATCACTGAATATCCATACCAGAATCGATCATTTGACCAAAAACAATACCTACCAATATTCCATGATAGGGCTAAAAGGCGAACCCTCCTACATGAATATTGATGTTTTTGAAGATACCCAATGCTTTTCAGAATTTTCAAAAAGAGAAATTGATATCATTAAGCTAATTGCAGAAGGTTTTGACAACAATGAAATTGCCGAAACACTTTTTATCAGTGTCAATACCGTAAAACAGCATCGCAAAAATATTTTAAAGAAATCCAACTCCAGAAATACCGCCCAATTAATTAGAAAAAGCACATTGCAAGGCTTATTATAAATTCTATTAGATTTGTCTTTAAAAGCCGAGCTATTTGGAAAAAAAACACGACTATTCACATCGCTTTAAGTTGTAGGATTGTTTACAAAATACATTTTCATCGTCCCTCTGTTTTTAACTTCAATTTCACCTCTGTAATCACAATCAAAGCGGTCTTTAATGAGTTCATACGTGTTTTCGGATACATTAATTTTTCCTGGCTCTGAATTAGATTCCATACGGGAAGCAATGTTTACCGTATCTCCCCAAATATCATACGCAAATTTCTTGGTACCGACTACTCCGGCTACCACGGGACCGGAATTAATTCCGATGCGAATTTCAAAACGAGTATGATTTAAAGGATTATTATTTTTTGAATCTCTGACAAATGTGGCAATTTCAAAAGCCGCTTGTACCATTTTAAAAGCATGGTCTTCTGTTGGAAAAGGCAAACCTCCCGCGCACATATAACAATCACCAACTGTTTTGATTTTTTCTAAATCATATTTTTCCATGATTTCATCAAATTTAGAAAAATAGTAGTCCACACTTTCCACTAATTTTTCTGGCGGTAGTTTTTCTGCATATTGGGTAAATCCCTCAAAATCGGTAAATAATACCGATACCGATTCGAATTTTTTGGCGAGCACTTTACCATTTTGTTTCAACTCATGAGCCGTTTCTTCGGGAAGAATATTTAGCAACAAGCTGTCTGACCGATTCTTTTCCTCTTCAATAATGACATTGGTTTTCTTTATGAATTTATACCTTCTGAACATTCCAAAAGCAAGTAAGAAAACCAGTCCCGATGATATCGCAGATGAAATGGCAATAATCTGTCGGTTTTTTTTTCCTTGGTTGAGCAAATCGACTTCAATCTGTTTCTGGGAAACTTCAAAATTAGTTCGTAAATCAGCCATTTGCTGAACCGATTTAAGATTGGTGACACTATCCCGATAAATAATATGATTCTTGTAATGCTTAAAGGATTCGACGGGATTTCCGGATATTTGATACAGCTCTGAAAGTTTAAGATTTGAATTACTGATTTGGTCTTTCAAACCATATTTTTGAGCTAGCTCCAGACTTCTCTGCGCATAATTGAGCGCAACAGCCTGATTATTTTGTTTTAAATAAATAGCTGACATGTACGTCAGGTAATCTGAAATCGCATAATAATCCTTTAGTTCTTCCAGAATTTTTATGGCTTTACTCATGTATTTCATGGCCAAGGCATCCTTTCCCTGCTCGGCATAGACCATTCCTATGTTTCCTAAATTATAGGCAGTACCAATCAAATAATCGGCTCTCTTGAAAATTTCACCGGATTCTTTAAAATTTCTTAATGCTAAATCGTATTTCTTGTTTTTAAAATATTCATCGCCCATATTTAATAAAGCGGACGCCAGCCCTATAGAATTATCGGTTTCTCTCAATAATTTAATGGCTTTGTTGTAATATAAATAAGCATTTTTAGAATTCCCCATAACCGAATATACATCGGCAATAGAGGAATAAGCAGTTCCTTGACCCGCACTATATTTTGCTTTGCTAGCTGCGGCCTCACTTTTAAAAAAAGCATCAAGGGATTTATTCAAATCTCCAATAAGTCTGAGTTTATTTCCTTTTTGAAAATACCCTCTGTGCAGGTATAAATAGTTGTTTTCTAACTTTGACAGCGCAATAAGTTCCTCTGCATATCTTAGCGACAGCCTGAGATTATTCACTTCATTAAAAGATAAATTCCTAAGTAATTCTAATTTTTCAGCATTTTCAATATTCCCTCTCTGATAAATTTTCACAAGGCTGTCCGCGACTTTTTGCTCCTGGGCTAAAATACTTAAGTGCACAAAAAAAACAAAAAGAGCAATTTTAAAAGAATATTTAAAATTCAATTCCATTACGGATTTATAGCTAATTTGGGATCTATGCTAAATGTTTTTGAAGAATTACCGGAATCATAAACGCTAAAATTGATGTTGTAAATATCCAACTTACCAAGCAAACTAGGATCATTTTTGACATTGGCAGATGCGTTTCCAGACCTTCCTCCCGATCCATAAATAGTAGGACTGTCAAAAAAATTAACATCATTGGATTTGGATTCATAATCAATACTGTTGATTGCCACAGAGTATCCCGAGTCCCTTGAAACACCGACCCACTTTACATTATTATTGATAAATACATAGGATTTAAAATCTTCTGGAGTTCCATTTGAAGAACTTCCGGAATTATCATCCGATAATGTGCAACAACCATCAATTTGAGATTGTGATGGAGCATTCATTCCATAAAGATTAGCAGTTTGAACGGTCAATGTGATTACTACAGACTTTGCCATGATTACTATATTTAAAGGTTAATAAATTCTGATTCAGAAAACTATTAATTTAAAAATGGCTGGGGAAACCAAAGAATCGATATTTTGAGGTAACAATCTAATTATAAGGTAAATATAATATTTATTTTTTAAAATAAAGTAGTATATTTAAAGGATTTTAATCCAAATTCATTCTTATGAATATTGACCACCAACCCATTGACTGGAAAGAAATATTTCATCCAAAAAATATTATTCTAAATTTAGTGGGCGTAGTATTCATTACATTGGCACTAAAGGGATTTATGATACCCAATAAATTTTTGGATGGCGGTATTATAGGGATTTCAATACTTATCCATGAAATTACCCATCTGCCATTTGGAATTCTTGTCTTGGGTTTAAACATACCGTTTTTGTTTTTAGGAAAAAGATTATTGGGAAAAACATTTGCATTACAAAGCTTGATGACTTTTTTATTACTAGCCGCCAGTATGACTTTTATTCATATTGAAGCAGTTACCACAGACAGACTTTTAATTGCTTTGTTCGGCGGTTGCCTGATTGGGATTGGGATGGGATTGTGTATTCGGAGTGGCTCCACTGCTGATGGTGTAGAAATCTTGGCTTTATTGACAACCCGAAAAATTGGACTCAACGTATCCGAAGTTATCTTTGGGATGAATACCTTATTATTTTTGGCTGCAGCTTGGTCTTTTGGTATTGGAACAGCATTGTACTCAATTGTCACTTATTTTTCGGCCATAAAATCCCTCGATTATATAACGCACGGCCTGGAACAATATACTTCCTTGCACATCATTTCTTCCAAAAGTGAAATTATTAAATCATTAATTGTGAAAAAATTCGGGAAAGGAATTACAATAATTAAAGGGGAACGGGGTTATTTACCTGATACTTTCGATTTAAAAACAGACTGTGACATTATTATCACTGTAGTAACGCGACTTGAATTACTTAGAATCAAAGATGAGATAAAAAAAATAGACCCCAATGCTTTTATGTTTATCCAATATATCAAAGAAGCCAGCGGCGGAATTTTAAGAAACAAACAAAAACACTAATATCTGAAATCCATGAAATAGGCTTCTCACAAAGATACCTTCATGGTGTGTACCTTATTTTTAAATTTAATTGTAGCTGTAAATATGAAAAACTGGAATCTTTTGTATACCAATGTCATGGATTGTTTAAAAACACAATTGTCTCCTTTTCTCATTTATCACCATTGGAAACACACACAACATGTGCTGGAAGCAGCAGAATATATTGCGCAACAAGAAAACACAACTGAGGAAGATATTCTGCTTGTTAAAACTGCGGCATTGTTTCATGATGCCGGATTTATCAATGGAATTAATGAGGGGCATGAAGAAGAAAGCATTCGGTTTGCTGAAAAAAAGTTACCGGAATTTGGATATACCAAAAAAGAAATTGAAACCATTGCCGGTATGATAAGAGCCACTACATTACCTCAAAAACCAAAAACCAAATTAGAATGCATCCTTGCAGATGCCGATGTCGAATACTTGGGCACCAATCATTTTGAGCGCATCGGAAATAAACTCTATTTGGAATTGAAACATTATAGTCCAAATCTCAGCTTGGAAGAATGGAACGACATGCAAATTAATTTTCTCCAATCGCACTTTTATCATACCGACTATTGCATTCAAAATAGAACTGCCATAAAAGAAAAGAATCTTAAAGAACTGATTGAAAGGAAAAAATTAGAAAAGGGATAAAAATTGACTTAGTTGGTATTCCTAAATGAATGGCTTTAATTTTATTTTAAATGCAGGTCTAAAATAATTCTGAACGAATAGTATCATTGCGTGACGAAGTTTTTACTGTAAAATAGTCCTAATATTTGCTTAAAAACTTACGATTAGTTAGATTTGAATGCAATACTTAATTCGCATTAACTCCCGAAACTAATTTAGCAGTTATCCCATGAAAAAAATATTCCTTTTTGCCTTACTCTACAGTTTTTCTTTTACCCAAGCACAACAAAATTTAGTAAAATATGTTAAGCCAATCATTGGTACCGAAAAAATGGGGCATACTTATCCTGGTGCAACAGTTCCTTTTGGAGCAGTGCAACTAAGCCCGGAAACGGATACTATTTCATACGAACTTAATGGCAAATACAACGGAGATGTCTATAAATATTGTGCCGGTTACAAATATGAAGACAAGACTATTGTAGGTTTCAGCCACACGCATTTAAGCGGAACAGGACACTCTGATCTTGGAGATTTTCTAATTATGCCAACACAAGGAAAATTGCAGTTGAATCCTGGAACCGCTGCAAACCCAAAAAGTGGATTTCGCTCCGCGTTTTCTCATGCTAACGAAAAAGCCGAAGCCGGCTATTATAAAGTCAAACTGGATGATGGCGGTATTTTAGCCGAAATGACCGCTACAACTCGAGTTGGTATGCATCAATATACTTTTCCAAAATCGGACGAAAGTCATATCATTTTAGACTTAATGGCCGGAATTTATAATTACGATCAAAAAGATGTTTGGACCTATGTGAGAGTTATTAATGACACTTTGATTACCGGTTACAGACAAACGAATGGCTGGGCAAGAACCCGAACGGTTTATTTTGCCATGTCATTTTCGAAGCCTTTTAAAGAATATGGTCAAAAGAATTATGATGCTAAACAGCCGTATAGAGGATTTTGGGGCAAGTTCGACCAAACCAAAAATTTCCCTGAAATAGCCGGTAAAAAAATACGAATGTATTTTGATTTCAAAACAGAAGAATCCGAAAAAATAAAAATAAAATTCGCTTTATCCTCGGTTAGCCAAGAAAACGCATTGCAAAATATGCAGGCGGAAATCAAAGATTGGAATTTTGAAAAAGTAAAAGACCAAGCACAAGCAATTTGGAACAAAGAATTGAATAAAATCAATATCAATGCATCAGAAGATACCAAAGTGAATTTTTACACCGCCATGTATCATACTTTCATAAATCCAACAACTTACACGGACGTAAACGGACAATACAAAGGACTGGATCAAGGAACTCACCAAGCAGACGGTTTTACCAATTACAGTACTTTTTCGCTTTGGGATACCTATCGGGCATTGCATCCTTTTTTTAATATAATTCAACCTTCACGTAATAATGACATGGTAAAATCCATGCTGGCACATTACAATCAAAGTGCCTTGCACATGTTACCCATTTGGTCTCACTATTCCAATGATAACTGGTGTATGAGTGGCTATCATAGTGTTTCCGTGATTGCGGATGCCATTATAAAAGGAATTTACAATGGAGATGAAAACCAAGCATTGGAAGCCTGTATCACAACAGCAAACCACCGCAATTATGAAGGTATTGGCAGTTATATTGATTTGGGTTATATTCCTGCCGAAAAAAGTGGCATCTCTGTTTCAAACACATTAGAATATGCTTATGATGATTGGTGTATTGCACAAATCGCCAAGAAACTGAACCGAACTGATGTATACAATGAATTTATAAAACGCTCCGGAAATTGGAAAAACAATTTTGATAAAACAACTGGTTTTATGCGTCCAAAATTAGCTGACGGTACCTTCAAAAAAGAATTTGACGCTTTAAGCACCCACGGTCAAGGTTTTATAGAAGGAAATAGCTGGAACTACAGCTTTTTTGTACCGCAGGATCCAACTCAATTAGTAACTCAAATGGGAGGCAAAAAATCTTTTGCATCGCGATTGGACACCCTGTTTTCAATGTATTTACCGGATTCCTTTTTTGCAGAAACCGAAGATATTACCCGAGAAGGAATTATAGGCGGTTACGTTCATGGCAATGAGCCCGCGCATCATGTGGCTTATTTTTACAATTGGACAGACGAACCTTGGAAAACCCAATCCCAAGTGCGTAAAATTTTAAACATGCAGTACAAACCTACTCCAGATGGTTTAGGAGGAAACGATGATTGCGGACAAATGAGTGCTTGGTATATTTTCTCTTCACTGGGATTCTATCCTGTAGCGCCTGGATCTGATGAATACAGTTTGGGGTCGCCACTGGTAAATAACGCAACCCTGACTTTAGAAAATGGAAAAACATTTACTGTGGAAGCGATGAACCAAAGTGATAAAAATGTTTATGTGAAAAAAGTGCTGTTGAACGGGAAACCATTTAACAGTTTATTTATCAAACATGCTGACATTACCAACGGTTCAAAAATCACTTTTTATATGAGTCCAAAGCCAACAAAGAAATAATGACAATGGTACCAAATCAAAAAACACTGTTTGTTTAAAAACCAAAACTACCCGAAATGACAAAACTAGTTACCGTATTCATGCTACCATTAATTCTGTTTTTTGCTACTGTAAACGCACAAAATAAAGTTAAAAAAATAACCACCAAAGACGGAATCCATTATATTACCACAAACATTGATTATCCTATAACGGGAACTTATCTTTTTGAAGGCCTTACAGAACCTATCGTACAATTAGATCCAGATGGAACCGGTGTTTTTCAAGTATTGGATTTATCAAAAACTACAATCCTTTGGGGAATGGAATGTTTTGAAAACGGTACTCCAAAATACGAAAAAGGCTTTAACTATGCGGTATACACACTTTGGTATAAAAACAAAGAGACAAACTCAGAAATGGAAACTTCAGAAGACTGGGTAAATGCCCATTTTTCTATCCATTTTCAAAAAAAGAAAATGTTCATCTTAGGAGACAGAAGCAAAGATTATGTAGAGTAATCTATTAATCCAAAATTCATATGAAATGAACATTTCAGCTTAAAATCAGTGTCTTAAACTTCATTTCAAGAAAACGTTTTCGTAAAATGGAATAATTCTGGTTTAATTTTCTATTTAATTTTTGAAAATTAATAATTATTATTAATTTTTATTTAATTTGCGAGTCAATTCAACATTCGAATAATGACTTCTATAACCAGACTTTTTGATTTTCCTTATTATCAACAAGATAAATATACTTCAATTCCAGATGCTTTAACAACGAAGCAGAATGGGGTTTGGATAAAAACCTCTACTCAAGAATACATCGCTAAAGCCAATGCTGTTTCGAGGGCGCTCTTGAAAATGAACGTTCAAAAAGACGATAAAATTGCCATTATTTCTACTAATAATAGAACCGAATGGAATATTATGGATATTGGCGTGCTGCAAACTGGTGCGCAAACCGTTCCTATTTACCCAACCATTTCCGAAGATGATTATGAATATATTCTGAATCATTCCGGTGCCATGTACTGTTTTGTTTCGGATGCCGAAGTACTTCGCAAAGTAAATTTGATCAAAGATAAAGTATCTACGCTTAAAGAAGTCTATTCGTTCAACGAAATTGAAGGTTGTAAAAACTGGAATGAATTATTGATTCAGGGTGTAGACACTGGCAATCAAAGTGAGGTTGAAGACCGTAAAAACAACGTAAAAACAGAAGATTTAGCGACTATAATTTATACTTCGGGAACCACAGGAAAGCCAAAAGGAGTTATGCTTTCCCATAAAAATATTGTCTCAAATGTGTTGGACAGTGCTTCGAGAATTCCTTTTGAAGCAGGTAAAAGCCGTGCATTGAGTTTTCTTCCTATTTGCCATATTTTCGAAAGAATGATTTTGTATTTATACCAATATTACGGAGTTTCTGTATATTTTGGGGAATCAATTGATAAAATCAGTGATAATCTAAAAGAAGTTAGACCAACAGTAATTACTGCGGTTCCAAGACTTTTGGAAAAAGTATATGATAAAATTTATGCCAAAGGAACGGAATTGACCGGTATCAAAAAGAAACTATTCTTTTGGGCGATTGATTTGGGATTAGTCTATGAGCCTTATGGCAAAAATGGATTTTGGTATGAGTTCCAACTCAAAATTGCCCGCAAACTTATTTTCAGTAAATGGAAAGAAGGTTTGGGAGGAAACCTTGATTTGATGGTTTCCGGAAGTGCCGCTTTACAACCTAGATTAGCGAGAGTTTTTGCTGCAGCAGAAATTCCGGTAATGGAAGGCTATGGTTTGACCGAAACGTCACCTGTAATCTCTGTTAATGACATGAGAAATCACGGTTTCAAAGTAGGAACTGTGGGTAAAGTAATTGATAATGTAGAAGTGCTGATTGCGGAAGACGGTGAAATTCTTTGCAAAGGACCAAACGTAATGATGGGCTATTACAAAGATGAAAAACTGACCAATGAAGTAATTACTGACGGTTATTTTCATACTGGCGATATCGGAATTTTTGACGAAGAAGGATTCTTGAAAATTACGGACCGTAAAAAAGAAATGTTCAAAACCTCCGGAGGGAAATACATTGCGCCACAATTAATTGAGAATACGATGAAACAATCCCGTTTCATTGAACAAATAATGGTAATTGGTGATGGACAAAAAATGCCGGCCGCTTTCATTCAACCAAGTTTTGATTTTATTAAAGAATGGGGCGTTATCCATGGAATTGATGTTGGAAAAAGCAATGAAGAAATCGTCTCAAACGAAAAAGTTATTGCCCGAATTCAAGAAGAAATTGACAGCTTAAATGAAAAATTTGGAAATTGGGAGAAAATAAAACGTTTTGAATTGACACCGGATATTTGGTCTATTGAAGGCGGACAGCTTACTCCTACTCTAAAACTAAAACGAAAAATAGTGATGGAGAAATACATTGATTTGTTCCATAAAATCTACAACTAGCCTTTGATAAAAACCGTTCCGTTATGAAACTAAAAGTCTTGATTTGCTCCGTTATAAGTGTGTTCTTTTTTTCTAATTGTCAAGAAAAACCAAAGGAAGATTCCATAAAGGCAAATTATTTAGACTTTTCCAAACGGGATGACCAGCTGACAGGCGGTATCAAAATGATTCCGATTAAAACACCAAAAGGCACCTTTAACGTTTGGACAAAACGAGTAGGCAACAATCCGAAAATAAAAGTGTTGCTACTTCACGGCGGACCGGGATTGACGCATGAATTATACGAATCTTTTGACGGCTATTTCCCTAACGAAAGCATTGAATACATTTATTACGACCAGTTGGGTTCGTATTACAGCGACCAACCCAATGACAATAGTTTATGGACCAATGAACGTTTTGTGGAGGAAGTGGAGCAAGTACGTATCGCATTAGGCTTGGACAGTTCTAACTTTTACTTGATGGGACAATCTTGGGGTGGAATTCTAGCAATGGAATACGCTTTGAAATACCAAAAAAACCTGAAAGGCTTAATTATCTCCAATATGATGGCGAGTGCAGCAGAATATAACGCTTACGCAAAAGACGTGTTGGCACCGCAAATGGATCCTAAAATCCTAAAACAATTGCAGGATATTGAGAACAATAATGATTTTGATAATCCAAAATACAGTGAATTACTGTTCAAACATTACTACACGGAACACATTTTGAGAATGCCACTGGAGAAATGGCCAGAATCCATCAACAGATGCTTCAAGCATATTAACCCTAATGTATATGTTTATATGCAAGGCCATAGTGAATTTGGTATCACTGGAAACGCTACACTTAAAAATTGGGATGTCAAAGCCAGACTAAAAACCCTGACGGTTCCTACCTTGAGTATTGGTTCTAAATACGACACGATGGATCCCGAACACATGAAATGGATTGCCAATGAAGTTCAAAACGGGCGTTTCTTGTTTTGCCCTAACGGAAGCCACCTTTCGCAATACGATGACCCAAAAACCTATTTTCCGGGCGTAATCAAGTTCTTAAAAGATGTGGATAGCGGGGAGTTTAAGAAAAGATAGACTTTATTCGAAATAATACAAACTCATCAATTGCTGATGAGTTTTTTTTTAAATCTAAAACAAAAACACAACCAATCATTTCATATTCAATTGTTTTTTAACACTTTATCTGTTATTTTGCTATTTTTTAATACCTTTATTGTATTAACCAATAAAACCAAACATTATGAATGTAAAATTTTTTTTAGTTTCGGGCATTGTAGGTGGTATCGTCCAATTTCTTTTAGGATGGTTGTTTTACGGAATCCTATTTAAAAACTCATTCCCTAGTGATGGAAATGAAAACATGCTATTCATATTTTTAGGATGTATGACTTTTGGATTTTTCGTCTCTTACATTTTTACGAAATGGGCCGGAATTTCCAATGCGGCGACTGGTTTAAAAGCCGGTGCGGTTATTGGATTATTCATGTCCCTGTACAGTAATTTCTTTATGAATTCTATGACAAGTGAAATCAATTATCAAACTATGGGGTTAGATATTGTAATCACTATTGTAATGGCCGCATTAGTAGGTGCAGTAATTGCTCTTGTTAATGGGAAAATAAAATAAAATATAAAAACACACCAGTAAACTCCTCATTTTATGGGGAGTTTTTTAGTTTAAACAAAAATTTACAAAAAAATATTTTAATATATTATGCGTGCATAGTATTTTTTTATTATATTTGAAATCGATATAGTTACATATGAAAGATAAAACGATAGATTATATTTTACGTGCCACCTGGCAAGCAGTAGCCAGAATGTATAACGAAGAAGCTTCTAAATATGATGCGAGCATGGCCACAGGTTTTGCTTTGTTGAGTATTGATAAAGAAGGTGGGACACCATCGACTTCTTTGGGACCAAAAATGGGAATGGAAGCCACCAGCCTGACCAGAACCTTAAAATCTATGGAGGAAAAAGGCTTAATCATCCGAAAGAAAAACCCGGAAGATGGCCGTGGCGTATTGATTTACCTGACTGATTTTGGTAAAGAAAAAAGAGAATTATCTAAGAATACAGTGTTGAAATTCAATGAAACGGTGAAACAACACATCTCAGAGGAGAAGTTGAAACACTTTATAGAAGTAGCGGAAACGATCAACGAATTAATTCTAGACAAAAACATATTTAATCAAACCGAAAAAACAGAAAATGACATCGCCATGATTCAAAAGAACAATCAATAATGGCGCTCCCATATTCAAATAAAAAACAAATATAAACAACGTATGAAACGCACAATTAAAAAAGTTGCAGTAATAGGATCCGGAATTATGGGTTCAGGAATTGCCTGCCATTTTGCCAACATTGGAGTTGAAGTGTTACTGTTGGACATTGTTCCAAGAGAACTTACCGAAGCGGAAGCTAAAAAAGGACTGACTTTAGAAAGCAAAATCGTAAGAAACCGATTGGTGAACGAGCATTTGGCTAATTCCCTGAAATCGAAACCGTCCCCTATTTACAGTCAGAAATTTGCCAGCAGAATCACTACTGGAAATACTACCGATGACATGGCTAAAATTGCTACTGTTGATTGGATTATTGAAGTTGTGGTGGAACGTTTGGACATCAAAAAAATGGTTTTTGAACAAATTGAAAAATTCAGAAAACCGGGAACCTTGGTGACTTCAAATACATCTGGTATTCCAATTCATTTTATGAGTGAAGGAAGAAGCGACGATTTTCAAAAGCATTTCTGTGGGACACACTTTTTTAACCCTGCGCGTTATTTGAAATTATTCGAAATCATTCCTGGTCCGCAAACTTCAACAGAAGTTTTGGATTTCCTTACAGATTATGGTTCAAAATTTTTGGGCAAAACTTCGGTCGTTGCCAAAGATACTCCGGCATTTATTGGAAACCGAATCGGGATTTATGGGATTCAGAGTTTGTTTCATTTGGTAAAAGAAATGGGATTGACGATTGAAGAAGTGGATAAATTGACTGGTCCGGTTATCGGAAGACCAAAATCGGCTACTTTCAGAACTGTTGACGTAGTTGGATTGGATACTTTGGTACATGTTGCCAACGGAATCTATGAAAACTGCCCGAATGACGAACAACACGAGTTGTTTAAACTTCCAGAATTCGTCAATAAAATGATGGAAAACAAATGGCTGGGAAGCAAAACTGGTCAAGGTTTTTATAAAAAAGTAGACAAAGATATTTTGTCTTTGGACTTAGACACATTAGAATACCGTCCGGCTAAAAGAGCTTCTTTTACCACTTTGGAATTGACAAAAACGATTGATAAACCAATTGACCGTTTTAAAGTTCTGGTAAAAGGAAAAGACAAAGCAGGAGAATTCTACCGTAAAAGTTTTGCAGGAATGTTTGCTTATGTTTCGAACCGAATTCCTGAAATTACAGATGAATTATACAAGATTGACGATGCCATGAAAGCCGGTTTCGGATGGGAAAATGGTCCTTTCGAAATTTGGGATGCCATTGGTGTCGAAAAAGGAATCGAAATCATGAAAGCGGAAGGTTTAGCGCCAGCTGCTTGGGTAACTGATATGTTGGCTTCTGGAAGTTCTAGTTTTTATTCTATTAAAGAAGGAGCAACTTTTTTCTACAATATCCCTACAAAATCACAAACTAAAGTTCCAGGGCAGGATGCCTTTATTATCCTGAACAACATTCGCGAAAGCAAAAAAGTATGGAGCAACAGCGGTGCGATTATACAAGATTTAGGAGATGGAATCTTGAATTTAGAATTCCAATCTAAAATGAATACGATTGGTGGAGATGTTTTGGCAGCCATCAATAAAGCGATTGATTTATCTGAAAAAGAATATCAAGGATTGGTTATTGGAAATCAAGCAGCGAATTTCTCTGTGGGAGCCAATATCGGAATGATATTCATGATGGCAGTTGAGCAAGAATACGATGACTTGAATATGGCAATCAAAATGTTCCAAGATACGATGATGCGCGTACGCTACTCTGGAATTCCAGTGGTCGTTGCACCACACGGAATGACTTTTGGCGGGGGGTGCGAAATGAGTTTGCATGCTGATAAAGTAGTCGCTGCAGCGGAAACGTATATGGGATTAGTGGAATTTGGTGTTGGAGTAATTCCTGGCGGTGGCGGATCGAAAGAAATGGCCTTGCGTGCAGCTGATTTATTTCATAAAAATGATGTGGAGCTAAATGTTTTACAAGAATATTTCTTGACTATCGCTATGGCAAAAGTCTCTACTTCTGGTTACGAAGCTTTTGATACGGGCCTTTTACAACACGGAAAAGATATTATTGTAGTGAACAAAGACCGTCAGATTGCCGAAGCGAAGAAACACGCTTTACTAATGGCCGAAGCCGGTTACACACAACCGATTCGCAGAAGCGATGTGAAAGTATTAGGAAAGCAAGCTCTTGGAATGTTCTTAGTAGGAACGGACCAAATGGAAGCCGGAAAATACATCTCGGAACACGACAAGAAAATCGCTAACAAACTGGCTTATGTTATGGCTGGTGGTGATTTATCAGAACCAACTTTAGTAACCGAACAATATTTATTGGATTTAGAACGTGAAGCTTTCTTGTCATTATGTACAGAAAGAAAAACATTAGAAAGAATTCAGTTTATGTTGACCAAAGGAAAACCGCTAAGAAATTAATTTTTAATTATAAATTATGAATTATAAATTATGAATGAGCTTCATTTAAAATTTATAATTCAAAATTCAAAATAATAGTCATGAAAACAGCCTATATAGTTAAAGCATACAGAACAGCCGTGGGTAAAGCCCCAAAAGGTGTGTTTAGATTTAAACGTCCTGATGAATTGGCAGCAGAAACGATTCAGTTTATGATGAATGAGTTGCCTGATTTCGACAAAAAACGCATTGATGACGTGATGGTAGGAAATGCCATGCCGGAAGCGGAACAAGGATTAAACGTGGGACGATTAATCTCTTTGATGGGATTGAAAATCGAAGATGTTCCGGGTGTAACCGTAAACCGTTATTGCGCGTCAGGATTAGAAACAATTGGTATGGCAACAGCCAAAATCCAATCTGGAATGGCGGATTGTATCATTGCAGGTGGAGCCGAAAGCATGAGTTTTATTCCAATGGGAGGTTACAAACCAACTCCGGATTATGCTGTTGCAAAAGCGGGTAACGAAGATTATTATTGGGGAATGGGACTAACTGCGGAAGCAGTCGCCCAACAATTCAATGTATCTCGTGCCGACCAAGATGAGTTTGCTTATAACTCCCATATGAAAGCCCTGAAAGCGCAAGCCGAAGGTAAATTTGACAAACAAATTGTTCCGATTACTGTAGAACAAACGTTTATCAATGAAAATGGTAAAAAAGAAACTAAATCGTATATCGTCAATAAAGATGAAGGTCCTAGAGCAGGAACTTCAGTAGAAGCTTTGGCAGGTTTAAGACCCGTTTTTGAAGCGAACGGAAGTGTAACTGCAGGAAACTCTTCTCAAATGAGTGATGGAGCAGCATTTGTTTTAATCATGAGCGAAGAAATGGTAAAAGAATTGAACCTTACTCCTATCGCCCGTTTGGTAAACTTCGCTTCGGCAGGAGTTGAACCAAGAATCATGGGAATTGGACCAGTAAAAGCAATTCCAAAAGCCTTGAAACAAGCTGGTTTAACATTGAATGATATTGATTTAATTGAGTTAAACGAAGCTTTTGCATCACAAGCACTAGCTGTAACGAGAGAACTAAACCTAAATCCAGATATCATTAATGTCAATGGTGGAGCGATTGCATTAGGTCACCCACTAGGTTGTACCGGAGCAAAATTGTCTGTTCAATTATTCGACGAAATGAAACGCAGAGGAAGCAAATACGGAATTGTGAGTATGTGTGTGGGAACTGGACAAGGTTCAGCAGGGATTTACGAACTTTTGTAGTCATAGATTCCCATCCGTTTGTCATTCCGACGAAGGAGGAATCTTCACCAGTATTGCAGAATTATCTATTGAGATTCCTCCTTCGTCGGAATGACAATATGGAGGATTTAGATTATAAAAAAAACATATTAAAAAAATAAAAAAAATGGCAGATACAATTGAAAAAAACGTAACCCGTGGCGGTCAGTTTTTGGTTAAAGAAACAAAGTGCGAAGATATCTTCACTCCAGAAGATTTTTCGGAAGAGCAATTAATGATGCGTGACTCTGTAAAAGAGTTTGTGGACAAAGAATTATGGGCACATAAAGATCGTTTTGAGAAAAAGGATTATGCATATACACAAGAAACCATGAAAAAAGCGGGGGACTTAGGACTTTTAGGAGTTGCTGTACCTGAAGCTTACGGCGGATTAGGAATGGGATTTGTTTCTACAATGTTGGTTTGTGATTATATTTCGGGAGCTACTGGGTCATTTTCTACAGCTTTTGGAGCACACACCGGAATTGGAACTATGCCAATTACATTATACGGAACCGAAGAACAAAAACAAAAATACGTTCCTAAATTAGCTTCTGGCGAATGGTTTGGAGCCTATTGTTTGACAGAACCAGGCGCAGGATCTGATGCTAATTCTGGGAAAACAAAAGCAGTTTTATCTGAAGACGGAACACATTACAAAATCACAGGACAAAAAATGTGGATTTCGAATGCTGGATTTTGCTCTGTATTCATCGTTTTTGCCCGTATTGGTGATGATAAAAATATCACTGGTTTTATCCTAGAAAACACCGCTGATAACGGAATTTCTATGGGTGAAGAAGAGCATAAATTAGGGATTCGTGCTTCTTCTACGCGTCAGGTTTTCTTCAGTGAAACGAAAGTTCCTGTTGAAAACATGCTTTCTGAAAGAGGAAACGGTTTCAAAATAGCGATGAATGCTTTGAACGTAGGTCGTATCAAATTAGCAGCAGCTTGTCTAGATGCGCAAAGAAGAGTAATTTCAGGTTCAGTTCAATATGCTAACGAAAGAATCCAGTTTAACACTGCAATTTCTCAGTTTGGTGCTATTCGTGCAAAATTAGCAGAAATGGCAACGAGCTGTTATGCTGGAGAAAGTGCTTCTTACCGCGCTGCAAAAGATATTGAAGATCGAATTACGGCTCGTGAAGCAGAAGGATCTTCACATCAAGAAGCAGAACTAAAAGGTGTTGAAGAATATGCTATTGAATGTTCTATACTAAAAGTAGCTGTTTCTGAAGATATTCAAAACTGTGCTGATGAAGGTATACAAATCTTTGGTGGAATGGGATTCTCTGAAGACACTCCGATGGAAAGTGCTTGGAGAGATGCCAGAATTGCCCGTATTTACGAAGGTACAAATGAAATCAACAGAATGCTTTCTGTAGGGATGTTGATTAAAAAAGCGATGAAAGGTCATGTTGATTTACTAGGACCTGCCTCAAAAGTACAAGAAGAATTAATGGGAATTCCATCTTTTGACACTCCTGATTATTCTGAATTATTTGCAGAAGAAAAAGAAATGATTGGTAAATTGAAAAAAGCATTCTTAATGGTTGCCGGCGGGGCTGTTCAAAAATATGGCCCAGATTTAGATTCACACCAACAATTATTGATGGCAGCTTCAGATATTTTAATCGAAATCTATATGGCAGAAAGTACTATTCTTAGAACGGAAAAATTAGCCAAAAAAGAAGGAGAAGCCAAAGTGCAAGAGCAAATTGCAATGGCAAAATTATACTTATACAAAGCTGTAGATATTGTAACTCAAAAAGGAAAAGAAAGTGTAATCTCTTTTGCTGAAGGCGATGAACAACGTATGATGTTGATGGGATTACGTCGTTTTACAAAATACACGAACATGCCAAATATAGTAGGATTAAGAGAAATAATCACTTCTAAATTAGTGGCTGAAAATGCATATTGTTTTTAATTAGAAGATAGTTTTTAGTAATTTATTTGTTTAAAAAACCCGCCTTGTTACTGAAAACAAGACGGGTTTTTTTATTAATTCTGTAACTAAATCACTTCAGCTCTTTCTTTTCAATTTTAAATATATCACCATTATAAGAAATGGTACTTCGATTATTGGAACTAATAGAAAGTGTAGCACTTCCCTCAAAGAAAACAGAAAGTAACAACGTATAGGTATCCTTTTCGCCCTTAACAACTGCTTTTATCTGATAGAATTTTTTACCTTTTTTAATAGTAAATTCTCTAGGAGTTCCTTCAAAATGTAATCCTACATCACTACCATAGCCAATTCCACCAAATGCTCTCCCAAAAAAAGGCATTTCACTCTTGATTATATTTGGATAAAATTGTACATAATTTGAATTTGTAGTCAAATCCATAGTTCTAAATCCTTGAGGCAAAGCTGTTCTTCCAATAAAAACAAACTCTTTAGAATCAATCAAAGCTGCCGTTTGTTTTTGCTTCTCTATTTTGCGTTCCTCTCTTAATTCTTTCTTACTTTTTTCCTGAGCAAAACTTACTGTTAGAAGTAATGATAGAAAAAGTATCAAAATTGATGTTTTCGTTTTCATAGTATACTTTTTTAATGTTTTGGTATGACTATTTGTTAATTCAAAAGCAATATAAATACATATTGAAAGATTCAGAAAAATAGATTACACTAAAAATCCAGATTTATTTTTTCTCAAAACGCATCATTGCGATGTCACCCATGATAAAATTTAAAGTCTTTCCATCTTCTGAAATGGAGTAAGAATCAATTTTTTCTAAAGTTGACAAGTACACACTTTCACCTTGACCGTCAAGACACATCATTCTGGTTACCGCCATCGGTTCTTTAAAACTGATTGTATTTCCATTAACAGTTAATTTTCCCGTGTAATTATTGCAACTGGTATTTCCAGAAAAACGGTTTTCTTTCAAGTCAAAGATAATAGTTGGTTTTTTATTTGGATACAATCCATTAAAAGCTATTCTTGGTCCTGTAACATAATTCAATTCCCAAGTTCCTTCAAGTGAAGCTTTTTTACCTGTGATTGTTTTAACCGAATTGCAAGAAATAAATGCTAAACATATAACCGTAAGCGACAGAATTATTTTTCTCATGTGATCCATTTTTGATTTTTATATTTTTTTCTATAGTTCAAAAACATTGCCAATGTGTCGTTTTTCAAAAAAAAAAAACACAAAAAAAGAGTCTTACAAAAACTATCTTTTAAAGCCATCAAACCTTAAAGCCAGAAATCAAAATTTAACTCTTTTTCACCTCTACAACTTCTACCTTAATTGCGACAGCATACCCATTTGGAATAATTTTATTTCCATGCGCATTAGCATATACTTTAGTGAATTCAGCTCCAAAATATAAGATTATTGCCGAATAATACACCCAAATTAAAATAATTATGATTGATCCCGCAGCACCGTAAACAGTCGCAACAGTTGAACTTCCTAAATAAAATCCAATGGCAAACTTACCAAACATAAAGAAAAAAGAAGTAAAACTGGAACCTATTAAAGCATCTTTCCAATCAATATTTCCATCAGGCAAAGTCTTGAAAATGATAGCAAATAACATGGTTGTAGTTGCAAACAGTATTATTATATTGAAAATATAAAATATATAAACCGTCGTATCAGGAAAATAAACAAGTAATCGCGTGTTTATAACATCCATCACTGTATTGACCATTAAACTCACCATCAGTAAAAAACCAACCGAAGCAATCATAGAAAATGACATCAGTCTATTTTTAATGAATTTCATGATTCCTTTATTGGGTTTTGCCTTTAAACCCCAGATAAAGTTGATGGAGCTTTGTATTTCAGCAAACACACCAGAAGCACCTATTAGCAACATAGTTCCTCCAAAAATAGCTGCAAATGTATTACTGTCAGAAAGTTCTATGTTCTTAATTGTCTCTTGAATTTGAATTGCAGCTTCATTCCCAACCATCCCATTAATTTGTCCAAAAAACCTTCCGGTAACTGCTTCTCTTCCAAAGAAAAAGCTAAAAATTGACAAAATAATAATTAACAATGGAGGCAATGAAAAAATCGTATAATAAGACAATGAGGCACTTAATTTTATGGCATTGTCATCATCAAATTCCTGATAGGTTCGCTTCAGTAAACTCCAACTCGTCACGGCTATTTCTTTATGTTTCATTTTTATATTTTTTATATTCATTCAAACGAAAAAATTAGATATTCTGATTTTCATTTATTTACAAAAAACAGAATCCCTTTTTAAGGCTATTCTATTTGCGAATCTTTTCAAAATTACAAAGATATTTTATACAAATTTGAAATGAAATTTATATAATTCCTATACACTTTAAAGTTCTTAGAATATATAGCAAACAAAAAACTAACCAAATTTTAAGTCTTTATTAACCCATCCCTATCTTTTAATGTTTAAATTTATGTCCTACTTTAATAACCTTTTTAGGATAAATTTTCAACCTATGGAAAATAATAATACACGAAGAAATTTTTTAAAACAAACAGCAATACTTTCAACAGGGACAATTATTGGCTCTAGCATATTTAATTCAGCATTTGCTTCTGAAAACCCTTTGAAATTAGAAAATCATATCCTGGAATTAGACACTATGGATTTTCAAGGAAACTATAGCCTTCCAAAATTACCATACGCTTATGATGCTTTAGAGCCTCATATTGATAAAATTACAATGGAAATTCATTACAGCAAACACCATCAAGCTTATGTGACTAATTTGAATAAAGCAATAGAAACTTTGGATAAAAACTTAGTAGAACATTCTAAATCATTGGAAAGCATCTTCGGAAAAATGTCTAAATTTCCGGAAGCAATTCGCAATAATGGTGGTGGACATTACAATCACAGCTTATTCTGGAGTTTACTGAAACCAAATGGCGGTGGCACTCCAAAAGGGAAATTAGGAGATGCTATAACGAGTACTTTTGGTTCATTTGATGAATTCAAAAAACAATTTGGTGACGCTTCGATGAAACGATTTGGTTCCGGTTGGGCTTGGTTAGTGGTTCAAGACGGCAAATTAGTTATCGGTTCAACGGCAAATCAAGACAATCCATTAATGAGCTTGCGTGGTAAAGGATTAAAAGGAAAGCCTGTTCTAGCTTTAGACGTTTGGGAACATGCTTATTATTTGAAAAATCAAAACCGCAGAGCCGATTATATTGCTTCTTTTTGGAATGTAGTCAATTGGGAAGCTGCTGAAGCTTTATTCAATTCTTAAATACCTACGAAAGCCCTGTTTTAATTGCAAATCAGGGCTTCTTATTATTCGATATATTTTGTATAAATCCCATTTTATTACTACCAATTCTCAATCATTGCTATTGAAATAGTGTCTGATTGCTGACGTTTTTTATCAAAAATTATAACAATTAAATTTATCTTGTTTAAAACTAAAAAAACAATACTAATTAATTGTAGTATCTGTGTTAAACTGAAAAACACCAGGTAAAACTATCGCAAAAAAGTATAGCTTTGTACCTTCAAATTAAAGCAATGATTAACCCTTCGGCATCAGGTTGGATAGATAAATTTTTTATTGAACAAAAAATTTCAGAGAAAACGGTTTCTAAAACTACTGATACATTTTATCAAAAAGTTAGAGAAACCGGATTTATTTATGGCCACATAATCACATTTGACACTGTAAATCCCATCGAAACCAAAGGCTGGTTTAAAGAAGAAATCTCTAAAGTTGCACTATTAAACACTTTATACAATGTTTTTTGTTTGACGAGTGACGAAATCAGTGCCGAAAATTTCATTAAACAAACGGTTACTTTTTACAATCAAATGAATCCTGAGGGTTTCAGTTTGTTTAAAAAAATACTGCCTAAAAATTCGCTTTCCTTAACACTGGAAAAAATAATTGATGAGCGTGTTCAAACGAACGATAGTATCATCAGTAAAAATTTCTCCCATTTGGTAACTAATGCGTTACTTTTTATAGATGTTTTGGCTTTTCGCCAATACTTGATACATGGTGAAATTCCAGAAAAATACTTAAAGAAAATTGAAGAGACAATTGTAAATATTGTAACATTAGCTTTAAAAATTAAATCTAAAAAATCACAATATGATGATTTATTGATAAAACTTTTTGAAGCCTCCATACGCTACAGCAAATTTTCGAGAATTTCTGTGCAAAGCCTTGAAACAATTCAATTGGATTATTTTACAAATGAATTAGAACAATATTATTTGATAGATATCGCCGGAATGGCTTTATGGAGTGATGGCAAAATAGAAAACAATGAAGCCTATTTTTTACATTCATTAGCTGAAATAGTATCGGTTTCAGATGATTTTGTAAATAAAAGCATAGACAGTACTGATGCATTTATAACGAAACATAAAAAAGAAATACCGTATTTCAATTATTCAAACCCTGTAAAACATTTTTACGATCAAACGACTCAAAGTGTTGTTACGCTAATAAGCCGTAATAAAAACAGATTGATAAAGGAAATTGTACAAAGCAAAGAGTTAATGGTGTTATTAGCCTACTCTACTCGAAGAGATTTGGACGAAAAAGAAAAGAAAAAAGTCAAAAAACAATTATTGGAAATTTGTAAAACCATTCCTTCGTTGACTATATTTTTACTTCCCGGCGGCAGTTTATTGTTACCTATTTTAATAAAATTTATCCCTACTCTATTGCCCTCAGCTTTTAATGAAAATCTGGATAACGAATAAAAAAAATCCGCTATTAAGCGGATTTTTTATTTGAATTCTTGCATTAAAATTTCAATTGGTACACTTCGTCCAAATCTTTTTCGGAACTGATGTTAACATCTAAATCCGTTACAAAACCGGAATTAAGTCCGTAAGCCCATCCATGTAAAGTTAAATCTTGACCGTTTCTCCAAGCAGACTGTACAATTGATGTTTTAGCTAAATCAAAAACCTGTTCTTTTACATTTAATTCTACAAAAGTATTAAAACGCTCCGTTTCATCTTCGATAGAATCTAAATAGCTACTGTGCAAACGATATACATCTTTTATGTGTCGAATCCAGTTATCAATAATACCAATAGAATCGTTACCCATTGCTGCCTTGACACCTCCGCAACCATAATGGCCACATACCAGTACGTGTTTTACTTTCAATACATTCACGGCATAATCCAATACGCTCAACATATTCATATCACTATGCACAACCATATTGGCAATGTTTCTGTGTACAAAAACTTCTCCGGGTTTTGCTCCTACAATTTCATTTGCAGGAACCCTACTATCTGAACAACCTATCCATAATAATGGCGGTGTTTGACCTTTGGCAAGATCTTGGAAATAATTTGGGTCACTCGCTAAAGAAGTTTCAACCCATTTTTTATTATTCTCTAATATTTTTTTATAAAAATCGCTCATAATCTTTGTGTAATTATTTTATTAATACAAACGTTTAGTAACTAGTCAATACAATGTAAAGGAACTCTTTTTTTTAAATTAAATCCCTAATTAATTTTAGTTTTATTCTTTGATGAATTCTTCATCTGTTATTTCCTTTTTAACCATAACCCTTCTCGCAGCATCATAATAGTGCTCAATAGTCACATGATTTTGAGAGCCTTCGGTGTTTTCTAACTGATACGCTTTTTTAAATCCTTTCAGCTTCACTTTTATATTATTATCTACTGCCCTGGTCGTTTTAAATTCATGGATTAAATCCAAAATATCATGCGCAATATAAACGGTATCTTTTGCGTCAATTATGACCTTAGAATTTTCCGGAATATGATTTAATGTTTGTTTGATTGCAGCTTTATTCAAGAAAGAAACTTCCTGAGCCAAATCAATATGAATTACATCGCCATCTGCATATTCTTCTTTTCTAAAGTAATAAGCTCTTTTAAGATTCCCTTTTAAAACAAAAATAATACTAATCATAATTCCAAGAGCGACTCCTTTCAATAAATCCAAAAATACTACCGCCAATAAGGTAGCAATAAAAGGTACAAATTGATACTTTCCTTTCTCCCAAAAATGTTTGAATGTAGCTGGTTTAGCCAGTTTATATCCAACTAAGATTAAGATAGCTGCTAAAGTAGCCAACGGAATTTTATTCAGAATCACTGGAATGGCAAGTACACTAATCAACAACAATAATCCGTGGATAATGGTAGACATTTTAGATTTGGCTCCTGAATTACTATTTGCAGAAGAACGTACAATCACAGATGTTAATGGCAAACCTCCTAAAAGAGAACTCACCATATTACCAATTCCTTGCGCTTTCAATTCCTTATTAGTGTCAGTATAGCGTTTTTGAACATCCATTCTATCAGCCGCTTCAATACTTAAAAGTGTTTCGATGGAAGCAACAATAGCAATTGTAAATGCTACTACCCAAACTTTAGGATTCGTAACCCCTGAAAGGTTAGGCGTTACAATAATTGATTTAAATTCTTCGAAAGATGATGGAACCGGCAAAGAAACCAAATGTTCTTTTCCAATAGCCAAAGCACTTCCGGTACCAATGAAAATTTCATTCAAAATAACACCAAGAGCAACAGCTATTAAGGCTCCGGGAACTAATTTTAATTTTTTCAAAAAAGGAACTTTATCCCAAGAGATCAAAATCGCCATAGAAACCAATGTAATAACAATGGAGCCTATTTGGATATAATCAAAAATACCAAACAGCGTTGAAAATGTATTACTGCCATCCATTTGTGAAAACGCTTGATCGCCTTCAAAATCATTGTCGTAACCAAAAGCGTGCGGTAATTGTTTCAGAATAATAATAATTCCAATCCCTGCTAACATTCCTTCAATAACATTTGTTGGAAAATAATTAGAAATACTTCCTGCTTTGACAAATCCTAATATCAATTGTACCAGACCTGCTATAAAAACTGCAGTTAAAAAAATATCAAAAGCACCTAAATCTGTTATTGCAGTAAGAACAATTGCAGTAAGACCAGCGGCAGGTCCAGACACACTTATGTTAGAGGTACTTAAATAACCTACAACTATTCCTCCTATAATCCCTGAAATAATCCCTGAAAATAAAGGAGCACCTGAAGCCATTGCAATACCTAAACACAATGGTAGCGCCACCAAGAAAACCACTAAACCAGACGCAAAATCAGATTTAAGGTTAGCAAAAAGATTGATTTTTTTTGTCATAATACCGAACTAAAAATTGAATACAAAAAATTTGTCCACATGCCATATGTGAAAATTGATTTTAAAAAATTAAAATCGAAAATTGTATTAAACTTCGTTGGGAGGAGGAATGAATATCGAGGAGGTGATATTATCGTGTTTTGATAAGTTCTCAGATAGAATAGCGCTAGAGGATAATCTTGATGAAGTGATAACTTCAGCAGGAGATTCTAAATAAAAAAAGGTTTTAATTTCTTTATGCGCATGTTCTTCTTCGGAAACACTATAGAAAATAGAAATATCTGCACTTTTCTCAATCACAGTAACAATAGTTGGTGTGATGAGAAAAGTGATAAATAGTATTAAAAATATTTTAGATATCATTTTCATTTGCGCAAAAATAGAATTAAGTTTATTAAATAAGCAATCGTTTTTCTAAATTTAAAAAAAAATTAACATTAAATAAAAGCAGGAAGACCTTAATTCATTTCATTACACTTTTTTTAATTCTTATGAAACTACAAACTTTCTTCTAACCAAGCTTGCATCATCCAGATAGTCTTTTCTTGTTCTGAAATAAAATCACTCATCATCGAATTTGTCCCTTCATCATTAATTTCACCAGCTTTGTTAAGAATCTCTCTTTCTATTTTTAACAAATGTGACAATGAAGTAACAATTAAATGTACTGCTTTTTCATCATTTGAAATATTTTTACCTACAACTAACTGATTATTATTTATGTAATCTTCAAAAGTATGAAGTGGTGTCCCACCAACAGTAAGAACCCTTTCGGCTATTAAATCAATTTTAATTTGGGCATCCGTATATAATTCTTCAAATTTTACGTGCAAATCAAAAAAACGTTTCCCTCTGATATTCCAATGAATTCCTCTTAAATTTTGATAATAAACTTGAAAATTAGATAACAAAACATTCAATTCACGTACTATCAATTCTGATTCTTTTACCGGTAATCCTAAAATATTTGTTTTCATAATTTTTATTTTCTACAAATTTAGATAAGAAAACACCATTTCACACTATAAGTTAAATTGATTGTTTTTATATTTGCATCAGATATTACTATAAAAGATGACAATTACTCAATTAAAATATGTTCTTGCTGTAGCCGAACACAAAAATTTCACTCTAGCTGCCGAAAAATGTTTTGTAACTCAACCTACATTGAGCATGCAAATTCAAAAAATAGAAGAAGAATTAAGTATCCAGATTTTCGACAGAACCAAAAAACCCATTCAGCTTACTGACATTGGTCAAAAAATAGTCAATCAGGCAAAAAATATCGTCAATGAAGCCGATAGGATTCAGGATATAGTAGAACAACAAAAAGGATTTATTGGCGGTGAATTCAGATTGGGAATAATTCCAACCATTATGCCTACTCTATTGCCAATGTTCTTGAATAATTTTATAAAAAAATACCCAAAAGTAAAACTCATAATCGAAGAGTTAAATACAGAAGAAATTATAATAAAACTAAACAATGGTCACCTCGATGCTGCCATTGCTGCCACTCCTTTGATGGAGGAAAAAATAAAAGAAATTGTCTTGTATTACGAACCTTTTGTAGCGTACATCCCAGAAAGTCACCATCATTTTCAAAAAGAAGAAATAGAAGTTTCAGACTTAAACTTAGATGAAATCTTACTATTACAAGACGGACACTGTTTTCGAGACGGAATTTTAAATTTATGCAAAAATGTAAGTAAAAATGAAACGAGTCGTTTTCAAATTGAAAGCGGAAGTTTTGAAACCCTTATAAAATTAGCTGATGAAGGTTTAGGGACAACATTGCTTCCTTATTTACACACCTTGGATTTAAAAGAAACTGACAAATTAAAATTACGCCATTTTAAGGAACCTAAACCTGCCAGAGAGGTCAGTCTAATCTTCCCTAAGAGCGAATTAAAAATACAGATAATTGATGCGCTTCGAAATACAATTGCAGGAGTTGTAAAAGGTGCAATCGTATTTCAAAATGTTCAAATTATAAGTTCACTTCCTAAAAAATAAAAAAAGGAACCGTTTTGCGGTTCCTTTTTTTATGAATTTACGATTAATAAACATTGTTTTAATTCTGGTTTTCCAATTGTAAAATTTAATAACCATTCTCGCAATTGATCCATTTCGTATGGTAATAAAGTTTTGATGGCTTTTTCTAATTCCTTGCAAAAAAGCAATGGATCAAAACTCACTCTTTCTAAAATTGATTTTGTATAATCATACATGATTTTTGACATAGTAAACGTTGATTTTAGTTAGATTTGGATTCTAAAGTCTTGTAAAAATACATTTTTTTTTATTAAAACATAACTATTTAACTTAGTTTTAATTTTTTAATTTTTAATTCATAGGTTTTGGCTAATGAAAAATAAATCCCTGAAAACAAACAACTTAAACAACAAACATCAACTTTTTCTAGCACGAAACATTTCTCTTTTTCCGGGTGGTCCGGCAAGTTTTTCGACAGTAAAGCCCACTTCAATCATACTCCTTTTCACAACTCCTCTGGCGGCATAAGTAACCAGTACACCATTCGCTTTAAGCGCCTTATACATCTTCTCAAAAATAGCGGTACTCCATAATTCAGGTTGCACTCTGTACCCAAAAGCATCAAAATAAATCAAATCAAATTGATTAATATCATCAATTTCTTCAAAAAATTGTTTCCTTTTGGTCAGTGAAAAATCCTCTCTCAAATCAATTTTTTCTCCCCAATTGCTTTCATGCATTTTATCAAAAGTTGCGCTTTCTTGACTTGCATTTAATTCTGTGACATAATTCATCAGCAAAACTTCGTCTACTGAAATTGGATAAGCTTCTACTCCTACATAATCAACCGATTGCTTCATTTTTTTTGACTCCAGCAAAGTAATAAATGCATTTAAACCTGTACCAAATCCTATTTCCAAAATAGAAAGATTTCTGTTTTGAAATAATGAAAGGCCGTTTTTAATAAATACATGCTGTGCTTCCTGGATAGCGCCATGTTTAGAATGATAACATTCGTCCCATTCTGCTAGGTGAATGGTAGTTGAACCATCAAGTGTTTGGATTATTTCTCTTTTCAAAATTGGATTTTGAGGTTATATTGAATTAAAAGCTACAATGTTTGTCCAAAATTAATCAAAATCTAATACGTTTGCCTCTGAAAAATCTATATTTATTGTATAATCAGTAGAAATAGGCATGATTTTTTTGTTTTTTTTAAAATGTAAACAAATCTTAGTTAAATGCTATAATTAATAGTTTTTTGACAAGTCTTTTGTTGATTTTTATTTAATTTTGCAAAGATTAAACTTCAACTTATAGAAATCTAGTTTTTTAAGCTCTAGTTTGTCATTAAAAAAAAATCAAAAAACAATACATTACTATGAGTACTACTCAAACTAACAAAATTGAAACAATAAAAGCTTCCTCTACAAAAATAAACGAGGTTGATTTTTCAAACTTAAGCTTTGGTTCTGTTTTTACAGATCATCTATTTGAATGTGATTATAAAAATGGGGAATGGCAAAAACCGGTCATTAAACCTTATGCACCATTTTTGTTAGACCCATCTACAAGAGTTTTTCATTATGGTCAAGCGATTTTTGAAGGTATGAAAGCCTACAAAGACGAGAATGATGACGTTTGGCTTTTTAGACCTGATGAAAACTACAAGCGTTTTAATACATCTGCAGTAAGAATGGCTATGCCGGAAGTTCCTGAAGAGATATTTATGAGCGGTTTGAATCAATTGTTGCAATTAGACGAAGCTTGGATTAAAAAAGGAAAAGGAAATGCCATGTACATCAGACCATTTATGATTGCAACTGGTACTGGAGTAATTGCTAACCCTTCGGATGACTATAAATTCATGATTATTTTATCGCCTGTGAGTTCTTATTATTCTGGTGATGTAAAAGTACTTATTGCAGAACATTTCAGTAGAGCTGCAAATGGAGGAATAGGAGCTGCAAAAGCTGCCGGGAATTATGCTGCTCAATTTTACCCAACTAATTTAGCAAATAAAGAAGGTTTTCAGCAGGTAATTTGGACTGATGATGCTACGCATACCAAACTGGAAGAAGCAGGTACTATGAATGTGTTTTTTAGAATAAATGACACATTATTAACTGCTCCTGTAAGCGAAAGAATTCTTGATGGTGTGACTAGAAAAACACTTATTGATTTAGCAAAAAGTATAGGTATAAATGTAGAAATTCGTTCCGTTTTAGTATCTGAGCTTGTTGAGGCTGCTAAAAATGGAACTTTAAAAGAAATTTTTGGTGCAGGAACGGCTGCTGTAGTAAGTCCAATTTCTGGATTTTCTTATCAGGATGTTTATTATGAATTGCCAAAAATTGAATTCACAATGGCTTTACAACTAAAAACTAAATTGGAAAATATCCAAAACAAATTAGAAGAAGATACTTTTGGATGGACTGTTAAAGTATAATCCTAAGATTTCATAATTTTAAAAAAGCGATTTTCACGGTGAAAATCGCTTTTTTTATATCACAATTTATGTATTAATAAAACTTTAAGCGCTATGCTCTATTCTTCTATTATTTTAGAAAAATCAGGTTTGAAATAATTAGGTCCTTTCATGACTTTCCCATCTTCACGGTAAATAGGTTTACCATCTTCCCCTAACTTACTCATATTACTGCGTTGGATTTCGTCAAAAACTGCTTCTATTTTATGCTGCAAACCGTGTTCGATAATGGTTCCGCATAGAATATACATCATATCACCCAATGCATCTGCAATTTCTACCAAATCATTATTTTGAACTGCTTCAAGATATTCTTCGTTTTCCTCTTTCATTAAGTTGTACCGAAGCGTGTGTTTACTTTCCCCTAAATTAGCTGTAGGAATTTCACTGTGACCTATTTTAAAAGCCGTATGAAATTCTTTAACTGAGTTTATCTGTTTTTGCATCTTTTTATTTTGTTAAATGAAAAGGCAAATTAGCAACTATTTCTAAACTATTACCTAAATTTGCCGGAAATAATTTAAACTATGTTTAGTCAAGGTCAATTAGTGTTTGCAGGCTTGTTTTTAGTTGCATTTATCATCGCAGCAATTTATGCCTATCGAAAAGATATAAAAATACATAAAGAGTTTTATAAAGGAAATTACAAGATTCTGATAGGATTTGGAATTTTTATTGGAATTTTATTTTTTATAAAAGTATTTTTCAAACGTTAGTTTTTTTAAACCAAACAAATAATGTCCGCTAAATGCGGACTTTTTTATTTACATATTTTTCATAATCAGCAATAAAAATTCGCAATAAACTCTTTTATTTAATTAAAAAACAAATACTTAGCAATCTAAATCACTCAGCATCTTCCTTTTTTTATTCGAAAAAGAATCAGATACAAATGATCGAATAACATAAAGATTCCTTTAAACGCAAATCAAACACAAATAGATAAACATTCTTTATATAGAAAATGATCTATATTTATTTAACGCTTTCGATGACTTGTAAATAAAATCTTTAACTTTACAAAAATTAACAAACCTGTATATTATGAGGATTTTAAAATACTTATTTCTTTTACTATTGCTAAGTTTTGTGGCTCTATCCATTTTTGTGGCAACTCAAAAAGGAGATTTTACCGTAGAAAGAAGTCAAATCATAAATTCTCCAAAATCTACCGTATTTAATTTTGTTAATGATTATAGAAACTGGGAAGATTTTAGTTCATGGATTGTTGAAGATCCTGAAATGCAAATTACATACCCTAAAAAAACAATTGGCCCGGGAGCTTCCTTTTCATGGGAAGGAAAAGAGGGAACTGGAGATATGTTGACCGTTTTTGTGAAAGAAAATGACAGTATTTCTCAAAAAATGAATTATGATGGAACTTCCTCATCTGTTTTTTGGAGTTTTAAGGATACTATAGGCGGAACAAAAGTAACTTGGAAAACAACCGGAAAAATGAGTTTCACCATGAAAGTTTATACGGCTTTTAATGGAGGAATGAATAAAATTATAGGAAAATCATATGAAAAAAGTTTAGCTAACTTAGACAAAACTCTTGATTTTGAAATAAATACTTATGCGGTAAAAGTAAATGGATTAGTAAAAAAACTTGGCACTTTTTATTTAAGACAAACCTTTACAAGTGAAATTTCAAAAGTCATTAAAAACGGTCAAATCGTATTCCCAAAAATGATTACTTTTTGCGAACAAAATAATATCGAATTAAACGGAAAGCCATTTATAATTTATCACACTTATGATACTGTAAGCGGATTGACCAAATTATCTTTTTGTGTACCAATAAAAAATCAAATCTTAACGAGTTCAGGAAGTGATATTTTAACGGGAAAACTAGAACCATTCGACGCCATTAAAACTACTTTAACTGGGGATTATTCGCATACAAAAAAAGCTTTGGATAAAGCCAAAACATACATTAACACGAATCGAATTGCTATCGATCCTACATTTTCTCATGTAGAGAATTTCACCATCAGCAAAACAGAAATTAAAAACCCTTCAAAATGGGTTACGGAAATTTATTATCCAATAAAACCTAAAGCAATTCCAGTAATTCCTTCAAAGGCTTTCACTCCAGCTGTTATTAAGAAAGCTGAAGCAGTAAAAACGCCTGCACCAGTAATAAATAAGGAAGAAGAACAATCTGAATTTTAATATTTTTTTGTAGCTGATTAAACCTTTTTAATAAATTCTATTCTAACTTTTAAATAATCGCTTTGCAAGAAGAACAGGAATTTATAAATCACTTGTTAGACCCTAAAACGCAAAATCAAGCGTTTCAGCAGTTATTACAGGATTATCAAAGACCGTTATACAATCACATTCGTAATATCGTTTTGAATCACGATGATGCTGATGATGTGCTGCAAAATACTTTTATAAAAATATTTCAAAATCTAAAAAATTTCAAAGGCGAAAGTAAACTTTTTTCATGGATGTATCGCATCGCTACGAATGAAGCCTTGACGTTTTTGAAACAAAAATCAAAAACGAGTGGCATTTCATCAGAAACTTTACAGAACAAAACTATTGATAATCTGGAAGCCGACGTATTTTTTGACGGAAATGAAATTCAAATAAAATTACAAAAAGCAATTGCATTATTGCCCGAAAAGCAACAATTGGTTTTTAAAATGAAATATTTTCAAGAACTGAAATACGAAGAAATTTCAGAAATTCTGGGAACCACCGTTGGCGGATTAAAAGCATCCTATCATCTTGCTGTAAAAAAAATTGAAGCTTTTGTTTCGACAAATTAAACCTTTTAGCTGTAACACTGTCTAAAGTACATTATGAAAACATTTAAATTAGAGAACGAACCTAAAATTGAAACTGGATTTAAAACTCCAGACCATTATTTTGAAAATTTTTCAATCAAAATGATGGAGCAATTACCTAAAAACGAGCCAAAAGTAATTTCTATTTTTCAAAAAAGAAAAACTTTAATTATGATGGCAGCAGCAGTTTTAATACTTGCTCTGATGATTCCAATTTTAAGTCCTTCTTCGACAAACACGAAAGAATTAGACGCTGTGGCTTTAGAAAACTACATCACCTATCAGTCTAATGTAAATCAGTATGACTTGATAAGTGTATTAGAAACCGAAGATATTAATAATATAAAAACAGGTATTGTTTTAGAAGATGAAGCGATAGAAGATCATTTATCAACAAATTCAAACTTAGAAAATCTTATTTTAGAATAAATTAGACCGTAAAGCTTTTATTTAAAGCATAATTAAACAAATAAAAAATGAACATAAAAAAATTATTACCAATACTATTACTCCTTGTTTCATTCAACTTTTACGCTCAAGGCGAAAGTATGAAAGAGAAAAGAGAGCAAATAAAAGCTTTAAAAGTAGCTTTTTTCACGACTGAATTAGACTTAACAACTAATGAAGCCGAAAGATTCTGGCCCATTTACAATACATTTGATGACAAACAGTTTGAACTGAGACATCAAAAAATGAAAACCTACATGAGAAGAATGAGTGATGGCTCACTGGATAAAATAACTGAAAAAGAAGCAAATACCTTTTTGTCCCAAATTGAAGATACTGAAGAAGAGTTATTTTTATTGCGAAAAAAATTCATGCAAAATGTGAGAACAATTTTACCTGCAGTGAAAATAGTTAAACTTAAAAAAGCAGAAGAAGATTTCAATAGAAAATTGCTGCAACAATATCGTAACAAAGGTCAAAAAAAATAATATTTTTTATTTTTATTAGTTCAAAAAAAATACCCTAAGCTCTGATTATATTTAGACTTAGGGTATTTTTAATTATTTAAAACTGATGCGAATCATTTTATTTTGCCCAGCAGCAATTGCCGTATGCTTATCTATAAACCTGATGGTATTAAGAGTGGAATCAGTAGATAATTGCTTCCACGAATTACCACTATCTGAGGAATAGTATATTCCTGAAAAACCAACCGTTACCAGTCCTTTACCATTGCTTTCAGGAACATATTGCACACAAGAAGCATATCCAAAAGCTTGATTTTCTGCTATTAGCTTCCATGTTTTTCCGCCATCAGTTGTGATTGCTTTATTAGAAAAATTTTGATCTCGCACTTCATAATCTCCTCCGGCTATAAATCCAGTTTGAGCATCATAAAAATCTGCGGTAAAAATTCCGGTCATTGATTTTCCTTGCACTATTGGAGTTTCATACACTGTCCATGTATTTCCCTTATCTGGAGAATAAAAAACTCTCGATTTTTTGCCGCCGGAAACAATCCACGTATTATTCCCTTTGATGATAATATTAGTGTTGCTTGCCGCAAAAGCTGCTTCTCCATCCATCACTTTTGGCAATTTATTAGACGGGACTTTATTCCATGAATTTCCGCCATCACGAGTGATTATAATGTTCAGACAATCAGCAATTGGGTCTCCCATCGCTATTCCTTCCTTATCATTCCAAAATTGCATACTATCATAAAACACTTTCTCATGATTTTCCTGATACACTAATTTTGTTTCTTTTCCGTCTTTTGAAATTCGATATAACAAAGCTGGATTTCCAACATTTAGAATAAAAATATGCTTTTTTGTTTTGGCATTACTTCTAAACTCAAGCTTTAGAGAATCTTTGATAATTTTGCTTTCAAATTTTTGATTATTATCTAAATTAAAAAAACCAAATCTTCCTTTATCAGCAGCAAACCAAATTTTATTTGCATCAATTAAAATAGCTCTGATACTTATTTTATCCTGAAATAATGTGTCAACTACAACGGACTTAAATTCAGTATTAGCATCGTTTTTTACAGTAAAATCAGCTGTTTTACAGGATGTAAAAACATTTGAAATCAATAGAATCAAAAAAAAAGTTCTCATTTTTTATACATTTTATGGCTAATTTACAATTAATAATAAGAATTGTAAATAAGCATTAAATTAATTGGCACAGTAATTGGATAATCAAAAAAAAAGATAAACTTAATTCAATTAATTATGAAAACGAAACTACTACTATTGAGTCTATTGACTACTGTTTTCGCAACTCAAATACAGGCGCAAGATAGAACATCAGTAAATGCAATGAATAATGAAATCAGTGACAATCTTGATTTAAGAGCTGTTGCTTCTATTTTTGGTGACTCAAGAAATCTACAAGATTTTGAACAACGCCTGAATGACCCCGAACTACAAATATCAAATTTAGATTTGAATAATGATAATGAAGTTGATTATTTAAGAGTTATCGAAACTGTCGAAAATCGGACTCACGTAATTATCATTCAATCTGTTATAGATACTGATGTGTATCAAGATGTAGCTACAATTGACGTTGAAAAAGACAGAAACAATAATATTCACGTTCAAGTCGTAGGAGATGTATACATGTATGGTCAAAATTATATTTATGAGCCTGTATATTATACCACTCCACTAATTTATGCTTCATTCTGGTCTCCTAATTATCGTCCTTATTATTCTACATGGAATTGGGGGTATTATCCTTCTTATTATTATGCATGGAATCCATTCCCAATATTCAGATATAGAAATAATATCAACATTAGTTTGAACATTAACAACAATTACAATTATGTTAATTATAGAAGAAGTGAGCGTGCTATAGTTCTTCACAATTCAAGACGTTCAAATGGTTATGAAAGACAACACCCGAATTATTCCTTCTCGAGAAGAAATGCTAATGTAACAAACCGTTATGAATTAGATCAAAGAAGAGGGTCAAGAAACGAAGTGGGTTATTCAAACAGAAGAGCAGGAACTCAAAGAGATTATTCTCAAAACAGAACTAGTTCATCAAGAGAAGCAACTCCACAAAGATCTGGTTCGTCTAGAGATTATTCTCAAAACAGAACCAATCCTTCGAGAGAAGTAGCACCACAGAGAGGAAATTCTCAAAGGGATTATTCTCAAAACAGAGCCACTCCTTCTACTCAGGCAACGCCACAAAGAGGAAATTCTCAAAGGGATTATTCTCAAAACAGAGCCACTCCTTCTACTCAGGCAACGCCACAAAGAGGAAATTCTCAAAGAGATTACTCTCAAAACAGAACCAGTCCTTCTGCTCAGGCTGCTCCACAAAGAGGAAATTCTCAAAGGGATTACTCTCAAAACAGAACCAGTCCTTCTACTCAGGCTGCTCCACAAAGAGCAGAGTCACAAAACAGAGGAAATTCGTCCAGACAGGCGGCACCACAGAGAGTAGAATCTCAAAGCAGAGGTAATTCTTCAAGAGAATCAGCTCCACAAAGAAATGAATCTCAAAGAGGTAATTCATCAAGAAATGACAATAGAAGATCTTAAAAACTTCAATAGAAAACTTAAAAAACACGGCTCATATCGCCGTGTTTTTTTTTATTGCATAAAAAGCGTTAATTTATTTTAAAAGTGTAAATTTGACCAGTTTTTTAAAAATTTTTTCATGAGCACTTCACACAAAGACCTCCATAGCAAATGGACATTAGGTGGATTATTAATTTCATTAGGAATAATTTACGGTGATATTGGAACTTCACCATTATACGTAATGAAAGCCATACTTGGGGATCATGTTATTAATGCTGATATTGTTTTAGGCGGAATCTCATGTGTTTTTTGGACACTTACTTTACAGACTACCATAAAGTACGTCATCATTACTCTAAGTGCTGACAATCATGGAGAAGGAGGTATTTTTGCATTATATGCTTTAGTAAAAAAGACAAAAATCCAATGGCTAATAGTACCCGCAATAATTGGGGGAAGCGCATTGCTTGCTGACGGAATTATTACCCCACCTATCTCAGTATCCTCTGCGGTTGAGGGAATAAGAACCTATTATCCCGAAATAAATACTATCCCAATTGTTATAGGCATCCTATTTGTGCTTTTTACCATTCAACAATTTGGAACCAAATTAGTTGGTAAATTTTTTGCACCTATGATGCTGATTTGGTTTGGAATGCTTGCTGTTCTTGGAATCACTCAAATTTCTCAACACACTGAGGTTTTAAAAGCCATCAATCCCTATTACGCGTATCATTTATTGACTATTCATCCAGAAGGTTTTTTTGTTTTAGGATTTGTATTTCTTTGTACAACTGGTGCTGAAGCATTGTACTCAGACATGGGCCATTGTGGCCGAAAAAATATTAGAATCAGTTGGATTTTTGTAAAAATTGCTTTGGTGCTTAATTATTTTGGACAGGCGGCTTATTTAATACATCACGAAGGAGAAACATTACAAAGTTTGGGTGGAAAAAATGGAAACCCATTTTATCTTATAATGCCAGACTGGTTTCAACCTATAGGAATTATTATAGCTACACTTGCAGCCGTAATAGCATCACAAGCATTGATTAGTGGTTCATTCACATTGATAAATGAGGCGATGCGATTGAATTTTTGGCCAAAAGTAAAAATAAAATATCCTACCGAATTAAAAGGGCAATTGTACATTCCATCGATAAATTGGTTATTGTTTTTTGGTTGTGTCGGAATCGTTTTGCACTTTGAAGAATCTAGCAATATGGAACATGCATACGGACTCGCAATTATTTTATGCATGATAATGACCACTATTTTACTTAATTTTTATTTGATAATGAAAAGAGTGAAATTGTATTTTATAGTACCGCTGATTACTATTTATTTAGTAATCGAATTTAGTTTTCTGGCAGCCAATATTACTAAATTTGCTGATGGTGGTTATGTAACACTTTTCATCGCAATTACTTTAATAAGTATAATGACAATTTGGTATTTGGCTAAAAAAATAAACAAGAGTTATACTAAAATTGTCAAAATTGAAGATTATAAAAAAGTACTCGTTGAATTAAGTGCTGATTTATCAATACCTAAATATGCAACGCATTTAGTTTATATGACCAATGCTGGCAGAATTGATGAAATAGAAGAAAAAGTCATGTATTCTATTTTACAAAAAAGACCTAAAAGGGCTGATATTTACTGGTTTGTACACGTAAATATATTAACAGAACCTTACAAGACTGAATATAAAGTAACCGAAATTGTAAAAGATGATTTGTATCGTGTAGACTTTAATTTAGGTTTTAGAGAACCTACAAAAATAAACTTGATGTTTAAAGAAGTAATTAAAGATATGGTACAAAAAGGTGAAGTAGATATTACCAGCAGATACGAATCTTTAAACAAAAATAATATAATAGGTGATTTCAAATTTGTATTATCTGAAAAGTTCCTTTCTAATGACAGCGATTTACGTTGGCATGAAAAAATAATTATGAACTCCTATTTCTTTATCAAAAAACTAAGTTTATCAGAAGAAAGAGCATTTGGTCTAGATAGTAGTTCCGTAAAAGTGGAGAAATTTCCAATGGTTCTTCATGCACCTGAAAACATAGGTTTAACAAGAGTAAAATAAACCTCTCTTCATTTAAAAATAAAAAAAAACACTGTTTTAAAAACAGTGTTTTTTTTTGCCAAAAAATTAAAAAACAACATTCATTATTAAAAATATAACATTCAATCAATTAATAGTACCTTTGCACCTCAATTATTTAAAATGAGATTACACAGAAATTTAGTTTACACAACAATAGACGCTTTAAACGCCATTTTTAATGAAGGCGAATATGCTGACAAAGTGGTTGCAAGATCCTTAAAAAAAGACAAACGCTGGGGAAGCTCTGACAGAAAGTTTGTTGCCGAAACCATCTACGAAATTGTACGTTGGAAAAGACTATACGCAGAAATAGCCGAAGTAAAAGAACCATTTGACAGAGACAATCTTTGGAGAATGTTTTCTGTTTGGGCGGTATTAAGAGGCTATCCTATTCCGGATTGGCGTCAACTGGAAGGAACTCCAGAACGAAAAATAAAAGGACGTTTTGACGAACTTTCAAAAGTGAGAGCTTTAAAAGAATCTATTCCAGACTGGATGGATGAATTAGGCGTGAAAGAATTAGGAGAGAAAGTTTGGGCAACTGAAATAGCAGCTCAAAACCAACCTGCTAAGGTAATTCTAAGAGTAAACACACTTAAGACAACAAGAGAGGCACTACGTGCTATTTTGATGGATTTAAACATTGAGACAGAAACGCTGAAAAACCAACCTGATGCTTTGGTTCTAAAAGAAAGAGCTAATGTTTTCTTGACAGACGCTTTCAAACAAGGTTTTTTTGAAGTTCAGGATGCCAACTCCCAATTAGTAGCTGCTTTCCTTGATGTAAAACCAGGAATGCGTGTCGTTGATACTTGTGCTGGCGCTGGTGGAAAAACATTGCACATTGCTTCTTTAATGGAAAACAAAGGACAATTAATTGCTATGGATTTGTATGAAAGCAAATTGAAGCAACTAAAAATCAGAGCTAAAAGAGACGGTGCTTTCAATATTGAATACCGCATTATTGACTCGACAAAAATCATCAAAAAACTACACGAAAAAGCAGACCGTGTGTTAATTGACGCACCTTGTAGTGGTTTAGGAGTTCTGAAAAGAAATCCAGATGCTAAATGGAAATTGAAACCGGAATTTATTGACAACATTCGTAAAGTACAATCGGAAGTTTTAGAAAGCTATTCTAAAATTGTAAAACCTGGAGGAAAATTAGTATATGCTACTTGTTCTATATTACCATCAGAAAATCAAGAACAGGTAGAGCACTTTTTGACAACTGACATTGGTAAACAATTCAATTTTATAAAAGATCAAAAAATATTGGCTTCAGAGTCAGGTTTTGACGGATTCTACATGGCTTTGTTAGAACGTAAAGAAAGCTCAGAACAGAAAGAAAAAAGAGTACAAAAAGAAGTAGAATAGATTTTAGACTCCAGAATTCACAAAAAAAGTCCTCGAAATTCGAGGACTTTTTTTATATCATTATTTTTTCAGCTTAATCTTTTTCCAACTTTAAACCTTAAACTAAAAAACTTAAATTTTATATTAATCATTCATTGAGATTAAAAACTCTTCATTGTTCTTCGTTTTCTTGAAACGATCATTGATAAAGTCCATCGCTTCCACTGGATTCATATCCGAAAGGTATTTACGCATAATCCACATTCTTTGCAATGTTTTTTGATCCAATAACATATCGTCACGTCTTGTACTTGAAGAAGTCAAATCGATAGCCGGAAAAATACGTTTGTTAGCAATTTTTCTATCCAATTGCAATTCCATATTACCGGTACCTTTAAATTCTTCGAAGATAACTTCATCCATTTTCGAACCAGTTTCTGTCAATGCAGTAGCGATAATACTTAACGAACCTCCGTTTTCTACGTTACGGGCAGCTCCAAAGAAACGTTTTGGCTTTTGCAATGCATTCGCATCCACACCACCACTTAATACTTTACCTGAAGCAGGCTGAACCGTATTATACGCTCTCGCTAAACGTGTAATGGAATCCAATAGAATCACTACATCGTGACCACATTCTACCAATCGTTTTGCTTTTTCAAGAACGATATTCGCAATTTTCACATGCTCTTGTGGTTCTCTGTCAAATGTAGAAGCAATCACTTCGCCACGCACACTACGTTGCATATCCGTAACCTCTTCCGGACGCTCATCAATCAGTAAAACAATCAAATATACTTCAGGATGATTTGCCGCTATTGCATTGGCAATTTCCTTTAGCAACATCGTTTTACCGGTTTTAGGCTGTGCCACAATCATTCCACGTTGTCCTTTTCCTATTGGTGAAAACAAATCGATAATTCGCGTTGAAATCGTGCTTTGTTTTTCGGCCAATTTGAATTTTTCTGATGGAAAAACCGGTGTTAAATGTTCGAATGAAACTCTATCACGAACGACTTGAGGATCGTGTCCGTTTATTTTTAAAACGCGTACTAATGGAAAAAATTTCTCTCCTTCTTTTGGTGGACGAACCACTCCTTTTACCGTATCTCCGGTTTTAAGACCGAACAATCTGATTTGTGAAGTCGACAAATAAATATCATCTGGCGAAGCCAAATAATTATAATCTGAAGAACGCAAGAAACCATATCCATCCGGCATCATTTCTAGAACACCTTCACTTTCTATAATTCCGTCAAATTCAAAATCAGAAGCAGCGAAATTACTTTTCTTATTTTTAAAATTTGGATTTTGATTCCCGTTACCATTTCCGTTTTGATTTGGATTTTGGTTAGGATTCTGATTTGGATTTTGCTTATGTAATTGGTTTGGATTTATCTTTTTTGCTGGAGCAACAGGAGCTTCTGTTTTGTCTTCAGTTACTGAATCTGCAACTATAGCATCCTCTGCACTTCCTTCTTTTACCTCTTCTTTATCCTTTTTTAAAGCAATTTTCTTTTCGTAAGCTGATTTATTAAATTTAATAATTTTACCTACTTTTTTCTCATTTCCTTCAGATTCAGTTTTTGTAGCCTCTTCTTCTTTTGAAATAGCTTCAATAGGAAGATTATTTTCAACAGGAACATTTATTTCAGCTACAACTTCTTCTTTTTCAAAAAGAGAATTTGGTACCGCTTTTTGAATTGCTGCTTTTTTAACAGGAACAATTCTAGCTCTTTTGGGCTTATCGTCCTCAAGGTCGCTTTCCTTTTTTGTATCTGATGTAGAATCAACGTTGTCCACTTGATGCTCTAAAATCTGACTGATTAATGTCTCTTTTTTTACACCGTTAAATTTTATGGTTTTAGCTGATTTAGCTATTTCTTGAAGCTCAGAAAGCTTCATTTCTTTTAATGCAGAAATATCAAACATGAATGTTCTATGAGTTTAATTAATTTTTGGAAAATAATGTAAAAGATAGGTAGTGAACTTTATTTTGAATCAACCGCAGTATGAAGTGCTTACGGTATTATGATGCAATAATACGAATAAAATTTAATCAGACAATAGTATTTATAAAAAAGAAAATATATTTTTGTAAAAGATATTTAACAAATGATACAAAGAATTCAGACCATATATTTACTACTTGCTTTTGTAGTTACAGGCATTTTACTATTTTTTATTCCGTTGTGGACAATGAAAGATGGGAAAGACTTTTATTTCATGCAAAGCCAAGTATATACCATATTATTGGGATTGAGTACTACGCTGACTTTGTTAAGTATTGTTTCCTATAAAAAAAGACAAAATCAATTTGTTATTGGCAGATTGAATATCATATTAAATTTGATTTTATTAGGATTGTTTGTATATCGTTCACTAAATCTATCTGGAGAAACACCTGCTGTTTCGGAGAAAGGTATTGGGATGTTTCTACCTGTAGTTGCTATCGTGTTATTAGTCTTGGCTAATAAAGCTATCAAAAAGGATGAAGATCTTGTAAAATCTGTGGACAGATTGAGGTAAACCTATAAACTTTAGTTTATTAGTGCGAAGAGAACCCGAATGTAACAATTCGGGTTTTTTTGTGTCTAAATCTTTTTATTTGATTTAAAAAAAACGAATAAAAATCTTATAAAATGATATTCTCCTATTTTTTTTATAAATTTGAAAATAGTAATTACGATATGTTACAAAAAATTAAAATTCATCTTGCAGATGACCATCAAATACTTATTGATGGTATACGTACTTTGCTACATACACTTCATGATTTTGAAGTAGTTGGATTCTCTCTGAATGGTGACACTATTTTCAATGAGGTTACCGAAAACAAAGCAGATATTCTTATTTTAGATATCAATATGCCTAAAAAAGATGGAATCGAAGTCATTAAGGAATTTGCTGAAAAAGGATTTCCTTGTAAAATTATTGTTTTATCCAGTTACGATGATTTAAGAATAATAAAAGAAGTTATGAAATTAGGCAGTAGTGGCTATTTGACAAAAAAATGTGCCGGTGAAAATATCGTCGAAGCAATTCAGGCGGTATCCAGAGGCGAAGAATATTTTTGTAAATCAGTCAGGGAAAAAATATTTAGTACAGTCACAAAAGACAATGTAAAATTAATCAAAAACGAGTCTGTTGTAAATTCTATTTTGACGGATCGTGAGTTAGAAATCATCACCTTAATATCACTTGAATACAGCGGTAAAGAAATTAGTGACCAACTGTTTATCAGTGTGAATACTGTTGAAACCCATCGCAAAAATATAATGAAAAAACTAGATGCCAAAAACTCCATAAGTCTGGTTAAATATGCCATCAAAAATAAATTAATCAAATCTTGATTTCTCAATCTGAAATAGGATTTACTTTTAACCAAAAACAATAACAATCAGAAAAAAATAAAGTATCTATGCCGTACAAACAAATTGTTATAGTATTGACTTTACTACTTAATTTCTCTGGAATTACTGTTTTTGCACATAAAAAATCACACAAAAAGCAAGAAGTCACAATACTCGCAAAAGAAGCTAATGAGCTTATGAAAGCCGGTAATTTTGAAAAATCATTAATAAAATCGAGACTTGCCCTCACCTATGCTATTGCTTTAAAAGATGACAATCTAATTGCGGCTACCTACAACACAATTGCAGCAAATTTTGATCAATTATCTGAATATGACAAAGCTTTTTTTTATTATAACAAGGGATTAACCTATGCTAATAAAACGAATAATGATGTTTTAAAAAATTGGATCAATAATAACTTGGGAAACATTTATTGTTTTGACAAAAAGCAATATGAAAAAGGAATTTACTACTACAAAAAATCGCTTCAATACAGCACAAAAATTCATGATTCAGCTCAAATAGTTTTCACTAAACTTAATATTACCTGGGCCTATTTTGACATTGGCCGTTATGAAGAAGGTCTTCCCTATCTAAAATACATCAATAAACACCACCAAAAACATGGCGATGAATCAACTATTGTAGCTTTAAACATGCTAAATGGGATGTATCACAGCTATAAAAATGATTCGGCAAATGCGTTATTCTTTTTCCAAAATGCCATCAAATTAGGAAACGAAGGAAATGAAAAATCAGATTTATCATATTCGCATCATGAGTTTTCTAAATTTTTATTAAAAAATGGAGATTATGAAAATGCTTATAAAAATCTTGCACTCTACAATGAGCTAACGATTAAACTTAACAATGAGGAAAAGCTCAACAAAGCAAATGTAGCTGGAATAAATCTTGAAATTGACGAGTATAAAAGAGAAATCGATAAAATAGGAAACGAGTACAAAACCAAAGAATATTTACTAATACAAGAGCAATCCAGAAACAAAAAAATTGTAATTATAATAATTATCCTTTTATTATTTTTCTTTTTCCTTTTTTATATTTTCTCAGAAAACTCAAAGCTTAAGCAAAAAAACAAAATTAAAGACATACAAAGTCAATTGCAACAGAATACAATCAATGCATCTATCAACGGACAAGAATTAGAACGAAAAAAAATTGCTTCGTTTTTACATGATAACATCAGCGCTTTGCTATCCTCTGCAGGATTGCATCTCAATGCATTTACCTCTCAAAACCATACTAATGCCGAAGAAATTATAAAAACTAAAGCCATATTAGAAGAAGCGCACGATCAAATAAGGGATTTATCTCATGAACTGATGCCAACCCTTTTAGCACGATTTGGTTTATTTTATGCCTTAGAGGATTTATGCGAAAAAAACTCAAACTCCGTAATTCAATTTAACTACTCCATTGTGGTACCTACAAAAACACGTTACAATGAAGATTTTGAAATGAAAATGTATTTTATCATAATGGAACTACTAAACAACATCATAAAACACAGTAGCGCCACTCAGGCAAATTTGTCTATTCAAGAAAACAATAAATCACTCCAAATCAAAATCGAGGATAACGGTAAAGGATTTGACACCGATAAATTTTATATTCTGGAAGGTTTTGGAATCAACCAAATCAAAGCCAGAATAAACAATCTAAAAGGAACTATTGCAATAAATTCAAAGCTTAATTCAGGAACAACTGTGGCTATTGACGTGCCTATTACCTATCAAAAAAAAATAACTACACCCGTTTTTCCATCTCAATAATTTCCATATCCTTGATTTTATCACCTTCAATCACAAAACGCAACATCGTGCGTACCTGATGAAAACCACTTTTTCCGGCAGCTCCGGGATTCATGTGCAATAAATTATATTTCTTATCAAATATAACTTTTAGGATGTGCGAATGTCCACAAATAAACAATTTTGGAGGATTCGATTCCATCTCTGCTTTAATATTGGGATTGTATTTCCCCGGATACCCGCCAATATGTGTAATCCAAACATCAACTCCTTCACACATAAAACGATTGTGCAACGGAAATTCCATTCGCGCCTTGGCATCGTCGATATTCCCATACACACAACGCAACGGTTTTATCTTTTTTATCGCATCCGTTACAGCCAAATCACCTATATCGCCTGCATGCCAAACTTCGTCAGCCTGAGCGACATATTTCAAAATCGTATCATCAATGTGACTGTGTGTATCAGAAAGTAGGAGTATTTTTTTCAAAGTAATTTTTTTAGGAGCAATTTCCTGCTATCCGTTACAATCTTTATTGTTTAAAAAAAAACAATAAAGGATTTTCACTTTTATCAGGGCTAGGATTTTGAGGTAAAAATAAACATTCGGATTCCAAATAAAAAATGAAATCGAAACTTAACAAAGTTTGCACCTATGCGACTTCGTGGCAAAAAAATTAATAAGTATCTTTGTGGCTTCAAAAAAATTCACTTGAGATATTTCATCAAATTAGCATACAACGGAACCCATTATCACGGCTGGCAATACCAACCCAATGCTGCTTCCGTTCAGGAAACGATGAACAAAGCGTTTTCGGTGCTATTGAACACAACTATCAATCTTATGGGAGCCGGAAGAACGGATACCGGCGTTCACGCAAAAGAGATGTATGCTCATTTTAATTTTGAAAACCCATTTGACATTCCAAGTTTAGTACACAAACTCAACTCTTATTTACCTAAAGATATTGTTGTTTATGACATTATTCCGGTACATGATGAGGCGCATACTCGTTTTGATGCTACAAAAAGAACCTACGAATACCACATCAATACGTTTAAAGATGTTTTTTCGCAAGAGCAAAGCTGGTATTTCCATCAAAAGTTAGATATCGATTTGATGAATGAAGCGGCCCAACTATTATTTAATCATACTGATTTTCAATGTTTTTCGAAAGTCAATACGGATGTAAATACTTTTGACTGTACGATTTTTGAAGCTTATTGGACTCGAGGCACAGCCGAACAGGGCGCAGACAAACAAGAAAATGGCAACCTGATTTTTACAATTTCGGCCAATCGTTTCTTACGAAATATGGTGCGTGCTATTGTAGGAACATTGGTAAACATAGGATTACACAAGATTACATTGGCAGATTTTACCGCCATCATAGAAAGTAAAAACCGAGATAAAGCTGGTTTTTCAGTTCCGGCGCATGGTTTGTATTTAACCAAAATAGAATACGATTACATTACGCAATAGCCCTGATAGCAGTGAAAATCCTTTTATGTTTTTGCTGCCAAAAACATAAAAGATTGCAACGAATAGCAGGAAATAGCTCCAAAAATATGAAAGCAAAAGCATTTGATACTAGACTATTCAAACGAATATTAAAATTTACCAAACCCTATCAATGGCGTTTTAATGGCGTGATTATTTTCGCCATTTCACTATCGATTTTTGCGGCATTGCGTCCGTATTTATTGAAACAAACCGTGGATGGTTACATCGCAACCCAAGACCAGCAAGGATTATTGATGTATGTAGTCTTGATGGGAATTGTACTATTACTGGAGGTATTTTCGCAATTTTACTTTGTGTATTGGGCGAACTGGCTTGGTCAGGATATTGTAAAAGACATTCGGACGAAACTGTTTCAACATATTTTGAGTTTCCGAATGAAATATTTTGATCACGTTCCTGTGGGCCAACTCGTGACACGTTCGGTTTCGGATATTGAATCGATCGCCCGTATTTTTAGTCAAGGTTTGTTTATGATTATCAGTGACTTGATGAAAATGTTCGTGGTACTTATTTTTATGTTCTACATGAACTGGAAACTGACTTGGATTGTGATAGTGGCGATGCCAATTTTAGTTTATTTCACTCGAATTTTCCAGAAGAAAATGCAAGTCGCTTTTGAAGAAGTGCGTACTCAAATTGCCAATATGAATTCCTTTGTGCAGGAACGCGTAACAGGAATGAAGATTGTCCAACTTTTTAACAGAGAAGACATTGAGTCTGAAAAATTTAAAAGCATTAATGATAAACACAAAAAAGCGTGGATAAAAACCATTCTTTATAACTCCATCTTCTTCCCTATTGCTGATATTATTTCGTCTTTAACACTTGGTTTTATTGTACTGTATGGAGGAATCAAGATCTTAAACGGGGATAATTTCACCACTTTTGGAGATTTATTTTCGTACACCATGTTCATCGGAATGTTGTTCAATCCACTACGTCAAATTGCGGATAAATTCAACGAGATGCAACTGGGAATGATTGCGGCAAACCGTGTTTTTGATATTTTAGATACCGAAGATCAAATTCAGGATACCGGAATTATCGAAGCGCCAATCTTTAAGGGAGACATCGAATTCAAGAATGTTCGTTTTGGATATATTCCGGATGAAGAAGTGATAAAAGGAATCGACTTAGAGGTTAATGCTGGTCAAACTATTGCTATTGTAGGCTCTACAGGTGCCGGAAAATCTACGATTATTAACTTGCTGAATCGTTTTTACGAAATCAACAGCGGTTCTATTTACATAGACAATCACAATATTGAGAATTACACATTGAGTTCGTTACGAAAACAAATTGCAGTTGTTTTGCAGGATGTTTTCCTTTTTGCCGATACTATTTTCAACAATATCACCTTAAATAATCCTGAAATTAGTCGGGAACAAGTTTTGGCTGCAGCCAAAAAAATTGGCGTCCATGAATTCATCATGAGTTTACCTGATAATTATGATTTTGATGTGAAGGAACGCGGCGTTATGTTATCATCAGGACAACGCCAACTGATTGCTTTCTTGAGAGCGTATGTGAGTAATCCCAGTATTTTGATTTTGGACGAAGCCACGTCCTCGATCGATACGTATTCTGAAGAATTGATTCAGCGCGCTACGGAAACCATTACCAAAGGCAGAACATCTATTGTAATTGCGCACCGCTTGGCAACGATTGTCAATGCTGATAAAATTGTAGTAATGGACAAAGGACTGATTGTAGAACAAGGAACGCATCTGGAATTAATCAACCGCGAGAGTGGCTATTACAAGAATTTGTATGATTCCCAGTTTTCGGTAGCGAATTAGTTTTTGCTGCAAAGGAATAGCAAGGAACAGAGAAGCAAAGGCTTCAAGGTTGAAAATCAGTGTTAATCAACTAAATCCGTGTAGTCTGTGTGCCAATTTTTCAACTTATTTTAAAAAAATCACAGAAGCTAAAAGATAATAAATCTGGATTTACACTTTTGCAATTTGTTTGAAACAAAGGTGTTTTTCTAAAAATTTGTTAGTTTGCCACTTTATTACTTCGAAACTTTCTCAAAACAGAATAAATCCTTAAATTCGCCCAATCAATTAAACAAGAGAAACACACAAAATGAAATGAGTTTTTAGGAATTCATTTTTACAAAAATTTAAATAAAAATAAAAAAATGAAATACGATATTATAGTTTTAGGAAGTGGTCCAGGTGGTTATGTTACAGCTATTAGAGCATCACAATTAGGCTTTAAAGTAGCCGTAATAGAAAAAGAAAACTTAGGCGGTGTATGCTTGAACTGGGGTTGTATCCCAACAAAAGCGTTACTAAAATCAGCTCAGGTTTTTGATTATCTTAAGCACGCTTCTGATTATGGATTGACTGTTTCATCATTTGACAAAGACTTCCCTGCTGTTGTACAACGCAGCCGTTCAGTAGCTGACGGAATGAGCAAAGGGGTTCAATTCTTGATGAAAAAAAATAAAATTGACGTGATTGATGGTTTTGGAAAACTAAAGCCAGGAAAAAAAGTTGATGTTACTGACAAAGACAATAAAGTTACTGAATACAGTGCTGATCATATCATTGTAGCTACTGGAGCACGTTCTCGTGAGTTGCCAAACTTGCCTCAAGATGGTGTAAAAGTGATTGGTTACAGACAAGCAATGACATTACCAACACAACCAAAATCAATGATTATTGTTGGTTCTGGAGCGATTGGTGTTGAATTTGCACATTTCTACAACTCAATGGGAACTGATGTAACTATTGTAGAATTTATGCCAAATGTAGTTCCTGTTGAAGACGAGGACATTTCGAAACAAATGGAACGTTCTTTGAAAAAAGCAGGTATCAAAATCATGACAAACTCATCTGTTGAGAGAATTGATACAACTGGAGCAGGTGTTAAAGCATTTGTGAAAACGGCTAAAGGAGAAGAAGTTCTGGAAGCAGAAATTTTACTTTCAGCTGTTGGAATCAAAACCAACATTGAAAACATCGGATTAGAAGAAGTAGGAATTGCTACTGACAAAGATAAAATTTTGGTAAATGCTTACAACCAAACGAACATTCCTGGTTATTACGCCATTGGTGATGTTACGCCAGGACAAGCATTGGCTCACGTAGCTTCTGCGGAAGGAATCAATTGTGTGGAGAAAATTGCAGGACTTCACGTAGAACCTATCGATTACGGAAACGTTCCGGGTTGTACGTATGCTACTCCAGAAATTGCTTCTGTAGGTTTGACTGAAAAACAAGCTAAAGAAAAAGGATACGAATTGAAAATTGGTAAATTCCCATTTTCAGCTTCAGGAAAAGCAAAAGCTGCCGGAACACCGGATGGTTTTGTAAAAGTAATTTTTGATGCTAAATACGGAGAATGGTTAGGATGTCACATGATTGGCGCCGGAGTTACGGATATGATTGCTGAGGCAGTTGTGGCGCGTAAACTGGAAACTACAGGACATGAAATCCTTAAATCAATTCACCCACACCCAACTATGAGCGAAGCAGTTATGGAAGCTGTAGCTGATGCGTATGGTGAGGTAATACATTTGTAAATAAATAATCATGTAACGTAGAGACGCACGAAAGTAGAGACGCACTGCAGTCTCTACAGAAAAATATAAAATCCGATTTGTGAAAGCAAATCGGATTTTTTTATGGAATCATTTCCAACACAAAGCATCCATTTTGTGGGAATTTAACATATTAACATTTATTTACAAAGCAGCGTTATGAACCTATTCAATTCTGCTTTATATTTGTATTTCAAGCCATTTTACTAATTCCATTCCGATTTTACCATACCATAAATGAATACTGAAACCAACCGTTTTTCGAATACACTGCATGAAAACCAAAACAAAAATTGGGTAAGAGCCATCGATTCTACCAAAATTATCAATTGGATTGATGATTTATTCAAAATATTATTCCCCGAGAAAGCTTTGGAAACCATTCAAATCGAATTGCTTTTGGATCAAAACAAAGCCAACTTTATTGCCATTCTTTCGGAGATTGTAAAAGACAAAACGGCCAATGAAATTCTGGATGACGCCGAATCTTTTTACACCACACTTCCGGACTTGTACCATTCGATGCAAAAAGATGCGCAAGCCATATTAGATACGGATCCAGCTGCTGATTGTATTCAGGAAATCATCAATTCCTATCCCGGTTTTTTTGCCATAGAAGTCTATCGCATTGCCAATGCCATTGCTTCCCGAACCTCGTGTCTGCTGCCGCGAATTCTTACCGAATATGCGCATAGCAAAACCGGAATTGACATTCACCCAAGTGCCACCATCGACGTTCCGTTTATGATTGATCATGGTACCGGAATTGTCATTGGCGAAACCACAACCATAGGAAAACACGTGAGTATTTATCAAGGAGTTACTTTGGGAGCGTTGCAAGTCGAGAAAAACATGCAGGAAAAAAAACGCCATCCTACCGTAGAAGACCATGTTATTATTTATGCCAATGCCACCATTTTGGGCGGAAGCACCATCATAGGAAATCATAGTATTGTGGGTGGAAATACGTTTATTACCAAGAGTGTTAATCCGTATTCGTTTGTCATGCAATCCAATAAAAACACCGTTTTGAATCAGCAGGAAACAAAAGATATTAATTTTTTCTCCATATAAATTATGACAAAATACAACAACATACTAGAAACAATAGGCAACACGCCACATGTAAAAATAAATCGTTTGTTTGGTGCCAACCACAATGTCTGGATCAAACTGGAACGTGCCAATCCCGGAGCCAGCATCAAGGACAGAATCGCTCTTGCGATGATTGAAGATGCCGAAGCAAAAGGATTACTGAAAGCAGGAGGCACCATTATTGAAGCCACATCCGGAAATACAGGAATTGGACTAGCAATGGTTGCTGCCGTAAAAGGCTATAAATTAATACTGGTGATGCCAGAATCCATGTCGATAGAAAGACGCCGACTCATGAGCCTTTATGGTGCCGAATTTGTCTTGACGCCCCGTGAAAAAGGAATGAAAGGCGCGCTGGAAAAAGCACAGGAATTAGTAAGCGAAATACCTAATGCTTGGTCACCGCTTCAATTTGAGAATCCTGCCAATATTGAAATTCATAAAACAACCACCGCTCAGGAAATCATAAAAGCATTCCCTGACGGACTGGATTATTTGATAACCGGCGTAGGAACCGGCGGTCACATCACAGGTTGTGCCGAAATATTGAAACAACATTTCCCCAACCTGAAAGTATACGCCGTAGAACCCGAAGCTTCACCAGTAATCAGTGGTGGCGCACCGGCTCCCCACCCTATTCAAGGAATTGGAGCAGGATTTATCCCTACCAACCTGCACACTGATCTATTGGACGGAACCATCCAAGTGAGCAAAGACGAAGCATTTGCCTATACTCAAAGAGCCGCCAAAGAAGAAGGCATGTTCATAGGAATATCCTCTGGAGCATCCCTTGCTGCCGTGGCCAAAAAACTCCCAGAAATTCCTGAAAATGCCAAAGTCTTAACTTTTTGCTACGACACCGGCGAACATTATTTAAGCATCGAAGGCTTATTTGTATAAACGGAAATCCCTTTAAATACGAACCGATTTGTGAAAACAAGTCGGTTTTTTTTGTGCTTTTTTTGGGCGTGTCCTTGTTGTTGCACTTCGTATAAATTACTTTGTTTAGTCCTACAACAAGGTCAGGCTGTTTGTTTCCGCTTTTATTATTTTACCCTTCGGGATAAAACAATAAAGAGCTCCACTTCCATCCTTCACGCAAAAGGTGCTAAATAGATGCTCTTGTAAGTACAAAAGTATTCAACAAATTAAAAGCCCTTTTGATGATTTGTAAGATAATAATTAAAGTGTATATTTGACAGTAATACGCTACTCAGTAGCGCCTATCCACCCAAAATAAGATGTATATGCGCTACTTTGTAGCGCATATATACAAGTTATAGCCAATGGTTCAAAAACCGAAACAACAATGAAAATCCCGACAATACACGGATATATCGACAGAAGAATTTTAATCAACTTCACAGCTGACCCAAAATCGGTGGAGAAAATTATTCCGTTTCCTTTTAGACCAAAACTATACAAAGACAAAGCTATCGTTGGAATTTGCTTAATCAGACTAAAAAACATAAAACCCAAAGGGTTTCCTGATTTTATTGGTGTAAACTCTGAAAATGGTGCTCACAGAATTGCGGTCGAATGGGACGAAAACGGTGAGACAAAATCAGGAGTTTATATTCCTCGCAGAGACACTTCTTTAAAATTAAACACGTTAGTTGGCGGGCGAATATTTCCAGGCAAACACTATTATGCAAAATTTAATGTAGCTGAAAAAAACGGAAATTATCATATCGACTTTAAAAGTTCAGACGACACCGAAATATTAATTGACGCTACGGAAACAAAGCTATTTAGCGATAAATCAATTTTTGAAACATTAAATAACGCTTCAGACTTTTTTGAAAATGGTGACCTTGGATATTCACCAAACAAAGACAAATTTGATGGTCTAAGACTGAATGCATATAAATGGGAAGTTAGACCGCTTGATGTTTCAAAAGTAAAATCAAGCTTTTTTGAAAATGAAGAAATTTTTCCTAATGGCTCGGTGACTTTTGACAACGCATTGCTTATGACAAACATTGAACACGAATGGAAAAGCGAAACGGACAAATAACCACTGGCTATAACAGCTACTACAACGGATTTTGGCAATAGGTTTAATGGAAAGTTGGTTTTGTATTTGGAATGATTTGGCAAATCCGAAAATAGGGCTTAATTTAGTCCCAAACCCGCTGTAGTACCAGAACGTTAGGAGCAAGCGTAAAACGACACACTTCTGCACCTGACCAGAACTGCTTGACACCGAAAAAATAAAACCCCAACGCACTAAAAAGTTATGTTATAAACTTTTTCATATTCGTTCCCGATATTCTTTCGGAGTTACTCCAAGCAATTTTTTCACATAGCGAGTAAAAAACGAACGGCTCGAAAAATCCATTTCATCGGCAATTTCGGAAATATTTAGGTTCTTATTTTGCAACAGGAGTATTATCCGCTCTTTCGCATTACGCTGTATCCATTCAGAAGCAGTTATTCGGGTATTGACCTTGCAAATATAATTGAGATATTTAGGTGTGATGTTCAGCTTATCGCTGTAAAATTGCACTTCTCGTTCTTTCAAACAGTGTTCCTGTACTAATGACAAAAACCGTTCGTATAATGTTCCGCTTTGTAAACTTCGTTTTCGTCTGTCGAGTTCATCTTCAAAAATGTGCCACATTTCCAGAAGAAAAAGTTGCATTTGGAGTCTCAACATTTCTTCGTAAAATCGATGGTTTGTTTCTTGCGACTTATCGTAAAGCAGCTGAAAATTTTTTAAGATTTTATCTTTGTCTTCTTTATCAGGATGCAAAATCGGATTTTCTTTGGAGTGTATAACGCTATCTATACTCGCATTTGCACTCGGTAAATTTGTTGTCAATAAATCCCTGTCCACAAACAACATTGTTGCTTTAAAATTCTTTGAAAAAGACAAGTCCGAAACTTTAAAACCTGCCAACCAAAAGATAAATTCCCCTTTTTTACTTTGATATTGCTGACCATTGAAGATAAATTTCACACTTCCACTTTGACAATAAATATGCGTATGAAACCGAGTTTGAAAATCTTCGGGAAATTGAGCCGTTGATGCCGTTTTATAAAGGATAACTTTTTGTTTTTCTGGCATATTCATTTAAATAAAGAAACCTTAAACAAAGATAAGTAATATTTGACATTAATTGAGCCATAAATGTAACATAACACTTTTAAAATGCTTTTAACTTTGTAGTATAAAGTAAGTAAGGCAATGAAGACAATAGATATTTTTGAACGGCTACGCAATGGAGAAACCATTTTACCTAACGACCCAGATGGTTATAAAATGCGTGAAGCATCTTTTGCCACAAAAAAGCTTGTAATTCAAATGAATAATGCAACTGAACCCGAAGAAATCAGAAGCTTTTTAAGTCAAATTACAGGAACAGAAATTGACGAGAGCGTTACCGTATTTACTCCGTTGCACATCAATTACGGAAAGCATACCAAAATCGGCAAAAATGTATTCATCAACTTCGATTGTGTGTTTTTGGATTTAGGCGGAATTACAATAGAAGACAACGTGTTAATTGCTCCGAAAGTGAGTTTATTAACCGAAGGACATCCCACCGCAATAGAAGACCGACATTCTTTAATTCCAAAACCTATTCACATCAAAAAAAATGCTTGGATTGGTGCAAATGCAACCATTTTACAAGGCGTAACTATTGGTGAAAATGCAATCGTAGCAGCAGGTTCGGTGGTTTCAAAAGATGTTCCCGACAATACCATCGTGGGTGGAACTCCTGCAAAAATTATTAAAGAAATCAATTCAACTAATTAATATGAAAATTGTACAAATCACACTGGCAATCATCACATCGGCGATGTTATTGTCTTGCAATCAAAACAAAGAAAAAATGGAAAATACAAAACAGGAATTGGAAGCTATTTTTCCGAAAGGAGAATTAGGCTCAAAAGATCTATTCACAGGAAATGCATACTTTATTGGTCTGGTAGATGCAGACAGCACATTCACAACAGCCATTGGTAATGTGTATTTCGAACCAGGAGCAAGAAGCAATTGGCACAGTCATCCTGCCGGTCAAATTTTGATCATAACAGACGGAATTGGTTACCATCAAATAGAAGGAAAACCTATTGAAATCATAAAAAAAGGCGATGTAATAAAATGTCCGCCCAACGTAAGACATTGGCACGGAGCAAGTGCTGATGTGGGTTTACAGCAATTGTACATTATTCCCAATACCGAAAAAGGCATTGTGGAATGGAAAGAAGCAGTAACAGATGAACAATATTCTGCAAATAAAAAATAATTAAAAAAAATTAAGATGAAAAATAAAATAATAATCGCAATTGCATTTCTAATGACTGTCGGGCAAACATTTGCACAAAACCGAAAGTCGAAATCAGAAAAAATGGAAACAACAGAATACTATACTTTTAAATTAAGCGATAAAGTAACCCGTCAAAAAGTAAGCTTCAAAAATCGTTATGGCATTACACTTTCAGGCGATTTATACCTTCCAAAAAATGCAGGAACTGAAAAATTAGCTGCTTTGGCAATCAGCGGACCTTTCGGAGCGGTAAAAGAACAATCATCTGGCTTGTATGCCAATCAAATGGCAGAACGTGGTTTTGCAGTGGTGGCATTCGACCCATCTTACACAGGCGAAAGCGGCGGCGAACCTCGTAATATTGCTTCATCTGACATCAACACAGAAGATTTTAGTGCTGCAGTTGATTTTTTAGGACTTCAAAAAAATGTGGACAGAAATAAAATCGGTATCATTGGGATTTGTGGTTTTGGTGGTTTTGCATTGAACGCTGTTGCGGTTGATAAAAGAGTGAAAGCCGTTGCTACAACAAGTATGTACGATATTCCGAGAGTGAATGCAAACGGATACAATGATAAAGTAACCATTGCAGAACGCACAAAAACGTTAGAAACATTGAGCTTACAGCGATGGGAAGATGCCGAAAACGGAAAACCAAAGTACGGTGCTCAACCAAATCCTGATAAATTAAACGGAGATGAACCACAATTCATCAAAGAATATTTTGATTATTATAAAACGCCACGTGGTTTTCATTCTCGTTCTATCAATTCAAATGGAGCTTGGGCAAATACTTCTGCCATTGGATTGACGAATATGCAAATTTTAGCGCATCTGAAAGAAATCTCACCAAGACCAATGCTGTTAATTGCTGGCGAAAATGCGCATTCACGATATATGAGCGAAGACATCTATAATTTGGCAGCCAAACCCAAAGAATTAATGATTATACCAAACGCCGTTCACGTTGATTTGTATGATAAGGTGGATGTAATTCCTTTTGATAAATTAGAAGATTTTTTCAAGAAAAATTTAAAATAAAACCAATATGAAACAATCGTTTTTCATACTATTAACATTGATGTCGTTTCTTGTGAGTAGTGCAACTTCTTGCAATAAAGACGATGACAATATTAACATAGAAAACAACAAACCTATGGCAAATGAAAAAATCAAAATAACGGTCAATTCTCAAACGTTTACTGCTATGCTTTTGGACAATAATTCCGCAAAAGCCTTTAAGCAAATGTTGCCTTTAACTATAAATATGACGGAGCTAAACGGCAACGAAAAGTTTTATGATTTTCCAAATAGTCTTCCGACAAATTCTTCCAATCCCGGAATAATAAAAAATGGCAACTTAATGCTTTACGGCTCAAAAACTTTAGTACTTTTCTACCAATCTTTTTCAACCTCATACAGCTACACAAAACTGGGAACAATAGATGATGCAACAGGATTAGCATCTGCCTTAGGTTCGGGAAATGCAACGGTTACTTTTGAATTGAAGTAACGAGAAAGATGTAAGCTACAAGAACCATAGCCTATAACAGCGGTTTTGCAATGTTGGGGCTGAAGTGCTTAATTGAACATTTGTGCGTATATTTGGCATTGGTGTTTAATTGAGCATTTGTGCTTTTAGTTTCAAACCAGCTTTAGTAACGGAACGTTGTAACCATTTTTTTTGAGCGAATGAGTTTAGAAGTACCAATCATTATTCTGATACTTGGAATTTTAATTTATTTTGGATTGAAGTGGATTCTGAAAAAATACATTAAAGATTCGAAAAGTAGAACAAGAATATCAATTATTGGAGCAATTTTTTTAGCACCGGTTTCATATTTGATTCTTGTAATCGCATTCTTTAGTTTTTTGTTTTATGAACCGCAATATGATTTTGACGAACAAAAATGGTTTGCTGATAAAAATGGCAGATTTGAAATGCGTGACGATATAGTAGAAAGCGAGATATTGAAGAATAAAAATAAAACTCAAATAGTCAAGCTTATCGGAAAACCAGACACCAAAACTTCAGATGTTTGGACGTATGACTTAGGTATGTCTGGTGCAAGATTTGGTTGGCAATTCAATAGTTTAAAGTTGACTTTTAAAAATGGAAAGGTTTCTGAAGTAAATAAAATAGAAATTGTTGATTAATAAAAAAACTGGTTATAACAGCGATTTAGCGCAATAGCTTGAGCAGTTTTTTCCTTCAATAAAAGCTATGAATTCCATTTTAGGCTATGTTTATAATTGGCTAAAATTAGTCTTCCTACAAACTATCAAATAAATAAGAAACATTTTATACATGAAAAGAATTACTGTCTTTTGTGGATCCAGTTTTGGAAACGAAAAAAATTATGAAATTCAAGCTTTCAAACTTGGACAAATAATGGCCGAAAATAATTATGAATTAGTGTACGGGGGCGCAAAAGTAGGTCTTATGGGAAGTGTTGCAGATGGCGTCTTAAATCATAACGGAAAAGTATTTGGTGTTTTGCCAAGTTTTCTGATGAGCAAAGAAATCGCACACGATAGATTGACTGAATTATTCATTGTGGAAAGCATGCATGAGAGAAAAACCAAAATGAATGAACTTAGCGATGGCATAATTGCTTTGCCTGGCGGATTTGGAACTCTGGAAGAATTTTTCGAAATGCTGACTTGGGCGCAACTTGGACTGCATAAAAAGCCAATCGGAATTTTGAATGTCGATGGCTTTTATGATTTGCTGCTGGAATTTGTTGCAAACATGGTCGATAAAGGTTTTCTAAAACCAACCAATCAGCAAATGATACTGGTAAGTGATAATGCGGCAGATTTACTTGACAAAATGGAAAATTATGTCGCTCCCGAAGTTGGAAAATGGATTAAAAAAGGAAATGAATAATTAAGAGGCAAACAACTTTAATTGTTTCGCTTTTATAAAAAAAGCTGTTATTCTACTTTAGGTCTCTGTTTAATATTTCTCATAAATTATGCCGCCGTATTCAAACTAAGTCTACAGATGAACGATAAAAACAATCAAAACGCGGTTAGTGCATTATTAGCCGAATATGAAAAAGCAATCATAGAATTGCAGTACGTAATTCAAGAAATTTCCCAAGATGACCTAATATTTACAGTAGATCAAGAGACCAAAAATCCTGATTGTAAATCCATTCAAACGATACTTTCCCATGTGGTGAGTTCAGGATATTCCTATTGTGTTTACATTCTGAATTTTAAAAACAAAAATAGCATCCGTCCCGAAAAAGTAAATCGGAGTTCTATTGTTGACTATATAAATGATTTAGATAACGTTCTAAAATTCACACAGGAAACATTTGCAATTATTGAGGATGATGCACTTGAAGAATGTGAGGCATCAAAGAAAATTAGGACTTCTTGGGGACAACTTTACGACATAGAACAATTAATGGAACATGCAATAGTTCATATTTTACGCCACAGGAGACAAATTCAAAAGTTCAAAACCACAATTAAACAACTGCACTAAACTGCAAACAACTGAACAGTAGTTTGTTTTTATGTTATAAAATAATATATTTACTCTAATTAGCATTAAAACGAGCAAGACGATTAATCAAAACCAAAAAACACGAACAATATGAAGTGGACAGCATCTTTTTTTCTTATCCTAATTATCAACATGGCAAGTTACAGCCAGAAGATTGATGAAGCTGCAGTTATAAAAAAACTACTTGAAAAAGAGTCCGCAACATGGAGAGCTGCCGATAGTAAAGGTCATACGGAGTGCTGGCACATTCAACCGTACAGCCGAATATTAATTTCGACTGCAGACGGAGTTACACTGGATATTCCGCCAACTGCTATGATTAACACAAATCCTAACGCTATGGGCAATGGTGGTTTCTCTGTAAATACAAACTATAAAATGAGTATTAATGGGAATAGTGCGTGGGTAAGCCATGACGAAGAATCAACTGCTAAGGATGGTAAAAAAACCTTCTCCTATGAAATTCGATTATTAGAAAAAATAAAAGGACAATGGAAATTAGTGGGGCAATCCATCCACTTGTATAATCCAAAATAATCTTCTACACTTCATCTGCAAGGAATTATCACTCTGTTTAGTATCCACTAAATAGAAATCGTTATGTGTGGATAATTCAATAAAGATTTAAATTTTAATCCAAAACAGCACCATTCTGCACTGAGTTCCAACTTGCATTACCTGAAACGAAATAAAAACACAAATAGCTGTTTACTAAATACTTAAAATAAAAAATATCAAAAAAAAAGTATTTTTTTGTACCAATAAAATAATTATTTGTTTAAATTTACAGTATTGGTTTAAACAGGCAGGAACACCTACTACCTCATCTTTTAAACTTGATATGTAAATTTCAAACCTACTTCAGCATTACAAAATTTACTATCCTATTAACTAAAAATCCGCCCCAGTAATTTTCTATTGTTTATAATCTAGCATACCGATAATGGTCTGTTTATACTAAAAAAACATACGAAATGGGGAAGTACAAATACATACTGTTTTTTGACCAAATTGGTATTGATGCCATTGGTAAAGTTGGTGGCAAAAACGCTTCTTTAGGCGAAATGTACAATCAGCTTAATCCAATAGGGATTAGTATTCCTAATGGATTTGCAGTTACTGCTGAAGGATATCGCCTTTTCAGGAAAATGAATAATCTGGAGAAACCATTGACAGATTTATTGTTTTCATTAGATACAGAACACTATTCCAATCTTTCTTCTATTGGAGAAAAAGCCAGAAACCTTATTTTAACTGCTGCTATTCCAGACGAAATTCGGGATGAAATTTACGCTGCCTACCTATCCCTTAGCAAACAATGCAACAGCAATACCCTTGATGTGGCCGTGCGAAGCAGTGCTACGTCCGAAGATTTACCAACAGCGAGTTTTGCAGGACAAATGCAATCGTTTTTAAATATCAACGGTGATGTGCAATTATTGGATGCCGTTCACCGCTGTTTTGTATCCTTATTTACAGATCGAGCCATCAAATACCGTCATGACATGGGTTTTGCCGCATTAGACATTGCCATTTCTGTTGGCGTACAGCAAATGGTTCGAAGCGATAAAGCATCGTCAGGAGTTGCGTTTACCATAGATCCTGACAGCGGTTTCGAAAACACCATCATCATCAATGGGTGTTGGGGTTTGGGCGAAAATATTGTTCAAGGAACCGTGACTCCTGATGAATGGATGGTCTTTAAACCTACTTTAGAAAATCAGGATTTGAATCCCATTCTGAAAAGACAGTGCGGAAGAAAAGAATTCACGATGATTTATGCTGAAAAATCAGAAAGTTCATCGGCAGAAAACACCATAGTGAATACCGATACTTCTTTCGAAAAACAAAATCAGTTTTCGCTCAATGATAAAGAAGTCGTTCAACTCTCCCAATGGTGTTCTAAAATTGAAAAACATTATAAAAAACCAATGGATATTGAATGGGCAAAAGACGGTTTGAACAACCAACTCTATATTGTTCAGGCTCGTCCCGAAACGGTTCATGGAAAAGCGAATAAACAAGTTCGGGAAATTTACAAACTCATAGAAAAAAGTACTCTTTTGACGCAAGGAATTGCACTTGGCGATAAAATTGCTTCCGGAAAAGCGCGTATTCTAAACAGTCCGCAAGAAGGGAATTTATTGCAAAATGGAGAAATTATAGTAACGGATTTGACTAATCCGGATTGGGATCCTATTATGAAAAGAGCTTCGGCAATTATCACCAATAAAGGCGGACGCACCAGCCATGCCGCGATTGTTGCTCGAGAATTAGGAACTGTTGCGGTTGTAGGCTGCGGAGATGCCACTTCTGTAATAAAAAATGGTCAGGAAATTACCGTTTCCTGTGCCGAAGGCAAAGAAGGAAATATTTACGAAGGAAAATTGAAATGGGAAGTATCAAAACAGGATTTCAGCAAACTTGAAATGCCAAAAACAGCTCCCATGCTTATTCTTGCTGATCCGGAAAGAGCTTTTGAATTAAGCCATTATCCCAATCAGGGCGTGGGTTTGATGCGAATGGAATTTGCCATTTCGAATACTATCAAAATTCATCCGTTGGCGCTGTGCGAACCTGAAAAAATAACAGATGAGAAGATTATCGCCGAAATAGCGGCATTAACGAAAGGCTATGAAGATCCTAAAAATTATTTCATTGATAAACTGGCTGAAGCTGTAGCAATTGTTGCCGCCGCTTTTTATCCAAAAGAGGTTATTGTTCGAATGAGTGATTTTAAAAGTAACGAATATGCCAACCTCATCGGAGGGAAATATTACGAGCCAGATGAGGAAAATCCCATGATTGGTTTCCGTGGTGCCTCGCGTTATTACAGTGATTTTTATCGAAAAGGGTTTGCTTTAGAATGCGAAGCCATGAAAAAAGTACGAAACGAAATGGGACTGCACAATGTAAAACTGATGATTCCTTTTTGCAGAACCGTTGAAGAAGGTGAAAATGTACTTACCGAAATGTCTAAAAACGGATTGGTGCAAGGCATCAACGGATTACAGGTATATGTCATGATTGAGATTCCGAGTAATGTATTAATGGCCGATGAATTTGCAAAACTCTTTGACGGATTTTCTATTGGTTCCAATGATTTAACTCAACTCACATTAGGTTTAGACCGCGATTCCGCACTGGTAAGTTATTTGTTCAGCGAAGAAAATCCTGCTGTCAAATCTTTAATTAAAGAAACGATTCGGGTTGCCAAACGTTTTGAAATAAAAGTGGGATTGTGCGGACAAGCTCCGAGCGATCTCCCTCAATTTGCCAAATTTTTAGTGAACGAAGGCATTGACAGTATCTCGTTTAATCCAGATGCTCTAATAAAAGGAATTGAAAATATTTTGGAAGCAGAAAAGAAAACAAAAAGAAAAATTCTAATGTAAATCGATTTAATTATGGAAGCAACATTCAAAAATAAAGTAGCCATCGTGACGGGTGGTTCCTCTGGAATTGGTAAATCTACTGCCTTGGCTTTCGCCCAAAAGGGAGCTAAAGTAGTTGTCGTGGATTGGATAGAAAACAGCGAAACAATGAATCTCATTAAGGATTTAGGTGCCGAAACCATTTTTATCAAATGCGATGTATCAAAAACTGAAGACGTAAAAGCTATGGTTGAAAAAACTATTGAAACTTTTGGCCGTTTGGATTATGCTTATAATAATGCCGGCGTTGAAGGAAAATCTGCTGTTACACAAGATTGCACCGAAGAAAACTGGGATCTAACTATAGGTATCAATCTAAAAGGAATTTGGCTTTGCATGAAATATGAGATTCCCGAAATAGTAAAACAAGGCAAAGGAGCAATTGTAAACTGTGCTTCTGTAGCCGGATTGGTTGGATTCGCTGGTTTACCTGCTTATGTAGCCTCCAAACACGGCGTCATTGGATTATCAAAAACAGCAGCTTTAGAATGTTCTAAACTAGGAATCAGAATAAATGTTGTTTGCCCCGGCGTTATACAAACACCTATGATTGATCGACTTACCGGAAAAACGAAAGAAGCAATAGAACAATTTACAGGTTTAGAGCCAATTGGACGTTTTGGCAAACCCGAAGAAATAGCCAACGCAGTAGTATGGATGTGCTCTGACGAAGCTTCTTTTGTAACTGGACATGCAATGGCAGTAGACGGCGGATTTGTCGCACAATAATTTTTGAGTATTAATACCACTAAAAAATGTATAGGATGTATACTTACGAAGTAAATCTAAAATGGTCAGACAAAAGGAAAGGGATGTTAAGTTCCCCTGTTCTGCCTCAAAATATTGAAGTTGCGACACCTCCTGAGTTCCCGAAAGGCATGGAGAAAATTTGGTCTCCTGAGCATCTCTTTGTTGCAGCGATAAACAGTTGTCTGCTAACTACTTTTCTATCGATTGCCGAAAATTCGAGACTGCAGTTTATAAGCTTTGAAAGTAAATCGACCTGTAATGTTGATAAAATTAACGGAAAACATACTATAACCGAAATCATTCTACAACCAAAACTCGTCATCCATTATTCCCAAAAACCGGAGCGGGCAAAACATATTTTGGAGATGAGTGAAAAGGCCTGCTTAATTTCAAATGCCATAAAAATAACCATTCGTTTAGAGCCAGAAATAATCATTGAGTATAATCTTGTTCCGCTTGGCAATTCCTTCAAGAATAGTATTTAGAAACTATTTTCGAAAAAACATAAAGCTATACTGACCAGCATTCTATAGTACAACATTAAATAACGAGTTAAAAATTGATTCAAAAAAGACAATCATGGATGCAAAAAAAGGACTTTTACTTTTGTATCAAATGCTGCTCATGCGACGATTTGAAGAGAAAGCTGCCGAATTATATACTAAAGCCAAAATCAGGGGATTCCATCATTTATATATTGGTGAAGAAGCCACCGCCGTAGGTGTAATACAGACTTTAACCGATGATGACATTGTGTTAAGTACCTATAGGGAGCATGGTCATGCTTTGGCACGAGGTATTGATCCTGATTTAATCATGGCAGAAATGTATGGCAAACTGGAAGGCTGCAGCCGAGGTCGAGGTGGCGCAATGCACCTTTTTGATAGCTCAAAAAAATTTTACGGAAGTAATGCTGTAGTAAGTGGCAATCTATCAATAGCCGTTGGAATGGCATTAGCATCCAAAAGACAAAAGAAAAACAATATTATCTGTTGCTTTTTTAGTGAAGATGATATTGCCAAATGTGAATTTCAGGAAGCGCTGAACTTAGCAGCACTTTGGAAAGTTCCTGTTTTATTTGTTTGTGAAAACAATCTGTATGCTACTGGTAAGGCTGTCCGGTATTCGCACACTGCAACAGAATTAGAAAAAAAAGGGATTGCATCTTCTTCCGTAGATGGTATGAATTTAATAAAAGTAATGCAGGCGGCCCACGCGGTTGTAGGAAAAATAAAAAGTACAGGAAAACCCTATTTACTGATTTGTAACACGTATCGTTTTAGAGCATACTCTCTATTTGATGTCGAATTATACCGTGCCAAAAAGAAAGTCGAGGAATGGAAAAGACGAGATCCTATTCCGCAATTTGAGCAGTTTCTTTTGCAACAGCAATGGATTACCGAAAATGAAATTGCAGCTTTTGAAAACAAAATAAAAACAAAAATCCAGAAAGCATTAGATTTTGCAGAAGAAGGTGCTCGGGAACCATTAATGCAACTGACAAAATTTGTTTACTCCGAGATTTGAATTATAAACATTAAAATCAAAAACACCATGAAAAACTTTACACTAAACTCATTAAAACAAAACAGTATGGAAGACATATTATTTTGTCAAAGTTGCGGGATGCCACTTAATTCGGATAAACTAAAAGGAACCGAAAATAACGGTATTAAAAGCAATGACTATTGCAAGTATTGTTATGTAAACAGTGATTTTAAAAATCCAGAAATGAACCTGGATGACATGAAAAATGTTGTACAAACCTATATGGAAAAAAGAAAACTTCCCAGTTATATGATTCAAAAGGCCGTTAATATTTTGCCTGCATTAAAACGTTGGAAAAGCAAACAACAATAATTGCAACCCATGAAAAACAGCATGACTACACTATCCATAACCTATCGAGAGGCTTTGAATCAAGGTCTTCGCGAAGCATTGCAAAATGATGAACGCGTCTTTTTGATGGGTGAAGATGTGGGTCGCTACGGAGGTGCTTTTGCGGTAAGCAAAGGATTATTACAGGAGTTTGGAGAAGACCGTATTATGGATGTCCCGCTTTTGGAAGCTGGTTTTGTGGGAGCCGGAATTGGAGCAGCAATGGCAGGAATGAAACCTATTATTGAAATAATGACAGTCAATTTCAGTTTATTCGCAATGGATCAAATCGTGAATAATGCGGCCACATTACAGCACATGTCCGGTGGACAATTGAATGTACCACTAATTATACGAATGGGAAGCGGTATTGGACGCCAGTTAGGAACACAACATTCGCATAGTTGGGAACCCTTTTATGCACATATTCCAGGATTAATTGTCCTTTCAGTGGGGACACATGAGGATGCGAGAAGTATGCTGCATGCTGCCCTGCAAAGTCATGATCCCGTGCTCTTGTTTGAATACACGATGCTGCTTAATCTAGAAAAAGAGATTGCAACTGATTTACCAATTGCCTCTCTCTCTAAAGCTAAAGTGTTACGAGAGGGAAAAGATATTTCGATTATCACCTACGGAACCGGAGTGTATAAAAGTTTAGAGGCTGCTGCCGAATTAGCTTCCGTTGGGATTGATGCTGAAGTCATTGATTTACGAGTTTTACGACCATTGGATGAATCTACTTTCTTGACTTCGATAGCCAAAACGCATCGGGTATTAATAGTCGAAGATGCTTGGCGTTCCGTGAGTATTTCCTCGGAAGTAAGCGCCCGGATTATGGAAAACGGATTTTATAATTTGGATGCTCCGGTACAACGATTGTGTGGCATTGAAGTCCCTATTCCCTACCCTGTACACTTGGAAGAAGCTGCCATTCCTCAAAAAATTGATATTATAAGTACGGTAAAAAAGATGATTTATAGGAATTGATTTTTTTAAGTTGAATTACTGATTAAAAAGAATTTAGCTTCTTTAAATTTAAAATAAGAATTGAAATTCCTGAAACAGGTCTGTAGAAAATTCACTACCTTAACATGTATTATTTTAGAAATGAAAAACAGCAAAAATGAAAGTATTAGTCTATAGCATATTGGGTTTTGATAAGGCTTTCCTTGAAAAAGCAGCGCATGGTAATCACGAATTAGTTTTTACGGAGCAACCTTTGAATGAAAGTACCGCAGCCCTTGCCAAAGGATTTGATGCTGTTTCACTTTTTACTTCTGATGATGCTTCAGAGACAGTATTGCAGAAACTATATACTTGTGGTGTAAAATATATTGCCCTGCGTTCCGTAGGTTATGATCATGTTGATTTGGTTCGAGCAAAATCATTAGCTATAAAAGTGGCAAATGTTCCTGCATATTCGCCTCACGCTATTGCAGAACTAGCCGTAGCTTTATTATTGGCACTAAACAGAAAACTGGTTTTAGGTCAGACGTTGATGCAAATTGGTGATTATCGTTTGGATCATTTAGTGGGTTTTGATTTATATGGAAAAACAATAGGTATCGTAGGAACTGGAAAAATAGGTGTTGCTTTTGCAAAAATCATGCATGGTTTTGGTTGTAAAATAGTAGCTTTTGATATTGAGGAGAACAAGGAACTGCTGGATGAAATTCCTATTACCTATGTTTCACTCGAAGATTTATGCGCCACTGCCGATGTGATATCTGTGCATTATCTGCTCAATGGAACAACAAACCACCTGTTTAATAAAAGTACTTTTGCTTTAATGAAAAAAGGAGTGATTTTTATTAATACTGCTCGTGGAGGAATTGTAAACACTAAAGATTTACTAGAAGCTATCGAAAATAAAACCATTGGTGCAGCCGGCTTAGATGTTTACGAAAAAGAGAAACCTATTTTTTTTCAAGATCATACTGATTCTCCAATACATGACAACTTGTTTTTAAAACTTCGCTCCCATCCTAATGTAATGATTACCGGACATCAAGGTTTTTTGACAAACGAAGCATTAGAGGGAATTGCACATACTACGATTGCTAATTTGAATGCTTGGGCCTATAACGGTATTTCTGGAAATGAGGTGAACTGATACCCGTTTTGAATTCATTTATAAACGAATATTTTTTTTATTGTTTGTCTGTTTTTTCAAATCATACTGCGATAAGTAGTATTAAAAACTCAAAAAATGAAAGGATCCTTTAAACTCGGAAAAGTCGCTGGTATCGGAATATTTATTCACTGGACATTCTCTTTACTTATTCTGTTTATCATTTTCATGAACTACAAATCAGGGCAAAATGTTACTCAGATAATATGGTCTGTTGCGTTTATTTTATGCATATTCATTACTGTTTTATTACACGAACTCGGTCATGCTTTAGCGGCAAAAAATTACAACATAAAAACCAAAGACATCACCCTTTTACCCATTGGCGGATTGGCCAGACTGGAACGATTACCAGAAAAACCATCCGAAGAGGTAATAGTCGCTTTTGCGGGACCTTTGGTAAATATTACATTGGCCTTTATCACGGGAATTTTCATTACGATTCCGGATACTTCTGAGCAGTTAATGGCGGAGTTATCTAATGGAGTAAACGCAAATAATTTCTTTCTTAATTTCTTTTTAGTTAATTTCTGGTTGGCAATTTTTAATTTAATCCCTGCTTTTCCTATGGATGGCGGCAGGATTTTACGGGCGCTGTTATCGTTCAAGTTACAAAGGCATGTTGCCACAAGAATTTCGGCACGGATAGGACAACTATTAGCAATGGGATTCATTATTTTTGGATTTTTCACTTCCCCGATTTTAGTTTTCATAGGTATTTTTGTCATTATTGGAGCTCAGGTTGAGGCTGATTATACGGAATCTAAATTCATCTTGAAAGGTTTTAAAGTCCATGATGTTGTAATGAAACAATACCCAAAGATTGATGCTAATGATACTGTAAAAACAGCGGTTGAACTAGTTCTGGACAGTCAAAACAAGAATTTTTTGATTACAGAAGAAGGTATTCCGGTAGGAACGCTGAATCGAGACCAAATCATTATGGCACTTTCCACAAAAGGCGACGCTGAATTTATTTACAATGTTATGGATCGAAATTTAGTTTATCTCGACAGCGATTCACTTTTGGAAAAAGTTTTTGAGCTCATACAACTCAATAAATCAAGATTAATGCTCGTTATGGAAAATAATTCCGTTATTGGTATCTTGGATGTTGAAAATCTGATGGAATTTCTTTTAATAAACGAAGTGAAAATAAATAAAGCCCATGATAGAAAGTAAAAATAGCCTTGGTGTTCCAAAAAATCTGGAGCTTATTTACAGTGGCGAAGATTATTTTTCTCGATTAGAGGCTATTATTCGTAATTCACAGTTTGAAATTCACATGCAAATGTATCTTTTTGAAAACGATACAACCGGAAATAGAATTATTAAAGCATTAAAAGAGGCCGCTTCGCGTAAGGTTCAGGTTTATGTTCTTTTAGATGGTTTGGGATCTTTATCATTTCCCTCCGAAACACTAAAAGAAATGAGACAAAGCGGTATAAATATTCGTTTTTTCGCACCTTTATTTTCAACCTACACCTTTTATCTTGGCAGAAGACTGCACCGAAAAGTTATTGTTGCTGATGCAAAAATCGTGCTTATTGGCGGTATAAATATAGCCGATAAATATTGTGGTTCTGGTTCAGAAGCTCCTTGGCTGGACTATGCCGTACAATTAAAGGGAGAAATTGCCGAACCGCTTCAAAAATTATGTACCGATATCTATTTTAAAAAAAGACGTTTCCAAAACAAGAAAATAAAATCTTTCTTTCCTATCCAAGAAAACGCAATGGTTCGCATCCTGCAAAATGACTGGTTAAAAGGCAAAAATGAGATTTGTGATGGATACATAAAATCCATTCGAAATGCAAAAACAGAAATAATCATTGTGGGAAGCTATTTTCTGCCGGGGATTCGAATTATTCGAGCCTTGAAAAAAGCATCTAAAAATCAGGTAAAAATAAAATTAATTCTTTCCGGAAAATCAGATTTACCGCTCACAAGGCGCGCTACCTGCTTTCTCTATGGCAAACTACTTAAATATAATATTGAATTGTACGAATGGAATCAATCCATCTTACATGGAAAAGTGGCCGTAATAGACGGCAATTGGACCACAATAGGTTCTTTTAATCTGAATAATTTAAGTTCGTACGGAAGCCTTGAAATGAATGTTGAAATAAATTCTGCTTTATTTTCTAAAATGTTTCAAGAGCACCTCATCAAAATTATTGCTCAATGTCAAAACATAACACCCCAATCGCTAAAAATAAAGACCAATCTATTTACAAAATCTATCAATTTTCTTTCGTATTTTATTACCCGAATAATAGAAATAATTATCACGTACACACCCTACAAGCGATTCAATAATTGATTTTTATAAAACAATAAGTACAGTTTTTATTCCAAAACAGAAAAAGAGTATTCTGTTTCTAAAATCAAAATCATTGTTGAAAAAATTATCACTATTAGTACTGTTAATAAATTATTTTTAATTAACTTTATGTGTGATTTTCAATCATTTAAAACATTAATAATAAGCATTTTATAAATAAATAACAATGGAAGCACACCGACTAAAAACTAAAAAAAAAGAGGATTGGATTCAAAAAGATTTGGAGAGTAAAATTCCCAAATTAAGCAGTAAAATAGTGTTTATTCCCAGTCAGGATGAATTATTTTTTTAGTTCATTTCTCAAAGAAATTTGTTAGCCCAGGTTAACATCGGAGCCGTGAGTCACTGCTCTGTAATTGAATGTTCTTTCAAGCACCAGGTTTAAAAGATTCTCCGCAGAGCTCCGAACTTTTAAACCGGTATTCTTAATCGGGGTTAGGGACAGAATAGTCCCTACTCCATTAACGATTTCAACGCTATGGATTTTGCACATTACAAAGATACCTTTACAGATAAAGCCCATAAAATTGGCTATTCCTTGCCAAATATTCAACGCTGTCTGGATTATGCCGAAGTTTTATTTTCTAATGACGTACCGGTTATTTACAATCCAAGCCATTTATCTCTTTTGGTAGGATACAAAAAAGAATATTTAAAAAAAGCAGCTGTTTATCCCCGCTATTTTTATCGTGATTTTGAGATTTTAAAAAAAAATGGAACAAAGCGACTTATTTCTGAACCGCTTCCTAGCTTGAAAGAAATCCAAATCTGGATTTTGAGAAATATTCTCAATAAAGTTCCCATCAGCCCTTTTGCGAAAGCATACAAAACCAATGTAAGTCTTATAGAAAACCTGAAATTTCATAAAAATCAACCTAAAGTATTTACATTGGATTTAGAAAACTTCTTTCAATCACTTACTATCGGATTAGTTGAAAAAGAGTTTCATCAATTGGGCTATTCTAAGATGGTATCGAGATTGCTATCCAAATTATGTACCCGAGACAAAACTTTGCCTCAAGGCGCACCAACAAGTCCGTATCTTTCGAATTTAATTTTTAAAGATGCCGATGCCGAGATTGCCGCTTACTGTAAATTACATAAAATAAGATATACCCGTTATGCTGACGACATGAGTTTTTCAGGGGATTTTGATGAAAATAAATTGCTTCATAAAGTAATTGAAACTGTTGAAAAATTAAACCTTCGCATTAATAAAAACAAGACTAAACTCATGACGTCTAATACCCGTCAAACCGTTACAGGGATTGTTGTAAATGAAAAACCGCAGGTGGTATTTCACAAACGCAATGATTTAAGACAAGCCATGTATTATATCAAGAAATTTGGTTTCGAGGAGCACCGCGAATACAAAGAAATTAACCAAAAAAATTATCTCGAACATTTGTTAGGGAAAATCAATTTTGTGTTACAAATAAACCCAAAAGACATCGAGTTTTTAGAATACAAATCTATATTGAAAGACCTAAAAAAGAAACAGGATTTAAAAGCTATGGAGGACGAATTAATACCAATATAAGGATTGAAAAAAATTCTTGTGCAGCACTGTTCCTTAAAAAACTCATTTTAGAGTTTTTTATATTTTTATAACCATCTGAAATAAAGCTATTTATTACTATTTTAATACCTTAAAATTAATTAAATTTGATAGATAAAAATGTCTAAAAACCACAATCATTTGTGCTGTCTTTTTCATGCATATTGATATTGATAAAAGCAAGATTACAAACTCCGGACGTCTTTAAAACCTATCAAATAATTAAAAAATAATACCTCATGAAAAAAATAACAACCATCATCGCAACACTGTTTTTATCTACTTTTCTGCTGGCACAAACAACATGGAAAGCAGATCCAATGCACTCAAAACTTACTTTTAGCACCGTGCATCATGGTATTTCGGATATAGCGGGATTATTCAAAAAATTTGAGATAACCGCAACAACTAACAAAACGGATTTTAGTGATGCTGTATTTGAACTTTCGACTGATGTTGCCTCTATTGACACCGAAGTCGAAATGCGGGATAATCATTTGCGAAGTGCCGATTTCTTTGACGTAGAAAAATATCCAAAAATGACTTTTAAAAGCATGTCCATAAAAAAAATTGGAAAGGATAAATACAAACTAATAGGTACACTCACATTACATGGAATAACAAAACCGGCAATAATTACTATGTGGTACAGAGGAACTATAGTGAATGAACAATCAAAAGCAATTACTGCCGGGTTCCAGTTTAGTGGAATTTTAAAGCGTTCTGAATTTAATGTAGGTTCTAAATTCCCTTCGAAAATGATTAGCGACGAAGTAAAAATTAAAGCCGATTGTGAGTTTATTAAACAATAAATCCTTTGTTAATAATACAGCCCAGACATTATATAAAAACCAATCCAGATGGCATTTATAGACTATTACAAGATTCTAGAAGTAGACAAAAAAGCAACGGAAGCCGAGATTAAAAAGGCCTATCGTAAACTGGCTCGTAAATACCATCCCGACTTAAATCCCAACGATAAGGAAGCCGAAAGAAAATTCAAGGAAATCAATGAGGCCAATGAAGTATTGAGCCATGCCGAGAATCGTAAAAAATATGATGACTACGGTGAAAACTGGCAGCATGCTGAGGGATTTGAGAAATCAAAACAACAGCAGCAGTATCATAGAGGCGGTCAACAGGAGGGTTTTGGCGGATTCAGCGGAGGCGGCGATTTTTCAGATTTTTTTGAATCTATGTTTGGAGGTCGCTCCTCAGGAAGTGGAGGTCGTCGCAGTACACAGTTCAAGGGGCAGGATTTTAATGCTGAATTGCATCTGGACCTAAAAGACGTATACACCACCCACAAACGTACCTTGACAATTAACGGTAAAAACATTCGAATTACCATTCCTGCCGGAGTTGAAAATGGCCAACAAATAAAAATTAGCGGACTTGGTGGTGAAGGCGCTGGCGGTGGCCCAAAAGGAGATTTGTACATCACTTTCACTATTGAAAACCATACCAACTTTAAGTTAGACAAGCACAACCTCTACTCCACTGTTTCCTTAGATTTATATACTGCCATATTGGGAGGCGATATCACCGCAGATACTTTTGACGGAAAAGTAAAACTAACCGTAAAACCCGGAACCCAAAACGGAACAAAAGTAAAACTGAAAGGAAAAGGATTTCCAGTTTATAAAAAGGAAGGAGAATTTGGAGATTTATACATTACCTATCAAGTACAAATACCCACAAATATTACTGAAAAAGAAAAAGAATTATTTACGGAACTCGCAAAGTTAAGAACGTCATGAACATAGAAAGCCTCATACCGCTACCTGCATTATGCATTCATTATAAAGTGGAACTCTCCTTTTTTGACAACCTCAACGAAATGGGTTTGCTCGAAATAAAAACAATCGAAGAAACACAATATATCCATCCGGATGCCATCTATGAAATAGAGAAAATGATACGAATTCATCAGGAATTAGATATTAATACCGAGGGAATTGATGTGGTGTTTAATCTATTACAAAAAATTGATGCTTTGCAAAATGAGCTTGTTTCCACTAAAAACAGATTGCGTTTGTATGAAAGTTGAGATTTGATAATCCCAATATTCTTTTTACTGAATATAAAAAGTAAAAAATATGAACTGGCATTTACTACCGCTATCAGAAATAACACAGTTGCTAAATACAACTCCATCCGGTATTGATGATATTACGGCGACAGAACGCTTGTGTGAACATGGGAAAAATCAAATTGAAGATAAAAAGAAGAAGACAATTCTACAGATGGTGCTTTCTCAGTTATCAGATTTCATGATTCTCATTCTTATTGCAGCCGCAATTATTTCAGGCATAATAGGAGATTTTACAGATACCATAATTATTCTTGCTATCATTATTATTAATGCAGCAGTGGGGTTCATCCAAGAGTATCGGGCAGAAAAAGCAATGGAAGCATTAAAGAATATGGCAGCAAACCATGCCCGTATTTTACGCGAAGGAAAAATGATTGACCTTCCTGCTTCGAATATTGTCCCTGGAGATGTCGTGGTACTCGAAGCGGGAAATGTTATTCCTGCGGACATCCGTTTTTTTGAAACCCATCAAATAAAAGTAGACGAATCAGCACTTACCGGTGAATCAAATAATGTAGAAAAAAATACAGAGGAACTTCCCGAAGGAAATTATGCTCTTGGCGACCAGACCAATATGGGCTATAAAGGAACTTCTGTTACCAATGGTCGGGCCTTAGCTTATGTTGTGGCAACAGGAATGCATACTGAGCTTGGACATATCGCAAAAATGATTCAAACCGATGAAACCTCAACACCTTTACAAAAAAGACTGTCTGCTTTTGGCAAACGATTATCAGTGATTATACTTTTTATCTGCGCTATAATTTTCTGTATCGGATGGTTGCGGGGAGAATCTGTTTTGACAATGCTGATTACTTCTATTTCACTAGCTGTAGCTGCCATTCCTGAAGCTTTACCTGCACTAGTCACGATTGCTCTTGCTTTTGGTGCCAAAAAATTAGCTAAAAATAATGCGCTTATTCGAAAATTACCGGCGGTAGAAACTTTGGGTTCCGTGACCTACATCTGTTCAGATAAAACAGGAACTCTTACGTTGAATAAAATGACGGTGCAGGAAATTTTTGAAACTTCAGATACAAAGTATAAGACTATTTTTAAAGAAAAAAACATATTGCTACATGCTATCGCTTTAAATAATGATGTTACAAAAGATGAAAACGGAAAATGGTTGGGAGATTCAACGGAGTTGGCGTTGGTACAATATGCATCCGATAAAAATTTGAATCGCTCTGATTTAGAACTAAAATTACCTCGAATTGGAGAGTTGCCTTTCGATTCTAAAAGAAAATGCATGACTACAATTCACCAAACCCAAAATTCTAATGATGAAATCATCGTGATTACAAAAGGGGCTGTCGATGTATTGTTTCACAAACTGAATGACAATCAAAAATCACTTATTCCTGAATTTGAACGTAAAGTCAACGAAATGGCAGAAAAAGGATATCGGGTTTTGGGGTACGCAATGAAAACACTTTCGTCCTTACCGGATACTTCAGATGCTAATTTGATAGAAAATGAGTTAACACTTATTGGGTTTGTAGGCATGATTGATCCACCACGAGAAGAGGCAAAACAGGCAGTTTCTGAATGTAAGGAAGCTGGTATTATTCCGGTAATGATTACGGGTGACCACAAGCTGACCGCCAAAGCAATTGCCGAAAAATTAGGTATTATTGTCACGGATGACGACCTTGTTTTAACGGGTTCAGAACTAACTGCATTAACACAAAGTGAGTTTATAAAAATTGTCGAAAAGGTAAAAGTGTATGCCCGTGTAAATCCGGAACAGAAACTAAGAATCATTAATGCATTACAATCCAAAAATCATTTTGTGGCAATGACTGGCGACGGTGTAAATGATGCTCCGGCTCTAAAAAATGCTGATATTGGTATTGCAATGGGAATCAACGGAACCGAAGTTTCTAAAGAAGCTTCCCACATGATTTTACTCGATGATAACTTTGCGACCATTATTATCGCCGTTAAACACGGCAGAAAAATATTTGATAACATCCTAAAATTTATCAAATACATTATGACAGGAAACTCCGGCGAAATATGGGCCATTTTTTTAGCGCCATTCTTTGGCTTGCCCATTCCGCTATTGGCAATTCACATCCTATGGATTAATCTGGTTACGGATGGTTTGCCCGGATTAGCACTAGCTTCAGAGCCATCTGAAACAAATATCATGAAACGACCACCCAGAAATCCGAAGAAAAATATTTTTTCAAATGGTATGGCTTTCCACATTTTATGGGTTGGTTTTTTGATGGGCTGCGTTACCATAGGAATGCAGGCGTATGCTATCTATAATACCAATACACATTGGCAAACGATGGCTTTTACGGTACTTTGTTTTAGCCAATTGGGACATGTAATGGTCATTCGTTCCGGGCGTGAATCTATATTCAAAATTGGATTTTTTTCTAATAAACCTATGGTTGGTGCACTATTGATAACTATTGCCCTTCAGTTCATGGTTATTTACATGCCTTTCTTTAATGAAATTTTTAAAACCCAACCTTTATCTTTAAATGAATTAGGACTAACCTTAGCAGCATCAAGCATTGTATTTTGGTCTGGTGAAATAGAGAAGTGGCTTAAAAACAGACGTAATACTAACTTCCATGTTCTGTTTTAAAACAATATTACTGTTCACAAACGGGACCAAATTTACAGGACGCAAACGCGTTGAAAAAGTTAACCACTAATTTTTTTTAAAATTAAAATTGGAATTCGTGACTGAAATAATTAATTCGTATTAGTTGCGGATAAATTTATGAGCAAAAAAAACATTGCTAAAAGTGTTAATATTCAAAATGCCAACTTTTGATTAGTTCAAAATTAATCGGGTCTTAAAGAGCCTGTTTACATTATTAAAAGCCATATTTTTTTATATAAATTTAGTAAGATTATTCAAACGTTAATTATTTTAATTTTTAGAATTAACACTAAAAATTGCCTTAATTTTACAATTCTAATTTATATAATATGACAACAATTACAGATTATTGGTGGGTACTGGTATTGATTTTATGCCTGATTCTTTACAAATTCGTTTTACGTGTTTTCTTCGGAATGGTAATCGTTCCTGAAGATAAAATTGGTTTAGTAACCAAAAAATTCGTCCTCTTTGGATCCGAAAAATCTTTACCGGATGGCAGAATTATAGCTACCAAAGGGGAAGCTGGTTTTCAGGCAAAAACACTTGCTCCAGGGTTATATTGGGCTATGTGGCCTTGGCAATTTTCTGTTGAAATGGCTCCATTTACCATTATCCCTGAAGGCAATATTGGTTTACTTTTAAGTAAGGATGGTGCCGAAATACCAACGGGTAGAATTTTGGCACAAAAAGTGAACTCCGACAATTTTCAGGATGCTACCTTATTTCTTAATAATGGTGGACAAAAAGGACGTCAATCTGCCTTTATAACTACTGGATCTTACAGGATTAATACGTTTTTATTTGAAGTGGTAATGTCTCCTCAAATTGTGATTTCAGAAAATATGGTCGGGATTGTTACTGCTATGGATGGTGAGCCAATTCCTATTGGTCAAATTGCAGGTAAATTTGTTGAAAATCATAATAACTTTCAAGATTTTGATCAATTTCTAAAAAATGGCGGAAATCGTGGATTGCAACCACAGGTTATGCTTGCCGGATCCTATTATATTAATACTTGGGCGATACAAATAGAGCAAACTCCTATGACAGACGTACCTATTGGATATGTTGGGGTTGTGATTTCTTATATTGGCGAAGACGGACAGGATGTAACAGGTGATACTTTCAAACATGGAAATATTGTTTCAAAAGGGCAACGTGGTGTATGGATGGAGCCGCTGGGTCCCGGAAAATATGCATTAAACAAATACACTACTAAATTAGAACCTGTTCCAACAACAAATCTAGTGTTGAACTGGGCTGATGCACGTAGTGAATCCCATAATTTAGATCAAAATTTATCCACAATTACGGTTCGCTCAAAAGATGGTTTCCCTTTTAATCTGGATGTTTCACAAATTATTCATGTTCCCGCTAATGAAGCTCCAAAAGTAATTGCCCGTTTTGGTAGTATGAACAATCTTGTTTCACAGGTTTTGGAACCAACAATTGGGAATTATTTTAGAAACTCTGCTCAGGAAAGTGATGTAATATCCTTTTTATCAACAAGAAAAGAGCGTCAGGAATCTGCTAAAAATCATATCAAAGTGGTTCTTGATGAATACAATGTAAATGCTGTTGATACATTAATAGGAGATATTGTACCTCCGGAATCCTTAATGAAAACGCTTACTGACAGGAAGATTGCCGAAGAAGAGCAAAAAACCTATCAAACACAGAGAATGGCTCAGGAGCAACGTCAGGGAATGGAAAAAGAAACTGCTATTGCCGATATGCAAAAAGAAATCGTAAAAGCTTCTCAAAGTGTTGAAATTGCACAACGTACTGCTGATGCAACAGTTAAAAAAGCAGAAGGAGATGCAACCAGTTTAAAATTAAATGTAAATGCAGAGGCAGAAGCTACAAAAATGCGTGCCAATGCCGAAGCGGAAGCTACTAAAGCAAGAGCTGGAGCACAAGCAGAAGCGACAAAACTAACTGCAAGTGCCGAAGCCGAAAGAATTTCTAAAACGGGTCTTGCCGAAGCTGAAAAAATTATGGCTATTGGTAAATCAACTGCCGAAGCATATCAATTGCAAGTCTCAGCAATGGGTGGTGATAACTTCACGAAATACAAAATAACTGAAGAGATTGGCAAAGGAAAAATCAAAGTAATTCCTGATGTTTTAATCTCAGGAAATAATGGCTCTGATGGACCTATCAGCGGCCTTCTTGGAATGAAACTAATGGAAATGATGGATACAAAAAACGAGAAGGAATAAACAGTAGTACAATAGTTTTTTATAAAACGTTCAACAAACGCCATTCAAAATTTGAATGGCGTTTGTTTTTTATATTTTTTCAATAAAAACACTAAAAAAATAGCTTAAAATAACTGAAAATCAACACAATAATACTATATTTGAGTAGCTTTTTTTCTATTAAAAATTAATTCATTTGCTAATGAATAGTATTTTTAAAATAATCGAATTGTTTAAAAGTTTTTTACTTGAAGTTGGCGAACTCTCCTATTTTGCCGGTCGTTTTTTTAAAGAAGCTTTTAAAAGTCCTTCGGAATTCAAAGAGTTTCTTAGACAATGTTTTTATATGGGAAATCGTTCCTTGCTGCTTGTTGCAGTGACAGGATTTATCATTGGCTTAGTATTTACTTTGCAATCGCGTCCCACTTTACAGGAATTTGGTGCCGTTTCCTGGATGCCGTCCATGGTAAGTATTTCTCTTATCAGGGAAATTGGACCTATCATTACGGCTTTAATTTGTGCAGGCCGTATTGGTTCCGGTATTGGAGCTGAATTAGGGTCTATGAGAGTTACAGAACAAATTGATGCCATGGAAGTTTCCGGTACAAATCCTTTCAAGTATTTAGTGGTAACCCGCATATTAGCAACTACTTTCATGCTTCCTATTCTAGTTTTTTTTGGAGATACTATTGCCATTTTTGGTTCTTTTTTAGTAGAAAACATTAAAGGAAATGTTTCTTTTTTACTGTATTATAATCAGGTTTTTGATGCGTTGGAATTTGGGGATTTAATCCCGGCAACCATTAAAACGTTCTTTTTTGGTTTTGCTATCGGTTTAGTGGGTTGTTTTAAAGGATATTATTGTAAAAAAGGAACTGCAGGTGTAGGTTTAGCGGCTAATTCTGCCGTTGTTTTTACCTCAATGCTTTTGTTTATTATTGATTTTGTTGCTGTTTTTATTACTGATATTTTTTATGATTTATAACTGATTATGAATACATCTACACCAAATCAAAAAGCCATAATAGAAATCAAAGACTTAAAAAAAAGCTATGGTGACAATCATGTTTTGGATGGTTTTAATATGGTTTTGAATGAAGGAGAGAATCTAGTTATTATGGGAAAATCAGGTTCTGGGAAATCTGTTATGATAAAATGCCTCATTGGATTAGAAGAACATGACAGTGGGACTGTTGTAATAATGGGAAAAGATATTAGCGAACTCAACCGGGAAGAATTAGATGACCTTCGGACGGAAGTGGGTTTTCTTTTTCAGGGAAGCGCACTCTATGACTCAATGACCGTCAGAGAAAATTTAGAATTTCCTTTGCGGCGTCACAAAAAAAAATTTGGAAAAATAACTGATACTACTCCACTGGTTATGGAAGCACTGGAAAATGTAGGCCTGGCCCATACTATAAATTTAATGCCCGAAGAACTTTCGGGGGGAATGAAACGAAGGATTGCTTTGGCCAGAACTTTAATTCTACAACCAAAAATCATTCTTTATGATGAACCAACAACTGGTTTAGACCCCATTACTGCAAAGGAAATTTTGCTATTAATGATGTCCATCCAGAAAAAATACAACACTTCGGCGATTATCATTACACATGATGTGGACTGTGCCAGAATGATTTCGAACCGAATGATTTTATTAGTTGACGGTATCAATTACATCGAAGGAACTTTTGAGGAATTATCACTTTCAACAGATCCTAAAGTACAAGCTTTCTTTAAATAAGAATAGACATGGAAAAAACGACATCACAAAAACTGCGACTTGGACTTTTTGTAATCATCGGATTAACGCTATTTGTACTGGCAGTGTATTTCATTGGCGATAAGCAAAAAATGTTTGGAAAAACCAATCATCTTGAGGCGGTTTTCAATAACGTAAGCGGCTTACAATTAGGCAACAATGTACGATATTCCGGAATAAATGTAGGCACTGTACGCGGAATAGAAATGATCAATGACTCTACCATCAAAGTCGATATGCTCATTGATAAAACTATTTTTCCTCACATCCGAAAAAATGCTGTTGCCACCATAGGTTCTGATGGTTTGGTAGGTAATATGATTATAAATATTATCCCGGGTAAAGGGATGGAAGCAGCGGTGAATCCTGGGGATGAGATTCAATCCTTAAGCCGCATTCGTACGGATGATTTACTAAATACCCTTGGCGTGACCAATAAAAATGCGGCGCTTCTTACGGCTGATTTGCTTAAAATCACACAGGAAATAAATCAAGGCAAAGGAACGGTGGGCTTATTGATTAAAGATTCGACTGTAGCCAATAACTTGAAAGAAACCATGCGCTACTTGAAAAGTACCGGAAAAGGAACTTCAGAATCTGTGACAAAATTAAACCGACTCATTTCTTCCTTAGAAAATAAAGATAATGTGATAGGCTTTTTGAAAGATACGGCTGTAGCCAATGATATGAAAGCAGTAATTCGCAATTTAGATAAATCCAGCACCGAAATAAACAAAGTAGTAACCAATCTCAATTCGACAATTGCAAATATTAAAGATGGAAAAGGAGCTATAAACTACTTATCGAATAATCCTGAATTAGTACGAAAAATAGACTCTACGATGACAAATATTAACGAAGCGAGTTTGCGTTTGAATGAAAATATGGAAGCCTTGAAACACAATTTTTTATTTCGGGGTTATTTTAAAAAACAGGAGAAAGCAAGAAATAAAGAACAGAAAAAGTAAAACGTTATTAAAATAATCCTTCATTTTACTTTCGTGAAATACGGGTTTTGGCTTTTCGAATTTGATTTTCGGCTTTGTGACGCAATTGTTCGTCATGCAAAAACCATCCTGCAACAGCGCCAATACAACTTCCCAGAAAAATATCCAGAAACCGAACAGAAATTAAAGTCGTCGCATCAACGGTCATGGCTCCACCGGCTTCGGCCAAAAATAAAGTCAATGGTGTAATAAAAACAACTGCCAAGCCATAATGCCTCACTATTAGCATTTCTATTATAAATTGTAGTACCATTATGCAAATACAGATCGTTAAAGGTGTCATTTTGAACAATAGTAATAACCACGTAAGTCCAAGACCTATAAAAGTTCCCAAAACACGTTGAAAACTCCGTTGCCAAACATGTTTCAAACTCGCGCCCTGCATGACAGCTGCGCACGATATAGGAAGCCAATACGGATTTTCTAATTCAAGTAAGCGTCCTGTAATGAGTGATAAAAATATAAAAACTCCCACAATTACGGATTCAAAAAGAGTCGTTTCATTATTGTTTTCAACAACAATCAGCTCCTTTTTGGGAGAATGTTTTTCAGCAACAAATAAACTATAAAGTAAGGCAAGCGTGCAAGCTAGCATAGCGCCCATCCCAATTAATCCTACGCGAATGGGAATAGTCTCTAAATTAAATGGCATACAACTGGCAAGGGACGCAATCATGATAAAAAAGAAACCTCCGGGTGGCTTCATTCTAAAGTAATTAACAATCCAATGCACACTCATGGTAAACAAACCCAAAACCACAGAGGAGATTATGGGGTCAAAACTAAAACAAACCCCTATAAAGAACGAAACCATAAAACCAAAAGAACAAGCCAATAGTGTAATCATTCGGCGCGCAACTGTGGTTGTAGGCATATACAAAATAACAAGTCCTGCAATACAAGCTAATATTCCATAATCCAGTCGATTAAAATAATAACCTACTAACAACGGAATTCCAACGCATAATGACGCTAAAACTGGAATATGCCAAAGTCGCTCTGTTTTTTTTAACTCGAACAGTGCTTTGACTTCTCCAGCAAGTAGTATTTTTAAATTATCATTCACCATTTTAAGTTCTTTTTTAAATGCTTTTTAAGGCATCAATAAGTAAATCAATATCCTCTTTTGTATTGAAATGACTGAAAGATATCCTCAAACTCGGTTTTTTCAAATCTTCTGCAGAAAGCATTTCGGCTAAAACATGTGAAGGCTTTATACTTCCGGACTGACAAGCACTTCCTCGGGAAACTGCTATTCCTTTCATATCTAAATGAAATAATATCATCGCTGTTTTTGCTGCTGCAAAAGGCAATAGAACATTCAAAACTGTATAGAAACCATCGGGATTTCCGTTAATCTTAAATTCCGGAAATTCAATTTTGAGTTGAGTAATCAAATAGCTTTTCAACTCAGCAATATACTTTTGTTCTGTTTCTAAGTTGGTGTAGGAAATTTCCAAGGCTTTTGCCATACCGGCAATTTGGTGCAATGCTTCGGTTCCGGCACGCAATCCTTTTTCTTGTTCGCCACCAAAAAACAAGGGTTGTAACCCGGAGTTTTTTCGAATAAAAGCAAAACCAACACCTTTTGGTCCATGAAATTTATGCGCACTTGCCACAATAAAATCAACAGGAATGGTTTGTAAATCAATCGTTGTTTTTCCAATGGATTGAACCGTATCCGAATGAAATAAAGTATTGTGTTCTTGGCAAATGCGGCCTATTCGTTCCAAATCTAAAACGTTCCCAGTTTCATTATTCACGTGCATCAGGCTGACCAATGTTTTCTTTTCCTGCGAAAGCAACTCCACTAAATGAGTAATATCAATTTCTCCATTTGGTTTCACATCCACATAATCAATTTGAATATCGTATTCTTTTTCTAATACTAAAGCCGTATATAAAACCGCATGATGCTCTATTTTACTGGTAATAATTCGTTTTACCTGTAAATCTTTAACCGCAGAACGAAGAATCCAGTTGTTGGCTTCGGTACCACAGGATGTGAAAATAATTTCCTGTGCAGTCGCATTTAGATTCTTAGCTATCGATTTTCTGGAAAGTTCCAATATGCTTTTGGCGGCACGACCCAAACTATGCGTTGAGGAAGGATTTCCATACTCTTCGGTCATTACTTTGGTCATTTCCTGGATCACTTCGGCACGAATAGCAGTTGTAGAAGCATTATCGAGATATACTTTTTTCATTTTTGGAAAATTATAAAATTATTTTACACCGTCTATTTCTGTTGGAATGTTTTTCGATTTTCTAGAAAAGAGTATTCTTTCATTAAAAACAACTATCGAAATCATAATCAGGAAATAGGAAAATAGCTGGAGTGTACTCACTTGTTCGTGATAATAAAAAATTGCCATTAAAAAATTAATAATGGGATTGATATAAATCATAATTCCCACCGCAGAGGAATTGATTCCCTTGAGTGCATATAGGTTTAAAAACAACGGAATAATTGTAAAAAAAACTACAATCATTAGCAAACAAGTATAAAATAAAGGCTCCGTAGGAATTGGCCCGCTGTATGTGGGGTAAAAAGGCAACAGAATTAATGCCGTAAAAACCAATTGAATGGTTAAACTCAAGAATTTATCCAAATCACTATTTTTTCGTTGACTCACTAAATATAAAGCATACGTTGCTGCCGTAATAAGGCTGTAAAAAATATCCTTAAAATGATTGAATGATAATAAAACACAACTAAAAACACTTATCCCAACTGCAATCCATTGCCATTTAGTTAGTTCTTCCTTCAGCATAAAAAAGGCAAAAACGGTAGTGAGAATCGGGCAAATTAAGTACGCCAAAGAAGCCGCATTCACGCTGACGTGATTCATTACATAAATATAAACAAACCAGTTTGAAGATAGAAATACACCGCCGCCAAGTGTCAATGCAACAGTACTTTTCTGTTGTTTTAGAGGCATACTTTTGAAATGATTCCAATTTTGTCGTATTACATTTCGTCGAAAAAAAACATTAATTAATACCATCGTAATTACACTAAAAAAAACGCGATAGAACAAAATATCCAATGATGGATAAGCATGTATTGGCTTTAATGCTAAACTGAAAAAACCCCAGAGAAAAAATGCTGAGAAAGCAGCTAAATAATATTTATTAGTCCTCATTTTTAGTATAAAATTTGCGCAAAGATAATGATTTCTATTCGCTTTAAATTCATCCGATCGTGGCAATACAATAAAGCACACGCTATTATATTCATCACACTATTTGACATTCAAAAACCCAATATCCTGTTAAATAATCTATTTTTAAAGGGGAATGCAATTGGAACAAATTAAAAATTCTATTTTTGTTACAAATATTATAAAAATGAAAAGAGTTGTTAGCTTACTGATTTTTGCATTACTATTAAACGGTTGTGATGATGGTGATTTAATTCAAGAAGACATTAGTTTTGAAGATGTTGCCGCACAAAATTGCACTACAAATGACATCATCTACAAACTAAAAGATAGCGAAGCCCTTATTCTTGAGGTTTTGGGTTTTACTTTCCCAACTGAAACTATATCGCAGGAATTAGACATTAATACTTCAAATCGTGTACTATATCGCTTTTACAACGGCGCGGTAACTTCTTCGACCATTTGCGAAACCATTCCTCCAGCAACGCCAATTGTTATGGATCAATGGACTACTTCAGGCGGAAAAATAGTTATAAATACTACTGCTATCAAAACAACTAATACTACCGATAACAGTACTAAAATTACAGGTTACAATCATAATATCACATTCAAAAATATCACATTTGTAAAAAGTAACGGGACTCAAGTTTACGAAACATTCCCTTTTGGCGACTATGTAATTAGCGCCACTCCTTTACCTTTTGCATTCAATAAGACACTTGAACAATGCAGTTCTTCTAAACAATTGTATGATTACAATAGTAGTGAAGCACTTATTTTAGACATTGATCCCGCTTTAATTGTTAATCAAGCTACACCGCTAAATACCCCAAGAACCGGATTAATAAGCGACACAAAAAACAAACTTACGTATCGTTTATTCTCCGGTTTACTAACTGGCGCTTATTTTTGTAACACAACTTTTCCGGCAACTCCCGCAGTAAGCGAAGAATGGATTGCAGTGGCTGGAGTGGCAAACGAAAGTGGCATTGTGGAAGTAACAACTACTACTTTGGGAACTGGTTTTAAACACACCGTTGTCCTTAAAAAAGCAAAAATGAAGAAAGGAAACAGTGATTTTATTTTGGGTGATAATTACATCTATGGTGAATTATTGACTACAAATTAACCCCAAATAAGAAGCAAAATTAGAGACAAAAAACAACCGTTTTTAATCCCAAAAAAGATCCGATTTTTAAGTGAATTTTCTAATGAAAACTGCTTAAAAATCGGACCTTTTTTTTTGTGCTTTTAAAAACCAAAATAAAGTTTACATGGCACTTTGTTTAATAAAAACTTCTGTTGCCCCTTGACCATATTTTTGATAATTCCCTTCTTGAAAAGCGATGTTATCATAACGCCCTAATAAAAAATCCAACTCTGCTTTTAGAATTCCTTCACCCACGCCGTGGATAAAAACAATCTTTGGAATGCGATTCCGAATAGCAAATTCTATATGACGTTTTGCCGTATCAGTCTGCAAAGTTAGTATGTCATAATTCGACATTCCGCGTTTATTTGGCACCAGTTTTTCGATGTGTAAATCAAACTCCGGAGCCGGAATTTCGTGCTTTGATTTCTTTTCCTTAACAAAACTTCGCGCTTTCGGGATCTCTTTTTCTTTTGAAACCTCACTTATATTAATTCTTCTAATAGAATCTAGTAAGTTACTGGAATCGTTTATTTTAATTAACTCATTGACAAAAAATGTCATCGTAAATCCGTCTTCTGTTTCTACCGTAACCTGCTTCTCTTTGACTGACAACACGACTCCATTGATAGCTTCGTCAAGTACTGAAACCTTATCTCCTTTGTTAAACATTTCCGTCTTCTTTATCTTGATTTTTACTTGGCGTTTTGGCACTCAATTGCATCATTCCCATCATGAAAACTACAATTGCAATTACCATTATATACACATTTTTTTCTGCACTTACCTGCTCATATAAAGCAACAGTTATCGCCACAACCATTATTGGAATAATAAACTTTCTCATCTTTTTAAATATCAGTTTTCAAAAGTAATGAATTTAAAATTGCATCAATTATTATCGCAACCGTTTCTTATTTTTTTGTAAAATTGTAAAAAAGAAAAACCATTGGATTTAGAAAAATTTATGTTGCCTTGTTTAAGCAAAACACTTTTTGGAATCGAGTGTTTGGGCTGTGGTTTTCAGAGGGGATTTTTGTTACTTTTGCAAGGAGATTTTGGAGGTGCTTTTAAGATGTATCCGGCCATTTTTACAACCTTGATATTTCTGGGAATTCTAGGTTTTAATTTTATCGACAAAAACAGGAATTACAAAAAACTCATTATTGGTTCGGCAATCCTAAATGGTGTTTTTATGATTGTGGGTTATTATTTTAAACACTACTAAGAAGTTACTTTTTTTGACTTTTTAGAACAAAAAAAATTATTTGATTCGAGTCAAAATATCATTCATCATTTCGATTTGGACTTTTTGAATTTCTATTAATTCTTCTTGTTGATGCATAATCAAATGATCCAGTTTTTCATGAAGCATTCTAATTTCAAGTTCTGATTTTAGATTAATCATATAATCTTTTTTAGCTCTTTCCCTGTCTTTCTCTTCCTGACGATTTTGACTCATCATAATTACTGGAGCCTGAAGTGCGGCAAGACAAGACAAAATTAAATTCAGCAAAATAAACGGATACGGATCAAATCCTTTATTCAAGAAAATGTAAATATTAATCAGAATCCAAAAAAGAATAAATACTCCAAAAAGGATTATAAATTTCCAACTTCCGCCAAAAGCCGCCACTTTATCCGCCACTTTTTGCCCAATTGTACGAATACCAATTTCATCCTCAACAGTACTCACTAATGATTTATCTTCGTTCAAGGAACCGATAACTCTATTTTCCAGATTTGACAACTCCCCTATTTCTACCAATAAATAATTAGAAATGTATTTCTCGCGATACATATTCAATTCGCCAATTGATAAGAATTTGTCCTCATCAAAATCAGGGTAATCATTTTGAATAAGCGCCAATATTGGGTTTCGTATGGTTTTGGCAGCAATTTTATCCGCTATTGGAAATTCTTTTTGGGAAATATCGCTTATAAAAGTAGTCTTGGATTTCATGGATTGTTATTTATTGGCTAATTTAAAAAAACACTTTCATCAAAACTAATAATTCAGCTCCTATACATTGAAAATAAAACAGATACACAACAGCTTTTTTATCTTAAAAGTTTAAAACAGCACTACCCACGACATTTTACATCAATTTATTTAACAAAAGTGTCTAAATAAACAAGATAGCTTTATGTTTAAGAAAGAAATAATTCGAAATAGTTCAATATCTTTGCAATTCGTTTTAAAACCCATAAAAATGTCACTGAACTACAAAAATATTCCTTTCTGCTATTGTTGTAGCTGTTTTTAAAATACTCTCCTTAAAAAACATTGTTCAAAAACGAATACGTATTGTAATCAATTCTGTAATCAGATTGCTACAATTAAAACACAAGACACAAAATAGCATGAAATCACAAAAAATATTAGACCTTATTGGAAACACGCCTTTAGTAGAAACTACTAATTTGATAAAAAATAAAAACGTAAAACTTTTACTGAAACTCGAAGGAAACAATCCCGGTGGTAGTGTAAAAGATAGGGCAGCCTACAATATGATTGCTTCTGCACTGGAAAGAGGAGAAATCAAAAAAGGGGATAAACTTATTGAGGCAACAAGTGGAAATACCGGAATTGCTTTGGCCATGATTGCCCAATTATTCAATATCGAAATCGAACTGGTTCTTCCAGAAGATTCCACTAAAGAACGTACTCAAACCATGCGGGCTTATGGCGCAACCGTAATTTTGACACCTGCAGATACCGGAATAATAGGTTCCAGAGATTATGCTGATAAAAAAGTAGCCGAAGGCGGTTACATCATGCTCAATCAGTTTGCAAATGATGACAACTGGAAAGCACATTATAAAACCACAGGCCCAGAAATATGGAATGATACAGAAGGAACCGTAACCCATTTTGTTTCTGCTATGGGAACAACAGGAACAATTATAGGCACTTCAACATATTTAAAAGAAATGAATCCTACGATACAAATTGTAGGCGCTCAACCCAGCGATGGATCTCAAATTCCGGGAATCAGAAAATGGCCTGAAGAATATTTACCTAAAATTTTTGATTCCAAAAAAGTAGATACAATCATTGAAGTATCTGAAAAAGAAGCCCGAGCCATGACAAAACGCTTAGCGCTTGAAGAAGGTGTTTTTGCAGGAATGAGCAGTGGCGGTTCAGTTGCAGCTGCAATAAAAATAGCTGAAGAATTAGAATCAGGAGTAATCGTAGCTATTATCTGCGACCGTGGCGATCGCTATTTGTCTTCTGATTTGTTTGATTAAATTAATTAGACGTTATAAAAACAACCTTCCTTTTCTGTATCTTTCGGATATAAAAAGGAAGGTTGTTTCGATTTTAAGAAAGAACAATTTCTATTTTTAATCAAAACCTATTAACTGATTCACACTTTATAATTTGGTTACAAATGAAAAACACACCATTAATTTACTGCATTCTATTTTTATCAATCATTATGGGAGGAAAAGTACAGGCTCAAGACTGGCCAAATTTAAATAAATACCAAAATGAAAATGCAAATCTGAAACCGGTAACGCCCGGACAAAAAAGAATTGTATTTATGGGAGATTCCATAACTGAATTTTGGAGTATAACCGACCCCGAATATTTTGCCGGAAAACCATACGTTAATCGCGGTATTAGCGGTCAAACTACGCCTCAGATGCTGATACGCTTCAGAGCTGATGTTATTGCTTTAAAACCCGCTGCTGTGGTTATTTTGGCTGGAATAAATGATATTGCCGGCAATACAGGTCCTGCAACATTGGAGATGATAGCAAATAATATTTTCTCGATGGCCGAATTGGCAAAAGCAAACCAGATTAAAGTAATTCTTTGTTCTGTTTTGCCTGCTTATGATTTCTCTTGGAAACCCAATCAAAATCCTGCTGAAAAAGTAGTAGCTTTAAATGAAATGATAAAAAATTACGCTGATGCCAATAGTATTCTTTATCTTGATTACTTTTTGGCTATGGCAGATGAACGAAAAGGTTTGCCTACTTTGTATTCTAATGATGAAGTGCATCCCAATAAAAAAGGGTATCAAGTAATGGCGCCACTTGCCGAAAAAGCAATCGCCAAAGTTTTATCGAAAAAATAAATTATTACTTTAAAAAGAAACGAAAAATGAACTATCGCAGATTGGGTAAAACAGATTTTGAAATTTCAGAAATATCTCTTGGCACATGGCAGGTAGGCGGAAAATGGGGTTCTGCATTCAATGATAAAACCGCAGATGAGTTAATCAATACTGCGATTGACAACGGCGTAAATTTTATTGATACAGCCGATGTTTATGAAAACGGATTGAGTGAAACTGCGGTAGGTCGAGTGGTTCGTTCCCGTTCTGAACGAATTTATGTGGCTACAAAATGCGGTCGACACATTAATCCGCATATAAATGAAGGCTATCAGCCCAAAGTGCTGCAACAATTTGTGGAAGATAGTTTGAGAAGAACTGGATTAGAAACACTGGATTTAATACAATTGCATTGTCCTCCGACTGAAGTGTTTTACCGTCCTGAAATATTTGAAATGTTTGACCGTTTAAAAGAGCAAGGAAAAATTTTAAATCTTGGCGTTAGCGTCGAAAAAGTGGAAGAAGGACTAAAAGCTATCGAATTTCCAAATGTAACTTCGGTTCAGATTATTTTTAATCTTTTTCGTCAGCGTCCATCCGAACTATTTTTCAAAGAAGCAACAAAACATGATGTTGGTATTATTGCTAGAGTTCCTCTTGCGAGCGGGCTTCTGACAGGAAAATTCAATACTAAAACTACTTTTGACACTCAAGATCATCGCAATTTTAATAGAGATGGAGCTGCTTTTGACAAAGGCGAAACATTCTCCGGCATTAATTACGAACTGGGCTTAAAAGCCGTAGAAGAATTGAAAGCATTATTTCCAGAAACAACAAACTTAGCTCCTATTGCTTTGCAATGGATTTTAGGTTTTGATGAAGTAAGTTGCATTATTCCTGGCGCTTCTAACGAAAGTCATGTGCTGTCTAATTTATCGGTTTATGATTTACCTAAATTGACCTATGAAAAAATTGCAGCGATGAATGAAATTTATGAGCGTTATATAAAATCCGAAGTACACCAACTTTGGTAATCCATTTTAGCATAAAAAAAAGGCTCGATTTTAGTTAAATCGAGCCTTTTTTTATGTGAATCTTATTTTTATGCTAAAGTAGCCGTAGTAGAAATTGCAGCATTCAATAGTTTAGAAATAGGACAATTTTTCTCAGCCTTAGTAACTAATTGTTGAAAAACATCATCTGTTATTGCATTTACTTTTCCATTTACCGTTAAGTGTGACGTTATAATTGTTCCGTCCACCAAATCAATATCACATTTTGTTTCGATACTTTCGATTTCAAAACCAGCTTCAGTTATATAAGCCGAAAGTTGCATGGTAAAACAACCTGAGTGCGCCGCTGCAACTAATTCTTCCGGATTAGTCCCTACTCCTTCTTCAAAACGGGATTTGAACGAATATTGTGTATCTTTTAACGTGGTACTTTGTGTGGTAAGTTTCCCGGCTCCTTCTTTAAGTGAACCATTCCAAACTGCGGTTGCATTTCTTTTCATAATTATAAATTTTTATGTTTTCTCAAATTTAGTTCATTTGTAAAAAAACGCTTTCGGAAATAGGATTTTTTAACGAAAATTTAAAGTTCGTGTATTTTCTATGATGCGCTAAAAAACAATAGAAAAAGTAGCTCCTTTATTAACTCCATCACTTTCTGCTAAAATTTGACCGTCGTGTTTTTCTATTATTTTTTTACACAAATACAATCCAATTCCTGTTGAAGGCTCATTTGACGTTCCTAATTTACTCATTTTAGTAAATTTACGGAACAGTTCATGGCTTTGCTTTTGATCAAAACCCAAACCTTTGTCCGTTATTTTAAAAAACAATTTACTGCCTTGAACATAAACACGAACTTTTATTTCACTATTCGGAAACGAAAATTTTATAGCATTATCAATCAAGTTCACTAAAACTCGAATCAACAAAATTTTATCAATTTTCAAAAATGCCTCTTCAACTTCAATTGATAAATCCAATTTAATATTTTTATGAATTAACAATTGATCCAATTGCTTTGATACCACAGAAAAAATAGAAGAAAATTGAACAATCTCATTTTCGGATTTTTTTTCTATAATTTGATCTTGCTCTTTTAGTAATTTAATGAAGTTTTCAATATAATTGTATTGTTGTTCTGTCGATTGAAGTATTAATTCGGCTAATTCTGTTATGGTTTCTGAAGGTTTCTCTTCTAAAATAAGTAATGCCACCGATTTAGAATTCCCAACGAAGTTTCTTAAATCATGGGAAAGCAAATATACCAAATCTTGTTTTTCAGTAATGAACTTTTCATTTTCTTCGATTGAATCCTGAATATTACTCATTAACAAACCTGCTTCATCAGAGAAATTAGTTGGCAATGAAGGAATAGTTTTTTTGTTCCTATATTCACTCAAGGCTTTAGATGCGACTTCAATTGGCTTAATTAGTAACTTTAAAAACAGTAATGTAATACCTGTAGCGGCTAAGGTCATTATAAGTGCGAAAATCAAAATGGTATCTGTAGAAATAGTTTTACTGCCATAAAGCACAAAAAACAACAGTCCAATCAGTGGGATATGAATTCCTATAAATGCGACAAACAAAAATTTGAACGCATAGCTATTTTTAAGAAAACCTATGTGAGATAATTTTTTATATAATTGCATAGAAAATTTATTTTAGTTTTTTTAACAAAAGTCAATCATAAACAACAAAATAAGTGATTAATTTCTTATTAATACCTAAGTTTTTCTAAATAAAATGTTAAATTAAGTGCTTTACGCCGACGTATTTAAGTGTGAAAAGAGTATTTGGTTCTTAAAAGTAATCCACTATTATTCTAACTTATGATTTTCTACAAAAGTAAAACACAATTGCGCTTCGCTGAAAAACAAAATACAATTCTCGTCCACAAATCCCTGCCCCCGATTATAGCGAAAAACCCGCAGTTGCGAAAGCTTTGGAACACTTGCCGGTAAAGAGCGACCAACGGAAGCTCCTTTACGGGCGTAGTGTTGCTGCTTGCGGAATGAGGATTTACAGCGGAAAGCGGGAATGGGCTCAAATAAAAAACAGCTAAAAGTGAAAATATTTCACAATTTGAATTTATAAAACCATTCAAACACTTATTTTTGCGCTATGGCAAAGAAAAATACAGACAAAGTTGTCTTTCATCAAATAAAAGTCCTTGATGCTGGTGCAAAAGGCGTTTCGGTAGCAAAGGCTCCCGATGGAAAAGTAGTTTTTATCCCGAATGTGGTTCCGGGCGATGTGGTTGATGTGCAGACTTTCAAGAAGCGCAAGGCCTATTACGAAGGAAAAGCAGTTCATTTTCATGAATATTCAGAGCATCGTGTAGAGCCTATTTGCGAGCACTTTGGTATTTGTGGTGGTTGTAAATGGCAGAATATGAAATACAGCCAACAATTGTATTATAAGCAAAATGAGGTGAAAAATCACTTGCAACGCATCGGGAAAATAGAACTTCCAGAATTTGAACCGATTCTAGGTTCTGAAAAACAGTTTTTTTACAGAAACAAAATGGAATTTTCATTTTCGAACAGCCGTTGGTTGACCGAAAAAGAAATTGACAGCACCGAAGATTTAGGAAACAGAAATGCGCTTGGGTTTCATATTCCGAAAATGTGGGATAAAATCCTGGACATCAACAAATGTCATTTGCAGGAAGATCCATCGAATGCGATAAGAAACGAAGTGAGAGATTTTGCCAATGCACATGGTTTGACTTTCTTTAATCCAAGAGCGCATGAAGGTTTATTGAGAACTTTGATGTTAAGAACGGCTTCGACTGGTGAAATCATGGTTTTGATTCAGTTTTTTGAAAATGACAAAGCCAACAGAGAATTACTTCTGGATCATCTTTACGAGAAATTCCCTCAGATTACTTCGCTACAATATGTTATCAATAATAAAGCGAACGATACTTTATACGACACTGACATTAAATTATACAAAGGAAGAGATTACATCCTAGAAGAAATGGAAGGTTTAAAATTTAGCATTAATGCGAAATCTTTTTACCAAACCAATTCCGACCAAGCATATGAATTGTATAAAATAACACGCGATTTTGCTGGACTTACCGGAAATGAAATCGTTTATGATTTATACACAGGAACGGGAACTATTGCTCAGTTTGTTTCGAAAAAAGCAAAAAAAGTAATTGGTGTGGAAAGTGTTCCTGAGGCGATTAAAGATGCTAAATTGAATGCGGAACGCAATGAAATTACGAATTGTGAGTTCTTTGTAGGAGATATGAAAGTCGTTTTCAACGATAGTTTTATCGCCCAGCATGGTCATCCTGATGTAATTATCACGGATCCGCCAAGAGACGGAATGCACAAAGATGTAATTGAACAAATTATGAAAATTGCTCCTGAAAAAGTGGTTTATGTAAGTTGTAATTCGGCTACACAAGCGCGTGATTTAGCTTTAATGGATGAAAAATACAAAGTGACTCGTGTACGTCCTGTGGATATGTTTCCTCAAACGCATCACGTAGAGAATGTTGTACTTTTGGAAAAAAGATAATTGATTTTTGATTGCAGATTTTAATAAACTGCAATCAAAAGTTTTCATTAAAAAAATATGAAAAAAATAATTTTGTTGGTATTCACATTAGCACTATCCCTCTCCAGTTGTGAGAAAGATGACATTTGCGATGCAAATACTCCCACAACACCGCGTTTGGTAATTAGCTTTTATGATTTCTTAAATCCTTCGGTTTTAAAAAATGTAACGAATTTAAAAGTAGTTGGTGAAGGAATGACAGATGGAATTGTATTTAATGCTGCTACCGGAGATGCTAAATACCTGACAAACGGAAGTACGATTTCGATTCCGCTAAAAACAGTTGGAACCAGCACCAGCTATAGTTTTACGTTAAATTCTGGTAATACAAATCCAGCTTTGGTAAACGTAGACAATATAAAATTTGATTATACGACTCAAGAATTATTTGTGTCAAGAGCTTGTGGCTACAAAACTATATTTACATTAGACCCAATAAATCCATATACACATACCGATGCTGCTGTTGCAGATGAAAAATGGATAGAATACATCTCGGTTGAAAAAAGTAACTTAGAAAACGAAAATGAAACACACATTAAGATCTTTTTTTAGTTTTTGTCTCCTATTATCGTTGACTTTGGTACAAGCACAGGAAACTACTCCTGTCAAAAATGACCCAAAAAGCACCAAAACGGATCAGATGATTCCTGAAGCGCCATTGCCATTGGTCGAAATTAGTCCTGAAATTATAAAGAACGATTCGATTCCTGTAAAAACAGACCGATACGGGATTCGTGTAGGACTAGATTTATTCAAACTGACACGCGCTTTATATGACGAAAATTATAAAGGAATTGAGTTTGTGGGAGATTATCGATTGACGAAAAAATATTTTTTGGCTGCCGAAATTGGAAACGAAAACAAAACTACTGATGATGACCGCCTTAATTTTACTACCAAAGGTTCGTACCTAAAAGCCGGTTTTGATTATAATGCCTATGAAAACTGGCTGGATATGGAGAATATCATTTCTATAGGAATGCGATACGGTTTCAGTACTTTTAATCAGCAATTAAATAATTATAGAATTTACAATGCCAATCCTTATTTTGGTGAAGTTCCTGTAATTCCTTCTGGTAAAAAGTTTGATGGTTTATCCGCGAGCTGGATTGAAGTTGTGGCCGGAGTGAAAGCTAAAGTATTCAATAATGTATTTGTGGGTTTCAGTCTTCGATTGAACCGATTGGTAACCAACAAAGAACCTGAAAATTTCTCTAACTTATATATTCCTGGATTTAACAGAACTTACGATGGTAGTTTTGGAGTAGGATTCAACTACACCGTTACTTATTTTGTTCCTATTTATAAGAAAAAAGTAAAACCTGTTGCGGTTGCTAAAAAAGCTGAGAAAAAATAATTACGAAATACGAATAAAAAAATCGCAAAGAAAACAACAGTTCTTCTTTGCGATTTTTTTTTTGTTGTTAGAATAAACTAAAACTACCCTATTTCCTTAATTCCTTTCATGAAAATCCATTTCATGAATAATTTCTCTCCGTCTTTGGTTTTTACGGATTGGAATTTTGGTGCCAAAAGCGTTCCTATAACAAATGCCGTTAATGGAATCCAGAAACCAGTTAAATTAGTAAAATGTGCCACTACATATCGGGCAGAAATAAATAATATTGCAAAACATCCCAGTTGGTAAATAAATGCGCGTATTTGTAATTTAGTCATTTTTTTAAGTCTTAAAGTTTTAAAGTCAAAGGTCGAAAAATAAAAAATTGAATATTGCTTATTCAGCACTATCAGTTGTTACCTGAAACTTTGTTCTCTTACTTCCTTCGTACATTTCGTATTTTACCAAACGAGCTTCTAAACCAGCGTTAAAAAGCTTGATTTTTCTCGAAGGTTTAAGACCTACATATTTCAATGCTTCCAGATTTGCTGTAATCATCCAAGCATTTGTTCCCGGATAATTTTTCTTCAAAGTATCACCAATATTTTTGTAGAATTCTTCCATGTGAATATCCAAACGCTCATCATACGGCGGATTGAAAACTATGTGTAATTTCCCTTCTGAAGTTTTTTCAGTATCAAAAAAGTTCTTTTCTTCAATAGAAATATACTCGTCAAGATTGGCATTTTTGATATTGTCTTTGGCTTTCTGAACCGCACTTGGTGCTTTATCGTAGCCTTTTATGGTGTAATGAAACTCACGAACGCGTTTCAATAAACTGTCTGAAATACTATCAAACAAATCATTGTCCCAATCGTTCCATTTTTCGAAAGCAAATTCTTTACGGTTAATATTTGCGGGAATATTACAAGCAATCATGGCTGCTTCGGCTAAGAATGTTCCCGAACCACACATTGGATCCAAGAAATCCGTTTGACCGTCCCAACCGGAAAGCAATAGAATTCCTGCTGCCAACACCTCGTTTATAGGAGCAATATTGGTAGCGGTTCTATACCCACGTTGGTTCAATGCATTTCCTGAAGTATCCAGTGCAACTGAAACTTGGTCTTTATCAATATGAATGTTGATTCTTAAATCAGGATGTACTTTATCAATACTTGGTCGTTGCCCCGTTCTTTCTCTGAACTGATCGACAATCGCATCTTTACATTTTTGGGAAACAAATTCTGAGTGATTAAAATATTCCGAATGCACCGTTGTATCAATCACAAATGTCTGATTGGCACCTATCAATTTAGACCAATTCACTCCCGAAATGCCTTTGTATAAAGCCTGCTCATTATTTGCCTTGAAAAAATAAATAGGTTTCAGGATTTTCAAAGCCGTACGCAAAGACAAATTTGCTTTGTACATAAACCCTTTGTCCCCTTTAAAACTAACCATTCTCACCCCTTGCTCCACGTTTTGTGCGCCAAGGTTTTGCAATTCTTTTGCTAATATTTCTTCAAAACCAAAAAAGGTTTTGGCAACCATTTTATAATTATTTTCCATTGTAAAATCAAGTATTCGTTGCAAAAATACACTAAATTTGCATCAATCGAATTAATTGAAAAAGAATAAATGTCTGCAGCACAAAATCCACCAACTGAAAATCAACTGAAATCAACTGAAAACTGGTATACTTCTTGGTTTGACACTCCCTATTATCACATTCTTTACAAAGACCGAAATTATAGAGAAGCTCAGGTTTTTATGGATAATCTTACCCATTACCTTAATCTTCCTGAAAAGGCAAAAGTATTGGATTTAGCGTGTGGCAAAGGCCGTCATTCTATTTATTTGAATCAATTAGGTTTTACAGTTCTTGGAGCTGATTTATCTGAAAACAGCATTGCCGAAGCCACTAAAAATACGAATGAAACCCTTCATTTCAAAGTACACGATATGCGTGAACCTTTTGAAGAAAAATTCGATGCCATTTTCAATCTATTTACCAGCTTTGGTTATTTCGAAAATGACGAAGACAATCTAACTACACTAAAAGCCATCAAAGAAAGCCTTTCGGAATATGGTTTTGCCGTGATTGACTTCATGAATGTTGCCCAAGTACTCGAAACATTAGTTCCTGAAGAAACAAAAACAGTCGAAGGCATTGATTTTCATATCAAACGGTATTTAAAAGACGGGCATATTTACAAAGAAATTGACTTTGAAGACAAAGGTCAAAAATTTCATTTTACCGAAAAAGTAAAAGCCCTTACCCTAAAAGATTTCGAAGAATTAATGGAAGAAGCCGGAATTTATCTATTGGATATTTTTGGTGATTACAAATTGAAAAAATTCCATAAAACAGATAGTGAACGCCTAATCATGATTTTTAAATAATGAATTACCTTTTACCTTTACTTTCCGTAATCTTAGGATATATCGTCGCATTGATTATACGACCAAAGAACAAAACTAACCTAAAATTGCTATTGGCTTTCAGTGGCTCTTTTTTACTTTCATTAACGGTGATGCATTTATTACCGGAAATTTACGAAAGTGCAAACCCAAACATTGGACTTTTTATCATGCTGGGAATATTATTCCAAATTATATTGGAATTTTTCTCAAAAGGAGCTGAACACGGTCACGTTCACGGACATGAAATAATGACCCAAATCCCGTGGCTATTATTCATCAGTCTTTGTATACATGCGTTTTTAGAAGGATTCCCCGTAAGCCATCATCATGATTTAGCCATAGGAATTGCCATCCACCATTTGCCTATTGCCATTATTCTGACTACTTTTTTCATCAATGCAAGTCTGAATAAAAAAGCAATTTTTTTCTTTATGATTACCTTTGCCGTTATGACACCGCTGGGAACCATCTTATCTGATTATTTGCCAATATTAAACGTGTATTATACTGAAATCACAGCTATAGTAATAGGAATATTATTTCATATTTCATCTACCATTATTTTCGAAAGCAGCGAAGGACACAAGTTCAACATTGCCAAAGTTTCGATGATTGTGATAGGAATTGCCTTGGCGTATTTTATATAATTTCACAATTTGGGCGTGACCACAAGGGTCGGGCTATTCGCTGTAATCTTTTTATTTTTAAAGAAAAAATAAAAAGGATTTCCGCTATTATCCCTCACGCAAGAAAACATTGTAGTTAGGACAACTTGTAAATTGTCCCTTCAAAAAAACATAACTATGGAATTTACTAAAACCACCGAACAATCCTCAAAATACGAACATTTAGAAAAAATGTCGGTTCAAGAATTGCTTTCCAATATCAATCAAGAAGATAAAACAGTTCCGCTTGCCGTAGAAAAAGCGCTACCCCAAATAGAAAATTTAGTGACTGAAATCGTTGCCAAAATGAAACTCGGAGGTAGATTATTCTATATTGGCGCTGGAACTTCCGGACGTTTGGGAATTCTTGATGCTTCGGAATGTCCGCCAACCTTTGGCGTTCCTTTCGATTTGGTAATTGGGATAATTGCCGGAGGCGACACCGCAATCCGCAGAGCAGTAGAAAATGCCGAAGACAACGCAACACAAGCCTGGATTGACTTGAAAGCTTTTGATGTAAATGAAAATGATGTCGTGGTAGGAATAGCCGCTTCGGGAACAACACCTTATGTTATTGGAGGATTACAAACTTGCAACGAGAACAATATAACCACAGGAAGTATTTCTTGTAATGCAGGAAGTCCGCTTTCGCAAACAGCAAAATTCCCTATTGATGTAGTTGTAGGACCGGAATTTGTAACTGGAAGCTCTAGAATGAAAGCCGGAACAGCCCAGAAACTGGTACTGAATATGATTACTACCGCAACTATGATTCAACTGGGAAAAGTGAAAGGCAACAAAATGGTTGATATGCAATTGAGCAACAGCAAACTGGTCGATCGCGGTGTGAAAATGATTATGGGAGAAATTCCCGTTTCCTATGAAGAAGGTGCTGAATTATTAAAAAAACATGGAAGTGTAAGGAAAGCTGTTGATAATTTTAAAAAGTAAACAACAATGATTCACCATATCGTAATGTGGAAATTAAAAGATTTTGCAGAAGGCAAAAGCAAAGCCGAAAATGCAATTATCCTAAAAGAGAGGCTTGAAGGTTTAAAAAAGGATATTCCTGAAATAATTGAAATACGGGTAGGATTAAATATTGAAAGTGAATATTCAAACTTTGATACCGTTCTACACTCCTATTTTGATTCGTTTGAAACATTAGATAAATACCAAAATCATCCAACACATAATGTTGTTGCTGAATGGATAGGTAAAATTAGAGATTTGAGATATTGTGTGGATTATGAATTTTAATTATTAAATTATGGCAACGAACAAAGAACTATTATCTAAAGGAATTAAATATTTAGCAGGCGCTTTACCTTTGCTATTCTTGGGACCAGCCGTGATTTATAATGCCTTTATGAATAAGCAAAATGTGTGGCATTATTTGGTTTTAGCAATAGGGATAATTGCTTGTATTGCCGCAATGTTTTTGATGTATTTGGGATTAAAAATAATTATGAAAAGCTTATTTAACGACTAATGGAAAATCTAATTCACGTTCAAAAAACATTTGAAAAAATCGTTTACGTCGATAAAAAAGTAAACAACCGAGAATTTGAGGATTGCGTTTTTAAAAATTGTGATTTATCAAATAGTGACTTCTCCTATAGTAGCTTCATGGACTGCGAGTTCATTGATTGCAATTTGGCTATGACCAAATTATCAGGAACAAGCTTGAAAGGCATACAATTCAAAAACTGTAAATTACTGGGCATTCAATTTGAGGAATGCGATGATTTTTTGTTTAATGTCAATTTCCAGGAATGTGTTTTGGATTATTCCTCGTTTGCCAATAAAAAAATGCCAAAGACGAAATTCAATTCCTGTTCGCTAAGAGAGGTAAGTTTTGTTGGTACCAATCTTACGAGTTCCGTTTTTGACAACAGTAATTTAGACGGTGCTATTTTTAACAATACGCAATTAGCCGGAGCCGATTTTTCAAAAGCAACTGATTTTAAAATTGATCCCGAATTCAATCCCATGAAAAAAGCCAAGTTTTCTACACAAGGAATCATTGGGCTTCTGGACAAATACGATATCAAAATACAATAGTTAAAAAATAAATATACTGAGATGAAAAAAATATTATTACTCCTCCCACTATTGCTACTAATCTCTTGCTATGATGCGGAGCGCAATTGTAAGGATTTTAAAACTGGAAAATTCAAGTTTGAATATGAAGTTGACGGCGTAAAGAAAACGGCTATTTTTGAGCGTAATGACAGTATCGAAATAGAAACTTTTGAAGGAAAGACTGATACCGCTTCGATACGATGGGTAAACGATTGTGAATATGTATTGCTGAAATTGCATCCAAAAAATATGGCTGAGGAAAAGGCTATTGGTATGAAAATTTTGACAACCACAAAAAATTCCTATACCTTTGAATTTGGAATGGTTGGTGTGGATGAAAAACAAAGAGGAACCGTTACTAAGATTTCCGATTAAGCATATAAAATCAAAATAATTACAAATAATAACGAAACAAACATGGAAGTATTTTTAAATCCGGATGCTTGGATTGCCCTTTTAACATTGACTTTTTTGGAAATTGTATTAGGAATCGACAACATTATTTTCATATCAATTGCTACAGGAAAATTACCTCCTGAACAACGTAAGAGAGCTACAAAAATAGGAATGTTCCTTGCCATGTTCATGAGAATTGCGCTTTTGTTTGGTATCAACTTATTGATTCAAATGAAAGAACCGTGGTTTCATATAGATTTCAGTTGGTTTTCAGCAGGAATTACTGGTCAAAGTCTTATTTTACTAGGCGGAGGATTATTCTTGATTTATAAGAGTACCAATGAAATTCGTGAAAAAGTAGACGAGAAAGGTCATGAAGAAAAAGAAATAGGAAAAGCTGCCACAAAATCCTTCCAGAACGTGCTTTTTCAAATTATCATGATTGATTTAGTTTTCTCTTTCGATAGTATTCTTACCGCGGTAGGTATGACAAACGGAGTTGAAGGTGCTTTGTATATTATGATAACTGCAGTAGTTATTTCCGTATTAATTATGATGCAATTTGCTGTTCCTGTTGGAAATTTTGTCAACAAACATCCTTCTATTCAAATACTTGGATTATCTTTCTTGATATTAATTGGAATGATGCTACTTACCGAAAGTGCGCATTTATCGAATGCTTTAATCTTTGGAAATCACGTTACTCCAGTACCAAAAGGATACTTGTATTTTGCCATATCTTTCTCATTATTAGTTGAAGTGCTGAATATGAAAATGAAGAAAAATAAATAATCAAACTATTTTTTGATAAAGAAGGCTCCTTTTCGGGAGCTTTTTTTTTATTCTGAAAATATATTCCTCCTTAAATAGGGAAACGCTAAAAAGACCCAAATTTGGTCTTTTTTCTTTTTATTTTATTTTTTATAAATTACCTTAGACACAAATAAGCACCATGAAAAATACTATCTCCCATAGAGTTGCTGACTTTTTAAAAAACTTCCCTCCTTTTTCCTTTTTAAATCAAAAAGACATCGAAGTGATTTCTGAACAAATCTCCATTATTTATAGAGAAAAGGACAGTGTTATCTTTGCCGAAAACGAAGAAACACACTCTTGTTTTTATGTTGTACATAAAGGAGCAGTGGCACTTAGAACAAATCTGGAGAACGATATTTTGGATATGTGTGATGAAGGAGATATTTTTGGGTTGAGACCACTTATAGCCAATGAAAACTATAAAATGGAAGCCAGAACCCATGAAGAAAGTATTCTTTATGCGATTCCAATCGCAATTTTCAAACCTTATGCATTAGAAAACAGGGCTGTGGGAAATTTTTTAATCGAAAGCTTTGCTTCTAATACGCACAATCCTTATTCCAAAAGTCACAGCGGAAAACTATATGGCGAAACAATAGATCTGGAAGGTCTGGACACGGGTAGAAAATTATTAGACTTACAACCTGTAAAATATTCTAAAAAACTAATCACCTGTTATTCAAACACTATTGTAAAAAATATTGCGGAGACCATGACCAAAAAAAATGTGGGTGCAATTCTTGTAGTCGAAGATTCGCTCCCCATTGGCATCATTACAGATAAAGATTTAAGGAACAAAATTGTGACTGGAGAATTTCCCATCACAACAACTGCGGTAACAATAATGACAACTCCTGTTATTACGTATCCAAAGAAAATGACGGTTACTCAAGCTCAAATGGCCATGATGAAAAGCAATATCAGCCATTTATGCCTTACGAAAGATGGCACGCCAAACTCCAAAGCTGTTGGAATTCTATCCAAACATGATGTTATGGTAGAACTTGGCAATAATCCAGCAGTATTGATAAAAGCAGTAAAAAGAGCTAAAAAAGCCAAACAGATAAAACCAATACGCGCCAGTATAATGCAATTGTTGCAAGGATATTTAGACCAAAATATTCCGATGACACTGACTTCTAAAATAATTACAGAATTAAATGATGCCTGTATCAAGCAAGTTATTGAAATCGCCTTGAAGAAAATGAAAACGCCTCCTCCAGTAAAATTTGGATGGTTGGCGTTGGGAAGTCAAGGAAGAAGTGAACAGTTACTGCATACTGACCAAGACAATGCTTTAGTCTATGAGGATGTACCCGAAGAATTAAAAGAAAAGACCAAAAACTATTTTTTAGAATTCGCCACACATGTCAACAAAGGACTTTTTGAAATTGGCTATGAATACTGTCCGGCAGAAATGATGGCTTCTAACCCAAAGTGGTGCTTAAGTCTTGGCGAATGGGAAAGTCTGGTTTATCATTGGATTACGAACCCCGGGAAAAATGAAGTCTTGTTGTCCTTTATATTTTTTGATTACAGCCTGTCTTACGGAGACAGCGAACTGGTAAACAAGCTTTCTGAATTTATTTTTGAAAACATAAAAGCAAATCCTGTTTTTTATATTCACTTGGTAAGTGGCGCGCTACAAAGTCCTTCTCCAACAGGGTTCTTTAGACAATTTTTAGTAGAACAAGATGGCGCCCACAAAGATTTTTTCGATATAAAAAGACGCGCTTTAATGCCACTAACAGATGCTGCAAGGGTTTTAATTCTATCTCATTCCGTAAAATCAATCAGCAATACTCCCGAACGTTTTGAAAAATTGGCAGAATTAGAACCCAACAATAAAGAATTGTATTTAGCTTGTTCGTATTCGTATAAAGCATTATTAAAATTCAGAACAAAACAAGGACTTTTGCATAATGATTCCGGACAGTTTATTGCTCTCGAAGCGTTATCTAAATTAGAAAAAATTAAGCTAAAGCGAACATTCAAAACCATTAAGGAACTCCAAGAAGTCATTACCATCCGATTTAATCCTTCAAATATATTATGATGATAAATTTTATAGAAAAAAGTAAAACTATTTTATTTGATTTATTGGGGAAATCCGAAAAATCATCAGATGAGGAGCTATCAAACGATATTGATGCGGTACGTTTTGTTGTATTGGACACAGAAACCACCGGATTTGATTATACAACTGACAGGATACTTTGCATTGGCGCTATTGTTCTTCAAAACAATACGATTCCTATTAATGGAAGTTTTGAAGTTTTTATTCAACAAGAACATTACAATCAGGCAACTGCAAAAATTCATGGAATTCTGAAAGAATTTGTAATAGACCGCCCCACAGAATTAGAAGCCTTACAACAGTTTTTAGATTTTTTAGGAGATTCTATCATCATTGCACATCATACCATATTTGACATTACCATGATTAATAAGGCACTCGAAAGAAACGGATTGCCAGAATTAAAAAACAAGACTTTAGACACGGCTGTTTTGTATAAAAAAACGTTATTGGTTTCTAATTTATTGGAACGTAAAGAAAATTATAGTTTAGACGAGCTTGCCGATAAATTTGATATTTCAAAAAAAGACAGGCATACCGCAATGGGAGATGCTTATATTACTGCAATTGCCTTTTTGAAAATTCTAAATAAATTGAGAGAGAGAAAAGAAATTACCCTAAGACAATTGTTTAAATAAGCGTAGAAAAATTGGTGAAAACGCATAAAAAAAGCCCCTGTTCAGGAGCTTTTCATTATTCTAAAGACAAAGTAATCTGACCGTCATCTTCCAATTGAATATCAGAATCATCAGCATCTGTTTCTCCTTTTACTTCTAAATCCTCAGGAATAACCTCAACAGGAATTTCATACGGTAAAGGTTCCAGTAGGTTTACTTGTTTCAACTTATCGGTTGTCAATTGATTTCCTAAAGCCTTAAATCCTTTTACCGAAATAAATGATTCTATATCTACCGTCATTGCCTCTTTTTGAACTCCTTTTACTTTTGTGAAAATTAATTCAGCCACAGGGCGATAATCCGTTGATACAATCTCTAATTGTGAATTAGAATGTTCCGTGATAAAACTTTCTTCTTTATTCTCTGTTTCCACTAAAAAACGTTTGATGTAACAACGTTCTTTTTCTCCATCATAATAAATCGCCGAAATTGGTTTCTTAGGAATCCATTTCTCCAAAACCACCATATCTTCATCAAAATGAGTCGATAATTCTGGTGTAATTACTTTTATTTTTCCGGATTGCGATATGACCAAAATTTTATCATTAGGCCTGAACTCCCCTAATAATTCTCCTCTTGCATCAACGTTTAATCGTTGAACGGTATCGTCAAACCAAACTTTCCTAGGCAATAAAGTAGAAATTCCTTTCTCCTTCAGTTCTATTTTTTTGATTGGATACTTGGTAACCAAATTTCCTTTGGAAGCTCTTCCTTTTATAGCTAAACTGGCAAAATCAATATCGAATTTCAGTTTTTTGACACTTCCCACCTGACGCAATAATATCGTAATTACTTCTGCTTCTCCATTTGGATTACAAGAGAAATATACTACTTGAGAACCTGCAGTTTCATTGGTTAAATCGTATGCTTTATCTCTGGTAACTCCTGAAACATTGAATCGTTTGATGTAAGAAGGCCCAGATTTTCCATCACGGTAAATCATATTGTAAATGGTGCGCTTATCACTTTTGTCAAAAATAGCAATGTGAATAATATCTTTACCCACAAAGGTTTTCGCATCCACTTTGGTAATCATCATTTTTCCATCACGCAGAAAAACAATTACGTCATCAATATCAGAACAATCCGTAACGTATTCGTCTTTTTTCAGGCTCGTACCTACAAATCCTTCTTCTTTATTTACGTATAATTTAGTATTTCTTAAAACAACTTTGGTTGCTTCGATATCATCAAAAATACGAAGCTCCGTTTGACGTTCACGTCCTTTTCCGTACTTCTCTTTTAATTTGGTAAAATAGGCAATCGCAAAATCAATCAGATGTTCTAAATTGTGTTTTACTTGTTCGATATCGCCTTCCAACGATTCGATTTTGTCCTGTGCTTTGTTACTGTCAAATTTAGAAATACGCATGATTCGGATATCCAATAAACGCAGAATATCTTCCTCGGTAACGGCGCGTTTTAAGTGTTGCGTGTGTGGTTTCAAACCATCATCAACGGCCTTAATTACCGTTTCTCTAGTCGTCATTTCTTCAATGTCTCGATAGATTTTATTTTCGATAAAAATACGTTCCAAAGAAAGAAAATGCCATTGTTCCTCCAATTCGCTCAACTGAATTTCGAGTTCGCTTTTCAGCAATTGGACTGTTCTGTTCGTTGAAATTTTCAACATCGCAGAAACCCCAATAAACAACGGTTTATTATCTTCAATCACACAACCCAATGGCGCTACCGAAGTTTCACAAGCCGTGAAAGCAAACAATGCATCAATAGTTTTATCTGGAGAAACACCAGGAAAAAGGTGAATTAATATTTCGACCTCAGCAGCGGTATTGTCTTCAATTTTCTTGATTTTGATTTTCCCTTTATCATTCGCTTTCAAAATACTGTCAATCAAAGTCGTCGTATTAGTTGAAAACGGAATTTGGGTGATCACCAAGGTATTTTTGTCAAGCTGACCAATTTTGGCACGAACACGAACCCGTCCGCCACGCAATCCATCATTATAATTAGACACATCGGCAATACCTTGCGTCATAAAATCCGGATACAGTGTAAAAGGTTTCCCCTTTAATATTTTTATCGAAGAATCGATTAATTCATTAAAATTATGAGGCAACACTTTCGTGGAAAGACCTACCGCAATACCTTCGGCTCCTTGTGCCAAAAGCAACGGAAACTTCACCGGAAGATTGTTCGGTTCTGCTCTTCGTCCATCGTAAGAAATGCCCCAATCAGTGATTTTTGGACTATAAATAACCTCCAAAGCAAATTTAGACAAACGCGCTTCAATGTAACGGGAAGCCGCAGCACCATCACCTGTTAGGATATTTCCCCAGTTTCCCTGACAGTCAATCAGTAATTCTTTTTGTCCAATTTGCACCATCGCATCACCAATACTCTGATCTCCGTGAGGATGATACTGCATGGTGTGTCCTACAACATTGGCCACTTTATTGTAACGACCATCATCTAATTCTTTCAAAGAATGCATGATACGACGTTGTACCGGTTTAAAACCATCTTCAATCGCCGGAACGGCACGTTCCAAAATTACATACGAAGCATAATCCAGAAACCAGTCCTTGTACATTCCCGTAACTTTGGTAATGGTATCGTTTCCGTCTTCTTGATTATCGTAAAAATGCTGGCCTTCAAAAGATTTGGCGTTTACTTCAATAATTCCATCAGCATCATTCTCTTCTTGATTTTCATCAATAGAATGATCCTCTGAATTATTTTCTTCGTCCTGACCTTCTGGGATTGTGTTATCGTCTTCTTCGTCTTTCATTAAATGTATTCTATTGAATAGTAATCAATTCTAATTTTGTACTAAAAATGCTAAAAAGAATATTTTTCTTTACAAACATGCCCTTCCTTGGTAACCTCAATTCCATTTTTATCCAACTCTTTCTTTATAACTATCTCACATTCTTTATGATCATTACTCCTTATCATAAAAAAGGTAGCTGAAAAACTAATCACAAATAGTAAAGCGATAAAAATTAATGTTCTTTTTGTAGGCATTTTATAACTCTTTAAACTTTCTCAATTACATCTAATTCGACCTTCAAATTCTTGATGATAAATTCCTGTCTGTCTGGCGTATTTTTCCCCATATAGAAAGACAATAATTGCTCAATAGAAGTATTTTTGTCCATCATAATCGGATCTAAACGAATGGTTTCTCCAATAAAATTTTTGAACTCATCTGGAGAAATCTCTCCCAATCCCTTGAATCGGGTGATTTCTGGTTTTGGTTTTAGTTTTTCTATCGCTGCTTTACGCTCTTCATCAGAATAACAGTAAATCGTTTCTTTTTTATTTCGAACCCTGAAAAGAGGCGTTTGCAAAATGTATAAATGTCCTTCTTTGATTAACTCCGGAAAAAACTGCAAGAAAAAAGTAATCAACAATAATCGAATGTGCATTCCATCGACATCGGCATCGGTTGCAATTACAATGTTGTTGTAACGCAATTTTTCTAGTCCGTCTTCAATATCCAAAGCCGCTTGCAATAAATTGAATTCTTCATTTTCATAAACAATTTTCTTGCTCATTCCATACGAATTCAAAGGCTTACCACGCAAACTAAAAACGGCTTGTGTATTTACATCCCGTGATTTTGTAATAGATCCAGAAGCCGAATCTCCTTCAGTAATAAAAAGGGTACTTTCCAGATTTTTAGGATTTTTAGTGTCTGGAAGATGCGCACGGCAATCTCTTAATTTCTTGTTGTGCAAATTCGCTTTTTTGGCACGATCTGTTGCTAATTTTCTAATACCCGAAAGTTCTTTACGCTCCCTCTCAGCTTGAAGAATCTTTCTAAGTAAAGCATCTGCAGTGGAAGGATTCTTGTGTAAATAATTATCTAATTTGGTTTTTACAAAATCATTTACAAAAGTACGCACTGATGGCATTCCCGGTTCAGAACCCATATCAGTCGAACCTAATTTGGTTTTAGTCTGTGACTCAAAAACGGGCTCCATTACTTTGATGCTAACAGCTGTAACAATAGATTTTCGAACATCCGAAGCTTCAAAACTTTTATTATAAAACTCCCTGATAGTTTTCACAATCGCTTCCCTGTAGGCTGCTAAATGTGTCCCTCCTTGTGTGGTATTTTGTCCGTTTACAAACGAATGGTATTCTTCGCTATATTGTGTTTTGCTGTGTGTTAACGCAATCTCGATATCATCGCCTTTCAAGTGAATGATTGGATATTCCAAATCCTCGGCGTGAATCGTTTCTTCTAATAAATCCTTCAGACCATTCTCTGAAAAGTATTTTTCACCATTGAATATAATAGTCAAACCATTGTTTAAGTAACAATAGTTTTTAAGCATCTTGATTATATATTCATATCTGAATTTATAATTTTTGAAAATCGCTTCATCCGGAATAAAAGTAACTTTTGTTCCTTTTCGTTTAGTGGTATCAATTACATCTTCTTCAAGAACAAGGTTTCCAGCCGAGAATTCAGCTGCTTTTTGTTTTTCGTCACGAACAGATTCTACACGGAAATAATTAGACAAAGCATTCACGGCTTTTGTCCCTACTCCATTCAAACCAACAGATTTCTTAAATGCCAAGGAATCGTATTTCCCTCCCGTATTCATTTTAGAAACTACATCGATCACTTTCCCTAATGGAATTCCACGACCATAATCTCGAACAGTAACCGTTTTGTCTTTGATCGTTACCTCGATTGTTTTTCCGGCGCCCATCACAAATTCATCGATACAGTTATCGAGCACTTCTTTTAGAAGAATATAAATACCATCATCCGGAGAAGAACCATCACCTAATTTCCCGATATACATTCCGGGACGCATGCGAATATGTTCTTTCCAGTCGAGCGACCGAATATTATCTTCGGTATATTGATTTTGTTCGGACATTGTAAAATTTGTGGATTTGGTGCTAATGTAGTGTAATTCGATAAAATTTAAAATAGCAAGCCATCAAAGTTATCAAGAATGATATTGACATTTTCTATTGAAAGATTGAAAAATTAAAGGATTGAAAAAAATTAAAAATTCTTGATAATTTCTTTCAACTGATTATCAAATTCCGGATTGGAAATTTTACCGTTTACAATATCAAAATTAGCATCAAAACTAGGCAATGAGAACGTTGCTTTTATATTTCCTCCATAAAAAGGAAAAGCATTTTTCGCAATTCCCAAAACGCTTCCACCACCTCTCGCTCCTGGAGAAGTTGCCATCAACAGCATTGGTTTTTCCTGAAAAACCTTAGCATTTATTCTAGTGCACCAATCAAAAATATTCTTGAAAGCTGCAGAATAATTTCCGTTATTTTCAGCCATAGAAACCACCAGAATATCAGCGGTGGCAATTTTAGCCAAAAATGCTTTTGCTAATTCATGCTGACCGATTTCTTTTTCTATATCAACAGTAAAAATTGGCATTTGAAAATCATTCAAGTCCAAAACCTCCACTTCGGCATTTTCGAAAAGACTTGCTGCGTAAATTGCTAATTTTTTATTGATAGAGTTTTTACTGGGGCTTGCGCCAAAAGCGATAATTTTCATGATACTTTATTTTTACTAAAAGTAGTGAAAATTGGCTCTGATGCAAAATAATTAGCCACAGATTCACAGATTTTGAAAACGAATATAAAACTATAAAATCTGGTACTCACCAAAATCGATTTTACCCCAGAATGAAACGGAAAGCATTTTTACCATCAATCTCTTTTTTCTAAGACAAAAAAGGAGCTTCCTTTGGTCGCTCTTTTTTTGTCTTAGAAAAAAGAGATTGATGGTAAAATCTTGATGTGGAAAGCTGGAATTGGGTACATAAAAAAAGTCGAAAGTTATTGCTAACTTTCGACTTTATGACTTTCGACTTTATGACTTTTTTAGACGTTAAATCTAAAATGCATTACATCGCCATCTTTAACAATATATTCTTTTCCTTCTACTTTGAATTTCCCTGCTTCTTTACACTTAGCTTCTGAACCGTAATGAACGAAATCTTCATAAGCAATAACTTCGGCACGGATAAATCCTTTTTCGAAATCAGTGTGAATAACTCCTGCAGCTTGTGGTGCAGTTGAACCAACATCTATAGTCCAAGCACGAACTTCTTTAACTCCTGCCGTAAAATAAGTTTGTTGTTTCAATAATTTGTAAGCGGCACGAATCAATACTGATGCTCCTGGCTCACTTAAACCCATATCTTCTAAGAAAACCTGACGTTCTTCGTAGCTTTCTAATTCTGTAATATCAGCCTCAGCACCTACAGAAAGTACGATAACTTCAGCATCTTCGTCTTTTACCAATTCACGAACCTGATCTACATACTTGTTTCCGTTAACTGCTGAATTTTCATCCACGTTACAAACGTATAATACTGGTTTTGCAGTAATCAATTGGAAACCTTCCATCAGAACTTCTTCGTCATTGTTTTGTGGCGTTATCGTTCTAGCAGATTTCGCTTGAAGTAACGTTTCTCTAATTCTGTTCAACAACGCTTCTTCAACGATTGCTTCTTTATTTCCAGTTTTGGCGGCACGTTTTACTTTTTCTAAACGTTTTTCAACATTTTCTAAATCTTTCAACTGCAACTCAATATCAATTGTTTCTTTGTCACGAATTGGGTTTACATTTCCGTCAACGTGAACTATATTATCATTATCAAAACAACGTAAAACGTGAATAATTGCATTACATTCTCTGATGTTTCCTAGAAACTGATTTCCTAAACCTTCTCCTTTACTAGCTCCTTTTACTAATCCTGCAATATCAACGATATCAACAGTTGCCATTTGCACACGCTCTGGTTTTACTAATTCTTCCAGTTTTTCTATTCTGGAATCCGGAACATTTACAACACCTATATTAGGTTCGATAGTACAAAAAGGAAAATTCGCACTTTGCGCTTTGGCATTAGATAAACAATTGAATAATGTTGATTTTCCAACATTTGGTAATCCTACAATTCCTGCTTTCATATGTAGATAATATTTGTTTTTAATGGAATATTGTATCGCAATCTAAATTTTGCTCTAAAACATAACGATTGAGAGTTTATGATCTTTTTCTTAACCAATAACCGTTGCCAGTTAAAAGTTTAGCATTTACTTTAAAAGTTTGCAAATATAAGATTTTATAAATGTTTAAACTAAGTAAAAATTGTAGTTTAAACAGGTCTGATATGTTTTTTATAAAAAATTAAACGATATGCTAATCTTTTGTTAAAAAAAAATTATATTGCAACCGATTTTAAACCAAACAAAAACCAAACACAACTTATTATGAAAAAATTTGCATTATTATTATTTCTATTAAACGTCTCGTTTCTTTTTGCACAAAAAGAAGTCTCGGGCGTTGTAAAAGACAACACCGGCAACCCTTTGCCTGGTGTAAATATTGTTGAAAAAGGGACACAGAATGGTGTTTCTACTGACATGGACGGTATGTATAAGATTAAAGTAAAAGAGGGTGCTACTTTAGTTTTTAGTTATGTAGGGTTTTCTAAATTAGAAAAAGCCGCTACAGATGCAGTAATAAATGTGGTTTTATCAGAAGAAGGCGGACAGAATCTAGACGAAGTTGTAGTTACGGGAACCAGAACGGCACCGAGAAGTAACACGACATCCGCGCTTCCAATAGATGTATTGTCTTCAAAAGATTTGACATCAACTGGACAAGCTTCATTTGACAAAGCGTTACAGTACAAAATTCCATCTTTCAACACGGTTCAAACACCAGTAAATGATGCAACTTCATTATTGGATCCTTATGAAATCAGAAACATGGGACCTAGTAGAACTTTAATCCTTATCAACGGGAAACGTAAAAATTTAAGTTCATTGTTATATGTACAAACGTCTCCGGGACGTGGTGAAACAGGCGCAGATATTTCTGCAATTCCTACTGATGCTATCGAAAGAGTAGAGATACTTCGTGATGGCGCATCTGCTCAATACGGTTCTGATGCTATTGCTGGAGTTATGAATATCATCTTGAAAAAGAATACAAACGGTGGGTCTGTAACTGTAAGAAGCGGAATGACTTCTGAAGGTGATGGTGAAATGTTAGGAGTAAGCATGAATAATGGTTCTACTGTAGGAGATAAAGGATTTGTAAATTATACAGTTGATTTTTCTAAAGTAAATTTATCTAACAGACCGGGAACAGTAGATGCTGCTGGTGAAGCAGGAGATTTTGGAGCTTCTCTATCAGATGTTCAAGCCTTCCTTGCTAAAAAACCAGATGCTGGAAATATAAATGGATCTCCAGAAACTGCAGCTGCTAAATTCTTGGTAAATGGTGGATTTAGTTTATCTGATGAAACATTATTATATTACAATGCTGCTTATGTTTACAAAAAAGTAAACTCATTTGCTAATTACAGAACTCCATATTGGAGAACTTTAGCTGATTACCCATTCCTAAAAGACTTTTTTGGAGACGGAACACCAGCTTCTTATTTAGGTTACGTACCAACATTTACAGGAGATTTAAATGATTACAATGCTACATTGGGATATAAATCAACAAAAAACGATTGGAATACTGACGCCAGTATTACTGTAGGTGGAAATACACAAACTTATTCAGTTGACAACTCTTTTAACAGATCTGACATTCAAGATGCTGATGGAAATAATGTTTACCTAGAGAATAGTCAAATCTCTTTTAAACCAGGAGGAACTTCTTTCAATCACGTTGTAGGGAATTTAGACATCTCTAAAGTATTATCAGATAAAATCAGTATTGGTTTTGGATCTGAAATCAGAACAGAAACTTTTGAAGTAACAGAAGGAGACAAAGGTTCTTGGGATGGAATTGGAGCTGATTCATTCGCCGGTAACAGACCTGAAAATTCAGGAAAATGGAACCGTTATAATTTAGGTGCGTATTTTGACCTTGCTTATGATGTAACAGAAGATTTCTTGATTAATGGTACTGTTCGTTATGAAGATTATAGCGATTTTGGTGGAGCAACCGTATGGAAATTGAGTTCTAGATATAAATTTTTAGATGATAAAGTTACATTAAGAGGATCTGTATCTACTGGATTCAGAGCTCCTACTTTACACCAAATTTACACTCAAAAATCTCAATATTCTTTCGTTCCTGGAGAAGGAATACAAGTAAGCGGAATTATAAATAACGTTTCTCCGCAAGCACGTCAATTAGGAATTGATCGTTTAGACGCTGAGAAATCAACAAATATAACTGTTGGAATTGGAGCAAAACCTACGAAAAATTTTAATTTTACAGTAGATTACTATAACATTAAAGTGGAAGACAGAATTGTTTTAGGAGATATTGTACCTACTAGTTTTGGAGATGTTGCTTGGTTTGAAAACTCATTTGACTCTAGAACTTCAGGTTTAGATGTAGTTGCTAATTACAACAACATTCAATTAGGAACTGGAAAACTTGGATTCAATTTATCTGGAAACGTAACTTTTCAAAATGAAAGAATCTCTCCAGTAAAAAGCAACAATTTTAGTGCAACACTAGATGCATTAATGTTTTCTTCTAGACCAGAAACAAAATGGATTTTAGGAGCAAACTACGAAGTTGGAAAATTTGGTTTTTCTCTTAACAACACTTATTTTGGAAAATCTACATTTAAACAAGCTGGTTTAGATTCTAATTTAAGAACTGAATTTACTCCTAAAATTGTTACAGATTTAGGGATTACTTTCTCTGCTACTGACAAATTAACTTTGGCATTGAATGTAAACAACTTGTTGAATATACTTCCTGAATGGGAATTTAAAGCAGAAAATGCAGCTGGAACAGCTATTTTAAATGACCCTGCTCAAGTAAAAAATCAATCTAATTTGATCACTTTCAACCAACGTTATTCTCAAATGACGTATGATGGATATCACTTTAGCCAATTAGGGACTATGTTTAATTTATCTTTAAACTATAAATTCTAATTAAGTTTTGAATAATTTAAAAGGGCTATCTTTCGATAGCCCTTTTTTTATTTCATTTATTCTCCCTAAATTTAGTTCTTTATAGACAAATATCATGGCAAATCTTTATGACGGAAAAATGGCGGCAATTTTTGATGCTATGTACCAAACCTTTATTGATTATGATGAAGAGTATCATTTTTATAATAGTTTAATCCAAGAAAAAAATTGCAAAACTATACTTGAAATTGGCAGTGGTACAGGAAATCTTGCCAAACGATTCCAGGAAAACAATCAAGATTACATTGGTCTGGATTATAGTCAAAGCATGATTGCAATCGCCAAAGAGAGGAATAAAAACGGCACTTTCATACATGGCGACATGAGAGATTTTGAACTTGAAAAACCAGTTGATTGCATCCTCATTACCGGACGCTCCACCAGTTATTTAATAACAAATGAAGATATAAACAACACTTTTGAATCTATTCATAAAAACCTAAATAAAGACGGAGTTCTTATTTTTGATTTTATTGATGCCAATAGATTTATTCCTTTTACCAAAGAGAATGAAATCATAATTCATGAAGCAGAATATGATTCAATAAAATATTATCGAAACAGCAATTGGAAAACAACTTCATCAGAAAATTTTATGCTGGAGTGGACCGCACAATATTATACCTTGAAAAATGATGAAAAAGAAATAATTGCAGATGATTTTTCTACAGTTCGCATTTTTACCTTAAATGAAATACAATTGTTTTTATATCTAAATGACTTTGAAATCATTAGAACAATTGACCGAAAAACCTATGCTTATGACACTTTTGTAATTGTTGCTAGACAAAAATAAAAACATAGTTTTATCTCCCTTTATGTAAATTATATAATCTTTTATCATAATTACGTAACAAGTACTCCGCCAGAGGATTGTAAATTTGTTTCATATTAATCACAAAATTAAATATTATGAAAACTATAATTCTTGGAATGGTTACTTTTCTATTTTCAGTAAATATTCAAGCTCAAAATAAAAATGTTAAATCGGAAGTTAAAACGACAGTTACTACTGTAAAAAGTTCTGATGGCCAAAAAAAATCAATAAAAACTCAAGAAGTAAAAGAGATTCAAAAAATTGAATTAAAAGACGCCGAATCTAATGCTTTAAACAAAGAAAGAAAAGAAACACCGGTTGAAGTAACGGCTATTACTAGCATTACCGCAAATGGAGTTACAAATATTGTTGATGTAGACAGATCAGCATATTATGATTTAAACGGAGAGAAATACCAAGTCAAATTAGCTGAAAGTGGATATACTATATACCAACCTAATGCTGAAAAAGCAGCTGTTTTAAGAAAAACATCAAACAACAACTATATTTATAGTTCAAAAAACAAAACTTCTTATGGTTACTTTGATGCTAATGGAAATTTAGTTTTGGAATCCTATGATGACAAAACAGATAAGATAACGGTAGAAACTTTTGTAATTATCAAAAAATAATCTATTACGGAATACAACAAAAAAATCCTGAACAATAGCTCAGGATTTTTTTTTAGATTAAAATTTAATCTTTATTCGTTATGTAAAAACGCTTGTCTATTTAATAACGTTTCTTCGCTTTCTACATGATTATCATCCGGAATACAACAGTCTACAGGACATACTGCAGCACATTGTGGCTCATCGTGAAAACCTTTACATTCCGTACATTTTCCTGGTACAATGTAATACACTTCGTCAGAAATAGGAGTTTGAGCTTCATCAGAATCAACTTCGGTACCATCCGGCAAAATTACTTTCCCTTTAAGTTTTGTTCCGTCTTTATATCTCCAGTCATCTGCTCCTTCGTATATTGCTGTATTTGGGCACTCTGGTTCACAAGCACCACAGTTGATACATTCGTCTGTTATAATAATTGCCATTTTTCTATAGTTTTAAAGTCTTAGTATCAAATGTCAAACGCCAAAATTCTTTTGACATTAGGACTTTTGACTTTCGACATATTTATGCTTATTTTTGTGCAAAATTACAATCAAAACTATTCATAAGCAAACATTATGACATTAGAAACAAAAAAAAGTGTTTTTGTTGAATTAGGAAAATTCTTAAGTCAATTTTCCGAAGATAATACCTCTAAGAATCCGACTGTTTTGCACAACAATCTGTTTTTTGAAGATTTTATAGAATTAATAAAATTATCTCAATCTCATAATGGATGGTATACGCCGGAACAAGTCTATTTTGCTATCCAATCTTGGGCAGAAGCATTAACTGCAGAAAACTTAAATCAATGGCTTTCGGCTTATAATTTTCAAATAAAAGAACCTAAAAACATCGCCTTAATTCTTGCCGGAAATATTCCGTTAGTGGGTTTTCATGACTTTCTTTCGGTTTTAATTACAGGAAATAATGTATTGGTGAAAACATCCTCAAATGACCAACATTTGTTGCCGTTTTTAGCAAAATACATCATAGCAGTTGACCCTAAATTAGTCAATAACATCACTTTCGTAGATGGAAAATTAGAAAATTTCGATGCTGTAATAGCCACAGGAAGTAATAATACTGCTCGTTATTTTGAATATTATTTCAAAGACAAACCTTCTATCATTCGAAAAAGCAGAAACTCAATTGCAGTTTTGAATGGAAAGGAAACTAAAGAGCAACTAGCTGCTTTAGGGGAAGACATATTCCGATATTTTGGATTGGGCTGTCGCAATGTTTCAAAACTTTTTGTACCAAAAGGATATTCCTTTGTTCCCTTTTTTGAAGCAATATTTGAATACCAACACGTTATTCATTATGAAAAATACGCTAACAATTACGATTACAACAAAGCCGTTTTCCTGATGAGTAATTTCAAATTATTGGATAATGGTTTTTTGACAATAAAAGAAGATCAAAGCCATGCATCGCCCATTTCTAGTATATTTTATGAGTTTTATGATGACATCAATGATTTGAAAACTAGATTGCAATCAGAAAACGATAAAATTCAGTGCATTGTAAGTGACAATCTTATAGAGAACAGCATTGGCTTTGGGCAAACCCAAAAACCTAAATTGTGGAATTACGCAGATAACACCGATACTATTTCGTTTTTGTTAACAACATAGTTGAAATATGTTTAATTATTTCGAATTATTTAACGCCTTTTAAATTCCTATTGCCGAAATTTGCACTTTAATTTTTTGGACTTAAACTACACCATGAAAAAACACAACTACAGCGCAGGACCTTGTATTTTACCACAAGAAGTTTTTGAAAAATCAGCACAAGCAATATTAAATTTTAACGATTCTGGATTATCGCTTTTAGAAATTTCGCATAGAAGCAAAGACTTCGTTGCCGTAATGGATGAAGCAAGAGCAATTGTTATTGAACTTTTAGGCCTTGAGGGCAAAGGATATCAAGCATTATTTCTTGCTGGCGGAGCAAGTTTAGAATTTTTGATGGTTCCTTATAACTTAATGAAAGAAGGCGGAAAAGCGGCTTATCTTGATACCGGAACATGGGCTTCAGCCGCTATAAAAGAAGCAAAATTTTTTGGAGATACAGTTGTTGTAGCTTCATCAAAAGAACAAAATTACAATCACATTCCAAAAGGATATACTGTCCCTGCAGATGCTGATTATTTCCATTGCACAAGTAACAACACTATTTTTGGTACACAAATGAAGGAATTCCCGTCACTTGATATGCCAATTGTATGTGATATGAGTTCTGATATATTTTCAAGAGAATTGGATTTTTCTAAATTTGATTTGATTTATGCAGGAGCTCAAAAAAATATGGGTCCAGCTGGAACTACTTTGGTTGTTGTAAAAGAAGAAATTTTAGGTAAAAATGGCAGAATAATCCCAAGCATGTTGGATTATACTAAACATATCAAAGCAGAAAGTATGTATAATACTCCACCTGTTTTCCCTGTTTACGCATCGTTATTGACTTTACAATGGTTGAAAAACCTTGGTGGAATTGCTTCTATTGAAAAAATAAACAATGCTAAAGCAGCATTACTTTATGGAGAAATAGACAGAAACCCATTATTTAAAGGAGCTGCAGCTGTAGAAGATCGTTCTAACATGAATGCTACTTTCTTATTGAATGATGAAGCACACGCTGCAACATTTGATGCAATGTGGAAAGCAGCAGGAATATCTGGATTACCTGGACATCGTTCAGTAGGTGGTTACAGAGCTTCTATGTACAACGCACTTCCGTTAGAAAGTGTTCAAGTATTGGTTGATGTAATGAAAGAATTAGAGTCAAAAGTTTAATCGTTAATTTGGTTATTTGTTTAATCGAAATAACCAAAAAACAAGAAAACAATATCGTGTTGATTTAATTATTTAAATCAACAATCAAATTAATTAATAATTCAGTTATTTTTTATCCAAAATACGATTAAACAAATAACGAATAAACAAATAAACATAAATGAAGGTATTAGCCAACGATGGAATTTCTAAAAGTGGAATTCTAGCTTTAGAAAAAGGTGGATTTGAAGTTATAACTACAAAAGTAGCTCAAGAACAAGTAGCTAATTTTGTAAACGAAAATAATGTAAGTGTAGTTTTGGTACGTAGTGCGACTAAAGTTCGTAAGGATATCATTGACGCTTGTCCAGGATTAAAAATTATAGGTCGTGGTGGTGTAGGAATGGATAATATTGATGTGGATTATGCTAAAAGCAAAGGAATTCACGTAATAAACACTCCAGCTTCTTCATCAGAATCAGTTGCAGAATTGGTTTTTGCACACTTATTTTCTGGTGTTCGTTTTTTACACGATTCTAATAGAAATATGCCTCTTGAAGGAGATACAAACTTTGAAGGTTTGAAAAAAGCTTATGCAAACGGAATTGAATTAAGAGGGAAAACTCTTGGAGTAGTAGGAATTGGCCGTATTGGTCAGGCTACTGCTAAAATGGCACTAGGTTTAGGCATGAAAGTAATTGCTGCTGATATGTTTATCCCACAAGTTGATATTAAAGTGGAGTTTTTTGACGGGCAATCTATCACAACTACTATCGTTTCTCAATCATTGGAATCTTTATTCAAAGAAGCTGATTTCATCACATTACACGTTCCTGCTCAAGATGGTTACATCATTGGAGAGAAAGAATTGGCAATCATGAAAAACGGTGTAGGTATTGTAAACTGTGCTCGTGGTGGTGTTATTGATGAAGTTGCATTAGTAAAAGCACTAGACAGCGGAAAAGTATTATTCGCAGGATTAGACGTTTTTGAAAACGAACCAACTCCTGAAATGACTATTTTGATGAATCATAAAATCTCGTTGACTCCTCATATTGGGGCTGCAACTGGAGAAGCTCAAGACAGAATTGGTACTGAATTAGCTTCACAAATCATTAGCATATTAGGCTAGTATTTTAGACTAAATAAATGAAAAGGGATTTATTAACTTTGTTTAATAAATCCCTTTTTTTATTAAATTTGATTTCTAATTTTAAAATATTTTCCATGTTTGAACAATTAACACAATTAGCACAACAGTTTGGGGTCGAATCAGTTGTTAAAAACCAAGCAATTCCAAACGAGCATAATGAAGCCGTAATGACTGAAGCCAGCAGTTCTATTTTTTCTGGATTACAAAAAATAGTTTCAGAAGGCGGAGCAGATCAGCTTGCGGGATTATTTCAAGGAAACAATGCACAAAACACCTCTAATCCTCTAATTCAAAAATTAACGGAACAACTTACTGGTAGTTTGGGAGAAAAATTTGGCTTCAATAGTGAAACTGCCTCCGGTGTTGCAGGAAGTTTAATTCCTCAAATTTTAGGTTCGTTAGTCAATAAAGCTAAAGATCCTAATGACAGCAGCTTTCAAATTTCTGATGTGATAGCGGCTATTTCTGGTGATAGTACCCAGAATTCTGGCATAATGGAGGCAATATCTAAATATGGAGGTCAATTTGGTTTGGACCAAAATGCAGATGGTAAAGTAGATATCAGTGATGCCATGTCAGCCGTAACAAAAAAAGGTGGCGGGCTTGGAAGTATACTTGGCAAACTCTTTGGAAAATAATAAAAATAAAATATTTATAAAAAATCACCTACTCATTGTAGGTGATTTTTTATGTTAAAACGCTACTAACAAATCATTTAATTTTGTAAATTTAATATTCAATTTTTTGATTATGAAAAATAGTGTTTATCTATTAGCAATTATTCTAGTTTCTATTTTTAGTTGTAACACTTCAAAGTCTAATTTTCCAAGTACTGAAAATACTGTTGCAACTCAAGGCGATACCGTGCGAATTGCTAATGACGAGCTAGAATATGAAGTTATCATTATTGATCCCGGTTTTAGTACGTGGCTTAATTCAAGAGCATACCCAAGAGGATATTATTCTCAAAGCTATTTAGAAAACAAAAACCAATTTTACATCAGCGAGTGGAATAGCCGTGTTTTACAGCCTATGCGATTTGATCCAAATTTATATGAAATGTCTATCAATTATGATCCAAATATTGATTATGGCTACGAAGTAAATTATTTGATCTACAATTACATGATTTATTTTCAAAATACCTATAAACAAAAACTTTTTGGTTTAGTCCCCATCAGATAATGTTACTATATTTGTAATCATTATAAATAAAAATGAATAAACTAAAACAACGTTGGGGAATTGAGACAAATTTCCAACTCATGATCATATTTATCGTTTTTGCGATTACTGGTTCGGCTTCAGCATGGTTGTCAAAACCATTTTGTTTTTGGTTGGGAATTACAAAAGAAGATTTAGGATATTGGTTTACACCAGTGCGATTAATTTTAATTTTCCCTATATACCAAGTGCTTTTAGTCCTAATTGGATTTCTTTTTGGGCAGTTCAAATTCTTTTGGGCATTCGAAAAAAAGATGCTGAAACGTATGGGATTAGGATTTCTTTTTACAGAATAACAAAAACGCCTCAATTACGAGGCGTTTTTGTTTTTAATCCAATAATTATAAATCCAAGTCAATGTAAATGTTGGTATAAAATCCGAAAAAGGTAAAATTTCTTCCAGAAAAGTAACCACACCTCCTACTCGTCCTATGGTTCCTTTATACATCCAAGTCATTAAAAATCCCGCCAATGGCGCCCAAATCACATCGGAAAACTCGCCAACCAATGGAACCGTAAACGATACTAATCCTATTGCATCAAACAGAATTCCTAATATAAGATTCCTTGTTTTATTGTTTTCTGCACTAACGGGCACTTGCTCTGTCATACTATTTCAATTTATCAGAAAATTGTACAAATCTGATGCCAATTATTTTTTCAGCTTGTCTTGATACACTTTTTTCAGCTTCTCAATTTTTGGAGTAATTACATAACTGCAATATCCTTGGGTTTTGTTTTGATTGTAATAATTTTGATGATAATCTTCGGCTTCATAAAATTTAGAAACTGCAGAGATTTTAGTTACAATTGGTTTTCCAAATGTATTCTCGCTGATCATTAAAGCGATATAATCTTCAGAGAGTTGCTTTTGAGTAGGATTGTGATAAAAAATTTCACTACGATATTGTGTACCAATATCATTTCCCTGACGGTTCAACGTAGTCGGATCATGTGTGGCAAAAAATATTTCCAATAGTTCTCCAAAACTTACTTCTTTAGGATCAAAAGTAATTTCAATAGCTTCCGCATGACCCGTATCTCCATTACAAATATCCTTGTACGTTGGGTTTACAGTAGTGCCGCCAATATATCCTGAAACAACTTTTTTTACTCCATCCAGTTCTAAGAAAACTGCTTCTGTACACCAAAAACAACCTCCTGCAAAGGTTGCAACTTCCAATCCGTTTTGTATTTCCATATTTTTTGTTTCTTTACTTTTTGGCACAATACTATTCTTTTCTTTTGCACAAAATGAAAAAGGCAATAGTGCCAGAAAAATACCAATTATTTTTTTCATCATTACCGATTTAGAATCAAATTTATCCATTAAAACGAACTGATTATTCGATATTAACTAAAGTTTATATTTTGTCAAAGCAAAATATATTGGGATGCATTTAATAATCATTAAAATCTTTGTTTCTTTGTCAAAACAGTTTCAAAATGATACAAGCCAAAAATCTACATAAATATTACGATCAACTACATGTGTTGAAAGGAGTCGATTTACATATTCAAAAAGGAGAAATTGTCTCTATCGTTGGTGCTTCGGGAGCCGGAAAAACAACTCTTTTGCAAATCCTTGGAACTTTAGACAAGCCAACCGTTGAAAACGGAATTGAATTGCGCATCAACAATGAAGACATTCTGACTATGAATGACAAAACCTTATCTAAATTCAGAAATCTAAATTTAGGTTTTATTTTTCAATTTCATCAATTATTACCTGAATTTACTGCATTAGAGAATGTTTGCATTCCCGCTTTCATTGCCAATAAACCAAAACCGGAAACTGAGATTGAAGCAAAAAAACTGCTGACTTATCTTGGACTTTCCCATAGAATGAATCATAAACCCAATGAACTTTCCGGCGGGGAACAACAACGTGTGGCTGTGGCCAGAGCGCTGATTAATAAACCAGCCATCATTTTTGCCGATGAACCTTCGGGAAATCTCGATACTGCTTCGGCTGAAAACTTACATCAATTATTCTTTAAATTGCGTGATGAGTTGGGACAAACTTTCGTGATTGTAACACACAATGAAGATTTAGCCAATATGGCCGACAGAAAATTAATAATGGTTGATGGAATGATTAGCAACTAAAAAAGGTTGAAGTTTCAGGTTTAAAGTTCATTGAAACGACGAACCACTTTAAATATTAAACTTTAAATAAAAATGAATTCTTCAGAACTCAAATCTTTCCTCGACGAAAAAGTGATACAATATAATACACTCGACTTCATCGAAAGTGATCCTGTACAAATTCCGCATTTATTTTCACAAAAAGAAGATATCGAAATTGCTGGTTTTCTGAGTGCTACAATCGCTTGGGGGAATCGCAAAATGATTATCAAAAATTCTCATAAAATGATGGATTTAATGGGAAATGCACCTTATGATTTTGTCATGTCACATTCCGAAAATGATTTGGAACGACTAGAAACTTTTGTTCATCGAACTTTTAACGGACAGGATTTTGCAAGTTTTATTAGAAGCCTAAAAAATATCTATGAAAACCATAATGGATTAGAATCCGTATATGCTAAAAACCAAGAGTTAAAAACCATGCAAAACAGCATCTCGGAATTCAAAAAGACATTCTTCGAAATTCCCCATCAAATTAGAACACAAAAACACATTTCAGACCCTCTGAACAATTCTGCAGCCAAGCGAATAAACATGTATTTACGCTGGATGGTGCGCCAGGACACTAAAGGTGTCGACTTAGGAATATGGAAAAGTATTTCTCCAGCTTCTTTATCCTGTCCTTTGGATGTGCATTCCGGTAATGTAGCGCGAAAACTAGGATTGCTGACCAGAAAACAAAATGACGCAAAAGCATTAGCCGAATTAGATTTAAGACTTCGTGAATTCGACCCGATTGATCCCGTTAAATATGACTTTGCATTATTTGGATTAGGGGTTTTTGAAAAATTTTAAGTTAGATGAGCTAGACTCCTTCGATTTTTAGATTAATTTTAAAAACCTGAAATCTAAAAATATAAGAATCTAATGAAGTCTAAAATTTAATGTACCTTTGCACAAAATTTAAGCAAATGAGTACTTTCGAACAATTCAATCTCCCTAAATCTGTGCAAAAAGCAATAGATGATTTAGGATTTACTTCTCCAACTCCCATCCAGGAAAAAACTTTTTCTGTGATAATGTCTGGAAGAGATATGATGGGAATTGCACAAACTGGTACTGGTAAAACATTTGCCTATCTTTTGCCTTTATTAAAATTATATAAATTTACTCCGGGACATACTCCTAAAATAGTAATTTTGGTTCCTACACGTGAACTTGTCGTGCAAGTAGTGGAAGAAGTAGAAAAATTGACAAAATACATGTCGGTTCGTACTGTTGGTATTTTTGGAGGTGTCAACATCAATACTCAAAAAACAACCGTTTATCAAGGCTGCGACATACTAGTGGGAACTCCAGGAAGAATCATGGATTTAACGCTGGATAATGTGATTCGTTTTGAAGAAATGCAAAAGCTGGTAATCGATGAGTTTGACGAAATGCTTAATTTAGGTTTCCGCACCCAATTGACTGCTATTTTGGCCATGATGCCTAAAAAACGTCAAAACATACTTTTTTCGGCAACTATGACGGATGAAGTAGATGCTATTTTGAATGACTATTTTGATTATCCGGAAGAAGTTACACTTTCGGCATCAGGAACACCATTGGAAAACATCAAACAAATTGCCTATAATGTTCCCAATTTCAATACCAAAATAAACCTTCTAAAACACTTATTGCAAAACAACGAAGACATGAGTCGTGTTTTAGTTTTTGTAAATAACAAGAAGATTTCAGATATGGTTCACGAACGTATCGAAGAAGATTTTGAGGGTCAGTTTGGAGTAATTCACTCGAATAAATCACAAAATTACCGTTTGAGTACGATGGCTTCATTCCAAGAAGGAAATCTCCGTGGTTTAATTACTACTGATATTATGGCAAGAGGTTTAGATATTTCGAATATCACCCACGTTGTCAACTTTGAGATGCCTGAAATGCCAGAATTGTACATGCACAGAATTGGTAGAACCGGTCGTGCAGATGCTACAGGAACTGCAATAAGTCTTATCGCGCCTCGTGAAGAAGAATCCAAAGTGGAAATAGAAGTGCTGATGAATATGGAATTAGCAATCGAAGCTTTCCCGGAGACAGTTGAAGTGTCATCAAAATTAATCGAACCTGAAAAAGACAGACAACCGATTAAGTTTATGATGAAAAAACAGAAACTTGACGGAGATGGCGCTTTTCAAGAGAAAAGTAAAAAGAATAAGAAAGTTAATTTAGGTGGACCAGGTGTAACAAAGAAAAAAACGCACGGTTCTGTAAATAGAAATATGCTAAAAACCAGAGACAAGAAGAGAAAAGACAAGAATAAATAGTACTAAAAAAAGGCTAAAAATGAGTATCATTTTTAGCCTTTTTTTTTGTGATCATAATTTCATTTTAATTCTTTGTAAAAACCAAACAAACCGGCGAACACAAAGCAATCTTTTTTCCAGTATCTGTAAGTGCTCCCGTATTTTTATTTCTTTTAAAAATCACTACATTATTGGTATATTGATGTGCTACCAAAAGAAAATTTCCAGTTGGATCAATTGCAAAATTTCTGGGTCCTTTCCCTAAAGTACTTGTTTGTCCTTTCAATAGTAATTTTCCGTTTTTTAGGATTTTAAAAATTGTAATCGTATTTGCTTCACCACGATTGGATGCATATAAAAATTTCCCGTCAGGCGAAATATGAATATCTGCAGAACTGAAAGTTCCTTTAAAGCCTTTGGTTAAAATAGTCGTTTCATCAATCTTTTTTAATATTCCGTTTGAATAACTAAATACCGTTAACGCTCCGTCAAGTTCCTGTAATAGATAAACAAATTTTCCGTCTTTACTGAACGTCAAATGTCTTGGTCCACTTCCAGATTTCACTGAAATGCTATCTTTTAATTCTAAAACAGTAGTAGCAGCATTAGGATTATAAGCATAAGAATACACTTTGTCATTCCCTAAATCATTGGACAAAATAAACTTTTTGTCTGGAGAAAAATGAACCATATGTACATGAGGACCTTCTTGTCTTTGTACATTAATTCCTTTTCCATAATGTTGAATAACTTGCTTTGCTTCAGCAAGACTTCCGTCGTTATTTTTACCAAAAACGGAAATATTCCCACCGGAATAATTGGCAACTATCACATTTTTATCATCGTTTATAATGTAACAAGGATCAGCGCCTTTTGAACTTTGTTTGTTGATTAAGTCTAATTTTCCGCTTGCTGGATTATAACTAAAAGAACTTACTGTACTTTCAGCACCAAACTCATTTACGGCATAAATAAAGTTACTCTCCTTTGAAACGGTCAAATAACTTGGATTTATAACTTTTTCAGTAGCATTTTTAAAACTGAAATCACCTGTTTTTGAATCAAAATCATATACATAAATTCCTTTGCTGTCACAATTTTGGGTGTAGGTTCCAATCAGTAAATTGAATTTATTCTTTTGCGCCTGAACACTTGTAAAAATGAAAATTAATAGAAGAACAGCAAACGGCTTTTTCATGTTTTTAAAATTTATTAGAAAGCTAAAATACACATTATATTCATAATGAATGTCAATTGTTTATTCCTTTGAAAAATTATAACAACTTCAACTAAAACTGTCAACAAATTTGTATTTTTGACTCATAGAATTCAATGAACACCGTTGAAAACAAAATCCAGTGAAGTAAACTCAACCTCAGAATGCATTTTAAACATCCCGAAATTTTATACTTTCTGTTCTTGTTGATTGTTCCAATTCTGGTTCATTTATTTCAATTACGCCGTTTCAAAAAAGAATATTTCACCAATGTTCGTTTCTTAAAAGCACTTTCCATTCAAACCCGGAAAAGCTCTAAAATCAAGAAATGGTTGCTTCTCGCCTGCCGTGTATTATTACTGACGTGTATTATTATAGCATTTGCTCAACCTTTTTTTGAGTCAAAAGACAGTAAAAATGCCAGCAATGAGCTGTATATTATTTTGGATAATTCTTTTAGTATGCAAGCCAAAGGCAAAAAAGGAGAATTGCTAAAAAGAGCCGTTCAGGAATTACTTGAAGAAACTCCGGAAAATGTAAATTTTTCTTTGCTCACCAATTCCGAAAATTATTGGAACACCGATATAAAGTCGGTTCGTAGTGCTTTGCAAAATCTAAAATACAGCGCTACTCCGTTCCAATTGGACAATATAATGGCAAAAATAAAAGCCCATAAATCAGCTTTTAAAAAGGATATCGTTATCATTACTGATGCTGTTGGTCTTAATGAAAAACAACTGAAAAATAGTGACGCAACTGATTCTCCTTTATTTATAATCCCAAAAGCAGAACAAAAAAATAATGTATCAATTGATAGTGTTTTCATCAATAAAACATTAGAAAATTTTTATGAAATTAGTGTCCAAATATCCGGTTATGGAGATGATTTTAACCCGATTCCTATTTCTTTATACAATGAAAACAAGCTCATTGCGAAGACAATAGTAACTTTAGACACAAAGAAAAAAAATCTCAACTTTACGATTCCAAAACAATCCTTTCATGGCTATTTTTCTATAGTTGACAATGGGTTGACATATGATAACACGTTGTTTTTCAGCATTACTAAAACTAAGAAAACCAAAATAATCAGCATTGGAGAACTGGGAAAAAGCAACTTTCTTTCCCGAATTTACACCAGTGAAGAATTCAATTTCAACAATTATACTTTAAGCGCATTAGATTACAATAAACTGGAAGAACAAGATGCGATTGTTTTAAATGAATTGGATGAAATTCCACAAGCTTTGGCGACCACTTTGAAATCTTTTGTAGAGAAAGGCGGCAATTTAATTGTGATCCCTTCGACAGTAAGTTCAACTACAAATATGAATTCTTTTGTCTCGAATTTTGGAAACCTTACATTCAATTCTTTAGAAAACAGAGAAAAGCTGATTACTAAAATCAACTTCAATCACCCTATATTTAATAGCGTTTTTGAAAACAAAGTGACTAATTTTCAGTATCCAAAAACAAAAAGTTCCTTTGCATTATCCAGCTCCAGTCCAGCTGCTTTGTCTTATGAGGACCAAAGTGTTTTCTTGACTTCAATAGCAAATTCCGTTTCAGCGGTTGCTGTTTTTGCAGCTCCCATCAACACCGAAAATTCAAATTTCCAGCAATCTCCATTAATTGTGCCTACATTTTACAAGATGGCGATGAACAATCAAAACAACGGCATCAATGCTTTGATAATTGGAAATAACAACCCGCACTTGACCGAAGCATCATTAAACAAAGACGCTATTTTAACGGTAAAAGGCTTGGACGAACAATTTATTCCTATTCAACAAATTCTGAATAATAAAGTCAAAATGACTTTCAATGATTATCCAGAACAAGCGGGAAATTTCAGCATTTACAATAAAAAAGAGTGGATTGAAAACATCAGTTTCAATTACAACAGAACCGAAAGTGATTTGGCTTCAGCCAATGACAATATTCTTTCGGACTATAAAACAATCGAATCAATCCCATCGCTATTTAACACTTTACAAACTGACAGAACAGATAATCAAATTTGGAAATGGTTTGTTATCTTTGCACTGTTATTTATAATAACCGAAATGGCAATTATACGATTCGTAAAGTAAATAACGAAGGTTCAATACTTAAAAAATCAATATGAAATGAGCATGACCGTAATTTGGTCGTAAAAGTTAATGCAACTATGCGAATTACATATTCCATTAAAAAACAAATATTATCTACATATGAAATTAATCATCAGAGGCGCCAAAATTATCGATTCAAAAAGTCCCTTTCATAATAAGACTGCAGATATTTTAATTGTTGATGGTTTTATAAAAAAAATTGGAACATCGCTTCCAAATCCAGATAAAGCAGAAGAGGTAAAACTTGATAATTTACATGTTTCACAAGGTTGGTTCGACAGTAGCGTTTCTCTAGGAGAACCTGGTTTTGAAGACCGAGAAACGATATCAAACGGACTTAATGTGGCTGCCAAAAGTGGTTTTACGGCAATCGCATTACAACCCAACTCCTTTCCTATTATTGACAATCAATCCCAAGTGAATTTTGTTTTGAATAAAGCACTCGGATTTGCGACTCAGCTGTATCCTATTGGCGCTTTGAGCAAAGAAAGTGCAGGAAAAGACATGGCCGAATTGTATGATATGAAAAAAGCGGGAGCGGTTGCTTTTGGAGATTATAATAAAAGTTTGGATAATGCTAATTTGCTGAAAATTGCCTTACAATACGTTCAGGATTTTGATGGATTGATTCTTGCTTTTTCCCAAGACGAAAATATAAAAGGAAACGGAGTTGCGAATGAAGGCATAGTTTCTACCCGATTAGGCTTGAAAGGAATTCCAAATCTTGCCGAAGAATTACAAATCGCAAGAAATTTATTTCTGTTAGAATATACCGGAGGAAAACTTCACATTCCGACGATTTCGACTAAAAAATCAGTTCAATTAATCAAAGAGGCTAAAGCCAATGGACTAAATGTAACCTGCAGTGTCGCTGTACATCATTTGGTTTTGACCGATGAAAAATTGGAGGGTTTTGATACCCGTTATAAAGTTTCGCCGCCACTTAGAACTGAAACCGATAGAAAAGCATTGCTGAAAGGAATAAAAGAAGGAACAATCGATATGATTACATCCGACCATAATCCGATAGATATTGAACACAAGAAAATGGAATTTGATGGTGCCAAAAATGGAACGATTGGAATGGAAAGTGCTTTTGGTGCTTTGATGACCGTATTGCCATTAGAAACCGTAATAGATAAATTGACCGCTGGAAAATCTACATTCGGTATTGATATCCAAATCATAAATGAAGGTTCTAAAGCAAATATTACCTTATTTAATCCTGAACCAAAAAGCATTTTCACAAAATCGTCGATTCTATCGAAATCAAAAAATTCCGCATTTTTGGAAACAGAAATCAAAGGAAAAGTTCTTGGAATTGTGAATCAAGGAAAATTAATTTTAGCATAAATAAAAAATCTCACCAAACTCAAAGTGAGCACAAATAAAATGAATAACACTACCGAAACAGGAAAAACTGCCGCCATCACCAGCTATATTTTAGGAATTGGCGTATTTATAGCGATGTCCATGAACTCCGAAGACAAAAATGCGTTTGCTTCCTTTCATATACGCCAAGGACTGGGACTCACATTAACTTTTATTTCATTGGGATTAATCATCAGCAATTTTGACAGCTTAATGATTTCAGCTCCAATGTGGATTTTCGTATTTGTTTTATGGTCTTATGGCATTACCAGTGCTATAAAAGGAGAAACAAAACCAGTTCCTTTATTGGGAACTTATTTTCAAAAATGGCTTAAAAACATATCATAATCCGATGAATTTATCTTTAGAATATAAAATACGAGAACCTAAAATAAAATTAGACAAAAATCCTCTTATCCTTTTATTACATGGATATGGCAGCAATGAAGAAGATTTATTTTCATTTGCTACTGAACTTCCAGAGGAATATTATATTATCTCAGCACGAGCTCCTTACGACTTACAATACGGCAGTTATGCTTGGTACGCGATAAACTTTGATGCGGATCAAAATAAATTTTCAGACCACGAACAAGCTAAAATTTCAAGGGATTTAATTGCTGGATTTATTGATGAGTTAATTGCTAATTATCCAATCGATGAGACACAAATTGCTTTAGTTGGCTTCAGCCAAGGTTCAATCTTGAGTTATGCTGTGGCACTTTCTTACCCAGAAAAAGTTCAAAAAGTGGTAGCTATGAGCGGCTATTTGAATTTAGAAATTGTGGCTGAGGATTATCTTAAAAACAACTTTACTAACTTGAAAATATTTGCTTCACACGGAACAGTAGACCAAGTAATTCAAGTAGAATGGGCTAGAAAAACACCTGCAATACTAGAAAATTTAGGAATAAATATAACCTATAAAGAATATCCTGTGGGTCATGGAGTGGCACCACAAAATTTTTATGACTTTAAAAATTGGTTAGAAAATAACTAACCGATTTTTATTGTCCTGTATATTTAATTTCTTCTGCTTTTTTCAAAACATAACCTTTCCAAGGAATCAATTGCCAATCATCCTTAACCCATGGTTGGCCTTCGGATTTTCTCTCTAAAATAATAGACTCCTTTTGGGTATCCAGAAATAATTCTGCTTTATTTCCATTATTTTCAAAAATCACAAAAGCTGATGTAGTTGCAGTTTCTCCGCTTTGCTCGTAATGATTTAATCGAGTTCCGATTTCAAAAACCCGGATACACTCCTTTCTCAACACAGACCAAGTATAACCTGCAGAAACTTTACAACCGTGTTCATCCAAATCTCCACCTACTAATTGTGGTTTTTCTTCTTTTAGAATTGGACTCTTAGATTCCTTTTTTTGATCCATTTGCTTTGCACAAGAAAAAGCAAAAATGATCATTACCGAAAAAAACAATCCCTTTTTCATACTTATTTTTGATATAATAATGATTGATTTACTTCAAATGAAATACTATCATCAGCATTTACAAAATATTTCAACAAAACTTCTCCCCAAATTTCGCCGTCACTAAAATCTGCAATAATCCATCTGTGGTTCAGGACTCTTACTTTATTGATAATGAATTTATTAACTCCAATTTGATCTTGACCAGTATAAGGATTCCCTTTTGGATTGGAATTAAAATCTAATAATTTTTCGGTAACAACAGGAATTAATTTTTCGTATTGAATTATTTTATCTGAACTTCCTGAATCAAAATAATTTTGGGCGTTTTCGTTTTTAGCCAAAGAAAAATAGTTGGCATCAGCTAACTGATTCGAAACTAAACGTAGACTGTCTCTTAACTTTTTTGTAGTTTTTTCATACCTTGTTTGTTCAAATGTCACCTGTTTACTCAAAAACATATAAGTAAAAATTGAAGAAAGTACCGCTAAAATAGTGAGATAAAGGAATAATGATTGTTTCATTGTAAATTGAATTATAGTGTAATTTCTAAATTGTCGTACGCTAGAAAAACATTTGGAGGAAGGTTTTTTTGAACCTCTTCATGGTATCCCATAATATGACTAATGTGTGTCAGATAAGTAGTTTTTGGTTGCACCAAAGTTATAAAATCTAATGCTTCTTTCAAATTGAAATGCGTATCATGAGGCTCTTCTCGTAACGCATTTATTACCAATACCTTCAAATTTTTTAATTTTTCAATTTCGCTTTTTTCAATAGTTTTCACATCGGTCAAATAGGCAAAATCATCTATTCGATACCCAAAAACCTGAAGATTTCCATGCATTACATCAATAGGAATTACCGTTTTATTTCCTAGAGAAAATGGTTCATTATTGACAACTTCTATAGTAGCAACAGAAGGTGCGCCCGGATATTTATTTACCGTTTCAAAAACGTAGCCAAACCGCCTTCTCAGATTATCTATAACCCTTTGATGTGCATAAATTGGAATTTCTCCCTGCTTGAAATTAAACGGACGAATATCATCTATTCCTGCTGTATGGTCAGCATGTTCGTGGGTAAACAGGATTCCATCTACTTTTTGACAATTTGAAGAAAGCATTTGCTGTCTAAAATCAGGTCCGCAGTCAATAACAAAAGAATGATTTCCCCAAGAAATCCAAACGGAAACTCTTAGCCTTTTGTCTTTAAAATCAGTGCTTTTACATACTGGATGATTGCTCCCAATAACAGGAATCCCCTGTGATGTACCAGTTCCTAAAAAATATACCTTCAATTTTATTGCTTTTATTTACAAAAATAGGGTTAATTATCTTTCATTAGAAACCTATTTCATTAACTTTGCAACATATTAGCCATATTAAAAGAAAATGGATACAGAAATAAAATTAAAAGGTGATAAAATCATCGAACAAATCCCTTCGATTAAAGATAAAGCACTCCGTATCAATTTGAATGAAAACATTTACGGAACTTTTGCAGAAATTGGGGCTGGACAGGAAACTGTAAGACATTTTTTTAGATCTGGTGGGTCTTCCGGAACAATTGCAAAGGCAATGTCAGCCTATGACAAAGACTTTAGTGATGCCGTATATGGCGTTGAAGAAGACGGCCGTTACGTAACCGAAAGCCGACTTAAAAAAATGCTTTCTCATGAAGTAAATCTGATAGAAAAAAGATTGAGCAGAGAAAAACATCCTAATAAAATGTTTTTTAGTTATGCCAATACTGTAGCTACGATAGATTTTGCAAAACAATTCAAAGGACATGGTTGGGTTGGAATTAGTTATCAAATTGAACCAGATGAGGATTATAACGAAATTATCATTCACATTCGATTTAAAGAAACTGATGTCCGCTTGCAACAAGAAACGCTTGGTATTCTTGGTGTAAACTTAATTTATGGAGCATATTATAAATACAATGATCCTAAACGATTGTTGCGTTATTTATACGATCACCTAGATAAAGATCAATTAGAAATAGACACTATAAATTTCTCAGGACCTCGTTTTGCTGATGTTGACAATCGTTTGATGAGTTTACAATTAGTAAAAAACGGAATGACTGATGCGGTAATGTTTAACCCTGAAGGTAAAAACATTCTTCCTGCAGCAATTTTATACAAGAAAAATATTCTTGCTTTTAGAGGTAGTTTTCGTCCCGTTACAAAAGTGAACATGGACATGTATGAGAAATCATTAAAAATGTTCCTGAATGAGAATAAGGTAAATGCCGAAAACACATTGGTAGTTTTTGAAATTACATTATCAAACTTACGTTCTGATGGTGAAATCGATGAAAGAGATTTTATGGATAGGGCTGAATTACTATGTTCACTTGGACAAACTGTAATGATTTCAAACTTCCAGGAATACTATAAAGTGGTGGAATATTTTGCTAATTATACCAAAGCCAGAATGGGATTAGCCATGGGCGTGAATAATTTAGTAGATATTTTTGATGAGAAATATTACCGTCATTTAAGTGGTGGAATATTGGAAGCATTTGGAAAATTATTCTATCGCGATATGAAAGTTTTCTTGTATCCAATGATTGGAGAAGACGGAGAAATCATCACATCAGAAAACTTAAAAGTACATCCTAGAATGAAAGAATTATACAAATTCTTTAAATTCAACGGAAAAGTAGTTGACATAGATGATTATGACCCTTCTATTTTAGAAGTTTTCTCTCGTGAAGTTTTAAATATGATTAATAATGGAAAACCGGGTTGGGAAACAATGCTTCCTACTGGTATTGCAGAAATAATAAAAGAACACCGCCTTTTTGGGTATGACCCAAATAAAGTTTTGAAGGAAAGCAATTAGCGAATAGTGATCAGTAATCAGTTTTTAGTGTTCAGTTGCTAGTCCTAATAACTATCGGAATCAGTCATGAAATTTCGATTTAAATTACAAAACAAAGTCCAGAATTGAGGTCATTTAACATCTCAACTCTGGACTTTATTTTGTTTGTCAAAATTTAATTTCAGTTTTTGTATACTTATTTGTAATTGCAGTAACTGAACACTAAAAACTGATTACTGAACACTTACTTCAATATCTGAGCGGCATGAGCCTTAGTTTTCACATCTGAAATCACATCTTCGATAATTCCTTTTTCATCAATTACAAATGTTGTTCGGTGAATACCGTCATATTCTTTTCCCATAAACTTCTTTGGTCCCCAAACTCCAAAAGCCTGAATTACCGATTTATCCTCATCAGCAAGTAACGGAAACGGAAAATCAAATTTTTCTTTGAATTTAGCTTGTGCTTTTTGCGCATCGGCACTAACGCCTAACAGCTCATAATTATTAGCTTGGAATCGTTCGAAATTATCTCTTAAATCACACGCTTCTGCAGTGCAACCTGGCGTATTTGCTTTTGGATAAAAGAAAACGACTAATTTTTTACCTGCATAATCCGCTAATTGATGTGATTTTCCGTCTTGGTCCAGACCAGAAAAATTAGGTGCTTTATCTCCTTTTTTTAATGTTGTCATTATTTATATTTTTTATTTATTTGAATTGAAATTGAATTTTGCTATTGCCAATGAAATTGTTTTTCTTTACAAATCAAATTTAATGAATAATGAATAAACAAGAACGTGTAACGTTTGTTATAAATACGTTAAAAGAGTTATACCCAACGATTCCAGTTCCTTTAGACCATAAGGATCCTTATACGTTATTGATTGCTGTTTTACTTTCGGCACAATGTACAGATGTTCGCGTGAACCAAATCACACCGTTACTTTTTGCGAAAGCGGACAATCCTTATGATATGATAAAAATGTCTGTTGAGGAAATTAAGGAAATCATTCGTCCCTGTGGCTTATCGCCAATGAAATCAAAAGGAATTCATGGTTTATCCCATATTTTAATTGACAAACATGGTGGAAAAGTACCTCAGAGTTTTGAATTTTTAGAGGAATTACCTGCGGTAGGACATAAAACGGCAAGTGTTGTAATGTCGCAAGCCTTTGGAGTTCCTGCTTTTCCTGTTGATACTCACATCCATAGATTGATGTATCGATGGAATTTAACAAACGGAAAAAATGTTGTTCAAACAGAGAAAGATGCGAAACGTATTTTTCCTGAAGAACTTTGGAATGATCTACACCTTCAGATTATATGGTACGGGAGACAATATTCTCCGGCTCGTGCTTGGGATTTAGACAAAGACATTATCACTAAAACAATTGGAAGAAAAACGGTCATTGATTCTTACCATAAAAAATAAACCTTATGGAACAAAAAATTCCACTATTAAAAAATAGTGGGATTTTAATAATTTAAAACCAAATTAAATATACTTTAGATCATCCATAATTGGAATTAAGCTATTTTAATTCGATATGATTTCGAAACTTTTATTGTCTATTTTTATTATGCTCAACGCTTTGGAATAGCTTAATAAGAAAGAAATTGTTTCTTTACTTGGTTTCCTGTTTTTTGAAACTGATGCTTTTTTTGAGTAAGTTTTTGCCATAGAGTAATATATATTTTTCTTTATATTACAACGCAGCAAGTTTAAACATATTGTTAATTGGTCAAAACAATTTGGTGTTTGTCTATCACTTTTCTCAAATTCATCAGAGCATAACGCATTCTACCTAAAGCGGTATTGATACTAACTCCAGTCGATTCTGAAATTTCCTTAAAGCTCATATCTTGATACATTCGCATCACCAATACTTCTTTTTGATCCGCTGGAAGTCCTTCGATTAGCTTTTTTAAATCCATTTCGACTTGTTCCGAAATTATTTTATTTTCTATCGTCTGACAATCATCTGACATTATGGAAAAAATAGAGAACTCTTCGGTTTCTCTAAACATAGGCATTTTTTTTGTTTTCCTGTAATGATCTACAACGAGATTATGGGATATACGCATAACCCATGGTAAGAATTTACCTTCTTCATTGTATGAGTTTGATTTCAAAGTTTTAATTACTTTGATAAAAGTATCTTGAAAAATATCGTTGGTAATGTCTTTATCCGGAATTTTCGAATAAATAAAACCATAAATTTTTGATTCGTGCCTTTTTATTAGTTTAGCTAAGGCATCCTCGTTACCTGCGACATAATCCTTTACTAATGACGCGTCAGGGAGTTGTATATTAACCATAATAATACTTTTTAGTTTTAAAATAAAATAAGAGATGTCTCTAAAAAGTAGTTTTTTATTATAGGCTAGTGTTTATTTAGGTTTGTTAAGTTTTCAAATTTAACTAATTATTGTTTTAACATGCAAGTAAAATTAATAAAAATTAACAGAACAAGACTGAAATTTGTTAAAATTTTTCTTCTTTTTTTTACATTCCTGTAAAAATAGGATGCTGACGAATAGTAAAGGAGTCTTTTTTCTAAAAATGAGTTCTGAAACTAAAAAAAACAAAATAAAGCCTGATTATCAATTAATTATAATCAAACTTTATTTTATTTTTAATTATTTTACTTAATATTTCTGATTATTGATAAACTCTAATGTAATCAATTATGAAATCTTGCGGAAGTATAGTGTTATCTACTTCGGGTCCTCCAAAATTCCCTCCTATAGCCATATTGACAATAAAATAAAAGGGCTGGTTGAATGGCCAAATCGCTTCTGTTTTATTTTCAGGTTGAAAGGTATACACTAAAGTATCATCTACAAAAAAATCAATTTTATCTTTCGTCCATTCTACAGCGTAAATGTGAAAACCTTCCTCGATAGCATCAAATCTTGTTTTCTTGGTATTTATAGTGTTTCCATGACTGTCTTGTGTATGCAAAGAAGTAAAAACCATATTGGGTTCTTTTCCTACATATTCTAAAATATCGATTTCTCCGGATTTAGGCCAACCGACTTCACTGATATTTGAACCCAACATCCACCAAGCTGGCCAAACTCCTTGTCCAACAGGAAGCTTTGCTCTAGCTTCGAAACGACCGTACTGAAACTCTTTTTTGCCTTTGGTGGTAATCCGTGTCGAAGTGTATTTATCACCTACCTTTTTGGCCGTGATAACTAACTGATTTTTAGCAACCGTGTGGTTTTGTTTCGTATACAGTTGTCGTTCATTGTTTCCCCAACCACAATTAGGACAACCATCTCCAAGCTCAAAATTCCAATTATTTTCGTTTAATGTGGTGCCGTCAAAATTTTCTTCCCAGACTAGTTTTCGTTTGTTCTGTTGTGCAAAAGAAAAATTAACCACAAGCAATAATATTAGTATTTTTTTCATTTTATTTTAATTAGAATATTGAAAATCGCCTTCCAACTTTGTTACTGAACTTCCTCCGATGAATACTTTAAAGTCACCTGCTTCTGCTTCCCATTTTTTATTAGCTGTGAAGTATTCAATTGTTTTTTCATCGATTGAAAATACTACTTTTTTTGCTTCGTTAGGTTGCAATTCGATCATTTCGAATCCTTTCAACTCTTTTACCGGACGGGTAATACTTCCTATCAAATCTCTAATATACAATTGAACAACCTCTTTTCCGGTAACTTTTCCAATATTTTTTATAGTTACTGAAACTTCTATTTTGCCGTTTTTAGCAAATGTATTGGATGATAATTGTAAATTAGAGTATTCAAATTTAGAATAACTTAATCCGTGACCAAAAGGATACAAAGGCGTGTTCTTTTCATCAATATAATGTGACCAAAATACACTTTCGGGTTCGTTCATAACCGGTCTTCCTGTATTTTTATAATTGTAATAAATAGGAACCTGACCTACATTTCTAGGAAAAGTCATTGGCAATTTTCCGCTTGGGTTATAATCACCGTATAACACTTGTGCTATTGCGTTACCACTTTGCGTTCCTAAATGCCATCCTTCAACAATTGCAGGAATATTTTCATCAGCCCAAGGAATCGCTAATGGTCGGCCGTTATTTAAAACCAAAACCACATTAGGATTGACTTTATAAATTGCTTCCAATAATTCTTGTTGAACACCCGGCAAACCTATATCTGATCTACTTCTTCCCTCGCCTGATTGCAATCCGTGTTCTCCCAAAACCATGACTACCACATCGGCTTGTTTTGCTACCGAAATGGCTTCTGCAAATCCGCTCTTATCAGTTGTATTGATTTTAGTTTCCCAAATGAATTGAGTTCTTCCCTCGACTACATCAGCTCCTTTAGCATAAGTAAGTTGATTACCTGAATACTTCTGTAATCCTTCCAGAACTGAAACTGCCGAATTATCGTCAGCAGCGATTCTCCAACTCCCCAAAGGACTCGTTTTATCATTTGCCAAAGCACCGATTAATGCAATTTTTTGACCTGATTTTTTTAAAGGCAATACTTCCTTTTCATTTTTCAAAAGCACAATCGATTTTTTGGCTACATCCAAAACTCCTTCTTGAAATTCTTGTTTCCCAACGGTTGCCAATTCTCGATTTTCATCACAATATTTGTATGGATCGTCAAACAAACCCAATTCGAACTTTACTTTCAAAATGCGTCTTGCCGAATCATCAATATCACTTTCTTTGACTTTACCTTCCTTCACTAATGCTACCAAATGTTCCACATACGCACTAGATTCCATATCCATGTCTGAACCAGCATTGATGGCTATTTCGGCAGCATGTTTACTGTCTTTGGCATAACCATGTGGTATCATCTCGTTGATAGAACCCCAATCAGAAACTACGAAACCATCAAATTTCCAATCTCTTTTTAAAACTTCTCTTTGTAAATAGGCATTTCCTGTTGCGGGAATTCCATTCAATTCATTGAAAGAGTTCATAAACGTTCGCACACCAGCATCAACCGCCGCTTTAAAAGGAGGGAAAATTGTATTCTGCAACACGGTTTCACTTATATCTACCGTATTATAATCTCTTCCTGATTCTGCAAACGCATATCCTGCAAAATGTTTGGCGCAAGCCAAAATAGTATTCGTAGCGGCCAAATCTTCGCCTTGAAAACCTTGTATACGAGCTACGGCAATCTTACTTCCTAAAAATGTATCCTCACCTGCTCCTTCCATAACACGACCCCAGCGGGCATCTCTAGAAATATCAATCATGGGTGCAAAAGTCCAGTTCAATCCTACGGAAGCCGCTTCTTCTGCCGCTATTGCCGCCGACTTTTTTATTGCTTCTAAATCCCAACTTGCTGCTTCGGCCAGTGGAATTGGGCTGATCGTTTTATAACCGTGAATAACATCAAATCCAAAGAGTAATGGAATCCCTAATCGGGTTTGTTCCACCGCTATTTTTTGCAATGCTTTTACATCTTTAACTCCTTTTACATTCAGCATCGATCCTACTAACCCTTTTTTTAGATCTTCGTATTTTTTGGCTGCTTGACCTTCTTTTGGAGTTGGACCAGTAATATCCCAAAATCCGTTGTACTGATTGAGTTGCCCTACTTTTTCTTCCAGAGTCATCAATTGGAGCACAGAATCGACTTTAGTATCTAAAACATTTTCTTTGGAATAAGAAACAGGTGATTTTAAAATTTTATTGCTGCAGCCTGCAATTATTAAAGCTGTAATAGCAAATAATGCTAACAGGGATTTATTTCTCATCTTTATCCTTTTTGTTATAATTAAAAGGTCGGTAAAAGAACCGACCTTTATAAATTCATTATGTATTTTATTGATAAATCCTTACATAATCAATTTCCATTGAAGATTGCGAAAAAGCAGGATCAATTGCTCCTCCAAAAGTCCCTCCCATCGCCACATTCAATATTAAGAAAAAATCACTGTTGAAAGGTACTGAAGCACTATTGACAAAAGAATGAAAGAGCTTATCATCAACATAAAACTGAATCGAAGTAGGACTCCAAATTGTTTTGTAAATATGGAATTCAGTAGATGCATTTGTTATTGTTGTCGTAGCTGTATTCGGGTTTGCACCAAAATTACCCGGATAATGTAATGTCCCGTGAATTACATTCGGATCATTTCCTTTGTGCTCCATGAAATCAATTTCACCACATTTTGGCCAAGCATTAGTTTTATAATCTTGTCCTAAAGACCAAATCGCCGGCCAAGTTCCACCACCAATAGGTAATTTTGCTTTTACTTCAATTTTACCATAGGTAAATTCATATTTATCTTCTGTTTTTAATCTTGAGGAAGTATAACCTGTTCCTGATTTTTTAGCCGTAATTTTTAGATTTCCACCTTGAACAATTACATTATCAGAAGCGCTTGTATAGGTTTGGGCTTCGCCATTTCCCCAACCGCCAGCACCAAGGTCATATCCCCATTTTGTAGGATCCGGAGCACCGTCAATATTAAATTCGTCAGAAAATTTCAAAACGGTATAATTTGCAGTCGGAGTTGGAGTTACAACTGTACCAGGAAGCGTTGTTGTGAAAATATGATACCACGCCAAAAATGGATTTCCTGACTGAATCACTCGCACAACCATACGATTATCTGTAATTGATAGAATTTCGTAAGAACTAGACCCAACATAATAGCCCATAAAACCTCCGTCAGCAATATTTATTGTAGTCCCTCTGGTCTGCGTAGCACTATCCGGATTCATTGTCACAAAAGAGTCTGACTTACTCAAAGTCACTGTTTTTGCTCCACTGGTATTTAAATCATAACAGGCATCCTCTCCACCGCCTTTAAAAGCACCATTATAATACGTTTGCCCTTTGTTATCCAACTCAAATTTCATTTGATCACCAACTAAAGAAAAAGTCATTATACTATTGTACAAACAGGTAGCTGATTTCTCATTGGCTTTAGCGGAGTAAAAATCCGGGTAATAATTTTTTGTTCCAAAAGTAGGATCAGACCACGCTACGTTTGGACCAACTCCCAAATGCCCTAGCTCTGTTTGTGCCCAATACCATTTTCTGGAAGCACCACCTGTTAGAAATTGTACCGCTTGCTCATCTTTAAAATTACTAAAAACTGTTACTTCCAAAGTAACATTAGTAGCAACTCCTCCTGCTCCAGAGGCAATTACAGTCACTGTATACGTATTTGTACCTGGCTTTGCAAAAGCATTTTCGAATATACCGCTTGGGGAATTCTTTGAAGTCCCATCACTAAAAATGTACTTGTACGAAATAGCATTTTCTGCAGTACTGGTAAATTTTACTTTTCCGGAACCATCTCCGTTTGGAAATGCAGCTGATTTCCCTATTATTTCCGCTGTAACTTGAAGATTTGTTGGCGTGTCTAATGCTCCAAAACCTAAATTATCTTCCTGACAATTGACCATCAAAAGAAGGACAAAAACGGATACTATATTTATGATTATTTTTTTCATTTTAAATATTTTTTTAAAAAAATGTAGTTAGAATACTGGTTTTATACAAACTCATTTTAAATCCATAATTAGTTGATTTTTTCTGTTTTTATTAATTATGAAAATAAACATTATCTATATAAACAGTGTTATTTCCAGAAGGCGCACCCACATAAATTAACTGTGCAATATGTGCTCGTGTAGTTAATCCTGTAAAGGAACTTAACGGAATATCTAAACTTACCCAAGATCCTTTAGCTGGTGACGAAATTGTAATTTCATGTTCTACATCATCTCCTCCTCCAAAAGCTCCATTCGCACCAAAATCGACTAATTTTATTTTGAATTGTGTAAAATCTGATGACCAAACGTCAGTGTGAAAATGCGTCATTGCAGTAGCATTTATAGGCGTTGTAGTCGCTTCTATTCCAACAAAATCCAATGCACTGTATTTCTTTGTTGCATTTCCATTAATACTCAAATCCGTCAGCGTGGCACTTGACCAAGAAGTTCTCCAGGTGTCAACAGTTACATTTGTATAGGCGTCACTGAACATAGAAATTACTTTGGATGCCGCTACACTTGGAGTTGGAGCTGCTGTGATTGAACCTGCTTGATTGTAAAAGAAAACATTATCCACATAAACCGTAGTATTTCCAGAAGGCGCACCAACAAAGATTAATTGAGCAATATGAGAACGAGTAGTCAATCCTGTAAAGTCACTTAACGGAATATCTAAACTCACCCATTTCTCCTTTTCAGGATTAGGAATCGTGATTTCATGTTCTTTATCATCTCCTCCACCAAAAGCTCCATTAGCTCCAAAATCGACTAGTTTAACTTTAAACTCTGTAAAATCAGACGACCAAACATCTACGTGAAAGAAAGTCATAGCCGAAGCATTGATTGGAGTTGTAGTTGCTTCGATACCAACAAAATTCAAAGCACTGTATTTTTTAGTTTTGTTGCCACTAATATCAATATCTTCTAAATTTGCCTGTGACCAAGAAGTTCTCCAAGTATCAACCGCAACATTTGTATAACTGTCGCTAAACATTGAAATGACATTTGCTGCCGGAATTGTAGGAACTGGCGCAGCGAATAAATTAGTTACTGTTACACTTTGTGTTTTTTGTGTCGTAGCAACTCCTCCGCTTAGTGCAACCACTTTTACTTGATACGTTCCCGGATTTAAATACGTGTGCGTAATTACCTCATCTTGCATGAAATCTACCGGAACTTCATTTGCTACATCTCCAAAATAAACCTGGAAGAAAGTCTCTAATTCCGCTTTGGCAGTTACATTAATCGAAAGATTGCTTCCAATAGTTATAGTAGGTTCAAAACTTGTTGGTGCCAAAAAAGAAACCGTTACCTCTTGAATCGTTTCGGTTTTTTTACCATTAATAGTTACCCCTACAATTTTTGCCTGAAATTTACCTTCTTTATATTTATGAGTAATGGTACCGCCTGGATTTACGAAAACAGGAGCTGTAGTTGCGTCACCAAAATAAATTTCGAACTGAGTAACTCCTTCGCCACGAGGCAAAAAAGTAACATTTCCTGAGTTATCCTGAGTAATGGTCGTCAGAGCAGATATATTTGAAGGAGCATTTACTCCATCCAGATCTACGTCATTATTTTCGTCTGAACATCCTAAAAAGAGGATTAGAGCAAAAAGACTTAGTATTAATTTTAAGTTTTTCATATTTAAATAATATTAGTTTTTAATATCCAGGATTTTGTGTCCAATTTCCATTTGCAAATTGAATTTCCTCGATAGGAATTGGAAACAATTCATTTTTGTTGGCTGTAAATCCAGTAATTTCCTGAGCTGCTTTACCAGTTCGTACTAAATCGAAGAAACGGTGTCCTTCACCAACTAATTCCACTCTTCTTTCTGCTAAAATAAAGTCAGTCAAAGCTGCTCCAGAAGACGAAATATCATGATTCAAATCACCAAAAGCACGTCTTCTAACTTGGTTCAAATACCCTCTTGCTTTAGTATCATCGATTCCTCCGCGATTGTAAGCTTCGGCCGCCATCAAAAGAACATCTGCATAGCGAATGGCTCTGTAATTATTAGGATTAGTTAAGTTTAAATCTCCTTGTGCGTTGGCACTTCTTTTTCTTGGAATGTATTTTCTGTTGAAAAAACCAGTATGTTCATATCCTTTTCCAAAAGTAGCTCCTGTTGCTGTCGCCCAAGCTTCGATATCTAATATTGCTACCGCTTCCCTTCTGTCTCCGGCTTCAAATGCGTTTACGATTTTCTGAGTTGGAACATTAAAACTGAAACCCGAAGTAAATAAATCACCTGAATAATTTCTTGGTCCACTAAAACCCACGGCTACATTTCCTTCGCTACATTGGAGACATCCAAAACCGGCACCTTCAACATCCGTGTATTGTACTTCGAAAACCGATTCTAATCCATTTTCTCCAGCATTTTCAAAAATAGTATTGTAATCTGAAACCAATGAATACGAAGAAGTTCCAATTAAACTTTCGAAAGTTGCTACCGCTTGTGGGTATTTATTTTGGTACAAATATGCTTTTCCTAATAATGCTAATGCCGCGCCTTTTGTTGCTCTTCCTTTTTGTGCTGCTGTTGCAGATAAGTTTTCAGAAGCAAAAATTAAATCGGCTTCAATTGAAGCGTACACTTCTGAAACGGATGAACGCGGAATTATTTTCTCGTCACCAGAGCTGAACCTTGCGTCCCCTTTCAATGGGATTCCACCAAACCATTTTACTAATTCAAAATGATAATAGGCTCTAAGAAAACGAGCTTCACCAATCACTTGATTTTTTCCTTCAAAATCTGTTTTGTCTTTGAATTCCAAAATGTAATTGGCTCTTTGAACTCCTGCGAACATCCAGTCCCATAAGTTTTTTAGATTGCTGTTCACGGGTGTGTGAATCATATCATCAATTTGCTGAAAACCCGGAGTATCCGATTGACTTTCGCCACCAGCCAAAGTATTATCTGAAGCTATTTCGCCTAACAATGCATTTAGATATGTAGTTTGCAACAAATCATACGCTGCAATTAAAGCATTGTCATAATCTGATTTTGAATTAAAATAATTCTCAGAATCAATCGAATATTCTATAGGTCGATCCACAAAATCATCACTACAGGAAATGGTTACAGTTGAGAAGATTGTTATCGATATAAGGGTAATAAATAGATACTTTTTCATTTTAATACGAATTAAAAATTAATGTTTAAACCTAACAAATAGGTTCTTGGGATTGGATAAAAACCATAGTCAATTCCTCCGCCAATTGGAGCTCCATTAGAAGCACCCGGATCAAAACCTTTGTATTTTGTAAACGTGTATAAATTATTTACACCCGCATACAAACGCAGTTTTGTGATTCCTGCTTTTTCAGAAAATTTAGAATTTATTGAATATCCCAATTGCATGTTTTGGATTCTTAAATAGGAAGCATCTTCAACAAAATAACTGGAGAAAGTAGAATTTCCTGTAGCACTTGTAGTCACTCTTGGAGTAGTATTAGTACTTCCTTCACCAGTCCAACGGTCCAAAACATAATTAAGTCGATTTACATCTGTAAGGTTTCTTTCGTAATTTCTCACCATATCATTTCCTACGGAAGCAAAAGTATAGACTGCAAAATCAAAGTTTTTGTAATTCATTTGTAAATTGAAACCCATTGTAGCTTCAGGAATTGGATCTCCAATATTCGTTCTATCACTTGAATTAAGAATTCCATCTCCATTCACATCTACAAAACGAAGGTCTCCAGGACTGGCGTCAGCACCCAAAGATAATTGAGACGGATGTGAATCAACTTCTGACTGGTTTTGAAAAATTCCGTCTGTTTTGTAGCCATAAAAATAACCTATTGGCTGACCTACTTCCATTCTTGAAGGTGCTTGTTGGCCTACGCCAAATGAACCTCCTTCAATATATCCTATTCCGTTGTTTACGGCTAATACTTCGTTTTTAAGGAACGTAACATTGTACCCAACACTCATCGAAAAATTATCCGAGAATTTGTTTTTGTAATCTATTGCAAACTCTAAACCTGAATTCCTTACCGTTCCTGCATTGATTGTTGGTGAACCTGCACCAGGAGCTGCTGTTCCGTTGATTCCTGAAACAGGTATAAATGGAATTAACAAATCGGCTCTGGTATCAATAAAATAATCCGCAACAATAGAAACTTTATTTTGTATCAATTTAAGGTCTAAACCAACGTCAAATTTTCTGGCTTCTTCCCATTTCAAATTTGGATTTGGAATTTGTCCTGTAGCTAAACCATTCACTAAAACATCATCGAAAACATAGGTCGCTTCTCCGCTTAATTGCGAAACATAACCATTGTTTGGAATCTGGTCATTTCCTAAAGTACCGTAGCTTCCTCTCAATTTCATGAAGTTTATTAGTTTGTCTTCTCCAAAAAAGCCTTCATCAGAAATTACCCAACCTGCTGTAAATGATGGAAAATAACCCACTTTATTTCCAGGTCCAAATTTTGTCGAAGCATCACGTCGTATCATCGCAGAAAAAAGGTATTTCCCTTTGTAATCATATTGTGCTCTTGCAAAATAAGAAAGTCTTCGTTCGTCGTAATTATAGGAACCGTTTGGTACGGTTTCAGAAATCCCTTTGGTCAATGCTATATCTGCAAATTCCCATGAATTGTAAGGAACATCAAATCCAGTTGCAAATAACCCGTTTCCGTATTGTTTGAAAATAGTATTTCCTACAGTTGCAACTACATTGTGATTTCCAATTTTCTTAGTATAGGTTCCAAATAAATCAAATGAATAATCATTATCATTAATAGCGCTTTGGGAAACCGAACTTCTCAAAACATCAAATACCTTATCCGAAGGATTTATCCAATATAGAATTTGCTTGGCAAACGATTTAGACTCACTGTTTGAAGTATTAAAACCAATTGAACTCGAAATCGTAAAATCTTTGAAAACCTTGTAATCTAATCCAAAATTACCATTGACTTTTTTGAAGCTGTAGTCATTATAAGTATTGGCAATTTGAGCCAATGGATTTATAATTTCAATTCCTAACCCAGTATTTGTAGGCACTTTTGTAAAATCCCCATTTGCATCATACGGTGTTAGTGTTGATGGTGTATTCAAAGCATTGAACAAAACAGAACCTAAACCACTTTCGTTTAATGATTTTCTATTAAAATAAGTATAGATTACGTTTGTTTTCAATTTCAATTTCTCAGTAACATCAGCACCTACAGAAACTCTGGCTGTATTTCTTAAAAACCCAGATTTACTTTCTCCAATAATTCCTTCCTGATCTAAATGAGAACCACTTACCGCATAGGTAATTTTATCTGATCCACCAGAAAAGGAAATGTCATGATTGATAATAGGAACACTGGTGCTGAAAACTTCATTTTGCCAGTTTGTTCCTTTGCCTAAACCAGAAACATTAGGAAAGGGAATTGCGTTACCGCCATTAGCATAACTTTCATTCAATAATAAAGCGTATTCAGTAGCGTTAAGCATTGGTAATGTTCTTGACGTTTCCTGAAAACCTGTATAGGTATTGTAACTAATTTTTGATTTAGAATTCTTTTTCCCTGATTTTGTCGTGATAAGAATAACCCCATTAGCACCAATAGTACCATAAATAGCTGCTTGAGCATCTTTCAAAACAGTGATGGACTCGACATCATTTGGATTTAATAATCCAAGTTCTCCAACATATCCATCGATGATGGTTGTAGGTCTGTTTTCACCATTGGTTGCAATACCTCTGATGCGAATATCCAAAGCGGCACCCGGAGCACCCGAAGTAGTTGTAACATTCACTCCGGAAACAGTTCCTTGTAAAGCTTGCTCAATTTTAACTGGTTTTAAAGCTTCCAAAGTTTTGCTGTCTACCACAGAAACTGCTCCCGTTACTTCTCGCTTTTTTTGACTTCCATATCCAATTACTACAACTTCATCCAATACTTTAGAATCTTCCTGTAACGAAATAGAAAGAGCACTATTAGTAGATACTACTTTATATTCAAAATTTTTAAATCCTAAATATGAAAATATTAAAGTTGCACCAGAGGAAACTCCTTTTAGAGAAAAACGGCCATCCATGTCTGTCGCCGTCCCAATCGTTGAATTTTTAACTTGAACATTTACTCCAGGTATAGGTAAACCAGAACCGGTTTCTTTAACAACTCCTCCTACATCATATCCTTGGGCAAAACCAAAAGAGGATAGAAATAGAAAAAGGATTAGTAGATAGTTTGACTTCATAATTTATATTTTTTGTGAATTATAAAATTAATCGGAACAACTAATAATAAATCAAAAAGAACCTCTACAAAAAACATACAATGCAAAAAATCAATTGTTTAATTCATAATATTTAAAAAAGGGCTGAAAATTAAGAAGAAATTAAGAAATCCAGATTTTCTCTAAAAACAAAAAAACCACAACAATAACGGTATTGTTGTGGTAATGTATAGTTTTATTTGTAAAATTCAGAAGAAACTATACAGCTAAAATGTACTCTACAAGTCCTTGTTCGTGCGACAATTCCATTTTCTTACGCAAACGATATCTTTTTATCTCAACGCTTCGTACAGAAATATTTAGCAAAGGCGCTACTTCTTTCGACGAAAGATTTAATCTCAAGTAGGCACATAATCGCAAATCGTTTGGAGTTAAGGACGGATGAGCCAGTTTCATTTTTTTCAAAAAGTCTTTATCGGCATTATCAAAAGCTTCTTTGAATACACTCCAGCTATCGCCTTCAGTTATGTTCTTATTAATTGTAGAAATTACTGATTTTATACTTCTGTTGCCATCATCATGCGTTTTCTTTAAATCATCTTTGATAAAAGCCAGCAACTCATTTTTACTATTCAAACTCATCGTAGAAACAGCCAACTCTCTATTTTTAGTATCTACATCTTGAGAAAGCTGTTCGTTTCTAATACGCATTAATTCCTGCTCGTTTTCAAGCTCTTTAATCTCTAATAACAAATTATTCTCTTCTATTAATTTCTCTTTTTGTTTTTGATAGTAATTTTTATAGGTCTTATGAATAAATCGAGCCATCACAATCACAAAAATAAAATAGAAAAAAAGAGCAATATTGGTTAAATACCAAGGTTTTTCAACAGTAAAAGTATATATAGCGGTATCTTCTAAAGTAGAATTAGCAAATTTAGCTCTCACCTTAAAAGTATATTCCCCAGGAGGCAAATTTTTAAAATTCACTGTTGATTTTGCACTCCATTCGCTCCACTCCTCTTGAAATCCTTCTAATAAATATTGAAATTCAGCATTGATGTATTTATTAAATTCAGGAACCGTATAATTAATGGTTATATTATTTTCATCATATTTAAAACTACCCTCTTCCTGAATAGAACGGTTTTCGGAAGTTTCATTTAACTTATTTGTTGTAATTGCGGAAATAGAGACGTTATGATTTTTAAAACTCAATTCATTAAGATTCAAAATATAATACCCATCAGTAGTTCCTATCAAATAATTGGAATTGGAAATTTGAGTAATATTTTCGTAGCCTAACATCGAATTTGTTAATGAAGCTGGAATCGGAATTACATTTTGCTTCAGTTGATTACTTAGTTTACTCAATGAAAAATAATGGATGTAATTTTTTGAGAACAGCCATATTTTATTGGAATTATCCACAATCAATTTTCCCGAAGTATATTCATCTTTTTCGAAAACAGAACTTAATAAATTATCCTTACTGAATTGTTTGGTCTTCTCATTCAATTTAAAGATACCTTCTTTATTAGCATAGTAAATTATGTTATTGAACTTAGTTAAACTGGCATTTTTACCTTTTTCGGGTGTTTTATAGGTCACAAAAGGTTTCGTTTTTGAGAGTTTATCATCTAATTCCAGCCTATAAACTCCTTTATATTCGTGACTTACATATATATTCAGAGCATTCGTGATTTCAAAATATTTTGAGGAATAATCAAATCCTGCAATTTTATTTCTAAAACTCCATTGATTATTCGTTTTTGCCAAAACAGAAATTCCATAGTAATTCCCTTGGAGTAAGAGCCCTTTTTGATTGGGGACAGTTTCAAATTTCCAAGTACCAGATGCAGAAAATATATTTTTTGCAACAGCGTTTTCAATCACAAATGTTCCCGAATCATGACCGCAAAAAAGTGTTCCATCGTACTCAAACAAAGACCAAACCTGCCCTTTAGTTCCGTTTACAAATTTGAATTCATCATTAGTCAGATAGTTTTTATAAAACAAACCTTGATTGGTTCCTACATACAAATTACCGTCATAAAGCTTTGAGGTATAGACGGTTCCTAAAATTCCAGTATCATCAACAAAATTTTGTATAGGAGATTGCAGATTAATACAATTGATCCCGTTGTCCAATCCTACCCAAAGATTCTTATCGGCATCTTCATATAAAGACAACGCTGTATTATTACTCAATCCTTTGTTTTGGTTGATGTGATATTTAATTCTCCCGTTATTATTTAAGATAAAAATCCCATTAGAGACAGTTCCTAAAGCAAAACTTCCATCCGACAGTAATTGACTGCTGTACACGCTACTGGATGCTAATTCCGAATCAACTTCTGTAGAAAATTTAGTCAAAACAGTTCCTATAAGTTTATAAAATCCATTCAGCTGAGTCTGGATTAAAAGGCCTTCATCAATAGTAAAAACGTTGACAATCCTATTGTCTTTTAGAATAGGATTATTAGATACCAAGCGCCCTTTTCCGCTTTCAATTTCAAAAAGTCCTTCATTTATACTCTGAAAATAAATTGCGTTTTTTGTACGGAACGATTTAGTAATATTATTTTTGGGAGCAATAATTTTGAAACCTCCTGTTTTGGTATTGTAAATATAAATTCTGTCCAAAGATTGAAAAACAACCCATTGTTCATAGTTTAATATATTCCAAAACTGTTCGTCATTAAGAATTTGAGTTTTTATTGTTTTGCTAAGCGAAGTGTATTTTAGTTTTCCATTTGTCTGCCTCGTCCAGAAACCAAATTCCATGTAGCAACCGGTATAAATTTTATTTCCAATCACTTTTACAGAACGAACAATAGTCTCGTTTGGTGATGGATATAATTCCCAATTTGATCCGTTAAATTCCAATAATCCTTCATTATTGGCAAAGAAAACATAATGATTTTGATCCTGCGAAATCATCCAATTCTGGTTTCCCGCACCATAAGTGGTTGAGGCATATTTTACAATTGGCGGCAATTCTTGAGAAAAAGCACAAAAGGACATTAAAAAAAGAAAAATGTATAATTTTGTTTTCAATGGTATGGTGAAGTTAATTTTTTCAAAAATAATCTTAAAAATACTATTTTTTTAGGTCATAGAAAACATAAAAACTATACAAGAAGAAAAATCACTTATCAACCACACTTTTAATGATTATTTGTGACTTGTTCAATCCTTTTAGTCAGTTGAAAATTGATTACTTTTGTAAAAATTATCATTTTTATGCAAGTTGACCTTTCGAAATTAGATCCAAAGAAAAATATCATCATAAAAGGCGCACAAGTACATAACCTAAAAAATGTAGATGTTGCGATTCCCCGAAATAAATTAGTGGTTATTACAGGACTTTCAGGTTCTGGAAAATCAAGTTTGGCTTTTGATACTTTATATGCCGAAGGGCAACGCCGTTATGTAGAAAGTTTGTCATCTTATGCGAGACAATTTCTTGGACGTTTGGATAAACCAAAAGTGGAATACATCAAGGGAATTGCTCCTGCGATTGCTATCGAACAAAAAGTAAATACAACAAACGCACGTTCTACAGTAGGAACTTCAACCGAAATATACGATTATGTAAAATTGCTTTTTGCCAGAATTGGAAGAACATATTCTCCTATTTCTGGTCGTGAAGTCAAAAAAAATACGGTTACTGATGTGGTTACAGATGTGAAAACATTTGAATTAGACAGCAAATGGTTGCTTCTTGCTCCTATCCATTTAGAAGAAGGACGAAAACTGGAAGACAAACTAAAAGTGCTCTTACAACAAGGTTTTGCCCGAATATTGGTAAACAATGAAATGATTCGTTTAGATGAAATAGACCAACATTCTTTAGATAATAAAGACATAAAGCTCATTATTGACCGAATTGTAGTCAAAGATGAAGAAGAGTTCTACAATCGATTGGCTGATGCGGTGCAAACTGCTTTCTTTGAAGGAAAAGGAATTTGCCATTTACAAGAATTAAACTCCGATAAAAAGTATTCGTATTCCAATAATTTCGAATTGGATGGGATTACATTTTTGGAACCAAATGTACATTTATTCAGCTTCAATAATCCGTATGGAGCGTGTCCCGTTTGTGAAGGATATGGTAATATTATAGGAATTGATGCCGAATTAGTGGTGCCAAATACGACTTTATCCGTTTTTGAAAATGCAATTTTCCCTTGGAGAGGCGAAAGCATGAGTTGGTTTCGAGATGAATTAGTCAATAACGCGTACAAATTTGATTTCCCAATCCACAAACCATATTATCAATTATCTGAGGATCAAAAAGAATTGATTTGGAATGGAAATACCTATTTTCAAGGTTTAAATGATTTTTTCAAAGAACTGGAAGAAAAGAATTATAAAATCCAAAATAGAGTGATGCTTTCTCGTTACAGAGGAAAAACCAAATGCCATTCCTGCAAAGGAAAACGCTTGAGAATTGAGGCTTCCTATGTCAAAATTAATTCAAAAACAGTTTCTGACTTAGTTGATTTGCCTATTAAACATTTGGTTGCTTTTTTCGAAAATATTGATTTAGATGTTTATGAAAAACAAATAGCAAAACGATTGTTAGTAGAAATCAACAACCGTTTGTCATTTTTAACCGAAGTAGGATTGGATTATCTGACATTAAACAGGAATTCAGCAACACTTTCCGGAGGTGAATCACAACGTATCAATTTAGCAACTTCTCTAGGAAGCAGTTTAGTGGGTTCTATGTACATTCTGGATGAACCTAGCATTGGTTTACACCCAAAAGATACAGAACGCCTGATAAAAGTACTGTTATCGTTAAGAGATTTAGGAAACACCGTTATTGTGGTAGAACATGATGAAGATATTATGAAAGCGGCCGATATGATTATTGATATTGGACCAGAAGCAGGTACTTTTGGAGGTAATCTGGTGGCTCAAGGTACGTATGATGAAATATTAAAATCGACTTCACTTACAGCAAAATATCTGAATGGTGATTTAGAAATTACCGTTCCAAAAAAACGCAGACTTTTCAAGAATTTTATCGAAATAAAAGGAGCTCGTGAAAACAATCTTCAAAATATAGATGTAACCTTTCCTTTGGATGTATTAACGGTAATTACCGGTGTTTCGGGAAGCGGAAAAAGTACGCTTGTTAAAAAAATCCTTTTTCCGGCGATGCAAAAAAAACTCGAAAATGTTGGTGAAAAAGCAGGGCAATTCAGCGAAATATCAGGTTCGTTTTCGCAAATTAAACATATTGAATACGTAGACCAAAACCCAATAGGAAGAAGTTCCCGTTCTAATCCTGTGACATATATTAAGGCGTATGATGATATTCGGGAATTGTATGCCAAAGAAAAACTATCAAAAATAAGAGGCTATCAAGCCAAACATTTTTCTTTTAATGTTGATGGAGGAAGATGTGAAACCTGCAAAGGAGAAGGTTCCATAAATGTAGAAATGGTTTTCATGGCGGATGTGCAATTGCCTTGTGAAACCTGCAATGGGAAGCGATTTAAGAAAGAAGTTCTGGAAGTAGCTTTTGAGGGTAAAAATATTCACGATATTCTAACCATGACTATTGATGATGCAATTGCCTTTTTCATTGCTAATAAACAAACTAAAATCACTCAGAAATTACAACCTTTGCAAGATGTGGGATTGGGTTATGTACAATTAGGACAATCGTCTTCTACACTTTCCGGTGGAGAAGCACAGCGTATAAAACTCGCTTCATTCCTAGTAAAAGGAGCTACAAAAGACAAAGCTTTATTTGTTTTTGACGAACCCACAACGGGATTGCATTTTCATGACATCAAAAAATTATTGGCTTCTTTTGATGCATTGATAGATAAAGGCCATTCAATATTAGTAATTGAACACAATCTTGATCTTATCAAATGTGCCGACTGGATTATTGATTTAGGTCCAGAAGGAGGAGAAAATGGCGGAAAATTATTAGCAGTTGGAACTCCAGAACAAATTGTAAAAATAAAAGATTCAGTTACTGGAAAATACCTAAAAGAAAAATTATAAAAATGCTATTCTGAATAGCATTTTTCTTCAAATGTATTTCCATCTTCATCGATTGCTATCACTATATTTTTCTCTTTAGAAGAAACATAAGTTAAATAAATCCAACCAACCGACCATACGCCTAATGTCATACAACAAAGTAAAAAATTAAACCCGTGATCGACGTCTTTCCTGCCTTTTGATAAAACTGCAAAAGGCAATGTATCGTTCCTTTCGATAATTATAAATCCATTATGGATTTTATTAGCTATGATACTAGTAAATTTTTGTAGGCTTTCTTCGTTTATATATGGATTGCTTTTCATAATCATTGGGGTAAATTATTTTAGCTATTTAATTATTGTCTTTTATAAAGATAACAATTGCAAAAATAAGGATAGTCGCTTACTTGTACAATACCCACTTTTAGTGATTTTTGATCAATCCAAAAAACAATTAAACGACTATTATCTTTTACAATTAAAGTTCACACAAATATATTTTTTTAGACACTTTAAAAGTTACACAATAATTATTTAAAGTTACAATATTCACATATCGCCTTCCTTAATCATTTATATAATAAAGACTTATCTCCTTATTTTCTAAAGAGGGAAAAAGCTAAACGGGTATGGTTTTTTTTTGGAAAATTTATTTTAGAAATTAAGATTTACCATTTTTTGGAACAAAAAAAGAATATAAATTAATTCCTCAATTTTTTCAAAACTACATCTAAAGCTTGATTAATTTCAATGGAAATTACAAACTTGTAGTTGATATAAACATATAAAAAAGTAACCAAAATTGATTTTAAACCAATGTTTATTCTGGGATCAAAAGGAAATTCCCAGAAATAAAACAATAGAAATAATACAAATGTAATCCCAAGAGAATATATCGTTTGATTTGTGAAAGGATATAAATACAAACGCTTGACCACAAAAAGTAGTTTAGCTAAACTGTATAATGTAATAGACAATAAGGTAGCAAAAGCAGAACCTATAATACCATATAAGGGAATAAAAATCATATTCAATCCGATGGTTAAGGCGACTAATCCAACACCCAAAAACAAAACCGTTCGATAATATTTTGTATTGAAAATAATGGCATTATTGTTCCCTAAAATTAAATCAAAATATTTAGAAATTCCAATCATAAAAACAACTGGAATACCCCCTCTATATACTTCTGGAACTATTTCATATAATTGATTGATATTAACAAAAATCCCCAACATCACAAAACCGCCGACTACTTGTAAATTGATGGATGTTTTTTTGTACAAATCATTTAACTCATCATGTTTATTTTCATGCATTAACCTTGCCGTAATTGGATACACAATTTGATGCATCGCCCGGCTTGGAACTGATATGACCAGAGCGATAAATGTGGCAATAGAATAGTAGGCAATATTTTCAATTACCATATACTGGTTCAGCATAATTTTATCACCATCCAACAGCAAATTAGCCACACTTCCTGATAAAATAATATAAAAAGTATACTCCATTAAATTTTTCACGTTATGAGGTATAGCAAATTGAAAACTTGGTCTTTTAATGTAAAAGGCATAACCCATTGTAATAATTAGTGCCAAAAAATAAATTCCGGCAGTAATATAAACAAAATCCACAACCGTTATCCATTTATAATAAACACCAATCAACGCAATTAAAGAAAACAATCTAAGTCCTACTTCTTTAACAAAATTCCCAAAAACCGAATGCATGTGGACTCTGGCCCAGGCATAAAAAATTTCGAAATAAGCCATACATAATCCGACAAATGGAATAAGCCAAATAAAATCCTTGACTACCGGGTTTTTCTTTGATACAAAAAATAAAATATCATCAAAGAAAATAAATCCAATCAGAATTAAAGGAATAGATAAAAGTAAAGGAAACAATACTGTAAAGGATAAAAATCGGGATCGCTCTTCATCTGTTTCGTATTGCGAATAAAATTTCACTAACGTATTTTGCATTCCTATTGCAAATAATGGCATGATAACATTAGCAACAGAAAGGATATAATTAGTTAAGGCATAATAAGTAGCTCCCAAAAAAATAGGATACAAGTAAAGGGTATTTATTGCACCAATTCCAAAACCTAAATAAGTGATTATTGTATTCTTTAAAGATTGATTTAATACTATTCCCATTTTTTTGTCATTGCGAGGCACGAAGCAATCTCACTTTTAATTTACGATTTGTTAAGTAATTCAACCAATGCTTTGGTAAGATTTTTTCTGGAATAGCGTTGTAATCCAACTCCGTTTGCTTGTAATTTTCCCTCCAAAAACTGATTATAAAAATCCAAAATTACACTTTTAAGTTTCATTTTCTCCGAATAATCAAAAAATACGCCTGTATTGGTTTCTGTTATGATTTCGGCAAAATCAGAACCGTTGGGACCAATCGCAATAATAGGTCGGTTTGAAACCATATATTCGAATAATTTTCCTGGAATAATACTTTTAGTATCTTCGGAATCAATTTCGATAAGCAACAAAACCTGTGATTTTTTTTGGTGTGCAATCGCTTCTGAATGCGAAACATAACCCAAATTATTCAAATAGGAATTTAGCCCAAATTGAGTAATCGTTTCCAAAACTTCCTGACTAACAGCTCCAATTAGTTTTATTTCTAAATGCGATTTAAAATCTGGAATTTCGTGTAGCAATTCAACCAAACTTTCCCATAAAATCAAAGGATTTCTCTCGGAAAGAAAAGAACCAATATGTGCTAAGCTGAACTTTGAATCCAAAGTCTGTTTTCCAACTTCTTCCGTATCATAACCATTCGTTATTATCGCAATAGGTTTATTTGTAATCGCTTGAAATTCCGTTTTAGTAGTTTTACTGGTTACAATAATTGTATCGGCTGTATTCAAAACCTGATGTTCTAATGCTTTGTGTTTTTTGGCAGCAAAACTGGACAATCGTAAGGATTTATGATAGCCAATAGTCGTCCACGGATCCCGAAAATCGGCAAACCATTTCAAATCTAATTTTTGTTTTAATTCTAGTCCAATAAGATGTAAGCTGTGTGGCGGTCCAGAAGTAACTATGGTGTCAATATCATTTTCTACAATGTATTTTTCCAAATAAGCAACCGATGGTTTTACCCAAAAAACACGTGCATCGGGAATAAAAAGATTTCCACGAATCCAAAGAAAAGTTTTATCAAGAAAAGATTGCTTTTTCTGATTTGGAATAATTCCTGAACTGATTTTTTTAGTTTTGTTTTTCGAAAGAAAAGATGCTAATTGATAGGGTTCGAAAATCTTCTGTTTCAGAATAATCGCTTTATCAGAAACTTCTTTAACCAAGTTCTCATCAACAATAGGATACGTTGGATTCTCCGGAATGTATACAATTGGTTGAATACCAAAATCAGGCAAGTACTTAACAAACTTAAGCCAACGCTGAACGCCTGGTCCGCCAGCCGGTGGCCAATAATAGGTAATAATTAAAATTTTCTTGGGTTCTGGTTTCAATTTAATTTTTTTATGTTAGTAGAGATGCACTGCAGTGCGTCTCTACCTAATTACACGGATTTCTTCCTTTCGAAATAAATCCCACCAGCTAAAAGTAACAGCATTCCTATTGAACTAATCAGCGTAATTGTACTTCCGGTTTTTATCACTTGAGGTTCAAACTTGAATTCTACTTTGTGATCCCCTTTAGGAATTAGTAATCCCCTTAAAACATAATCAACTCTAATATGATCTGCACTTTTTCCATCAATATAGGCATTCCAACCTTTTCCATAATACATTTCGGAGAAAACGGCTAAACCTTCATTTGAATTATTAGACACATATTTCAAGTAATTAGGTTTGTAATTTTCTAAAGTTATAGTCGCTGAACTGTCTTTGGCGAAAGCCGTATTTTTGATTTCAAAATCTTTACTATTTACAATTGCGACATTTTTAGAATCCAAACTATCCAACGCTTTCATCTCTTCATCAGCTGAATTCACTAATTTTACTTGGCTCACAAACCATGCATTTCCATTAACAGCTGGATTTGATACTGGGAATTCTTTTCCTTCTTTATCTTTTTGGATTACATACTTTACATTAAGCATGTTAAGGACTTCAATGTTATTTTTTGAAATTTGATAGTCAATTAATTGCTGCATTCTTCTAGGTCTTACGGCGCTATAACCACCAATAGATTTATGGAAATAAGAAGCTCTTGCCCCCATGATATCGCCCACTTCAAAAACGCGGTAATTAGCCGTGTCTTTTAGAATCTCAGTATCAGAAGGTGACTCTTGAAAAGGCACTTCAACTTGACTTCCGCTTACAAAATCTTTTCCCGAAACATACTTTTTATCCACAAAAAACAAATCGGAAACCATCAATAAACCTACAATTATAATGGCTGTATTTTGAGCAAATCTATCTTTAATGAACAACCATAAAACGCCGGCTGTTAACACGATAAAAAAGCCTGAACGCAATAAATCAGCACTATACAAGCTCATTCGATCCAGCTTAAGGGCGCTTACAAATTCAGGACCATAACTTTCTTGAAAATAAGCATCGTTTCCTCCAGAAAAGCTGAACATACTTTTGCTTAAAAATAAAATCAAAATAATTCCTAAACCTAAAATTGTCGTTTCATACAATGCTTTCCATTGCAGTTTTTTGTCTAATTTGAAGAAAGACTGTAATCCCATAATAGCCAAAACTGGAAAACACAATTCCAAAACAACTTGGATTGAAGATACCGCTCTGAATTTATCATACATTGGAACATAATCAATAAAAAAGTCGGTCAAAATAGGGAAATTTTTACCCCAAGAAAGAACTAACGCAACTATTGAACCGGATAGAAATACATATTTAATCTTTCTTTTATCGATGAATAAAGCCAAAATAGCCAAAAAGAATACTACAATTCCAATATATGCAGGAGCTGCCACAATAGGTTGATCTCCCCAATACGTTGGCATTCCCGAAACAAAATCAGTTGCCTGATCCTCCGGAACTCCCTGACCTATCATGAATTCATACATATTACTGTCTTTTCCAACAGCCTCATTATTAGAACCACCAAAAAGTCGCGGGGCAATAAGATTAAAACTTTCCATTACTCCATAACTGTACTCCGTGATATAGTCCTTAGACATTGAAGAAGTCGTTTCGTTTTTTGAACCGTTTGGATTGAATGTCAGTTCGCTTTTACCACGAATACTAAAATCAGCATACTCAGAAGTTGCTAATAGATTCGTAGCATTGGCACCAATAGCTAAAATTCCTGCCGCTGCTAATATCCCAAACGAATACAACAGTGATTTATATTCTTTCTCTTTTACTTGCTGATAGATAAAATAAGCAGAAAGAATCAATAGGAAAATCAATAAGTAATAGGTCATTTGGAAGTGATTCGCATTGATTTCTAATGCTGTCGCAAAAAGTGTAATCAAACCTCCCAGAATGTATTTTTTTTGAAATACCAGAATAAATCCGGCAATAACCAGCGGCATGTAAGCAATCGCATGCGCTTTGGCATTATGACCAACTCCAAGAATAATAATCAAATACGTAGATAATCCAAAGGCTAATGCTCCAAAAAAGGCTTTCAAAGGATTTACTTTTAACACTAGCATCAAGCCATAAAACCCAAGAAAATATAAAAATAAATAATCCGCAGGGCGAGGTAAAAATCGCAATGCATCGTCTATCGCACCAATATAATCGTGTGGATATTTGGCTCCCAATTGATACGTTGGCATTCCACCAAAAGCAGAATTAGTCCAATACGGTTCAACATCATCCGTGGCTCTAAAGTCATTTTGTTCTTTGGCCATTCCTGTATACTGCACTATATCAGACTGGAAAATTTGTTTTCCTTGCAATACAGGATAAAAATATAGGAGAGAAATTACAACAAAACCAAGTATGGCTAGGACGTGTGGATAGAACTTATTTATTATTTTCAATGTAAAATGGTTTGGATTAGAGTAAAAACGGTGCTAATAACGACAAATTTAATCTATTTCTTCGTAATCAACATAATCTCCCACTTTTTTGGTTTCGCGTGGATTTTTTGTATTCGCCGTCTTGTATATTACTTCATCCTTACTTTGTGTTTTTTTCCAAGTATTATCTTGTGCATACTGTTGTTGCTTCTGCATATTTTCTCCTGCTTTTTCGACTACTTTTTTAAGCAATAAAGGCAAAAATAGTTTTGCTAAAAATCTAAAAATATAATAGAAAGCGATCATATAAAAAAGCGCTTTTATAAAACCAATGAAAGAAGCTGTTTGCATATAAGTGTAATTTTTTCCAAAATTAATAAATCAACCGTTCAAAATTAAAATATCTCTCTTAAATAAATAATAAAATATAGTACATTTGAAAAGCGTTATTACTTTTTAACCCAAAAAAAATAATATGTCCAAAATCAAAATCTTACTTATCGCTGCTATTTCAATGCTTCCAAGTATTCATTATGGCCAACATACTGATCAAATAAATTCTAACAGACCTGGCGAAACCATGTCAGCTTACGCAGTTGGGAAGTCGGTAATCCAAATAGAAACAGGCGTTTACGGCATAAAACAAAATCACAGTTTATTGAATTATGATGCCAATGGTTTTGGGATTGATGCCACATTACGTTGGGGTTTATTCATGGAAAGACTGGAATTGATAGCTGATATACAATACCAAAATGAAAAATACACCACCTTATTTAACAGTTCAAATCGAGCAGATTTCAAGCAAACTGTTTTAGGAGCCAAATATTTGATTTACGATCCTTTCAAAAATTACGAAAAAAAGGTAAATATATACAGTTGGAAAGCCAATCGAGCATTTAGTTGGCGCCAATTAATTCCGGCCGTTTCCGTATTTGCGGGAGCTAATTTTACTATGGCAGACAACCCTTATTCTTTTTCTCCAGAATCCAGCATATCACCAAAAATTATGTTGATTACCCAAAACCACTTGGGTGATGGAAAATGGGTTTTTGTAACTAATATCATAGCTGATTATGTAACAACTGACTATCCAAGCTATGGTTATGTCTTGACTTTAACAAGAGGATTTAATGACAAATGGTCTGGTTTTGTAGAAAATCAAGGATTTAAAAGCGATTTTTACAGCGATGCCATTGTTCGTGGTGGCGCAGCTTATCTGTTGAATAAAGACATGCAAATTGACGCATCAATAAGCACAAGCCTTAAAGATACTCCTTCAGCTCTTTATGGAGGTATTGGTTTTTCTTGGCGTTATGACGCCAATTACCAAGAAGTAAGAATAAACATTGACAATAAGGATTCTGATAAAAAAGCATTGAAAAGAGCAAAAAAGACAAAAAAAGGATAATGATTACAATAAAAGAAGCTAAAACAAAAAGTGAATTAACGGATTATATCAAATTCCCTTTTTCCCTATATAAAAACAATAAATATTGGGTTCCGCCAATCATTGCTGATGAATTGGAAACCTTTGACAAAACAAAAAACCCAGCTTTTGAAAATGCCGAAGCGTATTTTTACATTGCTTATAAAAACAATGAAATTGTAGGTAGAATTGCAGCAATCATCAATTGGAGTGAAGTAAACGACCAACAAAAAAAGAAAGTTCGTTTTGGTTGGTTTGATGTGATTGATGATATCGAAGTGACAAAAGCACTTTTGGAAAAAGTGTATGAATTAGGTCGAAAAAACAATTTAGAACACGTTGAAGGTCCAATGGGATTTTCAAATTTAGATAAAGTTGGTGTCTTAACGGAAGGTTTTGACGAGATTGGAACCATGATTACGTGGTACAATCATCCGTATTATGCCACTCATTTTGAACAATTAGGGTATAGTGTAGAAAAAGAATACTTAGAAAGTAAATTCCCTTTCGAAAACGTAAAACCGGAATTTTTTGAAAAGGCAAATGATTTGGTAAAAAGAAGGTACCAGTTAAGCCCGCTTAATTTCAAAACTACCAAAGAAGTGATGCCACATGTGGATAAAATGTTTGATTTATTCAATGAATCTTATGCTTCATTATCTTCTTTTGTAGCTATTTCAGACGTTCAAAAAGAATATTTCAAGAAAAAATACATTAGTTTTATCAATCCTGAATTCATCAAATTTGTGGAAGACAAAGACCATAATATTGTTGCTTTTAGTATTGTAATGCCATCTTTTTCCGAAGCGTTGCAAAAATCAAAAGGAAAATTATTCCCTTTTGGATTCCTTCATTTGCTAAAAGCAAAAAACCAAAGTAAGGATATGATTTTCTATTTGATTGGTGTTCATCCAGATTATCAAAACAAAGCAGTTACAGCGATAATTTTCAATGAATATTACCATACTTTCAAAGAAAAAGGAGTCATCAACTGTTTCAGAACCCCTGAATTAGCAGATAACCTTGCCATTCATAACTTATGGAAACATTTCAATCCTGTTGTTCACAAACGAAGATGTACTTTTCTAAAGAATTTATAACAACTTAGATTGTACTATTTAAAACACAAAATCCATTCGCCGTGGCGAATGGATTTTTTTGTTTTTAATAATGTTATTTTATAATGAAAATTACATTTTGCAATCCACTTTTGACAAAACGATATTTCCTTCAAATTTTAGTTGTTTTGTGTCTTTAAAAGTGACTTTTCCTTTATTATCATCTACAACATCACCAAAACCTTCAACATAGGTATTTCCCTTTTTCAAAAAGACAACTTGACGAATTGACGAAACTCCTTCAGACATAAAAGTATACTCTGCAAAAAGCGTATCGCCTTTTATTTCCCCAACTAAAGTCCCTTCATTTTTATCTTTTTCAAAAAACTTATAACTCAATTTCCCAGAAGCTATTTTATTTCCTTTAATATTCAAAGACATCGAAATAGTATCTTTTTTAATAATCGCACTATAGCATTCTTCTGAAACTGGTTCTTCTACAACTATTTCTTCCGAGGTGATTGGCGTTTCTTCTATTTCCTTTTCTTTCTTACAAGAGACAAAAACACTCATAAAAACGACACTCAATAAAATTACTTTTTTCATAAACTTTAAATTTTAAGTTGCATAAATATACTCATTATTGGCTAGATACATTTCAAAAAAAAATCCATCAACAAAAGCTGATGGATTTTTTATAAACTTAAAATTGCTATGATTTTAAAAACTAAGCGTCTAAATCAACTGTAGTTCTTGCTGCAATTTCTTTATACGTTCCGTTTACTAATTTCTCACGAATAGCTTCAAAAGCCGTTAGTGTTTCGTCAATATCTGACAAAGTGTGAGGAGCAGTAGGAATAACACGCAATAAAATCATTCCTTTTGGAATAACTGGATAAATTACTATTGACAAGAAAATACCATAATTCTCTCTTAAGTCATTTACCATTACCATCGCTTCTGGTACACTTCCTTCTAAATAAACTGGTGTAACGCAAGTATTGGTATCACCAATATTAAATCCTTTGCTTCTCAAACCATTTTGCAAAGCATTTACATTCTCCCAAAGTTTGTCTTTCAATGCAGGGTTATCACGCAACAATTGCAAACGTTTCAATGAACCAACTGTTTGAATCATCGGTAATGCTTTAGCAAACATTTGCGAACGTAAGTTGTATTTTAGGTAATCAATAATGTCTTTATCAGCAGCTACAAAAGCACCTATATTAGCCATCGATTTTGCAAAAGTCGAGAAATAAACATCAATTTCATCTTGGCAATCTTGCTCCTCACCTGCTCCAGCTCCTGTTTTACCAAGAGTACCAAAACCGTGAGCATCATCAACCAAAAGACGGAAATTGTATTTCTTTTTCATTGCAACAATCTCTTTCAACTTTCCTTGCTGTCCACGCATTCCAAAAACACCTTCCGTAATAAAAAGTATACCTCCACCTGTTTCCGTAGCTATTTTGGTAGCACGTTGCAGGTTTTTCTCCATACTTTCGATATCGTTGTGTTTGTAAGTAAAACGTTTTCCACTATGCAAACGAACTCCGTCAATAATACAAGCGTGCCCATCAACATCATACACAATCACATCATTTCTAGTCACCAAAGCATCAATTATAGAAACCATTCCCTGGTAACCAAAATTCAATAAATAAGCCGATTCTTTCATTACAAAAGCAGCTAATTCATTCTCTAATTGTTCATGATATTTAGTATGACCACTCATCATACGAGCACCCATTGGAGCTGCTGCACCAAATTCTAACGCGGCATCCGCGTCTGCTTTACGCACTTCTGGATGGTTTGCAAGACCTAAATAATCATTCAAACTCCAATTCAAAACCTCTTTTCCTTGAAATTTCATTCTTGGGCCTAAATCTCCTTCTAATTTTGGAAATACAAAATATCCTTCTGCTTGTGAAGCCCATTTCCCTAAAGGTCCTTTATTGTTTTGAATCCTTTCGAATAAATCTTTTACCATAATATATCAAGTAATAATTTTAATTTTAAGAAGTTGCAAAAATAATTATTTAAATTTTATAAAGGTATTGAAAGCTGAATTATTTTTCAGGGTTTATTATCATGAATATCAGGAGCTATTTCCTGCTCTACACTGTATCTTTTGTGCTGTCAAAAAAGATTGCTCCGTTCCTCGCAATGACAGCACAAAAGGATGCCGTTTCGATCAGGGCTAATCCTCAAACTTCGAGTCGTATTCCATAATAAACTTTGTATATTTGAATAAATATTTCAACATTAGAAATTTATGTCACAAGATACAAAAGAATTAAAACTAGCCGTTCTCATTGATGCTGACAACGTCCCTTATAGCAATGTAAAAGGAATGATGGAGGAAATTGCCAAATTTGGAACACCAACCACAAAGCGTATTTATGCCGACTGGACTAAACCGAATGCCGGTGGATGGAAAAGTGTATTATTGGAACATGCTATCACGCCAATTCAGCAATATAGTTACACCGTGGGGAAAAATTCATCGGATTCTGCCATGATTATTGACGCCATGGATCTATTATATTCGGACAAAGTAGATGGTTTTTGTATTGTTTCCAGTGATTCTGATTTTACACGTTTAGCAATTCGACTCCGTGAATCCGGAATGAAAGTCATTGGAATTGGAGAACAAAAAACACCAAATTCATTCATTGTTGCTTGCGACAGGTTTATTTATATTGAAGTTTTGGACGGAGCTATCAAAAAGAAATTACCAAAACGAACCGCATCCGACGCTAAAAAAGCAACTCCGAAAAGCCTAAACAAAATTGATTTACAAACTATCGAATTAATAGAATCTACCATTGAAGATATAGGTGATGATAGCGGCTGGGCCTTTTTGGGTGATGTAGGAAATCTAATTGTAAAGAAAAAACCAGAATTTGATCCAAGAAATTATGGCTTTTCTAAACTTACTCCAATGCTAAAATCCCTTACTGATATACTAGAAATCGACGAAAGAGACTCCGATAAAAAAGGCATCAAACATGTTTATGTAAGATTGCGTTTTAGTTAAACTAAGTTTTTTACCGAACGGTATAAAGTGTCATTCTTAATTGGTTTAGATAAATAATGATTCATCCCAATTTCTGCTACACGTAATTTAGTACTTTCCATTACATCAGCGGTTACTGCAATAATGGGGACAGAAGCATTAGCAACTCCTGCTTCCCCATTTCTAATCGCTATAGTTGCTTCGTAGCCGTCCATTACTGGCATTTGAAGATCCATTAATACAATGTCAAAATGGTTTGTTTTAAACGCATCTAAGCATTCCTTACCGTTATTAGCATAAACTACTGTCGTGTTCAACCATTTTTTAGTGATCATTTTAATCACCATTTGATTAATTGGATTGTCTTCAACTACTAAAACTGATTTGCCTTCTAAATCGTAAACCATAGGCGTAGCCAAGACTTCTGCTTTTTCTTCTAGCGGCACAATATCAAAATCAAGAGTAATGACACAAGTGGTACCTTTATTGACTTCACTGTTCATTTCAATGGCCCCATTTTGCATATCTACTAAAGTCTTTACAATATAAAGCCCTAATCCAAGTCCGCCGAACTTTCTTTTATTATCAATACTATTTTGAGAAAATGAATCAAAAATACTATTCATTTTTTCTTTAGGAATTCCTACACCAGAATCTGAAACTGTAAATTTCAAACTTGCTCGATTATTTTCCTTGATTTTACAGTCTATATCAAATTTCACAAAACCTTTAGATGTAAATTTTATAGCATTATTTAATACATTATTTACAACTTGAACCAATCTGGTCACATCGCCAATTAAAAAATCAGGAATCGCATCTGATTTTGAAAATTGAAACTCTAGTCCTTGATCATTGGCTCTATTGATTGCATTATTTTTTAAATTTTCCAGAACTCTGCCGGGATCAAACTTAACGGATTCCAATTTTAATTCCTTTTTCTCAATTTTAGAGAAATCTAAAATATCATTGACAGAACTCAATAAACTGTGCGACGAATACTTTATTATTTGGCAATTTTTTCTGATTTTATCATCCTGAACCTCTACAGAAATTGAGTCAATCATATTCATAATTGCATTCAAAGGCGTTCGTAATTCATGACTGATATTCGATAAAAAATAGGACTTCAAATCATTCATTTCTTCAGAACGAACCAAAGCAAGTCGATTCAGTTCATTTTTTTCATTTTTAAGATTTCTGATCAAATTTGCCATTGAAAGAGAAAGGAAAATAACTTCTAAACCAGTACCTAATTTTGAACTGTTCTCTGTCCAAAAAACAGATGGCAATACACTAAAGTTTTTCAATATGAAAATAACGAATCCGCTAATCAAGAAAAAAATACCAATTGAAAAAAATTTGTCAATCTTTTTTGTCTTGTAATAAACGACTGAAACTGACACAATAATCAGTAGTAATAAAAACAATCCTAATACATTAGCAATTGGATATAAGTACTCAAGAGATTCCGGATATACTAACAACGCAGTAATAGAAAGCAGATTTAGCCCGTATAAAACATAAAACATTCTATAAATGGTTAAACTATACTTTTTGATATTCAAAAATACTTGCGAATATTTCCCTAAAAAAAAGTTGGCTATTGTTGCAAATATTATTACGGAGTGAGACGATAACCAACCATTATTTGGCGCAAAATATTGATAAAAATAGCCATCTACCGAAAATTGCAATAATCCTATGAAAGTAACGTATAAGCTATAAAATAGAAAACTTTTTTCTTTCATTGCAAAATAAAAGAACATGTAAATTATTGCAGTTATGAGCAATAAACCGTAAAAAATTCCAAAAATAAATTGCTCAAAGGAAGCCATTTCCAATTCTTTCTCGGCAGACTTCATGTAAATTGGAGCATTTATTACCTCGCCATCACTTTTCAAATGAAGATAAAAACGAGTCACTCCATTCGGTTCTAAAACTGGTCTAAATAAGGTTTTTGTAGAGTTTAAGGATCGCTCCTTAAAAGGCATTAAATCCCCGCTTTTTAACAACTTTATCTTCCCACTTGGATCAATAACATACAATTCAGCAACATCAACTATTGCTCTGGAAGTTTCTATAAATGGACGTAAATCACTTTTTGTATTATTAACAATCTCAAATACTAACCAATAGTTGTCATCTGTAAATCCTAAATCTTTATTTTCTACGAGTAATGGTTCAAATTTCAGAGAGGTATCATGAATAATTTCTTGAATTGTATAATTGCGCTGTCCTACATTTACAATTTTGGCATATTTGTGTAAAGAAACTACATCTTTAAATAGAGAATCATTTACTACATATTGGGCTTTTGTAGAAATGCTTAAAAACAAGAAAATTAGCAAGAAGTAAAACGTGCTTAATTGTATTTTATAATTTTTAAATTTCATTTACGATATAATTTATTTCTTCATTTACGTTTTATTAAAACAATTGGTTTTACATTGATTAAAAAAAATCAGATAATTTAATTTTTCAACAACTAACTATTTGGTCCCTAAGAAATCAAAATGCATTTAAAATCAATTTGATAGTAGTTCACAAAACTATCAAAATATTAAAAATTTCTAAGTAATTTAGGCTCTTTAAACAACAAACAATATGAGAAAGCAATTTTTTATTTTTGGGATTATAATCTTATTTCTAAGTGCAATTATTGCTTATTATTACAAATACAGCATCTTTTTTCCTTTAACAATTTTAGCCATAATTGCCATTGGATTTGCTAACAGCATCCAAACCAAACATGCCATTTTAAGAAATTTTCCGGTTTTAGGTTATTTCAGATACCTATTTGAAATGATTGCTCCTGAACTTCAACAATATTTCATTGAACGTTCCACTGATGGAAAACCATTCTCCAGAAACCAGCGTTCTCTTGCCTATCAAAGAGCTAAAAATATTGATTCAACAACCCCTTTTGGAACACAATTAAATCTAAATCAATCAAGCTACGAAGGAATCAAACATTCTATTTTTCCTACTGTTGTCAATGAAGAGTTACCAAGAGTGCTCGTAGGAGGTCAAGACTGTACACAACCTTATCTTGCGTCACTATTAAATATATCTGCAATGAGTTTTGGCTCTTTAAGCGAAAATGCTATTGTTGCATTAAACAAAGGAGCACAAAAAGGTAAGTTTTACCACAATACTGGTGAAGGCGGATTAACTGAATTTCATTTACAAGGTGGCGATGTAACTTGGCAAATAGGAACCGGATATTTTGGTTGTCGTGATGACAGAGGCGGTTTCGACGGAGGTAAATTTGCCGAAAAAGCGAATTTACCAGAAGTAAAAATGATTGAAATCAAATTATCACAAGGTGCAAAACCAGGTCATGGCGGCGTTTTACCAGCCGCAAAAAATACGGAACAAATAGCCAAAATAAGAGGTGTGCAACCACATACTACTATACTTTCTCCTCCCAGCCATTCTGCATTCTCAGACACTAAAGGTTTAGTGGAATTTATTGCACAATTACGATTGCTGTCTAATGGTAAACCAATTGGTTTTAAGCTATGCATTGGTGAAACCCGCGAATTTGAAATGATTTGCCAAGAAATGATTACTCAAAATTGCTTTCCTGATTTTATCACCGTTGATGGCGCCGAAGGTGGAACCGGTGCTGCTCCGCTAGAATTTGCTGATGGCGTGGGAATGCCATTTGAACCAGCACTTATTTTTGTAAACAAAACTTTAGCACGTTTTGAAATCAGAGATAAGATACGTGTTATTTGTAGTGGCAAAATCATATCTGGATATTCAATCCTTCGAGCGGTTGCCCTTGGAGCAGATATGTGTAACAGTGCACGTGGATTTATGTTCTCTTTAGGTTGCATTCAAGCATTGCGATGCAATAATAATCAATGTCCTACCGGAGTTGCTACACAAGATAAAATGCTGATGAAAGGACTGGTTGTAACGGACAAATCAGAACGGGTATATCATTTCCATAAAAACACTTTACACGCAGCTAATGAGCTTCTTGCTGCCGCAGGTAAAAATAATTTTGCCGAAGTTGACATTAACATTTTCATGCGTGGTGATGAATTTGCCCATCTATCTGATTTGTATTTTCCTGATAATTTAAAAAGTGTCCGAAAACATTAAAACAAAAAAAGGAGGACCTTTAGAGTCCTCCAGTTGTCGGTTCTGATTTACCATTATCAACTCATACAATTATATTAGTATAGCTGACTATTGAATTATCATATCTTATTGCAAGATTGACATACTCAAGTAATTAATCAAAACCACACTCAAAGATACAATTAAACTTAAATCAAAATACTGAAAAACAAATGTTTAACTAATAATTAACGCACTAGTTCACAGCATAGAAATCATAATTAAATAATCATTTCACATCTTGAAAAATATACTTTTAATTCATACTTTAAAAATTAAAATCCTTAAAATTAAACCACAAAAAAGGAGGCCTTTTTAAAGGGCCTCCGATTGTAAATTTTGATTTACCATTTATCAAACATACCGTTCAGTACGAAATGACAATTTGAATACTCTTCTCCTTGCAGATAGTTTTTATTCAAGTGATTAATCAAAACCACACTCAAAGATACAACTTATGTTAGTTAAATCATTAGAAAATAGCACTTTAACTATTAATTAACGTATTGATTTTCAATTAATTACAACTACACACATTCTTTAACCTCTAAACACACCGCTATTCGTATTATCAATAGGCTCTTTGGGCAGCTATTGACATCATCCCAATGTACTATCTAAAAAATGTATCTTTGAAGTGTAACATTAAAACCAATAAAATGCAACTTGTTTTCGCTTCCAACAATAAAAATAAAATACTCGAGATACAAAGTATACTTCCCGATACCATTGAAATTCTTAGTTTAGAAAGTATCGGTTGTCATGAAGACATTCCAGAAACTGCATCAACTATTGAAGGCAATGCCATTCTAAAAGCCAATTATGTTACACAAAAATATGGTTTCAATTGCTTTGCAGATGATACTGGACTAGAAGTGGATTCACTGAATGGCGAACCTGGAGTTTACTCTGCGCGATATGCTGGCGAACAGCGCAATGATGATGATAATATGAATAAATTATTAGATTCCTTAACCAATAAAAGCAATAGAAAAGCACAATTCAAAACAGTGATTGCATTTAATTTAAACGGAAAACAGCATCTTTTTACAGGAATTGCACGAGGTGAAATTACTTTAGAAAAATTGGGGAATCAAGGTTTTGGCTATGACCCCATTTTCAAACCTGAAGAATACCAAGAAACTTTTGCCCAATTATCATTGGAAATAAAAAACAAAATCAGTCACAGAGGAAAAGCTACGCAACAATTAATTGATTTTTTGAAACTGCATAAATAAATGCTCAGAAAATACAACATTTTTATAACAAAAAAACAATTTTCAAAGCGTAATTTCACACTAAAATCCTAAATCAAAACCCACAATTCGCAAATAAAAAATATAACTTTCTGATAATCAAATTATAATAAAACATTAAATCTTAAAATAGCATTAGTTTATATCGATTATTAACAGTAATTTTGCACCCTATTTTAAAAATACATATGAATAAATTTGAACAATTAGGATTGAGTGAATCGTTACTGAAGGCGATTTTAGATCTAGGATTTGAAAATCCGACCGAAGTACAGGAGAAAGCGATTCCCCTATTATTGGAAAAAGACACAGATATGGTTGCGTTGGCTCAGACAGGGACAGGGAAAACGGCAGCATTTGGTTTTCCAGTTATTCAGAAAATTGATGCCAGCAACAGAAACACACAAGCATTAATTTTATCTCCAACACGCGAACTTTGTTTGCAGATTACCAACGAAATTAAAAACTACTCTAAATACGAAAAAGGTATTAATGTGGTAGCAGTTTACGGTGGAGCTAGCATAACAGACCAAGCGAGAGACATAAAGAGAGGCGCACAGATTATTGTGGCAACTCCAGGAAGAATGCAAGACATGATTAATAGAGGTTTGGTAAACATCTCTCAAATCAACTATTGTATTCTTGACGAAGCTGACGAAATGTTGAACATGGGTTTCTACGAAGATATCGTAAACATCCTTTCTACTACGCCAGACGAAAAAAACACATGGTTATTCTCTGCAACAATGCCTGCTGAAGTAGCACGTATTGGAAAACAATTCATGACTGATCCAATTGAAATTACAGTTGGAGCTAAAAACTCAGGTTCTGCTACAGTTTCTCACGAATTTTACCTTGTAAATGCACGTGACCGTTACGAAGCTTTGAAACGTTTAGCTGATGCTAATCCAGACATTTTCTCAGTAGTTTTCTGTAGAACTAAACGTGACACACAAGCTGTTGCTGAAAAATTAGTTGAAGATGGATATAGCGCTGCTGCATTGCACGGAGATTTATCTCAAGCGCAACGTGATGGTGTAATGAAATCTTTTAGAGGAAGACAAATTCAAATGCTTGTAGCTACTGATGTTGCTGCACGTGGAATTGACGTTGATAGCATTACTCACGTAGTGAACTACCAATTACCTGACGAAATTGAAACCTACAATCACCGTTCAGGCCGTACAGGTCGTGCTGGAAAATTAGGAACTTCTATCGTAATCGTAACCAAAAGCGAATTGCGTAAGATTTCTTCAATTGAAAGAATCATCAAACAAAAATTCGAAGAAAAAACAATCCCTTCTGGAATTGAAATCTGCGAAATCCAATTGTTACACTTAGCTAATAAAATTAAAGATACAGAAGTTGATCACGAAATTGACAACTATCTTCCTGCAATTAACAGCGTTCTTGAAGGTTTATCGAAAGAGGAGTTAATCAAGAAAATGGTATCGGTTGAATTTAATCGTTTTATCAATTACTACAAGAAAACTAGAGATATTTCTAATCAAGCTTCAGGTTCTGAAAGACGTGATCGTGATGATAGAGATGGTGCTCCAAGAGAAAACAACAATGGTGGTGCAACAAGATATTTTGTGAACATAGGTTCTAGAGATAACTTTGATTGGATGTCATTGAAAGATTACTTAAAAGAAACATTAGACTTAGGTCGTGATGACGTTTTCAAAGTAGACGTAAAAGAAGGTTTCTCTTTCTTTAACACGGATCCGGAACATACTGATAAAGTAATGGAAGTATTGAACAACGTACAATTAGAAGGTCGTAGAATCAATGTTGAAATTTCTAAAAATGACGGTGGCGGAAGACGTGACCATAACGGAAGAAGTTCTGGTGGAAGTTTTGGTGGCGGAAGAAGTGCTGCTCCAAGAAGAGAAGGAAGCTTTGCTCCAAGAAGAGAAGGTTCAGGCGGTGGATTTAGAAGCGATAGAAACTCAGCTCCTAGAGAAGGCGGATTCGGACCAAGAAGAGAAGGTGGTTTTTCATCTGACAGACCTAGAACTGAAGGTTCATCTGACAGAGCTCCAAGACGTTCTGAAAGCTTTGGTGACTCACCAAGACCAAGAAGACCAAGAAGAGACTAACATTCATTGTTAATTTTCTTATAATTATATACTGGAACTACAAAATATTTAATCCTGTTTTATTACTTTTAAAGTCTTAAACCAGTTTATGAAATATTTTGTAGTTTTCTTTTTTTTAGTACTCTCCGCAACTACTTTTGCGCAAGTTAAAGAACCTTCCCAAAAAGTTAATGGTATAATTATCAGCAATACTACTAGACAAGTATTATCTAGTGTAAATATCATTAATATCAATAAAGTTAGAGGTGCAACTACCGATTCAAGAGGATATTTCGAAATAGACGTACAACTGAACGATACACTTCACATTACTAGTTTAGGATTTCAATCGCTTCGCGTTCGAGTGACCAATGACTGGATAAAAAACAAAAGCACCAAAATACAACTTACTGAAAAAGCAATTGCGCTTGAAGAAGTTGTAATCAGACCCTTTAATCTAACAGGATATCTTGAAGTAGACACTAAAATCATACCGGTTAGAGAAAACTACAGGTATAGTATTTCCGGTTTAACACAAGGATATGAAGCAGGTGAATATTCTCCAAATGCTTTTGGAAGAGTGCTTGGTTCTATATTCAATCCCGCGGATATGCTCTATAATTTTTTTGGTAAGAATCCAAAAGAGCTTAAGAAACTGAAAGAACTAAAAAAAGATGATACGGTACGGAATCTTTTAGAATCAAAATTTGACAGAGAAACTATAGCGGTACTTTTAGGCATTGATAAAAATGAAATACCTGAAATTCTACAACGCTGTAACTACTCTGAATCATTTATAAAAACGGCTAATGATTTACAAATCATGGATGCTATAAGTGGCTGTTATGAGGAATATAAAGTCCTGAAGAAACAATAAAATATTTTATTAAATCGAAGTTTAGACTTCCCCATAAATTAAATCATTCCTCAATTCTTAAAGAAATTGGGGAATTTTATTTTAAAGAAACTAAATTTAGGCTCAAATCGAAATTTAATAATCTAAAAATAAATTCTATGTCCAATATACCTTTCCAAACTATTAATTGGGACTCAATAGAAAAAACCGAACATATCGGGACAACAGGAATAGCACATTGGCAAACAATACAATTAGGCGGACTTAGAATTCGCAAAGTAACATATTCCAAAGGTTACATGGCAGATCACTGGTGTCAAAAAGGACATATTGTGCATTGTCTCGAAGGAGATTTTATTAGCGAACTAGAATCCGGAGACCAAGTCCAACTCGCTAAAGGAATGACTTATGTAGTTTCAGATGATGTAAGTTCACATCGCTCTATAACTGCTAATGGAGTTGAATTATTAATCATCGACGGGGATTTTTTAAAATAATATTTAAAACAAATCAAAAATATTATATACATTTACCTAAATCAAAATTAAAAACAAAACCTAAATACCCATATCATGGCAAAAAGTCAAGACGCAAAGAAAACTGCAAAGAAAGAGCCTTTAAAAACGGCTAAAGAAAAGAAAGAAGAAAAAAGAGATAAGAAAAACAGTCCTAAAAGAGACTAATTCTTTTTTATAAAAACAAACCCTCGTTTATTGCTAAAGGAGGGTTTTATATTTTATTAAAATTCAAGATTATTTCGCTGGAATATTAGCTAAAATCTCCAATACAAATTTCCAGAATTTCTGAGAAGAAGAAATACTTGCTCTTTCATCAGGGGAATGTGCACCGTGAATCGTTGGTCCAAAAGAAATCATATCCATATCCGGATAATTAGTTCCCAGAATCCCACATTCTAATCCTGCGTGACACGCCACTACTTTTGGTTTTTCACCGTTTTGTTTTTCGTAAATTGGAACTAAAACATCCAGAATCTCTGATTCAGAATTCGGTGTCCAACCTGGATATGCACCAGAAAATTCTACTTCACAACCCATTAATTCAAAAGCAGAACGCAAAGCATTGGCCAAATCAAATTTAGAGGTTTCAACCGAAGAACGTGTTAAGCATTGTACCGAAAGTTGCCCTTCGCCAACAATTACTTTAGCGATATTATTCGATGTTTCCACCAAATTATCAAAATCAGCACTCATTCTATACACTCCATTATGAGCCGTATACATTGCTCTTACAAAGTAAAACTGAGCAATTGAAGGCATTACTTTAGCAGGAGTTATATCCATTTTTTCAAAAACAACTTCTAAATTAGGTTCCGTTGTTTTTAGCTCCATTTTGATTTCGTTTACAATTTGCTGCATGTCAAAAACAAAAGCTTCATCATACACTTCGGCAATAATTACTTTTGCCTGACTTTCACGCGGAATCGCATTACGCAAACTTCCACCTTTTATTTCGGAAATTTGTAAACCAAAATTATCAAAACCATCAAATAACAATCGGTTCATGATTTTATTGGCATTACCCAATCCTTTGTGAATATCCATTCCTGAATGTCCACCCTTCAAGCCTTTTACAGTAATCGTGTATCCAACAGAACCTTCCGGAGTTTCTTCTTCATCATACTCAGCAGTAGCCGTCACATCAATTCCTCCCGCACAACCAATATCTATTTCATCATCTTCTTCCGTATCTAAATTTAAAAGAATTTGACCTTGTAGAATGCCTCCTTTTAAGTTCAACGCTCCAGTCATTCCCGTTTCTTCGTCAATAGTAAACAATGCTTCTATCGCAGGATGTGGAATATCCGTACTTTCCAAGATTGCCATGATAGCTGCAACACCAAGACCGTTATCAGCCCCAAGAGTTGTTCCTCGAGCACGAACCCAATCTCCATCCACGTACATATCGATTCCTTGCGTATCAAAATCAAAAACGGTATCCGAATTTTTTTGGTGTACCATATCCAAATGTCCTTGAAGTACGATTGCTTTTCGGTTTTCCATTCCAGCGGTTGCCGGCTTACGGATAATTACGTTGCGAATTTCATCTTCAAAAGTCTCTAATCCAAGGTTATTTCCGAAGTTTTTCATAAACTCAATCACACGCTCTTCTTTTTTAGAAGGACGCGGTACGGCGTTTAAATCGGCAAACTTATTCCAAAGTGCTTTTGGTTCCAGATTTCTTATTTCTTGACTCATTTATTTTTGTTTGAGGTTTAACATTTACAAAGCCCAAAGTTACAAAGTTTAAATTCTTTATCGATACTAATTGATATTGTAATTATATTTACACTACTAAAATTCATGCTGTGCGAACAAAATATTTCCTTTCCTTCTTTCTTTTTGTCCAAATACTAATTTTGCAGGTTCTTCCTTATTTTCCGCTACAAGTAGAACAATTTTACAGTAATGGTTTTTATCCGGTACTTTCAAAATTTTCAAGATTAGCATTGGGCAGCATTCTATTTTCTTTGGGAGATTTAATGTATATTATTGTTATTGCTTTTGTGTTGAAATGGTTTTGGAACCAACGAAAATCTTGGAAATTAAAATGGAAAAACAATATATTATCTATATTAAGTTTTGTTTCAGTGTTCTACTTCTTGTTTCATTCACTGTGGGCGTTTAATTATTACCGTCAACCGCTTTTTGAAAAAATGGAAATTCAAAAAGACTATACGGATGCTGATTTATTAGCTTTCACCAAAAAGTTAATCATTAAAACAAACGCCATTCAAAAGCAGATTACAAAAAACGATAGTTTGAAAGTAGTATTTCCTTACTCACAAAACCAGGTTTTTAAGATGAATTTGAATGGATACAAAAAACTAGCTGAAGAACATTCCTATTTTACCTATAATCATTTAAGCACCAAAAAATCACTTATCAGCTTGCCTTTGACCTATATGGGTTTTGGCGGCTATTTGAATCCGTTTACCAATGAAGCTCAGGTTAATTATCTGGGTCCAATGTACAGTTTCCCTATGACTACCAATCATGAAATGGCACATCAAATGGGTTTTGCCAGCGAAAGCGAATGTAACTTTATTGGATTTTTAGCATCTATAAAAAATGAAAATGTATATATTCAATATTCAGGCTACAGCATGGCTTTACGGTATTGCTTGGGCAATTGGCAAGTTCGAGACGAAAAAATTTTTAAAGAATTACTAAAAACCGTTCATCCCGGAATTTTGAAAAACTACAAAGAAAGTGAGTATTTTTGGAAACAATATGACACTATAATTGACAAAGGTTTTCATGCTTTTTACGATAGATTTCTAAAAATAAACCAGCAAAAAGACGGCTTAGAAGGCTATAGTAAATTTGTGAATTTAATGGTGAATTACTATAAGGGAAAAAAGTTATGAGTTATGTGTTATGAATTATGAATTTCATAACATTTAAAGCCTAACTTAACTATTAAGAAACTATAATTTTTCCAGTAATAAACCTGTAGCTGTAAGCCCTGGCCCAAACGCCATTGCGACAATTTTCTTACCTGATTCAATATTTGGATCGTTCACAATTTCGTTGAAAATATGAGGAATCGTGGCTGAAGACATGTTTCCCTGACGACGTAAAATCTCATAAGACCAATTTGCCTGCTCTTTAGCCAATCCTATTGCATCTATAACATAATCAATGATTTTAGGCCCACCTGGATGTATCGCAAAATGCATATTTCCTTTTTGCTGTTCAAGATCAACATTTCCTTTTTTACAAAGTGTAGTCAAAAAAGGTTTGATGTTTTTACGAATAAAAACAGGTACTCGCTTAGACAAGGTCATTAAAAAATTGTATTCCCCTAAATCCCAAGACATATCCTCTAACGAATCTGGTATAATAACTTCATGAGACGCTAAAATTCGTAGTCCTTTTTTCTCGGGAAACGTATCATCAGTCAGGAACGATTCTTCATCGAATAAGGAATAACCAATAAATCCATCTGCAAAAAGAGAGCAAATCATAATATTTGAATTGGAAAATTCGGTCAGATTTAAGTGTGCCGATAATAATTCTGTGTGAACCACATCTACCCTACCTTTAGTTGAACTGGCACACAGCAAACTTCTTCCTGTACGAATTGCCGGAAAAGCTCCATAACAGCCCATGTGATAGGAATGCGTAACTTGTACCGTTTCCCAATCCCTTTCTATGACTGCTTCCTGAGCGACACTTGGTGAAGAATATCCCGAGCAAGTAACATGTATGAGATTTTCTGGACTTGTATTGGTTTTTAAATAGAATTGATCAAAAACATATCCCATTTTTCTTTTGAACCATTCCATTCGAACCTCAATTTTAGGTCCATAAAGATTTCCTGATTTGACTTCGAAACCAGCAGGAAAATGATATCCTGAAGGCGAAGTAACTTCCATTATATGTTCAATAAAATCCTCAACTTCCTCAAAAATAATACTTTGTCTACTATTTATATTTTCGGAAGAAACGGCATACTTATCTACCTGATCAGATATAAGCTCAAAAGTAATAGGTTCATTATCATAAGCTCCATTTCCAGTTACACCAGATTTTGGAAGATTTTGAAAATGATAATACAGGAATTTTGTGTACTGATTGAGTTTTTTTTGATCTATCAATTTACCCACTAAAATTGGATGAAAATTGGAAAGTATAACGCTTTTCATTAACTTTTAAATTTTAATTGAAATATAAAATTAAATCAAAAATCATTCAAAAAAGTTCAAATCAATATAGTTATATTTATTTAAAACATAAATCACTGATTTACAATTAGTTATAAATATTATAATTTTGTTAAAAAACTGAAAATCAGTTAGTTATAAGAATTACTCTACACATTCATTAAGTACTGATTATCAAGTATGTAAGAATAAAAATACAGTATTATGTGATGCTGTTTTTTAAGTGTATTTTTCCAAATTTTAAAAAAATATCTAAACTTCATCACTTGTAAAAGTCGTGAAGCTTTTCTTTTTATAAGGCCTGATAATCAAACGTCCTTCCCGATCAAATCGAATGTAATTGTAAACCCAATTCAAGAAAACTACGGCTTTATTTTTGAATCCAATAAGTGAAAACAAGTGGACAAACATCCATACAAACCATGCGAAAACGCCACTGAAATGATATTTAGGCAAATCAACAACCGCTTTATTTCTTCCTATGGTTGCCATAGAGCCTTTGTCATTGTATTCAAAAGCTTCCATGGGTTTGTTTTCAATTAATTTTATTAAGTTTTCACCCAATAATTCCCCTTGTTGCATCGCAGGCTGTGCCATCATAGGATGTCCTTGCGGATAGGTTTCGGATTCCATAGAAGCAATATCGCCTACGGCAAAAATATTTTCGTAGCCCGCCACTTGATTGTATTCATTAACCCGAATGCGTTCTACTTTTTCAACCAAAGATTTACCATCCAATCCGGCAATAAGAGCGCCTTGAACTCCTGCTGTCCAAATCACGGTGGCGGTTTCAAAAGCTAAATCGGAATTTGTGGTTATCGTGCGTCCATCGTAATTAGTGACACGGACGTTTTTCCAGATTTTCACACCCAAACTGATTAGAAATTTTTCGGCAGCTTGCGAGGATTCTTCGCTCATGGTGTTTAGGATTCTGTCACCACTTTGAATCAAATTAATTTCCATTTTGGCAATATCAAGGTCGGGATAATCTTTTTGCAGAATGGCTTTTTTCATTTCGGCCAAAGCGCCAGAAAGTTCCACTCCTGTAGGTCCGCCACCTACGAGTACAAAATTAATGAGACTATTTTGTTCGGCTACATCTGTTGTTAAAACCGCTTGTTCAAAATTTTCTAAAATCAGACTTCTAATATTGAGTGATTGCGGTATGGTTTTCATGGCCATACTGTTGCGCTCGATTTCTTTGTTGCCAAAATAATTGGTTTTGGAACCTGTGGCAATCACTAGATAATCATACTTTAATTCGCCAATTTCAGCGATTATCTTTTGGTTTTTAGTGTCGATTTCTTGGACATTGGTGAGCCTAAAATAGACGTCGTCGTATTCTTGGATTACTTTTCGGATAGGATATGCTATGGAACCGGCTTCGAGACCGCCTGTAGCTACTTGATATAATAAAGGTTGGAAAGTATGGTAATTGTGTTTGTCTAAAAGGACAACCTGAACTTTTTTGTTTTTTAGTTTTTTGGCTAATGCAATTCCTGCGAAACCTCCGCCAATGACTACTATTCTGGGTAAAGTTGAATTTGGGATGTTCATGTTTAAAAAAATTCTGAATTGTTGATACTCAAAGATACAATGTTTTCTACTGTTGAATTTCATCAAATAGTATCGAAATTTTTGTTTTTGCAAAAGTTCCTTAGAAAAAATAAACGTGTAAATTAGCCCCGATGGTAATGGAAATCCTTTATTTTTCTGGTTTTTTCAGAAAATAAAGATTGCAATGTACAGCGGGACGAGTATTAATTATGAAATGAATAGTGGTGTGCTCCTCAAAAAAAAGCGCTACTTTGTAACAAAAACCAGTATTGGCTTACTAACGTATATATGAGTGATAATCTAGAACATTCTTTTGTAAAGCAGTTGCAGGAAAATCAGAATATAATCCACAAGATTTGTAGGTTGTATACTAATGGCGATGATGCACATAAGGATTTGTTCCAAGAAATTACGATTCAGTTATGGAAGGCTTTTCCAAAATTTAGGGGCGACAGTAAATTTTCTACTTGGGCCTATCGAGTCGCGCTGAATACAGCGATTACTTTGTACCGAAAAACAAAAAGATCCATAAACACTATAGAATTTGAAGGACGGCAACATTTCCTGAATGATGTTGAATATGACTATGAGGAGGAAGAACAATTAAAATTAATGTACAAAGCTGTTTACCAATTAAATGACATTGAAAAAGCATTGATATTTATGTATCTTGAAGACAAAGATTATCAGGAAATATCAGAAACATTGGGAATTAGTGAAGTAAATGCAAGGGTGAAAATGAATAGAATTAAAGGGAAATTAAAAAAAATATTAAATCCATTAGGCGTATGAAAGAGTTGGATTTATTAAAAAAAGACTGGCAGAAGAGTGATAATTCTTTTGAGCAAGTATCGGAAATCGAGATTTATAAAATGATCCATAAAAAATCATCTTCGATTGTGAAATGGATTTTTATTATTAGTATTATTGAGTTTGTAGTATTAAACTCTTTAAGTTTTTTACTTCCTGATGACAAAATGAGTAAATCTGGAACAATTGAAATTTTTATTACTGTTTTAGATTATTTAAGTTATGGTGTAGCGCTATTCTTTATGTATTTATTCTATAAGAATTATCGTTCTATATCAGTCACTTCAAATACTAAAAAACTAATGGAATGTATTTTAAATACTCGAAAAACAGTTCGATATTATATAGGATATAATTTATTTATAGTGTTTTTTGTTGCTGTAATATTATTATCCAATGAGATCCAAATTAAATTCGCAACGAACAATGATGATGGAGCTAGAATATTTTTCACTTGTATTGTTATGCTTATTTTTATACTTATTTTAGTTGGCATAGTATGGCTATTTTATCAATTGATTTATGGAATTTTACTAAAAAAACTGAATAGAAATTACGCAGAATTGAAAAAGATAGATTTATAAAAAAAGAGGCAATTGCCTCTTTTTTTGTATTATTAATATTCCCATTTACGCAATCGATTCAATTCTTCCTGTTCTTTAATTTCTTCAGCAGGAATAACTTTTAGGAATGAAGGATGTTGCTCGATTGCATATTCTACTTTTTCAACAATTTCTTCGATTGTATCATTATCATAATCAATATCCAGAGGTTCTTTGATAATAAAAGACTGCAGAATTCCTTTTTTCTTCATGCGAAATCCTTTTTTGTCAAACGAACGACGAAACCCATCTATAACAATAGGCACCACGATAGGCCTGTGTTGTTTAATAATATGTGCTGTCCCTTTACGAACCGGTTTGAAAGATTTTGTAGTTCCTTGCGGAAAAGTGATTACCCAGCCATCGGCTAGCGCAATTTTAATATTTTCAGTATCGTTAGGGTTTACGTCTCGTTTTTCGGTTACATCAACACCTTTTGCACGCCAAGTTCTTTCAACAGTTATTGCGCCTACATAAGATAAAATCCTTGGTAACAAACCTGCCTGCATGGTTTCTTTGGCCGCAACGTAATAAATATTCATTTTAGGTTGCCACAGATAGCAAACATTTTTAATGCTATCATCACGTCCGCTCAAACTCGCATTAAAAACATGAAACATAGCAACGACATCCGCAAAATACGTTTGATGGTTGGAAATAAAAAGTACGTTGTTGTCCGGTAAATTTCTAATAATTTCTGAACCTTCAATCTGTAATTCATTAAATCCTCTATACCGTCTATGCGTCATGGCTCCAAAGATTCGGATCAGCCATTTTTTTATAAATAATATGTGTCCGAAAGGATTTCTCTTCAACAATCCCATAAAATTGTGTATTTTTTTGTGAATTTGGATTACAAACTTACGAAATTTATATTTGAAGTTGGTTGCTGAATTCAACAGAACTATTTGAAAATTACAACCAATTAATTGGCCCTTTTCTAACTGTAAAATTTCATTTACTTACCCGAGAACCTCTTTTAAAACCTCTTTTAACTCACTCAACATCATTGCTGTAGCACCCCAAACAATATGTTCCTCAATTTTGAAAGCCGGAATACTGATGTTATCAGCGTAGGAAGTTGACAAATTTGTATCCACTACAAGCGCATCGTCTAAGAAAACCGACAAAGGCAATTCTATAATATTAGCCACTTCCGAAGGTTGTGGTACAAACACCAATTCTTCTTTACTGATACCCAAAAAAGGATGTACCATAAAGTTACTTGGTGGAATATATAATTCTGTAAATGGTTTAAGAATTTCAATTTTATCCGGATGAATTCCCACCTCTTCATGCGTTTCCCGAAGTGCCGTTTCAGCAAAACTATCATCTTCCAGTTCGTATTTACCTCCTGGAAATGCAATTTGTGCCGAATGAACTCCTTTATAAGAATTCCGGACGATTAACACCAAATGTGTCGTGTCATTTTTAGGATAAAAAAGCATCATTACAGCTGCTATTCTGGGCTTTTTATCTTCAATATTGCTGTTTTTCAAGCTTTCTAATCGCTCTAAAGGCGCCATTTTTACATGTGCGTCAAAAGCTGGAAGTCTTGCTTCAATTAATTTAGGAACATACCGTAAAAATTCTTGAAAATCCATAATCAAAGTCTATTTTTGCATATAAAACAGCATATAAATATAGTTTAGAAAATACAATTGCGCAAGTTTTTCTATAACCAAAAAGTCATTACAAATGTACAGCAAAGAAGAAACACAAAGATTAAAGCGAGAATTCTGGATTGCATTCGCAGAGAAATATCCTAGAAAATGGGTATTATACGATACTAAAATCAAGGATTTTTCTTTTAAATTTTATGTGGACAATAAAAAAGCTCAAGTTTTAATCGATATTGAACATCGAAGTGATGAAAAAAGAATTGCTTATTTTGAAAAATTGGAAGCTTTAAAAAACATTCTCGAAGAAGAATTCATCAAAGACTTGATTTTCGAAAAAGACTATACACTGGAAAGTGGCAAAACCATCAGTAGAATTTGGGTTGAAAAACTAGGTGTGGGTGTGAGTAATCGTAACTATTGGGATGAAATATTTGACTTTTATAATGAAAAAATGAATGCTCTGGAACTATTTTATTTAGAGTACGATGAATTTATAAAAGATATTGAAAAACTTTAAATTACAAACTCTATAGAAATTAATATTTTAAAAAAAATGCTTCAATTTGAACAATTTAACTGTTCCAATTGAAGCATTTTTTTTATCCAAATCATCACATATTAAAGATATTATACACAATAATCCGATCTTCATAATTGATATACAATTGCTTCCTATTATCCTGTTTTTTTCTGGTGATTATAGAAACGGTACAATCTAATCCTTCATTATCCTTACAGGTAAAAGAATAAACAATATCAGTATCATTCTCTTCGATAGGTTGATAATCTATGATTTCAAATAGTTGAATGATTTGGGAATAAACTACTATTCTATTTTTATCGGTATCCAATGTGACTAAAATATTGACTAAATCTAGATCAGACCACTTCCCCCATTTTCCTTTTTCTGTTTTTTCTAAAACGCTAAAACCCGAAGTTTTAAACTTATAATTTTGGCCAAAGGAATGCTGTAACCCCATCACTAAAAAAAGTAATACTATATATATTTTTGTCTTTATCATTCCTTATAAATTAAAAATCAAAATTAACTATTTCTTTTCTGGCTGTTTCAAAATCGGCTATCATTTCCTGAATGATTGTTGCGGCTGGTTTTATATCATGAATCAATCCTGCTATTTGTCCAATCTCTAATTCTCCTTCGATTAAATCGCCTTCAAACATACCACGTTTTGCCCTTGCTCTTCCCAGCAAATCTATTAATTCTTCTTTGGTTGGACATTTTTCATACAATTGCTGAACATCCTGATAAAATTTATTCTTAATCAATCGAACAGGAGCGAGTTCTTTCAAAGTTAGTTGTGTATCGCCCTCTTTAACATTTATAATCGTTTCCTTAAAATTCTCATGTGCAGATGATTCTAACGATGCCGCAAATCTACTTCCTACCTGAACTCCGTCAGCTCCCAAAACCATCGTTGCAAGCATACCACGACCGGTTGCAATACCACCAGCGGCAATTAACGGAATAGTGATCTTTTCTTTCACCATTGGAATCAGCGTAAGCGTAGTTGTTTCTTCTCTACCATTATGTCCGCCGGCTTCAAAACCTTCGGCAACAATAGCATCAACACCGGCATCTTGTGCTTTTATTGCAAAAACAGAACTGCTAACCACATGTACAACAGTTATGCCATTTTCTTTCAAGTAAGGAGTCCATGTTTTTGGATTCCCAGCCGATGTGAAAACGATTTTCACCCCTTCATCCACGATGATTTTCATGATTTCTTCGATATTGGGATACAACATCGGAACGTTTACTCCAAAAGGTTTTGAAGTCGCCTTTTTACATTTTTGAATGTGCTCGCGTAAAACTTCAGGATACATGGAACCTGCTCCAATCAATCCTAAACCTCCGGCATTACTCACTGCACTTGCTAATTTATAACCACTATTCCATATCATTCCTCCTTGAATAATTGGATATTTAATCTTAAAAAGGTCTGTGATTTTGTTCATGTAGTATTAATGCTATAATTTTTTAATTATTTTTCCTGTTTTAGAAAAACCATCTGATTCCATTTTATAAAGATACACTCCTTCATTCAGAGATTTCAATGAAATAATAGATGCTTCAGGCGTGATTTTTTGTTCTAAAACTTTTTGACCCAAAATGGAATAAATAAATACTATTCCCCTATCAAATTTTGCAGGTAAAGAAACCGAAACAGTGTCACTGGCAGGATTGGGATAGAGTACAAAATCATCTTTAGAAAAAGATTCTAAATCCAACTGGTTACTCACAGCCAACGCAAAATCAGGAATTCCAAATCCATATTGATTATTGGGGGCAGAGAATTTATCTGCTGATTTTAATACTAATTCTCTAATTTCCCGATTTGTTTTTTGAGGAAATGCCTGCCACAAACAAGCAATCATTCCTGCCATTATGGGACTTGAAAAAGAAGTTCCATTAGCAGTCACGATGTTTCCTGCAGCATCTGAGACTATTGCTGCTTGTCCTTGGGCCATGACATCCGGCTTTATTCTTTGGTCAAACGAAGGACCTACTGAACTGAACGAAGTCAATACTTCCGAAGAGTTTACTGCGCCTACGGCAATTACTGAAACAGCATCGGCAGGAGTCGCAATATGTGGATCTGATGTTCCGCCTGAATTACCAGCCGATGTCACTATAACCATACCTCTGCTAAATGCAATTTCAGCCCCACGGGAGATGAATGCAGTTGTACCATTTATTTCACTATACGTATGACTATACGCATCATTATCGTAATCAAAATACCCCAAAGAAGTATTGATAATATCTACTCCTAAACTATCCGCTCTTTCTGCTGCTTCAACCCAAAGCGATTCTTCGACAGGATTTTCTGACGTATCATTTTCTGTGATGAATAAATAATAAGATGCGTCTGGTGCCGTTCCCACTAACGAATTTTCTTTGTAACCGCCCATTGTCGAAAGTACCGAAGTTCCGTGTGAAGCTCCAGTATAAAAATTCGGATTTCTTAATACAAAATTATAACCTCCCAAAATCTGGTTATTAGCTCTTAATCTTTGAAAAGGCTGAGCTGTATTGACTCCTGGAAATCCACCATCTAAAACGGCTATTATTTTACCAGAACCCGTATAATTTTGTTGGTGTAATTGTTGTCCGTTAAGCATCTGGATTTGATTCGATGAAGAACCATAAGCATATTCAATTTTGGTTTTCTTAATTTTATTTACCTTCTTTATTTTTGAAAGCTTCGCTATTTTTGCAGTTTGATTCAGTGATTTATCCGCAAAATCAACTTTGCTGACAAAAGAAAGCAAGGCCAATGAATTTATATTAGCTTGTGATCCACGAACGTGGACTGCATTCATCCATTTGGATTTTGCCATGACAGTAATTCCAATAGCTAATTTCACTTGATCAATATAGGATTCCTCAACTGGAATATCTTTAAAGTCTAAAGCAATACTCTGATTGGTTCTTCTATCTAATGCTCTTTGAGTAAGCATTTCCAAAGGTGTATCTAAATAAAATTGAGAATTGGGCTTTGCATTAAAATATACCCAAGCGTCTTGTTGTGAAAAACCAGCTGAAGTAATCAGTAAAAAAAGAAATATGTAGGTTTTTTTCATAGTAACTTTATTTTTTTTAGTCCTAAAAACTTCAACTATCGCTAGGATTGAATCATTATTATTGATTTTCAAGATTTTTAATCCCAGAAAAACATTTGTTTTTAGACCTTTTTATAAATAAAGTACTAAACTAAGAAATTACTCCCGAACCAACTAATTCTTCTCCTAAATACCAGGCTGCAAATTGTCCTTCTGTTACTGAAGATTGTGGTTCATCAAAGGCAACGTACATTCCGTTTTCAAATTGATGTAAGGTAGCTTTTTGCAAAGGTTGTCTGTATCGGATTCTCGCCATAACATCCATAGTTTCTCCATTGGCTAAAGCCAAATCTTTACGAATCCAATGTACTTCGGCTTTTTCTACAAACAACGCTTTCTTGAATAATCCGGGATGTTGGCTGGTCAATCCGGTATAAATAGTATTGGTTTCCACATTAGTGGCAATAATAAACAATGGATCTGTTGTCCCCCCAACATTTAATCCTTTACGCTGTCCAATGGTGAAATAATGAGCACCTTGATGTTTCCCAACTACTTTACCCATGTCTGGAGTGTACGGAATTTTTCGTGCATCAGACATCAAACTATCTTCTAAAGCTAATTCGGCTTCTTTTTCAAAACTGTAAACAGGATCGTTTTTATCAATTTGAATTATAACTCCGTCTTTTGGTTGCAATTTTTGTTGTAAAAACTCTGGCAAACGCACTTTTCCAATAAAGCATAATCCTTGTGAATCTTTCTTTTCGGCAGTTATCAAATCCATTTGAGCCGCTATCTCACGAACTTCTGGTTTTGTCAATTCTCCGATAGGAAATAATGATTTTGCCAATTGCTCTTGAGATAATTGACATAAAAAATACGATTGATCTTTGTTGGTATCGGCACCCGCTTTAAGTTGATAAACCGTTTCACCATTTACTTCGATTTCACTTTTCTGGCAGTAATGTCCAGTAGCCACATAATCGGCACCAAGACTCAAAGCAATTTTCATGAAAACATCAAATTTTATTTCGCGGTTACAAAGCACATCGGGATTTGGAGTACGCCCTTTTTCATATTCGTTGAACATATAGTCCACGATTTTCTCTTTGTATTCTTCACTTAAATCAACAGTTTGGAAAGGAATTCCTAACTTTTCAGCAACTAATAAAGCATCGTTACTGTCTTCAAGCCACGGACATTCATTAGAAATAGTAACCGAATCATCATGCCAATTTTTCATAAAAAGACCTATGACTTCATACCCTTGTTGTTGCAATAAATAAGCAGCAACACTTGAATCTACACCTCCAGAAAGTCCTACAACAACACGCTTCATCTTCAAAAAATTATAATTTTACAAGGATGCAAAGTTACAAAAGATTTACAACAGTATTTGTTAAGTACAACGTTAATTGTTTTTGGATTTTGTTGCATTTTCAGGAAAACTCATATTCGTTTCTTTTAGCAATTTCCCTTTTTCAAAAAACTGCCAAATCCCTGATTTTTTACCATTTACAAACTGCCCTTTAGAAACTACATTCCCATTTGTATCGCTAAAAATTGCTAAACCACTGTAAATGTTATTTTTAAACATTGATTCTTCCAATAAAATTCCTTTTTCAGTATATTTTTTATAAAAACCATTCTTCAAATTGTTTTTATAACTTATTTCTTCTGCTATTTTTCCACTGAGATAAAAAACGGTACGCAAACCTTCCAACTTTCCATTTACGTAATGCTCTGTTGTCATAATATTTTTTGAAGCTTGATGATAATACTTCCATTGTCCTTCAAATAATTTATTAACCACTTTTCCTTCGCTTACTTTATTCTTATTCTGGTCATAGAAAATGGTATACGCAGAATTGTCTTTTGCATTAAATTCCCTTGTGGCAATTATGGATTTAGCTTTGGTATCATCGTAAAAATTAAAAACACCAATTTCTTTTCCATGCTCGAAAGTGCCTTCATATCTGGGTCTTTTTGATTCCTCATAAAACCCTTTCCATACTCCGTGTTTTTTACCTTTTTCATCTAACTTATTGAAATCTGTTTGTGATACAATATTTTGGCTAAAAAAAACCAACATCAAAAGTGTAAAAAAACTAATTTTATATGTTCTCATTATTTCTTAGTGTTTACGTATTATCATAAAACTGATAATTTACTTTTTTATTTTAGGCAACTTACTAATTACAGTTATTCCTTGCTCTACTATTTCACAAATATACTACTCTATTCTTTTGAGTCGTTGCAAAGGTGATTGACAATTCAGAATTATAGATTCAAACTGTCTGTTTAATAATATCGTTGATTTAACACCACGAAAGCTTATAATGAATCATTTTTTAAAATGTTTAAGCATCTTATTATTATTTTTTTCAATAGTAGATCAAAAAACCCAACAAATACATACGGATATCATTATCAGTATATTATGAATTATTTATTACTAATAAAATATAAATTAAACAAACCTAAAAAAAATAATAAATTTTAATTCTGTTTATCATTTTTACAAAATTATTAAACAAAATGATAAATCAATTTATTAATTTCGAAGAAACAAATAAACAATAAACACTATGAAAAATGTATCTAAAATTAGAAATTTAGCTTTGATTGCATTATTTTCAATCTTAGCAGTATCGTGTGACAACGATAGTGAAAATGTGGTTGCAGACAACACAATAACAGGAAAAGCATCTGGTACTGAAAATTTAAGCATTTTGGTTCAAGCTTTAGTAAAAGCCGAATTAGCAACAACTTTGCAAGGATCTGGTCCGTTTACAGTTTTTGCACCTACTAACGAGGCATTTGCAACTTTTCTTGCAACAACTCCTTATGCAACAATAAATGATGTACCAAAAGAAGCTTTGACTCAAATTTTATTAAATCATGTTGTTACTGGTGCTGTGAAATCTACTGATTTAACTACTGGCTACATAAAAACTTTAGCTAAGGGTTCCGCATCAACCACTAACACATTGAGCATGTACATCAACACATCTTCAGGAGTAAAATTAAACGGAAATGCAACGGTTACAACCGCTGATATAATGGCTTCAAATGGTGTAATCCACATTGTTGATAAAGTTATCGACTTACCTACAATTGTAACTCATGCTGCGGCAAATGCAAATTTTAGTACTTTAGTTAGTGTTCTAAATCGATCAGGTCAACCAAATTTTATAACTACATTATCAGGCACTGGTCCTTTTACCGTTTTTGCTCCTACAAATGCTGCTTTTACTGCATTAAATACTGAACTAGCTCCAGGAGGAATTGCAGGCGTTTCAGCGGCAAACTTGACAAAAGTTTTACAATACCATGTGGCAAGCCCTGCAAATGTTTTAGCAGCCAGTTTAACCGAAGGACAAGTTGTAACTCCAATTCTAACTCCGGCTCAAACATTTACCATTCAACTTACTGGTGGCGCAAAAATCAAAGATGCTAACAACAGAATTTCAAATATTATCATAACTGATGTACAATGCTCAAATGGAGTTATTCATGCCATTGACAAAGTATTATTACCAGTCCTCTAATTTTATAACAAAAAAAGCTCTCATTACTGAGAGCTTTTTTATGAATTATTTTTTCTTCTGTTGTGCTTTTTGAGCTTCAGCTTGTTCCATAACTTCTTGCAATTTTTTCTGGAACTTACCTTGTTTTTTAGGCTCTTTCAATTTGTTTTCTTGAATTTGAGCATGAATCTTATCACTATCGATAAAGTATCGTTTGATGACAATCATAATTCCAATGGTAATTAGATTCGAAATAAAGTTATACAAACTCAATCCCGCACCATAACTATTGAAGAAAAACAACATCATTATTGGCGATACATAAATCATGATTTTCATCATCTTCGCCATATCTGGCATTCCTTCTTGTTGCGGAGCCGCCATTTGTTGATCGCCAGAAGTCATTTTCATATAGAAGAAAATAGCAATCGAGGCCAGCACTGGAAACAAACTGATGTGGTTTCCGTAAAAAGGAATATAGAAAGGCAAACGTATTACTTCATCAAAAGACGATAAATCATCCGCCCAAAGGAAGCTTTTTTGTCTTAACTCAAAAGCCGATGGGAAAAACTGAAACGAAGCATACATAAAAGGAAGCTGAATCAAGGCTGGAATACATCCTGCCATAGGATTCACACCCGCTTTATTATACAATTTCATAGTTTCCTGCTGTTTCTTCATTGGGTCTTTTTTGAATTTTTCTCCCAATTCTGTAATTTCAGGTCGCAATACTTTCATCTTGGCTTGTGACAAGAATGATTTGAACGTAATAGGCGACATTGCTAATTTTATTAAAATTGTAAAAATAATAATAGCAATTCCATATGCGATGTAAGAACTTAAAAATCCGAATAATGGAATAAAGATAAATTTATTGATCCATCCGAAAATACCCCAACCTAATGAAATAATTTTTTCTAAATTTTTATCATAATGGTTTAAAGTCTTGTAATCTGTTGGACCAAAATACCAACTCATTTTATGATCTAATTCTCCATTTTCAAAAGCTAATGGGATATTTGCTTTAAATTGTTTCGTAAAAGTAGTATCTACTTTATCATCAATAACCAAGTTATCAGACTTCACTTTAGCAGTTTCGAAAGGAGTTTTTGTCAAAAGTATTGTTGAGAAAAAGTGCTGTTTAAAAGCCACAAAAGTTGCTTTTTCAAGATCTGATTCTTCTGATTGACCTAAACCTGCGTAATCAACTTTTCCTTCTTTATGTTCAAAATAAATTTCAGTATAACGGTTTTCGTAAGATACACTTTTCTCATTTCTATAGGTTTTCAAGCTCCATTCTAAATCCAACGGTTTAGCTGTATTTAGAACTTTGTTCAACCCTTGTGAACGAATATCAAAACCAATCATGTAATCGTTTGGCTTCAATATGTATTTGTATTCCAAGAATTCATTAGCTCCCGCTTTTAACTTCATCGACAATACTTGATCTGCTCCAACTTTTGTCAAAGTAGGCTCAAAATACAAGTCTTTAGAATTTAATGTACGGTTATCACTGGTTAGCAATTGTACATTTAAATTGGCATTATTGTTTTTTATCAACTCAACTAATTGTCCGGAACCTTTCTTGAATTTTTCAAACTTTTTCAAAGTAGCTTCAACAATATATCCTCCTTTATTGGCAATTTTCAATGTAACCAATTCGTTTTCAATAGTTGTAAAACCAGCTGTAGCTGAAGGAAGCGTCGCAGAATAAGCAAAATTCCCTAACGTTTTTTGCAGTTGGGCTAATTGTGTAGAGTCTCCGGTTGCTGCAACGGCAATAGTAGCTTTTGCAACAGTTTTTGCCTCTAATTCTTTGGCTTTAGCCTGCTTAGTTACAAGCTCTTTTTGGGCTTTCTCAGCTGCAACCACTTTAGGATCTGGTTGATTTTGATACATAATCCAAACCAAAATACCAAAAATTAATGCAAAACCTATAATCGAATTGAGATCAAATTTTTTTTGTTCCATTATAATTAAAAAAAGTTTAAAAGTTTAAAGTGTACCGTTTATTGGAACCAAATCATTTCCAGTTATTTTTTCTTTGCCTGAACCGCTGCTGCTACAAAATTTACAAAAATAGGATGCGGATTCGCTACCGTACTTTTGTATTCCGGATGGTATTGTACCCCAATGAAAAATGGATGATTTTCTATTTCTATAATTTCAACCAATCCTGTATCTGGATTCACACCCGAGGCAATTAATCCTGCATTTTGCAATTGCGCTACATAATTACTGTTGTACTCATAACGGTGACGGTGACGTTCCGAAATAGTCTCTTTTCCGTAAATTTTGTATGCCAATGAATCTTGTTTGATATCACATTTCCATGCACCAAGACGCATTGTTCCTCCCTTATCAGTAATCGTTTTTTGTTCTTCCATAAGGTTTACAACCGGATGTGAAGTATGCTCATTCATTTCAGTAGAATTTGCATCAGCATATCCTACAATATTTCTTGAATATTCGATAATTGCCATTTGCATACCCAAACAAATTCCGAAAAACGGCACTTTATTTTCACGGGCATAACGAACTGCTTCGATTTTTCCTTCGATTCCTCTTTCTCCAAAACCAGGAGCTACAAGAATTCCGTCTAAACCGGCTAATTTCTCGTTTATATTTGTTGCGTCAATGTGTTCTGAATGAATAGAAATCACATTTACTTTGGTTTCATTTGTTGCACCTGAATGAATAAATGCTTCCAAAATAGATTTGTAACAATCTTGCATTTCTACATATTTCCCAATCAAACCGATGTTTACAGTATGCTTTGGATGTTTCAATCTGCGCAAAAAAGTATTCCAGTTTTTCAAATCCGGAGCCGCTTTTTTAGGCAAATCTAATTTCTTTAATGCTACCACATCAAGTCCTTCTTCCAGCATTAAATTTGGCACTTCATAAATAGTCGAAGCATCAATAGATTGAATAACAGCTTCTCTTTTTACATTACAGAATAAGGCCAATTTATTGCGAATCTCATCCGAAAGTTCATGCTCTGTTCTACAAACTAATATATCCGCTTTGATACCACTTTCCATCAATGTTTTAACGGAATGTTGTGTCGGTTTTGTTTTCAATTCTCCTGCTGCAGCCAAATATGGTACTAAAGTAAGGTGAATTACGATAGCATTATTCTCGCCCAAGTCCCAAACCAATTGACGAACGGATTCTATATAAGGTAATGATTCTATATCTCCTACTGTACCACCAATTTCGGTAATTACAATATCATAATCGCCAGAATTACCTAGCAATTGCATTCTTTCTTTAATTTCGTTGGTAATATGAGGTACAACCTGAACCGTTTTCCCTAGAAATTCTCCTCTACGTTCTTTTTCTATTACCGAAAGATAAATTCTACCAGTAGTAACATTATTTGCCTGAGAGGTTGGAACGTTCAAAAAACGCTCGTAGTGTCCTAAATCTAAATCGGTTTCTGCACCATCATCTGTTACATAACATTCTCCATGCTCATAAGGGTTCAAAGTCCCCGGATCAACATTAAGATAAGGATCAAATTTTTGAATTGTTGTTCTGTATCCTCTTGCTTGTAACAATTTTGCCAAAGATGCTGCAATAATTCCTTTTCCTAAAGAAGAAGTCACACCGCCTGTAACAAAAATATATTTCGTTTGATTCATTCTGTTGTTGTTTGTATTGTAGTTGTGTAAAAAACTTGGCAAAAGTACAAATTTAATTGGATTATTAGAATATTAGATTGTTAGATTTTCAGACTCTTTTAGATTTAAAAGTCTAACAATCTAATTCTCTCAAAATCTAAAAAGTCTAAAAATCTAAGCTGTCTAAACTACGGTTTCTGGTATCTTTTTTTAATATTTCGTATCAATTCCTCTAATCCGTTCAATTTTAGCTCATATATCAATTGAAGCTGCTGCCCTAGCTCCCCTTTCGGAAATCCTTTATTGCTATACCAAACCACATAATATTCAGGCAAGTCAATAAGATACTTTCCTTCGTATTTACCAAAAGGCATTTTAGTATGAGCAAGTTTGATGAGTTGTTTTTGGTTTTGATCCATTTTTTTGAAGAAAAAAAAGAAAAAGAAACAAGAAGTGCGCTTTATTTAACAGCTTACTTCTTATCTCTTTTTTCTATGCTCTACTTTATTTCCAGTTAAAAATAATACGTTTTTCGATTTCAGCATTTAAACTCAGAAAAACAGGACACGTCATGGCGACTCTTTCAAGGATGATTTTATTCTTTTGATCCGCTTCTCCATACATTTCAAATGTAATTTCGATTGCACCGATGCGTCTTGGTTCCCCATTCATGATTTTAGTAACTTCAGCAGTTGACCCTTTCAAATCAACTTCTAAATCACGTGCTTTTATCCCCATAACCGTCATCATACAACTTGCCAAAGCGTTGGCTACAGTATCCGTTGGAGAAAAAGCCTCGCCTTTCCCATTATTGTCTAAAGGAGCATCCGAAATAATTTCAATTCCTGATTGTATATGAATGGAAGAGGTTCTTAAATCCCCTAAATAAGTTACTATTGACGTCATTAGTTTGCTTCTTTTATAGTTAAATCAGTGTCATAATATAGGATATACACTCCCTTATTAATGTAGCCACCGTCTTCTTTTTTGTAAAATTCGAACTTATTATCTACTTGCTCCGTAGCAGTATTATCAATCGTTTCTTGATATTTCTTGTCTTGTGACAATCGCATCATAGTATCAAAAGTAATATCAAAACCTCTTGTAGCAAATGTACTAGGGTAAATTTTATTTTTCTTTTTGAACTCTTTTTCGAAAACTAAAGCTTCGGGAGATTCGTTTTCACGGGTAACAGAAGGATACATTAATTTCAATTTTGTTAAATTCACAAAACTAATTTCGTCTGTATCTAACGTTTCATTTGGCTCCAAAATAACCAATTGCACTTTATAAGTAGCCATAGCACTTAACATAGCCGCAATGGTCGATTTTATCATTCCCGTATTTCCGGTTTCCATCACCACATAGTTTATTTTATCTTTCACAAATAAACTTTTTAAATTTTCAGCAGACACACCACCATTTGCATTAAGGGCCGAAAATTTTACATCTTTATGATTCTCTTTAATAAACTGTATAACCGATTCTTTTTTCTTATCAACTACCGCTACAATATTCCCGTTTTTTGATCTCATAAAATCGAACATCGCATTTTTAACGGCTGTAGCGGTAGGAACCGTTTGAAACATATTGCTAAACGAAAGAGCCGTGTCTTTTGATAAAGGTGAAATCACCGGCACTTGATTTACATTTAATAATTCAGCTGTTTTTTCAACATTATTTTGATAGAAAGGCCCAATGATAGCATCGGAATTTTCCAGATTATTTTCTTTAATAATTGCAGCAATATTAGAAGTATTTTTAGTTTCCTGAGAATCAAATATACTCACATCAATTGCAAGTCCCAATTGTTTGGCCGAATCAATCGCCACTAAAGCTCCCGCATAAAAATCTAAAGTCATGTTCAAGAACTTGTCTTTTTTCAAGCGCATTGCAGTCGAATTGACAGTATCACCTTCAATTTTTGAAATATTAAAAGGCAAAAGCAATACTAGTTTTTTTCTGCTGTTACTTTTCTTTGAGATTACAGCGTATTCCTTTTTGGTATCCTGCGGAATACTAATAGTTGCCGGAAATTTCAAAACCATACCTTCCACAACACCTTGAGACAAAGCGGGATTAAGGGCGATTAATTCTTCCTGGCTCATTCCTGCCATTTTCGACAAACTATAAAGTGTTTCTTTTGGTTTTACCACATAATTCAAATAATTGACTGCGGTAGAAACTTTTTCAGGAATCGCTTTTATAATTTCTTTTTTGGATTCAACCACTGTTGCAGTTTTATCTAATTTTGGTCCCGAAGTTTTGGGATTCCCTTTGATAATTAATTTATAACCAACAGGTAAATTTGAAACTATTTCAGGATTTTTTCTCTCCAATTCTTCAATGGTAATGCCATATTTCTTCGCAATAGAATATTTAGTTTCTTTTGGAAGAACATCATGATATACAACTTTTGCTTGTACTGAAGTAGTATTTTTTTGTCCAATGCCCGAGGGTATTGTAAGGGTTTGCCCTATTTGCAATCCATCTTTTTCCAAAAAAGGATTTGCTTGTTTTAAGGCTTCATCCGAAACACCATATTTTTTTTCGATACCATACAAAGTCTCTTTTGGTGCCACTTCATGGGTAATCGCTTTCGCATTAGCCTTAGCTTGAACCGCTGCTTTTTGTTTCCCGCTGCTTTTTGGAATCAGCAAAACACTATTGGGTTTTAAACCACTTAGTGCATCTGGATTTAATTGGTAAATATCATACGGAGTAACGTTGTACTTTATTGCAATCTGACTGATTGTCTCTCCTTTCTCTACTTTATGTGTAGTAGTTTTCTCCTGTGAAAAAACACTGTTATTAAAAAACAAAGCCGTTATACAAATCGCAAAAAAATATTTCATCATTTTTATTTATAAAATTATTCAATCATTAATAACGGAACGGTATCAAATTTTATTCCAAAAATCTGATACCGTTTTATAGAGAACATTAAAAATAATGATGTTCAAAAAATTAGATTAAAATCTAAATTATTATTCCCACTCAATAGTTGCTGGCGGTTTTGAACTAATGTCATACACCACTCTATTTACTCCTTTTACTTTATTAATAATATCATTAGATACTTTCATCAAGAAATCATACGGTAAATGCACCCAATCAGCAGTCATACCATCAGTAGATTCTACTGCACGAAGCGCAATCACTTTTTCATAAGTACGCTCATCGCCCATTACACCTACGCTGTTAACGGGAAGCAAAATTGCTCCTGCCTGCCATACTTTATCGTACAATCCCCAAGATTTCAATCCGTCGATAAAAACTTTATCTACATCTTGCAAAATTTGCACTTTTTCTGGTGTGATATCTCCTAGAATTCTAATGGACAATCCTGGTCCTGGGAAAGGGTGTCTTCCTAATAATTCTGGATCAATTCCTAATGAAGCCCCTACTCTACGCACTTCATCTTTGAAAAGCATACGCAAAGGTTCCACAATTTTTAATTTCATGTAATCAGGCAAACCTCCTACATTATGGTGTGATTTAATAGTAGCCGAAGGTCCTTTTACCGAAACTGATTCAATAACGTCAGGATAAATTGTTCCTTGTGCTAACCATTTTACATCTTCTATAAGGTGTGATTCATCATCGAAAACTTCGATAAATACACGTCCAATAATTTTACGTTTGGTTTCCGGGTCACTTACACCTGCTAATTCAGATAAAAAACGATCTCCAGCATCGACTCCTTTTACGTTTAAACCCATTCCTTTGTATTGGTCTAATACGTTTTGGAATTCGTTTTTACGAAGCAAACCATTGTTTACAAAAACACAGTATAGGTTTTTCCCAATAGCTTGATGCAATAAAACTGCCGCTACTGTAGAATCTACTCCACCAGAAAGACCAAGAACTACTTTATCGTCTTGTAATTTTTCTTTTAATTCTGCCACCATTTCTTCAACAAAAGCATTTGGAGTAAAATTTTGAGGAACTTCAGCAATTTTTACTAAAAAGTTTTCCAGCATTTTTGATCCATCTGTAGAATGAAAAACTTCAGGGTGGTATTGAATTGCATAAGTAGTTTCCCCTTCAATTCTATACGCTGCAAATTCCACATCATGTGTGCTTGCGATTTTCACTCCATCAGTTGGTAATGCCTTAATACTATCACTATGGCTCATCCAAACTTGGCTATTCTCTGAAACACCTTCAAAGAAAACTTCATTCTCTTTTATAAAAGACAAATTAGCTCTACCATATTCCCTAGTGTTTGAAGCCGCTACTTCACCACCACTAAAATGCGATAAGTATTGTGCTCCGTAACAAACGGCTAATAAAGGTAGTTTTCCTCTAATTTGAGATAAATCTGGATGTGGCGCGTCTTCTCCTCTAACAGAAAAAGGGCTTCCTCCAAGAATTACTGCTTTATAAGATGATAAATCACTCGGAAAATGATTGTAAGGGAAGATTTCGCAGAATATATTTAATTCGCGAACTCTACGCGCAATAAGCTGTGTATATTGCGATCCGAAATCTAAAATAAGTACGTTGTGTTGCATGCGCAAAAATACTTTTTATATTTTGAATTGAAAAATTGATTTTTGAAAAATATTCTTTTTATTTGTAACACTTCGATTATTGCTCTAAAATCAAATCAAATAGCGTTAAAAAAACCTATACTCTACAATTTTCGTAAGTGAACTAACAGATTCTAAAAAATTAATTTAAAATAAAACAACATTTAAATGAGAACAAAAATTTATTTATCAATAGTAACAGTAATAGTTTTAATTACTTCGTGTAATGTAATTGATGATTTATTGACTTTTACAATAGACAACCAAACAACTTTTAAAATTGAAAGTGGATTTCCTCTTGGTACAGCTTTTAATGTAATCACTCCAGATGTTACTACAAACTCCAGTTCTACTTTTGAAAATAACAATACCAAAGCTGAATTAGTAAAAGATGTAAAATTAAGTGAGTTAAAATTGACCATCACAGACCCTAGCAATAAGTCATTCAGTTTTCTAAAATCGATTCATTTATACATCTCTACAGATGCAAATGACGAAATAGAATTGGCTTATTTAGATGAAATCAATTCGACTTCAAACGTTCTGAATCTAACGTGTACCACGCAAAAATTAGACAAATACATCAAAGCTTCTTCTTACAAAATCAGAACTAAAGCGGTTATCAAAGAAAGTTTGACACAAGATATCACGGTAAAATCTGATATGAAATTCAAAGTTACTGCTGATCCATTTTAGTACGTACGGCAACTAAATTATTCTTTTGTAACAATAATAGTTGCCTTAAAACCAGTTCCAAGATTCCATTGACTAGCCGAAATCAAACCGCCATTGTCATCATAAATCTGAAATTCAGCAGTATTTGGACCTGAACTTCCTTGATTCAAGGCTTCAAAGTCTATCTTGTTGAATCCTTTTTCCAGAACTATTTCAAAACCCTGGAAATTACTGTCCAAATTCACTTGATATTCAACGACTTTATCATTCAAGTACACACGAATCTTATCGCCGTCAACATAAGCGGCATCTCTGTATCTTACTTTGGCCGTAAGCGAACTTGTTGTAAAATTCCCTAAATTTTGATTTTTTCTATATACAATGCCTTCAGAATTATCTTCCTTTTTGTTTAATTTATCCCTGTAAACATCTCCTGGATTAATAAATTCATTTTTCGGGGTCATTGAAAAATTAGTAGTCGGAGTAATCGAAAGTGAAGGACTCGGATTCGGATTTAAAAGCTCCGGATTTTTAAATACATTCGGAGTCTTAATAGGAGGAATCTCTGCTTTTGGCGGAGTTACTTTTTTAATTTTTGGTGCATTATTTTTGAGTGGAATGGGTTTAAATTTTGAACTAAATTCATTCTGAGCATATCCACTTAAAGACATACTTATTGCAATCATTAAAAATAAAATCCTTTTCATAACTTTTTTAAATTAGTTTATCAGTGCTTGTAAATTTTAAAAATAAAAAACTAATCATATATAATGACTAATTATACTATAATTTAACTTTCATTTATAACATTCAATTTTTAAATTTATTGCGTTTTAGAACCTAAAATATTCTAACAATTCCTAACAAAAATTGAAGTTTTTAATTAAAAATTACTGTTTTTCATTTCAGTATTTTTTATAAATTGCAAATATTATGCCACACCAAAAATTACATTTAAACAATGTAAATTAATACCTAAATACAATTAAAATGAAAAGAGAAAACATATTGACAGGTTCTCCATGGGAAGACAAAATGGGATATTGTCGCGCAGTACGCATTGGAAATATCATTGAAGTATCAGGAACGGTAGCCATTGTTGATGGTGAAAAAGTAAAAGCTGATGATGCTCATGCGCAAACACTGAACATTTTAGAGCGTGTAGAAAAAGTTCTGGAAGACCTGAATGTAAGCATGAAAGATGTTATTCGAACCCGCATATTTACCACTGACGTTTCTACATTTGAAGCCGTTGCCACTGCTCATGCCAAGTTTTTTAAAGATATAAAACCAACTACTGGTTTTTACGGAATCAATCAACTCGTAGCACCTGAATATTTAGTTGAAATCGAATTTACAGCTATAGCTTCTGAAAAACCATTAATTCAGGAAGGATTATAATACTTTTGTAAAAAATACTTCTCCAATTAAGGTAATGAATTTAGAAAACGTAAAAAAAATAATGCTTGTCACCCTCAAATGGATTTTCATTTGTGTATTGACAGGCATTTTTTCTGGATCGGCATCAGCATTTTTTTTAGTGGCACTGGATTGGGTTACACAATATAGGGAACACAACAACTGGATGATTTGGCTTTTGCCAATAGGTGGTCTCATAATAGGATTGCTCTATTATTATTGGGGTAAATCTGTAGTTAAAGGCAATAATTTATTGCTGGAAGAATACGAGAATCCTCAAAAAACAATTCCTCTAAAAATGGCTCCATTAGTACTTTTTGGCACCTTAATCACGCATCTTTTTGGAGGTTCAGCGGGTCGTGAAGGAACAGCAGTTCAAATGGGTGGCGCTATAGCCGATCAATTTACAAGAATCTTTAAGCTTGATAATACCGACAGAAAGACATTAATCATTTTGGGAATTAGCGCTGGTTTTGCCTCCGTTTTTGGAACACCTTTGGCTGGAGCCTTGTTTGCTTTAGAAGTTCTGTATTTCAGTAAAATCAGTTACAAAAGCATTCCGTTATCCTTTTTGACAGCATACATCGCTTATTTCACCGTTGAATTTTGGCACGTAAAACATACCCATTATAGTATTCCAATCCTTCCCGAAATGAGTTTTACAACCTTATTTTGGATAATTTCAGTCAGTGTTCTTTTTGGTTTAGCCGCCATGTTATTCTCTCGAAGTACGCATTTTTGGAGTCATCTATTTTCAAAAAACATAACCTTTCCTCCGCTTCGTCCTTTCGTTGGCGGAATAATTCTTGCACTGGCTATTTATGGCATTGGAACTACTAAATACATTGGTTTAGGAATCCCGGCGATTGTTGATTCTTTTTCTAATCCCAATGCTTCGTATGATTTTATTTTAAAAATACTATTCACCGGATTCACGCTCGGAGCAGGATTTAAAGGCGGCGAAGTGACTCCGCTATTTTTCGTTGGTGCCACATTGGGAAGTGCTTTATCGATTGTAGTTCCTTTACCTATTGCACTTTTAGCAGGAATGGGATTTGTAGCAGTTTTTTCGGGAGCAACCCACACTCCTCTAGCTTGTACGGTTATGGGAATGGAACTTTTCGGGATAGAAAGCGGGATTTTTATTGGTATTGCTTGCGCTATCGCATATTTTTCTTCGGGGTCAGTAGGAATTTATAATGCCCAAATAGTAAAAGGAGCAAAATACCATTTGTATCAAAAATTAAGAAGAAAAAATATGGAGCTTTTATAACATTGTAAAAGTTTGTTAATTACATAAATGATTTCAACATTACATTAAAAAAATGTAATTTCGCAATCTATGAAAATACAAGACATTCAAGCGATACAGTTGTTATTATCAACTCCAAAAAAGATTGCCATAATCCCACACCGAGGTCCTGATGGTGATGCCATGGGTTCTACCTTAGGATTGTACCATTTTTTATTAAAAAACAATCATCATCCTGTGGTGGTTTCCCCCAATGAGTTTCCTGATTTTCTGGCGTGGATGCCCGGCTCAGAAACCGTAAAAATATACGAAAAAGACAAAGAAAACTGTACTAAAATTCTGGAAGAAGCGGAGCTTATTTTCACCTTAGACTTTAATGCTTTGCACAGAACCGGCGAAATGGAGCATGTTTTAGCCAAGTTAAAAGCGCCATTTATCATGATAGATCATCATCAAAAACCAGATGATTATGCCGCATTCACCTATTCTGACACTTCGTTTGGATCTACTTGTGAAATGATTTATAACTTCATTTTATTTCTTGGAAAAAAAGAAGACATTGATAAAACTATAGGAACTTGTATTTACACCGGAATTCTTACTGATTCAGGTTCTTTTCGTTTTCCAAAAACAACAGGAACAACCCATCGAATTATTGCAGAATTAATTGATTTAGGTGTCGAAAATACGGAGATTCCAACCTTATTATTTGACAACAGCTCTTTTGGACGTTTACAATTATTGGGAAGAGCGCTTCAAAACATGAAAGTGTTAACGGAGCACAAAACTGCATACACGACGCTTACTCAAGACGAACTGAATTCTTTTGATTATGTAAAAGGCGATACCGAAGGAATTGTAAACTACGGATTAAGTATAAAAGGAATCGTTTTTACTGCTATATTTATCGAAAATAAAGAAGAAAAAATCATCAAGATTTCATTTCGTTCACAAGGCGATTTTGATGTCAATCAATTTGCCAGAGATCATTTCAATGGTGGTGGACATCGTAATGCTGCCGGTGGAAAATCAGAAGTATCTATGGAAGAAACGATACGAAAATTTGAAGATTTAGTACCAACGCTAAAAATATAATAGATGTCAAAATTTAGTACGTTAATCGCATTTGGGTTCTTTTTATCCATACTCGCTTCAAGCTGCAAACAGCATCAGGATGCCAGAAAGCCTATTTCACAGACTTCTGGAAGCTTTATGAAGAAATCAATCGCGCGTAATAAAAAACTGGTTGCCAACGAAGAAACTCAAATTGAGGCTTTAATCAAAAGCAATCCCAATGTAAAATATATCGCTTCCAAAAAAGGATATTGGTATACTTATGTGACAAAAAATGAAATTGATTCCCTTACTCCCAAAAAAGGTGATGTTGCTTTTTTTGACTATGAAATAAAAGATTTAAAAGGTGCTGTTATCTATTCTGAATTGGAATTAAGACCTCAAATCTATTATGTTGACAAACAAAACATCATGATGGGATTGCGTGACGGTATCAAATTAATGCGCAAAAACGAAAAAGTGAGTTTTCTTTTCCCATCAAATATGGGATATGGTTATCATGGAGACGATAAAAAAATTGGCACCAATCAGCCTTTAATATGTACCGTAACTTTACGTGATTTTAAATCCGAAACAGTGTATAAAAAAGAAAGTGAAGCCAAACTAAAAGTAATTCCTGCACCAGTCAAACCAGAAACCAAAGCCGTACTAAAACCCAAAGACACTATAACTCAATAAAATTAAATTTAGAAATGAAAAAAAAGATCCTATTCGCACTCCTAGTTATTGCTTCATTTTACTCTTGTAAAGAAGAGCACAACAATCTTCCTGATGGTTTATATGCTAAAATAGAAACCAATAAAGGGGAAATAATTGTACAATTAGATTTCGAAAAAGCACCTATAACCGTTGCCAACTATGTGGCTTTAGCCGAAGGAAAAAATGAATTTGTCACCAATGAAAAACTTAAAGGCAAACCATTTTTTGACGGATTAAAATTTCACAGAGTAATTCCGGAATTCATGATTCAAACGGGAGATCCTTTAGGTACAGGTTCAGGAGATACCGGTTATAAATTTAAAGACGAGTTTTCAGATTTAAGATTTGACAAAGCTGGTGTTTTGGCTATGGCCAACAACGGACCTACAACAAATAGCAGCCAGTTTTTCATCACGCATATTGCAACACCGTGGTTGGACGGAAAGCATACTATTTTTGGTCATGTTGTCGAAAAAGGAATGGATGTTGTGAACAAGATTGTACAAAATGACTACATCACTAAAGTTACCATCATCAGAAATGGTGAAGCTGCCAAAAAGTTTAATGCGGTAAAAACATTCAACGATTATTTTTCAGTAGAATCTGAAAATCAAAAGAAAAAAGCAGCCATTGATGCTGAAAACAAAAAAATTTACGACGCTAAATACAAAGAAGTTCGTGAACAAAAAATCGCTTATTTTGCTACTTTAAAAGCCAAAGTAACTAAAACACCTACAGGATTGCAATATGTAATCACAAAGAAAGGTGGCGGTAAAAAACCTGCAAATGGCACTAATGTTTTCATACACTACGCCGGTTTTCTGGAAGACGGAGAATTATTTGACGCTAGTATTGAAAGTGTTTCTAAAACTTTTGGAAAATACGATGAAAACAGAGCCGCTCAAAACGGGTACCAACCCATCCCTTTCCAAAGCGGAAGAAAAGATGGCATGATTCCTGGTTTTATTGAAGGATTAGAGCAATTATCTTTTGGAGACAAAGCTGTACTTTTTATTCCATCTCGATTAGGATATGGTGAAGCTGGAGCCGGAGGCGTAATTCCACCAGGTGCCAATATCATTTTCGAAATTGAATTATTGGAAACAATGCCTCAACAATAACCGATTAAAAAAGTTAGACCTTAAATATTTAAAAAATGAAATTTAAAATTCTGTTTTTATTATTTGTGGGAATGTTAAACGTGCATTCTCAAACTACAAAGAAAACTGTACCGGTAAAAAAACCTGTGACAACAGTAAAAGCTGCTGTGAAACCAGCAGTGAAACCAGTAGTAAAAGCACCTGCAGTAATCGAAGGGATTTTTGCAACAATTTCCACAAACAAAGGAGATATTGTTCTTGAATTAGAATACAAAAAAACTCCGGTAACCGTAGCTAACTTCATCGCACTTGCTGAAGGTAAAAATACTTTTGTAACCAATGAAAAACTAAAAGGAAAACCTTTCTTTGATGGTTTAAAATTTCACCGTGTGATTAAAGACTTTATGATTCAAGGAGGAGATCCTTCTGAAAATGGGTCTGGTGGACCTGGTTATGCGTTCAAGGATGAAATTACCGACTTAAAACACAACAAACCCGGCATGCTTTCTATGGCTAATTCCGGACCAACTACAAATGGAAGCCAGTTTTTCATTACTCATAAAGAAACACCTTGGTTAGACGGTAAACATACTGTTTTTGGTCATGTTACTGGGGGAATGAATGTGGTGAACTCCATTGCTGTAAATGATGTGATTACTAAAATTACCATCATAAGGAAAGGCGTTTTAGCCAAAAAATTTGATGCCCCAAAAGTGTTCTCCGATTATTTCAACAATAAATCCGAAGACCAAAAGAAACAGGATGCAATCAACGCTGAAAACAAAGCAAAACAAGCCGCAATTGAAGCCGAAGCCAAAAAAGTATACACTGAAAAATACGGTCCAGTTATAGCTGCAAAAAAAGCGTATTTAGCCACTACAAAAGCGACAGCAACAACTACTCCAACAGGATTAGCATACAAAATAACACAAAAAGGAACAGGCGTAAAACCTGCTAACGGAACGACGTTTTATTTCCACTATGCCGGTTATTTTGAGGATGGAACGCTATTTGACAGCAGTTATGAAGAAGTTTGTAAAAGCTACGGAAAATTTGATGCAAACCGAGCCACACAAAACGGATACCAAGCATTCCCTTTTGAAGCAGGAAAAAAAGACGGTATGATTCCGGGATTTATTGAAGGTTTAGAGAACATGTCCTTTGGAGACAAAGCAGTAGTCTTCATCCCGTCAAATCTGGCGTATGGAGAAAGAGGTGCCGGCAGCGTTATTCCGCCTAATACAACACTTGTTTTTGAATTGGAAATGTTGGAAAAACAAGCAACTCCAAAACAATAAATTTCAAAAAAACACAAATAAAAAACCCGACAGACTTCAAAATCTATCGGGTTTCTTTTTATAATTTATTTGCTAAAAAGTACAGATTAGACCAATGGAAATTGATGATTAACCTCTCCATCAGCGTTCCATTTTTCTATTATTTCTTTCCGAATTTCCAGTCAAATTCATCTTTTTGATTGATAATCGCACCAATCTCAAATTTTACAACCTCATCAAATTCTGTTTGAAAAATAATCCAGTTTTCCTCATTGAAATAGTTTTCGAACGTGTCAAATTCTTCCTGAGTAAATTTAGTGATTCCTTTGACAGCCAAATCTTTTTTGACCTCACTAATTTTTCTATTGATTATTTTATTCCCAAACAAATCCAGTTCCGGGCTAGATGCCACAATATAACCCAATTTAAAATCTTCCTCAACATAGAAAGTCAAACGCATTTTTAGTTTGTTGTAGGCAAAAATCACATTATCATCTTCGTCCTTGTAATTCCTGTCCGGTTTACCGTAAATAGCGGTAACATCATTTTGTTTCATTCCGAAAATGAGCTTGTCAATTCCGTTTTTTGGATTTATTTTCATATGTAGATAATATTTGTTTTTTAATGGAATATGGTATCGCCAGATCTTCATTGGTGTTTGCGACAAATGTTGTCATGGCGATTTCATACGTAGTTTATATTTATTTTTTAAAGGAATATGCAATTCGTACAACGCTACCGGTGTTTATTTCCAGTTTACGTTATCCTCATTTTATATCGTATTATTTGACCGCAAAGTTCGCAAAGTTTTTCGCAAAGTCCACTACCTTTTTTATTTAAAAATTAGTGCCAAACAAATACTGCTACTGATTCTAAAATTCACAATTTGGGCGTGACCCGCTAAAAAACGGGTCGGGCTATCCGTTGCAATCTTTTATTCCGCTGCGCTTCATAAAAGGATTTCCACTTTTATCCCTCACGCAAAAAAGCGGTAAAGACAACTAAAATAGTCCTCTCTAAATTCAAAAAGACCCAAGAAATAAAAAGTCCATTTGATGATTTGTAAGATAATAATTAAAGTGTATATTTGAAAGTAATACGCTACGCAGTAGCGCCTATCCACCCAAAATGAGATGTATATGCGCTATTTTGTAGCGCCTATATACTAGTTGGGCGTCAGTTTGGCCGAGCGTGGATAACACAAGAATAAAATTAAAAATAAGAAGAAACAAATATGACAAAGTGGGCAGAAGAAATAAAAGAAGCTTTAAAAACCAAAACTGAGAGTTATTCAATTCAGGAACGAGAAAATGTAAGCGTGGAATACATAAACAATTTACTTGCACAAATTGACAGCAGTACTATTGATGAAACTGAAGAGCTGAAATCTAAAATAGAATATGTTGTAAATGAAATGCCGAAAAAAATTGGAGAAAATAGAATAAGTTACAACACTAAACATCTAAATGAAATAACTAATTTACAAACCTATATAGAAGAAAAATTTAATTTTATCAAAAAAGGTAGATTTAGGAAACGTTACATGCTAATGGGAATTCCTTTAGGAATACCATTTGGTTTGCCTTTTGGTGTTGCAATTGGTAAAATAGGTTTAAGCTTGTTAATTGGGATGCCAATTGGGATGATTATTGGACTATTTGTTGGGAATTATTTAGATAAAAAAGCTAAAACAGAAAATAGAGTACTATAAAACCGAACGCCCAACACACGCTACAAGCAATTTGGGTATTAGGCTTAATTTGAAATTGGTTTTGTATTTGGAAGATTTGGCAAATCCGAAGAATGGGCTTAATTTAGTCCCAAACTGCTTGTAGCGCGGGAACGTCAGGCTGTGAAAAAACCTCTTTTTTCTAATATAATCTTCAAATTTTACGACTCTACAATTCAAATAAGGCCTTTTAAGAAGTCGCTTTTTTTAGGCTGCAAATTTACTTTGATAAAAAATGAAGTCTAATTGCAGCTTTATATACTTCGTTTTTAGCAAAAACAAGACTTTTGCCTTGTAAGGTGAGTTCCATTTTTTGAGTTTGGCAATCAAATCGGGAACGCCCAAAATATTGATACTGCGTTTGATGTTATACACCAGCATAATCAGGCTGTGTTCCCCATTTACTTTTTCTAGTCCCGTTAAATTGGTGTGATTGTAGCCCCATTGGCGTTTAATAGTCCCAAAAATGTGCTCGTTGATTTCTTGCCTCTTGCGGTAGAGCTGTGGGTTTTCACGATACCGCTTGTTGTTTTCTTCTACGGCATCGGCATATTGGCTTCGGTCGATTTCTCTCCCACCTGCTCTACTAGTGCATAAATGTTTTACGGGACATGCTTTGCATTTTAGGGTTCGGTATTTTTTAAAATTATAGCTGTCTCTATCTGTAGTTTTCTTATGCCAACTGCCCGTAGTTTTTAATGTTTCGCTTTGTGGGCAGGTATAGGTATCGGTGTCTTGATTGTACTGAAATTGGGCTACTAAATAATCCTTGGTCGTACCGTTTTCGTTACTTTTTCCTTGTTCTGGTTGTGCTACAATGGTAGTGATGTTGGCTTGTTTGCAGATTTCTATTTGTTTGCCATTATGATATCCTTTGTCCACCAGTGCGGTATAGGTTTCTATACCTAGATTCTCTTTGGCTTCTATGGCAATGGCTGACAAGGCACTGCGGTCATTCTTGTTGATAGTGTGCGTGGCTACCACAAGATTGTGTTTGGCATCGACTGCGGCTTGGAGATTGAATGAGATTTCAACTACTTGTCCTTGCACTAATAAGGCTCTGGCATCGCTATCGGTAGTACTTATTTGAGGCTCGCCGCTTTGTTTTAGCTTTTCTTCCAGCGATTCATAGCGTAATTTATTCCCTTTTAGTCGGTCTATCTTTTGTTGGATATTTTGGATTTTAGCTGGACTTTCTTTAACATCATTTTCTTCCAAAGCTGTTAAGTATTCTTGGGTTTTGTCTTCAATATATTCAAGGTGTTTGTCGATTTTCTTTTGATTGAAATTGGCTTTTTTACTATTGTGCGATCGGCTTTTGGTACCGTCGATAGCAATAGTTTCGCATCCTATCAAATCCGCATCTTTAAGGAACAAAACAAAGAGTTTGAATAGCTTTTTCAAGGCAACAGGATTGTTTTTTCTAAAATCGGATATGCTGTGGTAATTAGGAACAATAGCTTCTAAAAGCCATTGCATTTCCATGTTTCTAATACATTCCTTTTCTAGATCTCGAGCACTTCTAACTCCGTTGAGATACCCGTATAAATAGATCTTTAGAAACACTTTACTGTTAAAACTCGGGCGACCTTCAGTCTTGATCGTTTTTACAGCAAAATCGAGTTTATAGAGGTCTATATATCCGACAAAGGCATCTATAAATCGCACCTGGTTATCGGGAGCTATAGCGTCTTCTAAACTAGAAATACGCAGTTGTTGACGGGATATTCCTGTGATATGTTGCATGCTTAAAAATACGAAAAATCTTCTTTTTACACCAGTTTTTTGTTATATTTGAGAATAATACAACAGAGGTTTTTTCACAGACTGACGTTAGCGGTAATTTTAAAGGAAAAAACCATACTGAAACTAAAATTTAGGATATGAAACATATGAAAAAAACCATCTATGTGCTGATCTTACCGCTGGTTGTGGTGATCGGACTAGTATTTGCTAATCGTGAAATTAAAAATGAAACTAAGCCATCCCCAAAGCCGTTGTCCTTTGCTGACAGGAAAGCCCACCTGGTGGATGACAGGAAAAAATGGGAGGCTTCTCCTGACGGTATAAAGTACAAAGAATGGGAGGTTTCTCCTGAAGGTAAAAAGGTGCATGCCAGTCATGATAAAATAAGGAAGTACATAAAGGCTTTCACCAATATGGAGGCAGTGGTAACCTCTGTTACTTTTCAGCGCGCAAACGCGAAATCATCAGGACCAAAATGGCTTATAGTCAAGATTAATGGCGAAGAATACATGATGCAATTTATTCCTAAGGATTTTGAGCAGTTAAAAAGCCTGAAAGTTAACGACAAAATAATTGTAAGAAGCCGTAGCGCAGGGTATTCTTCTAATCATCCATATTTGATTATATCGGGCGACTATATTGCGCGAAATAATAAGATACTTTTTAAACGTGACTTTAGCAAAAATAAGGGTTGCTGAGGATTAGGGGCCTCGCGATTAGCGACAATGGCAATTAAAACCGGCTCTAACGTTTCAAAAAAAGCTAATAAATGTTCAAAAAATCTCCCGTAGAACTACTGGAGCTACTGGAAACACTAGCAAAAATCATTAAAAGCCTACAAATCAACGATTGCAGGCTAACCGAGTAATTCTCAAAATGCTTTTCAAGAATAATTATGGATATTGGATTGATAACAATTTAGTGCTTGATGATTTCCGAAAACAATTTGCTGCGATAGAAATTAGCAAGGAAAATTTTGAGGAAAAGTGGAAATTATTATAAAAACTACTGCTAACAGCGGTTTTGCGCAAAAGCTGGTTTAGTTTTGCTTAGTCAGAAAGTACTAAGCTGAAATTTTGCTTACCTTTAACTAATTAGAAAAACCCACTACTACGCAAAGCATCAACACTTTAGACTTCATTGAAATACCACTCTAAAAGTAACAACAAACAGGAAATGAGCAACACCAATAATCACGATGAGCGTATTACGAAAATGACATTCTCTTCGGTATATCCTCATTATCTCGCAAAAGTGGAAAAGAAAGGCAAAACGAAAGAAGAATTACATCAAGTAATTGAATGGCTCACTGGTTATGATGACAAAAGCCTTCAAAAATACATTGATGAAAAAGTAACCTTTGAAAAATTCTTTAAAAATGCTACCATAAACCGTAACGCTCAACTCATAACTGGTGTAATCTGTGGCTATCGGGTAGAAGAAATTGCAAATCCATTAACACAACAGGTACGCTATTTAGACAAGTTGGTAGATGAATTAGCAAAAGGAAAGGCTTTGGATAAAATTTTAAGAAAGTAAACCATTTAACAACTTAAAAAATTAAAATTATGGCACTTATCAATCCTCACATTAACTTCAACGGAAATGCCGAAGAAGCATTCCTTTTTTACAAATCAGTATTTGGCGGAGAGTTCGCAAAGATTATGCGTTTCAAAGACATATCAAGTCCTGAATTTCCTGTAGCAGAAAACGAAGCAGAAAAAATAATGCACATTGCTCTGCCTATTGGCCAAAATATTCTAATGGCCAATGACGTTCCAGAAAGTATGGGTCGAGTAAATGAAAATGAAAACAGATCTAAAATAGCTATTAGCGCAGCAAGTCGTGAAGAAGCCGACAAATTATTCAGCGGACTTTCAGCAGGCGGACAAATTGAAGTGCCTATTACCGACAGTCCTTGGGGTTCCTATTTTGGGATGTTTAGAGACAAATATGGAATTGAATGGATGGTGGATTTTGACCCAAAATATAACGGAAAAGTGTAAGCAAAAAACAATGAACGCCTAACAGCGGTTTCTGGCAACCCAACCACGCTGATATAAAACAATCCTTAGCAAAGTTTTGCAAACAGCGCCTACAATAGTGAGCTATTAATACAAAAAGCTATGAGTAATTCATGGCTTTTTGCTGTTTTAAATCTCTTGTATCATCCTAAAAAAGCCTATCTATCTACTCTTAATCCTAAAATAGATTACTCATCACGTGGTAACAAATCTTAAAAAACCACTTGTTAATTCAATTTAATTAACTAACTTTCATACACTTATACTTAATTTTCAATTTTAAATATTGAGAGTACTACTATTTAATTTTTATACCGTACGACTATGAAAATTTCTTTAGAAAAAAAAATAATCATTGGATTCATCCTCAATCTATTCGTTGTTTTTGCCATAGCTTGGATTTTTATTTTAAGGATTGACAAACAAAGAAACCAAGCTTTGGATGCTTCATTAAATTGGATAGAAATTGCATTAATCATTCTTTCCGTTATTTTATTGACCGTAGTTTATTTTATCATTCGGTCCCAACTTCGGGCTAAAAATCTTTCTCAAGATTTACTTTTGGAAAACAAACAATTATTGCAATCGATTATTGACAATACATTGAGTCCTATGTTTATCAAAAAAATAAATGGCGAATATTTATTGATTAATAAACAATTTGAATCTTTATATAAAATCACAAATGAAGAAATAACAGGAAAAACTGATCATGATTTTTTACCTGCTTTAATTGCAGATGCCAACCGAAATTCTGATTTTGAGGTTGTAAAAGCATTAAAAGAATTAAAAACCGAGGAAACCATTCAACAATCTGATGGCATGCACACGTACATTGCCGTGAAATTTCCTATCTACGACGCCACAAAAAGAATTTATGCCATCGGTGGGATTTTTACTGATATCTCCGAAAGAAAAAAACTGGAAGAATCTTCTAAAGCCGCTGATAATTTTTTTAAAATGTCAGTAGACATGATGATTATTTCCTCTATGAATAAATTCATAAAAGTGAATCCGGCAGTCAGTAAAATTTTAGGATATTCAGAGGAAGAACTACTGAGTAAAAGCTTTCTGGAATTTACACATCCAGATGATATTGAAATCACACAAAAAGAAGTTGCTAAACTTCAAACCGGAGCTCCATCAATAAAATTTGAAAACAGATATATTTGTAAAGATGGCTCGACAAAATGGCTTATATGGTCTGTATTTCCTGATGTTTCCACTGGATTATTGTATGCTGTTGCCAGCGATATCACCGCTCAGAAAGAAATTGAAACTGCACTTAATGTGGCTAATACATTTTTCTACATGTCGTTTGATATGTTTGTCGTCATTAAAAACGAAAAATTTGTAAAAGTAAATCCTGCTTTTACAAGAATACTTGGTTATGATCAAAAAGAAATAATCAACAAGCCATTTTTAGATTTTATTCACCCGGAGGATGCTCCAATTTTTATGAATGGCATCAAAAAACTACAAGTCAGTGACTCAGTTATAAGCCATAGAGTTCGGGAACGACTCAAAGACGGCTCATACAAATGGTTTGATTGGACCAGCACAATTGACATTCAAACAGGAATAATTTATGCCGTGGCAAGAGATGTTTCTGAATTGATTAAAAATGAAGAATCCTTGAAGATTGCAAATATGTTTTTTGACATGGCATTCGACATTTTAACCGTAGCCAAAGACAATCATTTTATCAAAATTAATCAGGCTTTCACAAAAACCCTTGGGTATAATCAAGAAGATATGAATCGGATTAAATTCATGGATTTAATTCACCCTGATGATAAGAAAACTGCGGGAGAAGTACTGGAAAGACATTTAAAAGGAGAATCAGTTATTAATTTTAGAACGCGGTTTCTTTGTAAAGACGGCTCTTATAAATGGCTCGATTGGAATAGTAATATGGATCTTCAAAACGGAGTTTTTTATTCTGTTGGACGAAATGTCACGGAACTGGTAGAGCTCGAAAATGAACAGCAACTAGCCATCGACAATCTGTATGAAAATGAAGAAAAATTACGATTAATAGTCGAAAATATCAGTGAAGGAATTATTGTGGCAAATGCCGATAAAAAAATAATCATGGCAAATAATATGGCAAATGCCATTTTTGGAATCGAAGAAGACGACAAAATATCAACGAATTTAAGCAATCATTTCGAGCTTTATTTTCCTGATGAAAAAACCATTTTCCCTTCTCAAAACCTACCCATGGAACGTGCACTAAGCGGAGAAGCGACTACTGATGTTGAAATAATCCTTTGGAATCCAATGGCACAAGAAAAGAAAAGAGTGCTCATTAGCGGCAGGCCTTTAGTCGACCAAAATAACAATGTCGTCGCAGCGGTAGTAACGATTAAGGATATTAGCAAATACAAACAAATGGAGGAAGATTTGGAAGAATCTGAATCAAAATACCGCCAATTAATAGGATTTAGAAAAGGCAATACTGATACCATGATTTAAGCATTAAACTGAATCTGGGTATCAACATTTATGCGCTATAATCTACTTTTTAGATTCTCTTTAACTTCATCCAACCATTCATTTTTCAAGATACTTAATATAATACTGTCACGTCGAGCATCACTTCCCAGAGTTGGCATGTGATTGCGCAACACTCCTTCTACTTTACAACCGATGCTTTTCATAGCCGCAATACTTCGTTCGTTATTATTGTCAGCGCGAAACTCAACGCGTTCTATTCCTAAAGTTTCGAATGCAAATTGCAATAGTAAAAATTTACAATGCTTATTTAGTCCCGTACCTCTAAAATTTTTACCGTACCAAGTATACCCCAATTGAAGTGTTTTGAATTCTAAATTAATATCGTAAAAACGAGTACTTCCAGCATATTTTCCTGATTTTTTATCGAAAACTATAAAGGGAAATTCGGTTCCGTTATCTCTGGCTTTTAGCGCAATTTGAATGTATTTTTTTAGATTTTCTTTTCCATTTGCCTGAACTAGAGAATACTTCCAAGTATCAGGTTCATTAATGGAAAATTCCAATAAGTTTTCAACATCCGATTCCTGCAATGGGCGCAGTAAAACCGTTTCGTCTTCTAAAATGGTATTTTGGGATAAAGCTATGTTCATATTTATATTCATTAGTGCGTAAAAATCTAAATCCTTAAGGTTATTTTATTTATAGAAATGATTCATACGATTCTAATCCTTCTTATTCAAATAGTAAAATCGAAATTTACAGCGATGAATGACATCAAATCAGGTCGTAAATTTACTATAAATATTGAAATTTAACTTCTAACAATTTTGAGATTAATTATTTTTATTTTCTTAATTTCGTTATCGGTAGCAAAAAAATAGTTGAACTAAATAAATAACTACGAACTCCAATTTTAAAAATAAAACAATGAAATCAATCCAGTTTTTAATCCTTCCTTTCATTCTTTTTACGGCATTCAATTCTTATTCTCAAAATCAAAGTAAAACGGATAAATCAAAAGAGTTTAAAGTAGCATTTGAACAGTTCACCCTAGAAAACGGACTGCATGTAATATTGCATATTGATCGATCTGACCCAGTTGTTGCTGTTGCTTTGACCAGCCATGTGGGATCTGCGAGAGAAAAAGTGGGTCGTACCGGGTTTGCGCATTTATTCGAACATTTGCTTTTCTTGGAATCTGAAAACTTGGGCAAAGGAGGACTTGATAAAATGAGTGCTCGTATTGGTGGGGCTGGTGCCAATGGTTCTACAAGCAGGGATCGCACTAATTATTTTCAGACGGTTCCTAAAGATGCATTAGAAAAAATGATTTGGGCCGAAGCCGATAAATTAGGATATTTCATCAACACAGTAACCGAACCAGTTTTAGCCAAAGAAAAACAGGTCGTTAAAAATGAGAAAAGACAGAGTTATGACAACAGACCTTATGGACACAATTTTTCTGTAATCTCTAAAAGTTTATACCCGGCAACGCATCCGTACAGTTGGGAAGTTATTGGTTCCTTGGAAGATTTACAAAATGCCACACTAGAAGATGTAAAAAGTTTCTACAACCGCTGGTATGTACCAAATAATGTTACCCTAACTATTGCCGGAGATTTCGATGTCAAACAAACCAAAGCATGGGTCGAAAAATATTTTGGAGAAATAAAACGTGGGGAAGCAATTCCTAAAATGGAAAAACAGTCTGTAACATTGACCGAAACTAAAAAACTATATTATGAAGATAATTTTGCCAAGTTACCGCAACTCACACTGACATGGCCTTCGGTTTACGAATACCATCCTGATAGTTATGCTTTGGAAGTTTTGGCCAGTTATCTGTCAAAAGGTAAAAAAGCACCTTTATACAAAACCCTTGTTGAAGACAAAAAATTAACGGATGCCGCTGATGTTTTCCAATACAATTCAGAAATTGCGGGTCAATACATGCTAAGTGTTACTGCTTTTGAAAAAACAAATTTGAATGACGTAATGAATGGCATAAACGAAGCTTTTAAAAACTTTGAAGCCGAAGGAATTTCACAACAGGATTTAAATCGAATTAAAGCAGGACAAGAAACTGCTTTTTACACGAATTTATCCAGTGTATTAGGAAAAGGATTTCAACTGGCGCAGTATGAAATTTTTGCAGGAACTCCGGATTATATTAATCAAGATGTAAAAAATATTCTAGCCGTAACTATTGAAGATGTAATGCGTGTGTATCAAAAATACATCAAAGGAAAGCATTTTGTTGCCACTAGTTTTGTTCCAAAAGGAGAGGCAAATTTAATCTTAGAAGGTTCAGCATTAGCCTCGGTTGTTGAGGAAAAAATCATCGAAGGAAAAGAAGATTCATTTGATGCCAGTATTGCAGCAACGTATGAAAAAACACCTTCAAAATTTGATCGAACTATTGAACCCGCTTATGGAGAAAGCCCTGATGTGATATTACCATCGGTGTGGAAAAGTAAGTTATCATCCGGTTTAAACGTTTTAGGTATCGAAAACCACGAAGTGCCTCTTGTTCAATTTCAATTGCAAATTAAAGGCGGAATGTTACTTGAAGAAACTAATAAAATAGGTGTTTCGAATATGCTGGCGGAACTGATGACAAAAGGGACCAAAAACAAAACTCCGGAGCAACTGGAAAATGCTATTGAGAGTCTTGGAGCAACCATTAGAGCCTATGCAACTGATGAATCCATTTTTATTTCAGGAAATACCCTGGCTAAGAATTACAATGCAACTATAGCATTAGTTCAAGAAATAATAGTACAACCTCGTTGGGATACCAAGGAATTTGATTTGATTAAACAAAGTACTTTAAGCCAAATTACACAACAGAAAGCAGATCCAAATAGTATTGCCAGAAATGAATTCAAAAAATTAATTTATGGAAAAGAATCGATTTTATCAAACAATCGCATCGGTACCGAAAACTCTGTAAACAGCATTACTATTGATGATTTGAAAAATTATTATACTGAAAATAGTTCCCCATCTGTTGCTGATTTTCAAATTGTTGGTGCTATTTCAAAAACGGATGTGACTCATTCATTAGCGACTTTAAATAAAAACTGGGAGGCTAAAAAAGTTACCATTCCTAAAATAGCAACTACAAATACAGCAGCGTCATCTAAAATTTATTTTTATGATGTTCCAGGTGCAAAACAATCGGTTATCCGAATTGGTTATCCTGCTCTTGCCGCTACTGATACAGATTTTTATCCAGTCCAAATCATGAATTATCGTTTGGGTGGTGGTGGTTTCGCCTCCCAATTAACTCAGGAATTACGTGAAGGAAAAGGATATACGTATGGTATCAATTCTTCCTTTAATGGTTCCACTAATAAAGGTCCATTTACTGTTTCCAGTGGTGTACGTTCTAATGTAACATTTGAATCCATTAGTTTGATAAAAGAAATTATGGAGCAATATGGAAAAAACTTCAACGAGAATGATCTTGAAGTGACTAAAGGCTATCTTATCAAAAGTAACGCGAGAGCATTTGAAACACTTTCGGCTAAACTGGAAATGCTGTATGATATCAGCAACTATAACTACTCCGATGATTACGCGAAAAAACAAGAAAGCATTGTAAAAAACAGCACTATTGGAGCCATAAAAAAGCTTTCGGATATCTATTTGAATACTGATAAAATGATCTATTTAGTGGTAGGCGATGCTGAAACGCAATTGAAAAAGCTAGAGCAGATTGGTTTTGGAGCGCCAATTCTTTTGAATAAACCGGCGATAAAATAAACGCTGATTTAATATTCCGGGTTATAAATCACTGATCTTCATTAGCCCAGATCGAAGTGAAAATCCCGGACTGCAAAAAAATAATTTTTCTTGTCCTGAAAGAGCGACCAACGGAAGCTCCTTTCAGGATTTAGAAAAATATTTTTTTTAAGGGAGGATTGTAACGGAGCGCTGGATTAGCTCCTAAAAATACTATTCACTCATTTCGTCATAACGCTCCGGAACTTGCGGATCATACAACGGACATTTGAATTCTTCCATTATATTCACTAAAGTATCCATTGTCTTTCCTTCAGTACCATAACAATCAATTTTTATGCTTTGGGGAGTCGTTCTGATGTGAAAAGCCCCCACACCAGTGTTGTTTTTCCAACTGCTATCGTCTACTTTTTCCCATTTTGAGAATACGGAAGCGATTCTATTCAAGATAACTTGAACAGGGAGTTCCTCTAGACCTTTAATTTCGGCCTGTTCTTCAATAATAGCTTCATAAACTTCGTGATGGTTGAGATAAATTCCCTCTAGATATTTCCAAAAAAGCAATTCGTACATAGTATTTTGTTTTACTTTTTAATATTCGAAAGTCCCGTATTCACTGGTAATAGTCAGTTTTTTTGAAGTAGCAGCTTCTACTCTACCCACGATTTGTGCATCAACATTAAATGATTTTGAAATCTTAATAATATCTTGGGCAACTGCTTCCGGAACATAAATTTCCATACGGTGCCCACAATTGAATACTTGGTACATTTCTTTCCAATCCGTTTTCGATTGTTCTTGAATTAACTGAAACAATGGTGGAACCGGAAATAAATTGTCTTTTATAATGTGCAGGTTTTCTACAAAATGTAAAATTTTAGTTTGTGCTCCTCCACTGCAATGCACCATTCCGTGAATTTCATTAGAAGAATATTGGTCTAAAATTTTCTTGATGATTGGCGCATAGGTTCTTGTTGGCGAAAGCACTAATTGTCCAGCGTCGATTGGGGAGTTTTCAACTGCATCTGTCAAATTTACTTGTCCGGAATAGATTAATTCTTCAGGAACAGCGGCATCAAAACTCTCCGGATATTTGGTTGCCAAATACTTCCCAAAAACATCATGACGCGCCGATGTTAATCCGTTGCTTCCCATCCCGCCATTATAGCTTTTCTCGTAAGTAGCCTGACCAAAAGAAGCCAATCCCACAATTACGTCACCGGCTTTAATATTGGCATTATCAATAACTTTAGAACGTTTCATGCGAGCTGTAACTGTTGAATCTACAATAATAGTTCGAACAATATCGCCCACATCTGCTGTTTCTCCACCTGTAGAATGTATGGTCACCCCAAAAGAGTCCAGTTCTTTAATCAGTTCTTCGGTTCCATTGATGATCGCTGAAATTACTTCGGCGGTGATCAAATTTTTATTTCTTCCAATGGTAGATGAAAGCAAGATATTATCAGTTGCTCCTACACACAATAAATCGTCAATATTCATGATTAAAGCATCTTGAGCAATGCCTTTCCAAACGGAAATATCTCCTGTTTCTTTCCAATACATGTAAGCCAAAGAGGATTTAGTTCCTGCTCCATCAGCATGCATAATAAGGCAATACTCTTCGTCTTGAGTTAGATAATCCGGGACAATTTTGCAGAAAGCTTGTGGAAATAATCCTTTATCAATGTTTTTTATGGCATTATGAACATCTTCTTTGGATGCCGAAACACCGCGAAGCGCATATCTTTTTGAAGTATCTGAACTCATGTAGTATAGTTGTGAAGCCTGTTTTTATGCAGGTAGTTGTGTGGCAAAGATAATTATTTTTTTGGGTTTTGCCTATGGGGTTTTCAAGTGTTTCGTTAAATCTACAATCTGTCTGCAAAGTATAGTTTTATTTCATTAAATTTGCTATAATGTTTTAACTGTCAGATTATTATATATAAAAATCAAGATCTAAATACTGGTTATTTTAATTGGTATTATCCTAAATTCATATTGATTCTAATTGACGTTCATCACTAAATCACCTTATAGTTTAACAAATTTTAAACCATGAATAAAACTTAGAAAAGTGGAAACCAGCGACCACTATAAAAAACGGGGCCTTGCCGAAAAGCCATACGAGTAGGAAATTAAAACAAAACATCATGCCTAAATATGTAATTGAAAGAGAGATTCCTGGTGCCGGTAAATTAAGCGCCGAACAATTGAAAACTATTTCGCAAACTTCTTGCGGAGTATTGGGTAAAATGGGACCGCAAATACAGTGGATTAACAGCCAGGTAACTGCTGACAAAATTTATTGTACTTATATTGCACCCAACGAAGAAATGATTCGTGAACATGCGAAATTAGGCGGGTTTCCTGCAAATTCTATCAATCGAGTATCAACAATCATTGATCCGACAACTGCAGAAGAAACCGTTTAGCAAGCTGAAATTAAATACATTTAACTTCAAAAGAAATGCCTTTCCAAAACGGAAAGGCATTTTCTATAAAAAACGTTTGTTATTATGTTACAGCATTATACTATTTTTTTACGACTAGAATTTCTACTCTTCTGTTAGCAATTCGTTCTGCTTCATTTTTTTCTGGCAACGCATATATAGGCCTGCTGCTCCCAAATCCTTTATGACCCAATCTTGAGGTAGCAATTCCGTTTCTTATTAAATAATCAAATACAAATTTTGATCTTCTGTAGGAAAGTTTTACGTCATTTGGATTCTCATTACAACAAATATGTCCGTATATATAAATTTTTAATTGAGGATTCATTTTTAAAACCTGAAGAAGATCGGAAAGAATTGGTTCTGACTCGATAATTATTTTTTCTGAATTAAAATAAAAATTTAAATTTTCGAGCTTTATTAAATCTCCTACTTTAGCTTTATTAACTTTTTCAATTAGAGAAATATTCTTTTTCGTTTCATTAACAGAACCTTCTTTGACTTGGTCCTTTTCAAAAACCAAATTCTCATTATCTGTTTTTTTGTTAATGGAAATTTTATCTTGATAATAAACTAAAACTTTTCGGTTATCGCTTTGATTTTTTAATTGTTGAAAGTCTTCTCCCAAACCGTATAATTCAAGTTTTTCACTCAGATGAACTTTATTAAATTCTAAAAGTGCGAGTACATTATTAGCTCTTCTAAAAGACAGTTCCTTGTTGTAGGAATTAGAATCTATACTGTCACAAAAACCTTGGATTTTTAAAATCTCTTTACCTTTTGAATGTTCTAACCATTTACAAAAATCGTGTTGTGATTTTTCATTAATTATATCTTGGTTAAAATCAAAAAACAAAGCCAATTTATCTTGTGCGGACAAAGCCATTATATTAAAAAACAAAATCAAAAAGAGTCTTATTTTCATGTAAAACGATTGATTATTATTTTAAAATAACGCACAAATAAAAAAAATAGTATAAAAAAACCCGATAGGTTTTGAATCCTATCGGGTCTGGTATTTTAGAGATTTTTATGTTTATTTTGTAAACAACAATTCTCTGTATTTAGTCAATGTCCAAAGCTCATTGTCAACTAATAATTCTAGCTTATCACAGTGCTCACGAATTACTTCAAAATATGGTTTTACTGAATCACAATATGCTTCCGCCATTGCTTGGGCATCAGTCAAAACATTTGCTTTCTTTCTTTCGTTTGTCATCGCTTCCACTTTAGAATTGATTCCTTCGATATGACCAGAAATCTCTCTGATTAAGATGATTTGCTCTTTGGCAATCGATTCAAATTCAGCTCCAAAAATATCTTTCAATCCTTTAACATTTTCAATTAAAGTATTTTGGTAACGAATCGCAGTAGGAATTACGTGATTTTTAGAAATATCACCTAAAACTCTACCTTCAATTTGAATTTTCTTAGTGTACTCTTCCAATTCAATTTCGTAACGCGCTTCAACCTCGATATGATTCATGATATTCAACTCAGAAAACAAATCCAAAGCTTGTTTAGAAGCTCTTGCTTTTAATGCTTGCGGCGTTGTTTTGAAGTTGCTTAAACCTCTTTTTCCTGCTTCAATTTCCCAAGCATCGCTGTAACCATCTCCTTCGAAAAGAATATTTTTAGAAACTTTGATATATTCTCTCAATACATTGAAGATTGCATCATCTTTCTTCATGTCTTTAGATTCAATCAAGCTATCCACTTCTTTTTTGAAATCTCTCAATTGTTTTGCTACAATGGCATTCAAAGTAGTCATTGCATTTGAACAGTTTGCAGTAGAACCAACGGCTCTGAACTCAAATTTATTTCCTGTAAAGGCAAATGGTGAAGTTCTGTTTCTGTCTGTATTATCCAAAAGTACATCTGGAATTTTACCTACTACATTTAATTTTAAATCTGTTTTTTCTTCTGGAGATAATTTTCCTGGAGTTACACCTTCTAATTCAGCTAAAACTTTTGTCAATTGTTCCCCAATAAACACAGAGATAATTGCCGGTGGCGCTTCATTTGCACCTAATCTATGATCATTACTTGCAGAAGCAATAGCTCCTCTCAATAATGCTTCATAATCATTAACCGCTTTGATTGTGTTGATAAAGAAAGTCAAAAATTGTAAGTTGCTCATTGGTGTTTTACTTGGACTTAACAAGTTAACTCCAGTATCAGTTGCCAATGACCAGTTGTTGTGTTTTCCTGAACCATTTACTCCTTTGAACGGTTTTTCATGGAATAATACTTTTAAATCATGACGTTCCGCCACTTTTTGCATTACATCCATCAACAAACAGTTGTGGTCAACCGCTAAGTTTGTTTCTTCAAAAATAGGAGCCAATTCAAATTGATTTGGAGCTACTTCATTATGACGCGTTTTAACCGGAATTCCTAACAACATACATTCTTGCTCTAAATCTCTCATGTACGTTAATGCACGAGTTGGAATAGAACCAAAATAATGGTCATCTAATTGTTGTCCTTTTGCAGAAGTATGTCCAAGCAAAGTTCTTCCTGTCATCATAAGGTCAGGGCGAGAATCTGCCAATGATCTGTCGATCAAGAAATATTCTTGCTCCCATCCTAAGGTTGCTGTAACTTTTTTGACATTTTTATCAAAATATTTACACACTTCAGTAGCTGCGTCGTCCATAACGGTCAAAGCTCTCAATAAAGGTGTTTTATAATCTAAAGCTTCTCCTGTGTAAGAAATAAAAACTGTTGGAATACATAATGTGGTTCCAAAAATAAACGCTGGAGAAGTTGGATCCCAAGCTGTATATCCTCTTGCTTCAAATGTGTTTCTAATTCCACCATTTGGGAAACTAGATGCATCTGGTTCTTGTTGTACTAATTGAGCACCACCAAATTTTTCTACCGGATCGCTACCATCATATGAAGTTTCAAAGAAAGCATCATGCTTTTCAGCTGTAGTTCCTGTAAGTGGTTGAAACCAGTGTGTATAATGAGTTACTCCTTTTGACAGAGCCCACTCTTTCATACCCATTGCAATATAATCAGCTAATTTTCTGTCTATTTTAGTTCCATGCTGAACAGCACCTTGTACTCCTTTAAAAGCATCTGAAGTCAAATATTGCTTCATTGCTTTATCATTAAACACATTCGAACCAAAAATAGTTGATTTCCTATCGGTTTCTTCAAATTGAACAGGCTTTCTGTTTGATGCTTCTCTCAAAGCTTGAAAACGTAATGTTGACATAAAAAATTATTTTATAGATTAAACCCCTAATATTTCGATGCAAATATAATTTAATTATTACTTTTATAAAATTTTGCCTCTCACTTTTATGGGTAAATGACCTAAATTTATCAAATTCTCAAAAAAGACATCTAATTATAACAACATAATAATTTTAGATACTATATTTTTTTTTACTCCTATTTTCATTAAAAAAATTTGAACACCATTTACTACATAAAAACTTTAGATTAAATATTTATGGAAGTTAAAAATTCATAAAGTATCTTTGCACAACTTTAAAAATTACACTTATGATTGTCTGGATTTCTTTTTTAACAGCTGTTTTAATTTTTCTTGCACTCGATTTAGGAGTTTTCAATAAAACACCACATATTATAAGTTCAAAAGAGGCTGGTAAATGGACTGCTATATGGGTTACATTATCTTTTATGTTTTCTGGAGTAGTCTACTGGCTTTACACCACAGATTATATTGCAAATCCAGATACTTTGAAACCTGCAGATGCGTCAATAAAATTTATCACAGGCTATTTAATAGAATTATCCCTTAGTATAGATAATATTTTTGTCATCGCTATTATTTTCTCTGCCTTTAAAATCCCTCAAAAATATCAGCATCGCGTATTATTTTGGGGAATATTAGGTGCCATCGTTTTTAGAGGTTTAATGATTTATTTTGGTGTTTTGCTTATTAACAAATTTTCATGGATGACCTATATTTTTGGAGGTTTTCTAATATACACTGCCATGAAAATGTTGTTTAGCGGTGAAGATGAAAAATTTGAACCTAAAAAATCAGTAATCTATAAGACTCTTAAAAAAGTGATGCCTATCTCCAATCACATCGACGGAGAACATTTCTTTGTAAAAAGAAGACATATTACAGCTGCTACACCCCTTTTTGTAGCACTTATAGTTATTGAAGTAATGGATGTCGTATTTGCGATAGACAGTGTTCCTGCAATTTTAGCCATAACAAGTGATCCTTTTTTAGTTTTTAGTTCGAATATCTTTGCCATTTTAGGATTACGCTCTATGTATTTCTTTCTTGCCCATATGCTTGATAAATTTGCTCATTTAGAATACAGTCTTATTGCTATTTTGACTTTTGTAGGTATTAAAATGCTGCTTCATGATTATATTAAATTACCAGAATGGGTGTCACTGGCTTTTATAGCCGTTTCGCTTATAGCAGGAATTATTGCATCTCTAAGAAAGAGCAGCAAAGAAATGGTATAATCATAAAAAGTACAATAAATAAAAAAAGGAAATCTCACGATTTCCTTTTTTATTTATGAAAAGTATGCTTTACAAATCAATTTTTTTAATCTCACCTTTAGTAACACTTAATGCTGACATGACTGCATCTATATTGTTTTTATTGACTGTAGTTGCAAAATTAGCTGGTATAATTGCAATTCTAAAAGTTTGGTCTTGTGTCCAACTTGATGGCAATGTAGTAAGGCTAAAATTAGCGGAAAGAAAAATATTAACATTATATCTTGTGTAATCAAAATTGAAATCTAATTCTCCACCATCACTAAAATAATACGTTTGAGGCATTAGTTTCCAAATGTCTTCACCATTTACTGTATCGTATAAGTGATACACTAAAACTACATCCGAGGAATAAATTGGCGGATCAAAAGTAACCAATCTACTGTAGTTATTATTAGAATTAAATGAAGTTGTAACTTCAAACACTTCACTAATGGTATCATTATCCACAGTATCGTTTATTTCGGTTACTTCGCAACTTTGTAGTGTCATCATCCCGATGAAAACTAAAAATAAGGTAATTTTTTTCATTAGTTATAGCTTTATAATTTATATTGAAAAACTGTATCCATTAATTGTGCCAAAGTTTATTTTTAAAAATAATGTACTTTAAAAAAACCAAAAAAAGAACTTCAATTATATGATAATGCTAGGTTGCACGACATAAGGCAGGATTAAGGAGCAACATAATATTTTTTTTGGAATTAGTAATTTGATTCTACTTATGAAATATTTTTGGCTTTAAGCCAAAGGAAAATTTCGTATCGATGTTCTGAAATGCTGAACAACCCGTTTAAAGAAAAATATTCATTAAAAATTGCAAAATCTGCGAGTTTCTTAAAAAGAAAAGGAAATACATATTAAGTATTTGAAACTGGATAAAATAATCGATTTATAAAAGCATAAAAAAAGCATCTGCAAAAACAGATGCTTTTTGATTAAAATTAGTTTTAAAAACTATCGGGAAGAAATTACTTTTTTAATACTGCTTCCACGATTAGTAGTCACTTTTACAACATATACTTGGTCTCTTCCTCTATTCAATTTAAGATCAAGCGTAACTTCTTTATTCAAATAACCATTAGTATCGGCTTTAGAAAGCACTGAAATACCTTGTGAATCAAACACCTCGATTTTCACATCAGAAACGTAGTCAAAATTGTATCTTATGGTGAGTTGGTCTTTGAAAGGAACAGGATAAGTAGTAAACCCTGCGGCTTCAGTTTTTGCTTCTATAGGCGCAACCACATCGGTAGTTCTAGCAGCTTGTTTTGTTATTGGTGGACAAATGTTTGTATCAGAACAGCCATTGACTGAAACACTAACTTGGTAGCCCGATCCTGCCGGAATATTACCAAATGTAGCATCATTAGCATTTGGGGCAATATAAGTTGATGGCGCTGCGGTAAGTCCTGTAATATCTACAATATCATCTCCATTTTTATCTGTTATTGTATAAGTAGCTCCACTGACAACATTAGTAATAGTAATACTGAAAGTGTTTTCATTACAAGTTGGCGCAGTATAAGTGACATCTGGTTCTACTGGTGTTGCATTTACTGTAACCGTAACTTCACTTGTTGAAGCAACACAAGAAGGGGTCTGGTTACTGGTTACTGTCAATATAAAAGTTACCGAACCCACTCCATCTACATGCACTACTGGAGTAGCCGTAGTACCATCACTTTTTACAGAGCCTACAGCTGTACCTGTTGCTGATCCTGTCTTAACAGTCCATAGTGCAGTTCCGTTAGTAAAACTTCCACTCAAGCTGAAATCATTTCCTCCTGCTTCTGGACACTGTGCCGATGGAGCATTACCCGCTGACGCAGTTGTTGATAAATTAATAGAAACTGTCTGAGAGCAAACACTTGCCACTCCATTTCTAGTCACTGTTGAAGTAATTTCAAAACTCCCACCGGGCGTAAAATCAGTGCCGGATGGTACAACAGTTACTGATGAACTTGTTGTGGATCCACTAAAAGTTGCTCCCGCAGCATTACTAGTAAAAGCCCATGAATACGTTACCGGGCTGCCATTTGGGTTAAGGATAGTCGAATTAAAAACTAAGTTCGCCACTTCTGGACAAGCGGTTAATGGCCCTGAAACAGAACATCGTGGAGGACTTACCACAGCCGCAGCCGCAAGCGATCTATCCTGATTACCACCATCACCATCAAGTGAAATAAGACGTGTATGATATGGTGAACCTGAAACCCCCGTAGCACCATTACCAATTCCCCAGTCATATTCAGCAGCAATATGACCAGCCCATGCCATTACTACTGTAGAATTAGTAGTGGTAAACGTGATTTTTAATCTTGTTGATGATTGCGCAGCGGTTAAATCTCCTTGACTTTCATAACTAATTCCAGTAATAGTTCCGTTATATATAGTCATTAATTTTTTTGCTGCTGCCAAAGCATTAAAACTGCTTGTAGGAATATCAGGAACAGGTGAATTTAGAGAACTAGGAGCTGGAATTTCAAACGTATTGGGCGCTGCCAAACCAAATATCCCTACAGTTGGATCTATTACTTCTTGTGAATGCCCGAAGGTTGCAAAATGAGATCCTGTTGGATTATCTATATTGTCATAGTGTGTTATATAATCAAGTGCATTTTTTCCGGAATGTTTTATATCCCATTCAATTATCAGATCATGAGATCCTGACACAAGATTATTCATTACAATACGATAAGGTATAGACCATCCTTCAGCGTAATGCGCTTGTGTAGCATTTGCATTTCCATTTACCCAGTTACCTGAACTAAGAGGAGATGATTTCGATCCATTTCTAATCTGGTCTATATTGGCCGTCTGCGGCTTCACAGCGTTAGATCCAGAACCTCTTATAGCATCAAACATAAAAGCCTGCTTAATGGTATTTTGCTGTGCGTATATATCGTATGGGTGAGAGACTTTGTTAATACGAGCAGATGCATCAGTAAAGGCAATTGCCCCTCTTAAAAGCGAAGTTTGACTAGTAGATCTATTTTGCGCCCAAGAAGTAATCCCTATTAGAAATAACAGAAACATTGTAAAAAAATACAGTGGTCTAATAATTAATTTACCCAATCGATCTCGGTAATCAATTGGAATTCCAACATTAATTTTAAAAAAACTTAATGTAGAAACCATGTTTCTCGATAAAAAGCAAAATATGTTTTTGCTCGATAAAGCTCCGAAAAACTGCTGAAGTGTATTATTTTTCATGATATTGTAATTTTACTCCATAGTTGTTAAAAAATAGGAAACTAGTAGAATTGGGATAGAAAAAATCATATAAAACAAAATACCTCCATAAAAATTTATGAAGTACACCATCATCAAAAGAATATTTTATTTTGGGGGAATAAACTACCTTTTATTAACCAAATTGGGGCTTTAAAAGAAACTTAAAAACCTTAATTTCAAATTAATAAATAAGTTAAAAAAAGAGCAAATAGAAAGCTTTTCGATTGAAGCGATAAAACTTCCCGTATTAAAAACACCTTCAAAAAAATTGAAGAACTCCTTCGTCAAAAGAATATTTAATTGTGGGAAACAATAATAAAAATCCTTTTTTACCAGTAAACTATTTTGGAAAAACAGCTTAAAAATAGTTCAAAAAATAAATTATTTATTTGCTATATTAAAGTTAATCAATGAATTAGAACCTTATTAAAAAGCGAAAAGCAAATCTGATGAAAAGCAAATATATTCGATAAAAAACCTATTGAATAAGAAAAATAGTATGTTTAAAAACAATCTATTTTTTAATTTAAAACACTGAAAATCAATCATTTAAAACAATAAAAAACCTCGAAAGCAAAACTTTCGAGGTTTAATTATATATACTGATCCTTCTCTATATTTTATAGGATCAGATGACTATTTGCAACCTATTTTGAAGAAATCACTTTTTTCACACTACTTCCTCTATTGGTAGTTACTTTTACAACATACACTTCAGATCTATCTACATAAGAATTAAGATTTAGTGTAACTTCTTTGTTCATGTAACTATTATTATCCATTTTTGAAAGTACTGAAACTCCTTGTGAATTAAGTACATCAATTTTCACATCAGATACATAATCAAATTTATATTTGATTGTAAGCTCATCTTTGAAAGGAACTGGATAGGCATCAAAGCTTGCAGTTTCAATTGTTCTTTCTATCGGTGCAGTTGTATTGATAGTAGTTGGACATTTTGGAACGTCATACCCTATAAATATTCTACAACCATCAAAAGCATTATTGATTTTATCGACAACATCAGCAATACTGGTAAGTGATACTCCATTTGTATTTCCTCCTCCTAAAGCTTTATTTGCCAAATCAAACAGTCCTTGTACCGTTTTATCTCCTTCAATGGCCGCTAAAACATTGGCATCTATTGAGTAGTATTGGTAATCATTAGTCACACTGGTCAAATTACCATTGATATCATAATTACATGTACGCTCTTTAGGAATATCTGAACCACAACCACCTTCAGCAGCAGCAGTTACCAAAATACCTCCTTCTAATACAAAATCACTAAGAGCTCCATTTATACCTATATTAAGTCCTAACGCGATAGTTTGAGCTAATAAAGTATTATTGATAGTCCCTTTTTTAGACAAATAACTACTAGGCAATGCGCTAATTGAGTAACTACCTGATAACACATAACTGCTTCCACCTCCAGGTAAAACGCTTATTATAGCTTCTCTATCAGAAAGTGTATTTGTAATTATCACAGTATTTCCTAATGAACCTATTGTCATTGTTCCTCCATAAGATGCCAAAGCTCTTTCTATAAGCTCTAGAGTGGTGTATTTATCAAAACCACTTTCATCATTTGGGGCACATGACATACCTCCAAGATTACCGTAATACCCTTGTGTGTAAGTACATAAAGCTTTTTCACAAGCTTCAGTCGCTACATCTACACTATTGCTTGAGCCTGGACAGTTGGTTGGAGCAACACCTGTAGAAACTACATTGTAGTTTGTTCCTGCATTAAGATTAATCCATGAAAGAGCGCCACCTGTACCAGCTTGTGGAGCCTGTACTGGGGTAATACCAATTCTTAATTGATAACTTACTCCTAATTCAGAAGTAGTTGAACTTACTGTCCCTGTTCCAGGTGCAGAAGCACAGATAGTACTTCCAGTCAATACAAGAGCAATAGGGGTTGGATTAATGTTTACCGTAGCAATGCTCTCATCAGCAACGCACGGAGCGGTAGCCGATAATGAATATCTAAACGTACTCGTAGTAGCACCTGTTGGTACAAAAGTACCCGCTGCCGCATTAAAAGTACCTCCGGTTCCAGTTAAACGGGTCCATGTTCCGCCTGCATCCTCTCCTGTAATCAAAGAATAAAGGTTGATAGATGCAATACTGCTGTCACAAACTGTTGTATTACCATCGGTTCCTGCATCAGGTTGATTGTTCACATTAACAGTAGCGATGCTTTCATCGGCAACACAAGGTGCGGTAGCCGATAATGAATATCTAAACGTACTCGTAGTAGCGCCTGTTGGTACAAACGTACCTGCCGCCGCATTAAAAGTACCTCCGGTTCCTGTTAAACGGGTCCATGTTCCGCCTGCATCCTCTCCTGTTATCAAACTAAATAAGTCAATTGATGCAATACTGCTGTCACAAACTGTTGTATTTCCATCAGTTCCTGCATCGGGTTGATTGTTCACATTAACAGTAGCGATACTCTCATCGCCAACACAAGGAGCAGTAGCCGATAATGAATATCTAAACGTACTCGTAGTAGCACCTGTAGGTACAAACGTACCCGCTGCCGCATTAAAAGTACCTCCGGTTCCTGTTAAACGGGTCCATGTTCCGCCTGCATCTTCTCCTGTGATCAAACTAAACAAGTCAATTGATGCAATACTGCTGTCACAAACTGTTGTATTACCATCGGTTCCTGCATCAGGTTGATTATTCACATTAACAGTAGCGATGCTTTCATCAGCAACGCACGGAGCGGTAGCCGATAATGAATATCTAAACGTACTGGTAGTAGCGCCTGTTGGTACAAACGTACCCGCTGCCGCATTAAAAGTACCTCCGGTTCCAGTTAAACGGGTCCACGTTCCGCCTGCATCCTCTCCAGTAATCAAAGAATAAAGGTTGATAGATGCAATACTGCTGTCACAAACTGTTGTATTACCATCGGTTCCTGCATCGGGTTGATTGTTTACATTAACAGTAGCAATGCTCTCATCGCCAACACAAGGAGCTGTAGCCGATAATGAATATCTAAACGTACTCGTAGTAGCGCCTGTTGGTACAAACGTACCCGCTGCCGCATTAAAAGTACCTCCGGTTCCTGTTAAACGGGTCCATGTTCCGCCTGCATCTTCTCCTGTGATCAAACTAAACAAGTCAATTGATGCAATACTGCTATCACAAACTGTTGTATTACCATCGGTTCCTGCATCAGGTTGATTGTTCACATTAACAGTAGCAATGCTCTCATCAGCAACGCACGGAGCGGTAGCCGATAATGAATATCTAAACGTACTGGTAGTAGCGCCTGTTGGTACAAACGTACCCGCTGCTGCATTAAAAGTACCTCCGGTTCCAGTTAAACGGGTCCATGTTCCGCCAGCATCCTCTCCAGTAATCAAAGAATAAAGATTGATAGATGCAATACTAATGTCACAAACTGTTGTATTACCATCGGTTCCTGCATCGGGTTGATTGTTTACATTAACAGTAGCAACGCTCTCATCGCCAACACAAGGAGCAGTAGCCGATAATGAATATCTAAACGTACTGGTAGTAGCACCTGTAGGTACAAACGTACCCGCTGCCGCATTAAAAGTACCTCCGGTTCCAGTCAAACGGGTCCATGTTCCGCCTGCATCTTCTCCTGTGATCAAACTAAACAAGTCAATTGATGCAATACTGCTATCACAAACTGTTGTATTACCATCGGTTCCTGCATCAGGTTGATTGTTCACATTAACAGTAGCAATGCTCTCATCAGCAACGCACGGAGCGGTAGCCGATAATGAATATCTAAACGTACTCGTAGTAGCGCCTGTTGGTACAAACGTACCCGCTGCCGCATTAAAAGTACCTCCGGTTCCAGTTAAACGGGTCCATGTTCCGCCAGCATCCTCTCCAGTAATCAAAGAATAAAGGTTGATAGATGCAATACTGCTGTCACAAACTGTTGTATTACCATCGGTTCCTGCATCAGGTTGATTGTTCACATTAACTGTAGCGATGCTCTCATCGGCAACACATGGTGCGGTAGCCGATAATGAATATCTAAACGTACTCGTAGTAGCGCCTGTTGGTACAAACGTACCTGCTGCCGCATTAAAAGTACCTCCGGTTCCTGTCAAACGGGTCCATGTTCCGCCTGCATCTTCTCCTGTGATCAAACTAAACAAGTCAATTGATGCAATACTGCTGTCACAAACTGTTGTATTACCATCGGTTCCTGCATCAGGTTGATTATTCACATTAACAGTAGCGATGCTTTCATCGGCAACACAAGGTGCGGTAGCCGATAATGAATATCTAAACGTACTGGTAGTAGCGCCTGTTGGTACAAAAGTACCCGCTGCCGCATTAAAAGTACCTCCGGTTCCTGTTAAACGTGTCCATGTTCCTCCTGCATCTTCTCCTGTAATCAAAGAATAAAGGTCTATCGATGCAATACTACTGTCACAAACTGTCGTATTACCGTCAGTTCCTGCATCAGGTTGATTGTTCACATTAACTGTAGCGATGCTCTCATCGGCAACACAAGGAGCGGTAGCTGATAACAAATATTTAAACGTACTGGTAGTAGCGCCTGTAGGTACAAATGTACCTGCCGCTGCATTAAAAGTACCACCGGTTCCAGTTAAACGGGTCCATGTTCCGCCTGCATCCTCTCCTGTAATCAAAGAATAAAGATTGATAGATGCAATACTGCTGTCACAAACTGTCGTATTACCATCGGTTCCTGCATCAGGTTGATTGTTCACGGTTACAATCAACGATGCTGTCCCATAACAACCTGGATTCGTTACGCTTTCACTACGAGCATAAATAGTCATAGTTTCAGATGGTATATAAGTTGTTGGATTAGTTATTTCATCTGCGACTTCGTAATCATCATCCGTGTAATAGCGAATTACGCCACCAGATGGAGTAGTACTTGCCCCTTCAGTCAAGTCAACTTGTAAACCTGAACAAGTAGTCTTAGGAGTAACTGTTACAACTGGTGGGGTTCCAGTATTCCCAAATAAGAAAGGACCTGCAAAATCTTTCAGCTCACTGCCAAAAGCAGTACTATCGGTTGGACCACCACCACTACTTCGGGTTTTAACCAATAAACTACCCAATATATTGCTACATGGATCTTGTGACCCACGTGCATCCAATCCAAAAGCAGTAAGATTAATTCCTATTTCAACAAACTGTAAGGCTTGATAGTGAGTTACCGCATCCGGTGTAGAACCTTCAAAGGTTCCCCAAGGTGGGCCCAGTGTGCTGTCATTATCATTGACTCTACCCCAGATAGCCGTTGTTCCTACATTAGGCAAAATAACACCATAACCATAAGTGATTCCGTTCACAGTACTTCCTGTTCCACTTTCAAAAGTTCCAGGATCTACTGTAAAAGGACGACCGCTGATAGGTAAATTATTAAAATTATTAAAAACGGTTTCGTCCATCCATACCCTGATTCTAACTTGAGGTGAGGTTCCCCCGTTAGTATAATCTACAGAAACAATAATGGTTCCGGGAATTGCAACAGATCCGTCAGGATTAAAAGTCCAGGCAGTTCGACCTCCGTCGGGACCAGTAGCCCCAGGAACAGATAAGTCTGCAGCTTCGTCTAATGCAGTACGGAAGAACTCAAAATCGACATGCTTGTTACCATTGGTAACCACTAAAGAAGCTCCCGCGTATGCCCAAAGTGTAGTAAAGGGTCTTGGGTCAGTATTCCCTGGCGGTGTAAATGGGATTCTAGGACCTTCTCCTCTTAAATGTGCATACACATCAATAAGGTCATCTTTTTGAGGAACACTTCCAGAAGTTCCAATAGACCAAGTAGATGGATTATCGGAATTCTTATCCCCAGAACCTGCAAAATAGGATTTTTCAGCACTACCCCCTTTTACATAGTTATCCCTGCCATAAACGGCATCCAACCACAAATAATCAACAACGACTCCTAAATCATTAACGCCAGGAACAAGAGGATAAGGATAAGGAGAATTAAGAGTTGTTATGGATTGTCTGAATGAAAAGGCTTCATTGGGAGTTGCTGGAATTGGGTCAGTTTGTTTTATCACTCCCCGACCGTTGCCCGGATATGTACTGTTAAACCAGTCATCAGTATTCGAAGGACCAGCAAGATTACCAAATTGTAGCAGGTTAGCATAGGCATCCCCATCAATACCAAAACCGGCTTTGACAGTTGCTCCACCTACAAGCTGCCCATAAATAGGAGCTTGACCAAATACTAAAAGCAGTAAAGTGGCATAAAAAAAGAGCTTTTTAGCAAACGCACTCGTCCAAAAAAAGCTCGAAAAACCTGCGTTGAAGCGCCAGGAAAAAGTGCAACAATAATCTTGTACACTTTTTATCGTATAAAATATAAATTTTTTCATAATAATTTGGTTTTAAGACCATATTATTAATAAGAAAGCGCATGTAGAAGTGGGGTTTTCGAAGAGTTGAAAAGGTCCTGTTCCATAGATAGAGAGTAGTTTAATACCATAAATTAGAAAAAAAAGGAAGTTACAGACTGGGGCTAAAAATTACTGAGCTACAAATCAACCTTCATAAACACATTAATGAAGTAATCCATCATTCAAAAGATTTTTATTGTGGGGAACAATAACTAAATTCTTTTATCTACCAGACAATTGCTTTACAAAGCAATCTTTAAACTTTAATCTAAAACAATCAGTATTGAAATTAATAACTGGTTTAAACAAAAGATTTTTAACTCAAAGGAAAAACTTGTAACAAACGAAATATCTTCAAAAAACAATTTTATGAAGCACTCCATCTAAAAAAGTCCATTTTATTGCAAAGAGTAAAAATACATCTGACAACCAAATAGTTACGTTATAAAAAAAACTTAAATAATTAACTTTTGTTGAATCAAAGTTAACTATAACATCAAAAAAAGAAAAAGAAAGAGCGCTAAACAAGATAAAATTCTGTTATTCCCGACAAGAGACACTATTCGCTAAGAAAAGGTTTACAGCTGCGAAATATTAATACTTAAAAACCTGTTAACTTATTGATAATCAATTAATTAAGTAATATATTATTTAAATTTTGTTAATAAAAAAACAATGTTAAAAAACAGTAATATCCTTTAACATATGAATTAGTAGTATCGATTCTTCATCCAACATTTATTTAAACAATTCTTTCTTTTAAAGTACTGAAAATGAATCCTTTTTTAAGATTAAAAAAACCTCAGGAAGGTATAAAAACATTGCTTTTTATTCTTAAAAACAATATAGCAGTCTAAAAAATGTCAAAAAAAAGACCCTTCATTGCTGAAAGGTCTTTTGTGTTAAAAATTATAATCCAATTCTAATTTCTATTTCACGGCAACAGTGTTGTTTCTTAAAATTTTGCTAAAAAATAACACATGAGAAGGCAATGCATTTTCCCAATATTCCCAAGTGTGAGCTCCTGGACGTTCCGTATAATCATGAGAAACTTTATTATAAACGAGTCTTCGGTGTAATTCCCTGTTAGATTCTATCAAAAAATCATCTACTCCGCAATCTATAATCAATTCCAGTTTGTTACTTTTTATTTTGTCAACCATATTTAAAACAGCATTTGAGGCATACACTTCCTGTGACGCTCCTTCAATTCCAAAAACAGGTTCCATTAATTTAGTAACTCTTTCCTTAGATTCCGGATTAATCAAGCTTCCCATATCAACAGCTCCGCTCATACTTCCTGCGGCACAAAATAGTTCTGGGTGTTTTGTCGAAAGATACAATGCTCCGTGACCTCCCATAGAAAGTCCCGTAATTACACGTCCTTTTCTGTCATTTATTGTTCGATAGGTATTATCTACTTTCTCAATTACTTCTTTTGTAATATAGGTTTCAAACTGACTTCCTTTATTAACAGGACTATCCAGATAAAAACTAAATGTTTCTCCTTCCGGCATTACAATTATGATATTATACTGATCAGCCAAATTGTGCAATAAATTCTTATCCGGGGTTTTAGACAACCAATCATTAAAATGACCATAAGCACCGTGCAACAGATAAAGAACAGGATAGTTAACCTTGCTTTTAGCATAAGAACTTGGCAATACTACCGCAGCTTTATAGGTTTTATTCATAGCTGAACTCGGAATTTGTAACGTATCGGCTTTTGCACCATAAGAATGTATCGTATGGCCCAAAAGAAAAAATAAAAATAGAATCTGAAGTTTTTTCATTTGAAAGTTTTTTGGTGATTGAAAAGTAAATATACACTTTTTCAGAAAAACTTGCTTTATCGTTTAAAAATCGAATACACTTTACAAAAACAATTGATTCATTTAGAACTGCTTAATTCCATATTGATGTGTTTTTGTAAAAAAAATTCAATTAATAATTAACTCCACATTAAACAAAAACCTCTTACTTTTTTTATTTATAAATTAAACAATATATACTTTTTTAACATATATGAATTTATAAATTATCAAATTTTAACCATAATCGACATTATGATGATAAAATAGCACCTAAATCAGAAAATATAGTTCTATTCCGTAAATGATTCTTATCCTAATTTTACAATAGAAATTTTAACTATTAATTTAAAAAACTAGAATTATGAAAAACATTTTAAAATTAAGTTTATTGTTGATAGTAGCAATGACTAGTATGAGTATGTATGCAATTGATGATAATTTTTTACTTAATGTAAAAAAAGGAAACGGAAATGAAATTAGCTTTACTCTAAACCAAATTAAACAAGCTAATGTATCTATTTATGATGATCAGAATAATTTAATCTACACCGAAAAAGCAAAAGGTGAAAAAGGAATCTCAAAGACCTATAATTTAGACGAATTTCCCGTGGGAACGTATTATTTGGTTGTCGAAAACAGCCTGAAAAAAGTGAAACACGAAATTATTATCTCGGAACAAAAAACATTTTTAACAACAAAAGCAATCTCGGAAGTGTATAAACCGACATTGAAAAATCAGAATCTGGCTGTTAATTAATATTCTTCCAGAATCGTATTAAAAAAGGCTGTCTTTGTAGAGACAGCCTTTTTCTTTAATTATAATAATGAAAATTTCTACATATTTCTTCTATACTGCCCGCCTACTTCAAACAAAGCTGAAGTAATTTGTCCCAAAGAACAAACCTTCGTTGCTTCCATTAAATGTTCAAATAAATTTTCGTTTTTAATGGCTGCTTCCTGAAGCGTATTTAAATGCGCATTCACTACATCCTGATTGGACTGGTGTAAATGGTTCAACATATCAATTTGGTATTGTTTTTCTTCTTCTGTGGCACGAATTACTTCGGCCGGAATTACGGTTGGAGAACCTTTAGAACTCAAGAACGTATTCACACCAATAATTGGAAATTCACCCGTATGTTTCAACGTTTCATAATACAAACTTTCTTCCTGAATTTTACTTCTTTGGTACATGGTTTCCATAGCACCAAGCACTCCGCCACGTTCAGTAATTCTATCAAATTCCTGTAAAACTGCCGCTTCCACTAAATCTGTCAATTCTTCGATGATAAAAGCACCTTGAATTGGATTTTCGTTTTTGGCTAAACCTAATTCTTTATTAATAATCAACTGAATTGCCATCGCACGACGCACTGATTCTTCCGTAGGCGTGGTGATTGCTTCGTCATACGCATTGGTATGCAACGAATTACAGTTATCATAAATGGCATACAAGGCTTGCAAAGTCGTACGAATATCATTGAAATCAATTTCCTGTGCGTGCAAAGAACGCCCGGAAGTTTGAATGTGGTATTTCAACATTTGCGCACGTTCGTTGGCTCCGTATTTATTTTTCATGGCTTTCGCCCAAATTTTACGCGCTACACGACCTATAACGGCATATTCCGGATCTACACCATTCGAGAAAAAGAATGATAAGTTTGGTCCAAAATCATTGATATTCATCCCACGACTTAAATAATATTCCACATATGTGAAACCATTCGAAAGTGTGAAAGCCAATTGCGTGATAGGATTTGCACCAGCCTCAGCAATGTGATATCCTGAAATAGAAACCGAATAAAAGTTTCTTACATTCTTAGTAATGAAATATTCCTGTACGTCACCCATCAATCGTAGGGCAAATTCAGTAGAGAAAATACAAGTATTTTGTGCTTGATCTTCTTTAAGAATATCTGCCTGAACCGTTCCACGAACTTGTGACAACGTTCTTGCTTTTATGTCGTTATACACTTCCAAAGGTAAAACCTGATCTCCGGTTACACCCAAAAGCATCAATCCTAAACCGTTATTTCCTTCAGGTAAATCCCCTTGATAATATGGTCTTTCGACTCCTTTAGCTGCGTATATTTTTTTTATTTTTGCTTCAACTTCTTTTTCAAGACCATTTTCTTTGATGTAAAACTCACATTGCTGGTCAATCGCCGCATTCATGAAAAACCCTAACAGCATTGGTGCCGGACCATTGATAGTCATACTCACCGAAGTCATCGCGTGAACCAAATCGAAACCAGAATATAATTTTTTGGCATCGTCCAAACAACAAATAGAAACTCCGGCATTACCGATTTTTCCATAAATATCAGGACGTACATGTGGATCGTTTCCGTATAAAGTCACACTATCAAAAGCCGTTGACAATCGTTTTGCAGGTAAACCTGCGCTTACATAATGAAAACGTTTGTTGGTTCTTTCTGGTCCGCCTTCTCCTGCAAACATACGGGAAGGATCTTCTCCTTCGCGTTTGAAAGGATACAATCCAGCAGTAAAAGGGAATTCTCCGGGAACATTTTCCTGCAAACACCAACGTAAAATATCACCCCAAGCTTTGTACTTTGGTAACGCAATTTTCGGGATTTGAGAATGCGAAAGCGACTCTGTATGCGTAGCCATTTTTATTTCCCTGTCACGAACTTTAAACGTATAAACTGGATTCTTATACTTGTTTACTTTTTCGTCCCAAGTCAAAATGATTTCCCAATTGTACGGATCCAAATCCATTTTTACTTTATCGAATTGATTCAGTAAAAGATTCAAAAATATTTTGTCCTCAGCAGCACCTGGTTTTTCAGATTCTAAAGCACTTGGCAAAACTGAATCGTCATTAATTCCTGCTTTGTTTATTTCAGGTATTTTCTTGGCTACCGTTTCAATCGTTTTGAAAATTCCGTATAATTTTTGGGCTACTTGTTCTTGGCTTACCGCCGTCACATCATATTTCCTATTGCTTTCGGCAATTTCAGATAAATAACGGGTTCTGTGAGGTGGAATAACGAAAATCTTCTCGCTCATTTCACGAGTGATTTGGAACGTTGATTTCAAATCAGAATTCGTTTTCTCATGGACTTTGTCCATTATTGCTTTGTACAGCGTATTCATTCCCGGATCGTTAAACTGCGAAGCAATCGTCCCGAAAACCGGAAGTGAATCTAAATTAGCATCCCACAGATTGTGGTTGCGTTGGTATTGTTTTTTCACATCTCTTAACGCATCAAGAGAACCGCGTTTGTCAAATTTGTTTATTGCTACCAAATCAGCAAAATCAAGCATGTCGATTTTTTCCAATTGGGTTGCAGCACCAAATTCCGGTGTCATAACATATAAAGAAACATCAGAGTGATCCATGATTTCCGTATCGGATTGCCCGATTCCAGAAGTTTCCAGAATTATAATATCATAATTTGCCGCTTTAATTACTTGAATCGCATCGGCAACATATTTTGACAAGGCTAAATTAGATTGACGTGTAGCTAATGAACGCATGTAAACACGAGGATTATTGATGGCATTCATTCGGATTCTATCGCCTAACAAAGCACCTCCTGTCTTCCGTTTTGATGGATCGACAGATATTAATCCGATTGTTTTTTCTGGGAAATCGATAAGAAAACGACGCACTAATTCATCTACTAATGATGATTTTCCTGCTCCGCCTGTTCCTGTAATTCCAAGAACCGGAATCGTATTATTTTCATTCTTTTTTTGAATTGCTTCCAATGTTTTGGCCGCAACATCCGGAAAATTCTCTGCTGACGAGATAATTCTGGCAATTGCTTTTGGATTTTTTTCTTCCAAATGTTTTATTTCATCCGTCAGTTTATCGCCAACAGGATAATCGGATTGTTGCACTAAATCGTTTATCATTCCCTGTAATCCCATCGCGCGTCCGTCATCCGGAGCGTAAATTCTGGTGATTCCGTACGCTTGTAATTCGGCAATTTCAGAAGGCAGGATTACACCGCCGCCGCCGCCAAATATCTTGATTTTCCCTGCTCCTCTTTCCTGAAGCAAGTCGTACATGTATTTGAAATATTCGTTATGTCCTCCTTGATAGGAAGTTATCGCAATCGCATTAGCATCTTCTTGAATTGCTGTATTGACAACTTCTTCCACACTTCTATCGTGGCCCAAATGGATTACCTCAACACCTGTAGACTGAATAATCCTACGCATGATGTTGATTGCGGCATCGTGACCGTCAAAAAGAGCTGCAGCGGTTACAATTCTTACTTTATTGTTAGGGATATATGGTTTTTGTTGTTCCATTTTATGAATATGATAATTTAAGCCTGCAATTTACGATTTTATTTTAAAAATTATTTGATGTTGCTGCTCGTTGTTAATAAATAAGGAAGAATTTTGTTATTTAGCCCCGATTGAAGCGGCATCTCCCGATTTAGAAAAACAAGGCTTTTATCAGCCGTAGTTTTTATTTATCGGGAATACAGCGGAAAGCGGGACAAATCCTGATTAATAAAACTAAAGTTTGTGCTCCTAAAGAATAGTTGGCTTTGTTTTTGAATAAGTAGTATTTTTACAAAAGCCAAAGGGCAAACAGACGAAGTAAACTAATACAATAATTACGATGAAGAAAATTTTAATAATAATGATGGCGGTTTCGCTTTCCAGTTGTGCCGAAATGCAACAGGTTATGAATCAATTTCCACAAACGCAAGGAATTGGTGGTGTTGATATTGCCGGCGGATTGAAGGAAGCATTGAACAATGGAATTTCAAAACAAGTAACAAAATTGACAGCTACCGATGGTTTTTACAGAAATGAAGCTGTTAAAATTTTATTGCCGGAAGAATTGAGAAAAGTGGACGCGGGTTTGAGAAGAATTGGATTAAATTCTTTGGCTGACGAAGGTTTGAAAGTATTGAATCGTGCTGCTGAAGACGCGGTGAAAGAAGCGACTCCAATATTTGTTGATGCCGTTAGAAACATGACTTTTATGGATGCCAAAACAATATTGATGGGAAATGAAAGTTCAGCTACCACTTATTTACAAAACAGCACTTCGACCGCTTTGTACGGAAAATTCAATCCGGTGATTAAAAGTTCGTTTACCAAAGTTGGTGCCGATAAAGTATGGGCCAACATTATTACTAAATACAACAGCATTCCTCTTGTAAATAAAGTGAATCCTGATTTGACGGATTATGTGACCAATCAAGCGCTGAATGGCGTTTTTAAGATGGTAGCAGTTGAAGAAAAAAACATCAGAACGAATTTGAGTTCCAGAACTTCTGTTTTGTTACAGAAAGTTTTTGCCTTACAGGATAACAAATAGATTGAAATTTGGCTGTTTTTTTTCAAACATAAAACAGCCCAATCCAACTTTTTTATAAAAACAAATACGTTTAGTTTTGAAAAACACTATTCATTACTAAGAACAAAGATGAAAACAGAACGCTAATGCAGAAAATTACAATCCTAATCCATTGCGAAGATCAAAAAGCAATTATTGCTTCCGTTACGAATTATATTTCCTCTATTGATGGTAATATTATTTATTTAGATCAACATGTCGATGCCGATGAAAATGTATTTTTCATGCGTTTAGAATGTGAATTCAGTGCCAAAAATTGGAATATTGAAGCTATTAAAACTGATTTTCAAGCTAAGTTAGCTGCTCCGTTCAATATGTCGTGGGAAATGTATACCCAAAACGAAAAACCAAGAATGGCTTTGTTTGTTTCTAAATACGACCATTGTTTGTATGATATTTTAGGGCGCTACAGCGCTGGCGAATTGCCTCTTGAAATTCCTTTGATTATAAGCAATCATGAGGATTTGAAAGCAGTGGCGGAACGTTTTTCTGTACCGTTTCATTATGTTCCTTTCACGAAAGACATTAAAAGCGAAGGCGAGCAAAAACAACTGGATTTACTGAAGCAGTATAATATTGACTTTATTGTTTTGGCACGCTACATGCAAATTATCACACCCAATTTGATTGCGCAATACAAGAATCAAATTATCAATATTCATCATTCCTTTCTTCCGGCATTTCCCGGGGCAAAACCCTATCATTCCGCTTTTAAACGCGGTGTAAAAATCATTGGTGCCACCAGTCATTATGTGACCGAAGGATTGGATGAAGGTCCGATTATCGAGCAGGATATTGCCCGAGTTTCACACAGTCATTCTATAGAAGATTTTATTATGAAAGGGCGCGATCTGGAACGCATGGTTTTGGCCAGAGCCATAAAACTGCATGCCGAGAGAAAAACAATGGTTTATGACAATAAAACGGTAGTGTTTTTATAAATCCTCACCCCAACCCTCTCCAAAGAAAAGAGAACCAAACCCCATAGAATTAAAGGATATTGTCTATTTTATATAAAATGCTCGCTTATTGGTGAGCATTTTTTTTAACCTGAAATTTCAATTTCCCTCGTTTTTCCATTATTGTCAAATACTACTTTGGTCCAAAACGATTTTGCTTTTTGATGCGTTGGATACCAATCCCGGTTTTCTTCCACAAGAATAAAAAGTCCAGTATCGGTTCCTAAAACGATAAACTTTTCTAGTTTTGGTTGTTTTGAAAAGACCGAAAGACCGTATTTATTAAACATTTCATCACTAAGCTTTGAAACATTTTTGGTCACAAAACCTATTTCGCTTACAGAAAGAATTGACAATCCATTAAATGGTTTTTCTGAAGTATTATCAAGGCTGAAACGGGCAATAAATTCTAAAATATTTCCATTATTGTCATAGAAATAAAAAGACTTTGCGTTCCAGTTATAGAAATCGGCAATTTTTTCTGGTGGAACAACCTCCATAATTTCAGTTTTCTTTTCTATCCAAGCAAAGGCTTCCAATACTTTATTATTGGGTATGTCAAAAGCAAAATGATATACCGGTTTTAAATTCTCAGAAAATCGAAAAGTTAGTTTTGTGGAACCAGCGGCAAATGAAACACTCGAATTAGTTTTCGAAATAGTTTTCAATCCGATAACGTCAGTGTAAAACAACTCCGTTTCAGTAATGCTATCCGTCAATAATTCCAGTTCGAGAATATTCATCGTGTTTAAATAAAGTAATTTATCTTTTTAACAAATACACCTCAACGCCCAGCAACTAAATCACTATGAATTTCTAATGGTGCTCTTTAAACCTACTGAAATTCTATAGCCTTAGATGGCGTCAAAATCCTTAAATAAATGCTCCAGAAATAAAGTTAAAAAACTTAACTTATGTACAACAAAGTAATAACAAAATCTTAACAGCAAAACGCTTCCTTATGTGTGATCTTTGCAGAGTAATAAACTGGTTATTTATTATTTTGGTTTTGGTTAGTTAAAGAATTGCCTGCATTTATAATGCAGGCATTTTTTTATTTAGCCGTATTTATAAAGGAAAGAACCGCATCGTTAAAAGCATTAGGTTGCTCCACATTAACTACATGTCCACATTTTTCTATTACAAAGAGTTTTGACGATTTATAATGATTCTCCACTACTTTCCTAACCGATGGCAAAAACATATAATCCTCTTCGCCCATAACATAAAGCGTTGGAATATTCAATTCGACCTGACGGAACCATTTCAGCACCGGATTTATTTCGGCAGTGAGTTTAAACCATTTGATGAATTCTTTTTGATATAATTTTTTAGCTTCATTGATAAAAAGAACACGAGATTGCTTGTGACTTTTTTTAGGCATGATGACAAAGGCAAAAAACTTATATAAAACCAAATATGGCAATACATATTTAAACATATTCCCCAATCGCATCAATACTTGAGAACGGAAATTCATTTTCAGGATTGCGCCGCCAAGAATCATGCTTTGCACGCGCTCCGGATACATTTCTGCCAATTGTCTGATGAGTATGGTACCCAAAGAAATGCCAACAAAATGTGATTTTTTAATTTTAAGAAAATCTAAGACTTCCAGAATATCATTGGCCAAAGCCGAAAAGGTATATTTCTGTTTGAAAGCCGTCTTTAAAGTAGGTTTTGATTCGCCGTGACCCCGCAAATCCAATAACAATACATTATACTGTTTTTTAAAATCCCGAATTTGCTTAAACCAGATAGAAGAACTTCCACCGGCACCATGAACAAAAGTTACCCACTGATCGGTGTTTTTATTTTCGTAAATGGTATAATTAATCACTTGGTTTTTTTTGTAAAAATAGGACTTTAATTTTAAATCCCAATCTTAACAAAAAATAATGCTGGTTTTATAATTGTATACCTTAAATTTGCAAAAAATTTACACCCATGAAAGGATTATTGAAAGAGAAAAGTGAAATAGAAAAGCTTAAAAGAGAATACCAAATGCTCTCAGAACTAAATTTCAACTTCGACAAGACCACTGTTAAGTCTACCGTAACAACAGAAGAATTAATTTTAGAGGAATGCGAATTATAATTTTTGATGCATTTTTTTAAAATAGTCAAACGCTTTTAGCAGCCTGCTTCCATACCAAGAAAACATTTCGCCATCAACAAACACCGTTTTTGCATGATGCGTGTGTCTTCCTATTTCGAATGCATCTTCTTCTTTGAAAGGATATGGCTCTGAAGACAGAAAAACCAAATCCGGATCTCCTTCCAATCGCATTTTTTTGAGTTCGATTTCCGGATAACGTGATTTGTTATCATAAATATTCTGAAAGTGGTTCATTTTCAGTAATTCATTGATAAAATTATCCGAACCAGCGACCATAAACGGGTTTTTCCAAATGAAATACGCTGCTTTTTTAACCGGTTTATCTTTGATGAAGTTTTTAAAATCGCTCAAGGCAAAAGCCAATTTGTCGTTCCATTTCTGTGATTCGGTTCTGCAATTGAAGAGCTGACCAAAGTCGGTAATCATTTGAAAATTGTCTTCAATCGTGATGATATTCGTCACCCAAACCGGGCAAATTTTACGCAATTCTGCTACTATTTCTTCCGTATTTTCCTCTTTATTACAAATGATGATATCCGGTTCCAACAACCTGATTTTCTCATAATGCACTTTTTTCGTTCCGCCAACGATTTTCTTGACGGACTTAAAATGATACGGATGCACACAGAATTTGGTAATACCAACAATTCGGTCTTCCAAGCCCAAATCATACAGTAATTCCGTTTGAGAAGGAACCAGTGAAATAATGCGCTTGGGCGATGTTTCAAAAGAATGGGAAGTCCCGAGCTGATCAGTTAGAGTTTTCATGTTTTTTGTTTAAAGTTTAAAAGGTTTAACGTTCAAAGTGTAGCAACTTTAAACATTAGACTTTAAACAATCATTAAGCTAATATCGCTGCCATTTCCTGTTGCATTTTCAACGCTTCTTCTCTTGCTTTTTCAACAAAATCAGTTCCGTTTGACGCATAAATAATCGCTCTGGAAGAATTAATAAGCAACCCAACATTGGCATTCATACCGTATTTACAAACTTCAGATAAACTTCCGCCTTGTGCGCCAACACCTGGAACAAGCAAGAAACTGTCAGGAACAATTTTACGAATTTCAGTAAAATATTCGGCCTTGGTAGCGCCAACAACATACATCAGGTTTTCACTGTTTTTCCACGTTTTAGACGTTTCTAATACTTGCTTGTACAATTCTTTTCCATCAACGTTTAAAGTCTGGAAATCGAACGCACCTTCATTAGAAGTCAAAGCCAACATAATGGTATGTTTATTTTCGAAAGCTAAAAACGGCTCTACCGAATCTTTCCCCATATAAGGAGCAACAGTAACGCTGTCGAAATTCAAGTCTTCAAAAAAAGCTTTGGCATACATCGAAGACGTGTTTCCAATATCACCACGTTTGGCATCCGCAATCGTGAAGATATCCGGATAAGTTGAGTTGATGTAATGAATTGTCTTTTGCAACGACAACCAACCTTTTATTCCGTAAGCTTCATAAAAAGCAGTATTGGGCTTGTAAGCCACCGCTAAATCATGGGTCGCGTCAATTATCGCTTTATTGAATTCGAAAATAGGATCTTCCAGTGCTAATAAATGTTGTGGAATTTTATTCAAATCAACATCTAATCCTACTGCTAGGAATGATTTCTTGATTCTGATTTGGTCAATAAGTTGTTGTGTAGTCATTGTTTAAATTGTGTGCTGCAAATTTATGAAAAAAACCGCAAAAGGATTGGCCGTTTTATAACTTAAAAATTCAATGAATACGCTCTATTTTAATGCTGATCTTTTTTTAAAATTGTCAGTATAATAGATTGTCAAGACTGCACTAAAACTATATTTTTATTTTAAAAGAAATTGATTTTCAATTAAATAAGAGTCAATTATATAAGGAAAATAAAATTTATATAACAAACAAAATCCAAAAGTATGTTATATTTGCAGTAATAATCTAACAATGTAAAAACAAAAAAAACATGAAAAACTTTATCTTATCAGCATCTTTACTTGCAACAACAATTTTGTTTGCAAACGCAAAAGAAAAAATTGATCAAAATGCAATTTCAAAACAACAAAAAATTGCAATTAGCAAAACAACAGATAAAACGGTATATTTCTGGGAAGTAAACACCCCAACTGGTTATGCAAGTGGTTATACGCTTTCTGAAGCCAAAGCATTAAAAACGATAAAATTGATGGCTACAAATGATATAGTGACGTATAGAATCGTTGAAGCCTATAAATAGTTTTTAAAACTAAATATAGGCTTCAATAGCTTATTTTTATAAAAATTATTTCCTTTTGAGGTCCCGAAGAACACAAAAAAAGTGAAACGAATTTCACTTTTTTTTATTTAGAATACCTCGCTGGCTTCTTTCAATTTTTCCATGTTGTTGACTAACGCTAGCTCGTCAACAATTTTCTGAATGTCACCATTCATGATATTTCCTAAATCGTACAAAGTCAAACCTACACGGTGATCCGTTACACGACCTTGTGCATAATTATAGGTACGGATTTTAGCAGAACGGTCACCAGAACTTACCTGAGACGTACGTTTGGTAGCATCTTCCGCTTGTTTTTTAGCTAATTCCTGTTCGTATAGACGGGAACGCAAAACGCCAAATGCCTTGTCTTTATTTTTATGTTGTGATTTTTGATCCTGACATTGCGCCACCAATCCAGTTGGAATGTGCGTCAAACGAACCGCTGATTTTGTTGTATTTACAGATTGTCCACCTGGTCCTGACGAACAGAAGAAATCCACACGTACATCATTCATATCAATTTGTACATCAAATTCCTCTGCTTCCGGCAATACCATAACAGTCGCTGCTGATGTATGAACACGTCCTTGCGTTTCTGTTTGCGGTACACGTTGCACACGGTGAACACCCGCTTCAAACTTCAAGGTTCCGTACACATCTTCACCGGTAACTTCAAAAATCACCTCTTTGAAACCACCCGAAGTTCCTTCATTCATATCCACAACTGAAGTTCTCCAACCACGGTTCTCACAATATTTCGTGTACATACGGAATAAATCCCCTGCAAAAATACTCGCTTCATCCCCACCCGTTCCGGCACGAATCTCCACCATGACATTTTTGGCATCTTCCGGGTCTTTAGGAATCAACATAAATTTGATTTCATCCTCCAGTTCCGGTAATCTTTCCTTTGCTTCTTCCAGTTGCATTTTGGCCATTTCGGTCATATCTGCATCACTGTTATCGGCTATTATTTCGTTTGCTTCTTCAATATTCGCCATAATCAGCACGTATTCATCGCGCTTTTCGGCCAAAGCTTTTAAACTTTTGTACTCTTGATTCAATTGCACATAACGTTTCTGATCAGAGATAACATCCGGCTGGATGATTAAATCCGATATCTCATCGAAACGTTGTTTTACTATTTGAAGTCTATCTAACATTTTCTTATTCCTTTTATTGGAGTGCAAAAATACGAAAAAACTATTCAGTTTGCAAGGCTCCTAATTGAGATTGTCATTGCGAACAATAAGGAACGAATTGTGTGACAATCAGGAGCTATTTCCTGCTATTCGCTGTATCTTTTTCTGGTCTCGTTAGAAAAAACGAGACCAGAAAAAGGATGCCGCTGCTATCAGGGCTAGGGCATTTGTGCTAAAAAGACAGCGTTTACGGTTTTCCGTAAAATTGCTGAATCAAAAGGAGTTAGTTTTGAAAACGAAAGATAACTTAATATTTTTTTGTCCGTATTTTCGGAAGAAAGGTATATATTTGAAGGAAATAAACATTGATTTTTCTGACTAAACTAACGATATCCATATATTTTCAGGCATATAAAATTATATGTAACAAAGAACAAAATATAACAAAACCATGATAGAATTTAAAAATAACGAGTATATTGAAATTTACAATCCTGTGAAAAACAATTATGTACAAATTAGAATCTTGAATAAAAATGAAAATGGTTACAATGCTATACTACTTCCAAACTCTAAAGAAATTAAAATTTATGACTACCATCTAAATTATGGTTACAAAAAAAAATGGATTTCTGAAAATTTACTTAATAAATTGGGTTTTAAAAAGGAAGGATTCATCTATACTCTTGGAAATATTACGATTTGGGAATGTTTAATTGGAGAAATAAAAAAAATAAATGAACCTTATTATTTATATGAATATGAATCTAAATTTCTTGGTTTCGCTGTATTGAATAAAAACGAATTGAAAGAATTTAAAAAAGATTTTCATGAAATAGATTTTAATTCTACGATTCATAATATTAAGGAAAAGTATTTTTTTACGAATTCTATTAATGATGTTTTTAATCATTTACTAAAACATAATTTAAAAAAATATAATTACGAAGAATTTGACAAAATTATGTTTTAGTAAATAATCTAAAAAGTTACACAATAATCGCAACAACATTAACAAAAGAAAAAACATATGGTAAATCTTAAAAAATACAATTTTGAAATTAGAACTCTTAGAAGCATAGAAGACAAAAGCTCACCACATACCTTAATTAAATTTGAATTTTTAGCCAAAAATTTAAAATCCGCTGAAGATTATATGAATAGCCTAATTAAGCACTATGATCAAAACCAACCATACATTCCTAATTTCCCTTGGGAAACAACTCTACTTATTGAAACTACATATTTAAAATAAAATATTTTTTATGAAATCATCTTTCAAAACAGTTATCGTTTTTTTTATTTCTTTTTTTTGCTATTGTCAATCAGATCATTGTAGTTACAATACAGAAAAACTTCCAAATAATTATTATAGATATTTACAAGGTAATTTTGAAAATGACAATCAAATTGATAAAATCATATTTGATATCACAACATTGATTGGTTTAGAAAAAAATTTTGTTTACGTTAATAGTCCAGGAATTAATAATTGTGTAGCATTGAATTATGAAGGTTTCAGATATATCTTGTATGACAAGTCTTTTTTAAATAAGCTTTCACAAAATAAAAACATAAAGCAATCTGTCTATATTTCTGTTTTGGCTCACGAAATTGGTCATCACCTTCAAGGACATACTCTAAAAAACATTTCAGAAAATGATAATAAATTAAGTGAAATTGAAGCGGATAAATTTTCTGGTTTTGTTATGGCAAAATTTGGTTATTCATTAATGGAAGCTCAAGAAGCAATAAATAGTTTGCCACAAACATTTAGCAAAACACATCCAGACAAATTAAAAAGGTTATTAGCGATTAAAGAAGGCTACGAAATTACTACTAAAAAGCAAAATTATTTCATTTCTAAAATAAAATCAGAATTATTAAATACTCTTTTTGTTCAATATTATATGAAAGGACAAGAAGATTTAAGAAATAATAATATTGAAGATGCAATAGACAACTTTACAACATCAATAACATTAAATAAAGAAAATAATTTCTTTCCTATTGCATTAAGAGCAATAGCTTATTCAAAAGCTAAATTATATCCTCAAGCAATAAATGATTACAAAAAGTTAGAAAATATAAAGATCAATGACAGTTTAGCTATAGGAGATTTTTTATATTTTAATCGAGGAGTTACATTTGCAAAAATGGAAGATTTTTCAAAAGCTTCAAAAGACTTTTATAAGGCTTATGAACTAAACAAAAAAGACAAAATTGCTTTAATGAGATTTGCTGAAAGCCAAACTTTAAATAGAAATTATCAGTCTGCAAAATTAGCTTATGAATTTCAATTAACCGATGATGATATTAATAATTCCGAATTAGAAAAATTTTCTATCGGAGATGCTTTTTTTTACAAAGCATTATCATATTATGAAACTAACGATTTAGAATATTCAGAAAAATACTTTGAAGAAGCAAAAAAATTATTCCCAAAAGAATATCCAAGATTAGCTTTACCATATTTTTATTTAGGTAGAATTTTTGAAAAGAAACATAATTACGAAAAGGCTTTAGAACAATATTTGGCTTTTATAGAAATTAATAAAAGTGAACAAAATTACTTTATGTATGACATTAATTATGACAAAGCCAATGACGTTTATTTATCACTAGCAAATCTTTATCAACAAAAAGAAGACTATGATTTATCTACAAAATACATAAACACATTAATTGAGAGAAAACCAAAATTACCAAATTCATACATAACTAGAGGTTTGAATAATTATTACAAAAACAATTTAGAAAATGCAAAAAGTGATTTTTTAAAGAGTTGTGATTTAGGATCAAATGAAGGGTGCGAACTAATAGAAAAATTAAAAAATAAAACAATTCAAAAAGTTAAATTAAAAAGTTCTAATCATATAACTGGCGGTTATAAAACCAACAAAATTTTAGAATACACTTACAATTCTTTAACCAAAGAATATGATTTAACAAACGAATTGAATGTTCAATCGAAGTTATATTTTGATTTAGATAATTATGCTTTTAAAAGAGGCGAAAATAATTGGCTACATTCACCTTGGACTTATCAAAATTATGATGAAAGTTCACAAAGACATTTTTATTTAGATAACTATAGACAAACTATAACATTTGATAAAAATTACAAAAAAATTACTTGGTATACAAATGAAATTAATAATGTTTTCCAAAAAATTATAATCTACACCGAATTAATAGAAGACAAAACTATTAGACCAAATGAATAACCCAGCTCTGCGAAGTATAAATAAGTCGCAACAACAAAATATAATCGTGATTGCTCTGCGAAGTCTCACGACTTCGTAGCAATTCCAATAATCAACAAACACAGGAAATTAAAGGTTGCTAAAGTTAGAACGGCATATAGCAATGGGTACGAAGTCAGGAGACTTCGCTCAGCATGCTAATAATACTATTTTCATTTTCGAGAAGACTGCATATCTCACTGCCGCCCGCTCCACGAAGTATATATAAGTCGTAACAGCAAAATATAATTGTGATTGCTCTGCGAAGTCTCACGACTTCATAGCAATTCCAATAATCAATAAACACAGGAAAATAAAGGTTGCTAAAGTTAGAACGGCATATAGCAATGGGTACGAAGTCAGGAGACTTCGCACAGCAAGATGAAGTCGAGAGACTTTGTAAACACCTGCTCGACCCAACGCAACCAATCCCAAGCAGCAAAAAAGGTATAAAACATACCGATGAAACTACTACTTGCCACATTCCTTTTAATTTCCAACTTGACAGTATTCGCGCAATCAAATTCATTTGCTGGTGATTATAATCGTACACTTAATACGCCAGGAAATGATATGTTCGACTATAAATTAACTTTAAATCAAGATGGAACATTCCTATTTTATTATCATTCGAATATTAAAAACGGAATTCCACCCGAAGTAAATAAATACGGAAAAGGGAAATGGAGCGCGAAAGACAATGTGATTACTTTTTCTTCCAACAAACAAGAAGACTTTGATGAAAAATATACATTGGATTTTAATAATTCCAAGGCGAGATTTGTCACTAAAAATCCTAGAGATAAAACGGAGCGAATAATCAAGACCAAACTTACGTTTGTAGAGTCCGAAATTCCCTGGATGCAAAGACTGGATGTTTTTAAGATATAAATTCGCATTATAGCCCCGCTCACTGGTGTTCGTTTACAACCCGATTATCCATAATCGATAGCGCAGTTTTACAAACTGTGCCCGCAACAATGAGCAAATAAAATAATAGACCAACTGGATGGGATTGCTTCGATCCTCGTAATGACGCACTTGATGTGATTTTTTTTATAAACAGAAAATCAACTTTACAGGAATAAATTGTCAATCCGATTACTCTGACAAAAATGACTAAGCAAAAAAACGACTTGAAATATCCGCTACAATATTTCAAGTCGTTTTATATTTAATCCCTGAACAATGGCTTATTCTTTTTGAGATAAACCTCGCGTTAACCACCCACTTTTATTAGCCGTAAAAATAGCATAAGGCATGATCCAAAACAGACTAAAAGTATAAAAAACACTGTACGAATACGCCCAAAAGGATTCCAGAATTGAATATCGCTTAGCATAAAATAAAACAGGAAAACTGGATAAAATCAATATTCCTAATAGCGTAGAACTAATCAATAAAAGGGGATGTGTGAGGACAAGAAACACCATAAATAGCAGAAATGGAATAGCCATAATGATCTTTAGCGACTGATTTAAAAACAAAAGCCTGGTTCCAAATTTAGATCCATTTCTAAAATCCTTGAACACATATTTAGCCATCATAATATTTTCGCGAACATTACTTCTGCCCCATCGGATAAACATTTTATACAAACCGGTATATTCTTCCGGTACGTTAGTCAAAACCAATGCATTGCTTTGAAATAATACCTGAGACCCTTGTTTCAGGATCATATTTGTCATCGCTCGATCTTCACCAATATCCGAAGGTTTTCCCATAAAGGTTTGGTTAATCCATTCCGGAAGGCAAGCAAGAACTGCTGATTTACGATAAGCCGCTGCGGCTCCTGGAGTACATAAAACAGAACCTAAACTACTTTCTGCTGAACGTATGAATTCAAAACTCATTACAAAGCTGATATTCAACATTTTAGGCAATATAGCCTTTTGATTATTCAATACCTGAACATTTCCAGCAACAGCACCACATTCTTTATTGGTAACAAACGGACTCACAAGATTTCGCAAGGTATCTACTTTGACAATCGAATCACTATCTACTGTTACAAAAATCTCTCCAGTACCCATTTCAAATCCACGATTTAATGCCTGACGTTTTCCTTGATTTTTAGGTTGCTGATAAATGGACAAACGGTCTCCTAATCTCAATTTTGCTTCCTGCATCCAATACCACGTATCATCTTTACTACCATCATCAATGGCTAATAACTGCAATTTATGTTCCGGATAGTCGCTAGCAGCTAAGCTAATCAAGGTATTCCAAACCAATTTTCCCTCATTATAGGCAGGAACAATTACGGTACAAGTAGGCAATAATTCGTCCGTAACGGATTTGATAGGTTTATAGGCTAGATAGTGATATAGGTTGTATATAAAAACACTTCCATAAAAGAAAAATAATACAGTGGTTAGAATCAAAAATGAAATTCCCCACGCAGAATTGACTCTGTCAATATGTAAGGCTTCAAAATCAGATTGTAAATTATAAACTAAAAACGCTCCCGCTATCAGTAATAAAAAAGTACCAATCAGCACTAAAGCAGCTAATGGACTACTGTTTCTCTTAAATCCTATTTTTAATGACCTGAAATTAATTCGAAAAATAGAACTGATATCAGGGCTGGGGGAATAAAATTGTTTTAAAATACTCGTTTCACTTTTCATAATTGTACTACTAAAAATTATAGGCTATTGGTTTATTAAAATCTCATTATTCATTTTTAATTTACTTATAGCTTACACCAATAAATATTACTATACAATGAACAGGAGAATTATACAGTTCGATTTAGCAATACTTGTTCCAAGATCCCTTTAAAATGATAATCAGCTCATTACGAAAAACTCAGAAAAAAAAAGTGAGTAATTATTACACAATTGAAATTTATTTACACAACCATTTCCCCACTGGCGCTCGTTCAATGTTATTAAGTTAAGCTGTTTTAACCGTCACTTCGAGTAATTTTGAACATTAATGCGAAAGCTTTACTATTTAAAATTGTATCGAGAAGCCTTCAAAACAGCTTAACTTAATGACATTGGGCGCTCGTTTGCAACGAGTTTCAATTGTAATTTAGAGCATAACCGCAGCGTGTATAAAGTGTGTACTTTACCTGTAAATAACGTTCCTCACAGAAAGAGGAACGAGTAAAACAATAGACTTTGTGCCTGGCAATGAATTAACCGGTCTCATCCTGCCAATCCCAGCTATCAAGAGCGTTTACTAGAAAAATCTGTTTCTAATATTTAAAGATTTTTTTCTTTCGTTATTATGAAACCAAAACGAAATCTTTAGCCCTGATGGAAGTGGCATCCTCGTAGCGTAGCGTAGAGATACAGCGGACAGCAGGAAGTTTCATCCTTGAAAAACTATTCGTTCTGCTCCTAAAAAACAGCAAACCCTACCCGTTCATAACTCCTAAAGATTTCTTTTTAATACCAATTTCTAAATTCCTAATTTGCGGCTTCAAAATCAGTAGGAGAAAATGAAGGTCTGTATTGCCGAGAAACCAAGTGTAGCACGCGAAATCGCATCCGTTTTAGGAGCCAATACCAAGCACGACGGGTATTACGAAGGCAATGGTTATCAGGTAACGTACACTTTTGGGCATTTATGCACCTTGAAAGAACCGAACGATTATAAGCCCCACTGGAAAAGTTGGGATTTGAACAACCTGCCCATGCTTCCCGACAAATTTGAGACCAAAGTGGTGGAAAATTCGGGTATTCAAAAGCAATTCAAAATCATAAAAAGCCTATTCGACAAAGCGACCTTGGTCATCAACTGCGGGGATGCCGGGCAAGAGGGAGAACTCATTCAGCGCTGGGTCATGAACGAAGCCCAGTACAAAGGCGAGGTACAACGCTTATGGATTTCATCCCTGACCACAGAAGCCATCAAAGAAGGTTTTGAGAACTTGAAACCATCCGCCAATTACGATAATTTATACTATGCAGGATTTTCCAGAGCCATTGGCGACTGGTTACTCGGTATGAATGCTACCCGTTTGTACACCGTAAAACACGGCGGATACAAACAAGTATTGTCTATCGGTCGAGTACAAACCCCAACTTTGGCCATGGTCGTGGACCGATTCAAAGAGATTGAGAATTTCAAGCCGCAACCGTATTGGGAATTACAAACTTTATATCGAGAGACGCTTTTTAGTTATGAGGAAGGACGCTTTTTGAAAAAGGAAGATGGAGAGATTTTAGCCAATAAAGTCAAGGAAAGTGAATTCGAAATTGTCTCTGTCGAAAAAAAGAATGGTAATGAGTTTGCACCAAAACTATTTGATTTAACAGGATTACAAGTGTATTGCAATACCAAATTTGGCTTTACGGCAGATGAAACGCTTAAAATTGTCCAGACTTTGTACGAACAAAAAGTAGTCACGTATCCCAGAGTCGACACCACGTTTTTGCCGAATGATATTTATCCAAAAGTACCCGGAATTCTGAAAAACTTGACGAATTATGCGGCGTTGACGCAACCACTTTTGGAAAAAAAGATTAAAAAATCGACCAAAGTTTTCAATGATAAAAAAGTTACGGATCACCACGCGATTATTCCAACGGGGATTCAAACCAACTTGCAATACAATCAGCAGCAAGTGTATGACATAATTACCAAGCGATTTATTGCCGTATTTTATGACGATTGTTTGGTTGCCAATACTACCGTTATCGGGAAAGCTGCCGATGTAGCTTTCAAAACCACCGGAAAAGAAATCTTAAAAAAAGGCTTTAGAATAGTTTTTGAAGACCCAAACGCCAAAGAAAAAGAAGCCGATATATTACCGAGTTTTGTTGTAGGTGAAAAAGGCCCACACGAACCTTCGTTTTTAGAAAAGGAAACCAAACCACCCAATCAATTTACGGAAGCCACCTTATTACGCGCAATGGAAACTGCGGGCAAGCAGGTCGATGATGAAGATTTACGCGAATTGATGAAAGAAAACGGCATTGGTCGTCCTTCAACACGAGCCAATATTATTGAAACTCTTTTCAGACGGCAATACATCGTAAGAAACAAAAAACAGGTTTTGCCAACACCAACTGGGATTCAGCTTATTGATACGATTCAAAATGACTTGGTAAAGTCGGCAGAATTGACGGGTTCCTGGGAAAAGCAATTGAAAGATATTGAAAAAGGAACCTTTACCGCCGCCGCGTTTATTAAGAACATGAAAAATATGGTAGAAGTTTTGGTGTATGAAGTACGCAGTGAAACCAGACGCGCCAATATCTCGCATGCAGGAAGCATTCAGAAAGAAGTCGCTAAAGTGGAGAAAAAGAAAGCAGCAGGAATTTTGGCGGAAGCCTGCCCTAAATGCAAAAAAGCGACACTTATCAAAGGAAAATCTTCGTATGGTTGTGCAGATTATAAAACGGGTTGCACGTTTTTATTGCCCTATAGTTTTGCAGAGAAAAAAATATCAGAGAACCAATACTTACGATTACTACAAAAAGGATCTACTGTAAATTTGAAAGACTTTAAAACCGATGCCGGTATTGTGGAAGGTTTACTTCGCTTTGATGAAAATTTCAAGCTTAAATTAGAGCCTAAGAAAACTTTGGCGAAAGCCATTCCGGACGAATTAATCTGTCCGAAATGTCAAAAAGGAACTGTTCTCAAGGGGAAAACCGCTTATGGTTGCAGCGATTATAAATTGGGTTGTGATTTTAAAGTGACTTTTGATGTGGTTCGAGCGAAACTAAAAGATCAAAAACCCACGAAAGAATTGGTTTATACTATTTTGAAAGAAAGCTAAAATAATTGCTGATTTCTGATTTGAGGTCAATAAATATTAGATTTTCGATTTAAGAGGTCTACAATATCTGAAATCAAAAATCTTTCTATTTTATTTTTTCATACTTTAGCTTATTCAAAATAAAACTTAATATTTACACTAATGTTTCAAAAAACAACTCTTATACTACTTTTGTTAGCCATTGTTTCCTGCAAAAATTCTGATTCAAATAAAAACGAAAAAATCAAGGCGGCAAGTTGGCTTTTGGGGAATTGGGAAAACAAATCAGCCGATGGTAATCTAACGGAAAATTGGGAGAAAGTGAACGACAGCACCTATCAAGCACAATCCTATTACATTAAAGAAAAAGATACGTTACATTTTGAATCAATCACATTACAACAAAAAGGAGAAAACTTAACGTATACTGCAACCGTAAAAGGTCAAAATAATGACAAACCAGTTGCTTTCAAATTAACAATCGGAACAGAGAAACAATTGGCTTTTGAAAATCTGAAACACGACTATCCTCAAAAAATTAGTTATACCCAAATTACTCCAGACAGTTTGGCAGCTAAAATTTCGGGAATCCAACAAGGAAAACCCAGTTCAGAACAGTTTTCGATGAAAAAAATCAAATAAAACTTTAACATTTCTGTTATAATCAAAACCTTGCTCTAAATAAGTAAGGTTTTTTTATGCTGTTAAAATACTGACTTTCAAATTACTGAAAATTATTTTTTAATATTATTTATATTTAGTCTAAATAAGTTTTGTTAAAACAAAAAGCACTATTATATTTGCAATTATTATTTTTAATTAATCTAAATAAATGAAGTCGATACATACATTTTACCTGTCCGTTTTATTAATTGGTATAACAGCTAGCGCTCAAGAAAAAAAAGAGCAAGAAAAAGATTCTGTTAAAACCCTGAAAGAAGTTATTGTTAACACCAACAAATTCAAGTACAAAAGAGAAAAAAGCACTACAGTTTCTAAAATGCCTTTGAACAATATTGAAAATCCTCAAGTGTACAATACTGTTACCAGCGAATTATTGAAAGAGCAATTGGTAACCAATTTTAATGATGCTTTAAAAAATGCAACTGGTATAACGCGTCTTTGGGAATCAACCGGACGTGGCGGCGATGGAGCAGAATATTTTTCTATGAGAGGTTTTGCCGTTCAGCCCACAATGATTAATGGACTTCCGGGAATCAATAATGGAAGTATCGATCCTGCAAATGTGGATAATATTGAAGTAATAAAAGGGCCATCAGGAACATTATTTGGAAGCAGTTTGATTTCTTACGGAGGTTTAATAAACACTGTGACTAAAAAACCATACTCAACATTTGGTGGAGAAATAAGTTACCTATCAGGATCCTATGGATTAGACCGAATTACAGCCGATGTAAACCTACCTTTAAATAAAGATGTTGCCGTACGAATAAATACTGCATATCAAAAAGAGAATTCGTTTCAAGATGCAGGTTTTGGCAAATCATTTTTCTTTGCGCCTTCGTTGAGTTATAAAGTAAACGATAAACTTTCGTTCTTAATCAATACAGAATTTACTAACAGAAATTCTGCTAATGCGCCCATGCTTTTCTTGAGCAGATATTCTGCTCTATCGTTTAATTCAATCGAATTATTCGAAAGAAATTATAAAAAATCGTTTACTTCCAACGAATTATCAATCAGCAATCCAACCTATAGTTTACAGGCTCAAATGTTTTATAAGCTTTCTGATCAATGGACTTCTCAAACAGTATTGTCCAGAAGTAACAGCAAAACCAGCGGGTATTATTCGTATTTATTTGATGCTTCAAACGGAAATGATTTTTCAAGATCCATTTCTAAAAGAAACGGAGAAACTTTGGCGACTGATATTCAGCAGAATTTCATTGGAGACTTTAAAATTGGAAGTTTAAGAAACCGATTGGTCGCAGGTGTCGATTATTATAAATCAAATATTATAAACGGAGGTACTGGTTGGGTTGGAAATGGAATAGTTTCCTTAGTCGATGGATCTGATACCGGAGATTTGACCCAAGCGGGAGTTGATAATCTTTTAGTAGGTTCGTTTGAAGGAAATTCAACTGCTGAAGTTGAAGTAATTAGTGCTTATGCTTCGGATGTGCTGAATATTACCGATAAATTATCTGCCATGGCGAGTTTGAGAATTGATCATTTCAAATCTACAACGGCAGACGAAGAAAACAGTCAAGCGGCCGTTTCTCCAAAATTTGGCCTGGTTTATATGCTTATTAAAGATAAAGTTTCTGTCTTTTCAAATTATATGAATGGCTTTGTAAATGTAACTCCAAGACAAGTTTCTGAAGTGGATGGTTCTAATCCGAGAATGGAATCTTTTGACCCGGAGCAAGCCAATCAATATGAAGTTGGATTAAAAACAAACTTATACAAGGATATTATTTCGGCATCGATTAGCTATTACAACATTGATGTAAAAAATAGAATAATGACTGATCCCAATAATATCAACAACTCCATTCAAGGCGGCGAAGTAAACAGTAAAGGAGTCGAGGTGAGTTTTACGGCAAATCCAGTCAAAGGATTTAACATCATTGCAGGATTCAGTAACAATAAAAGTGAAGTCACAAAAGACAATCCCGGAGATGGTTATTTAGGATTAAGACCTGAAGAAGCAGGACCGGAAACCTTAGTTAATTTCTGGGCTAATTACACGTTGACTTCAGGAAAATTAAAAGGTTTCGGAATAGGATTTGGTGGAAATTATGCCAGCGAATACAAAACATTGAACAGAGCGAATATAGGAACCTTTGCCTTACCAAGTTATACCGTTTTAAATTCAGCATTATCGTATTCGAGTGATAAATTCAACATCTCATTGAAATTAAATAATGCTTTAAACGAAAAATATTATTCAGGATGGTCTACTGTAACACCTCAGCGTTTGAGAAGTGTAACAGCAGGTTTAACCTATAAATTTTAAGTTTCATAATTGGTTTTGTTTCACTAAACTCCTCATTTCGGTGGGGAGTTTTATCCTTTTTAAATGAAAAATAATAACTTCAAAAAAGCAACTCGAAAAATCCATCTTTGGCTTGGTTTGTCCTCTGGTTTAATTGTTTTTATAATCGCCATCACGGGATGTTTGTATGCCTTTCAAGAGGAAATACAAAACATCACAGAAGAATATCGTTTTGTGGAAACACAAAATAAATCTTTTCTACCTCCATCTCAGTTGGAAACCATCGCCAGAAAAGAAGTTCCTAATAAGGTGCTTCACGCCATCAAATACAACGAAAAAAATAATTCTGTTGAGGCTATATTTTTTCATTACGAACCCAGTTATCATTATACGACTTACCTTAATCCTTACACGGGAAAAGTGCTGAAAACGATCAATAATGAGGAAGGTTTTTTTCCATTTATACTCGAAGGGCATTTCTATCTTTGGCTGCCACATCAAATTGGGCAAACTGTTGTGGCATCAGCGACAATAGTATTTCTGATAATGTTGATTTCGGGATTAATTCTTTGGTATCCAAAAAATAAAAGTGCAGCAAAACAACGCTTTTGGTTCAAATGGAAAAAAGGAACGAAATGGAAAAGAAAAAATTATGACTTACATAATGTCACCGGTTTTTACATCTTGATAATCGGAATTATTTTCGCCATTACAGGATTAGTATGGGGATTTCAATGGTTTGCGTATTCGTATTATAAAGTATCCGGTGGTGAAAAATCATTATTATATGAAGAACCGCTTTCGAAAAAAAACCAGAAAACCGCAACTACTTCAACCGTAAAACCATTAGATGCCGTTTGGCTTCAAATGCAAAAAGAATATCCATTGGCTAAATCAATTGAAATTCATCCGCCTGAAACGAATCTATCACCGATAGCCGCAAATGCGAATAGCGACAAAGGAACGTATTGGAAAATTGACTATCGGTATTTTGATCAATACAGTTTGAAAGAGATGCCTGTTTCCCATATTTGGGGCAGAAAAACAGCGGATAAAGTTGCCGATAACCTCATGAAAATGAATTATGACATTCACACGGGAGCCATATTAGGATTACCCGGAAAAATATTCGCCTGTTTATTTAGTTTACTCATTGCAAGTCTACCAATATCCGGATGCTACATTTGGTGGGGACGAAATAAAAAAAAGACAAACACAACAAAAGCTTAGGCATAAATCGATATAAAAAAGCAAAGTTGAATAATTTAAAGCAATTGCATTAAACCTTTCAATTCTTTTTATATCTAAATAGTGCAAACAAGCATAAAAAAACAATAAAAATTTTATTTAATGGCATAAATAATAATTGGTATTATGCTATTTATTTTTACATTTGCGTTATTTTTATTTATTCTAAATAACTAAATTAAACAAACACACATCCTCTATTAATAAGAACCTTGATAAAAAATTTATGAAAAAGAATCTTTTTATTTCTTTTGCTTTAGTCGCTACTTTATTTGTTAGTGCGCAGCAAAAAAACACCCTTTTGGAGCAATCTTTTTGGAAAACAACACCAGATGTAAATGCGGTTAAAGCAGAAATAGCAAAAGGAAACAGCCCATCAGCATCAACCCCAAATGCTTTTGATGTAACCGTTATGGCAATTAATAATGATGCGCCTACAGCAACAATACAATTCTTACTGGAGCAACCCGGGAATGAAGTCAGCAAATTGACACACGACAATCGTATTTATTTACACTGGGCCGCCAATAAAGGAAATGTAGCAATTGTAGAATACCTTATTAGCAAAGGGGCTGATCTTAATCTAGAAGACAGCAAAGGAGAAACTCCGCTAACCTTTGCAGCTGTTGGAAGTCAAAGCAATACCGCACTGTATGATGCCTTTTTTAAAGCTGGAACTGATCCTAAGAAAAAATACAAAGACGGTGTCAACCTGTTATTAATGGCGATCGCATCCGACAAAAACCTAGCGCTTACTACCTATTTCACCACTAAAGGAATGTCAATTAAGGATACTGATAGTGACGGCAACACAGCTTTTAATTACGCTGCAAAATCAGGCAACCTACCATTATTAAAATCCCTATTAGAAAAAGGAGTAAAATATACTGACAATGCACTGCTGTTTGCAGCACAAGGTTCCCGTAGAGATGTGACTTCTCTTGAAACCTACAAATATTTAGTTGAAGATTTAAAAATCAAACCAACTGCTACGAGCAAATCGGGTGAAACGGTGCTTCATTTATTGGCAAGCAAAGCCAACCAAACCGAAATTATCAACTATTTTTTGTCCAAAGGCGTAGATGCTAATAAAGCCAGTAACGAGGGAAATACGGCATTAATGGCGGCTGCTTCAGCTAGAGATATTGCAGTATTAGAACTGTTATTACCAATAGTAAAAAACAACAATGTTCAAAATCTAAAAGGAGAATCGGCATTGACAATAGCTGTAAAAGCAGGAATTCCTGAGGCTATAAAAGTACTTTTAAACAAAGGAGCTGATGCAAAAGTACTGGACAAAGAAGGAAACAATTTAGGGTATTACCTGATTCAATCCTACAGACCATCAGGTCGCGGACCAGAGGCAACCACTCAAGATCCTTTTGAGACTAAAATAAAATTACTTCAGGATAAAGGTTTAAACTTGGGCACTCCTCAAAAAGACGGGAATACATTATATCATTTCGCTATAATTAAAAACGACTTGGCTTTATTGAAAAAAATCGCCGCTTTAAACATCGATATCAATACCAAAAACAAAGATGGTTTAACAGCGTTGCACAAAGCAGCTATGATTTCTAAAGACGATGCTATTTTGAAATACCTAGTGTCTATTGGTGCCAAAAAAGAAATTACCACTGATTTTTACGAAAGTGCCTACGCCTTAGCAAAAGAAAATGAATCTTTAACAAAAAATAACGTATCTCTAGAATTTTTAAAATAATCGTATGAAATCAATACTAAAATTCGGTCTGATAGCTGTGCTACTATGCTTTTTATCGTTTCAAGCTGCCGCACAAACCAGTAAATATAAATGCATGCTCCAAATGTCAAATTACATGGGAGAAGGCGCTTATATTGTAGTTTCACTTGTAAACGCAAAAGGCGAATATGTGAAAACACTATATGTAATGGGTGACGATAAAAAATGGTACAAAACCATAAAAGAATGGCACAAATTCTACTCTAAAAAACCAGAAAACATAAGTGCAAAAACGGGAGCTTCCGTAACTGGCGGCGACCGCAGCATCACCACAATTGAAATTGAAGATGCTAAAATCAACAAGGGATTTAAATTGCGCTTTGAAACAGCGGTAGAAGATCATAAATATTATACCGCTGATTTAGAAATTCCGCTCACAACCGAAGGAATTGCTGCAAAAACAGAAGGTAAAGGCTATATTCGCTACGTAAGATTAAACAAAATATAAAATAAACAGCTTTCACATTAAACCAAATAAGTCATATAAGCTTTTACAAAACGTAAAACTTATATGACTTATATGTTAAAATTTATTATCAATGACTCTTTCTTTTTGGCGTTACTCACACTTGGCCTTGGCTGTATTTTCTACAGCATTTTTAGTATTGGCATCGGTAACTGGCGTTATACTTGCAGTCGATGCAATACAGGAGAAAACACCGCCCTACCGAGTAGAAAATTTCGAAAAAATAACATTTGAAAAAACTTTACCTGTACTAAAAAAAGCGTATCCTGAAATAACGGAATTGAGTGTTGACCACAATCAATTTGTGACGCTGCAAGGTATTGATCAGGAAGACAATGATGTCAACGCTTACATCGACCCAAGAACTGGAAAAACATTAGGAGAACCCATCAAAAAAAGTGAGTTTATCCAATGGACAACAGCGCTCCATCGTTCTTTATTCCTTAAAGAAACAGGGCGTTTTTTTGTTGGTTTTATTTCCTTTTTGTTAGCATTGATTTCCATTTCGGGTTTTGCTTTGATACTAAACCGCCAAAGAAGTCTTCGCAGTTTATTTTCTAAAATTGTAAAAGAAAATTTTGCCCAATATTACCATATTTTTTTAGGACGATTATCGCTGATTCCGATTCTGATTATTGCACTTTCCGGAACCTATTTAACCCTGGAAAAGTTTAATTTTTTCCTTGAAAAAACAGATTCTGAAGAAAAAACTGAAATGACTGTAACTGCGCCTATTGCAAAAAAAGGTGCTGCTACTTCTTTTTTTAAAAATACGCTTCTGGCTGATGTTCAAAAAATTGAATTCCCTTTTTCGGATGATCCCGAGGAATATTATATCATTACATTAAAAGATCGAGAAATCGAAGTCAACCAGATTACCGGAGCAATTGTAAGCGAAACTCCTTTTCCGTTGCAAACTTTAGTATCGGACTGGAGTCTTGATTTGCATACTGGGAGAGCAAGTATTTTATGGGCCATAATTTTAGGAATCGCGAGTTTAAATATTCTCTTTTTTATCTACTCGGGTTTTGCCATGACGTTAAAACGAAGAGCGAGTCGCATTAAAAACAAGTACAAAGCCGAAGACAGCGCATTCATATTGTTGGTTGGTTCCGAAAATGGAAGTTCATTACTATTTGCCAATGCTATTCAGAAACAATTGCTTGCCAACGGAAAAAAAGTCTTTCTTACCGAATTGAATAATTATTCGGTTTATCCAAAAGCAGAACATCTTATCGTATTTACTTCAACCCACGGGTTAGGCGATGCCCCTTCTAATGGAAGTAAATTTACAGCATTGGTCAACAAAACTAAACAACAGCAAAAAATCAATATTTCTGTAGTCGGTTTTGGGTCGAAAGCGTATCCAGATTTTTGCGGTTTTGCCCGTGAAATTGATACCGTATTGGAAAAACAGAGTTGGGCAGAACGCTTGTTAGAATTACAAACCGTAAATGACAAATCAGCAGAAGAATTTGTAGGTTGGGTGAAATTATGGAGTGCCAAAACAGGAATTCCACTTTCGGCTACTCCATCCTTATACAATGAAGTTCCAAAAGGTTTACAAAAGCTGACGGTACTCGATAAAACTGCCATTTCTGATACGGAACATACTTTTTTACTCACATTACGAGCTAGTATGAGCGCTAAATTTACGTCGGGTGACCTCTTGGCTATTTATCCTGCAAACGACAACCAAGAACGCCTCTACTCCATCGGAAATCATAACGGCAACATACAATTAGTGGTAAAACTGCATCCTTCTGGTTTGGGTTCAGGCTATTTATATGCTGTTGAAAAAGGCTCTGTTTTCAAAGCGCGAATTATTAAAAATCTCTCTTTTCACTTCCCGAAAAAAGCATCTAAAGTAGCGTTGATTTCAAATGGAACCGGTATTGCTCCCTTCCTGGGAATGATGGAACAAAATAAGAAAAAAACCGAAATTCATTTGTATTGTGGCTTTCGAAAAGCAACTGAAACTGTTTTAGGGTATGAAAAATTTGCTGCTGAAATGATCCAAAAACAGCATCTTAAAAGTTTTCATGTAGCATTATCTCGCGAAGCGAACCATCACTATGTAATGGATCTAATCAAACGAGATGCTGGTTTTTTTATGGATTTACTGTCACAAGGAGGCGTTGTAATGATTTGCGGTTCGCTTGCGATGCAAAAGGACGTGGAAGCGGCTCTTGATGCGCTCTGTCTTGCAAGAGCAACTATGGGAATTGCAGACTATAAAGCTAATGGACAAGTGCTGACGGATTGTTATTAAGTCCTCTCCCCAGCCCTCTCCAAAGGAGAGGGAGGCGAAACTGGATAAAATTATAATAATACTTTTTGTGTAAATATTAATGAATTGCATATTGCTATGCGTGAGTGATGGCAGTGGAGCTCTTTTTATGAGAGGCTTTTTTTGCCTCTCATAAAAAAGCGGGAACGTACAGCACGACCCGTAGTCTCGTCTTTTGGGACGAGACGGAGGGTCACGCCCAAATTATTTTAACACTGAATTTTATGTCTAGAAAATACTTCTTTTTGCTGATTGCGATACTTTTTGTGAGTCAAGGAAGTTATGCACAAATCGTACGAAAAAGAACCACCTTACTTATGGGCGGTCGATTTGACATTACCATCGTTGCCAAAGATTCATTATTGGCAGAACAAAACATAGATGCTGTTATTGCAGAAATTACACGAATCGAAAATTTGATATCCGACTGGAAACCGGACTCACAGCTATCTGAAGTGAACCAAAATGCGGGTATTCGTCCTGTGAAAGTAGATAGAGAAGTTTTTGAATTAACGCAAAGAGCGATTCGGTTTTCTGAAATTACTAATGGCGGTTTTGATATCAGCTTTGCAGCAATGGATAAAATCTGGAAATTTGACGGTTCCATGACAGCGATGCCTTCGGCGGAAGCCATTCGGAAATCGGTTGAAAAAGTGGGCTATAAAAACATAATTTTGGATAGTGTTCAATCCACCATTTTTCTAAAACTAAAAGGGATGAAAATTGGTTTTGGCGCTTTGGGAGAAGGATATGCCACCGATAAATGCCGGGATATGATGCTTGCAAAAGGTATCAAAGCCGGGATTATAAACGGATCGGGTGATATGAGTACGTGGGGAAAACAGCCCAATGGAAAGAATTGGAATATCGGCATTACGAATCCTTTTCATCCTGAAAAACTTCTGGCTGTTGTTCCATTAAAACAAGATGCGGTAACCACTTCAGGCAGCTATGAGAAATTTGTTGTGTTTGATAGCAAACGCTATTCACACATTATCAATCCGGCAACGGGTTATCCCGCTACAGGATTATGTAGTGTGACGGTTTTTGGACCAAATGCTGAAACGGCGAATGGCTTGAGTACTTCCTTAATGGTTTTAGGAAAAACAGCAGGACTGCTTCTGCTCAACAAATACCCTGATTATAGTTGCGTCATGATTACTGATAATGGAAAAGTTGTGCAATCAAAAAACTTCCGAATGAAGAAATTTAAGGCACGACTTTAATTCTTCTAAGCTTAAACTTCCGAAATTAAATACTATTTCTACAAAAACAAATTTCGTATTTGTGGTCAGAAATGGTTAATTAGAATACCCCTACTTTAATACAAATTTCACAAATCAAGCATTTCTATTAAAAATCCGCAGCACAAAAAATGCCCTCCTCAGCGCTAGTATTTGGATTACTCCTTTAACAAAATTTAACATAAAAGATCTTCAAACTACTTTTGGAGATAAAATCAGATAATTAATAGGCTCAAAAAACCAATTTTAACCAGACAAAGGTCAAAAAAAGGAAATTATCTACAAAAAAAATCAATTTTAAAAAACATAAAAATCTAAAAAACAAATAGTTAAATATATTTTTAATTTTCATTAATATTTAATCTAAATAAATTTTGCAAATCAATACTTCAGTTTTATATTTGCATCGTTATTTTTAATTATTCCAAATAAACAATCATGAAATATATTTTACTTCCAACTTTAACACTTTTATTTAGCCTATCGTGTTTAGCACAAGAATCAGCAAATGCTTCTGGTGATAAAAATTATGATGAAACTATTTCTTCAGAATTTGATACTATAAAAAACAAAAAAGGAGGAATACTTAAAGAAGTTATTATTACAGCCAATAAAGAGAAAAAGCCAGTTTCTGCATTGAGATCAGGTTTAAAACCAATGGATACTCCACAAAGTGTACAAGTTATTGGATCTGAAATTATAGCGCAACAACAAAGTATTCGTTTGAGTGAGGTACTGAAAAATGCAAATGGTGTATATGTAGGTTCCGCACGTGGTGGCGCTCAAGAATCCTTTTATTCAAGAGGATATGATATGTCAGCTAACAACATGTTTAAAAATGGTTTTCGTTACAATGGAGGGTCAATGCCTGAAGTTTCTTCTTTAGATAAAGTAGAATTCTTAAAAGGTAGTGCGGCTTTATTATTTGGAAACGTAGCACCTGGAGGAATTTTAAATTTAGTTACCAAAACACCTTCTTTCAAAAGTGGGGGAGAAATTTCTATGCAAGCAGGGAGTTTTGCTTATTATAAACCATCGGTTGATTTTTACGGACCATTAAATAAACATATTGCATATCGTTTTACAGGTTCATATGAAAATTCAGAAAGCTTTAGAGATGTTGTAAAAAACGAACGTTTATACATCAACCCCTCTTTCCTTTTTAATGTAAGTGATAAAACTCAAATTACGGTACAAGGAGATTACTTGAAAAGCAATTGGACACCAGATTTTGGAACTGGAGTAATTGGAAAAGAAATTGTAGAGGTACCTCGTAGTAACTATTATGGTGCACTTTGGTCAAATGGAGAAACAAAATCAGCAAGTGCTTCCGCATTACTTAATCACAGTTTCAATGACAACTGGAAATTAAATTTCAATGCTTCTTTTCAAAATTTCGATAGAGAATCAAAAGCTACAGAACGTATTGTAATATCTCCAACAGCTAATCCTTATGGAAATTTCAATAGACCATTAGGACAGAATAAAGGTACCGAACAAATTTTTGGAGATCAATTAAGCATACAAGGAAACTTCAACACCGGAAAAATAAAACATCAATTATTTACAGGTGTAGATTTTGAAAACTCTTTCGCACAAGCGTATACGTTTGCTTTTAGTCCTGCCAATTATGATACAGTAAATATCTTTACTTTCGACCCTGCAACACAGCGAATGGATGAGCCAAATTCTACACTTACCCGAATAGTAAGCACTGATACAAACCGTTTTGGGGTTTATGCACAAGATTTGATTTCATTTACAGAAAAAATTAAGCTTTTAGCGGGTATTCGTTGGTCTTGGCAAGAAGCAGAAGTAATCAACAACAGCTTGACAACTCAAGCTCCAATACGTAAAGATGAGGCATTCTCTCCAAAATTTGGATTAGTGTATCAACCAACAAAAGAGATGTCTTTGTTTGCCAGCTACTCTAACTCATTTACACCAAATACTGGAACAACAGTTGATTTAAAACCAATAAAACCCTCAATCATAGACCAATATGAAGCAGGTATTAAAAAAGATTTCTGGAGAGGTATTTTGAGTACAAATATTACTGCGTACCAAATCACAAACAGCAATTTGGCACAAACAGCAGAATTTAAAGCTGATGGATCAAACAATACTGATACTACTATAAAAGTCTTGAACGGAGAAACTACTAGCAAAGGAATTGAAATTGATATTACTGCCAGACCTACTGAAGGCTTAAACATTATTGCCGGTTACAGCTACAACGATATGCGTTATACCAAAACATCAGGATTAAACGGAAGTACTATTGAAGGAGATCGTGTGGTAAGAACTCCAGCTAATACCGCTAATTTAAGCTTTTTCTATACCTTGCCAGCCGGAGCATTAAAAGGTGTTTCTTTTGGAGCAATCGGGAACTACATTGGTGACCGTCTTGGAGGTTGGAATAATCTAGTAGTAATTAATCCTAATACTGGAGCTCAAACAATCAATGACAGAGAAATTCCAATGAGTGGTTATACTACAATCGATGTTTCTGCAGGTTATACTTGGAAAAAAATCTCAATCTTATGTAGGTTGTCAAATATTACAAATGAGTTGAATTATACGGTACACGAAAACTACAGTATCAATCCAATTGCACCGCGTCAAATATTGACAAGTTTAAAATATAAATTCTAAAACTTAAGTTTGGTTTTATTTCATTGAAAACTTTTTCTGCCAATTTCATTTTTTTGAAAAGCAGAAAAAGTTTTTGTTATTTTAACAAACTAAAAAGTGTGTTTATAAAAGAATAAAAACACGATTCCCTCATTGAATTAAAAATCATAAAAAAATAAAATTGAGAAATTTACACCGCGATTTAGGCTGTTTTTATTGGGGTAAAATTTAAATTAAGAAATAAAATTCAAAAACCTCGTTTAGAAATGGACAGGGTTTTCTATTTTTCATCAAACCACTATTTTTTTCATATATTTGATAGTAATAACTGATATATAATGACTTAACAAATTTTAAATTATGAAAAAAACATCTATTTTATTTGGGGCTTTATTAATCATGGTACTTTCATCATGTAAGGATGAGAAAAAAAAGGAAGAAGCACGTTTGCCTGAACAGTATGATTTGGAAGATTTTTACAACACCAAATCGATAAGTGCATCAGGGTTTAATAACGATGAAACTAAAATTCTAATAAACAACAACACAACCGGAATCTACAATGCGTATGAGTTATCCATTGCTGATACTACCTCTATAGCATTGACAAAGTCAATTAAAGAAAGTATTTATACTGTAGATTATTTACCTGGAAGTTCTAAATTCATTTATTCGGCAGATGAAGGAGGAAATGAAAATTATCATTTATTTCTAATGGATCGAAAAAGTAATACTCCAAAAGATATTACTCCTTGGACAAATAGTGCCAATAGCTTTATTGGCTGGAGCCAAGACAAAAAGAGCATGTATATAAATAGTAATAAGCGAGACGTAAAGTATTTTGATATTTTAAAATTAGACTCTCTAACTTGGAAACCAACAATTTTGTACCAAAATGAATCCGGTTTAACCCCATCAGTAATCAGTAAAACGGAACGCTATATAGCACTTACCAAAGAAATTACTACGGATAAAAACGAAATGTATTTATACGATAGCAAAACCAAAACTACTAAACGTCTCAGTAACGACAAAGAAGCCAACTGGAGTCCGATGGCTTTTGAAAAAAATGACAGCATTTTTTATTATACCAGTAATGAGGATAAAGAATTCAGTTCGTTACTCAAATATAATATCAATACTGGGAAATCAGAAGAAATATTCAAAGATAAATGGGATGTAATGTACATGTCTTTAAGCGAAAAGGAAAAATACCATATTATTTTTGTGAACAATGACGGAAAAAATAAAGTACTCCTTTTTGAACATGCTACCGGAAAACCGCTGAAATTACCTGACTTTGACGATGGTGATGTCATAAATGTAATCATTTCCAACAGCGAAAATAAATTATTGCTGACAGTAGGAAGCAGTACCAGCTCGCCAAACCTATATCTTTATGATATTCCTTCCAAAAAACTAAAACAACTGACTTCCACTCTAAGTAAAAAAATTAATCAGGACGACCTTGCAAAAGCCGAAGTGATTCGATTCAAATCTTTTGATGGGAAAGAAATTCCGGCTATTTATTATAAGCCTTTACAAGCTTCTAAAAGCAATAAAGTTCCGGCGTTAATCTGGGTACACGGCGGACCAGGCGGACAAAGTCGTATTGGATATTCAAACACCATACAATACCTTGTTAATAAAGGATATGCAGTTTTGGCGGTAAACAATCGTGGCAGTAGTGGGTATGGAAAAACATTTTACAAAATGGATAATAAAGATCACAGTAACGGAGATCTGAAAGACTGTATTTGGGGCAAAAAGTGGCTAACAGAACAGGATTATATTGACCCGAATGCTATTGGTATTTATGGTGGAAGCTATGGTGGCTGTATGGTTTTAGGCGCATTAGCATTTCATCCCGAAGAATTTAAAGTAGGTGTAGATTTATTTGGTGTTGCCAATTGGCCCAGAACATTAAAAAGTATTCCTCCTTATTGGGAATCATTCCGCAAAGCGCTCTATGATGAAATGGGTGATCCGTATACTGCTGATAGTATTCGATTGAAAAAAATATCGCCATTATACAATTACGATAAAATAAACAAACCATTACTTGTTTTCCAAGGCGCTAATGATGTAAGAGTATTGCCTGTAGAAAGTGATGAAATTGTAGAAGGAGTAAAGAAAAATGGAGTGCCGGTTCAATATGTAGTATATCCAGATGAAGGGCATGGATTTCAAAAAAAGGAAAACCAAATTGCGACAACAAAAACCACCTTACTCTTCTTGGATAAATACCTAAAATCTAAGAAATAGAAATAATTAAGTAAGTTCAAAAAAAAATCCATCTCGTTATAAATGAGATGGATTTTTTTTTATGTAAACCTTCTGAGTCTATCATTATTAGTTCAATACTTATATCTAAGGGAAATTTCGTGAATTGCAACCCATTTACATTAAGGATATATTGAAGCGGCGAATAATTTAATAAAAAGTTTAATTTATTTGAATGCCGTTCTTTTCAAGTAATTCAAAAAGAGCGATACTTTGATTTGGTTCATATTTTTCTACACCGCTTTGATACCATTTTGCTATCAAATTCATCTGATGTGAAGTATAGCCTTCGGTATCTATACTTAAGCCCAATAAACCAGCCATAAGAAAATCTTCGAGAATTTTATTAGTGACAATACATTGTGGAATCCCATCACTAATACATCCGTTCATCCTCTCATAATCTGATCTTCCAGAATCAAATCCAGCAATAAAAGCTTCATTCCTTTTTGCATAATTAAATTCCAAAAATGGATTCAAACCAATTGAATACCCTTCAAAATAATGTTGTCTATACCCTGGACTAAATATTTTCTTCATTTCTATACTAAAGCATTAATTGAAAATCTCATTACAAACATATTAACAATATTTCAGTAAGTGCACAAAAATCGTTTAAAGGAGAAAATACTCTTTAAATCACAATACAAGTGACGTTTATCGATGAAAAATTGTCAAATTACAATGAAACACAACTATTCTGCTCTTTACCAAAAAAAAAATTATGTATTTAATTTTTCAACAAAAAAATCCCATTCACCGCGGTGAATGGGATCTTGATTGCTATAAAAGCTAAATCTTATTTTAATCCGGCCAAACTGTGTTCGATAGTTTCAATTTTAGATAAAGCATCCGCTTCTTTTTGTCTTTCGTTTGCCAAAACTTTTTCTGGCGCACCCGCCACAAATTTCTCATTAGCCAGTTTGTTTTGAACCGATTTCAAGAAACCTTGCGTGTAAATCAACTCAGCGGTCAGTTTTGCAATTTCTTCCTCCACATTTATATTTCCGGTAATAGGGATGAAATATTCATTCGATTTTACACGAAAAGATAATGCTCCGTCTACTTTATCCGAAACATATTCTAACGAAGTGATGTTTCCTAATTTGGCCACTACCGAATCAAAATAAGTCGATGCTTTGTCATTGTTCACCGCTTTCAATTCGATTGTATCTTTAAACGGAATATTCTTGTCTTTACGAATCGTTCTAATTCCAGAAATCACTTCAATTGTATTTTCAAAATCAGCAATTATACCTGCGTTAAAAGGTTTCATTTCTGGCCAAGTCGAAACGATTAATGCTTCTTCTGTAGTTCTTTCGGCAAGAATTTGCCAAATTTCCTCTGTCAAGAACGGCATAAAAGGATGCAATAATTTCATGTTATTTTCCAGCATTTCTATGGCTTTCGCCAAAGTTACGCTGTCAATTGGCTGTTGGTACGCCGGTTTTATCATTTCCAAAAACCAAGAACAGAAATCGTCCCATACCAATTTATAAATTCCCATCAACGCATCGGAAATTCTATATTTCTCAAAATTATCTTCGATTTCTAAAAGCGTTTGTTGCAATTTGGCCTCGTACCATTCAATTGCCACTTTTGAAGATTCTGGTTGCGGAATTGTATCCGAAACTTCCCAACCTTTTATCAGTTTAAAGGCATTCCAGATTTTATTGGTAAACGCTTTTCCTTGGTTACACAATTCTTCATCAAACATAATGTCATTTCCTGCAGAAGCGCTCAAAAGCAATCCTACACGAACCCCATCAGCACCAAATTTTTCAATTAAATCTAAAGGATCCGGAGAATTTCCTAATGATTTAGACATTTTTCGTCTTTGTTTATCACGAACCAAACCAGTCAAATATACATTTGTAAATGGTTTTTTGCCTGTGTATTCATAACCCGCAATAATCATTCTCGCTACCCAGAAAAACAAAATATCCGGACCGGTCACTAAATCATTGGTTGGATAATAGTATTTAAAATCTTCACTTTCGGGATCCATAATTCCTCCAAAAACAGACATTGGCCACAGCCAAGAAGAAAACCAAGTATCTAATGCATCAACATCCTGAGTTAAGTCTGAAGTTGTAAGTTGTAAGTTGTTGGTTCTTTCTTTAGCTAAAATTAAAGCTTCTTCGATAGATTCAGCAACTACGAAATCTTCTTTTCCATCGCCATAGAAATAGGCAGGAATTTGTTGTCCCCACCATAATTGACGGGAGATATTCCAGTCGCGAATGTTATTTAACCAATGAGCATACGTATTATTAAAACGTGCTGGATGCAATTTGATTTCGCCGTCTTCCAAAACCGATTTAATAGCTGGTTTTACCAAATCTTCCATTTTCAAGAACCATTGGTCTGATAAACGAGGCTCGATAACCGCTCTGGTTCTTTCAGAAGTTCCTACTTTATTCAAGTGTGTTTCTGTTTTGGCTAAAGCGCCAGTTGTTTCTAATTCTTTTGCAATTGCCTCGCGAACTACAAAACGATCTTGTCCTTGATAGTGCAATCCAAAACTATTCAAAGTTGCATCTTCGTTGAAAATATCAATAATCTCCAAATTGTGCTTTTCTCCCAATGCCTTGTCATTCATATCGTGCGCCGGAGTCACTTTTAAACAACCAGTACCAAATTCGATATCAACATATTCATCTTCGATTATTGGAATTACTCTTCCGCAAATTGGGACAATTGCTTTTTTACCTTTCAAATGAGCAAAACGTTCGTCATTTGGATTAATACAAATTGCAGTGTCTCCAAAAATAGTTTCCGGACGCGTTGTCGCAATCGTCAGAAAGTCTTCACTTCCTTCAATTTTATATTTTAGGAAATATAATTTTCCTTGTTGTTCTTCATAAATTACTTCTTCGTCAGACAAAGTAGTTTTCGCCTCGGGATCCCAGTTTACCATTCGGTATCCGCGATAAATCAGTCCTTTGTTGTATAAATCCACAAAAGAACGAATTACCGAAGCTGACATATCAGGATCCATTGTAAACTTGGTTCTTTCCCAATCACAAGAAGCACCCAGCTTTTTCAATTGGTCTAGAATTACACCCCCGTATTTATCAGTCCATTCCCAAGCATGAGCTAAAAATTCTTCGCGTGTTAAATCATTTTTATTGATTCCTTCGGCTTTTAATTTCGCAACTACTTTAGCTTCAGTAGCTATGGAAGCATGATCCGTTCCTGGAACCCAACAAGCGTTGAATCCTTTAAGACGCGCTCTTCTGATTAATACATCCTGAATGGTATTATTCAACATGTGTCCCATGTGCAAAACTCCAGTAACATTAGGCGGAGGAATTACTATGGTGTATGGTGTTCTATGGTCTGGTTCTGAGTGAAAATAATTGTTCTTCATCCAGTAGTCATACCACTTATTTTCAATGGTTTTAGCGTCAAATTGTGCAGGAATTGTCATAAAAAGCAACTGTTAAAACCAAAATTAAACTTTGGTCTGATATTTGTAATTCTAATTGGGAACAAAAGTAAATAATTAAGTACACTATAAAAAGAGAAATAAAAATTTGTACGTTAATTAAAAGAAAGTAAATTTACTAAATGAATTTAAATATAAGAAAATGAAAAAAACAATAGCTTTATTCGCATTTGCACTAATCAGCAGTATCGGTTTTGCTCAGAATGGCCCAAAAATTGAATTTGCAGCCAAAGACAATACAATTGATTATGGAAAGGTTACTAAGAATGAAAATGGCTCTCGTGATTTTATCTTTACAAATACTGGTAATGCTCCATTAATTATCACTAATGTACTGTCTACTTGTGGCTGCACGGTCCCTACAAAACCAGACCAACCAATTATGCCAGGAAAAACAGGAAAAATAACTGTGAAATACAATATGGCTCCCGGTCCTATCAGAAAAACACTAACTGTTGAGTCAAATGCAGTGAACTATGAAGGTGGAAGAGTGGCTCTGAAAATTAAAGGAGAAGTTATTTCTAATTAATTTCAGAATTAAAATAAATAAAAAAACGCTTTTGGATACTATTTCCAAAAGTGTTTTTTGTCTATAATATATTATACAATTGAAACCTGAATTTTAAGATTTCGCTTTTACGTTCCACTTCTAAAGTAATCCATTTTTCTTCTTCTGCCTTAAAAAGAGCATTGATTTCTTGTAATGAATGTTTATGAATGGGATGATTATTAATCGAAATGATTATATCCCCTTTTTGCAATCCTGTATTAGCTGCCAGAGAATTTTGTCTGACATAGGCAATCTCATAAATAGGCTTTAATCGGAATTTATATTTAAAGTCATTAGTAAATACCTTAGCACCTCCGGACTCATTATATTTTGTAAGCAACGGAACCGTTTCCATTCGTACGGTCTCTTGAACCCACTGTAATCCATTTTGTTGTATCTCAACCCCACTTTTATTGTAGCTGAAAGGAGCGCTGTAATCTCTATTCTTTTTTAAATACATTTGGTTCTTTTCGTAATCAAAAACAACTGTAAACCGCTTCATAATTTCTCCTCCTACTGAGCCTTTTCGATCTGGCACCATATTTACATTCCTAATAGATACAGAATCAGGAAAGGCAACTACTGGATTATTAAATTCAAAATCTCCCATCTCAAATTTTTTAATTATGGCCCTTCTGCCTTTTACATCTCCACTAAAACCTCTTCCTAAAAAGTCTTCGAAATTTTTTGCAGGAACTTTAATCAATTCTGAACGATCTTGAAACAACCATATTGCATCGCTGTTCCCTATATCTATCAATAACTTTACAGGAATTTCTTTATTATCCTGAATTATTGTGCTTTTTAAATAGGGTTTAGATTTTTCGACAGTAATAGGGATTGTTTTGTAACTTTTTTCGATTTTTTTTCGGTTTTCATCATTGTCTTTATAAACTATAACTCTTTTTTTCCTGTAATTGACTTCAACTAAATTATTTTGAAAAAAATGATACCCAATAATTCCATTGACCGGAATTCCAATATGTGACGATAAATTAAATTCAGGGTCCAAAATAATATAAAGCATATGATTACTATACTTCATACTGTTGAATTCTAAAATATTATTCGTTGATTTCAATCCTTCAACAGCCTCTTGACTTCCTAATCCTTTCAGTAATATTTTTTCGGTATTAAAAAAACGAACTTCCTTTTTATCTTCTAAACTAAATAATATCGTTTCGGCAACACCGGTATCCAATAAAAAATTCAATTCTACTCCATTTACTTTTATAGGCACAAAGACTAAATTATTGATCAGTTTAAAAGGAACGCTAATTTTATTCACGTCTTTTTCAAACTGAAATCCTTGTTGTGCAAAAACAGGGCAAACAAACAGGTAAATGAGAATAATAACTATTGTTTTTTTCATTGTTAATCTTTTACATAAAAATACTAAATAAATCATATCAAAAATGCAGATTTAACAATATATACGCTCATTGATTATAATAAATTCGAAAAAAAAATTGCAAATTTGCAATTCAATAATTAAGACTATGCCAAAAATATCAAACAAAGGCAAACAAATGCCAGAATCGCCAATACGAAAATTAGTTCCATACTCAGAAATAGCGAAGAAAAAAGGACATAAAGTATACCATTTAAACATTGGTCAACCGGATATTAAAACTCCTGAAGTTGCCATGAATGCAGTTAAAAATATTGATTTAACTATCCTGGAATACAGTCATTCTGCTGGAAATGAAAGCTATAGAAAAAAATTATCTGCCTATTATATCAATCAAGGGATTTCAGTAAATATTGAAGACATCATTATCACAACTGGTGGATCAGAAGCGCTTATGTTTGCGATGGGAAGCACTATGGACCAAGGAGATGAAATCATTATCCCAGAACCATTTTATGCTAATTACAATGGATTTTCAACAGCGTCAGGCGTTACAGTTGTTCCTGTAATTTCGACTATTGAAACTGGTTTTGCTTTACCAGCTGTAGAAGATTTTGAAAAACTGATTACTCCAAAAACGAAAGCTATCCTTATTTGTAACCCTGGAAATCCAACGGGATATTTATATTCGAAAGAAGAAATTATGCAACTGGCAGCTTTGGTCAAAAAAAATGATTTATTCTTGATTTCTGACGAAGTATATCGTGAGTTTACCTATGATGGTGACATCCATTATTCAGTAATGAATGTTCCCGGACTTGAAGAGCATGCTATTATGATTGATTCTGTTTCTAAGAGATACAGTATGTGCGGTGCAAGAATAGGATGTATTGTTTCTAAAAATAAAGAAGTCATGGCGACTGCTATGAAATTTGCACAAGCAAGATTAAGCCCTCCAACTATTGAACAAATTGCAAGTGAAGCTGCCCTTGATACTCCAAAAAGTTATTTTGATGAAGTAATTTCAGAATATAGAGAGCGAAGAGATACTTTAATAAGTGAGTTGAATAAAATTGAAGGTGTTATAGTATCAAAACCAAAAGGCGCTTTTTATTGTATTGCACAACTTCCTGTTGATAATGCTGATAATTTTGCACAATGGCTTTTAGAAACCTATGATTTAAATGGTGAAACCGTTATGGTAGCTCCTGCTGCAGGGTTTTATTCGACTCCAGGAATGGGATTGAATCAGGTTCGAATAGCTTATGTGCTAAAGAAAGAAGATTTAATTAGTGCTGTATCAATTTTGAAAGCAGCAATTCCAGTTTATAATGCTACCCAATCAAAAAGCTAATTTAAACTTTGCTTTTTAGTGCTAAACTAACGCTATAAAATATTCATATTGTATCAAAAGGCAGTAACTATTGAGTTATTGCCTTTTGATTTTTATATCCAATAGAAACAAGCCATTGACTTTGTAGCCTATAAAGTCATCATTAAATAGTATGAGCTTTAGAAATTCTTTAATTTTTATTATTTATCTTTACGGCTTAAATATTTACACCCACAATAATAGTTGCTTTTAATGATAAAAAACGAAGAGTTTCAAGACGAAATAGGAGATAATCATGTTAGTTTATCCGCAAAAAATCCAGTAAGAGATGATGCATTTGACATTACTGATGATGAAAAAATTGAGAAAATAAAAAAAGACGTTGAGAGCATTCTAATTACACTTGGAATGGACTTGACTGATGATAGTTTGAAAGGCACGCCCAATCGTGTTGCAAAAATGTTTGTAAAAGAAATTTTTGGAGGTTTAAATCCTGCAAAGAAACCAAAAGCATCTACATTTGACAATAATTACAAATATGGCGAAATGTTGGTTGAAAAGAACATTATCGTTTACTCTACCTGCGAACATCATTTATTGCCAATTATTGGAAGAGCGCATGTCGCTTATATTTCTAACGGGACCGTTATTGGCTTATCTAAAATGAACCGTATCGTAGAATATTATGCCAAAAGACCTCAGGTTCAGGAGCGTTTGACGATGCAAATTGTTCAGGAATTACAAATTGCTTTGGGTACTGAAGATGTAGCTTGTGTGATTGATGCCAAACACCTTTGCGTTAATTCTAGAGGAATCAGTGATATCGAGAGTAGTACTGTGACATCAGAATTTGGTGGAAAATTTAAAGACAATGTAACTCGCAGAGAGTTTTTGGATTATATCAAATTAGAAACAAAGTTCTAAAATATAAATAAATTTCATAGTACCGATAAGCCCTAGCCCTGATGGAAGCGGTATCCTTTTTATGGCTTTTTTGCCATAAAAAGATTAAGCGTACAGCAGGAATAAGCTCCTAAAAAATAAAAAATGCCATTATATAGTAGCCAAAATCTAAAAATATACAATTCTCTTTCCGGAGAAAAAGAAATTTTCACACCAATACATGAAGGAAATGTTGGAATGTACGTTTGTGGACCTACGGTTTACAGCAATGTGCATCTTGGAAATGTGCGAACATTCATGTCCTTTGATGTGATTTTCAGGTATTTTTTGCATTTGGATTACAAAGTGCGTTACGTAAGAAACATTACTGATGTGGGGCATATTGTAGATGATGTGGACGAAGGTGAAGATAAAATTGCAAAAAAAGCGCGTTTAGAGCAACTGGAACCTATGGAAGTGGTGCAGCGCTATACGGTAGATTTCCATGATATTTTGAATGAATTTAATTTTTTACCACCAAGCATTGAACCTACTGCGACAGGTCATATTATTGAACAAATTGAAATTATTAAAACCATTATTGACAAAGGAATTGGTTATGAAGCCAATGGATCTGTTTATTTTGATGTAGTAAAGTTCAATGAAACTAATCATTACGGAAGATTAAGCGGCAGAAATATTGAGGATATGCTTGCCAATACCCGTGATCTTGACGGTCAAAGTGACAAGAGAAATCCACAGGATTTTGCGCTTTGGAAAAAAGCCGAACCACAACATATCATGCGTTGGCCTTCGCCATGGAGCGATGGATTTCCGGGCTGGCATCTTGAATGTACTGCAATGAGTACGAAATATTTAGGCAATCATTTTGATATTCACGGAGGCGGAATGGATTTGAAATTCCCGCATCATGAATGTGAAATTGCTCAAAATGAAGCATGTACTGGTCAAACTCCTGTTAATTACTGGATGCATGCCAATATGCTTACATTAAACGGTAAAAAAATGGCGAAATCTACCGGTAATAACATTTTACCACGAGAGATATTGACTGGAGACAACACCATTTTAAGTAAAGCCTTTTCAGCATCGGTCGCCCGATTTTTTATGTTACAAGCGCATTATAGAAGCATTCTTGATTTTTCTGACGATGCAATTGTAGCTGCAGAAAAAGGATACAAACGATTGATGGAAGCAATGAATTCGTTAAAAGATATCACTGCTGACACAAAAAGTACGATTGACATTCCAGCTTGGAAACAATTCTGTTATGATGCCATGAATGACGATTTTAATACGCCAATTTTAATTGCGCAGTTATTTGAAGGCGTTCGTTTTATCAATTTGTTGAAAGATGGAAAAGAAACATTGAATAACGAGGATTTAAAATCTTTTGAAAAAGCAATGAACAATTTTGTTTTTGAAGTCCTTGGACTGGAAGATGAAAAAGTTTCGGATAGCAGTAATGACAAATTAGAAGGAACGGTAAACATGCTTATTGAAATGAGAAAACAAGCTCGTGACAATAAAAATTTTGCTTTATCAGACCAAATTAGAGATCAATTGATTGCATTGGGAATTCAATTGAAAGATGGAAAAGAAGGAACTACTTTTAGCATTTAGTTTTCTATATCAAGTCGCAGATTAATACCGTAAAATAATTTTGATTAACAAAAGTGAAGTTTTAAATTCTAATACTAAAGTCATGTTGTCAAAAATAGTTGTTTACCCATTTTTGCTATTGGTTCGATTTTATCAAGTTGCCATTTCCCCTTTTACTCCAGCAGCTTGTAGATTTGAGCCTACCTGCTCTTCCTATATGATTGAAGCATTACAAACCCATGGCTTATTTTATGGTGGATTTTTAGGAATGAAACGTATTTTGAGTTGCCATCCTTGGGGGAAAACAGGTTACGATCCTGTTCCCAAAAAAGTATGTAATCATAAACATTAACTTTTTTTAAATACGAAATTTTACTTTAAATCTTTATTTTTACGGCTAATAAACAAATTTAACACTAAATGACACACGCTTTAAACATCGTTTGGAATCCATCAGAAGGAATCGATTTAGGCTTTTTTATAATTCGATATTACAGCTTAATGTTTGTAATTGCTTTTGGATTAGGCTGGTACATAATGAAACATATATTTGAACGTGAAGGAGAATCTATAGAAAAATTAGATTCATTGTTTATCTGGACTGTACTTGCCACTTTGATTGGTGCTCGTTTAGGACACGTTTTCTTTTATGATTGGGAATATTACCGAAATCATTTATTGGAAATCATTTTACCTTTCCGTTTTTCTCCAAATTTTGAATTTACCGGTTACCAAGGTTTAGCAAGTCATGGCGCAGCTATTTCTATCATAATTGCGATGTATTTTTACAGTAAAAATGTGCTTAAAAAACCACAAATGTGGATTTTAGACCGAGTGGTAATTCCAGTTGCCAGCGGAGCCATTTTTGTGAGATTAGGAAATTTTTTCAATTCAGAAATTATAGGTCATGAAACCACATCTCCTTTTGGAATAAAATTCATCAAAGATCATTTCAGCCCAATGGATGCGGTCAATGCTACTCAAATAGCCAATCCTAAAGATGCCTATACAGCAATAGCAACCGATCCAAAATTTGCATCATTGCTGGAGCAGGTTCCAGTAAGGCATCCTACGCAATTGTACGAAGCATTTTGTTACGTTTTTGTTTTTGCTATTTTATTTTTCTTGTATTGGAAAACCGAAAAAAGAAATAAAACAGGATATATATTCGGTATGTTTCTAGTGTTGTTATTTTCTGTTCGTTTTGTGGTGGAATCGGTTAAGGAAAGCCAAGGCGGCTTTGAAAGTGCTTTAGGATTATTTTCTACAGGACAATGGCTAAGTATTCCTTTTATACTTATAGGACTGTATTTTATTTTTACTGCCGAAAAACCGCTTAAAATATAACATCCTATTTATTTAATAAAAAAAGCTCCCGCATTGTGGGAGCTTTTTTATTTTATCTTTTTAATGAAAAATGGGATTTGAATTTTTTAGGAATATCTTGTTCTGTGTATTCAATACTGAACCAATAATCATTGGCTGGCATAGGCTGTCCAATATATGTTCCGTCCCATCCAGTACCATTTGGAAAAATTTCTTTTAAAAATTTGCCATGACGATCAAATATTAGAATTCTAAAATTTAATTGGTCTTCTAAAGTAAAAATATTCCAAGTATCATTATACCCATCAGCATTTGGCGTGAAAAACTTAGGATAATTAATTACTAAAACATTAGTTCTAGTTATTGGCAGACTACAGCCATTTTTATCTTTAACCGTAATGGAATGAGTTCCTAAAGAAACATATTCAAAAACTGGACTTTCCTGAAATGGTCCATCGTCTAATTGATACAAATAATCTCCAGTTCCTGTAGCGATTACAGTCACCACTTGATTTTTTGCAAAAGCCTCTGAAACTGTCCAATCCACATCTAAAAGAGTATTTGAAGGATTCACAGTAACATTAATTGTTTGTGAAGTGGCACATTGATTTGAATTTGGAGAAAAAACATAAGCACCACTTGCCATATTGTTTACAATTGCAGGTGACCAAGTTCCTGAAATTCCATTTGGAGAAGTAGTATTCAAAATAGGTGTCAAACCTCCCATACAGATTGAAAAATTAGAAAAATTAGGTTGAACAAGAGGTGTAACCGTTACTGTTAATATCTGGTTATTTGCACATTCAGATGTATTTGGTGTAAAAACATAGCTTCCGCTAGTTGTATTACTAATTGTTGATGGCGACCAGATTCCTGTGATTCCATTAGGAGATGTTGTTGCTAATATTGGCGCAGCAGAGCCTGAACAAAACGGAGCAATTGCGGGGAAATTAGGTGTTCCTTTTGGTATAATCGTCACACTTAATGTTTGTGTAGTCGCACATTGATTTGGATTTGGTGTAAAAACATAATTTCTGCTAACTGTATTACTAACTGTTGACGGAGCCCATGTTCCAACAATACCATTTGGAGAAGTATTAGTCAAAAGAGGGGCAGTAGTTCCAGAACAAAACGGTGGTATACTTGCGAAATTTGGCGTAACAACAGGTACAATATCTATAGTGACTCTTGTAGGTGTTGCTGAAGTACATTGTCCTGTATTAGGTGTAAAAGTATATGTAACTGGACCTAAAACTGCCGTATTAACTGAAGCTGGACTCCAAAAACCTGAAATAGCCGGTGTATTATTTGAAGTTATTGGTAAAATTGGCGCAGTCGCATTTTGGCAAACATTGGTGGGAATACCCGTAAAAGTTGGTGTTACCAATGGGGTAACAATCACATTCAAAGTTTGTGTGGTAGCACATGGAAACAAAGTTGAATTTGGAGTAAATACATAACTTCCGCTAGTCGTATTACTTATTATTGCTGGCATCCAAGTTCCTGAGATTCCATTTGGAGATGTTGGACCTAATATTGGTGCTGGTGTTCCGGTACAAAAAGGAGCTATAGCGGAAAAATTAGGAGTTACTGTTGAAGTTCCACAAGGTACACTACAAGTAATAGTTTGTGGAGGCACACAAGGATGTGTGGCAGAAGACAACGTTAATGTAGCCGATTGCCCAGGCAACATATTAAATACCTGAACATGAGAAACACCAGTATTTCCTGTGACAGGAGAACCACTTTGAACTGTATAGGTGTAATTATAAGAATTAGATATCAGAGGATTATTTGACCAATCAAAAAATACGGAAGAAGCTCTATCAGCTGGTAAAATCTGCGAAGCGTCACATCTGAAATTAAGAATAGTGGCGCCATTATTAGCAACTACAATAACATCAATTTTTGAACGAGTACTTTCAACACCTCCTACAGTTTCACTAACATAATAAGAAGTAGTTCCTACGGTAGCTGTTGAAGGAGTTGGCGCGGTAGCTGATGCCGTTCCCCCAGTTGCGTTTGTACCATACCAATTTAATGTTCCTCCGGAAGATACTGTGGCCGTCAATGAAGTTGCTACAGCATTTTGGCAATAATAAACAGGAGTAGTAACTGTTGGCGGGGAAGCTAAAATATCTGAATTTTCATTTCTGGATATAAGAAATAGTAAAGCATCCTTAGAATTAGAACTTGTTTTTAAAGTAAAAATCGAGCCACTTTTAACTAATCCAAGGCTCTTGTTTTCAAGACCAATAATACCATTTTTCGCAAAAAGAATTGCATTACATAAAATTGTTATCAAAAAAATAAAAACGAAAGACTTAATAAATTTTTCCATTATTAGTTAGGTTTTAATTTCATCAAAAAAACAGCGAGCTTTAACAAATATTTAGTAAATATATAAATTTTATACTTTCATAATCTATAAGTTCATAGATATTAATAGATTATACATAACATAGAAAATTCAGAAGTAATTCTATAAAGGAAATGAAAAACCAAAATCAATATTTTTAGTATTGTAGCCTGAATTCGAACTTTGTAATCCAGCATTGGACACATGACGAAAATTAGGCCTTATGTCAAATGTAATTTTATTTATTTTAAAAGTGAAGCCTATAGCTAGCACATCCGAAAAAGCAAAACCTTTTGATAATCGCTCTGTTTCTGTATCAGTAAACAGAGGTCCAACACTACCTAAAACATAAATACTTGCAGTTTTAGAAATTGGTTTTCGCATCAAAAATCCAATATTCAAGACATATTCTTTTATATCTTTTAACTTGGTATATCTTTCCCTTTTTTCAATATAATTGGGGTCATCAGGCTTAACAAAATAAAAATTCAATAGTTGATGTTTTGCAAAGTTTAGCTCTGGTTGCACCAAGATCTCATACTCAAAGTTTTTTGTTTGTTTTATTGTATAGTATAATTGTAGTTTATAATAACTATTGGTATAGGTATAATCGGTATTTTTCAATTCATTGCCAAAGCCATAATCAAAGCCTAATTTTACTTTACTCAATTTATCTTGAGCATAAAATGTCTTAGAACTAAAGACAATAATCAAAATAAAAAATATTTTTTTACACATGAAATTTATTTTAAAACCAATCGATTTCCTTACCATTAAATTACAAATAAAAACTTAAAATTGTCATTATAGATTAAAAAAAAAGAGATTCAACTTTCGCTGAATCTCTTTTAAAAAAATTATGTAAAAAGCTTTTTTAACTTTCTTGATGTGCTTTTTCTACCTTGTTTTTATCTTCTTTAGATATTGTATCCACAAGTACTGGAGTTGCAATAAACAATGAAGAATAAGTTCCTACGATAATACCTACTAACATTGCGAATATAAATCCTCTGATAGATTCCCCACCAAAAACGAACATGATTAATAAAACCACAATCATTGTTAATGAAGTATTGATTGTTCTAGACATCGTTGTATTAATAGATTGATTTACAATCTCAGCAAAAGTTCCTTTTGTCTTACCAGCTAAATACTCTCTAACCCTGTCAAATACAATAACAGTATCATTCATAGAATACCCAATAACGGTAAGAATTGCAGCGATAAAGTGCTGATCGATTTCCATACCAAAAGGCATAAATTTATAGCATAAAGAGTAAATTCCTAATACAAAAATAACATCATGCGCGATAGCTGCAATTGCACCTAAACTATATTGCCATTTTCTGTAACTGATCATCAAGTATAAAAATACGATAGCCATCGCTCCAAGAACAGCCCAATATGCATTAGTCTTAATGTCTTCTGCTACGGTTGGACCAACTTTAGATGCTTGTAAAACTCCTAATTTTTTACCATCATAAGAATTTACAAACTTATCATAAGTCATATCAGCTGAAAAATGCTGTTTTAAAGTAGCAAATAACAATTTATTCACTTCTTCATCTGCTTTAATTCCTGGCTCTTGAACTTTGTATTTTGTTGTGATTTTTAATTGATTATTACTACCAAAAATTTTCACTTCAGCACTACCATCAAAAACTTTAGATAATTCTGCCTTTACTGTTTCAGTTTCAATTGGTTTTTCAAAACGTACTTGAAATGTTCTTCCTCCTACAAAATCAACCCCTTCATCCAGACCGTTTGTTGCTAAAGAAATAACACTTATAACAACTACTATACTTGAGAATAAATACGTCCATTTTTTCATTCCTAAGAAATCAAAATGAAAGTTATTAAACATATTCTTAGAAAAATTTGTAACAAACGTCAAATTATTCTTTTTGCTTATGTTCCAATCAATGAAGATTCTTGCAATAAAGATTGAAGTGAATAATGATGTTACGATACCAATCAATAATGTAGTAGCAAAACCTTTAATTGGTCCTGAACCAAAAATAAACAATACAGCTCCAGTCAAAATATGCGTTACGTTAGCATCCGTGATAGATGACATCGCACCCCTCCAACTGTATGAAGTTTTAATCGCTTCTTCTAGTGTTTTACCCGCACGTAATTCTTCTTTTGCTCTTTCGTAAATAATGATATTCGCATCAACTGCTGTTCCCATTGTTAAAACGATACCGGCAATACCTGGCAATGTAAGAACTGCTCCTATACTTGCTAAAATTCCGAACAAGAAAAGTAAGTTAACCGCTAATGCTAGATTAGCATACCAACCTGCTTTACCATAATAAATCATCATCCAAAGTGATACTAAAAGTAATCCTATCAAAGCAGAATTAGTACCATTATCAATTGCTTCTTGACCTAAGGATGGACCTACCACTTCTGATTGAACAATATCTGCAGCAGCAGGAAGTTTACCTGCTCTTAACACATTCGCTAAATCTTTAGTTTCTGTAATATCAAAAGCTCCAGAAATTTCAGATCTACCACCTGAAATAGGACCTGTAGAAACTCCCGGTGCAGAATAAACCACATCATCAAGAACTATAGCTATATTACTTTTTTGAGTATACGCTCTACCTGTTAATTCTTCCCAAGCTTTTGCACCTTGACCGTTCATTTGCATAGAAACAGCCGGTTTACCTGATTGGTCAAATGTATCGCTAGCATCTGTAACCACACCACCACTCATTGAAGGCACATTGTCTCTGTTTCCTTTTAAAGCATATAATTCTACAGCATCAATATCTTTTGCTTTAGCATCTTTAATTATCATTGGTTTACCCCAAACAAATTTTGCATAACGTTGGTCACCTGACAATAAAATTCTAATATCAGCTCTTTTTAAATATCCGTTTACAACAGCAGTATCTTTTGGAGAGAAAAGCCCTAAGACTGGACCTCCACCTTGACCAATAATTTTATCAAACAAAGGATTTTCTCCTTTTTTAGTAGCCGTTGAATCTTTAGTATCCGTAAGCAAAGCACTTAAAGAATCTTTTACAACTGGTTTTACTTCAGTAATTTTGATTTCAGTTTTTTTCAATGACTCATTAGCAGCCATTAAAAAGTTACCAATTTCTTCAATTTTATATGTTTCCCAAAACTGCAATTGAGCTGTACTTGATAATAATTTTTTAGCACGATCCACATCTTTTGCACCAGGAAGTTCAACAAGAATTTGACCTGAATTTCCTAATTTTTGAATATTAGGTTGCGTTACACCAAATTGATCGATACGTTTTCTTAAAACGCCAAAAGCACTTTCTACAGATTCATCAACTTTTCTTTTGATTACTTTTTTAACTTCTGAATCTGTCATTTGAAAATCAACACCACCTTCACCTTGCAAACTTCTGTTTGCGAAAATATCAGGAGACGCTAATTTTACAGTTCCTTTTGAATTAGCTTCAAAAGCATCAAAAAACTTATCTAAATACGATTTATTCCCTTGTAAATCTGCAGTGGCATCAGCCAAAGACTTATTGAAAACTGGGTTTTTAGAATTATTCGATAATCCTTTTAAAATGTCTTTTACAGATATTTGAAGTATAACATTGATACCACCTTCTAAGTCAAGACCTTTATTGATTTGTTTGTCACTAACTTCATTGAATGTAAAATCGGTAAAACCAAGATTAAATACTTTTTCTTTACCAATAGAATCTAAATATTTTACTTCTTTTTCAGGATTTCCACCAGCAAAAGATTTTGCATCACTTTTTACTTTGCTTGCAACAAAAGTGAAAGAAAGTTGGTAAATACTTACCAATGCAAATAGAATTGCGAAAAATTTAATAAGTCCTTTATTCTGCATTATTACTAAAAATTAATTATTTTTTATTTATTTATTTTTGCTTTAAACCTTATAGAATAAGACTTGACATCGATTTTTTAAATTTAAAAAAGAACATCTCGAACTACATCATTTTTTTAAACCGAGCAAATATATAATTAACGTTAAGATTAACCAATTTATTTATTAATTAATCTCAAGAAAAAGACTGCATATTAGCAGTCTTCCTTATTATATATGTATTTTTTTATGCTAAAATCGATTTTAAGGCATCATTCATTTGTCTAACAGCATCAGCACTTTTAGCAAATAAAGCTTTTTCTTGTTCATTGAGGTTAATGTCAAGGATTTCTTCCACTCCATTTTTACCAATAATACAAGGAACTCCAATACAGATATCTTCTTGACCGTATTCTCCTTCAACAAAAACAGAACAAGCAATCATTTTCTTTTGGTCATTCAAAATACTATCAACCAAGAAAGCAACTGAAGCTCCTGGAGCATACCAAGCTGATGTTCCCAAAAGACCCGTAAGTGTAGCTCCACCAACCATAGTATCTGCAGCTACTTTTTGCAATTCTTCTTCCGATAGAAATTGAGAAACCGGAATTCCATTATAAGAAGCCAATCTTGTTAAAGGAATCATAGTAGTATCACCGTGTCCGCCAATAACCATTGCTGAAATATCATTTGCAGGTTTATCTAAAGCCAAAGACAAATACGTTCTGAAACGAGAACTATCTAATGCTCCTCCCATACCTATAATTCTGTTTTTTGGTAATCCAGTAGATTTCAATGCTAAATAAGTCATGGTATCCATAGGATTAGAAACTACCACTATAATAGTGTCCGGTGAATGTTTCAATACGTTTTCAGCAACCGTTTTCACAATTCCTGCATTTATACCTATTAATTCTTCACGAGTCATTCCTGGTTTTCTTGGAATTCCTGATGTAATAACAACTACATCACTTCCAGCAGTTTTAGAATAATCATTGGTAACGCCTGACACTTTGGTATTAAAACCCGTATTGGTAGCGCATTGCATAATATCCAAAGCTTTACCTTCGGCAAAACCTTCTCTGATATCTAACAACACTACTTCGCTGGCAATTCCTCTATAAGAAATTACATCCGCACAAGTTGCACCTACATTTCCTGCTCCTACAATGGTAACTTTCATATTTTAAAGTTTATTCGGTTATTAGTTAATTTTTATGGTTAATCGCTTAATTGTTTATTCCGTTAATCGCTTCGTTTATCACTAAACAATGAACGGAATAAACAATTAAACTTTACTAAGCATCAATATTTGCGTAAACTGCATTCTTCTCAATAAATTCTCTTCTAGGCGGTACTTCATCACCCATTAACATGGAGAATACTCTGTCGGCTTCCGCCAAACTATCAATAGTTACCTGACGCAACGTTCTGAAACTTGGATCCATTGTAGTTTCCCATAATTGCTCCGCATTCATCTCTCCAAGACCTTTATAACGTTGAATTCCTGCGCTTCCGCCCATTCTTTCATTCGCCTGATCACGCTGTACGTCATTCCAAGCGTATTCTTTCTTATTTCCTTTTTTGACTAAATATAAAGGTGGTGCTGCAATATATACGTGCCCTTCTTCGATTAATTCTTTCATAAATCTAAAGAAGAATGTTAAGATTAAAGTAGAAATGTGACTACCATCGACATCGGCATCACACATAATAATTACTTTATGGTAACGTAATTTTGAAATATTCAACGCTTTACTGTCTTCTTCAGTTCCAATAGTTACTCCAAGAGCCGTAAATATATTTCTAATCTCTTCGTTTTCAAAAACTTTGTGATGCATTGCTTTTTCTACGTTCAAAATCTTACCACGCAAAGGCAAAATCGCTTGAAACGCACGGTCACGACCTTGTTTCGCGGTTCCACCTGCCGAATCTCCCTCGACAAGATATACTTCGCATTTTGCAGGATCTTGCTCTGAACAATCCGAAAGTTTCCCTGGCAATCCACCGCCACCCATTACGGTTTTGCGTTGTACCATTTCACGCGCTTTTTTAGCTGCATGACGCGCTTGTGCTGCAAGAATTACTTTTTGAACAATGATGCGAGCATCATTTGGATTTTCTTCCAAATAATTCTCAATCATCTCACTCACCGCTTGACTTACTGGAGAAACAACTTCTCTGTTTCCTAGTTTCGTTTTGGTTTGCCCTTCAAATTGTGGTTCTGCTACTTTTACAGAAATAATAGCTGTCAATCCTTCACGGAAATCATCTCCTGAAATATCAAATTTCAGTTTGTCTAACATTCCAGAAGCATCTGCATATTTCTTTAAAGATCTGGTCAGACCAGTTCTAAAACCTTGCAAGTGTGTTCCTCCTTCGTGTGTATTGATATTATTTACATAAGAGAAAATATTTTCGGTGTAACTTGTGTTATAAATTAACGCAACCTCAACTGGAATTTCTCCTTTTTCATGATCCATAGAAATAACGTGCGCAATAATTGGCTCACGATTTCCATCTAAATAACGGATGTATTCTTTTAAACCTTCATCAGAATGAAAGATTTCAGAAACAAAATTCCCATCTTTATCTAATTCTCTTTTATCTGTAAAGGTGATTGTAATTCCTTTATTCAAGTATGACAATTCACGCATACGAGCTGACAAAGTATCATAAGAATACTCTATTGTTTGCGTAAATATGCTTGGATCAGGATAAAAAGTTACAATAGTACCTCTCTTAGTCGTTTCCCCAATTTGTTTAACCGGATACAACGCCTTTCCTTTTTCATATTCTTGCTCATATACTTTTCCATCACTACTGTGAACGGTAGCTCTCAAATGATTGGACAAAGCATTTACTACAGAAACCCCAACACCGTGAAGTCCTCCAGAAACTTTATACGAATCTTTATCAAATTTACCTCCGGCACCAATCTTGGTCATTACAACCTCCAATGCCGAAACACCTTCTTTTTTATGAATACCAACCGGAATACCACGTCCATTATCTTCAACAGAAATAGAACCATCCGCATTTATATCCACTATAATCGTATCACAATGACCTCCCATTGCCTCATCAATAGAGTTATCTACAACTTCATAAACTAAATGGTGTAGTCCTCGAACACCTACATCTCCAATATACATCGATGGACGCATTCTTACGTGCTCCATTCCCTCTAATGCCTGAATACTATCCGCTGAATAATTGTCCTTCTTGATTTCTTCGCTCATATATTTTATTCTAAAAAAATGTAATTTTTGTCTAACACGCAAATATATAAAAACGCAAATTATATAACCGTTAAATTCCCTTTTTAAGCTCTTAAGTTATTAACATTTGTTCATATAACCGCAAAAAAAACGCTCTCAAAATCGAGAGCGTTTTCTATTTATGTAAAATCAAATTATTATTTTAGACCGTAGCTCCTGTTTTAGCAATTTCAGTATCTGCCTGAACGTGTGCTGCATTGGCTCTTCCGCTTGGATCTTGGTTTTCCTGCCATTTTGGGATCCACTTTCTAACCGTTTGAGCTGCACTTACTTGCGGATAATATTTATTAAATATTGATCTGTAAAAATAAGCTTCTTTAGTTGCGGGAAAATTATATGGAAATTCAGCTGCAGCTCCGGCTAATTGCTCATCAGTAACTTGAGTAGCACAATAATCAATTAATTTATCGATCCAGTTGTACCCAACACCATCAGAAAACTGTTCTTTTTGCCTCCACAAAACTTCTTCTGGAAGATACGGGTTGTCTGGAGTATCAAATGCTTTTCTTAAAATGTATTTTTCTTTTCCTTCGTACGTTTTAGGCATCTTTTCTTCTGCTTTGATACGAACTGCCATATCTAAGAAAGCTTTGTCTAAAAACGGAACTCTGGCCTCTAATCCATGAGCCATGGTTGATTTATCAGCTCTTAATAAATCGGCAGTGAATAATTTCTGTACTCTTTCGATTGTTTCTTTTTGAAAATCTTCTATCGAAGGTGCATTTCTAAAATACAAATATCCGCCAAAAATCTCATCGGCTCCTTCTCCAGAAAGCACCACTTTTATTCCCAAATCCGTAATCGCTTTAGATAAGAAATACATTGGAGTACTTGCTCTTACTGAAGTAACATCATAGGTTTCTAAATGCCAGATTAATTTATCCAAGATTTTAATTCCTTCCTCGATAGTAAAGTGAACTTCATGATGTTCTGTTCCTAAATACTCCGCTACTTTTCTGGCAGCTGACGCATCCGGAGCATCCGCATCTAAACCGATAGAAAATGAATGTAATTTTTTACCGGTTTCCGCCAATAATCTGGAAGCAATTGCCGAAGTCAAGGAAGAATCCAATCCTCCCGAAAGCAATACCCCAATAGGTACATCACTCATTAATCGTTTACGAGTCGCTTCGGTCAAAGTCTCTCTGATTAATTCCAAATCTAATTCTTGATCTGCTTTTAAATAATCTTCATATTCCGGCTTGTAATATTTTACAAAACCTGTTTTTTGAGTATAAAAATGTCCCGGAGGAAAAGTAGAAAATGTTTTACATTGATCCGCAATAGGTTTCATTTCAGAGGAGAAATAGATTCTTCCTCTTTCGTCCAAACCATAATACAACGGTTTTACTCCCATTGGATCTCTACCGGCAATAAAATCATCTCCATCGACTACTACAAAAGCCCAATCTCCATCTAACATATTACAAAAATCGTAGCCAAACTCTTCGTACAAATGCACAATAACCTCTGAATCAGATTTCGTTCTAAAAGTATGGTCCTTCAAAACACCATCTCTTAATTCCTGGTGATTGTATATTTCGCCATTATGAACCATATAGGCCGTTTTTGTTCCTTGTATCGGTTGTTTTCCGGAATGCAAATCGATTATAGACAACCGTTCATGACTTAAAATATGTCCTTTTTCGGTAACATGCAAATCACTTTCATCCGGGCCACGATGCGACATTCTTTTCGAAAGTTCTCCAACTAATTGTTCATCTTTTGCTCTTCCAATAATGACTAATATTCCGCACATAACACTATATTTTTATTTTTTACCAATTCAACTCGACAAATATGCGATAGCAGTTACAAATACAAAACACAAACACACTATTTAGTTTATATTTAAAACAAAAAATTAAATTTTACATTAAAAATGTAATTCAAATACCACCGAATCAAAACATCTTGTTACAACTGTAAATCATCAAAGTTATTTCACAAACTTATTTGACTTTCTGACCTTTTAAATACGTGCTCGTTGGTTTCATTTTCACTATTTTATTTTCTTCCACTTTCATTAAATCCTGATCGTACATTACAAAATCAGCCCATTTTCCTACTTCCAGACTTCCTTTTTCTTTTTCTTCGAAATTAGAAAAAGCAGCCCAAATAGTCATTCCTCTTAAAGTTTCGGCTCTAGTCAACGCATTTTCCATTTGGAAACCACCTTTTGGATATTCCTTACTGTCTTTTCTCGCAACTGCAGCATGAAAAGTTAGCATCGGATTCACTTCCTCCACAGGAAAATCAGTTCCAAGAGCTACCATTCCCGCTTTTTGAAGCAATTTTTTATAGGCATAGGCATTTTTCAGTCTTTCTTTTCCCAATCTGTCTTCAGCCCAATACATATCAGATGTCGCATGCGTGGGTTGAACCGAAGGAATAATTCCAAATTTGAAATAGTCAAAATCAGCTTCACGCAGAACTTGTGCGTGCTCAATTTTCCATCTTCGGTCTTTTGTGCCTGCCAAAACTTCTCCGTAAATTTTCAAAATCACCGTATTTGCTGAATCACCAATGGCATGTGTATTCAGCTGAAACTTTGAAGCTGCAATTTGTCTGGCTACTTCTTTTAATTCTGGAACTGGTGCCAACAAAGCACCATATTGGTCGGGCTTATCAGAATACGGTTTATGCATGCAAGCGCCACGGGAACCCAAAGCACCATCTCCATACATTTTAAAAGACCGTACATTTAGATTATCCGTTTTATAAATTCCTTTTTTTAGATACAAATCGATATTTTTTTGATTGGCAGTAACCATAGCATACACATTAAGCTTCATCACTTTTGCTTTTTGCAAACTATCCATCAAATGAATAATGTCCGGATCCAATCCTGCATCATTTACGGTTGTCAATCCATAATCAAACATCACTTTTTCAGCATCCAGCAAAGCGGCTATTTGTATTTTACGAGTCGGTTTTGGAATTATTTTAAACACTAATTCCATCGGATTATCTACTAAAATCCCTGTTGGTTCCCCATTTGCTATTTCAATCTGACCACCAACAGCTTTCGTATCTTTTGTAATTCCAGCTAATTTTAATGCTTTACTATTTACGATAATTGCATGCCCGTCTACTCTATTCAATACTACTGGAATATCAGGAAATGCAGCATCTAAATCTGCTTTTGTAGGATACTTTTTGACTTTCCAATCGTTTTGATCCCAACCGTTACCTACAATAAACGTTGGATTTTTATCTTTTTGAAAAGCCTTTAAACGAGTAATTATTTCGCCCATACTTTTGGTACCGCGCAAATCAGCTTCCTGCAAACTCAATCCATAGCTGTAAAAATGGCAATGCGCGTCAATCAAACCAGGATAAATAAATTTTCCTTCCGCTTCTATCGTATTTTTGGATTCATATTGTTTTGCAATTTCACGATTTGTACCAATAGCCACAATTTTTCCCTTATCTATTGCCATAGCCGAAGCCTCCGCAAAAGAGTTATTGACCGAGTAAATAGTGGCATCTGTAATAATGGTATCAACGGAAATCTTATTTTTTTGATCACAGGAAATCAATAAAAATAAAGCAAGAAATAATGTAATAAATTTCATAGTAAACAATTTAGTTATGCTAATATAAAAAACTCTGCGTAATTATAACGTTTTTTCAAATTGTATCCTTCTCCATAAAAATAATTTCCATAAAAAAACGCTCTCGAAATGGAGAGCGTTTTAATCTATTTCTAAAATCTTATTTTAATAGTGTTTATGCTTTTACATATGCATCATCATGTACACTAGCTACCGCTCTTCCGGATGGATCATTCATGTTCTTGAATGCTTCATCCCATTCCAAGGCAATTTTTGTACTACACGCCACACTTGCTTCTTGCGGAACACACAAAGCAGCTGCATCACTTGGAAAATGCTCATGAAAAATAGAACGATAATAATATTCCTCTTTTGAAGTTGGCGTTTGTAAAGGGAACTTATATTTAGCATTTGCTAATTGTTCATCCGAAATTTCAACAGCTACCACTTCTTTCAAAGTATCAATCCAACCGTATCCTACACCATCACTAAACTGTTCTTTTTGTCTCCAAGCAACACTTGGCGGCAACATCTCTTCAAAAGCTTTACGAACGACCCATTTTTCCATTGGATGTTCTGCATTGATCATTTTATCTTGTGGATTAACTCTCATTGCCACATCCATAAATTCTTTATCTAAAAATGGCACACGTCCTTCAATTCCCCACGCTGCTAAACTTTTGTTCGCACGCAAACAGTCATACATGTGCAATTTACCTAATTTACGTACGTTTTCCTCGTGGAATTCTCTTGCGTTTGGCGCTTTATGGAAATACAAATATCCTCCAAAAAGTTCATCTGCTCCTTCACCTGACAATACCATTTTGATCCCCATTGATTTAATAACTCTCGCCATTAACCACATTGGTGTCGATGCTCTAATCGTAGTCACATCATACGTTTCTAAGTTGTAAATTACATCTTTAACCGCATCCAAACCTTCTTGAATAGTGAATTTTATTTCATGGTGAATAGTTCCAATATGATCCGCCACAATTTGAGCCGCTGCTAAATCTGGAGAACCTTCTAATCCTACTGAGAAAGAGTGCAATTGCGGATACCAAGCATCGGCAACATCCCCAGATTCGATTCGTTTTTGCGCATATTTTTTGGCTACAGCCGAAGTAATAGAAGAATCTAAACCTCCCGAAAGCAAAACACCATAAGGCACATCACTCATCAATTGTCTGTGAACCGCAGCTTCTAAAGCCACTTTAATTTCGTCAATGCTGGTCACGTTATCTTTTACGGCATCGTAATCTATCCATTCTCTTTTGTACCATTGTACAAATTCACCGTCTTTGCTCGTCATGTAATGTCCTGGAGGAAACAATTGGATTTTGGTACAATATCCTTCTAATGCTTTCAATTCTGAAGCTACATAAAAAGTTCCGTGCTCATCCCAACCAATGTATAATGGAATAATTCCCATGTGATCACGAGCAACAAAATACTCATCTTTTTCTACATCATAAATGGCAAATCCAAAAATTCCGTTCATTTCATCTATAAAATGAGGTCCTTTTTCTTTGTAAAGTGCTAGAATTACTTCACAGTCACTTTCTGTTTGAAAGTTGTATTTACCTTCAAATTGTTTACGCAATTCTCTGTGGTTATAGATTTCACCATTTGCCGCTAAAACAAGTTGTTTGTCTTCACTGAACAACGGTTGTTTTCCTGAAGCAGGATCAACAATCGCCAAACGTTCGTGAGACAAAATGGCTTTTTCATTACTAAAAATTCCACTCCAGTCCGGTCCACGATGACGGATAATTTTAGACATTTCTAATACTTGCGGTCTTAAAACTTCCGCTTTTTGTTTTAAATCAAAGGCACATACTATTCCGCACATAACTATATATTTTTAATGTTTTGTTTATTTTGATAAGGCAAAGATGGAGTTATAGTTCTAATTGAAAAACACAAATACTATTTTTAGTTATAAATAACAACCAAAAAATAGCATTTGTGTTTAAAATGTAATTAAAAGAGAATAAAAACAGAATCGAAGTTGAGGATTGTAAAATGGGATGCAGATAAGACGGATGCAAGCATCAGCAATTATAAGGGATTTTATTCAATAGTCTCCACCAAATATTTCGTACCATTAATCTCAAAAGTAAAACCTTCTTGATTTCCAATGAGTTTATTTCCCAAAGGAGATTGCGGTGATAATGCGATAATATTGATTCCTTCGACATTAATTTTTGGAAGCGCCACACTCAGATACAAATAGATTCCGTTTGCTTTTACCAAGCTCCCAACAATAATAGTCTCAGCAATTGCAGTAGCGTCAATTTTATCCAAAACTGTTTTTTGATCCAATACTTCTGTCAATTTACGATTAAGTTTTTCCTGCTCAATGTGCATCATTGATAAAGCGGTTTCATGTTTGTCTCCGGCAGAACCTTTGGCATCGTTCTTAGAATCTTCAGTAAGTGCGGCAATCATGTCTTTAAAAACATCGATTCTGTCCTGAACTAATTGTAAATAATGGGTATGTATTTTTTGTTTGAAAGTCATTTATTAAAGTTTAACCACAAAGTTCACAAAGAAAGCACAATGTTCACGAAGTTTTTTTTTAATTATATTTCTATATTTAAAAAATTTTAACCAAAAAAGGCAAAAGGTTAACCTAAAATCTTAAATATTTTTTTGTGGTCTTTGCGCTTTCTTTGTGAACTTGGTGGTTAAGTAAAAAGTTAAAAATCAAATTTATAGTTCACTCCTAAAATCACTTGAAATCCCTGAACTGGGTAATTCAACCATTTTTGGTAGGCATTATTAGTGATATTATTGGCTCTTGCAAAAGCAGTCAATCGGTCGCTGTATTTGAATCCTACATTTGCATTGACATCAAAATAAGACTTCAAAGTTACTGGAGCAGCGTTAGTCACAAAATTAGTATTTATCTGGAAATCTTTTCGCTCACCTACGTAAAACACATTTGCACCAGCGAACCATTTCTCTGTTATATTAAAATCAAGATTTGAATTTATTTTTATTGTTGGTAAATTCCAAGCTTCTTGTTGAAGATCATTGGTATAACTACTGAAAGTTCCATTGATTCCAAAAGTAACATCTTCAGAAAAATCAGCTTTTAATTCTCCGTAAAAACTCAATGTTTTCATATCATCATACACTACTTGAAAGGAGTTTCCATACGCATAATCATCATTACTCGTGTTTTCATTGTAATCATTGCTTCTAAACAAGGCTTTATTTCTTTCGTTTACATACGAAGCTTTAATATTATAACTCACATTATTAGTCAATTTCCCTTTTAATCCGGCAAAAACATCATACTGCTTGTCTGTTGGCGCAATATTCAATGTTGGTGATAAAAACGGATTTTCATTCACAAAATCCATATAGGAATTTTGCTCCAAATTCCCTTCGGCTCCAGCATAGAAAATCATCAAATCACCAACCACTTTATACGAAGCATTGAATTGCGGATACACTAAAAACTTATTATTGCTATTTACATTATCCAAGCTATAAAACAATCCAGCTCCGATATTCAACGTCCAATCATCTTCTTGCATTACAAAACTAGGAACAATTCCAAAATTTGTAAAACCATATTTCACACGTTCAGTATTCGTATTTGAATAATTTTTCTTGAAACTTCCACCAACATAATCAACAATTATATTTGTTTTTACAGCACTTTCCATTACATCAAATTCTACTGTCGGCTTTGCATAAAATCGATTTTCCGAAGATCCGGAAGCATCCGAAAAATGATTGTATTTAAGACTTGCTTTGTTTAAAATACTTTCGTTAAATGCTACATTTCCGCCTAATGATATCGTACCGTAAGTTTGCTGTGGATTAATTCCGTTAATTAAAGTCACTCTGTCTTGAGGCGTCAAAGTACTCCCAAAATTTTCAGGTAATCCATACCAATTATAAATTTGGTTTTGATACCCTAAATCAAGATTCCAAGACACGTCTTTTTGATTGGAACCATACATCAAATCAATCGATGTGTCATAAAAACGATCTTCTAATGCTACATTTTGAATTCCGCCTTCAGACGAATGATGACGGAACATTCCACCAACATAATCCGTGTCATTAAGATCATGATTTACGAATAATTCCCCAATAAAGGTTCCGTAATTCCCAACTCCAAAAGTGGCGTAATTTTTAAATAAATGCGCTTGTTTTTCTTTTTCTACACCTTCAGCTTTTCCTTTTGACGGTGTAAAAGTAGATGCTACCGGAAAAGAGAAAATCGTGTATTTTATCTTTTCTTTCTTGGAATTTCCTTCATCATCTAGTTCTGGAATTTCTTTTACTTTAAAAGCATCCGAAATTTTTGGTGTATATGGTTTTACAACATTTACAGTTTCGGTTCCTATTTGCTCTTTCTTTTGTGCAAACGAAAACTGAAATGCAATAAGTAACAAACTTATAATTATTTTATTTTGGAAATTGATTCTCATTTTTATTGTTGTTTTTTGATAAAAGAAGAAAGAAACAAGACTTTACAAATTGCCTAATCACTAAACTTTCTTTCTAATTGCCTCTTTACTTTTTTACTACTTATTTATAACTCTTAACCTGTAATTTAAACTTCCCATTCGCCTTTTGCAATGAATTGCGTTTCTCCACCTATTTTTATATCAAAATGATTTTCAGTTAATTTTCCATCAAAATAAATTTGAGAAGATCTGTTAATAAAATCTCCCTGATGATTGATAATTTGAATTTCTGGCGCATTATATTTTAACAGAAAAGCCTGTAAACAAGTGCTTGCACTTCCCGTTGCTGCATCTTCAATAAGTTGATTATTTTCAATACACAGCATTCTGCTAATGAGTTTATCATCTTCTAAACAATAGAAATATAACGCTCTATGATTAGTTTTACAATGCTTGTGTAACCATTCGTTCATTATATCCTTGTCAAGAATTAAATTCTCCAATGCTTTTTTGTTTTTGAGAGGAACAATTACAAACGCGCTTCCTGTGGTCACTTCCTGAATGGGAAATGCATCATCAAAATCAGCACTACTTAGATTACTGAAAGATAAAAAACTCTCTGCTGAAAAAGTATCTAAAAACTGGGGTTGAGCCGACTTCAACCAAACCAAATCTCCCGATTGATGCACTGGAATTTCACCAATTGGAACCTTTAAAGTTATATTTCGCGGTTGATTTCCAAATATTTTATTCATCAAAACCCACGATGTTCCTATTATTGGATGTCCAGCAAACTTCATTTCGTGCTCTGGAGTAAAAATTCTAATTGTTGCTGTATTACTTTCAGGGCTAAGCTTCGTGATGAATGTACTTTCCGCAAAGTTGATTTCACGGGCAATTTTTTGCATCTGTTCGTCACTTAAGCCTTCAGCCTCTAAAAAAATAGCCAATTGATTGCCTGCATATTTTTTCTCTGTAAAAACATCAACGATGTAAAAAGGTAGATTCATTCTCTTTGTTTTTTGGCTTCGATCATTTTAAAAACTTCATGCCGATTCTTCTTTTTTTCTTAATACAATTCCCCGACTTCTTTACTTAGTAATCGATGAATTTGTTTTGGATTCTTCTGCTCTTATACTATCCAATTCTCTTTGCGCATCTGAAACTACATCCGGAAAACCAGTGAAATTCTGAATTACATTTTCTAAAATATACGTTGCCTGATAACTGTCTTTTAGTCCGTAAAAGTTTTTGGCCATTAAGACTAATCCTTTGGCTCCAAAATATTTATAGCTGGAATAATTCTTCGCTAATTTTTGAACCGCAACATTTGAAGCTTCAAATTTTGCATCTTTGTTTTTAAAATAAGCATCATAATACAAGGCTTCGGCAGCTAATTCTCCTTTGGCAATCGTCATTAATTTTGCGTAAGCAACTTTTGCTTTCGCTTCATCACCGGTTTCAATTGCCGCACGTGCAATGATGATTTGCGCGTCACTTTTTACATTATCATCCGTTTTAGGATTCATTAAAACCTTCTCAGCATATATAACCGAATTTGGATAATCTTTTTTGTCATAGTACGATTTCATCAAATTAGATTGTGCAAAAGTTTTATTCTGAGAAATATCCGCTTCGTTTTCTAAACGGGATAAAACCGGAATTGCTTTCTCATACTCTTTATTTTTAAGGAAAATTTGAGCCAATCGCGACAACGATTGTTCTGTAAATTCACTTCTGGATTGTGCAATCACGTATTCATAATTAGGAATAGATTTGCTCTCTGATCCTTCAGAATAATACAATTGAGCCAGATAATAATTAGCCTGCAAAGCATGAATTCCTCTAGGAAATTGATTTATATACCCACTAAATCCTGCAATAGCCTGCTTGGTGTTATTTTGTTGAAATTGTTTTTCAGCAGCTTCATACGTATCATTATCCAGTTCTGCATCCGTTACAGCAACAAAATCTAATGTACGAACCCAAGTTGCATATTCGTCTACTCTGCCATTGTCCACATAAATCAATCGAGCGGTTGCTACCGCTTCTAAAGCCTCAGGAGTTCTAGGGAAATCTGCAGCTACTTTTTTAAACTTCAACAATGCCTGCTCGTCTTTATCCGTATTATAATACACTAATCCCTGACGCAAAATAGATCTGGAAGTGAAAGATCCTTTTTTAAATTCCGTATTTAAACGGTCATACGTTTTAACGGCAAGGTCATTTTTATTCTCAGCAACGTAGGTATTTGCCAGTTCAAAAAGCGCATCGTCTCTGTATTCTGATTTTGGATACAATTGTAAAAAAGCATTTAGCTCGTCAATTTTCTTATCGTTTTTAGCCATAAAGCCATAGGAAATTGCTTTTTGGAAGTAGGCATAATCTGCATCAACACTTTTGGATTCGATCACTTTAGTGTAGGCATCCATTGCGGGACCGTATTTTGAAGTCACAAAACGACAATCCGCTAAACGCAAATACGAATCATTCAAACGCACTTTATCACTAGGCGCTTTTTCTATTTGTTTTTGGAAATAATCACCTGCTTGATCGTATTCTTTCAATTTGAAATACGCGTACGCAATATTGTAATTACTGTTTTTAAATTCCGGTGTTGTTGCTGCTTGGTTTGAACTAATGAACTGCTTGAAACTTAATAAAGCGTTTTTAAAATCATTTAAAACATATTCTGTTTCTCCTTGCCAGAAAGTAGCACGAGCCGTAAAAACAGCATCTTTTTGTTCGCTTACGGATTTCGTGAACATTTTCAATGCTTCCGGGTAATTCCCATCGGTATACAATTCTAAACCTCTATAAAAAAGCACTTTTTGGTAGGCTAATTTATTTTCTGGTGCTTTATTTTTTTCCAATAAAACTAAGGCTTCTTTGTAGTTTTTAGAAGAAATATAAGAATCTATCAGTAATTTTTCAACTTCAGAACGGCTTGCATTCTCTGGATATTTTTTCAAAAAAGCTTGTAAAACTGCTGGTACACTTTGATACGAATTCCCTAATTCATAACTTAATTTGGCATAATTTAAACTGGCATCTTCCTGAATTGCTACATCAAACTCCATTTCCGAAGCATTTTTAAAAGCATTCAATGCTTGTTGTTTTTTATCGGTATTGAGGTAACTTTCTCCCAAATGATAATAGGCATTTTGCGCTACGAAATCTTTCCCGCCAATTATTTTATTGAACTGAGAAATCGCGTTTTCGTAGTCTTTTTGTTTGTAATACGCATATCCCAATTGATAGAAATCAGTATTATTCCATTTTCCTTTTTTTCCTTTATAATCTACTAAATATGGAATTGCTTTATCATATTGCTTCAAATTGAAGTAGCTTTCGCCAATGATTTTATTGAGTTCTGATTTTTCCAAAGGAGTTGATTTAGCCATAGCTTTCTGACCTAAATCAATTGCTTTTTGAAAATTTCCTAACTTAAAGTTCATATCAGCCTGATAATAAGAAAGCTTTTCTTTGTACTTTTCTTCGCCTGAAACTTCGTCAAAATACTTTGTAGCTTGCTTGTAATCATCGCCTTCATAAGCCATAAATCCTAAATAATATTTGGCTTGAGATCCATATTCAGCTGAGTTTACCACTTTATTCAAATACACTGTAGCTTCCTTTTTCTTTTTGGCATTAAAAAAACTATAGCCTTTCTGGAAGTTAAATTTATCTTGGTCATTTCTGCTTAAACTACTTTCGTCCACTTTATCAAACCATTCTAAAGCTTGCGGATAATTCCCTTGGTTAAAATGATAATGTGCCACTTCAATGTACGCCTGATTTTGTTTTACGCTCGTAGGATAATCCGAAACAAATTGCTCCATCAATTCATCCGCATTGGATTGGTTGGTTCGAATGGCGCAATTAGCTGCATAATACGCACAATCTGATTTTAGTTCTTCAGTAGTGGCCGTTTCCTTTACTTTATTAAAAATTAGTTGCGCCGATGCATATTGCGCGTCTTTAAATAAAGAAACTGCTTTATTGAAATCTTTCGAATCGTGTGTGTAAATGGTTGATTTTTGTGCCGAAACAGTGGCCGTTATAATGAAAATTGGAATAAAGAAGAGCCAAGAAATTTTACGCATTGTGATTTTATTTTAATAATTCAAATGTATCATATTCTGAAGTCTATAACGAATCGTTATTGGCTTTTATTATGAACATTTTTTTTAACACTGCAGAATTTAACTTTCAATGCTGTACTATTCATCCCTGCAAACTCCGCTACTTTCACATATTATTTATAATTATCACAATTCTATCTAATTGAATAGAATTTATTTTGAATAGAACCGTTATCTTATTACTTTTACCCAATAAACAAATGCAAATTATGTCACAATCCGTACTGTCTCTAAAAAATGTAAACATTTATCAAGAAGGTAAATCTATTTTATCCCAAGTAAACTTGGAGGTAAAACACGGTGAATTCCTTTATATTATTGGAAAAACAGGTTCCGGAAAAAGTAGTTTAATGAAAACTTTATATGCTGATTTAGCTTTAACGGAAGGAGAAGGTCATATAGTAGATTTTGATTTAGCCACTTTAAAAGAAGATGACATTCCGTTTTTGAGAAGAAAGATTGGAATCGTTTTTCAAGATTTCAAATTACTGCCGGACCGTACTGTAAATGACAATATGTTGTTTGTACTTAAAGCAACTGGCTGGACAGACAATGTAGAAATGCAAAATAAGATCGACGAAGTTTTGAATAAAGTGGGAATGAGAGATTTTGGCAAAAAAATGCCACATCAACTTTCTGGAGGAGAACAACAGCGTGTGGCTATCGCCAGAGCTTTGCTTAACGATCCAGAATTAATCCTTGCTGATGAACCAACTGGAAACTTAGATCCACAAACGAGCGCCGAAGTATTAGAAGTATTAAAAAAGATCAATGCTAACGGAAAAACCATTATTATGGCAACACACGATTATGCATTATTAATGAAATTCCCTTCAAAAACATTGAAATGCGAAGATGCAAAAATCTTTGAAGTGGTTCAGAGAACGGCATAATGCTTTCTATTCTTGTTCCTATATACAATTACAATGTTTATCCGCTTGTTTTAGAGCTGCACAAACAATGTATAGATTGCGGAATACATTTTGAAATTCTATGTCAAGACGACGCTTCTGAATCAAGTTTGAATACATCTAATGAAAATGTAAATGCAGTATCCAATTGCAGTTTTGTCTCTTTAAAAGAAAATCTAGCGCATCGAGAAAACAGAAATTCACTTGCTAAACAAGCAAAATTTGATTATTTGCTTTTTATCGATGGGGACTCTATTATTATTCATGACCATTTTATAAAAAAATACATTGACAATCTTCAGGATTTTGATGTTGTTTATGGCGGAAGGTTGCATCCTGAAAAATGTCCTTCCGACAATCAAAAACTACGTTGGAAATACGGAAGATTTATTGAGGACAAATCTGCAGCAAACCGAAAGAAAAAACCGTATCAATCGTTACTTTTTAACAATACTGTAATCAAAAAAGACTGTTTCAACAAAGTAAAATTTGACACAAACAGAAAGAAATATGGTCATGATGACACCCAACTTTCGTATCAGTTAGGTCTATTAAAATCTAAAGTAAATCACATTGAAAATCCTGTTAAACACGGAGATATTGACACTAATTTGGTTTATTTGAACAAAACCAAAGAGTCTTTAGAAAATTTGATTTCGCTGTATGAAGAAGAAAAAATTGATATTGAATTTGTAAGACTGATTCAATTGTATCATTTTTTAAAAAGAACAAAATCCACTTTTATCTTTTCAAAAATACATTCCGTTTTCGAGAAATATCTATCGCAAAATTTGACTGGAAAAAACCCTAATTTATTTCTTTTTAATTGGTTTCGAGTTGGGTATTTATGCTCGCTAAATCATAAAAATTAATTCTTTTTGATTCCAATAAACAATTGATTCCAAGTTTGCATAATGGCATCGATGTTGTATTTTTCGCTAGACAATTTTGCCTTTTTTCCCATCTCTCTTCTTAATTTTACATTTTCGATTAAAGTCTCGACTGCTTTTACATAATCTGATTGGTTGCCGTTTTCAATCAAAAAACCGTCTTCTTTTTGAGACAAAATGCCTCTTGGTCCGCACGGACAATCATAAGCAACACAAGGCAATCCGGAAGCCATCGCCTCAATCAAAACCATTCCAAAACCTTCAAATCGAGACGTCATAAGATAAAACGAAGCTTCTAAATATTTTTTATCAATATCTTGAACCGGTTTATGAAAAACAACATTATTCGAAACATTTAGATTTTCGGCCAGCAATTTTAAATCGAGATTTCCTGATGCTTTTCCGTAAATTTCCAATATCCAATCTGGATGTTTTGCAATAACTTTTTTCCAGATTTGTAACATTCTGTCAAATCCTTTTTCGTACGTATGTCGTCCTACAGCAATGACTTTTTTATTTTCTAAAGCACTTGGTTTTTCGGAAGTAAACCATAAAGGATTTGGAATGACAATTGCATTATTTATTTCCCATTCTGCAATGCTTTCGCTCGTTTCCACAACAAACCGATCGTATTCCTTTATTCCAATTTTTTTTAAAGCATGAATCCAATTAAATGCAACTTTCGTCAAAATATTTTTATCTGATTCTCTTTCCTCAATAAACTTAGAACTGTGCATTTCTAGCACAAGAGGAACTTTATTTTTTAAAATAAAAGGAATCAAATACGCTTTTAGTCCATTATCACAAACAACAATAACATCAGGTTGAATTGCTTTAATTTTATTTTTTAACCCTTTGGAAAAAGAATTAAAAAACTGAAAAAAATTACCTTTCAATAGTATATCGTGAAAAATAATATTGGAATTAAAAGAATAAAACAAAGGAGAAAAACCCTTGTTTTGAGTCAGAATATCAACTTCATATCCCAATTTTTCAACTAGATAATTTGCCTTTACAGAAAGCATTCGGGCTACACCGCCTTCGTTATTTATGTTGGGAACAATGTATAAAAGTTTCATTTTTTAGAAATCAAAAATTCATCAAAATCCCGAATATAATCTTCTTCATCGAACACATCAGATGCCAAAACCAAACAAACCGCTCCGGAAGAAAAATTTTCTAATTCCCTCCAAATATGATTTTCTATAAATAATCCTTTGTCTGGTTTATTCAATGTAATTGTTTTGACTGAACTTCCATTCTTTAAAACAACATCAAAACTTCCTGAAATGGCTATCAATATTTGTTGGAGATTTTTATGGGAATGACCTCCGCGTTTTGACGAACTAGGTATGTCATATAAATAATAAACTCTTTTTATATCAAAAGGAATAGAACCGTTTTCCATTACAGCAATATTTCCTAAGGTATTTTCTATTTTTGGAATGTCAATAATTTTTACATTCATAATTCTAATTTAGTTGTACTTAAAATATCTTCCATTTTCATCAGTTCTAGCCATTGCTGACCAATTGTATTCAACAAAAAAGGCTTTATGCTTTCTAATGCATTTTGCTTACAATGGAGATATAAAGATTCATCTGATTCTAATAAATTCATTGCTTCCGTAAGTTTTTGCAAGTTTTGATTTTCTACTAAAATACCATTTTTTTTATCCTTAATAATTACACTTGGCCCACAAGGACAGTCAAATGCTATAACGGGAGTTTCACACGCTAAAGCTTCTAACAAAACATTTGCAAATCCTTCGTTTTTACTCGTTAATACGAGAAATTTAGCTTTAGAAATATACTTAAAAGGATTGTTTTGGTATTCTAAAAAATGTACATATTCTGAAATTCCACTCGCTTCTGCTATACTTTCCAATGGAATTTTATTGCCTTTCCCCAGTATTATAAGATGAATATTTTTATGAGGTAAACTTGAATTTGCATAACTCAATATCAACTTATCAAACTGCTTTATTGGACTCTCATATTGACCTATCGCTATGATATAATCAAATTCAATTTCAATTGATTCCGTACACTTTTCGTTAACTTCCTCTAAATTAACAGGATTAGAAATCGTAACAACATTTTTTAAATTATGCTTACGCTCGATCAATTCCTTCATTTCTTCCACAATAGCAACATTCGCATAACAATGATTGTACATAAACCTGGCTAACAAAGAATTGTTAGGCATATAATGATCTATCAAAAAACTATGAACTGTAAATATCGTTTTTGTGTTATAAATCAATCGTGATACAATTAACTCCTGAATAGGTTTAATTCTAAAACGAAAATCTATTATATAATCAAAATCATTCGCATTTAAACAATTTCGTAAAGCAATCAGTCGCTTGTATTTATCGACAAATCCATTTTTGTTATCTTTCAACAATCCTAAATTGACAAGCTTCCCAGCATAAGGATATGATACTTCATCTAAAATAATTATGTTATAAACGTCTATCCCAATTTTATCAAAAAAAATAGACAACGCAGCCATAACTTTTTCGCTTCCGCCTCCACTTAACCGATACCCAATTAAAGCAATTTTATACTTAAAGTTTTGTTTTATCATTGCTGATTGTATATTTTCGTTATAAATATACTATTCATGCGAATTTTACTTATCGGAGAATATAGTCTTTTACACAATTCTTTGAAGGAAGGGTTAGTTCAACTTGGACATGAAGTAATTTTAGCAGCAAATAGTGATGGTTTCAAAAACTATCCCGTTGATTTAGATTTTGAAGCCAAATGGAGTAAATTTAAGTTAATTAATATAGTTAGACAAATTATTTATCGCCTTTTTAAATATGACTTTGCGACTGTAGAATATGGAATCCGTTTTTATTTTTTACTTCCAAAATTTAAAAATTTCGACGTAATTCAGTTCGTTAATGAAGCTCCTATAAAAACAACAAAAAAATCAGAACTTTTCTTGATTAAGAAAATTTTCGAATCAAATAAAAGAGTTTTCGTCTTGTCGTGTGGCGCTGATTATTTGAACATGAAATTCGACATAGAAAACAAAAATAAAAAATCAATTTTACAACCCTTTTTTCTTAATCCAAAACTAACCAAAGAGTTTTATCCATTATTTGAATATTTAAAAGAAAGCCATAAAAAAGTACACGATTTGGTACTTGATAAATGCATTGGAATTATTGCGACTGATTTTGATTATGTTGCTGCCGTAAATAAAAGTTCGAAATATTCCGGTTTCATTCCATACCCAATTAATCATACAAAATTAATGTTTCAGCAATCGAACATTGAAAATAAAATAGTAATTTTTCTTGGTATAAATGAATGGAGCTACAATCAAAAAGGCATTCCTTATTTTGAAAAAGCACTTGAAATTATAAAAATAAAATACGAAAATCGAGTGGAAATAATTATTACAAAAACAGTTCCATATCCCGTTTATATAGACTCATACAATAAAGCACATATTTTATTAGACCAAACTTTTAGTTGCGACCAAGGTTATAATGCACTAGAAGCCATGGCAAAAGGAAAAGTCGTATTCACTGGTGCCGAAAAAGAGTTTGTACAGCATTATAATTTATCAGAACGAGTTGCTGTAAATGCTTTACCTAATGTAGATTATTTAGTAAATGAATTGTCTTTTTTGATTGAAAATCCTGAAGAGATTATAGCAATTGGCAAACGGGCAAGAACATTTGTGGAGAAAGAACATGATTATATAAAAATCGCTAATCAATACTTAGAAACTTGGCAAAAAGCTTAAGTTTTTATCTAAAACAAACTCTTCCTAAAATAAACAACCAACACCAACAAATAAATAAAATTATCAAAAGCCTGTGCCATTACAACTCCTTGAATTCCAAATAAATTAACTAAATAAACACTCAAAAAGTACAAAACTAAAAGTGAAAACAACTCTGAGATTATAAAGGCTACAGTTAATTTTTTTGCAAAAAACTGATACCCTAAAATCAAAGAAGCAACTTTTAAAACATCTCCTGCCAACTGCCAAAAAAACAAAGTCGCTACCGGTAGAAACGCATTGGTAAAAAGTAAATTAACGATAAAAAATCGTAAAAAGTAAAGCACCGCTAATACTATTATGAAAACGGGTAAAATGCTTTTGAAATAACTCCAAAAAACACGTTTTGTCTCCAGATTGTTTTTGGCGACAGCCAATTTCGGTAAAAAATAAACAGTCAAAATTGTGGTAACAAACAGCATATAATACGTTGAAATACGGGTCATTGTTTCCCAAAAACCGGCTTGTTCCAGTCCAATATTCTGGATAACATGATTTCTGATTAACAAATACACCAAAGGCCCTAAAACTGTTGAAACTACGACCATTAAAGAATAAGACGATAGATTTTTTAGCACCTGAAAATCAAACTGCTGAAACCGAATCGTTTTAAAAAAATTAATTTCTTTATTTATATAATAGAATGTCACGAAAAACAATAAAGCTGGCGAAATCACCAAGGAAAGTAAAGCGCCCAAGGTTTTATAATTCAAAATTAGACTGATAGAAACCAATAGACCAATGGCATTTCCTATTATATTGACCCAAATTACTCTTTTGAATTGCCCTAAACCATTAATTACGGATAACAAAAAAACAGAAATTGCATACCAAGGCAAAGCCAACGCCAGTACTTTAAAAACAACTGCATATTCGAAATTATTTCCAAATATTTGACTGTTCCAATAAGACGCAAAAAAATATAAGACGCCACTTAAAACACTCGCAATACATAGCAAACTAATAAAAACTGTGGTAATTATTTTTTTAAGCTGATTCTCATTTTCTTCGTTTTCAGCAACATATTTTATAATTCCGTTTTGAAAACCTAAAGTCGAAATACCTTCTAAGGAAGTTAAAAAATTTCTCAAATTACCAACTAAAGCCATTCCGCTTGGGCCTACAAAAACAGCCAATAATTTTGAAGTAATTAACCCGATTCCAATTTTTAAAATGACGCTTAAACTATTTAAAGACGTAATCTTAAACAGTTGTGTTTGGGCAATTTTTTTAATAAATTCCAACTTAATATTTATTTAGAATTTCAATAATAAAACTAACCTCATCCATTGTCAAAACAGGACTTATAGGCAAACTCAACACTTCATCATGAATTTTTTGGGTAATAGGAAAAGACAAATGGTTCAAAAATGATAAGGCTTTTTGATTGTGAGGTGGAATGGGATAATGTATTACCGTTTGAATCCCATTTTGGTGTAAATAGTCTTGTAAAGCAAGTCTGCTTTGTGTTCGAATGACAAATAAATGAAAAACATGATTATTTGATAAATCCCAATTTGGCACTATTATTTTATCGTTTTTAATTTCAGATAAATAACGTTTGGCAATTGTTCTACGGCGTTCATTTTCAATATCTAAATGGGGCAATTTCACATTAAGGAAAGCCGCTTGCAATTCATCTAATCGTGAATTCACTCCAATATAATCATTGTAATATTTCGTTTCCGAACCATAGTTTCGCAACGATTCGATAACTTTAGCTAACTCCGAATCATTTGTTGTAACAGCACCAGCATCTCCTAAAGCGCCAAGATTTTTTCCGGGATAAAAACTATACGCTTGAGTTTTAGGAATTATTTTATGCGTGACCAAACTTTCGGCTTTCGACTTTTGACTTTCGACTTCTAAAATTGCTCCATGAGCCTGCGCCGCATCTTCGACAACCAACAAGTTATTTGCAACAGCAATTTCATTTATCGCAGCCATTTCTGCCAATTGTCCGTAAAGATGAACTACCAGAATTGCTTTGGTTTTTGAAGTAATCTTTTGTGAAATTAAATCGGGATTGATGTTGTAGGTTTCTAATTTTGGCTCGACCAAAACAGGAATTAAATCCGCTTGTAAAACAGCCAGAATACTCGCAATATAAGTATTTGCAGGAACAATAACTTCATCCCCTTTTTGCAATTTTCCAAGTTGAATATACCCCTTAAAAATCAAAACTAAAGCATCTAACCCATTTCCAGTCCCGATGCAATATTTGGCACCACAATACTTGGCAAAACTAGATTCAAATTCCTTGACTTCATTTCCTAAAACATACCAACCATTGGCTAAAACTGCTTTCAATTTTTCCTGAAAAGCAGTTTCATACGGTTCGTTTATTTTTTTTAAATCAAGAAATGAAATCATTCGGTCAGTATATTTTTTGATTTAGTAAAAAAGGAATCTAGCTTAACATAATTAGCCGTCTTGACTTCATAAAAATCATGAACTATGGTGCTGGCTCCGAAACTTTCTTTCCAATAAGACAATCCATCATTCAATAATTTTCCTTGCGCATCATTGGAAATTCCAAAATCAAAAAATCGCTTTTCAGCAAAAGCTTCTGTAATCAAAAAATGATATAAAAAATCTAAACTTCCAAGATTTTCATCTTTTTCATATTTAGAAATGTATTGACAATGCGCAACCGTTTCACTTTCGAAAACAGTAGTTCCTGCTACAATTTTATTGTTATAATACACATTAAACTGTCTGATATTATTAGGGAAAAGACTTTTCAAAAGATTCATTTCTGCAATGGAATGAATCGGTTTTGCTCTATGTCTTTCATTCAAGTTTGGAATCAATATTTCATTCCAGAAGGATTCAAAAACCGCTTCTTCTTTGATTATCAAACCACTTAAAATCCCTTTTTGAATCCCTCTTTTTCTGATTTTTGAAAAATTATTTTTCTGTGACAAATCAATAACCGATAAACTATCTCGTCTTACCAATTTGGCTTCTGCCAAAAATAAAGCATACTTAATTTCTTCGGCAGGTTTAGTATTATAAATAGGTGGAATCGTTTTCAGATGCAGTTTCTTGATTTCATTGTCATTTAGAAACAATAAAACAGCTCTGAAAGCGGTGATTATAGTTGTCAATTTTGACTTATCACTATAAACCAAGCCACCATAAGTCAATCCTTGATGCGAAAAAATTTCATTCCTAACTTTATTCGCTGGCATAACTCCAATCCATTTATCCTTATAAAAAACAATCAAGGAATTATCCTCGAATCGATCGTTATGGTATTCCATAAAATCACGGTGAAATAAAAAGGTAGCGTTTTTGGCTTGACCAATGAAGGCATTCCAATTTGTATAATCGCTTTCCTGGTATTGTTTGACTGAATAATTTTTCACTATTTGATTTTAGACTTCGTGAAATTAAGCATTTTTTATTTATTCTCTAAAGGTGATAAATACCATTTGAATTTCACCGCCATTAGACGAACCGAAATGATAACTAAGGATGTCGCTAAGTATAAAACATCACTTTCTAAATTAAATTCCCGAAGGATGAAGAAAACAATTCCACCGAGAATACAAATCGTTGCATAAATTTCCCTTCTAAAAATAACGGGAATTTCAGTACATAAAATATCTCGAATAACGCCTCCAAAACAAGCTGTCATAGTCCCTAAAGCTACGCAAATGACTGGATGAAGTCCAATATTTATTCCTTTTTCGAGACCTATTAAAGTAAAAACGCCCAACCCAATAGTGTCAAATAAAAATAAAGAAGTTCGCAATCGATCGAATTTTTTTCTAAAAATAATGGCCAATACAAACCCGATGATTATCACATAAACGTACTTTAAATCCAGCATCCATCCTACTGGAGTTCGCCCAATCATAATGTCCCGCAACGTTCCACCGCCCACGGCAGTTACAAATGCAATAATAAATACACCAAAAGGGTCCATTTTTTTATTCATTGCCGTCAAAGCGCCAGACATGGCAAAAGCCATCGTACCGATGATGTCTAATAAATGGAACATGCTGTTTTTTGGATTTAAAAATGGATAAAAAGAATGCTATCAATTGCATATGATTCAGGCAAAATTAAAGAAAATACTCGTGTAACCAACTCCTATTGTCTACATTTAATCAAGGTTCATTACAGCAGATAAATATTCGAATCCAAATATAGAAAACTGAATTTTCTCTGTGTATCTTTGTTTCCTAAAAATTAAATAGTTGTACCTCTTGAAACAAATCACTTCGATACAAAATCCACACATAAAATCTTTAGTGCAATTGCAGGAAAAAGCAAAAGCTCGTAAACAATCCGGAACCTTTTTAATTGAGGGAAAACGTGAAATTTCTATTGCCATCAAAGGTGGTTACGAAATAGAAAGGCTGTTGTTTTTACCTGAAATTTGTTCCGAAGACGAAGCCCGTCAATTATCTAAAAATGCAGAACTGATAGAAATCAATAAAGAAGTTTATCAAAAACTGGCCTATAGGGATACTACTGAAGGAATTTTGGCTGTAGCCAAAACCAAATCATTGCAATTATCTGATTTGAAATTATCTGAAAATCCATTGATTCTTATTGCCGAAGCACCGGAAAAGCCCGGAAACATTGGAGCTTTACTTCGTACTGCCGATGCTGCTAATCTTGATGCGGTAATTATCGCCAATCCAAAAAGCGATTTATACAATCCAAATATTGTGCGTTCCAGTGTGGGCTGTTTATTCACCAACCAAATTGCAACCGGAACTACCTCTGAAATTATTGCCTTTTTGAAAGAAAGAAAAATCAATTTTTATTGTGCTACTTTACAAAACTCCACTTACTATCACACACAAGATTACACTACGCCAACCGCTTTGGTTGTAGGAACGGAAGCCACTGGATTGACGGAAGAATGGAGAAAAGCAGCGACCCAAAATATTATTATTCCAATGCAAGGCGAGATCGATTCCATGAATGTTTCGGTTGCAGCTGCCATATTGATTTTTGAAGCCAAAAGACAGAGAGGATTTTAGATTTTTGATTAAAAAATTTAAAAACAAACTCTAGTTTCTTTCGTTTAAAATTCAAATATACATTTGCATATCTCCCAACTTATTCTTATTTTTAGGAAATGAACAATGCCGTTATGACAGAAATAGATTTAGAAAAAGAAAACAAGGCAATTGCCCAAGAATATAAAGAATTGCTTCGCATAAGTTACCAAACTTTAACACCTGAAGACAAAAAATTAATCCGGAAAGCATTTGATGTTTCCGTAGAAGCTCATAAAGAGCAGCGCAGAAAATCTGGTGAAGCCTATATCTTCCACCCAATTGCTGTGGCAAAAATTGTTGCTTCCGAAATAGGTTTGGGAGCTACATCCATCGCTGCTGCATTATTGCATGATGTGGTTGAAGACACACCAACTACTATTCAAGATATTGAACGTTTGTTTAATCCTAAAGTGGCTCAAATCGTTGAGGGATTAACAAAAATATCCATGGTTCAAAAAGATTTGAATGCATCATTACAGGCTGAGAATTTCAGAAAAATGATTCTTACACTGAACGATGACGTTCGAGTAATTCTGATCAAACTAGCCGATCGTTTGCACAATATGCAGACTATGGAATCGATGCAGGAAGACAAACAAACTAAAATCGCATCGGAGACTTTATACATATACGCACCATTAGCGCATCGACTGGGTTTGTACAACATCAAAACAAAGCTTGAAGATTTAGGATTAAAATACACCGAGCCAGCAGTATACAATGATATTGTAAGTAAAATAAAAGAAACCAAAGAAGAGCAAGATGCTTACATTGCTGATATTACTACGGTTCTAAAAACAGCTTTGGATGAAGAAGGAATCGAGTACATTATAAAAGGTCGTCCAAAATCTATCTATTCTATTCGTCGAAAAATGAAAGCGCAAAACGTTAGCTTCGACGAAGTATATGATAAATTTGCGTTGCGAATCGTTTACAAATCAAATCCTCATGACGAAAAATTTCTTGCCTGGAAGATCTATTCTATCGTAACAGATCATTACAGACCAAGTCCAAGTCGTTTACGTGACTGGATTTCGTCACCAAAATCCACCGGTTATGAAGCCCTGCATATTACGGTAATGGGACCAAAAGGCCGCTGGGTTGAAGTGCAGGTTCGAAGTGAACGCATGGATGAAATTGCCGAAAAAGGATACGCAGCACATTACAAATATAAAAACGGTGCTACTGAAGAAAGCGGTTTGGATGTATGGCTTAATTTACTTAAAGAAGCGCTAGAAAATTCAGAAACGAATGCAGTAGATTTTGTGGAAGATTTCAAAATGAATTTATATTCTAAAGAAATCTTTGTATTTACTCCAAAAGGAGAAATAAAATCATTGCCTAAAGGCGCCACTTCACTTGATTTTGCTTTCAGTATTCACTCTGAAATAGGAATTAGAACCAGAGGAACGCGTGTCAATGGGAAATTAGTTCCTTTGAATTTCGAATTAAAAAGTGGCGATCAGATTGAAGTTATCACCTCGCAACATCAGAAACCTACAATCAACTGGCTTGATTATGTAACCACTTCCAGAGCCAAAACGAAAATAAAAAATGTTTTAAACGAAAATACCAAGAAAATTGGCGAGGAAGGAAAAGAACTCCTTACTCGAAAACTAAAGCATTTAAAAATAACGTTAAACGAATCAGTAGTTAACGAATTGGTTAACTTTTTCAAACTAAAAACCAGTTTAGATTTATTTTATAGAGTGGGAATTGGCGCTATTGAAAACCAACAACTCAAAGATTACGCAGCACAAAAGAGTAATACGTTCATTAATTTTTTCAAAAATAAAATGAAACGTTCGCCAAGCACTGCTGACGAAGACATTCATAAACCAATCATAAGCAGTAATTACGACATGCTTGTTTTTGGAAAAGAACACGACAAACTGGATTACAAATTATCGCCTTGCTGCAACCCAATACCTGGTGATGATGTATTTGGATTTGTAACGATTAACGAAGGAATAAAAGTGCATAAAAAAGATTGTCCAAACGCCATTGGGATGCAATCCAACTATGCTTACCGAATAATGACAGCCAAATGGATTGACTCTTCGCAAGAAGAATTCAAAGCCATCATTAACATAACCGGAATGGATGTTTTAGGACTCACAAACCAATTAACAAAGGTAATTTCGAACAATATGCATGTTAATATTCAGAGTATTTCTTTGAGTACCGATGCAGGAATTTTTCATGGTCAAGTTGCGGTAATTGTTCAAAACAATACCATTTTGAAAAAAATGATCAACAACATCAAAAAAATTGACGGAATCGATAAAGTAACAAGGGTTTATAAAACATAGAAAAAAATCTAGTTTTTAGTTTCAAATCTCAATTTATTCAAGGTGAAACTAAAAAACTTGAAACTAAACAAACCTTAAACTTTATACTTTAAACTAAAAAATTTATCTTTGCCCGCATATGACACTCATTTCCACAGATAACACCAAAAACCAAGAAATTGTAAAAAATGTTTTTACAATGTATCTTGAAAAAAAAGGACATCGCAAGACTCCTGAACGTTATGCTATCCTTCAGGAAATTTACGATAGCGAAGAACATTTTGATGTAGAAAACCTTTATATCAAAATGAAAAATAAAAACTATCGTGTGAGTAGAGCAACTCTTTACAACACGATCGAATTGCTATTGGATTGTGCTTTAGTGCGTAAACACCAATTTGGACAAAATCAGGCACATTATGAAAAATCATATTTTGACAAACAGCACGATCACATTATAATGACTGATACTGGCGAAGTAATTGAGTTTTGTGACCCAAGAATTCAAAGTATCAAAAAAACAATCGAAGAAATATTCGACATAGAGATTACCAACCATTCCTTATATTTATATGGAATAAAAAAACAAAAATAGTACAGGATAACTTACTAGTTGTCCCTTCAATATATCACTAACTACAAAATAACAGATAGAATGACCGTAGATTTATTACTAGGATTACAATGGGGAGATGAAGGAAAAGGAAAAATTGTTGATGTTCTAACTTCAAATTATGATATTATCGCTCGTTTTCAAGGAGGTCCAAATGCAGGACATACTTTGGAATTTGACGGAATAAAACATGTTCTTAGAACTATTCCTTCTGGTATTTTTCATAAAACTGCTGTAAACATCATTGGAAATGGAGTAGTAATTGATCCTGTTGTTTTTCAAAAAGAAATTGAAGGTCTTGAGAAATTTAATTTAGACATTAAAAATAAATTAATCATTTCAAGAAAAGCACATTTAATTTTACCAACACACCGTTTATTAGATGCAGCTTCTGAGGCTTCTAAAGGTAAAGCAAAAATTGGTTCTACATTAAAAGGTATTGGTCCAACATATATGGACAAAACAGGAAGAAATGGTCTTCGTGTAGGTGATATTGAATTAGAAGATTTTGCAGATCGTTACAGAGCTTTGGCTGACAAGCATGAAGCTATGATTAAATTCTATGATGTTGCTATCCAATACAATTTAGAAGAATTAGAAAAAGAATTTTTTGAAGCCATCGAAGAATTAAAAAAATTAGATTTTATCGATAGCGAAGAATATTTACACCAAGCTCAAAAAGCGGGTAAATCAATATTATGTGAAGGTGCTCAAGGTTCATTATTAGATGTTGATTTTGGAACGTATCCTTTTGTAACTTCATCTAACACTACCGCTGCTGGTGCTTGTACCGGTTTAGGGATTGCTCCAAATAAAATCAAGGAAGTATACGGAATTTTCAAAGCGTATGTAACACGCGTAGGAAGTGGTCCGTTCCCTACTGAACTTTTTGACGAAGATGGCGCAACTATGGCACGTGTAGGAAATGAATTTGGATCTGTAACCGGAAGACAAAGACGTTGTGGCTGGTTAGACTTAGTAGCGCTTAAATACGCTGTTCAGGTTAATGGCGTAACGCAATTGATGATGATGAAAGGTGATGTACTTTCAGGATTTGAAACCTTAAAAGTATGTACGGAATACAATTATAAAGGAGAGAAAATTTCTCATTTCCCTTATAACATCGAACCAGAAAATGTAACTCCAGTATATCAGGATTTCAAAGGATGGAAACAAGATTTGACTGGTATGACAACCTATGATGAATTACCGACAGAGTTGAAAGAATACATTGCATTCATTGAAAAAGAAGTGGAAGTTCCTATCAAAATAGTTTCTGTAGGTCCAGACAGAAAGCAAACTATTCTAAAATAAGATTACGAAACGCTCTGAAAATTCAGAGCGTTTTTTTTAGTTTAAAATCCAATCCAACCGAATGAAAAATCCAACTATTAAAATAGAAAAAACCGAATTGCTCTCTGACAATTGGTACATTTTAAACAAAGTAACTTTTGACTATCAAAAAAAAGACGACTCCTGGATTACCCAAAAAAGAGAAGTCTATGATAGAGGAAACGGCGCTGCCATTTTACTTTATAACACACAACAAAAAACAGTTATTCTAACACGTCAGTTTCGCTTGCCAACGTATCTTAACGGAAATGAAACCGGAATGATGATTGAGGTTTGCGCAGGACTTTTGGACCAAGATAATCCGGAGCAATGCATCATTCGAGAAACTGAAGAAGAAACAGGATACCGCATTTCTAAAGTAAAAAAAGTTATGGAAACCTATATGTCTCCAGGAGCCGTAACTGAAATATTATATTTATTTGTTGGTGAATACGATGAATCTATGAAAGTGAGTGACGGTGGCGGAGTGGAACATGAAGAAGAAAATATAGATGTGATGGAAATGACTTTTGACGAAGCGTATACTATGATTGAATCTGGTCAAATGCAGGATGCAAAAACCATTATGTTACTACAATATGCCAAAATAAACAGTCTTATTTAATGAACAACACCACTAAAGGGGTTTTATTTGCCCTATTAGCCACCTTTCTTTGGTCCGTAAATATGGTAATTGCCAGTGGCATAAAAGGTCATATTCCTCCTATTGGATTGGCTTTTTGGCGATGGACTGTTGCTTGTATTGTTTTGGCACCATTTGCCATAAAAAGTACTCTTGAAAATTTCAAAATCGTAAAGAAACACATTCGGTATCTTACGCTTACGGCTGTATTAGGCATCACTATTTTTAATACGCTGATATACTTTGCAGGAAAAACAACAAGTGCAGTCAACTTATCGTTAATCGCTATTTCAATTCCATTATTTATTGTTGTCCTCTCTAGGATTATTTTTAAAGAGAAAGTGTCCAATATAAAAATAGTGGGAATTGCAATCATAATCACAGGAGTTCTAGTGCTTGTTTCCAAAGGTTCCTTACAAGCATTACTTCATATCAACTTCACGATTGGGGATTTATTGATGCTCGTGGCTTGCTTCTTTTTTGCTTATTACACAATACTAGTGCGACAAAAACCAGATGAATTAACACCAAAAGTATTTTTGTTTAGTGTATTTGTTATAGGTACAATTTTGCTGTTTCCTTTTTATATGTATGAACATATTTATTATAAAAAAGTGATTTTTGACACTAAAACAGTCTTGGTTACCACATACGTTGGCATTTGCGCTTCCTTAATTTCATTTTATTTATGGAACGAAGCCATTCGATTAATTGGAACCTCAAAAACAGCTTTAATTTATTATTTGATTCCTGTATTCAGTGGAATTTTGGCGTATTTTTTTCTAAATCAAGCCATTTTACTAACCCAAATTATAAGCATGGGAATCATTATTTCCGGGTTATTAATTACCAATAAAAAATAAAAAAGTATACTTTTGACAAAATAGAAAAGCAGAATGAATTTGTTTTCATTCTGCTTTTCTATTCAAAAGATATACTAAAAATTACTATTTATTAGGCTGTGGAGTCATTCTTAAATATGGTTTTACTCTTTCGTAGCCTTTTGGAAATTTAGCAGCAATATCTTCGTCTTTAACTGCTGTCGAGATTACCACCTTATCACCATCTTTCCAGTTTGCAGGGGTTGCTACGCTGTATTTAGCAGTCAATTGCAAACTGTCAATTACACGCAATAATTCATCAAAATTTCTACCGGTTGATGCAGGATATGTTAACGTTAATTTTATTTTCTTGTCAGGTCCAATTATAAAAACGGAACGCACTGTAAAACTCTCACTTGCATTGGGATGAATCATATCATATAATTCAGCAACTTGCTTGTCTTCATCGGCAATTATTGGGAAATTTACAGTTGTATTTTGAGTTTCATTGATGTCTTTAATCCACTCCATGTGGGAATCGACACCATCGACACTCAATGCGATTACTTTTACATTTCGTTTTTCAAATTCAGGATAATAATTTGCAACTGTACCTAACTCCGTGGTACAAACAGGTGTAAAATCAGCTGGATGGGAGAATAGAACTCCCCAAGAATCTCCTAACCATTCATGAAATTTTATTTTTCCTTGTGACGTTTCTGCTTCAAAATCAGGAGCAATATCGCCTAATCGTAATGTTGCCATAGTAATTAATTTTATTGATTAGTAACACTGTAAGTTATTGAAATAAAAGCAATAAAGGAGGAAACTAATCTTAAAATTGTACTAATTTTTATAAAAACCAGAAAGCAATACTTCCAAAAAATGCCATTAGGAAAACAAATGCCCTAGCCCTGATCGCAACGGCATCCTTTTGTTTTTTTTCTTAAAAAAACAAAAGATACAGTGCAGAGCAGGAAAAAGCTCCTGAAAAGAAGTGTTATTTTTTCTTTAAATTAGGTAAAAAGAGCGCTATAATCCCTATCAAAGGCAAATAGGCGCAAAGATAATACACGTAAGTTATGCTGGTGTGATCTGCAAGATTTCCCAATAAAGCGGAACCTAAACCGCCCATTCCAAAAGCAAAACCATAGAAAAGACCGGAAACCATTCCGAGTTTTTTAGGCAATAATTCCTGTGCATAAACTAAGATTGCGGGAAATGCAGAGGAGATTATGATTCCAATTAAGACTGATAAAACGCCTGTCCAAAACAAATCGACATACGGCAACAATAAAGTAAAAGGTGCTGCTCCCAAAACCGAAAACCAAATTACATATTTTCTTCCGAATTTATCGCCTAACGGTCCTCCAATTAAGGTTCCAATGGCACAAGAAGCCAAAAATAAAACCAAATGAAATTGTGCTTCCTGAACCGATAATCCAAATTTTTCGATTAAATAAAACGTAAAATAACTGGACATACTAGCCATGTAAAAGAATTTTGAAAATATCAAAACCAACAAAATTCCCACTGAGATTACAATCTTTTTTTGGGATAAATTAGGCAAATCGATTACCGCTTTCTTTGCACTTCTTAAACTTAAATGGTTTTGATACCACAGCGCAATTCTACTCAAAACAATCAATCCTATGATGGCAACAACCACAAACCAAATGATATAATATTGTGAATTAGGAACTACAATTAAGGCGACTAACAAAGGGCCGATAGCTGTTCCGGCATTGCCTCCCAACTGAAAAATAGATTGTGCCAAACCACGCTTTCCACCAGATGCCAAAAAGGAGATTCGGGAAGCTTCGGGATGAAAAATGGAAGAACCAATTCCAACCAAAACAACCGAAATTATAATCATTGAAAAACTGGAAGCATACGATAAACATACGATTCCGGATAAAGTAAACAGCATTCCGAAAATTTGAGAAAAAGGCTTTGGTCTTTTGTCCGTATACAAACCAACCAAAGGCTGTAATATAGAAGCCGCCAATTGATACGCCAAGGTTATTAACCCGATTTGTGTGAAGGTTAAATTGAAATTTTCTTTTAAAATAGGATACGCAGCCGGAATAACGGCTTGTAGTAAATCATTCAATAAATGGGCGAATGCGATAGAAAATAATACAGAGTAAACGGTTTGCTGCGCAATAGGAGTCGTATCTATTTTTGATACAGTATCAGGAGATGCATTCATATTTTTTAAAAACTATATTACTAATTATTGGTTCTGATGAGTTTCAGAAAAATTAAACATACTGAACCACAAAATACCAAAATAACAAGGTGATAAACGATAATGGAATTCCAAAACCAATCATCATGCTACACAAACGGGGCTTTAAACCGTGGGTAGACGCTAAAATACAAGCTGTAATCATGGGTGCCATCGCAGACTCCATTATGGCAACTTGAATAACTTTAGAATGCTGTTGCAAAATTACGACATACAATACGTAAATAAGAGCCGGAGTCAATATTAATTTATACAAAAGACCCAGTCCTAAAAACTTCCAATGCTGGCTTTTCCTATCAAAATGCAGTTGCAAACCAACAGAAAGCAAAGCCAACGGAGTCACACCACTTCCCAGTTTTTGCAATAGAATCTGAATATATTCATGAAAATCAACATTAAAAACATTCATCAAACAGGCTAGCAAAAAAGTTATAAATGGTGGAAAAAAAATAATTTTTTTGGCAATTTGAAAACCATTTGGATTGCCACTAGAATATAAGGTTGCCACAAGAATTGCCAATGTAGAAAGCACGACAAAAGAGCCGGGTTGATCCACTAAAATAGCCGTTTTCAAACCTTCTTCTCCGTATAATGCTTCAATTATTGGAAAACCTAAAAAAGAAGTATTTCCCAAACCGGCAGTTATAATTAAACATCCTATGAGTTTTTTAGACCATCCAAATTTGCTTCCTAAAAAACTGAAAAACAAATACGAAACGACAAACCCAATCCATGATACACCAATTGGCAAAAGCAATTCAGTACTCCACTTTATTTTTGGAATATAGTACAAAGCCAAAGCTGGAAGACAGATATAAATAACAATCTTGTTTAATAGCTTGTAAACATTTACAACAGGAAATGCTTTTACATTTTGCAATACAATGCCCAGGAATAAAAAAACAAAGATTAGAATAAAGTTGGTCATAATACAGCAAAGATATTGACTAATGAGAAATAAAATGAATTCAAAAAAATAAAATTTGTGATATATCCTCCGCAAAAGAAGAACCATCAAAATCAAATGACATTTTAAGAGAATGATCGTCTATTCAAGATAGTTTTTATTATTTTTACTATTCTAAAAAATAGTTTTGCCAAATAAAAAACATCATCCCAGCTCCATAAACGAAAAACCCGGAATTTCTCCTCCTGAAATTATCAGCGCTGTTGCTGTTGGGCATATTCAGCAATTTAGAAAAATACAACCTTCGGCAAAAGAACTCGTTGAAGGGATTTTAGAAGGGAATATTACCGCACTGAGCCGTGCGATTACCTTAGTGGAAAGTACTAATATAAACCATTTGGCAAAAGCCAATGAAGTCATAAATGCCTGTTTGCCTTATGCAAACAAATCTGTCAGAATAGGAATTACTGGAGTTCCAGGCGTTGGAAAAAGCACCTTTATTGAAGCTTTTGGAAAATACCTGACCGGTTTAGGAAAAAAAGTAGCGGTACTTGCCGTTGATCCCAGCAGCACGATTTCACATGGAAGCATTTTGGGTGATAAAACCCGAATGGAAGAATTAGTTAAAGATAAGAATGCTTTTATACGTCCCTCTGCATCGGGGGAAACATTAGGTGGTGTAGCTCGAAAAACCCGGGAAACCATTACGCTTTGTGAAGCTGCCGGTTTTGATACCATCATCATAGAAACCGTTGGCGTAGGCCAAAGTGAAACTGCCGTACACAGCATGGTTGATTTTTTCCTTTTATTAAAAATTTCTGGTGCCGGCGATGAATTGCAAGGCATCAAACGTGGAATCATGGAAATGGCAGATGCTATCGTAATCAATAAAGCCGATGGTGACAATATCAAAAGAGCGCATCTTGCCAAACTGGAATTCAATAGAGCACTGCATCTTTTTCCTGCCAAAAAATCAGGTTGGACACCCACAACTGCAGCCTGTAGCGCCATTACCCATGAAGGAATACACGATGTTTGGGAAACCATTCAAAAATTCCTAGAACTTACAAAAGGCAATAATTACTTTTTTGAAAAACGAAAAGAACAAAATCAATATTGGATGCTGGAGACCATTAACGAGCAATTGAAAACCAATTTTTACAGCAATCCGGAAATTCAAAAATCATTGGATTCAACTAAAAAAGCGGTGCAAAATGATGAAATTTCACCCTTTGCCGCCGCTCAAAAATTATTGAAAAAATATTTTAAAAAAGACTAATCTATTCTGTTCTTCTTTTTCCTTCCAAATAAGTTTGGTATCCATACTTTAACATTAAAACACCAAGAGCAATCTTACCAAATTTACCAATAATATATCCTACAATATGTCCAGAATTATAGGCTTCACTTGCGTTTATATTTGATTTAATTTCAAACGGAAAAAAGTTGAAAACCCCTTTAATTATGAGTATTGTGCCAAAAATAAACATAGAATACATAAGTACATTTTTCATTTGGATATAGATTAGGTAAGACAAAAATTTAACTACTCTTCGTAAAGTTTAATTTCTCGGTCATAAAACTCATTGGCAAGAACTATTAATCCTTCCATTTCTGCATTTAATTCTGCTTCGTCAAGATCCTCTGCTTCTTCCATAAACTCTACCTCATCATCTTTCAGATTGATTATAAATCTAGGGTAATCAAGGTGTATGATGAAAATATCTTCAGGAAAATCAGTATTATCGCCTAGTAAAAATTTTGGTAATTCCATGAATTTAGTATTTAAGTATTTATTATTTTATTTGTTATGATTTTGTAACACCAACTTTCTTGTTAATCTTGCAAAGCGAATATACAAAAATAAAGCGGCAGCAGTTAGTCCCGCCAAAAGTCCTATCCAGATTCCAACGGCTTTAAGTTCCGTATATTTTCCTAAATAATAAGAAATAGGAAAACCAATAATCCAATACGCCACAAAGGTAATGTACATTGGAATTTTCACATCCTGCAAACCACGTAATGCTCCTAAAACAACGACTTGAATTCCATCTGAGATTTGGAAAATAGCTGCAATCAATAGTAATTTTGAAGTGATTATGATGATTTCTTCGTTGTCCAGCATTTGAGCTGAATCGGTCATATTCAAGAATAAATGCGGTAAAAAATTATGGAATACCACAAATATTATCGCAAAAAAAGTTTCAAGTATAATCGCCAATAGAAAAATAGATCGTGCTACAACAATCAACTTTTTAAAATCATTCATTCCTTTAGTATGACTCACTCGAATCATTGCCGTGACACTTAAACCCATTGCAACCATAAAGGTTGAAGATGCCAAAATAAGTGCAATCTGATTGGCAGCCTGACTGTTTTTACCTAAAGAACCAGAAAGCCAAATTGCAGCGGTAAACAAAGTTACTTCAAACAACATTTGCATAGCTGAAGGCATACCCAGATTGATAATCTTTTTCAAAATTGATTTTCTGATTTCTTTGAAACTGAAATTCTTAAAATATTTTTTCAATGCCGAATTCTTTTTCATCAGATAATGCATAAAAACCACCATCATTATCCTTGACAAGACAGTTCCCAAAGCAGCTCCCAGAATTCCTAATTTTGGAAAAAACCAAATTCCGTAAATCAGTACATAATTAAAAAAGATATGCACAACGTTAGCCATTAAAATAGCATACATTGAATATTTTGTTTTGGCCAAACCATCTGCAAATTGTTTGTATCCTTGATATATAATCACCGGAATCAAAGAAAATGCAACCCAATCAATATATGGAGCAGCCATATCAGCCACTTCTTTGGGTTGGTGCATCAAATACATAATTTGTTTAGACAACACTGTCAAAATAAATAATGCAACTCCTAAAACGGTGCATAAAAGCAATCCATGATGAAAAGTAGTACGGATTTTTTGATCATTTTTTTCGGCATCAGCCTCAGCCACTAATGGAGTAATTGCAGTAGAAAAACCTATCCCTAAAGACAAAGCAATGAATATAAAGCTATTACCCAGTGAAACAGCCGCCAACTCCGTAGAGCCCAATTTCCCAACCATGAAATTATCAACTATTCCTATTAATGTATGCCCTAACATTCCTAAAACTACAGGATAAGCTAATTTTATATTATAAGAAAACTCTTTGAAGTATTGAGATAAATTCACTTTTTGCTTTTTTTTGATGGCAAAGATAATTAGAAGCTTTCAATTGCATCAATACTATTACATATATAACACTTCTTTTTTACTGCATAATTTCACATAACAAGGAATTCTATAACAAAACCAAGTAATTCTATAACAAAACAGGCTTATGAGGGCTATACATTTGTAACGTTGTTTTGAATTAAATAAAACCAAGATAACACCAAAAAAAATTATTAATAAAAAATATTACAATTATGAAAACGACAGGAAAAATCAAAATGTTATTTGTATTCGCAATAGCAATGATGTTTGCTAACAATGTACAAGCACAAGAAACAACAACTACAGCTACAAATTACGATCAAGGATTTCGTTTAGGATTTGGTGCAAATGCAGGATATTCAACTAGCGACCCATACAAATTAGCACTAGGAGCTGATGTAAGAGGTCAATACGATTTATCAAAAAGATACTCTTTAACTTTAACAACTGGTTACACTAATTTATTTGTAAGCAAAGCTGATACGTTTCCTGGTCAAACAGAAGGAAAAGATTTAGGTATCATCCCAGCTAAAGCAGGTTTTAAAGCTTTTGTATGGAATGACCAATTTTATGTAATGGGAGAAGCTGGTGCAGCATTTGCAGTAAGTAATGTAGACAATACCAGAGATAAAACTTCTTTATTGTTATCTCCAAGTATAGGTTATGCTACTAAATACATAGATATTTCTTTGAACTATACACACTACAATCATTTTGATCGTTTAAACAACAACGGTTCTCTCGGAAAAGGTGTTGGACAAGTAGGTGTTCGTTTGGCTTACGGTTTTGAACTATAAAACTTTTTTGAATTAGTTATAAAAATGCGCTGAATTTCAGCGCATTTTTTGTTTACTATCAATAGTACTTTTTATCTGTCAATGTTTTCATAAAGGCGATAAGCTGTTTTTTTTCCAAGTCAGTAAGATTCAATTTGTCCTCGGGTAACGTTTGGTTTTGTAAATTAAACCCCAATCCGTTTCCACCGCCGTCATTGTAAAAATCAATCACTTCTTCCATCGTTTTAAAAACACCATTGTGCATGTAAGGCGCCGTCAATTCTACATTTCTTATGGTTGGTGTTTTGAAAGAATTACGATGAATTTCGGCTTTTGTTAATTCAAATTTACCCAAATCAGCATCTAATTTTTTATATTTATCAGGAACGCCCAGCACTTCACTTTCTGATTTCATAAAACTTGGTGGAACCGTTCCGTTTGTTAATGGAATAAAATGACATGTAGCACATTTTGCCTTTCCGGTGAATAAATTAAACCCTGCAATTTCATCTAAATCAAATTTTTCCTCTCCACGCATAAATTCATCAAACTTTGAATCATAAGTACTCAATGATCTTATGTAGGATGCCAATGCGTTCTTTATCCCAAATTCATTTATTGCTGTTTTAGGGAATGCCTTTTTGAACTTGGCAACATAACTTGCTTCTTTTTTTAAAGCCACCACTGATTTTGCCAAAGAACCATGCATTTCATTTTCATTTATAATTACCGCTACGGCCTGATCTTCGAGATAATTGACTCTGGAATCTGAGAAGAAAGCACGCTGAAATGCAATATGGGTAAGCGTAGGCGTATTTCTTTTTACCAAAGATTTACCATCTAATGAAATAGATTTCTCCAAACCATCCGTGAATGCTTTATCTGAATGGTGACAGGAAGCACACGAACGAGAATTATCTCCTGATAAAACAGGATCATTGAACAATAATTTCCCCAATTCTATTTTTTCAGGCGTTGTTTCATAATCTGGAAATGCGGAGAAAGCTTCGACATCAAAAGCGTTTTTATCAAAAAGTGTCTGCGCAGTTGTTTTTAATCCTCTTGTTTCTTTTATAAAAGGAATTTTCAAACTGACTTGCGTTTTATGCAAACCGATACTTAACGGATTGGCGATTTCTCGAATAAAAAAAGCGCGGTCAAATGCATTAAAGTTGGTATTTGTTTTTAAATATTCCTTGCCTTTTTTAATCGTTTTTAAAACCTTCTGAAAAGATTCATCGGTTGAATTATCCGCATAGATTTTATAATATTTCTCGATACTTTCTAATGCTGATGCTGCTTCCGGAATAGATTTTTGAGCAATCGGGGAATCAAATCCTGTTATTCCCAAGGTTATTATTCGAAAAACCTCCAAACGCATCGCATCAAAAACGTGGGAATCTGTGAATTCATTTGTCTGTGACACTTTGTCCAAACGCTTTAAATTAGCCGATAGAATACCCATTTCTTTCAGCAATTCGGATTTTGACTTTGGATTATATGTTGGAAAAATAAATTCTTCAATCACTTGAAATCCTTCGGGAGGCAAAGTCTTTCCATCATTTTCTTCAAATTCTGCCAAGGCTGGACCATTTATAGCTTTAGAGACAGCAGGAAAATAATATTCACTGATCGTTTCCACTTGTTTGTAACTGCTGTGTGCCTTTAGAAATTGTTGCTGAAGTTGCCCAATCGAAGTATTCAGCTTTATTAAATGTTCCAGTTTAGAAACTTCATCTATGACTTTTAGAATATCTGATTTGAATACATTATTTACCGTTTCATGCTTAGGAATAGCATTTTGGCAAGAGAACAATACAATTAGAACCAATAAAATGAAACTGTTTTTCATGATAAATGCGAGTAACTTTAAAAAATTGTAAAAACAAAAACCACGATTCCTAATAAGAAACCGTGGATATTTGTAACTATTTGATTGGGTTAATTATCGTGCTAATCCTTTGATTAAAACGATTTGACTTGCCTGGTCTTCATTTGGACGATTTGTTCCTCCATCGACACCTTTATATTTTGTCCCTCTCCAAGTATGAGGCTGAACACTCAATAAGAAAGTATCTTCGATTCCTAATTGTTCTGAAACATCAATCATTGCCCCATATTCCCAGTCTCCTAATCCTGAAGTTCCGCCTACATTATACTTAGCAGCATCTGTAGCCGTACGACGGTGGTCTAACTCTACAACCACTTTCAATTGTTTTGTCGCCATATTGTATTGGTAGATGTAAGCGTCATGCGTTTCATCGCCATAACCATTAGCATCTTCCTGAACATAAACATAGTTTTTTGTCACACAAATATTATCTGGATTTTGAAATTTCCCAGCAATTCCGGTACGGTCATCGCCATCAAGAATTACTTCAAGCGAACCAACCAAAGGATTATTTGCATCCAAGTTCAATTTGTAAACTCTACCATATTTTGTTCTTGAAGCATCTGCATTTGCACCAGAAGTATTTTGTCCTGTAACATTAAAATAGATTTCTCTTGCTCCGGCATCCGTACCTTTTTTATAGTCCAAATCCTCTACTCTTCCAAATTTGATTCCTTTCAATGTATTTACAGAGGCATTTATAGCCGCTCCTGTCATTGTAGTATGGTTCTCAATTTTCACAAAAGAAACACCGTACGATTGATTGACAACCATATCTTTCTCTCTCTGATTGTTATCCGTTCTTTTCATCATGTACAAAGAACCATTCGTTAAATCACCAACAGTGTTTGAAACATACATAAATACTTGACCGCCATACGTTCCTGAATCATCATCTCCAATGACAACCACAGTTTTTCCTGCAAACGCAGACGCTTTTAACGGTAAAGCATTTTCAGCACTTATTCTTCCTAAAGCAGGTAATTCTTTAGAAACCGAAGCAGAAGCAACATCTCCAAAAGGATTTATGGCATGAGTACGCGATTCTTCACCAGATTCTCCACAAGTCAAATACAATGGACCAAAACCGTGTTCAGCAACCGTAGCCATTGTAGCACCACATAACCTCCAAGTTCCCCCATTAGAATTCAATAAATATTCTCCTTTTGTCGGTTTGAATGTTTTGTCGAATGTGACTCTTGATACCGCAAAATTGTCTTCATGATTTACCAAAAAAGTAAAAGTACCATCCGCATTTTTCAATAATCCTGATCCATCCGCAGAACCTCCAAAAACAAAATTTGGGCTTCCTGCCAAAACATCATCAGAAGCAATTAGTGAAAAAAGCTCTAGGTTTTCAAAGCCCGCTTGCTTTTTCAATAACACCGGAGTCGCAGATTGATTCGCTAAAATAACACTAGTTGCTTCATTCGAAGATTTAGCATCATTCTCACATGAGATTAAGGATACTAAAAATAACATTGGTAAAATAATTTTTTTCATCTTGGTTGATTGTTTAAATTTCAAGCAAAGTAATGCCGTGTATTTAAACTCTAAATGAATTGAATATTAACAAAAAGCTAAGAGTTGGCTGAATTTTAAAGCGATAAAAACAATAATTTTACATACTAACAGTACCGTAATACAATGATAAACTTCAAATAACTTTCGTAAGAAAATCAATTAAATCAATGCTCTTCCTTCAACATCTCTTTATACATTTCAAAATTAGCTTTTACTTTATCGTCTAATTCCGGTTCTTTTATATCGGTATATTTTTGCATTTCTTCCCAGATAATTTTAGCCACAACATAACGGGCCATTTCCTTATCATCAGCAGGAATGATATACCAAGGTGCATTTTTGGTAGCGGTTTTATTAATTGCCTCTTCATAATACTGCATGTATTCATCCCAATGCTCTCGCTCTTTCAAATCTCCGGGCGAAAATTTCCAGTGGTGCTCCACTTCTTCTAATCGGCGTAGCAAGCGTTTGCGTTGCTCTTCCTTACTCATGTGAAAGTAAAATTTCAAAACAATGGTGCCGTTTTGCGAGATATGTTTCTCAAAATTATTAATTTGCTCCAATCGGTCTTCCCAAAACTGTGGCGTTATAGCTGAAACATTTTCAATTCCCGGCAAATTTTCATTCATAATATATTCCGGATGTACGCGGGTAACCAAAACATTCTCATAATGCGTTCTGTTAAAAACAGCAAACTTCCCTTTCTCGGGCAAAGCTAAATAATGTCGCCACAAATAATCGTGTTCCAGTTCCGTTGAATTGGGTGTTTTAAAACTATGCACCTCAACACCACGCGGATTAAATTCCTTAAAAACCTCCCGAATCAGACTATCCTTCCCCGATGTGTCCATGCCTTGCAAACAAATCAAAACGCCGTATCGATTGTGCGCATACATCACATCCTGCAACTCGCTCAATTTCGCCTGAACTTTATCCAGTTTTTCCTCTTTATCATCCTCACTGGACTCATTGAACAAGTTCGTAGGGATTTTGGCCAAATCAATTTTGCCAATCACTTTAAAATCATCGGGATTTATAGACTTCATAAGAAATATTTTATCTTTGTAAACTCAAATATAACAAATTATAAGGAGCATTTTCCAGCTATTCGTTGCAATCTTTTATTATTTTAAAGAAAAATAATAAAAGGATTTCCACTGCTATCTGGGCTAGGCACTCGTTTTCAAAACAAATACAATGGAAAAATTCACACTCGAATTACTATTTCAAATCATCGGCATTGGTTCCGCATCCGGACTCATTTACAAAGACAATTCCCTACTGATTATTGGTGACAACAGCGGTTTTCTTTATGAATATCAAATGGATTCCAAAGATTTAAAACGCCATCCATTACTGGAAAACCCAACAGAAAACACGCTAAAAAAAGATAAAGCTGATTTTGAAGCCATAACTTATTTTGGCGACAGCTTGTATATTTTTGGTTCCGGTTCCACTGAAAAAAGGAACAAAATGATACAAGTCAATTCCAGCGATAAAAAGGTAATTGCCACAAATGACCTCGCCGATTTGTATGCAGTCATGCAAAATTTCGGAGAAATAAAACCCGAAGATTTCAACATCGAAGGTGCCATCTATAATGGCGAAAGTTGGTTTTTATTGAATCGCGGCAACGGTAGTTCCAATAAGAATGTTCTTTTCACCATAGAAGGAAAAAACCTCACCAATGATTTCACTATTCTTTCTAACGCCTACAAACTCCCTAAAATAAAAGGAGTACGCAGTAGTTTTACCGATGGAGTTTTAGTCGATGACAGTATTTATTTTTTAGCCACAGCCGAAGATACCGAATCTACGTATGATGACGGTGAAGTTTTAGGAAGTTTGATTGGGAGAATCAACCTGAAAACCATGAAAATCGATTTTACTCAAAAAATTAGTAGCACACATAAATTCGAAGGATTGACTTTATACACCAATTCAAAAGAAAAAATCGAGTTCCTGCTTTGTGAAGACAAAGACACCGAAGCTCTGGAAACGGATATTTACAAATTAACTTTGGATAAAAAATAATGTTCATTTCAGTCAAAATAACAGAACGTTAAATTTAGATTAAATAGAAAATCAAAATAGATTTCAAATGTAAAACGTACTACTTTTACAGTAAACTCAGCCTTTTATTGGCATCAAATAATATAAAATGACAGATTTAAAAAATAAAAATGCCCTAATCACAGGCGCAGGAAAAGGAATTGGAAAAGCGATTGCTTTGGCCTTAGCCAAAGAAGGTGTAAATATAATTTTGGTTGCCAGAACACAAGAAGAAATAGACAGTGTAGCGGCAAAAGTGCGTTCTTTAAGAGTAAAAGCACTGGCAATAACCGCTGATGTTGCCGATATTAATTCGGTAAACGCTGCCGTTGCCAAAGCCTTAGCCGAATTTGGAAGCATTGACATTTTAATCAACAATGCAGGAATAGCTGCTTTTGGAAAATTCTTAGAATTAGAACCAACGGATTGGGAACGCATCATTCAGGTAAATTTAATGGGAACCTATTATGTAACGCGCGCCGTGTTGCCTAATATGATTGAAAGACAAACAGGTGATATCATCAATATTTCTTCAACAGCCGGATTAAGCGGAAATGCGTTAACGAGCGCTTATAGTGCTTCTAAATTTGCTGTTTTAGGATTAACTGAATCGTTGATGCAGGAAGTTCGTAAACATAATATTCGTGTGACGGCATTAACGCCAAGCACTGTTGCTACGGACATGGCGAAAGAATTAAATTTGACTGATGGCAATCCGGAAAAAGTCATGCAAGCCGAAGATATGGCCGAATTAATCATCGCACAACTGAAACTAAACCGACGCGTTTTCATTAAAAATAGCAGTATTTGGTCTACGAATCCTTAAAAATTTTCAACCATATAAGTCATATAAGTTTTTTAAAACATTAAGGGATTAAGAAAATTAAGCGTAAAACTTAATGAACTTAATCCCTTAGTGGTTTTTTAATCTTTTGCTTATATGACTTATATATTAAAAGCTTAAATGACTTATATGTTTATAAACTATACCATAGTAGTAACAAAGTCCATTCGTACACTTCCATCTTCATCAATTTTTGTCAAATTAATGTCGTGTAAGGTATTGACTAATTCTGGATTCCAAGGCGTTTTCACTTTTACATAATTTTCGGTAAACCCGTGAATATAGCCTTCTTTATTTTCACTTTCGAACAAAACAGTTCTATTGGTTCCCAATTGACTTTCGTAAAAAGCACGACGTTTTTTTACCGATAATCCGCGTAACATTTTACTTCGTTTGGCGCGAACATTGGCAGGAACAACTCCGCTCATGTCAGCTGCTTCCGTATTATCACGTTCTGAATACGTGAAAACATGCAAATACGAAATATCCATTTCATTCAAAAAATGATAGGTTTCTAAAAAATGTTCATCTGTTTCGCCAGGAAAACCTACAATTACATCTACGCCAATACAAGCGTGCGGCATTACTTCTCTTATTTTATTTACTCTTTCGGTATATACTTCACGTAAATAACGACGTTTCATCAATTTCAAGATATCGTTGCTCCCTGATTGCAAAGGAATGTGAAAATGCGGTACAAAAGTTCTGCTTTTCGATACAAATTCTATCGTTTCATTTTTCAATAAATTCGGTTCAATAGACGAAATTCGTAATCTTTCGATTCCTTCCACTTTATCTAATTCCTGAACTAGTTCTAAGAATGTATGTTCGTGTTTTTTATTTCCAAATTCCCCTTTCCCGTAATCTCCAATATTTACGCCAGTAAGAACAATTTCTTTGATATTTTGTTTCGAAATTTCTGAGGCATTTTTCAACACATTTTCCAATTCATCACTTCTGGAAATTCCTCTTGCCAACGGAATCGTACAATAGGTACATTTATAATCACAACCATCCTGCACTTTCAAGAAAGCACGGGTTCTGTCTCCAATCGAATAACTTCCCACATAAAAATCAGCTTCGGCAATTTCGCAGGAATGCACTTCTCCAAAATCATTTTTGGACAAATCATTAATATAATCGGTGATTTTGAACTTTTCAGTTGCGCCAAGAACTAAATCCACGCCATCAACTGCCGCTAATTCCTCCGGTTTCAATTGCGCATAACAACCTACTGCTGCAACAAAAGCCTTATTATTTAGCTTCATTGCCTTTTTTACAATCTGTTTGAATTGTTTATCTGCATTTTCAGTTACTGAACAGGTATTAATTACATACATATCAGCCACTTCTTCAAAATCTACACGATCAAAACCTTCGTCTTGGATAGAACGTGCAATCGTTGAAGTTTCCGAAAAATTCAGTTTGCAACCAAGCGTATAAAAGGCAACTTTTTTTCTATTTTCCATAATATTGCTCAATTAATGAAATCGTTGTCAAAAAATTGAGTGCGCAAATTTACGAACTAAAATTTATAATTAATAGTAATGCAACATTTTGTATTGGTCAATGTTTATTTCATTTTAATGGAATCAAAAAGAAACTACTTACTATTTTAAACTTCGCCATATTTTGGCATTCAACTCTATTTCCTTTGCTAAAAAAATATGGATCATATAGAGATTAAAAGCTTAAAAGAATTGGGAGACGAGCTTAAAGAAAGACTTGACATTATTGCCAAAAACGAAAAGAGCACATCGGGAATTCCTTCTGGATTTCACAAACTAGATGCCCTTACCAATGGTTTTCAGCCTTCCAATTTAATATTAATTGGTGCGGTTGCCGGAATGGGAAAAACTGAATTCGCTCTATCATTAATCAATAAAATGACTTTAGAAAATCAATGCTCAATAGCTTATTTTTCATTAGAATTAACAGCTCAACAATTGATGACGCGAATTATTCGCCAACAAACAACTATCGATATAGAAAAATTACGTTTAGGTTTACTCAATGAAAATGAAATAGAACTTATTTCCCAAAAAACAGAAGAACTAGAAGAAGCGCCTTTATTTATTATTGACTATCCATTTCTTACTGTATCCGATATTGAACATAAAATTTACGAATTAATTTGTCCTAATTATGGAGTAGATCTAATTATGATTGACATGTTACATTTAATTGGCAATAATAGTAAAGACAAAGTTGACAAAGTCTTAAATAAAAAAGAGCTTGCGATGATAACTTTTCAACTAAAAAAATTAGCTGAAAGATTAAATATTACTATGATTGTCTTTGTCCAATTAAAAGAAAAAATTTACGGACACGGTTACTATAAACGCCCACTATTATCAGATATAAGAAAGCATGCCCCGATAGATAAATATGCCGATTTAATTTTATTTCTCTATAGACCTGAATATTATAGAATTGACGAATGGGACGATGATGATGCTTCGCCAACAGCTGGAGAAGCTGAAATTATTGTTGCCAAAAATAGTTATGGAGGCCTCGGCAATGCTAGAGTAAAATTTACCGGACATTTAGGTGAATTTGATAATTTACCTTTCTATGATAAACCGGATAGTGATTTGCCCTTTTAAATACAATTATTATACTCCGTCATAAATTGGCAGACAAATAAATTATCTTTGAAAAATAAATCGAACAATTATGTCAAAATTAATTTATTTTAAAAGGTATTTGTATGTTATAGATCGCTTGAGAAGCAGACCATGTAGTTTTAGTGAATTGCAAGATCATGTGATGCATAAACTAGAACAGGACGATATTGATACGACTTTTGAATATGCCATACGCACTTTTGAACGCGATAAAAAAGATATTACAACTCTTTTTGGAATCGTTATTCAATACAACCGAAAAGACAAAACCTATACTATTGATGAAGAAGAAATAGAAGACCAATCCGTAACTCGAATGATAGATGCCTTTTCGATACATCACGCACTGCAAGAAGGAAATAAATTGTCACCAAGTGTATTTCTTGAAAAGCGAAAATCATTAGGAACTGAACATATTTATGGTATTATTCATGCCATACAAAATGGTTATCTTTTACAATTTACCCATCAAAAGCATTGGGAGGATTTTAGTACCCAACGAGAAGTGAAACCCATTGCTATCAAAGAATCGCAACAAAGATGGTATTTAGTCGCACAAGACAAAAAAGACTATACTGTAAAAACCTTTGGTTTAGACCGAATTTCGAACTTAAAAATTACAGATACCAAGTTCAAACCCATTGCTTATAACGTAGAAAAAGAATTTCAACACGCTTTTGGAGTTGAAACATACTCTCTTGCCGAAAAAGTGGTTTTGCAGTTTTCTAATAAACAGGGTAACTATATCAAAACATTTCCATTGCACGAATCCCAACGCATTGTGAAAGAAACCGAAGATACGGTTGTCATAGAAATTTTCATCCACACCACTAATGATATTATTATGGAACTGCTGAAATACGGATCGAATGTAAAAACACTCTCTCCTATTTCACTTCAAAATGAAATCAAAAATAGAATTTTGGAAATGTCAAATCTTTATATATAATTTATGGAAAAGGAAGAATTTGTGAGCTTGTTTTCAAAACGGATTGATAAGCTAGAACGTACTTTTAAGGAAAAATTCCCTGAAGGGATAGATGATAGAACAACAGCCACTATTCCGTTAGGTTTTATGAATCGATTAGTAATTGATGGTAGACTGTATAAGATAGAAATTTCAGGAATGAATATTACAAATTGTAATGAATAGCAATTAAATTTTATGAATTCTTTTACTGCGTTAGATTTTGAAACTGCAACGGGTTACAGGAATAGTATTTGCCAAGTTGGATTGGTTAGAGTAGAAAACGGAATCATTACCAAAGAAGTCAATATATTAGTACAACCACCCCATAATTATTATTGGAGTCGTTTTACGGACATTCACGGAATTTCAGCCAAAATGACTTCCAATGCACTTGCTTTCGATCAAGTTTGGCATCAAATTGCTCCTTATATCGAAAATCAAAATGTAGTGGGGCACAATGGTTTTGGCTTTGATTTCCCAGTTTTGGATAAAACACTTAACTACTATAATTTACCAACTCCCGACTATAATAAATTTTACACCTATAAGATTTATAATACAAATTTAGCTAACTTGTGCCAAGAACATAATATTCCGCTGAATCATCACGATGCGCTGAGTGATGCTAGAGCTTGTGCGGAGTTGTATTTGAAAAGTTTAAAAGGATAAAATAAATAAAATAAAAATCATATAAATGAAAAGTTACACATTAAGAGAAATATCACAATGGCAAAAAGAAGTTTCTGGAGAAGAAACCAAAATTTCTCTACCATCATTACAGAGGGGTTTTGTGTGGAAACCTGAACAAATTGAAGCATTATGGGATTCTATTTTTAGAGGGTATCCTATCGGCGCGATTATGATGTCAGTTGATAAAGAAAACAATCGCTTTTTATTAGATGGTCAACAAAGAAGTACATCAATTGCTTTGGGTCATTTTAATCCTTTTGATAATAATTCAGAAAATTTTCTTTCCTTAAAAACATACAAACCGAGTGTTTGGATAGACTTAAATACGGCAAATGCAACCGAAACTCAAAAATTCACTTTTCGCTGTTTAACACAATCCCATCCTTGGGGTTATCAATTAAAAGTAAATTCAAATTCTTTGAGTATGCAAGATAGGCGAAATGCAAATACTTTTTTTAATCGTGATGAAAAAGTAGAGCGTTATACTGATTTGAAATCAGACAAAATCAATCCTTGGGATTCAAAATTCCCAATTCCATTGTCTTTTATTTTAGAAGAAACAACAGAAAACTTCATTGATTTTAAGTCAAGTATTATTAATAAAACTAAGGAGCTAAATATAAAAACTAAACATTCTGGAAACGAATACGTGGATTTTGATGAGGTAGTTGATGAGGATTTGAATAAAATATTTTTAGGATTCTTGAATTACAAAAGACTTCAAATTCCAGAAATAGCTGTTAATGCAGAAGTATTGAATGAATCTGAAAATAATATAGAAAACGAAAGTCAAGACCCAACATTATTTGTAAGATTAAATTCAGCAGGAACAAGAATTTCTGGAGAAGAATTGATTTATTCAATCTATAAAGCAAGTTTTCCAAAAATTAAAGATTTGGTCGAAAATATTGGAGCATCGTATATCTCTCCCAGTAAAGTTATAGGCATTTTTTCTAGATTAGTTTCCTGTGAGCAGAATAATTACAACAGCTTTCAAAAAGAATTTACTGTAGTTAATTTTAGAAAAAAAGTTCAAGAAGAAGAATTTAAGAAGTTGCTTAACAACTATATTGGTAATGCAACAGAAAGTAAAGCAAACCAATTGATTGAAAATGCGATTGAAATCTTAAAAAAAGGAATGAAAAATATTCCTAATATATTAATCAAACAATGGGTTTTAACGAATATTGATCTGTTTTATGTACTAATTATATATTTGAATAAATATGATTTTGTAACATTATCAAATGAAGAAAAAAATGACATTGCCTCAACCTATATTTATACACTTTGGTTTAACCGTGATGGAAAAAAAATTGCCTCTAATCTTTTTAATTCCTTGCTAAAAAATGACACTAAAGTTAGTTGGAAAATTGCATTATCAGATTTGACAGTAGAAAATTTAGTCATTCCAGTTATTACTCCAAAATTGTTAAAAGAAAATTTAGAGAGAATTGTAATTGAAAGAAGAGTTAACTTTAATCATTTTGATGTTATTAGAGATGAGAAATTATTAGATAATGAAGTTTTAAAAATCTTACAAAATGACTCAGATGATATTAATATAGCAAATACTAATTGGGATTCTTTTATCCATCAATTGTACGGAAATAAATCGATGCTTTTGTTTGCTCAACGTGATTATATGAATTCCAAATTTAAGGAATTTAATCAAATTGAAAATATTGATGATACTAATAGACCTTGGGATTGGGATCACATCTATCCAAATAGTTGGGTCTATAATAATAAAGGTATTGACGAACTAGTAAAAAGGTGGGTCAATTCTATTGGTAATTTTAGAGCTTTATCTTATGATGATAACAGAAGTGAAAGTAATACAATGTCACCAAAAGCGAGATTTGAAAAAGATGATAAAAAAGAAGAAAGTTTTATCAAGGATGATTATGTGTTTTGGAATCAAATAGATTCTAGTTTTAATAGAATTAAAAACAGTGATCCAGAAAAAACAAAATTATTTTTGAATGCAGTTATTTCTAGAATGGTTAATATTTATGCAGATTGGTATGAAAATTATTATATCAATATTTCATAATTATTGATGCAAACAATTTTTCATAAACGACACTCCTAAAAGTGTCGTTTTTTTTAATAATATTTACAAAATGTCATCTTTTGGCAGTGTACTATTTTACTTTTGATCTATAACTTTAAAACAAAAAAATTATGAGTCAAATGGTTTCACATCAAGGAGAATTAGTTCGAATTAACGTAAACAAAAATTGCATTGAGTATTCTACAAATGATGGTCGGTCATGGCATGGCAGATCTTCAAAATCAATAATTTTTGAATTTCAGGATTTAACTGATAATGGGAATGAACTTTTAGCATCTACCTCAAAAGGGCTGTATTATTCAAAAAACAAGGGTGCATCTTGGCATAAAAGATAAATACACAAAATCCCGATTAGTCGGGATTTTTCAGTTTTAGGATGGTTTTCCACTCTCGAAAAATAAAATTCATCATTTGTAAATAGCATTTAAGTGGCAACTAACAAACTCAAAATAACCCTTTTTGGCGAAAACTGGAAAACAAAACGGTTAGTGCTGCCGGAAGAACTATTAAAAAAAATAATGGACGCAGCTAATAAAACGCGACAACCTATAACAGCTGTTATTATTGATCCTTTTTTCTATAACTCCCTTCAGAATAAAACAATCCAATCTTTCGAAGACCTAGATGGAAACACGACAGAAGGACTTATCAACTCATCCAAAAACCAAGTAGAAATTTGGTATAAAAACAAAAAAATTAAAAAATTAAAAATAGATGATTTAAATGAGAAATTATTACTTTTCCCTTTATACAACGCTACAATCCAAAAAGTAAGTTTTCATTTAGAGAAAGGTTTTTATGTAGAACAGACAGAAATAGGCTTAATAGCAAGCTTTGAAATTAGGACAAACGAATTCAATATTGATGACTTAAAATTTCAGCTATTACAAATAAACGAATTAACTCTTTTGGAAAAGGTTATATATAAAGATCAAGTCTTAATCAACAACAAAAAAGATACTTTAATTACTTTTCAAAACTGCTATGAAATAATCTAAACACACATAATAATAAAACATCTGCCTAATAAATCTACTCCGCCCTATTTTGTCGTACTTACCCAATACATTTGCTTTGTTAAAAACAATAAAGTAATGATACTATGGAAACGAGGCAATTAAAAATTACAAATTTTAAACTTAGTTATGATGGGATGTACCATATTGAAACGGAAAATAAAAAGCAATTTACAATTTATATATTCCCTGGAGATTTGATGAAATTATTTCAAAAAGAAGGATTTAGCATGAATAAGGTTATATCAATTTGGAAAGAAAAATGGGAATTACATTTTGTAAAAACCACCATAAGAGCAAATGTGTTTTACTTGAATAATGAATTTGATGATTGCATCACTTCTCAGTCTGTAGAAGAATTAAATAACTCCGAAGTACAGTTAATTGATGTCATCATAGAATAAAATCTTCTTTATACTATTCAACCAAAACATGAAAAACAAACCTAAATAAAATAATCTTAGTTCAAGATAAATCGTCTCACCACCTCAGCAACTCCATGATTATTATTTGAAGCTACAATAACATCTCCTTTATCTCTCAATTCAGGATCTACATTATCAACCCAAACCCCTAATCCGGCATATTGGATCATTGTCAAATCATTTCCTGCGTTTCCAACGGCTATAATTTCGCTTTGAAGAATGTTCAGTTTTTCGGCTAAAAATTTGATACTGGCAGCTTTATCAATTCCGTTTTGTGCTACTTCAAGAAAGAAAGGCTTTGACATGCTGACACTAAGATGTGGCATGGCTGCTTTCAAATCTTTTTCTACTTCTTTAAGATAAATTGGATCTTCTAATAAAATACATTTTACAGCGGAAGACTGAACCTCTTCTTTAAAACTAACAACTTTATTATGTTCTAAACCAGTGATGTTTTTTTCAATTTCGATAAATTCAGAATCCGTTTCACTCACAATTTTTCCATTAACATAAGTAATAATATGTGTATTACTTTTTAAACTGTAATCATACAATTCATGGATTTGTTCTTGGGTTAACGTTTGCTCAAAAATGACTTTATCTTCCTTTAAATCTGTAATAACAGCGCCATTATACGATATCATATACGAATTATCTAATTGTAATTCTTTGGCATATGAGGTCATTGCTGGCGTTGGTCTCCCGGAAGCCAAAATAACATAAACACCCAATTCCTGTGCCTTAAACAACATTTCTCTATTCTCATTCGAAATTTTATGATCATCAGTCAACAAAGTGTCGTCCATGTCTAAAACCAACATTTTATATTTCATTCTATTTTTATTGTGAATATGTTTAAATACTCATTCTGAATTCTTCAATAACTGGATTCGCTTTAGAAAACTCTGTTTCCTGAATAAACAATTCCACCGCTTGACCTAATTCCCCAAATCCTCCCAATCGAGCTGATTGTATATTATTTTTCAAAACAGTATCAACACCTATTGCTTCAATTCTTTCCTGTAACGCTAAAGCTAAAATTTCACTTCCCGAAAACACTTTCATTAATCCCATTTTACTCTTTATTTAATTATTTATTACCGTTTTCTTCATCACCTTCTTGCTCCTCAGAATCATCTGCTTCATCCGTTTCAAAGATTTCGTCCTCGTCTTCATCCTCTTCCTCGTCTTCTCCATCAAAATCGAATTCAAAAGGCTCCACTAGCATTTTTTCAGCAAGGATTTCTATTCGTTCTGTAAACTGTTCCGAGAAAATAATACGTTGGGTTCTAACAATGCTATTCGAGATACGCATAATTTTAGTTTCATGACGCAATTTCAAAATTGGATCTGCATCATCCAAAATAAACATTTTCAATCGGTTTACATTAAATCCAGCCGTGGTAAACATTTCACTTAACTTATTTGGAGTCCCAATCAACACATCAACTCCGCTAGAAATATAATTTTTATCGTATTCCATATCTCCTTTATCATGAATACCATAGACTTCTAAATTAGAACTCTTTCCGTATTTTTCAAAAAGTGATTCCATTTCCAATACTTTGGCTTTGTCTTCGACAATAATCAAAGCCCTTGGTGATTCTTCGTTTGCGCCTGCCAATCTCTGAATTACATTCAGCACAATTGTTGTCGATTTTCCGCTTCCTTTTGGTGCAATAATAATACAATCCGAACCACTTTTCAGTGTCGAAAATGTTTCTTTTTGCATCGCATTAGCTTCAGTCAAACCGTTTTCAATTAGGGCTTGTTGCAACTCTTCGTTTATTTTTTTTAGTTTCATTTCTTATGATTGAAAGATGAAAAAATGAAAAAATTGAAAGATTAAAACAGATGCCAAATCTTTAAATCTTCAAATTTTTAAATCATTAAATTAGTTTTATTTACTTGCGAATAACTTCACATCATTTTCGGAAATTTCGCTTCCGCCAAGGATAATCAAGCGTTCCACTACATTTCGCAATTCACGAATGTTTCCTGTCCAATCGTATTCCTTCAATAAATTAATCGCTGCTGAAGAGAATTTTTTCACTACATTTCCTTGCTCCGAAGCAATCTTATCTGCAAAATGCGAAATCAACATCGGAATATCATCCCGTCTTTCATTCAACGCAGGAACTTTTATCAAAATTACTGCCAAACGATGGTATAAATCTTCCCGGAAACGACCTTCGGCAATTTCCTTTTTCAAATCTTTATTAGTAGCCGCAACCACACGAACATCAACTTTTATGTCTTTATCCGCTCCCACTCTGGTAATCATACTTTCTTGTAAAGCGCGCAATACTTTGGCTTGCGCCGAAAGACTCATATCCCCAATTTCATCCAAGAAAATAGTTCCTTTATCTGCGGCTTCAAATTTTCCTGCGCGGTCTTTTACTGCCGATGTAAACGCTCCTTTTACGTGACCGAATAATTCACTTTCTATCAATTCAGACGGAATAGCAGCACAATTCACTTCAATTAAAGGGAAATTAGCGCGTTCGCTTTTTTCGTGCAATTGATGGGCTACCAATTCCTTTCCGGTTCCATTTGGTCCCGTGATTAAAACTCTGGCTTCGGTCTGTGCTACTTTTTCAATCATCACTTTGATGTGATTGATGGCGTCGCTTTCGCCAATCATTTCATAGTTTTTACTGACTTTTTTCTTCAGAATTTTATTCTCTACTACGAGTTGTTTTTTGTCCAAAGCATTTCGAACCGTATTCAATAATCGGTTTAAATCCGGTGGTTTTGAGATGTAATCAAACGCTCCCAAACGCATCGTATTGATTGCAGTTTCCATATCGCCGTGACCGGAAATCATCACCATAGGAATTTCGGGTTTGATTTTTTTGACTGCTTCCAAAACTTCAACACCGTCCATTTTTGGCATTTTGATGTCGCACAAAACCAAGTCGTAATCGTTGTTTTTTATTTTTTCAAAACCTGCAACACCATCTTCGGCTTCTTCAACCTGATAAGTATCGTTTTCTTCAGAGAGTATTTTTGTGAGTACTCTTCGAATTGCAGCTTCGTCTTCTATGATTAGTATTTTTGACATATTTTTTGATTCGATTATTTGCTCATTCGGTTAATCGGTTAAACAAATAACCAAATCCACGAATTAACTTCTATTAATATTTTAACCAGCGGTACATTTCACTCCACGTTGGTTTTTTGCCGTACATGAGTATTCCTATTCGGTATATTTTTGCGGCAAACCAAACTACAAAAAAGAAGCTTCCGAATAATAATGTTACAGATATTGCAATTTGCCACAAAGGTACGCCAAACGGAATCCGCATCAGCATTACGATTGGTGAGGTAAGCGGAATCATTGAAAAAACGACTGCAATTGTCCCATGCGGATCATTGATAACAGTGAAAAATCCGATGTAAACGCTCAACATTAATGGCATAATGATTGGCAACAAAAATTGTTGTGAATCCGTTTGATTATCGACTGCAGCACCAATCGCCGCGTAAAATGAACTGTACAGAAAATAACCGCCAATGAAATAAATTACAAAGCCACCAAGAATACTTGCAATGGGTAAATTCCATAATTCTTTAATATACATTTGGGCAGTTCCTGTCATTTCTTGCTGTGCAGTTTGCATCATTTCTGGTGAAACCCTGGCTGTAGGTCCCACATTTACACCAAAAAACACGGAGGCTGCAAACATTAATGACATTCCGATTATTGCCCAAATAAAGAATTGCAACAATCCTGCCAATGAAGTTCCTATGATTTTCCCCATCATTAATTGAAATGGTTTGACTGAGGAAATTATAATTTCTACTATTCGGCTGGTTTTTTCTTCGATGACACTTCGCATCACCATGTTCCCGTAGATGATTATGAACATCATAATAAGATATCCAAATGCGCCACCGATACCAATTTTTATTTCGTTAAGTCCTTTGACACTTTCTTCACCAGATGCTTTTGTCAAGCTGATATTTACTTTTGACTGCGCATTTTTAATTGCCAGCGTATCTAAATGTGCTTTTTCTAAATTATTTTTGGTCAGTTTATTGGCTATCACATCCTGAACATTTTCAATGAATGAAATACTTGGACTACTGTTTGAAATAAACTGGATTTTACTTTCGAAATCCTTGGAATTACTCGCTTTTGGAATATATAACAATCCTTCATAGCTTTCATTTGTGATACTGTCTTTGAGGAATTTTAAATCTATCAAAGACAAATCAAGGTATTTATACGCTTTGTTTTTATTGTTTTGGGAAGTAAATTCCTTTACAAACATACCCGATTCATCATGAATAGCGATTCGTTTGGTATCTGCTTTCATGGAACTTAAATACGCTACAAAAACGGCTATTCCCACAAATAGTAACGGACTTAAAAAAGTCATAACAATAAAGGATTTATTGCGCACTTTGGCAATAAACTCTCTTTTTATAATTAATGATACTATAGACATTTTAGATTATTAGATTATTGGACATTTTAGACTGTTAGAATTATAAACCTTTAGATTTTCTAAAAATCTAAGAAGTCTAAGAAAGTCTATTGTGTTACTGTTTGAATGAATATATCGTTAACACTTGGGATTTTTTCTACAAAATGCGTTACCTGACCGCATTGCGTTAGGATATTCAATAACTCATTTGGTGTGGCATTCCCGAGTTGGATTTCCAGTTTTAATTCGTTGTTCAATGATTTAAAATTAGCTGGACCAACGATAAATTTCTGTGTAATAGCATACATCAAACCTTCTACATTCTCCGATAAAATGCCCACTTCAAAACTATTGGTTTTAAATTGTCTCTTAACATCATCCAGTTTTCCTTCAATGAGTTTATTGGATTTGTGAATCAGCGCAATATGGTCGCATAATTCTTCAACACTTTCCATTCGGTGTGTCGAAAAAATTATGGTAGCTCCCTCTTCTCGCAACGCCAGAATTTCATCTTTGATAATATTGGCATTTACAGGATCAAAACCAGAAAAAGGTTCGTCAAAAATCAACAGTTTGGGTTTGTGCAAAACGCAGACCACAAACTGAATTTTCTGCGCCATTCCTTTAGATAGTTCTTGGATTTTCTTGTTCCACCAGCCTTGAATTTCTAATCTTTCGAACCAATACTCCAGTTGTTTTTTGGCTTCAGCCTTAGAAAGTCCTTTCATTTGAGCCAAATACAAGCATTGTTCTCCCACTTTCATTGTGTTGTACAATCCTCTTTCTTCTGGTAAATAGCCTATATATTGAACATGTTTGGGTTGCAATTTTTCACCATCCAAAATAATTTCACCGCTGTCAGGCAATGTAATTTGATTTATAATTCGGATAAGTGATGTTTTTCCGGCTCCATTTGGACCTAAAAGTCCGTAGATACTTCCTTTTGGAACCATTAATGAAACCTCGTTAAGCGCCACATAATCACCGTATTGCTTGACAACTTTATTCACTTCAAGAATATTACTCATGCTCATTTTTTAATTGGTGTAAAAGTAAATAATTAGTATCGAAATACTTAGAATAGTTTCATATATGTAGCATTTAATTTTTTGAGGTCCTAGATGTTATCGCCTTATATTTATTGGTGTTTATCTCACAATATTTTATTTTCATCGGAGTTCGATGATTTTCAATTGTTTGCAACAAACAAATTGGTAGTGGCGATTTCATAAAAAACCCATCCTTATTTTAACAAGGATGGGAAATATATTTTTTAAACAGCATCGATAAATTGTATCGCTACTTTTTATTATGAAAACATGTCTTTCACTTTCTCAAAAAATGATTTGTCTGATTTTTCAGGATTTGGAATAAAATTCTCATCGGTAAGATTTTTTTCGAAAAACTGTTTTTGCTCTTTGCTCAGTGTTTTTGGAGTCCAAACATTTACATGTACCAATAAATCGCCGTTTCCGTACCCATTGATACTAGGAATTCCTTTTCCTTTTAATCTTAGAATTTTACCGGATTGAATTCCTTCTTCCAGTTTGATTCTCACTTTTCCGTTTATAGCTTCGATATCTTTGGAAATTCCAAGAACAGCTTCAGCGAAGCTGATGTATAAATCGTAGTGTAAATTCTCTCCTTCACGTTTCAAGAACTCATGCTCCAATTCTTCAATAGCAACAATCAAATCTCCCGGAATACTGTTTCCCGGAGCATCGTTTCCTTTATTAGAAACTTTCAATTGCATTCCGTCCACAACACCCGCAGGTATTTTTATTGAAACCGTTTCATCTTCAAGAATCATTCCTTGTGAATCCGCTTCGGATGGTTTTCTGTCTAAAATTTGACCTGAACCACTACATGTTGGACATGTAGAAGCAGATTGCATTCTACCCAAAATGGTATTTGTAACGCGCATTACTTGTCCTTGACCGTTACATGTAGAACATGTTTTATAGGTAACCCCAGGTGCTTGAACTTTACGTTTTACTTTTACTTTTTTCTCAACGCCATTGGCAATTTCTTCCAATGTCAATTTTACTTTGATACGAAGGTTGCTTCCTTTAGCACGACGAACGCCGCCGCCTCCACCGCCTCCGAAACCACCAAAACCGCCTCCGAAAATATCACCAAACTGACTGAAAATGTCATCCATATTCATTCCGCCGTGACCACCTCCGCCAAAACCACCAGAACCATCAAAAGCTTGATGACCATATTGATCGTATTTTGCTTTTTTCTGAGGGTCGCTTAATACTTCGTAAGCTTCAGCAGCCAATTTGAATTTATCTTCTGCCGATTTGTCTCCAGGATTTTTGTCAGGATGAAATTGTAGTGCGTTTTTTCGGTATGCTTTTTTAATTTCAGCAGCATCAGCATTCTTTGAAATGCCTAATATTTCGTAAAAATCTTTTTTCATTTTTATTTTTTTATGTCGTACAGATGCGATTTATCGCGTCTCTACTACTGACCGATAACAACTTTTGGAAAACGAATGATTTTGTCTCCTAATTTATATCCTTTTTCAAGAACGTCGACAATTTTACCTTTCATTTTATCTGATGATGCAGGAATTTGAGTTATTGCTTCGGCAAAATCAGCATCAAAAGCGTCTCCAGCCTTTACCTCAACTTGCTCTAATCCTTTAGAAACTAAAGTGTTTTTTAATTTTTCATGAATAAGCTCCACTCCTTTTAGCAGCAATTCATCTTCTGATTTGCTTATTTCCACAATCGCTCTATCGAAATCGTCTAAAACAGGTAACATGGCAAGCAAAACTTCTTGATTAGCTGTTTTAAACAACTCGATACGCTCTTTAGTAGTTCTGCGTTTGTAATTTTCAAATTCAGCAAATAATCGTAAATACTTGTCTTTCTCTTTGGCTAAGTCTTGAGTCAATTGCTCTTCCAGACTTAATTCCTCAATAATGATTTGCTCTCCATTTGCATTATTTTCTAAAGTCACATCATCTATTTCTTGATCAATTTCTGTATTTTCAGTAGTCATATTACTTGTATTTTTAAAAATATTCTTAAACTTCATTTTTATTCTTTTCTATGGATTGCAAAAGTACTGCCAATTCTTTTAAAATGTCAAATTGTCACCTTTTTATCGAATTTATAATTCTTTTTAAATTTTATACGTTTTAAAACAAATTTTAAGACCTTGAAATTTTAATAAAATTTTAAGACTATCTAGATATAGTTTATTTAAATTTGTTTCAATTATTTACCGTTAATTTTCTGTAAATAAAAAACTAAAGATTGCCTACAAATTATTAATTCACCATTATTTTATATTAAAAAAAGCTTCGTCTAGTAGACGAAGCTTTTTTTATGCTTTTAAAATAAAACTACAATAATGCGTTTTTCAAACCCTCAAAATCTACTGAAGTCTGTTCTCCGCTCACTAAATTTTTAAGAGAAAAAGAATTGGCAGCCATTTCCTGTTCCCCTGCGATTACCGCAAAAGGAATTTCTCTTTTATCAGCATGCTGAAACTGCTTCGCCACTTTCGCATTATCCGGATACAATTCCACTTTTACACCTAAATTCCTTAATTCTTTTATCGCTTTCATCGCATAAAAAGCTTCTGTATCGCCATAATTAATAAACAACGCTTTAGAAGTTGCCGTTACGGTTTCAGGAAATAAATTCAATTCTTCGACAACCAAATAAATTCGATCCAATCCAAAAGAAATTCCCACGCCGCTCATATTTTTCAATCCGAAAATTCCGGTCAAATCATCATATCGTCCGCCACCGCCAATGGATCCCATCGAAACTGATTTTGGCGGAGCCACTTCAAAAATAGCACCCGTATAATAATTTAGTCCTCTGGCCAAAGTCACATCCAAATCTAAAATTGCTGTTGACAATCCAAGTTCCGTAACGTTGTCACAAATAAAACGCAGCTCTTCAACTCCTTTCATTCCTTCATTGGACTCCGCAAGCAAAACAGAAAGTTGGTTTATTTTCTCTGAAATAGTTCCTGTGAAATTAAATAGCGGCTGTACTTTCAGAATTGCTTCTTCCGAAATTCCTTTCTCCATCATTTCTTTTTTCACGCCGTCCTCGCCTATTTTATCGAGTTTGTCTAACGCAACAGTGAAATCTATTAATTTATCGGATGCGCCTATCACTTCGGCAATTCCGGATAATATTTTTCTATTATTGATTTTGATGGTTACACCTTCTAAACCTAAAGCAGAAAAAACAGTATCGTACAATTGTACCAATTCTACTTCTTGCCACAATGATTTAGAACCTACCACATCAGCATCACACTGAAAAAACTCTCTGAAACGTCCTTTTTGCGGGCGGTCAGCTCTCCAAACGGGTTGGATTTGGTACCTTTTAAATGGAAATTCAATATCATTTTGGTGTTGTACCACATAACGCGCAAACGGAACGGTTAAGTCATAACGCAAGGCTTTCTCGGAAATACTTGACGTTAATTTTGTACTGTCTTTGTTTTCTAAATGAGTCGCATTGGCTTTCGCCAAATAATCTCCGGAATTTAATATTTTAAAAATCAAACGATCGCCTTCTTCTCCGTATTTCCCCATTAAGGTTTCGGAGTTTTCGAACGAAGGAGTTTCTATCGGTTGAAAACCAAATTTCTCGAAATTACTTTTTATAATCTGAATGATATAGTGACGTTTTGCCACCTCAGTTGGTGAAAAATCTCTGGTTCCTTTTGGAATGCTCGGTTTTGATGCCATTGTGTATACTTCTTAAATAAGACTGCAAATATCTTATTTTTAAAATAAATAATGCTTCTTCTAAAACAAACTTGTAACAAAAATTGTATTTTCGTGTCAAACTGCTATGATGTTAAAATTATTCAAAGAAAATATTCGAATTGCATTCGGTTCCATCAGAACACAATTGTTGAGAACCGTTCTAACTGTGTTGATTATCGCTATCGGAATAACAGCTTTAGTTAGTATCCTTACTGTTGTTTCTGCTTTAGAAAACACTATTTCCTCTGATTTCGCATCGATGGGAGCCAATACATTCAACATTAATCAATACGAAAACACCACTCGAAATCGAGGCGGCGGAGAAAGAGAAATAATAAATCCTATCATTTCTTATCCTGAGGCGGTTGCTTTCAAAAACAAATACAAATATCCTTTTACTGAAACTTCGCTTTCTTTTACCGCAACTTCTATTGCTGAAGTAAAATATGAGTCGTCTAAAACAGATCCCGAAAACACTGTTGTTGGTGTCGATGAATTTTTTATTACCAACTCCGGATTAGAAACCAGCTCTGGACGTAATTTCACCAGATTTGACATCGATAACAATGCGTATGTATGTATTGTAGGTTCTGATTTTGAGAAAGGATTATTAAAAGACGTAAATCCTATTGATAAACTAATCTCGATTCGAGGAGCTAAATTTAAAGTTATTGGAGTATTAAAAGAGAAAGGATCTACTTTTGGAAACAGTCAGGATTTAAGAATTTTGATCCCTATTCAACTGGCTCGTTCCATGTTTACAGCTCCAAGTATAAATTACACAGTGAGTGTTATGGTTTCTAAAAAAGAATTATTAGATGAAGCCATAGACAATGCAACAAGCACCATGCGCCGCGTTCGTAAATTAAGCCCGATAAAAGACAATAATTTTGGAGTAGTTCGCAGTGATGATCTTATCAACAGAATCCTTGGAATCACAAAATATCTTGGACTTGCTTCTTGGCTAATCGGTATCATTACCGTTCTTGGATCTTCGATTGCGTTGATGAATATCATGATTGTTTCGGTAACGGAACGCACACGGGAAATAGGCGTTCGAAAAGCCTTGGGAGCCAAAAAAACAACGATTGCTTTTCAGTTTTTTATAGAAACTTTACTTATTGGTCAGTTGGGTGGATTGGTAGGAATAATTTTCGGAATCTTAATTGGTTTTGGTATTGCAACTGCCATGAGTTTTGCATTTGTAATTCCGTGGAGCGCAATTATGGCGGCATTTATAACCAGTTTTATGGTTGCAATCGCTTCTGGTTTATATCCTGCAATAAAAGCGGCTATGCTAGACCCAATTGAAGCATTGCGATACGAGTAGTTTGCAGTAATCAACTTCATTGCGAGCAACGAAGCAATCACATTTAATATTTTTCAAAACAATTTGGGCGTGACCACATTAAAAAAAGGGGCTAACTAATCTTAACGTGCTAGTTGCCCCTTTTTTTAATGCGGTCGGGTCATCCGCGTTACAAGGTAACTCGCTCCTACCCCTCACGCAAACCCCGTAAAACCAGAATTTTTGCATAAACAACAACCAAAGTTAGATGCGATTGCTTCGTTCCTCGCAATGACAACTAAGCATCCTGTCATTTCCGTAAATATCTTTTCGTAATTGGATGTTTTTGAAATTCATTTTTTCGAGTAAATCAACCATTTCTTTTCCTAAATATTGATTGATTTCAAAATACAATTGTCCATTTTTAGACAAGTTTTCCTGGGCCAATTCGGCTATTTTTTTATAAAAAATCAACGCATCATTATCTTCAACAAAAAGTGCCAAATGCGGTTCATTGTCCAATACATTTTTCTTGATTTCTTCCTTTTCTAAATTGCGAACGTAAGGCGGATTAGAAACAATAATATCAAATTGTTGCCTTAAATCTTCTGTTTCAAGAATGTTTTGATTGATAAAAGTAACGTTGACGGAATTATTTTCTGCGTTTGTTTTGGCTGTAGCCAAAGCCTTTTCAGAAACATCAATGGCAAAAACCTGAGCATTTGGAATATTCTTCGCCAATGAAATGGCAATACAACCGCTTCCGGTTCCAATATCCAAAATACGGATATTTTGACTTTCGACTTTCGACTTTTGACTTTCTAAAATCCATTCGACTAATTCTTCGGTTTCGGGTCTTGGAATCAAGACATTTTCATTGACTTCAAAATCCAATCCATAAAAACTCGTTTTTCCTAAAAGATATTGTACTGGAATTTCCTGTTTCAATTGTTCCAAAATCGAGTTCCAAACTACGATTTCTTCCTCCGAAAAAACCAAATCAGGATGCAACGCCAAGTCTATTCTTTTCAATTGATGTTTTTCTTCTAATATTAAATAGAAGAAACTCTCTGCTTCTCCAGCATCATAAATTGGAGTCAGTTCTTGAATAAATTGGGTTCTGTATTCTTTAATTTTAAAAGAGCTCTTTTTCATTTAAAATTTATAATTTTTTAAGCATCCAAACAGGACAACTGGTATGACCTGTGCTCCCCATTGGGGAACAAATGTATTCGAAACCTACTTTCTTGTACAGTTTTTGAGCATCAAGCATAAAAGGCATTGTTTCCAAATAGCATTTTTCAAAACCAAAGTCTTTGGCACTTTGTAAACATTGAGCCATCATTTGGCTTCCAATTCCAAGACCTCTAGTTTCCGGTAGAAAATACATTTTTTGAAGTTCACAGATGGTTTCCGCTTCATTTTCAAGTGGCGCAACTCCGGCAGAACCTATGATTTTCCCATCCTTTTCTACAACATAATAAACCGATTTAGGTTTGTTGTATTCCTCAAACATTAAATCCAAATACGGATCTTCATAAGCCGTTCCTACTTTTGGAATGTTTAATTCGTCAAAAACCGCTCTTATCAATGCTGCAACTGCTTGATTGTCCTCTTTTTTTATTTTTCTAATGCTGTAATTTTCCATTTTCTTCAAAAACTAATTTTACATGCAAAAATAGAAATTGTTTAGTGTTATTTTAGAAAGTTTCAAAACTAATCTCGAAGTTTCGGGGCTAAACCCAAAATAACTACTTTTGTGTTGTGAAAATACATGAAAAATACATCCGACGCTGCATCGAATTAGCCAGAAATGGTTTGGGAACAACTTATCCAAATCCTTTGGTAGGCAGTGTTATTGTTTATGAAGACAAAATCATTGGCGAAGGCTGGCATAAAAAATCGGGAGAACCACACGCCGAGGTAAACGCTGTGAATTCCGTAAAAGATAAATCGTTATTGAAAAAAGCGACTATTTATGTGAGTTTAGAGCCGTGTAGTCATTTTGGCAAAACGCCACCTTGTTGTGATTTGATTATCAAAAATAAAATTCCAAATGTAGTTATCGGAACTGTTGACCCCAATATAAAAGTTGCAGGAAACGGAATCAAAAAACTAATGGAAGCCGGAATACATGTTACTGTAGGAATTCTTGAAGGAGAATGCAATGAACTTAACAAAAGGTTTTTTACATTTCACGAAAAGAAAAGACCCTATATTATTTTGAAATGGGCCGAAAGTCAAGATGGTTTTATCGCGCCAAAGGTAAAATCAGAAAAAAAACCGGTCTGGATTACAAATCAGTATTCGAGACAATTAGTACATAAATGGAGAACTGAGGAACAAGCTATTTTGGTGGGAACTCAAACTGCTATTGATGATAACCCCAAATTAAACGCACGGGATTGGTCCGGAAACAATCCGATTAGAGTCGTTTTAGACCAAAACAATCGCATTCCTAAAGACAACCATGTGTTTGACAATCACGTTAAAACAATCTTATTTTCTAAATCGAAACAACCTATTGAAAAAGAAAACTGTATCTTTGAGTATCTTGATTTTGAACAAAACATAGCAACTCAAATAATACAATCACTATATCAGCATCAAATTCAATCCATTATTATTGAAGGCGGGCGACAAACTTTACAAACTTTTATTGATGCCAATCTTTGGGACGAAGCTAGAGTATTTGAAGGAAGTGTCGAATTTAAGGACGGAACCAAGGCTCCAAATCTTACTAAAAACCAGTTCAAAAAACAATCTATTGGTAATGATCGATTAATACTATCTAGAAACTATGATTAATACTATAATTTTTGATTTTGGAGATATTTTTATCAACTTAGACAAAGAAGCCCCTATTGTTGCCTTTACTAAATTAGGTTTAAAAGAGTGGACTGAGGATTTAAATGAACTCAACTTATCATTTGAAAAAGGAAAAATTTCTGAACTTCAATTCATCGAAGGCTTTCAGAAGCATATGCCTAATACCTCAATAAATGAGATCAGGAAGGCATGGAATACCATTTTACTGGATTTCCCATTGTACAGACTTGAATTTCTGCAAATGCTTTCGCAAAAATACCGTTTATTTTTGTTAAGCAATACGGATGCGATTCACATCGATAAATTCCAACATAAGGCCGGAATAACTTTTTACAGAGAATTTTATGAATGTTTTGAAAGGGTTTATTTTTCTTTTGAGTTAGGCATGCGAAAACCTGACGCCGAAATTTTCAATTATTTGGTAAAAAAACATGAATTAACTCCAAAACGCACTTTATTTATTGATGACAAAAAAGAAAATACCGATGCTGCACTTGCATTAGGATTCCAAGTTTGGAATTTACAAGTAGGAGAAGAAGATGTTGTCCATTTATTTGACAAAAAAATAATTTAGAAAAGTAGCTTTTGGAATTTAAAGACACCTACAACACTATTGATTTTCCCTCTTCAGCAGTATTATTCAAAGAAAAAAACAGTAAATTTTTTGGTTATGCCTTCCCAATTCAATCAGAGGAAGACGTAAAACCACTCATCGAAACCTTGCGCAAACTACACCCTAATGCAGGACATTTTTGTTATGCGTATCAAATAGGCCCTGATACTGTAACGTATAGAGCTAATGATGATGGTGAACCAAGCAATAGTGCAGGAATGCCTATTTATGGACAAATTCAGTCTTTTTCTGTGACCAATGTACTTATTGTTGTCGTCCGAATATTTGGTGGCGTGAAATTAGGTGTTGGAGGATTAATTTCTGCTTATAAAACGACCGCACAAATGGTTCTGGAGACCTGTGAAATTGTCGAAAAAACGATAGATATTCATTTTACAATCACATTTGATTATCAAAATATGAATAAAGTGATGCGGGTAATCAAGGAAAAAAAACTGGAAATTGTAAGTCAAGAAATGGAAATAAATGAAGATTCAGGACTTCCAATAGGCAAAATTGAAATAAAAACCCGAAAAAAAAATGCCGAAATGGTATTCGACATTTTTAGTTCAATGTTTGAAATCGATATAAAACGACTCTAATTTCTACTCAAAATTGCTTATTTTGTAATTTATTCTATTGTTTTTAAGAGTTCTAAAATATAATCCGGCGGAGCGGTAGGACGACCTGTTTTTAAGGACACAAAAACAAGAATAAATTGGGCAGTTGTTAATAACTCATCAGACTCATTATAAATAGCGCAATCAAATTCTATCTTCACAGAACTCTGGCTTTTGAAAACAGTGTGAACGGTAAGCAACTCATCATAGCGAGCTGATTTTTTATAATTTATATTCATGGAAACTATCGGAAGCGCAATTCCACTTTCTTCCATACTTTTATACGAAACCCCTTTGTTTCTGAGCCATTCCACTCTTCCTATCTCAAAATAAGGGATGTAATTTCCGTGATAAACAACGCCCATTTGATCCGTTTCAGAGTAACGCACCCTAACTTGTATTTGATGATCTTTCATTAATTATGTATTAAAATTTTTAAATTTAAAAAGCTCCTTACAACAATAATTTGGAAAATTATTGTCCAATATATTTTTTTTTACAGAAATTTGTTCACATATTTGTTACCCCGATAAATAATAAGAAAACATCTTTTTTTTTGTAAGATAACAATTACCAATTAAAAATAATTTAACAGAATATATGAACAAAACTGCTCAATCAGTATGGGAAAACTGTTTGTCTTTCATAAAAGACAACATTCAGGATCAAGCTTACAAAACTTGGTTCGAACCAATCAAATCAGTTGAACTTACCGATAACGCATTATATATTCAAGTTCCAAGTAAATTTTTCTACGAATGGCTAGAAGAACACTATGTAAAATTGTTAAAAGTTGCACTTACCAAAGAACTTGGGAAAAACGCAAAGTTACTCTATAAAATCAGAATGGAAAACACTTATGGCAACAAACAACCGTTTACGGAGCAATTGCCAAGTGCCAACAGAGTTCCTATGAAGCCGCAAGAAGTTGATGCTCCATTCAAAAACTTAAACCCTGAATTAAAAAATCCATTTGTAATCCCGGGAATCCGAAATTTAAAAATTGAATCTCAACTGAATGCCAATTACAGTTTTGATAATTTTCTAGAAGGAGATTCTAATAGACTAGCGCGTTCTGCAGGTATGGCTGTTGCCAATAAACCTGGAGGAACTTCATTTAATCCATTATTGATTTTTGGAGGAGTTGGACTAGGAAAAACACACTTAGCACACGCTATTGGTGTAGAAATAAAAGACAAGTACCCAGAAAAAACAGTTTTATACATTTCAGCTGAGATTTTCACACAACAATATATTGACTCGGTTAAGAAAAATAACCGAAATGATTTCATACACTTCTATCAATTAATTGATGTTTTAATTATTGATGATGTTCAATTCCTTTCTGGAAAGTCTGGAACGCAGGATGTATTTTTCCATATCTTCAATTATTTACACCAAAATGGTAAACAGGTAATCTTGACATCAGACAAGGCGCCAGTTGACATGCAAGATATTGAACAACGATTGTTATCGCGTTTCAAATGGGGATTGTCTGCTGAATTGCACCAACCGGATTATGAAACCAGAATTTCTATCCTAAAAAATATATTGTACAGAGATGGTGTAGAAATCCCTGAAGAAATAATAGAATATGTTGCCCGTAACATCAAATCCAATGTAAGAGAACTGGAAGGAGCCATCATTTCCTTGATTGCACAATCTTCATTCAATAAAAAAGAAGTTACACTGGAACTTGCTAAAAGTGTTGTAGAAAAGTTTGTTAAAAATGTAAAACGAGAAATTTCTATCGATTACATTCAAAAAATTGTTTCGGATTATTTCCAATTGGATTTAGAAACATTACAATCAAAAACCAGAAAAAGGCACGTTGTTCAAGCCCGTCAATTGGCAATGTTTTTTGCAAAAAAATTCACAAAAGCATCTTTAGCAAATATTGGTTCTCAAATTGGGGACAGAGATCACGCTACCGTATTACACGCATGCAAAACCGTTGATAATTTAGTTGCTACCGACAAACAATTCAAGAAATTTGTTGAAGATATCAATAAAAAATTAACGCTGTAAACGCATCATGTCCGTGAAAATTTTAATGGTCTGTTTAGGCAATATTTGTCGATCACCCTTAGCCGAAGGCATATTAGCCTCCAAGCTCCCAAAAAATAAATTCAAAGTTGATTCAGCAGGAACTGGTTCTTGGCACGTAGGCCATAAACCGGACGATCGTTCCGTTGCCGTAGCAAAAAAAAATAAAATAAATATTTTAGATCAAAAAGGAAGACAATTCAGTAAATCTGATTTCGATTCATTTGATTATATTTATGTAATGGATAATTCTAATTACAACGATGTCATTGAACTTGCCGAAAATCAAGAACAGAAACAGAAAGTACAACTCATTTTAGATGAATTATTTCCAAACGAAAAAGTAGATGTTCCGGATCCTTATTTTGGTTTACCCAATGGATTTGAAATAGTTTATAATATGCTTGATGAAGTTTGCGATATAATTGCAAAAAAATTAATAGATAAGCATCAATAATCTTTTGGATTTAAAATTTTCACAAGAAATCAACAAAAAATTTACTTTAGAAACGTAAAACTACAGCAATGCAAACAACTACTTTATTAGGAAAACTGTACTTAATCCCTACTACGATGGGCGATTGCGATCCAATGGATGTGTTGCCTCAAACCGTAAAAAGAAGTATTGATTTTATTGATTATTATATTGTTGAAAACGAAAAAACAGCCCGAAAATCAATTAAAGGCGTAAATCCTGAAAAGAAACAATCCGAGCTAAAACTTTTTGTATTAAACAAACATACCCAAACCAAAGAGCATTTAGATTTCATTAAACCTTTATTAGAAGGGAAAAATATGGGATTAATGAGTGAAGCAGGTTGCCCTGGTGTTGCTGATCCTGGTGCTGTTATTGTAAAATTGGCACATGAAAAAGGAATTCAAGTTGTACCGTTAGTTGGACCTTCTTCTATTCTTTTGGCTATGATGGCTTCCGGAATGAATGGCCAAAGTTTTACTTTTAATGGCTATTTACCGATCGAAAAAGGAGAAAAAAAGACAGCTCTGAAAAATCTGGAAAAATTATCTCAGGACAAAAACCAATCTCAAATATTCATAGAAACTCCGTATCGAAATAATAAAATGCTAGAGGATATCTTACAAGCTATTAATCCTGCCACTCATCTTTGTATCGCAACGGATATTACTTTACCTTCAGAATACATCAAAACCATGCGAGCCTCTGATTGGAAAAAAGTACAGGTAGATTTACACAACCGCCCTACTATTTTCATCATTCACAAAATGTAATATTTAAGATTTTTGACTTTAAAACCGAATTCAAAATTTTATTTAGAAACTTATCGCTTTCCAAATAATACAAAAACACTTCTATTTTAGTGCTCTAATTTCATTTCCAAAATTAAACTTTTGGAAAGGTTTCCTCTATCAATTTCATAACCTAAAGAATTCCTTACTAAAAGGTTCTTTTTTATTTTGAAATAGCTAATTCTCCTTTATTTCTTCGTTATTGCAAATGGATTTTCCTGCTAAAAAACGCCCATAAAACCCTTATTTATATTAACATTATTTACAAAAAAATTAACCTGTCTACCTATAAAAAAAAGGTAATTTTACTAATGCTCACAGTCATTTTTTGATTCAAAATTCAAAAAATAAAACTACTAATGTTATGAATTATAACGATTTAAATAAATTATAAACAACAAAAAGGGGAAGAAATGAATTAAGCCTTATCAATTATTTTTATCATTAATGTATTATTTATTAGACCATTAATTCAAAAACAAAGTATCATGAAATCATATATAATTATTTTATTTTTTTTAGGCATAAGCACACTATCTTATTCCCAAGATAAAGAAGTTAATTCAGGGCAAGGAAATATTAAAATGGAAAATTTACCAGGAGTTGTAATTAAAAGTGCAGGTAAAGATTTCTCCATATACTTACCTGATAGAAACCCAGATAAAAGTGTAAGAGCACTTGAAGAAAAATTCATAGCCTATGATTTAGGGAGAGATTATGAAGGATTTGAAAATTATTTGGTGATTATGGAAACCAGTAAAGGCACATTGACCGCAACATATAATGAAAATGGTAAATTGACTAGTGTGATTGAGAACTATAAAAACATAAAACTTCCCAACAGTGTAATTTACTCCATTTACAAAACATATCCAGGTTGGCAGATTATAAATGACAAGTATTTATATTCTCAAAAAGAAGGTGATATTATTAAAAAAGAATACAATCTTAAAATAAAAAAAGGCAATGAAGTTCGAAAATTAATTGTCAAACCAGATGGCGAGATTGTTAAAACAAATTAAACTGCTAATAACCTTAAAGAAAAAGCTACCAATTGGGTAGCTTTTTTTTAACATACGATTTAGCAACTAAATAAGAAAAGTAATAACTTAAATTTTTGATAATTATCAGCCCGTAAAAAATTAAAATTAGGATTAAACTACTACTTTTATAAAGTAATAAATGTTGTTTTTTTTATGAGTAAACTACCAAATATCAGCACGAGTATTTTTACGGTTATGTCAAAAATGGCAGCTGAATATAACGCAATCAATCTTTCACAAGGTTTTCCAAACTTTCCTGTTGACGAAAGATTAACTGATATTGTTGTGAAACTGGCGAAAGAAAATGTGCATCAATACACTCCAATGTCAGGATATCCGCCCTTATTATCAAAAATAGCGACACTCGTTAAACACTCCTATGGAAGAACTATTCAGCCCGAAACGGAATTGCTGGTTACTGCCGGAGCAACACAAGCTATTTTTACCACGATAACGGCTTTGGTAAAAAATAATGATGACGTAATTATCTTAGATCCAAGTTATGATTGCTATGAAGCACCCGTCTTATTGTGCAACGCAAATCCGGTTCGGGTAGCGCTGAATGATGATTATACTCCAAATTGGGAAATTATCGAAAAGGTGTGTACCTCAAAAACCAAAATGATTATCATCAATAATCCGCATAATCCAACGGGGAAAATTTTAACGGAATCTGATTTTGAAGCCTTGGAAATCCTATTAGAAAAATATCCTAATATCGTGCTTCTTTCTGATGAAGTCTATGAATACATCACTTTCGAGGAGAAACATATTTCGGCTCATACACGCGAGAAACTATTAAATCGTAGTGTGATGGTTTCCTCTTTTGGAAAATCGTTCCATGTTACAGGTTGGAAAGTGGGCTATTTAGTAGCTCCTGAATACTTAATGAAGGAAATCAAAAAAGTACATCAGTTTTTAGTTTTTAGCGTAAATAGTATTTCTCAAATTGCCATTAGCGAGTATCTAGATATCGTTTCTATTGCTGAAATCGGGAAATTATATCAGGAAAAACGAGATTATTTTAGACAATTATTAAAAAACAGTCGGTTCAAACTCATGCCATGCGAGGGAACTTATTTTCAGGTAGCTTCGTATGCAGCTATATCAAAGGAGAATGATGTTGATTTTTGTAAACGTCTCATTACTGAACATGGCGTGGCTGCAATTCCTATTTCTACTTTTTATGCCGATGGGAAAGACTTGAAATTAATACGTTTCTGTTTTGCCAAAGACAATACTACGCTGGAAGAAGCTGCTAAAAGATTGTGTGCGATTTAAAAGAAACGATTTTGTTTTTTTATTATGCACGCATACTATTTAATTTGTTATATTTACAATAAAAAAATATCAAAATATGAGTTATACAGATAAAATGTTACGCGACGATGCCCTGAAAGGCAAAGTGATTGTCGTAACCGGAGGCGGAAGCGGTTTAGGAAAAGCAATGACTAAATATTTCTTGGAATTGGGTGCGCAAGTTGCCATTACTTCCAGAGATTTAGAAAAACTGAAAAATACTGCAGCAGAACTGGAAACGGAAACAGGCGGAACGTGCCTTCCTATTCAATGTGATGTACGCCATTATGAAGAAGTCGAAAATATGCTCCAAGAAGTTTTGAAAGCTTTTGGTAAAGTGGATGTTTTACTGAATAATGCTGCCGGAAACTTTATTTCTCCAACCGAAAGATTATCTGCAAATGCCTTTGATACCGTTATTGATATTGTTTTAAAAGGAACCAAAAACTGCACCCTTGCTTTTGGAAAACATTGGATTGACACCAAACAAAAATCATCTACTATCTTAAATATTGTTACGACTTACGCTTGGACAGGTTCTGCTTATGTGGTACCAAGTGCTACAGCAAAAGCTGGAGTTTTAGCCATGACAAGAAGTCTTGCGGTAGAATGGGCTAAATACGGAATTCGTTCTAATGCAATTGCTCCGGGACCATTCCCAACTAAAGGTGCATGGGACCGATTATTACCAGGAGATTTAGCCGAAAAATTTGATATGGCTAAAAAAGTGCCGTTAAAGCGTGTAGGAGATCATCAGGAATTAGCCAATTTAGCGGCTTATTTAGTTTCTGATTTTTCAGCGTATGTAAATGGTGAAGTAGTTGTAATTGATGGTGGCGAATGGTTGAAAGGCGCCGGTCAATTCAACATTCTGGAAGCTATTCCTGAAGAACTTTGGGATCAGTTGGAAATGATGATTAAAGCAAAGAAGAATAAATAATAGTTTTTATAAAATAAAAAAGAGAGTCATTCATACGGCTCTCTTTTTTGTTTCTGCTAATTTTTATTGTTTTCCAAGGCAAGTAAAATTTCACTTTTCAGCAAACCACTTCCACCGCCATAATGCTGAACAATAATTATATTTGGATTCTGTTTATTGAAAAAAGTGCACAAATTAGTTTCACTTTCTTCTTGAATTCCGGAACCTAACAATACAAGTGAAAAATCTTTTCTTATAAAAATCTCCTTAGCTTCCTCATCGTTCATAACGCCTACTCCATTCCAATTCTCATTTGCATTTATTAATCGGACTACAGTTGCCAAAATTTCGAGATGTCTTCCTATGTATAAAATATTTATGGTTTCCATCATTCCAATTTTTAAAAAACACAAACCTCAAGAGAAATAATTCTTTGAGATTTGTGCTTAATTTATTTTAAAATTATTGTTGCACAAATTGCAATTCGATATTCAAGCGAACTTCTTCGCTTACTAAAACACCGCCAGTTTCAAGAGCCGAATTCCAGTTTAATCCCCAATCTTTTCTGTTAATTTTTCCTTCTAATGTAAGTGCCATTTTAGTATTTCCCCATGGATCTTTCATTAATCCTCCATATTCTGCAGCTAATTTAACTGATTTTGTAACACCGTGTAAGCTTAAATCACCAACCAATTCATATTCACCCTCATTAATCTTGGTGAAAGAAGTAGCGCTAAATTTAATTTCTGGAAACTGTGCAGCATCAAAAAAATCTGGGCTCAATAAATGAGTATCTCTATCAGCATTTCCAGTTGTTATCGAATCAATTGCTCCGGTGAATTCAATTTTTGCGTTTTCAAAATCGTTATCTTCTGCTTCAATCGTTGCATCAAATTTTGAAAATTTACCTGAAACATTAGTGAACATCATGTGTTTCACTTTAAAACCAATTTCTGAGTGTGTTGGGTCAATTACCCATTTTGTTGTTGACATAGTATTCTTATTTATTATTAGTTATTGCTATTATTCGTTTATTTAATTACAATTTCATTGGCACTTCCATCAATAAGATTTCGGCATTGGCTGAATTAGCGGTAATTTTAATTGCATTGGTATCCCAAATTCCTAATCCGTCACGTTCATTTAAAGCAATGTTTCCTATCGTGAAATCCCCTTTTAAAACAAAAGCATAAATTCCATTTCCTGCTTTTTTCAATTCATACGAAGTAGAAAAATCATTGTCAAACTTTCCAATATGAAACCAAGCATCTTGATGAATCCAAACGCCTTCATCTTCTGGATTTGGCGATAAAATTTGTTGTAATTTATTGTGACGATCGTTTAAATCTAAAGTGATTTGGTCATAACGAGGTGTTACATTTTTTTGATTCGGATAAATCCAAATCTGCAAAAACTTAACCAACTGATCTTTGTTTTTGTTGTACTCGCTGTGAAAAATCCCAGTACCGGCGCTCATCGCTTGAATATCTCCTTCCTTGATTACGGTAGTATTTCCCATACTGTCTTGGTGCTCTAAATCACCTTCGAGCGGAATAGAAATAATTTCCATATTATCATGCGGATGTTTCCCAAAACCCATTCCTTGATTGACTCTGTCATCATTCAAAACGCGCAGCACACCAAAATTCATACGTTCTGGATTGTGATAATTTGCAAAACTAAAAGTGTGATAGGATTCTAACCAACCATGATTAGCATGACCGCGCGTATCCGCTTTATGCAAAACTGAATTCGTAATTGCACTGTCTATTATTTTATCTGTATTTTCCATTGTCGTGTTCTTTAATATTGTGGTACAAAGTTGCGTCAAAAAAAAAGCGCATGCATTGAACTAGGACAAGAAATGAAAAATAACTAGAATTTAGTGTTTGGCGATTTTAGTTCTTATTTTACTTAGAAATTCGGCAGAAATACCCAAATAAGAAGCAATATAATGCTGGGCAACGCGCTGAGAAAGTGTGGGATAATGGTCGAGAAACTCTAAATATTTCTCGGTGGCAGTTTTAGAAATAGTATTAAATAAACGATCTTGAGTAACCGCAAGACTCCTTTGCATTAGGATACGGAAAGCGCGTTCAAACTTAGGTGCTCTGACGAATAATTCTTCTTTAGTGTCAGGGCTGAACATAAAAAACTCACAATCTTCCAATGTTTCGATATACACCCTACTTGGTTTCTCTTCATAAATACTAAAAGAAATATCGCTCACCCAAGCATTTTCGATGGCAAATTGTAAAATGACTTCAAAACCATTGGCATCAATATAATATTTCCGGACACAACCTTTGATTACAAAAGCTTCAAAATTGCACATTTCGCCTTCATGAAGTAAAATCGTTTTCTTAGGAACCGTTTTATATTCCAATAAAGAATTGAAAATTTCTAATTCTTTCGGTTCAAAAGTGACATAGCGACTTATATTTTTATTGATTTGTGTATACAAAATAGTCAGTTTTAGAAACTAAAGATAGAAAAAAATGTCAATTAATAACGACCCATAAATATATTAAATTAGCAACATTTCCTCAAAAAACAAAATCCACTCCCAATTAAATTCCTATTTTTGTCCCGATAAAATACATAACAAAAAAATTATGCTCATTATAGGAATTGCAGGTGGTACAGGAAGCGGAAAAACAACCGTTGTACATCAAATTATGAATGAATTACCAGAAACCGAAGTAGGAATTATTTCGCAAGACTCGTATTATAAAGAAAATCACGGACTGTCATTTGATGAAAGAGCATTAATTAATTTTGATCATCCGCGTGCCATTGATTTCGAATTATTGGTAACTCACCTTAAGGAATTAAAAGAAGGAAACAACATCCATCAACCCGTTTATTCGTTTGTGACACACAATAGAACGGACGATACCGTTTTTACACATCCTCGAAAAGTGATGATTGTAGAAGGGATTTTAATTTTGGCAAATCCAGAATTAAGAGAATTATTTGATGTAAAAATATACGTTCATGCTGATTCTGACGAACGATTAATCCGCCGTATGAAACGCGATATCACTGAACGTGGCCGAGATATGCATGAAGTAATCAACAGATACCAAACAACATTAAAGCCAATGCACGAACAGTTTATAGAACCAACAAAAGCATTTGCAGACATTATTATACCAAACGATAAATACAATACGGTAGCCATTGATGTAGTTCGTGCGGTAATAAATCAAAAAATTCTATAATTTAGTTGTAATTTTAGAGTAATAATTATTAGGAGCTATTTCCCGCTTTCCGTTGCAATCTTTTAGTAGGTGAATCTTCCTTCGTCATCATCACCTACTAAAAGGATTTTCACTATAATCGGGGCTAAAAAAAATAAAAAATGACAAATCCGTATAAAGACAAACCTTGGTTTAAATTTTTAAGTAACAAATATGTCTGGGTCTTGTTATTTTTTGCTACTTGGATGATTTTCTTGGATAACTATTCCTATTTCGGACATCGTGTTTTAGACAAACAAATCAACGAATTGGAAGACAATGCAAATTATTATAAGGAAGAAATAAAAAAGGACCAAGAGAATATCAAGCAATTAAAAAATTCAGAACAGATAGAAAAATACGCCCGAGAGAAATACTATATGAAAAAAGATAGTGAAGATATTTATATCATTGAATTCGAAGGCGACACGATTGAAAAATAAAACACCAAGTTTCGGTTCGTTCTCCTTTGGAGAAGGCTGGGATCAGGAAAACCAAAAACAAAATGACAACAAATCTTTTCGATGATTTCAATCCCATTTCCTCCAAACAATGGAAACAAAAAATCCAATTTGAACTCAATGGAGCGGATTATAATGAAACCTTAGTTTGGAATTCTCCCGAAGACATCCAAGTGAAACCTTTTTATCATAAAGATGAGTTCTCTAAAGTTTTTTCGGTAACTACAAAAGCTACAAATTTCAGGATTTGCCAAAACATATTTGTTTACGACATTGATAAATCAATCGAAAGAGCATTAGATTCCTTGAGTCGCGGTGCTGAGAGCCTTCGTTTTACAATTGAAAATGAATCGATAGATGTTACCAATCTATTGGAGATATTACCTTTAGAAAAAGTTACCGTTTACTTTCATTTGGGTTTTATCTCAATCGATTTCGTCAAAAAAATTGATGCTTTTGCAAAGAAAAACAATACTACTATTTTCTGTAATCTGGATCCAATTGGGCAATTAGCCAAAGATGGAAACTGGTTTACAACCAAAGAAAAGAGCAATTTTGACACCCTAAATTTACTTTCGACATCAGCTACGTCTGTATCTTTAATAAGCATCAATACGTCATTGTATCAAAATGCTGGTGCCAATATGGTGCAACAAATTGCCTATAGTTTAGGACATGCCAATGAATATTTCAATAGAATTGAAGTTATAAATAAACCCATTGTTTTTGAAGTTGCCGTTGGGACAAATTACTTTTTTGAAATTGCAAAACTGCGTGCTTTACGATTACTTTTTAATCTGGTTGCCAAAGAATACAACCACAACTTAGATTGCAACATCATTGTTTCGCCTACAAAACGAAACAAAACATTATACGATTATAACGTAAATATGTTGCGTACCACAACCGAATGTATGAGTGCAATTATTGGCGGAGCGGATGCTATTGCTAATTTGCCTTATGATGCGTTGTACCACAAAGACAATGAATTTGGAGACCGAATCGCGAGAAATCAATTGTTGATTCTCAAAAACGAAAGTTACTTTGACAAAGTTAATAATCCGGCTGACGGCAGTTATTATATAGAAAATCTCACCAATCAATTAGCTGAAAAATCGTTGGCTTTATTCAAAGATATGGAGGCAAATGGCGGTTTCCTGAAACAACTTAATGATGGAATCATCAAAAGGAAAATTCAGGAAAGTGCTGATACAACTCAAGCATTATTTGACAACGGTAAAGAAATTTTATTGGGAACAAACAAACATCCCAACAAACAGGATAAGATGAAACACGATTTAGAACTGTTCCCTTTTGTAAAAGTCAAACCAAGAAAAACATTGATTACACCAATAATCGAAAAACGTCTGGCAGAAAAAATAGAACAAGAACGATTGGATCTTGAATAACATTCCCCAATTTCGATTAATCAAAATTAAAAATTCATCAGCATTCGTGTAATTTGGTACTAAACAAATGAAAAGAAAAGATTTACAACATATAAAATTAAAAAGTACACCGTTGAAAGTGGAGAATGAAAATTCTTTGACTGATGCATTTCTAACCGCAGAAGGAATCGAACTAAAACCAACGTATTCGGAACAAGATATTGAGAATCTTAACCATCTTGATTTTGGAGCTGGTTTTGCACCAAATTTACGCGGACCTTACGCAACAATGTACGTCCGCAGACCTTGGACAGTACGCCAATATGCAGGATTTTCAACTGCTGAAGAAAGCAATGCTTTTTACAGAAGAAACCTAGCAGCGGGTCAAAAAGGACTCTCCATCGCTTTTGATTTACCTACGCATCGCGGCTATGATTCTGATCACGAACGTGTGGTAGGCGATGTTGGAAAAGCGGGAGTTGCGATTGATTCCGTGGAAGATATGAAAGTATTATTCGACCAAATTCCGCTAGACGAAATGTCAGTTTCTATGACGATGAATGGCGCCGTTTTACCCATTATGGCTTTCTATATTGTCGCCGCCGAAGAACAAGGCGTAAAACCCGAGTTACTTTCTGGAACGATACAAAATGACATTCTGAAAGAATTCATGGTGCGTAACACGTATATTTATCCGCCAACTCCTTCGATGAAAATCATTGCTGATATTTTTGAATTCACCAGCAAAAAAATGCCCAAATTCAACTCGATTTCTATTTCAGGATATCATATGCAAGAAGCGGGAGCCACTGCTGATATTGAATTAGCTTACACTCTGGCCGATGGATTGGAATACATTAGAACTGGATTAGCAACCGGAATGAAAATTGATGAGTTTGCTCCAAGATTATCTTTTTTCTGGGCGATTGGTATGAACCATTTTATGGAAATTGCCAAAATGCGTGCCGGAAGAATGATATGGGCAAAACTGGTGAAACAATTCGAACCAAAAGACGATAAATCATTAGCCTTGAGAACCCATTGTCAAACTTCGGGTTGGAGTTTAACCGAGCAAGATCCTTTCAATAATGTGGCACGAACCTGTATTGAAGCAGCCGCAGCCGCTTTTGGAGGAACACAATCTTTACATACCAATGCTTTGGATGAAGCCATAGCTTTACCAACGGATTTCTCGGCAAGAATTGCCAGAAACACACAGCTTTATTTACAAGAAGAAACTAAAATTACCAAAACCGTTGATCCTTGGGCCGGCAGTTATTATGTAGAAAGTTTGACGAATGAAATTGCCGAAAATGCTTGGAAGCTTATTGAAGAAGTGGAAGAACTGGGCGGAATGACTAAAGCCATCGAATCTGGAATTCCGAAACTTAGAATCGAGGAAGCCGCAGCCAGAAAACAAGCAAGGATAGACAGCGGCCAGGATATCATTGTGGGCGTAAATCAATACCGATTAGAAAAAGAAGATCCTTTACAGATTCTTGATGTGGATAACCAAATGGTTCGCAAGCAACAATTGGAACAATTAGACCGAATTAAAGCGACCAGAGATACAGAAAAAGTACAAAATTCACTAAAAAAACTAACCCTTTGTGCACAAACAGGAGAAGGTAATTTACTGGAAATTGCTGTTGAAGCTGCTAGAAACCGAACTACATTAGGAGAAATCAGTGATGCACTGGAAGCGGTTTTTGGAAGATACAAAGCACAAATTAAATCCTTTAGCGGTGTGTATAGTAAAGAAATAAAAGACGACAAAAGTTTTGAAAAAGCAAAACAATTAGCAGATGAATTTGCTAAAAAAGAAGGACGTCGCCCTCGAATAATGATTGCCAAAATGGGGCAAGATGGGCACGATCGCGGCGCAAAAGTTGTTGCTACCGGTTATGCTGATGTAGGTTTTGATGTAGACATTGGTCCACTTTTTCAAACACCGGCTGAAGCTGCAAAACAAGCAGTAGAAAATGATGTGCATATTTTAGGAGTTTCCTCTCTAGCTGCAGGACACAAAACTCTTGTACCGCAAGTAATCGAAGAACTAAAAAAATACGGTCGGGAAGATATTATGGTGGTTGTAGGCGGAGTAATTCCTGCACAAGATTACCAGTTTTTATTTGATGCCGGTGCAGTTGCCGTATTTGGACCCGGAACAAAAATCAGTGAAGCTGCCATTAAAATATTAGAAATTTTAATCGACAGTTTCGAATAAAAAAGAATACTATAGTTGTCAATTCTATCTAAAGCACCAATCAAAAGATTGGTGCTTTTTTTGTTTTTTATTAAAAAGGAAGAACATACTATTCCTATTAAAAAAGAAATGATTTCACTGATTTTATTAACATAAGTTATGGTATAAATTAACGCAAAAAAATGAATTAAAAAGCTAAATTTACATAAGAATATTCATTTTTATTAAAAATTTAAAATTGTAAATTACTGATATATAGATAATTAAATAACTATAGAAGGGGAAGTAAAACAGCAAGCCTTAGAATATATTAGTTTATTGCAATTACGAAAAATCATTAATTAATTTAAAACTTAAATATTATGAAAGCACTAATTATTATACTTTTTTTAAGCGTTACTATAGCATCATATTCACAAGAAACTCCAAAAGGTAAAATTAAAATCGAAGAATTACCAGGCGTAGTTATCAAAAGAGTGGGATCAGATTTTTCTGTTTATATTCCTGACAACAATCCAGACCAAAGAGTACGAACTGTAGAAGAAAAATTTATTGCCTTTGATTTAGGTAAAGATGCTGAAGGATTTGAAGAATACCTCGTAGTAATGGAAGTAAAAAATGGCTCTTTGACCGCTACTTATAATGAAAACGGTAAATTAATACGCGTTGTGGAAGAATTCAAAAATGTAAAACTTCCCGGTGAGGTTATCTATTCTATTTACCGAGCATATCCAGGTTGGTCCATTGTAAATGACAGCTTTCTTTATTCACAAGAAGAAGGAGATATCATCAAAAAACAATATAACATTAAAATCAAAAAAGATAAGGAAACCATGAAATTAGTGGTGCGCCCCAATGGAGAAATTCTTAAAGCGAAATAATTCCATATAGAATAAAAAAAAGGCTGCCAAAAGTAATTTCAGACAGCCTTTTTTATGTTGTTTAAACTATTTAGATCTGTATATTTTTTACGTTTGCATTGCCATCAGCAACTATAGACGAAGTATCATAACCACCAAATAGTTTCATATACGTTCTTATAGAAGTTCCGTAAGCATCTCTAAAATAACGCTTACCCTTATTTTTAAAATATTTTTTTACTGATCCGGCACCGCCTAGATGAGCCGCAGCTAAAATTCCAGATTCAGTAACATGTATTCCGTTGAGTATTGTTCCTTCGTATTTTTCAATTTCCTTTTTCAACTCCCATTTATTTTTAGCCAAAAGTGCAATAAATGCTTTTTCCTGTAATTCAGGACTGTTCAAAAAAGCGGAACTATTGCGAACTCCAACAGACTTTAAAGTTTCAATACCAAATTGGTATTTACCTAAATATCCTAAAGAATTGATTTTTTTATATTTACTTTCAGATTCTCTGTATCCGATTGCTTCCTTAAAGCCAACGAAAAAATTTCCAGTAAAAGGGATGTTCGAATTGATGTAATCTTCTTGCTTTTCAGAAGGAAATAAGTAGTGTGTTCCTTCTTCTTCATTGATAAGAAACCAAGGGCTGGTTTCTAAGTTAAACGGTTTAAAACCTGAGCTTAAAAAAACTGTAATTACAGTCAGACTAGTGTAAAAATACCACTTCTTTATCATAAATTGTTTTTCTTCAAAACGCTGTCCCGTTAAGAAATTTCTATGCGCAAAGATACAACAAAAATAATTATACTGATAATCAGATAGTTAAACTTTTCTAAAAATAGATTAAGTGGTATTTTATATCGTTAAAGCGCACAAATTCGATTGTCGGCGCAGGAATTTTAACGGTATTAAAAATGGAAAAAACGGTCTTCAAAAAATGGGATTTGGTCTTAATTTTTGTCAAATCTACATCCAAACTCAGGTAAAATTGTCTGAATCTTTTTGGATTAGAAGTTAAAACAGGGGGTGTATCTTCTATATTTCCGGATATCATTCCATCAGCCCCATAACCCAAAGCCAAATTAAGCCATTTTGGTATTTTTGAGCTTTTAGCAAAAGAATGTAAATTGACCGAAAGCCAATACGTTTGTCCATTATAGTCTTTTAGAATTTGCTCTGTAAACGAACTTCCTAAAACTTCAGGTCTGTAACTGGCATATTTTGTAGCATGAAAAGAGAATTTAGGCGTAATGCGTTGTTCCTTCCAGATTAATTCTTGTGAAATATATAAAGCCGTTCCAGAAGCATTGGCCACAACATCTCCTAATGAAGCGCCCCATTCAGAGGAATATCCATCTAAAACCTCAACTGCAGTTAAAAATACAAAGCCCAAGCCTGCTCCGTACAGCATTTGATTTTTTTTATTGGCACCACTCCATTGTAGCATTTCAGCACCAAATCGTCCCAAATGATACGAAGAAAATACATGACCGGCTTTATCCATTTGGAGCCACTCTGAATTGTCATTTATAAAATGAAAGTCAGATTTGGGATACTCGGCGTACCAAATCTGGTTTAAACCTATTAAAGTTCCCGTAGCCAAAACTGCTTCGGAAATGATAACTGCATTTTGTCTTTTAGTATCTAAAGAATCGGATGGTTTGAAGAAACTATCCGATGTGTTTTGTGAAAAACCAGTTTGGGAAACCATCCAAAACAGCAACAAAAAGACAAAGCTTTTACTCCATCCCAAAACTACCTTTTTACGCCTTGACTGTTGATCCAATCCGAATATTTTTTGGCGTTTTTATTGTGTTCCTCTAACGTAGCGGCAAACTCGTGGTACCCAAAACGCTCCACACTGGCACAGAAATAAATGAAATTGTTTTTCTCAGGGTCTAAAACAGCTTCTAATGCTGTAATATCAGGCATAGCGATAGGTCCAGGAGGCAGCCCTACATTCATATACGTATTGTAGGGATGACTCATCGTCAAATCATTGTAAAAAACTCTTTTGATAACTTGGTCGAAATCATTCGATTTCTTTTTCATTGCAAAAATAACTGTTGGATCTGCTTGTAATGGCATTTGCGCTCTTAAACGATTCAAATACACACCGGCAATTCTTGGTCTTTCGTCTTTTTTTACGGATTCTTTGTGAACGATTGAAGCCAGAATAGTCGCTTCAATAGGATTTAATCCTTGTTTCTGTGCTTTGGCAACTCTTTCTTTATTCCAAAAATTACGGTATTCTTTGATCATTTTATCGCGGAACTTTTCAGCCGTAGTGTTCCAATAAATCTCATACGTATTCGGAATAAATAGCACCAAAACATTTTCTTCGTTAAAACCGTTTTCTTTCAAGAAAATAGAATCTTTAAACGAAGTCAGTAATGATAAACTGTCGGCTTCTATTTGAGAACCTACACGTCCGGCTAAATTCTCCACTCGTTCCTGATTATTGAATGCCAATTTCACAGGCGAATTAAGTCTTAAGGTTTTTACTAATTCATAACTGTTCATTCCTTTTGTGAATAGAAAACGACCCGGAATTACATTATCAGAATAGCCTCTTTTATTCGCCACCATTTCAAAACGGTCCATATTCTCAACATACGGCGCAATTATTTTCTTGACATCTTCATATTTAGAATCCGTTGGAACGTAGATATACACTTCTTTATCTGTAAATTTTGTGTTGCCAGAAAAAATCTGTTTCAATAGTATTAATCCATAAATCATTAATATTGATATTAAAACAACAGAAGCAATGGTGATGATTTTCTTAATATTCATATGTGGTGTTATTTTTTTCATGGAATAATGATATGACCATTCTTCCTATTTATTTGATTTTGAAACGATACTGATTCAAAACTAAAAAATTTAAAATTTAGTATTGATTAATTGAAAAATAGCTTCGTCTTTATAAACGCCGTTCACAAAGGTCCAATCTTTCTTGACGCCTATCATTTCGAATCCAAATTTAGTAAAAAGTGCTTTACTAGCTTCATTTTCGGTTCCTATATTTGCATATAATTGATGTAAATTAAGATTACAAAAAGCATATTCGATTAATAACCCTAAAGCTTCTGAGCCAATATTCTGTTTTCGGTTTTCGTTGTCTTGGATAACAATACCTACTCCTGCCCTGTTATTCTTTGGATCAAAATCAAATAAATCGATTAAACCCAAAGCGGGAAAATCCTGATCCTGACAAATAGCCAATCGCAATTGCTTAGCCTCATAAATATCCTGATGGGCATTTTCTAAATATTGTTTGACTAAAAACCGGCTGTAAGGCGTATGCGTATTACTGACTTCCCAAATGCTCTGGTCGTTTTCTATGGCATACACAAACTCCAAATCATTGGGTTCTAATGCACGAATATAGATATTGTCGCCTTTTAATGTTTTCATTTTTGATTTAGAATTTGTTTAAATCTCAATCGTTCCTTTAAATACAAATTCCGCCGGTCCTTTCAGAAAAACATGGGTAAACTGCCCTTCTTTTTTTTCAAAAAAAACCACTAATTTTCCGCCTTCAACATTCAAATCAATGGAAGAAGCATCCGTTTTTCCTAAAACGTTCATCGCAATTGCAACTGCGGTCGCTCCTGTTCCACAAGAAAGGGTTTCATCTTCTACACCTCTTTCATATGTTCGTAGCGAAAAAGTGGTGTCGTCAATTTGTTTGACAAAATTAATGTTGCTTCCTGCTTTCCCGTACAAATCTCCGTATCGAATAGCAGCTCCGTTTTCTTTTATATTGTAATTTTCTAAATCATCAACCAATTGCACATGATGTGGCGAACCAGTATTTAGAAATACATGATCCGAACTTACTTTTACCTCAGCAACATCAATCATTTGAAGTGAAACCAATCCGTCATCCGCAATTGTCGCGTGGTGCAAACCATCTGTCGCGATAAAAGTAGTTTCATTCTCGATTACGTTCAGCTTTTTGGCGAAAGCCACTAAACATCTTCCACCATTGCCACACATGGAACTTTGGTTTCCATCAGAGTTGTAATAGACCATTTTGAAATTAGTTTCAGAGTCATTTTCCAGCAAAATAAGACCATCGCCTCCTATTCCAAAACGTCTGTCGCATAAATGCGCAATGAGTTGTGTATTCTCTTTTGGAAAAAACTCTGAACGATTATCAATCATGACAAAATCATTTCCTGTTCCTTGGTATTTATAAAATTCTAGTTGCATTTTAATTGAATTGAGTGATACAAAAGTACGAACTATTAATGAAATGTTAATCATTGTTAAAGAGCGTTAAACTACATTTTCTGAATCAATTTTAGTTTTATTTTTACAGGGAAATATCTTAATAAACGAATTTAATTATGAAAAAAATTTCAACACTATTTATGGTTTCCTTGTTGAGCGGAGTAGTAACACTCGGTTCATACAAATTATTATTTGACACCAATGGATATTTTTCTAATGATAAAAATTCAGGAGTCACAACGGCATCCGATTCTTACGGAAAGAAAGTAGGATTATCATCGGATGTACTTGATTTTACTGAGGCTGCAGAAAAAACCATCCATACGGTTGTACACGTAAAAAACGTCTCTCGCAGAACGATTACGAATCCTATTTTAGAATATTTCTATGGGTATAAAGGAGGACAGTCCCAGGAGCAAGTAGGAACAGGTTCTGGAGTTATCATTTCTGAGGACGGTTATATCGTAACCAACAATCACGTTATTAAAGGCGCATCAGAAATTGAAATCACCCTAAACAACAAAAAATCATACGTGGCAAAACTCATTGGAACCGATTCTAAAATGGACATTGCCTTATTGAAAATTGATGCGAATGAAAAATTACCGTATACTGTTTTTGCCAATTCTGATTCGGTGAAAGTAGGCGAATGGGTTTTGGCTGTCGGTAATCCGTATAATTTAACGTCCACGGTAACCGCCGGAATTGTTTCGGCGAAAGCCAGAGATTTAGACACCAGTGGAATCCAATCTTTCATACAAACAGATGCTGCGGTAAACCCAGGAAACAGTGGTGGTGCCTTAGTGAATACGCGTGGTGAACTGATAGGAATCAATACGATGATTTCCTCCATGACGGGTTCTTATGTAGGTTATTCATTTGCAGTTCCTTCGAATATTGCCCGAAAAATCATTGAAGATTTAATGGAATTTGGAAATGTACAACGTGGAATTCTTGGCGTTGAAGGAGGCGAATTGAACAGCATTAGTTCTAAAGAATTAGGCATAACACAAACGCAAGGTTTCTACATTAATAAAGTAACTAAAAATTCAGGTGCAGAAAAATCTGGACTTGGAAAAGGCGATGTCATCATCAAATTAGACGAACAAAATGTGGCCACTTTTGCTGATCTTTCTGGATACATCAATACGAAAAGACCGAATGACAAAGTGCAGGTTACGTATATCAGAGATGGAAAAACAAGAGTGGTTCCTGTAGTTTTAAGCAAAAATGAATTTTTCAATGCTGAATTTAAAGGTATCGAATTAGAGAACATTGAAGCTGCTGACAAAAAGAAGTTTAAAATTGATTACGGTGTACGAATCAAATCCATAAGCAGCCAAAACTTGAAACAATACGAAGACGAATTAATAGGAAATATTATTTTGAGTATTGATAATGTAAAAGCTACCGATGTGGAAACCGTTTCTAAACTTTTAAGTAAAAAAGAGGAAAGCCAAACGGTACGTATCGAAATGATTAATAAAAACGGAGAAATTATGCGTGTGATTCTCTAACGCATCCCCGCTTTAAAAAACCAAAGCCATCTTAAAAAACAAGGTGGCTTTTTTATTTTACAAATAAATCATAAAATGCGTTACGAAATCGATTGAAATGGGTACTTTTGCGCAAATTTTAAAAAATACAATCACTTATTTTTCATTAAATTTTCAACATGGCAACCACAACTTTATACGAAAAGGAAGTTACTTTTCAAGCCGACAGGCGACGTGCAGGAGTAAAACTGATTAAAATTATCAGCGATTTATGGTATGATAAATCCATAGAAATGGTTTTATTTCGAAATCAATTAATTGATAGAAATGTCAGTGATATTATCAACCTGCATGAATATGCTGCTGAATTTGTAGGTAAACCTATTTCAGTTTTTGATTCGGTTAAAATTGCAAAAGCGATTTTAGAATTGAATCTGCCGCCTGCAAAACTGGACATTGGCAAACTGACGTATGAATATGGTTTAGAAGAAGATAAATATCCGGATGCCAAGTATTTTGTAATTGACAAACTTAAAAACGCTAAAGACTCTGAGGAAATTCAGCCGAAAGATGTTGTGCTATATGGTTTTGGCCGAATTGGTCGACTATTAGCCCGAGAATTAATGTCTAAAACCGGAAAAGGAAGTCAAATGCGATTGCGCGCTATCGTGACACGCGATAAAAATGACGCCAATTCTCTTGAAAAAAGAGCTTCCTTATTGCGATATGATTCCATTCACGGCGATTTTCAAGGATCAGTAACTGCTGATACTGAAAATAATGCTTTGATTATCAACGGAACCACCGTTCACATTATTACCGCAAACGGACCTGAAGAAATTGATTATACGCTTTTTGGAATCGATAATGCATTGGTAATTGACAACACAGGCGCTTTTACAACCCACGAAGCATTAAGCCGACATTTGGTTTCCAAAGGTGTGGATAAAGTATTGCTTACCGCTCCCGGAAAAGGAGTTCCAAATATTGTTCATGGCGTAAACCATAACGAATACAATCCTGATGAAATCAACATTTTTTCGGCTGCGTCGTGCACTACCAATGCGATTACACCAATATTAAAAGCTGTTGAAGATACTTTAGGAGTTGTAAAAGGACATTTAGAAACCATCCATGCTTACACAAACGACCAGAATCTTGTGGATAATATGCACAAAAAATACCGTCGTGGTAGAGCAGCAGCCTTAAATATGGTAATTACTGAAACGGGCGCCGGAAGTGCTGTTGCAAAAGCATTGCCAAGCCTTGCCGGAAAATTAACCTCAAATGCGATTCGGGTACCGGTTCCTAACGGTTCATTAGTAGTCTTGAATCTTGAAGTGTCCAGAGAGACATCGCTGTTAGAAATCAATGCCATCATGAAAAAATATGCGTTGGAAGGCGAACTGGTAGAGCAAATCAAATATTCTTTGAATAACGAATTGGTTTCTTCGGATATCGTGGGAACATCGGCTCCCGCCATTTATGATAGTAATGCCACAATCGTTTCTACCGATGGTAAAAATATCGTGTTATACATTTGGTACGATAACGAATACGGATACAGCCACCAGGTAATCCGATTAGCAAAATACATTGCCAAAGTAAGACGTTTTACGTATTACTAGCCTATAGATTACAGGTTGATGGTTGCAGATTGTAATTTTTAGTTTTTTAGTTTTTAGATTTAGATTGAAGAAAGCAGCAACCCAGCCTGAATTAAATAGAAAATCCGTCGCGTTATCAAAACGAGACGGATTTTTTTGTTATTCTACTGAATTTAGCCACAGATGACACAGAATAAACGGATTTTCACTGATTTCCAAAAAGTTATATTTAAAAATTCGATTTAACATCCACAAATTAATAATTAATAATTCATAACTCATAATTAAAAAAAACTACTCCTTAGCTTTTGTCAAATAATATACTGGTATACCTATCAGCATAATCAAAACTCCCCAACCACTTGTACTCGTTTTAGTATACAACAAAGCAATACAAATCGCCGTTGCTATAATTAGGTATAATCCCGGCAAAAATGGATATCCAAAAGCTTTATATGGTCTTTCGGCATTTGGCATTTTTTTACGAAGAATAAATATTCCCAAGATAGTCAGAATATAAAATATCAAAACGATGATGACCACAAAATCCAGTAAATCCCCATATTTCCCTGTGAGACACAACGCCGAAGCCCAAATACACTGCGCCCAAATAGACCAAGCCGGTACACTGGCATGATTCAATTCAGCCGCTTTCTTGAAGAAAACACCGTCTTGCGCCATCGTATAATACACTCTGGCTCCCGCCATAATCAATCCGTTGTTGCAGGCAAAAGTCGAAATCATAATCATCACAGCGATAATTAATGTTCCCACTGAACCAAAAATACTTTGCGAAGCCACAACAGCCACACGATCAGATTCTGCCGTTGCAATTTCATACAAAGGTACCACTGCTAAATACATGATATTTGCCAAAATATAAATCACACTCACAATTAAGGTTCCTAAGAACAAACTCAATCCCACATTGCGTTTTGGATTTTTTATTTCACCAGCGATAAAAGTTACCCCTTCCCAAGCCACACTCGAGAACATCGAACCTACTAATGCTGCCGAAATTCCAGATATCAATGCCGTTCCACTGATGGGCAACCACGAACCCGTTTCTACATTTAGTGTTTGTGACGTCCAGGCATTCGTCCAGTTAGCGTCCCAAACCTCAGCTTTGGCAGCCATAAAACCAAAAATAATCAAACCTGCCAACGATAAAATTTTGATAACCGTCAAAACTGTTTGTAGAATCTTAGAGTTTTTCACCCCGCGACTGTTGATGTAACTCAGCAAAATAATGGTGAAAATAGAAACAATCTGAGCCGCATTGAGTTTGAAATCCCCTATTTCATATAAAATATTCTTATCACTTAAAGGTGCGTACAAATAGGCGGCAAATTTAGCAAAAGCCACACCCACAGCAGCAATTGTCCCCGTTTGTATCACGGCAAAGAAACTCCAACCGTACAAGAAACCCACCAGTTTCCCGTAGGCTTCCTTGATGTACACATATTGACCACCCGCTTTAGGAAACATCGCGCTCAACTCACCATAACTCACGGCAGCAATCACGGTAATCGTTCCCGTAAGCACCCACATGGCAATCAACCAACCGGCAGATCCCAACTGGCGAACCATATCGGAGCTCACAATAAATATCCCGGAACCTATCATAGAACCCACCACAAGCATGGTTCCGTCGAGTAATCCTAATTCTCTTTTAAAATCGTCTGGTTTATGGTCTTCCATATTTTTTGGTTTTGGGGTTTTGGTTTTAGTTGGCTAAAGATATACTTTTTTTAGAAATTTCATAAATTGAAGGAGAAAAGTGAGAAGTTCAAAATAAAGAGTAAAGAGACAAGAGCAAAGAGTGAGAATTGACTAACCGATTGTTCCTTTGGGCGTGACCCTGCAGTAGCTTTGTCGTTCCTCCTCGCTACTTTGGGTCGGGCGGTACGCAAACCGCAATAACTAACCGTTTATTCCTTTCAATAAAATTTGTAAGAAAAATTTAATATATTTGAGAAAATATAAAGCGAAACAAACCTTCGCCAACCTACCCATATTTGGGTGAGTATACGAAGGTTTGTTTAGCTTATATACTAATTGGCAGATATAATAAAAAAGATATGGGAATAGAAGGAATTGAAAAATTAGCAAACATTTTAGGTGCTGATACTGTAAAAAAAATATACGAAGATGGCTTGTCTGAATCTGTTCAAGAAACAGGAAAAATTTCAACAGATTTTATTAAAGCTGCAAGATTATTTACTGCTCCAATTCAATATTTAGGTGCCTATCAAGACAGACTAACTAAATATTTAAATAAAGTTAGAGAAGGTGTTCCAGAAGAAAGACAAATTGAAGCACCAACTTCATTAAGTGGTCCAATTATGGACAGATTAAAATATTTAGAAGATGATAATTATCTATTAGATTTATATCTTTCTCTTTTGCAAAGAGCAATTGATAAGGATAGGATTAATGAGGCTCATCCTGCCTTTTTTCATATAATTGACCAACTTTCTCCTGATGAAGCATTAATCTTATTTTGCCTTTCAGAAAAATCAATACAATATGAATATACAATGGATTTAACAAAAAATTTTCTTGGCGAAAGTCAATTTGAAAATGTTAGAGTCGTAGTTGATTCTTTACCAAAAGAAAAACTTAATTTCACAGAACATTTTGAAATGTATGTATCTCATTTGGAATCGTTGAATTTGATAAAATGGTCACTTATAACAGAAACCCCAATCTGGGAAAATGGAGATAATACAGAGAAAAAAATACAAAACGGAATTTATCGGAAAACACATATTTATGCGACTAAATTTGGTAGTTTGTTTATTAAAGCTTGTATTCCAAAAGATAAAATATTCGTAATGAAATAAAATTACATCTGCCAACAGCTACTACAACGGATTTGGGCAATAGGATTAATTGAAAGTTGGTTTTGTATTTGGAATGATTTGGCAAATCCGAATAATGGGCTTAATTTAGTCCCAAACTGCGTGTAGCGCGGGGACGTTATAAAAAAAACTCAAAACAGAAATGAAATACGCTGAATTTAGCATCGACTCGAATAAAATAGAATTCTGGAATTCTATTTTTGGAATTGAAAGTGTCTTACTGAATGGGAAAAGAATTTCTAAAAAGTTTTCTTTTTCTGGTATTACCCATGAAATAAAACTACACGCCAGAGATTTAATATTAGAATCCAAATACAAACAATTCGACAAAAAAGAAATCAAACTCGAATTGAAAGAAAATGGCGTATTACTCAAGGAACAATTTGTAAAAATAGACAAAAAGCAAAGATTTTTTTGGATGTTAATTGGAGTAGCTACAGGAATTGCACTTTTTAAACTTCTAAATTTACTTTAGGAATACCTGAATTTATAAAACCCGTTCGCTTGGATGTTAATAATCCGTTCGACTCGCAATTTTATGTTTCTTTCCCAGAAATTAAACGTACTTTAGTGTCGCTTTCCTGATGTTAGTATAGCTTTTAACACCAAAACAGGAAACGTATCATTTAGCACTAAAAACTATGAATACATTAAAATTAGGATGGACAGGTCTTGGCAACATGGGAAATCCAATGGTTATGAACCTACTCAAAGCGGGTTTTGAAGTATCCGTTTTCAATCGTACCAAAGAGAAAGAAGCGCCATTACTGGCTGCAGGAGCAAAATCAGCAAGCAGTTTACAAGAACTAATGGAAACTTGTGACGTAGTTTTGACGATGTTATCCAATGACGCAGCTGTCAAAGAAGTTTTTGAAGGACCAACGGGTTTATTGTCTAAAACCAATCCTGGCAAAACCATCATCAATATGAGTACGGTTGCTCCGGAAACCTCGCGTTATTTAAACACCATTTGCAACCAACATAAAGTACATTTTATAGATGCTCCCGTTTCTGGAAGTGTAAAACCGGCACAAGACGGAACTTTGGTCATTCTCGTGGGCGCTTCGAATGAAGATTACGAAGTAGCCAAACCGATATTTGACGTTTTGGGTAAAATTGCGATTCATGTAGGCGAACCTGGCGTGGCAAGTTCAGCTAAGTTAGCCATCAATTATCTATTAGGATTGAATCTTCAAGGAATAGCTGAAACGGTTTTATTTGCCGAGAAAAACGGCGTGAGCAAAGAAGATATGCTCAACATCATCAATCAAGGCGCTTGCGGCAACGGAATTACGAATATCAAAACGCCTTCTATTCTGAACGACTCTTATCCGGCAGCATTTGCTTTGAAACATTTGGTTAAAGATTTAAGGCTGGCCAAAGAGGCCGGACTCGATTCCCCGCTAATTCATCCTTTGTACGACAGTTATGCTGCAGCAGAAAAAGAAGGATTAGGCGATCAAGATGTTATGGCGATTATCAGCAGTTTAAAGAGCAAGTAACACTGTGAAAACTGAAATAGCAATGATTTAATTCATTAATAATTGTAAGAAAATTTCAATATATTTGAAAAGCTATAAAGAAATAAGTTGGCTATAATATGAAAAAAACTTTTCTACTTTTAATCTGTTTCAGTTTTAATTACCTAATTGCTCAACAAGAGATTTCGGATACCAAAAAATTAGCTACAATTGCCAAAATTTATGGTTTTCTAAAATATTATCATCCAGAAGTTGGAAAAGGAAAATACGATTGGGATAACGAATTTATTAAATATCTCCCGCAAGTACTTGAAGCTAAAGACAAGGAATCATTATCAAAAATTTACAATAATTGGATTAACAGTTTGGGCAAGATTGAAAAATGCAAAAACTGTGATTCTGACCAACTTCTTTTTGATAAAAATTTCAATCTTTCTTGGACACAAGATTCAGAGATTTTCAATACTGAACTTACCGCAAAATTAAAATACATTGAAGAAAACAGATTTCAAGGAGAAAATTTCTATGTCACTACAGAACCTGTTGGAACTATTAAAGTTACAAATGAACCTGTTTATCAAAATTTTTCATATCCAAGTGAAGAATATAGACTTTTGGGCTTATTCAAATATTGGAATATCATAGAATATTTCTATCCTTACAAATATCTTACTGACCAAAAATGGGATTCTGTATTAACAGAAATGATTCCAAAATTTAGAAGTGCATCCAACAAAGAAGATTATCAATCTCTCGTTAAAGAACTCATTGCAAAATTAGACGATACACACGCTTGGGTCAGCTTCAATGCTGAGAAAGTCAAATACCTTCCTATCAAAATTTCAAACATTGACAATAAAGCTGTAGTTTCAGGTTTCTACAATGATTCTCTTGCGAAAGTTAATAATTTAAAATTAGGAGATATACTCCTAAAAATTAACGCCGTAAACATTCAAGAAGAAACAGAAAAAAAATCAAAATACATTTCTGGCTCGAATGCAAATATTAAAATTCGACAGACTTATCAAGAAATCCTCTTTGGAAAAGACAGTATAATAACATTAACTATAGAAAGGAATAACCAAATCGAAAAAATTCAAGCCAATCGATATAATTTTGATGACTTTAAATACTGGGACAGCCCAAAAGCAGTTAAAACAAAATCAATAAACGAAAAAATTGGTTATATAAACATGGCAAGTATTAAAGGTGCCGATGTTTCCGATATCTTTAAATCCTTTGAAAATAAAAAAGTAATAATAATTGACTTGAGGAATTATCCCGCTTCAATTTATAAACTGCTTTCAAAGCATTTAAATTCAGAAAAAAGAGATTTTAGTAAAATTTACAGTCCAAATATGGATTATCCGGGAATGTTCCGCTATAAAGAGAATTTACAAACAGGTATAAAAAACAGCAAAAATTTTAAAGGAAAAGTTATTCTTTTAGTAAATGATGAATCAATAAGTAAATCAGAATTTACTGCTATGGCAATACAAACGGCTGACAATGTAATTACAATTGGAAATCAAACAGCCGGAGCAGATGGAAACGTAGTTATTTTTGAGTACATTGGAGGTTACAAAACAGCAATTTCAGGAAATGGCATTCTGTATCCTGATAAAACCGAAACACAAAGAAAAGGAATTAAAATTGACATCAAAATTAAACCAACAATTGAGGGCTTAAAACAAGGTCGAGATGAAATTTTAGATAAGGCAATTGAATTAGGCTCCGAATAAAACATTGTTACTTCCGGTATCCAATCATGACAATAAAAAAAGCCAAACCTATAAAGATTTAGCTTTTCTTATTTAATCGAATCAGAAAATGATATTACTTCGTTTTCACTGGTGGCAAGTCAAATGCAGCAGATTCATGCTCAAAACCATTGCGGTGGGAACCATCACAAAAAGGCTTGTTTACTGATAATCCGCAACGGCAAAGACCCAAAGCCGTTCTTCCTTCTAATCCGTATGTTTTTCCTTCACAGTCTGTTATTTCGAAATCGCCTTCTATTTTTATAGATCCATTGCGATTGATTGTTAGTTTTGTCTTGCTCATAATGCTTTTTAATTTTTTAGAGTTCAAAGATTGCAAAAAATAGTAGTACCGTTTAGCATTACTATACTTTTTTATGAGGATAAAAGCTTATTTACATTAATTCTATTTTGCACGACAGCAGCTGGTAAAATCTCAAAAATACATTATCAAAAAATTCAAACTTTTTTCATAGTTAAATAAGTCCGAATCATATGATATCTGCAATATTTTAAATGACACATAAATTCTATCATTTAAAAAAAATATAACAAATCATTATATAAATAATAATATCTTAACATTAGAGGTTATATATTTGGGGATTAAATTCAAAAAAACCAATAACATATGAAACAATTTTACCAAATTCGCCATTTTTTGGCCTTTTTAAGTATTTTTTGTTGCTTCTCTGGATCCTTACTTGCCCAAGGAACATCGCCAGTACCGCAAAACATACCTTATGTACAAGATTTTTCCACGTTACCATCCTCTTCAACTACCTACCCTCCGGGATTCCAAGGTTGGACAGCAAGTGTAGCTCCTGGAAGTTCGTACAACACAAACGCAAATTTAGGTGCTGACAGAGCTTTAACTGCAAATAGTGCTGCCTCTACAACCAGTGGGAACTTTCATAATTACAATGGGAAAATTGGTTTTTTGAATAGTGGCTCTTTAGACTTAACTATTGGACTAGCTATCAACACAGTGGGTAAATCTGCGATTGAAGTACAATTTGACGCTATGGTGATTCGTAACCCATACGATGGTTCTGCTAATACACGTATCAATGAGATGGTATTGCAATATAGAATAGGAACTACTACCGTTTTCAATACATTACCCACTACTTCCTATTTAAGTAATACTGTAAGACAAACAACTTCAGGAGTTACAGCACCTTTAAATCCAGTAACTATCAAAGTGATTTTACCGGCTGAATGTAACAATCAAGAAGTGGTTCAATTAAGATGGATTTCTAAACAAAATTCCGGAAGTGGTTCACGTCCTTCTTTTGCTATTGATAATATCAAAATCCAAAATGATATTACTCCACCAGTAAATGTTGCTGGATTCCCTAAAATTGATACTATCCTTTCGGATGGGTTTGATTTTTCATCCCAAATAAACGAAACTGGAACAACCTATTTTGTTGTTTTAGCTGCTGGCAGTTCAAAACCAAGCCCTGCACAAATAATTGCGGGATTAGATTCAAACGGAAATACCGCACTTCAAGCTGACCTATTGCTAGTTACAGACGAAACTATCGTATATACAAAAAATATTACGGGATTAACTTTAGGTACAAGCTACGAAGTGTATTCCATTTCAAAAGATACTTTTGGAAACATACAAACAGAAGGAAATCAAATCAGTGTTAAAACATCTAGTGTTTTAACACCTAAATTATTACCTTCTATAAACAATCTTAATTTTGGTTATTCAGAACAGAATTTTGATTCAAAAACGTTAAATTATCAATTACAGTATGCAAATCTTACTGATGTAGTTACACTTACTGCTCAAGGGAATTTCAGTATTTCTAAAAATCAGAATGATAATTTTCAATCGACTCTGACTTTTGACGCTACTGATTTAGCTGCAAACAACAACATGACCGTTTATGTGCGATTTACACCTAATGCTCTAGGTGCTTCTTCGGGTTCTATTGTCCATCAATCTGCTGGTGCTGCCAATAAAACAGTTATTTTATCAGGAACAGGGATTAATCCATACATTCAAAACTTTAACGATGTGAATGTTTTAACTAATAGTGGCTGGACTGCATATAGCGTAAGTGGTGACAAAGTTAAATGGGCTAGCACAAGCACTCGTTTTAACAGCTCACCAGCTGCAGTGCTAATGAATGGATATTCAGAAACTGGAGCAAGTAAAGACTGGTTGATTTCACCAAGTTTACGTTTGGACAGCTTTGATAAATTTCCATTATTGTCATTTTATGCCCGTAAATTCTATGCTGGCAGTAATTTAAAATTAATGATATCTACTGATTATGATGGAATAAGCAATCCAGAAACAGCGACATGGACCGCTTTGGAAGGTGATTTCCCAAGCACAACAGGTGCCTTCAAACAATCTAAATACATCAATTTAGAAGCCTATAAAACAAATCATACTTATGTGGCTTGGGTTTATGAAACTCCAACTAATGCCGGGGATAACTCGGCAGAATGGACAATTGATGATGTGAGTATTACCAATGAAGCAACATTCTTGGCTTCAAATCCTAATTTAAATTTTGGAGAAGTAAGTCCAAATTCAACTTCTGACAGTCAATCGTTTATTTTCATGGCTGGAGGTTATGGCGATTTTACAATCGCAGCTCCTTTAGATTATCTATTATCTGTTGACAATGTAAATTTTGGTTCTAATGTAGTCGTTTCACAAACCGAAGCTCTTGCAGGAAAAACTATATATGCGCGGTTTGCGCCTACCTCTAAAGCCTTAAGCCTTTCTGGTTCATTGACAATTACTGCAACTGAGCTAAACCAGGAAATAGGTTTATTTACGGGTTCTTCTTTACCAAAAACAGAAACTTTTGATATTGTAACTTACAATTTGGAATTTTTCGGAAGTAATGTAATCGGTTCAACAGGAAGTGAATTTGGACCTATTGATGATGCTTTGCAAATTGAAAACGTTGCCAAGGTTATGAATAAACTGAACGCGGATGTCTATGTCATTCAAGAAGTTTCTGATGAACCTTCATTAGACCTATTGATTCAAAAAATAAGTATCAACGGAAAAACATTTGACAAAAGCGTTTCGCCTGCATGGTCTTATTCATTTGCTCCTGCAGATCCCCTTTTTCCAGATCAAAAATTAGTAGTACTTTATAATACTCAAACCACCAAAGTAAACAAAGCACGTGTTATGTTTAGTGATTTGTACGATAATATTCGTGCCGGAAACACAACATTGCCTAATTATCCGGGTAGCAGTTCAAGTTTTTTTGCTTCAGGACGCTTACCCTATTTAGTTAATGTGGAAACCAATATTAACGGAGTTAAAAAAGAAATAAATCTTATTGATCTTCACGGTCGTGCCAATAGCGGCAGCGATATTTCAAGATACAACATGCGTAAATATGATGCTGAATTTTTAAAAGACAGTTTGGACGCAGAGTATCCAAATGCGAACTTTATGATTTTAGGAGATTATAACGATGATGTAGATGTATCAGTTATTAGCCCTAATCCTTCATCATATCAGAAAATGGTAGCGGATACTGACCGTTACAATGCATTAACATTAGAAATCAGTAAAGCAGGAGCATATAGCTACTTAGGTTCTGGAGGATTTTTAGATCATATTATTGTATCCAATGAATTAACAAATGAGTACGTGCCGAATTCAGTTGCCGTTTATGACCCAAGATTAGATATTGCTAATTATGTAAATACAACTTCTGACCACGGACCTGTGATTGCACGTTTTGAGCTTAAAAAGCAGGAACAAACTATCGCTTTTCCATCGATTATTGTAAGCGAAACCGTTACTTCTTATGATTTAACAGCGACTGCAACATCCGGTTTAAACGTTACTTATATAAGTTCTGACGAGACAATTGCAAGAATAAACAACAATACAATCCAAATTGTTGGAGCAGGAACTGTTACTATTACGGCAACTCAATCAGGAAATGAGTATTATTCGGCTGCTGTTGATGCGACTCAGTCCCTTACTATAACTGATACTATTTTACCTGCTATTCCAACTTTAGCAAACATTACACAAAACAATGACAATGGATTTTGTGGTGCGATAGTTAATTTTGTAGCTCCAAGTGGAACGGATAATTTCTCAGGAGCTTCAACAATACAAACCGCTGGATTGCCTTCTGGTGCCGAATACCCAATAGGAACTACAACAAATACTTTTCAAGTAACTGATGCTTCCGGGAATTCAGCGATAAGTTCTTTTAACGTAACGGTAACTGATACCGAATTACCTACACTAATCTCTTCAGGAAACATCATTCAGAAAAAAGAAGGTAAACTACATGGAGTAGCGGTTACTTATACGCTTCCTGTAGGAAATGATAATTGTACTGGCTTTACTATTACTCAAACAGAAGGATTGTCTTCAGGAAGTATTTTCCCATTAGGAGTTACAACCAACACCTTCAAAATAGTTGATGCTTCAGGAAACACAGCAAACTGTTCCTTTACTGTAACAGTTGTTCAGGCAATAACTCCAAAAAATAGCGATGCAAACCCAGTGCTTTCTGTAGTGGCTCATCCTAATCCAGCAACTGATTTTGTAAACATTACTGTAAAAACGGATGCACCAAAAAACATGACATTGAGACTATATGATATCTTTGGAATGTTAATTGGATCACCTATTGAAATTAGTGGTATCACAACTGAAAACACAATTCAAATCAATGTAAGTAATTTTAGAAGAGGCGTTTATGTATTCACATTAAGTACTGAAAACAAAATTTTATTTACTGACAAAATAATCAAAAAATAACACCCATTACCTAATATTAAAAAAGCCAGATTCTTAATGAGTCTGGCTTTTTTTTTAATGTATTCACAATAGAATATTATCGGTTCTTAAATTGTTTGACCAATCGAGAATACAATTTATTGAAAATATAATTCATAAACCGAACTACTATTCTTAGTTTCTTTTTATTTTATGCTATAAACAAAATGATTTCCGTCTATATCGTATATTTGTCTGTTAGGCAAGCCATTTTGGACTGTATTAGTAATTTTATTTTCTGAAAACAATAAAAATACACCTTTTCAAGGGTGTAATTAAAAATGAATTCAATACTATATAATATTTTAAAAGCATGAGTATCTTAAAAAAAATCAATGTATTTCGAAGGATTTTAACACGTGGACTAACAAAAAACATCGGCAGTTCCCAGAAAAATCAAGAAATAGATTTGACACAAAAAATCGAAATCAATAGGGTTTTAATTTCCAGACCAAATCATCGATTAGGAAACCTATTACTGATCACGCCGCTGGTTCAGGAAGTAATAGCCACTTTTCCTGATTGTAAAATTGATTTATTTGTAAAAGGAGGATTAGCCCCAATTGTTTTCCAAAATTATAAAAACATCAATTACATTATAGAACTCCCTAAAAAGCCTTTTAAAAATTTAATCGATTACTTTCAAGTTTGGATAAAAATTAAAAAACAACACTATGACATTGTAATAAATGTAGATAAAGGCTCATCATCAGGAAGATTGTCTGCTCAGTTTGCGGATGCAAAATACAAGTTTTTTGGTGAAGCTGACGAAACAATTCAATTGAAGCACAACGATTATGAGCATATTGCAAAATATCCTGTGTATGAATTTAGAGGCTTTTTAACTAAATTAGGCTTTCAAGAAAAAGACAGTCCAGTTCCGCCTTTAGATCTTAAATTAAGTCCCGTTGAATTAGCTGAAGGCAAAAAAATAGTAGACAATATAGTTCCTAATGACAAAAAGACCATTTCTATTTTCACCTATGCAACAGATGATAAATGCTATTCAGAAACTTGGTGGGAAGAATTTTATGAGCAATTAAAAATACAATATGATGACTATAATATCATAGAAGTTTTACCCGTAGAAAATATTTCACAAATAGGATTTAAAGCTCCTACCTTTTATAGCAAAGACATTCGAGAAATTGGCTCCGTAATTGCAAATACTGAAATTTTTATTGGTGCCGACAGCGGAATTATGCATTTGGCCAGTGCTTCACTAACACCTACTGTGGGTTTATTTTCCAGACCAAATCAAAACAAATATGAGCCTTACAATAATAATAGTGTAGCAATAAACACTAATACAAGCAATACTCCAGATTCAATCAAAGTAATAAACAACATTCTTCGTAAAAATTAATTTTAAATATAAAACAACAAATACTATTTTAGTAAAATATAATAATCCATGAAAAAAATAGCCGCATTCCTAATTGTATTTGTATTCACTGGAACACTTTGCGCCCAGAACACTAACGCCTTTGCTTTAAAGCTGGATCATATGGCACTTTCAGTTAAAGACTTGGATCGTTCTGTTGATTTTTATACTAACGTTTTAAAACTTTCTGAAATCACAAATCTTACAAGAAAGGAAGGCATTCGTTGGGTTTCATTGGGTGATGGAAAAGAATTACATTTAGTTTCCACTATTAAAGGGCCTGTTACAATAAACAAAGCAGTGCATCTTGCGTTTAAATCGGCTAATTTTGACGAACTGATTCTAGCGCTAAAAGCTTTAAATATCACATATTCTGACTGGCCGGGAAAACTTGACACCATCACCGTTAGAGCAGACGGAATCAAACAAATTTATATTCAGGATCCAGATGGCTATTGGATTGAAATAAACAGTGCCGAACAACATTAAACTGTAAAACTAAAAAAGCGAAGCTCCTCAGTTGCCTGAGGAGTTTCGCTTTTTTATTCCTTTTATTGAATTACAATTACTGCAATACCCTATTTATTTGGGAGAAATTTTTCTCATAGTATTTTTCTTTTGTTGAAGAAATAATAACTCCATTACTCACTGAAGAGTGGATGAATTTTATCTCTCCTTCACAAACTTCTACCACCATACCTACATGATTAATTTGGCGTCTACCATTTGTTTTAAAGAAAATTAAATCCCCTTTTTGAGCTTCTTCAGTATTTATTTTAGTACCAATACCTGATTGCTCTCTTGATGTTCTAGGTAATTTAATGTCAAATGCACCAAAAGTAGTACACATTAACCCGGAGCAGTCAAATCCTGCTTTTGAGGTTCCTCCAGTACGGTATCTGGTTCCTATGTTTTCTGAAGCACGTTCTATCAATTGATCTAGAAAATCATGACTAAAAGTTGGTTTTATTGAATTGTTAAAATCAATTTTAGTGTTTTCAATAGTAGTATTGTTGCTATCAGCGCTAGCTATTACATTGTTTTCTATTGGTACATAATTTGCACGAATGTTCAATTTATCACCTACATGAAGTCCGTTTTTAACTTCTGGATTTTGTTTTTCTAATTCCTGAACTGTGATTCCGTATTGTTTAGCAATACCATATTTAGTTTCTTTTGGCAATACTTCACGAACAATATTATCTGAAGTTACGCTTACTATTTCTCTTGGTTGAGAAACAGTTGCAACTTCTAATTTTGATATATCTATTTTCGGTTGTAAAACTACTGCTTCTTCTGTTTTGGGTGTAATTGTAACGGGCTCTGCAATAACTACAGCTTCAGCAGTTGATAATTCTTTTTTTTGTTGTGGTACAACTGCTACTTCAGTTACTGGTATTGCATTTCCTGGAATAGTTATTTTCTGGCCTACTCTAAGCGCTTTGGTTCCTAAAGTTGGATTGGCTTTATCTAATTCTTTAACAGTAATTCCGTATTTTCTTGCGATAGAATATTTTGATTCTTTTGGAAGTACTTCTATCGTGGTTTTCTCTGTTGTAGATTTTTCAGCTTCAATTACTTGTGGAATAACTGCTAATTCCGGTTTTTGAGAAGTCTTTTTTGTTTGAGGAACAACTGCTACTTCCGTTGAAGATGTGTTTGCAGGAATTATAATTTTTTGACCTATTTTCAATCCTGTAGATTCTAATGTTGGATTGAGTTCATTTAATTCTTTTACAGAGATTCCGTATTGTTTTGCAATTCCGTAAAGCGTTTCTTTGGCAAGTACTTCATGTTCTTTTGCGGCAAAATTTGCTGCAACCTTAGATTTAGTATTTGTCTTTTTTGTGGCTGCTACAGGAATCAATAAAATGGAATTGAGTTTTAAGAGATTTTTTGCCTTTGGATTCAGTTTAAAAATAGCGCTTTGTTTAACATCATATTTCTCCGCAATACTAGAAATTGTTTCTCCTTTTACGATGGTGTGTTTCGTGGTATTTTCCTGAGAAAAAAGAACGATACTATTCAATAAAAACAATGTTACAATTAATCTTAAACTCATATTCATTTATTTCAAATACTTACCCCATTTTTATTCTTCACAGCGATTTCGGGATATAATTATTAAATCTCGCTATGGTTTGTTTTTTTACTTTTTTTATTTAAAAAATTGTAAAATAATCCTTATCTCTTTTATAAAAAGAGGATCAGAATGTGTTCGTTTTAAATTCTAGTTGATTTTTATTTCAATTGCAAAAGCAGTTGAAATAGTAACGCCGTACAATCCTAATGTATTGTTGCGCTGAAAATAAAAATTCTAAAGAAGGTTGATTTAAAAAACAATCAAAAAAAGCTTCTTTGAAAATTTAATTTTTCAAAAAAGCTAATATAAGAGATTTAATCAAAAAACACGAGCTTTTTTTAAATTTTAACGTTCAAAAAATAAAATTTAGCCTTGTTTTTTGAATTTCGCCCCTATTTTCGGCTTAAAGCTCTTTTCTTTTTTTTTAAGATTTTTGTTCCAAATCAATAAATAGGAATTGAAATTCTGGTTTTTGATTTGTAGCCCTGATGTGAGTGGAAAGCCTTTTGAAGCGGAATTGCCTATTTTTCCTGAGAAAAAAGAGCGACTAAAAGAAGCTCCTTTTTTATTTTGGAAAAAAGCAATTGCGCGAAAAAGCTTGAAATGGTCAGCAGGAAATAGCTCAAAAAAAAACCACCTCATTTTACATGAAGTGGTGCTGTTAATTCTATTGATTTGTTTATACTACATGAATATCACTCCACTTTTCAGCAAGTTTCGTGAGGTTGGCTCGCATTAAATCATCAGGAGTCATCGCTATTCTAAATTCGCAATTGGCTTCAAAATTTAAAAACCAAGGTTCAGCAATAGATGGAATTGCAGCCGCATCAGGAACTTCAACTACCATAATAGCGCCTCGATGACCGTCTTGTTCCGAAAAATAAATACTCTCTGGTTTGATATCATTAATCACTCGACTAATGATTTCACCAGCTGTTCCATTTCTAGCCATTGAGTTGAAAGGCTCAATAGGAAAGATAACATTAACTAACATTCTCATTGCAATTGGATTTAAGATTAATAGTAACTAAAGATACAAAATAAGATAATTTACATTGTTATTAATTTATTGATTACCAATACTTTAACTTAATTTAACATATCCTGAGAAGACAAATATTGTTGTTCTTAAAAACCCATAAAACAAAAAAAACTCCCAAGTTTCTTTGGGAGTTTTGAAATAAAATTATTTAAATGCTTATGCTTTTCCAGCAGCAGCAATCAAGTTTAATGCTGAACCGGCAACGAACCAACCAATTTGTCCTTCGTTATAGGTATGGTTTGCCAAGATGATATCTTTGGTTCCATCGGCATGAACGAATTCTAACGTTAATGGTTTTCCTGGAGCAAAATCAACTAAATCTGTGAAGTTGATAGTATCATCTTCCTGGATTTTGTCATAATCAGCTTCAGCAGCAAATGTCAATCCTAAAAGACCTTGTTTTTTAAGGTTTGTTTCGTGGATACGAGCAAATGATTTTACCAATACTGCTTTTACACCTAAGAAACGAGGTTCCATAGCGGCATGCTCACGAGAAGATCCTTCTCCATAGTTATGATCTCCCACCACAATTGAAGGAACACCAGCTGCTTTGTAAGCACGCGCTACAGCAGGAACTGCATCGTAAGTACCCGTCAACTGATTTTTAACTGTATTTGGTTTTTGGTTGAATGCATTGATAGCACCAATCAACATATTATTAGAAATATTATCTAAATGTCCACGGAAACGCAACCATGGTCCAGCCATAGAGATGTGATCTGTAGTACATTTTCCGAAAGCTTTGATAAGCAATTTAGCGCCTGTGATGTTTTTTCCATCCCAAGGTAAGAACGGAGCTAATAATTGTAATCTTTCTGAAGTTTCGCTAACTGCGATTTGAACACCTGAACCATCTTGGGCTGGTGCTTGAAAACCTGGGTCTTCAGCATCAAATCCGTTTTTCGGCAATTCGTCGCCTGTTGGCGCCTCTAACATCACTTCTTCACCATCTTCGTTGATCAAGGTATCAGTCAATGGATTGAAACCTAAATCACCTGCAATGGCCATAGCGGTCACCAATTCAGGTGAACCCACGAAAGCCAATGTGTTTGGGTTTCCATCTGCACGTTTAGAAAAGTTACGGTTGAAAGAGTGAACGATAGTATTACGTTCTTCTTTATCAGCCCCTTCTCTATCCCACATACCGATACATGGTCCGCACGCATTTGCAAATACCGTCGCACCAATCTTATCGAAAGTATCAATAAAACCGTCACGCTCGATTGTATAACGAACCACCTCAGAACCTGGAGTGATCGTGAATTTTGATTTTAATTTTAATTTTTTATCGGTGACTTGTTTGGCTATTGAAGCTGCACGAGCGATATCTTCATAAGAAGAGTTCGTACAAGAACCAATCAAACCAACTTCAATTTTCAAAGGCCAGTTATTTTTGATTGCTTCCTCTTTCATTTTAGAAATTGGAGTCGCTAAATCTGGAGTATAAGGTCCATTTAAATGTGGCTCTAATTCGTCTAAGTTGATTTCGATTACTTGGTCAAAATACAATTCTGGATTAGTATAAACTTCAGCATCACCTGTTAAGTAAGGAGCAATTTTATCAGCTGCATCAGCAACATCAGCTCTATTTGTAGAACGTAAATAACGTCCCATTGAAGCATCATACCCAAATGTAGAAGTAGTAGCACCAATTTCGGCACCCATATTACAGATCGTTCCTTTTCCAGTACAAGACATAGAAGTTGCACCTTCACCAAAATATTCAACAATAGCACCAGTTCCACCTTTTACAGTAAGAATTCCAGCTACTTTAAGAATAACATCTTTTGGAGCTGTCCAACCCGAGAGTTTTCCAGTTAATTTTACTCCAATTAATTTAGGAAATTTTAATTCCCAAGCCATTCCTGACATAACATCAACCGCATCTGCACCACCAACACCAATTGCTACCATTCCTAAACCACCTGCATTTACAGTGTGAGAATCGGTCCCAATCATCATTCCACCTGGGAATGCATAGTTTTCCAAAACTACTTGGTGAATAATCCCTGCTCCTGGTTTCCAGAAACCAATTCCGTATTTATTAGATACTGAAGAAAGAAATTCAAATACTTCATTACTTTGTGTTTTTGCTCTGGCCAAATCAGTTACAGCATCAACTTTAGCTTGAATCAAGTGATCACAGTGTACTGTTGTAGGAACAGCTACCTTAGATTTACCCGCATGCATGAATTGCAACAATGCCATTTGAGCCGTTGCATCTTGACAAGCAACTCTGTCTGGAGCAAAATCAACATAATCAGCACCTCTTGTAAAAGCGACAGATGGAGTTCCATCCCAAAGGTGGTTGTACAAAATTTTCTCTGTTAAACTAAGTGGACGACCAACTATCTCACGTGCTTTATCAACACGGGATGTCATATTTGCGTACACTTTTTCAATCATTTCAATATCAAAAGCCATAAGATTTATATATAATTGTTACTATTCTATTTTAAACATACAAGATACAAAAAAATAGAGTACAAAAAAAGCCTGAGTCATTAGACTCAGGCTTTTAAATTATAATTAACTAATTATATGAATTATTTAACTAATAACTTATGAGAAGGCGCAAACTTAGTTAGATTGATACCTTCCACTGCCGTTTTATATTCTTCTATTGTTGGAGTTCTACCAAGAATTGTAGATAAAACCACAACCGGTGTAGAGGAAAGCAAAGATTCTCCTTTTTTACCTTCAGTATCTTCTACAACTCTTCCTTGGAAAAGACGAGTAGATGTTGCCATCACAGTATCTCCTTTAGCTGCTTTTTCCTGGTTACCCATACAAAGGTTACAACCCGGACGTTCTAGATATAACATATTTTCGTATGCTGTACGCGCCGAAGCTTTAGGAACATTATCGTCAAATTCGAAACCAGAGTATTTTTGTAAAATTTCCCAGTCACCTTCTGCTTTTAATTCATCAACAATATTATAAGTAGGAGGAGCTACAACTAGTGGCGCTTTGAACTCTACTTTACCTTCTTGCTCATCAATATTTTTAAGCATTTGAGCAAGGATTTTCATATCTCCTTTGTGAACCATACAAGAACCAATAAATCCAAGATCCACTTTTTTAACTCCTCCATAGAAAGATAGAGGTCGAATAGTGTCGTGCGTATATCTTTTAGAAACATCAGCATTATTAACATCTGGATCTGCTATCATTGGCTCAGCAATTTGATCAAGATCTACAACAACTTCAGCGTAATACTTAGCATTTGCATCTGGTCTTAGCGCTGGTTTCTCGCCTGATATAATCTCAGCAATTCTTTTATCAGCAATAGCAATCAATCCTTTAAGAACTTGATTCTTATTATCCATTCCCTTGTCGATCATGATCTGAATTCTACCTTTTGCAATCTCTAAAGATTCAATCAGGGTATAATCCTCAGAAATACAGATGGAAGCTTTTGCTTTCATTTCTGCAGTCCAGTCGGTAAACGTAAAGGCTTGATCCGCATTAAGAGTTCCTAAGTGAACCTCAATAATTCTTCCTTGGAATACATTCTCTCCACCAAATGTTTTAAGCATCTGAGATTGCGTAGCATGCACCACATCACGGAAATCCATGTACCCTTTCATATCTCCTTTGAAGGTTACTTTCACAGATTCTGGAATTGGCATTGAAGCTTCACCAGTAGCAAGTGCAAGAGCAACTGTTCCTGAGTCTGCACCAAAAGCAACACCTTTAGACATTCTTGTATGAGAGTCACCACCAATGATGATAGCCCATTCGTTTACAGTAATATCGTTAAGCACTTTGTGAATTACATCAGTCATTGCATGATAAACGCCTTTTGGGTCACGAGCTGTGATCAAACCGAAGTCGTTCATGAATTTCATCAATCTCGGAATATTTGCCTTAGATTTATTATCCCAAACTGAAGCAGTGTGACAACCTGATTGGTAAGCACCGTCAACAATTGGAGAAATCACAGTAGCAGCCATAGACTCTAATTCCTGAGAAGTCATCAAACCAGTTGTATCTTGCGAACCAACAATATTTACGGTAACACGAACATCTGAACCAGCGTGTAAAACTTTACCCGGAGTTGAACCAACTGCGTTTTTATTAAATATTTTTTCTACAGCTGTAAGACCTTGTCCTTCAACAGAAACCTCTTTTGACGGAGCATATACAGGTACAATATCAATACCAAGAGTCTTTGATGCAAATGTTTGAAGTTTTTTTCCAAATACAATAGCATAAGACCCACCAGCTTTTATAAATTCAATTTTCTGAGGTGTGAATGCCTTAGAAATATCAATCAATTCTTTATCTCCACTATAAAGTTTCTTTGTTTTTGTGTTGATTGTAAGAACAGTACCAGTAGCAACAGAATAAACTTCCTCAAGAATAGGATCACCGCTTTCATTACGAAGAACGTTACCATTTTCATCTAATTTTTTTACCCAGTTTTTAAGGTCAAGACCAATACCACCAGTAACATCAACAGTTGTTAGGAAAATCGGAGAAATACCGTTTGTTCCCGCAACGATTGGAGCAATATTAATAAATGGAACATATGGACTTGCTTGTTTTCCACTCCAAAGCGCCACGTTGTTTACACCTGACATTCTTGAAGATCCCACACCCATAGTACCTTTTTCAGCGATTAACATCACGCTCTTATCAGGATTCGCTGTTGCTAATGCTTTAATTTCAGCTTGTGCCTCAGGAGAAATTAAACATTTACCATGAAGTTCACGATCCGAACGGGAGTGCGCTTGGTTTCCTGGAGAAAGTAAATCAGTTGAAATATCTCCTTCACCAGCAATAAAAGTAACTACCTTAATTTCTTCTGCAATTTCAGGTAATTTAGTAAAGAACTCAGCCTTAGCGTAACTCTCCAAAATTTCTTTTGCTATTCCGTTACCGCTTTTGAAAGCTACTTCTAAACGATCTGTATCAGCCTCATAAAGAAAAACTTGTGTCTTTAAAACGGTTGCAGCGTCTTTTGCAATAGCAACATCATTACCTAAAGCTAAATCAAGTAAAACCTTGATAGAAGTCCCACCTTTCATGTGTGATAATAACTCTAAAGCAAAAGCAGGCGTGATTTCAGCAACTACTGATTGACCTAGAATGATTTCTTTTAAAAAATCAGCTTTTACATTAGCCGCAGGAGTAGTTCCAGGCACAACATTATAAATAAAGAAGTTAAGAGAATCTGCTCTGTACTCGTTATTTAAATCTTTAATTTGTGCAATGATTTCGCTTAATAATTCAGCACCATCAATTGGTTTAGGGTTAAGCCCTTGGCCTTTTCGCTCTTCAATCTCTTGAATATAATCCTTATAAGTGTTCATAATAGAAGTCTTTTCTTGGTATTTTTATTTTTTGTACGCAAATTTAGGAATTAAAGCCGAGAATTAAAAAAAATATAATAGATGTAGCTTTTTCAAAAATTATTATTACAAAATAAAGAGTTTCACTGCTTTTTATTGTCAAAAGTTCAATTTTAAATTAAAATAATGAATTATTAATAATTTAAAATCTTTTCTTTGAGAAAGTTGAAATTTAACGATACTTAGAGAGTGAGATTTTACACTACTTTCAGCTAAGAACCTTTCTAAATTACCATTTACAACGTTGTAGTTGTATTTTTAAAGCTCTTTTTGGTCAAATTAGCCTATTAAGTGATAACAAAAAAAGCCAAACAGATTTTAGAAATTTGTTTGGCTTTTTTCTCAATATTAAAATTATTACATCAGCTTCTGAATAATAGCTTCTTCGGTAATTCCTTCGGCATCAGCTTTATAATTTTTGATAATTCTATGACGTAAAATTCCAGTAGCCACCGCTTTTACATCTTCAATATCCGGAGAGAATTTCCCATTAAAAGCAGCATTCGCTTTGGCAGCCAAAATCAAATTTTGAGAAGCTCTTGGTCCAGCGCCCCAATCTAAATAATTTTTCACAAACTCATTAGACATCGGATTATCGGGCCTTGTTTTACTAACTAAGGTCACTGCATACTCAATTACATTATCGGCGACAGGTATTCTACGGATTAACTGCTGAAAATCAATTATTTCTTGAGCAGTAAACAATGGATTTATAGTGTTTTTTATATCAGAAGTAGTTTGTTTCACCACTTGAACTTCTTCTAAAAAAGAAGGATACTCTAGTTTTATAGCAAACATGAATCGGTCTAATTGTGCTTCCGGCAAAGGATAAGTCCCTTCCTGCTCAATAGGATTTTGAGTTGCTAAAACAAAATAAGGCAAGTCTAGTTTGTAGTTTTCACCGGCGATAGTAACGGAACGTTCCTGCATGGCTTCCAGCAAAGCAGCCTGTGTTTTAGGTGGTGTTCTGTTGATTTCGTCAGCCAGAATAATATTCGAAAAAACAGGACCTTTTATAAATTTAAATTGACGGTTTTCATCTAATATTTCACTTCCAAGGATATCAGAAGGCATTAAATCTGGCGTGAATTGAATTCTTTTGAAATCAAGTCCTAATGCTTGTGCCAGGGTATTTACCATCAATGTTTTGGCTAATCCTGGAACTCCAACCAATAATGCATGACCTCCAGAAAATATACAAAGCAAAATTTGATCTACTACATCATTTTGACCTACAATGATTTTTGCTATCTCCGCTTTTAGCTCATTCCTTTTTTGAACCAAGTTATGTATTGCTGCTACGTCTGACATGTATTAAGTATTTAAAATTAAAAAGAGTTAGCATTATGAAATCATAAAACTAACTCTTTTTATTTATTTATTGAAAAATTTTTATTCCTAATTCTAATCTGATAAATGAAAAAGGAGACTATTTTTTAAGCCAATTGTTTGTAAAATCACAATCTCTGTATTCTCCAATAATTTTGATGTATGTTTCTTTAATCTTTTCATTAAACCATTTTCCAATAGCAGTAATTTGTTTGCTTTTTAAAGCCAAGTCTTTTATTTTGATGTAATCTTTAGCATAATCTGCTGCATGTTCATCTATTCTATTCGTAACAGTAATCAGTTTGAATGTTTTCTTTCCCTCTTCTCCTTGTTCTAATAATGGAGCCGAAACTTCACCTTCTTTTAAATTAGAAACTTGACTATAAAAAGCAGGATCCAATTTTGTCAACTCAAACCGAGTATCTTGTGTTTTTGGATTTATTAAAGCACCGCCATTGGCTCTTGTTTCTTTCTCATCAGATAATGTTCTGGCGGCATCTGCAAAAGTGATTTCTTTATCTTCGATTCTTTTTTTAATCAAAGTAATTTTTTCTTTCGCTTCGTTCAAAGCCTCTTCAGTTACTGTTGGTGTCAATAATATGTGACGCAATTCTATTTCTTGTCCTTTGATTTTTTCTACATAAATAATATGATACCCAAAATCTGTTTGAAATGGAGCAGAAATTTCTCCTTCAGCAAGACTAAAAGCAATATCTTTAAACTCTTTTACAAATGGTGTTTTACGATTCATTTTATAAAATCCGCCATTCGATCTTGATCCGGGATCCTGAGAATACAAAACCGCTTTAGTAGAAAAGCTGGAACCTTCTTCTATTTCCTTTTTAAAACCATTCAGCTTATCAATTACTTTTTGTTTATCAGCATCAGAAACTTTAGGAGTAACTACAATTTGCGCTACTTCTAATTCTACACCAAAAAAAGGAAGATCAGCAATAGGTATTGTTTTGAAATAATTACGAACTTCTTCAGGAGTAATTTCTACATCTTCGATAATTTTATTTCGCATTTCTGTACTCAATTTCCCTTCTTTCAAAATATCAGAAAAATAAGTTCTAAATTCTTCTTCAGAATCTTTTTTGTAGTATTTCACCACTTTCTCTAAAGACCCAATTTGTTCTACCATATAGTTCAAACGATCTTCCATCATGCCTTTGACTTCAGCATCTGTCACTACGATACTATCTTGAATAGCTTGATGAGCATATAATTTATCTTCCAATAATTTCCCTAACATTTGACATCTTGTAATGTCTTTTACAGATCCACCTTGAGTCGAAATTTCAAGATACGACTTGTCGATATCTGAATCAAGTATGATATAATCCCCTACAGTGGCAATTACACCGTCAATTTTTTGTTTCCCGGTAGATTGGATTTTCTTAACCGGAGTAATGACACTATCCTTAATAATTTCTTGAGCACTTGCTACAACACTGGAAAAAAGCAAAACAAAAAAAGTAAGTGCAATTCTATTATTGATGGATCTCATTTGTATTTTATTTATTGGCATTATTATAATTTGTATTTATTTTAAAACATCCTTATATTTAATTGTCTTTAAACCTAATTTTATAAAGGCCAGAATAATTTTGGCAAATATACACTTTAAGAATCAAGAAGTGAATTGAATTTATAATACAATTTCTTACCATTCTTTAAATTTAAAACGAACAAAAATAACAATTCAATTACATAATACAAGTTTCCTGCCTACTATTAACAAAAAATTATAAACGCATTTATTTATTGTCCTGTTTCGCTTCTAAATCGTAAAGAAACTGCAGGTTAGAAGTAAAAAATCTAAAATCTTTATTCTACAGTATTGAATGATTCCTGTAATAAATTTATTTAGCTTTATCAAACATCATACTTTTCGAGGGAACTGTTTTTCCTTTTTCTAGTATTTCATTGATTCTAAATCAACTTATAACAAAAAAGTCATTCCTAAAAACAAAAAAAAAGGCTTTAAAATTCTCATTTATAACACTCTATTCAAAAAGTTGTAAACACTACAACGTTTTCGTTGAGTATTAAAAAAACTCACATGCTACTCGTGTAAGAATTTGTATAAATTAGCTAAAAAAAATGCTGTTTTATCAAAATATTAAACATAAAAATAAATTTATACTAATTATTTAATTTATTTTTTTGATTTTAATAAAATTAGATTTTATTTATAATCTTAAAAACCACTAAATAAAATTTAATTTCTAGCTATCATATTACTTTCTGTTTTTCAATTATTACCCCAAAATCTATTACTTAACCTAATTTATTCTTTTATGAAAAAACAAAATTTTAAAGCGTATCTAATATCAGCCTTATTAGTTGGTCTGTATTCGTGCAATTCGAATGACGATCTAGTAACAGATTCCGCTGCTGCAGCTTCACAATTCAAAGTAATCAATGTTACACATCACGACGGACAACCTTTCAGTACCGGGAAATCGACTAACTCCACGACCGGAAGATATGTTGCAAATCCTGGCGGTGGTGTTATGATGCAAGCTTTCTATTGGGATGTTCCTGCTGGTGGAACGTGGTGGAATACTGTTAATACTAAAATAACTGCTTGGTCAAATGCCGGTATTGGCTCCATCTGGCTTCCTCCAGTATCAAAAGCGCAAAATGGACCTTTTTCTATGGGTTATGATCCTACAGATTATTTCGATTTTGGAAATTACAATCAAAATGGCACTATAGAAACACGTTTTGGCTCCCGCACAGAATTAGAAAGTCTGATAACAAAAGTACACGCCGAAAACATGCAAGTATATGCTGATATGGTATTAAATCACAATAGCGGCGGACAATTAGAAAACAATCCTTTTACAGGAACACAAACCTATACTAACTTTACTGCTGTCGCTTCAGGGAAATTCCCAAGAACCAGTGCTGATTTTTATAAAAATGCATACGGAAATAACGATGAAGGGGCTTTTGGCGGTTTTCCTGACTTAGCTCACGTGGTACCAAATGTGCAAGACTGGCTTTGGAAAAGAGCAGACGGAGTTGGTAAATATTATAAAAATACGATGAAATTTGACGGATGGAGATTTGATTACGTTAAAGGTTTTGCTCCTTGGGTTGTGAATGATTGGAATGCAAACGTTGGTGGATTCTCCGTTGGTGAGTTATGGGATTCTAACGTAAACATACTGAATGATTGGGCGAATAATGCCAATAGTTCTGTTTTTGATTTTGCCTGTTATTATAAAATGAACGATGCATTTGACGGAAACAATTTAAATATTTTGAATGATGATATGATGTGGAAAAGAAATCCTTATAAAGCGGTTACTTTCGTTTCCAATCATGACACCGATGAAATTTGGAAAAAAGAGTTAGCATACGCTTATATTTTAACGCACGAAGGATATCCAACTATTTTTTACAGGGATTATGAGGAATGGTTGAATAAAACAAAAATGGACAATCTTATTTGGATTCACAATAATAAAGGAACGGGAACTACTTCTATTTTATACACCGATACTGATGAATACATCGCTAGAAGAAATGGTTATAATGGGAATCCCGGTTTAGTGGTTTACATTAATAACTCATCAACTTGGCAAGAAAGATGGATTCAGACGAATTGGGCTAATGCACAAATCAAAGATTTTACAGGAAATTCAACTTGGATTCCTACAACACAAGGTGATAAATGGGTTAAAATTCAATGTCCGCCAAATGGATATTCTATTTGGTCAATCAACATGTAACACCTAAATATCATAAAGGCTGTCTGAAAAGACAGCCTTCTTTTTATCAGTTATTAAATCTTCGTAATTTTAATTATTGAATTAAAATCACATGAATTGCAACTTCAAAACCCACCTACTCCATTTAGAGTATACAATTTTTTTAATTGGCATTTATAAATAGTACTTTTGCAAACTATTTATACAAATATGGGCTTTTTAGAAGAAATACAACGCAGAAGAACTTTCGGGATTATCTCACATCCTGATGCCGGAAAAACAACACTTACTGAGAAACTCCTCCTTTTTGGTGGTGCTATTCAAGAAGCAGGTGCCGTAAAGAACAATAAAATTAAAAAAGGTGCTACCAGTGACTTTATGGAAATTGAACGCCAGAGAGGAATTTCGGTTTCTACTTCGGTTTTAGCATTCAATTATAAAGACAAAAAAATAAATATTCTCGATACTCCGGGACACAAGGATTTTGCCGAGGACACTTTTAGAACTTTAACTGCAGTTGACAGCGTTATTGTTGTAATTGATGTTGCCAAAGGTGTTGAGGAACAAACAGAGAAATTAGTAGCTGTTTGTAGAATGCGAAAAATTCCAATTATCGTATTCATCAATAAATTAGACCGAGAAGGAAAAGACGCTTTTGACTTGATGGATGAAGTAGAACAAAAACTAGGTTTAACCGTTACGCCGTTAAGTTTTCCGATAGGAATGGGTTATGATTTTCAAGGAATATATAATCTATGGGAACAAAATATCAACTTATTTAGTGGTGATAGTCGTAAAAACATTGAAGAAACCATCGCTTTCTCTGATGTTCAAAACCCAGAATTAGAGAAAATAATTGGTCAAAAACCTGCAGATCGATTACGAGAAGAACTAGAGCTGATAGACGAAGTTTATCCAAAATTTGATCGTCAGGATTATTTAGACGGAAAATTACAACCCGTGTTTTTCGGTTCGGCATTGAATAATTTTGGTGTAAGAGAATTATTGGATTGTTTTGTACAAATTGCTCCATCGCCAAGACCAAAAGATTCTGAAACACGATTAGTAGATCCAAAAGAAGAAAAAATGACTGGATTTGTTTTTAAAATCCACGCCAATATGGATCCAAAGCATAGAGACCGTCTGGCTTTTATAAAAATTGTTTCTGGAACTTTCGAAAGAAACAAACCGTATTATCACGTTCGCCAGAAAAAGAACTTAAAATTCTCAAGTCCGAATGCTTTCTTTGCTGAAAAAAAAGAAATTGTAGATATATCGTATCCGGGTGATATTGTAGGCTTGCATGATACCGGAAATTTCAAAATTGGAGATACGTTGACCGAAGGAGAAATCATGAGTTTCAAAGGAATTCCGAGCTTTTCTCCAGAGCATTTCAGGTACATCAATAATGCTGACCCGATGAAAGCCAAACAATTAGACAAAGGAATTGATCAGTTGATGGACGAAGGTGTGGCACAGTTATTTACACTGGAAATGAACAACAGAAAAATCATTGGAACGGTTGGTGCGCTTCAATACGAAGTTATCCAATACCGTTTAGAGCATGAATATGGCGCAAAATGTACATATGAAAACTTCCCGGTTCACAAAGCCTGTTGGGTAAAACCAAAGGACCTCAAAAGTGATGAGTTTAAAGAATTTAGAAGAATCAAACAAAAATTCTTAGCACATGATAAATACGGGCAATTGGTATTTCTAGCTGATTCTGATTTTACTATACAGATGACACAGAATAAATATCCGAATGTGAAATTATTTTTTACTTCAGAATTTGAATAAAACATATCCTTTTAAAATATTTACAAAAAAAACGCTAATTAAAAAATTAGCGTTTTTTTTATATCCCTTTTAAAATAAATCTCCACTTAAGAAACCATACTGTCAGTATCTACCGCTTTCTTTAAAAAAGCTTTGATTAACAAACGGTTTGGAGCAGAACCAGATGTTATAACCTGTATTTTTGCACTTGAACTTTCTTTAGAAATTGTACCGTTTGGACCTTGTTTAGTACCCATAAACCATAATACGAAATTCATACTATTTGAAGAAGAAGTTCCTGAAACATTTTCTCTTTTTGTATTACTGTTAACTTCAATAGTATTAGCATCAACTACATTTTGAGCAGATTGACCAAATACAGATACGTTTGACATTAATATAAAAACGAACATTATCAAGAGATTTGAAATCCCTTTAGTGTTAGCTTTTAAAGAAAAATATTTCATAACAATTCGTTTTTTTATGATAGATAGGATTTACTTCCCTATCTCGAGAACGAAAGTATATCATTTATTTACCAGCAAAAAATATTTTCGATGAAGCACCTTAATAATCGTTTAAAGCACAAACTTGTTATTAAGCCACTGAATTTAAAGGTTCCTTAATGTCAATTTATCAAATAAAAAGTATTGTTTAATTTTTTTTAGAAATTCAAAATTTCAGGAACGAATAATAGAGAAATATTGAAGTAGTACTATTATACATCTTAAATCAAAAAACACAAAGCTAATAGTTACGTTATAAAATAAAGAATTAATCCATAAACAAAAAAAGGCTCCATTTCTGGAGCCTTTTTATTATTTTAATTATGCTTGTCCTGCTGGACCAAAATTAAGCGGTATTGGTGCTTGTTCAGTGTCTTTTATTTCGCCATGAGCGACTTCAAAACGATGAATGTTTTCTCCTATTGCTTTCAACAATCTTTTAGCATGTTGTGGTGTCAAGACAATTCTTGATTTCACCTTAGCTTTAGGAATACCAGGCATGATGCTTACAAAATCTAAAACAAACTCTGATGAAGAGTGATTTATTATTGCCAAGTTGGAATAAATCCCTTCAGCAATTTTTTCATCTAGCTCAATATTAATTTGCTCTTGTTGTTGATTAGAATTACTCATATTTTAATAAATATATTCTTCTTTGTTAGCCATCATGTCGTTATAATCTTCTTTTGACCCTACAATTGTGTTGTCATATTCTCTCATACCAGTTCCGGCAGGGATTCTATGTCCTACAATTACATTCTCTTTCAATCCTTCTAAGTAATCGATTTTACCTGCAACAGCAGCTTCGTTCAATACTTTAGTAGTCTCTTGGAAAGAGGCAGCAGAAATAAACGATTTAGTTTGAAGCGATGCTCTAGTAATACCTTGTAAAACTGGTGTTGCAGTTGCGGTAACAACATCACGAGCTACAACAAGATTTTTATCTGTACGTTTCAATAAAGAGTTTTCATCACGCAACTCACGAGGCGTAATAATTTGTCCTTCTTTTAAAGCACTAGAATCTCCAGCATCTTCAACTACTTTCATACCATATAATTTATCATTTTGAACGATAAAGTCTTTAGTGTGAATCAATTGATCTTCTAAGAATAAAGTATCACCTGGATCTTGTACTCTTACTTTACGCATCATTTGACGTATTACTACTTCAAAGTGTTTGTCGTTAATTTTTACCCCTTGTAAACGGTATACTTCTTGAATTTCATTTACCAAATACTGTTGAACAGCTGCCGGTCCTTGAATTCTTAAAATATCATCCGGAGTAATTGCACCATCAGATAAAGGCACCCCTGCTCTTACGAAGTCATTTTCTTGAACTAGAATTTGGCTTGATAATTTAACCAAGTATTTTCTAACGTCACCAAATTTAGATTCGATAACAATCTCACGGTTACCTCTTTTAATTTTTCCAAAAGAAACAACACCATCGATTTCAGAAACAACAGCTGGGTTTGAAGGATTACGAGCTTCTAACAACTCTGTAATTCTAGGTAAACCTCCAGTAATATCTCCTGATTTAGAAGAACGACGTGGAATTTTCACCAATACTTTACCTGCTTTAATTTTCTCACCGTTTTCAACCATCAAGTGGGCTCCAACTGGTAAGTTATAAGAACGAATTAGTTCTCCTTCTTTACCGTAAACCAATAAAGTAGGAATTAATTTTTTAGCTCTAGATTCAGAAATTACTTTTTCTTGGAAACCAGTTTGCTCATCAATTTCAACCATGAATGATTGACCTTGCTCTAAATCTTCGTAAGCAATTTTACCAGTAAACTCAGAAACGATAACTCCATTATATGGATCCCATTTACAGATTACATCTCCTTTAGCAACAGATTGACCGTCTTTAACGAAAATACTTGAACCGTAAGGAATATTATTTGTACTTAATAAGATACCTGTTCTTTCATCAATTAATTTCAATTCAGTAGAACGAGATACAACAATATCAACTGCATTACCTTCACTATCTTCTCCTTTAACAGTTTTTAAATCTTCGATTTCAAGTTTACCATCAAATTTGGTAATGATGCTTGATTCTTCAGAAATACCACCCGCAACCCCACCAACGTGGAATGTACGTAATGTTAACTGTGTACCCGGTTCTCCAATAGACTGAGCTGCAATAACACCAACTGCTTCTCCTCTTTGTGTCATTTTACCAGTAGCTAAATTTCTACCGTAACATTTTGCACAAATACCTTTTAACGCTTCACAAGTTAATGGTGAACGCACTTCTACTTTCTCGATTGGAGAAGCATCAATTGCTTTCATTATAACTTCAGTGATTTGCTGTCCAGCTTGAATTAAAACCTCATTGTTTAAAGGATTAATTACGTCTTGTAAAACAACACGTCCTAAAATTCTTTCTCCTAATGATTCAACAATTTCCTCATTTTTCTTCAATGCTGATACTTCAACACCTCTAAGTGTACCGCAATCTTCTATGTTAACAATAACATCTTGAGATACATCATGCAATCTTCTTGTTAAATATCCTGCATCGGCAGTTTTCAATGCCGTATCCGCAAGACCTTTACGCGCACCGTGAGTAGAGATAAAGTACTCAAGGATCGAAAGACCTTCTTTAAAGTTAGAAAGAATCGGGTTTTCAATAATCTCACCACCACCAGCAGTAGATTTTTTTGGCTTAGCCATCAAACCACGCATACCAGTTAACTGACGAATTTGTTCTTTGGAACCCCTTGCTCCAGAATCAAGCATCATATACACTGAGTTAAAACCTTGTTGGTCTTCTCTAATGTTTTTCATTGCTAACTCTGTCAATTGAGCATTTGCTGAAGTCCATACATCAATAACTTGGTTGTAACGTTCGTTATTGGTAATAAGACCCATATTATAATTAACAGAAATACCTTGAACTTGTTCTCTGGCGTCTGCAATTAATTTAGGTTTTTGATCTGGAATTCTAATATCTCCAAGAGAGAATGACAAACCACCTTTGAAGGCAAATTTGTAACCCATGTCTTTCATGTTATCCAAGAAAGCCGCTGTTGTAGGTACATCAGTAGAACTCAAAACGTGACCGATAATATCTCTAAGGTTTTTCTTAGTCAATACATCATTGATATATCCAGCTGCTTCCGGTACTACTTCATTAAATAATACACGACCCGCAGTTGTTTTGATGATTTGGTAAACCAACTCACCTGCTTCATTAAAATCTTTTGCTCTAATTTTAACAGAAGCATTCAATTCTAATCTACCTTCATTCAAAGCAATATTTACCTCTTCAGCAGAATAAAAAGTGATTCCTTCTCCTAAAATCTTAAGCTCAGGAGTAGATAAACGTTCTTTGGTCATATAGTATAGACCCAAGACCATATCCTGAGAAGGTACCGTGATTGGTGCACCATTAGCAGGATTCAGAATATTGTGAGAACCCAACATTAATAGTTGTGCTTCCAAAATAGCTTCTGGTCCTAATGGCAAGTGAACTGCCATTTGATCCCCATCAAAATCCGCATTAAATGCAGTACAAACTAAAGGGTGCAATTGGATTGCTTTTCCTTCAATTAATTTTGGTTGGAATGCTTGGATACCTAATCTGTGCAAAGTAGGAGCACGATTCAGTAATATTGGGTGACCTTTAATTACATTTTCAAGGATATCCCAAACTACAGGCTCTTTCTTATCTATTATTTTCTTAGCTGATTTTACAGTTTTTACAATTCCTCTTTCTATCAATTTACGGATAACGAAAGGTTTGTACAATTCTGCTGCCATATCTTTTGGGATACCACATTCAGATAATTTCAATTCAGGTCCAACAACAATTACCGAACGAGCAGAATAATCCACACGTTTTCCAAGTAAATTTTGACGGAAACGTCCTTGTTTACCTTTAAGGGAATCAGATAATGATTTTAATGGTCTGTTTGATTCTGTTTTTACTGCAGAAGCTTTACGAGTATTATCGAAAAGTGAATCTACAGATTCCTGCAACATACGTTTTTCGTTTCTTAAGATAACTTCTGGAGCTTTAATCTCCATTAATCTTTTCAAACGGTTGTTACGTATAATTACACGACGGTATAAATCATTTAAATCTGAAGTTGCAAAACGGCCTCCATCAAGTGGCACAAGCGGACGTAATTCTGGTGGAATAACTGGTACCACTTTCATAATCATCCATTCCGGACGATTCTCACGGTTCAAGTTAGACTCACGGAAAGATTCAACAACTTGTAATCTTTTTAACGCTTCAGTTTTACGTTGTTTAGACGTTTCATTGTTAGCATTGTGTCTCAATTGGTAAGACAAGGCATCAAGATCTATTCTTGCTAATAAATCCATAATACACTCTGCTCCCATTTTGGCAACAAACTTATTAGGATCAAAATCATCAAGATACTGATTGTCAGCAGGAAGTGTATCTAAAATATTTAAATATTCTTCTTCTGTCAAAAAGTCTAGTCTTTGCAATGATTCACCTTCTGCATTTTTAGCGATACCCGCTTGGATTACTACGTATCTTTCGTAGTAAATAATCATATCTAATTTCTTAGACGGAAGACCAAGGATATAACCAATTTTGTTTGGAAGAGAACGGAAATACCAGATATGAGCAATTGGCACAACAAGGTTGATGTGACCTACTCTGTCTCTACGTACTTTTTTCTCAGTTACTTCAACACCACAACGGTCACAGATGATTCCTTTGTAACGTATTCTTTTATACTTACCACAAGCACATTCAAAATCTTTTACTGGTCCGAAAATACGTTCACAGAAAAGACCATCACGCTCAGGTTTGTGCGTTCTGTAGTTGATAGTTTCGGGCTTCAATACTTCACCTCTTGATTCTTTCAAGATAGATTCGGGAGAAGCAAGTCCTATGGAGATTTTATTAAACCTTTTTACAGGGTTTTTATCTTTATTGTTATTATTTCTATTATTCATCATAGTTTTTACTATTGATTTATTTGCAATTAAAAATTGATTTTCGTTTTAATCTAAAGTCAAATGTCATAAAGTTTTTAAAGTCACAGATGACTTTAGACTTTGGACTTTCAAACTTTCGACTTAAACACTTCCTCGAGTTACTTCTCTAAACTTCAAATAAAAATTTTGAAGTGCTATTTATAAAACCTTTGGGTTTAAATAAAAAATCGGAACGGGTTACGGGTATAAATCCTAAAAACTTTTATAAATGCCAAAGTAGAGACGCGATTAATCGCGTCTCTACAGTTGACAAAATTTATTTATTCTTCTAAACGAATGTCAAGTCCAAGACCTTTCAATTCATGCATTAATACATTGAATGATTCAGGTAATCCTGGTTCTGGCATAGATTCACCTTTTACGATTGCTTCGTAAGTTTTAGCTCTACCGATAACATCATCAGACTTCACAGTCAAGATTTCTCTAAGTGTACTTGATGCTCCATAAGCTTCAAGTGCCCAAACCTCCATCTCTCCAAAACGTTGCCCTCCAAATTGAGCTTTACCTCCAAGTGGTTGTTGAGTAATCAACGAGTATGGACCTATAGAACGTGCGTGCATTTTATCGTCAACCATGTGTCCAAGTTTCAACATGTAGATAACTCCTACTGTTGCTGCTTGATGGAAACGTTCTCCTGTACCACCATCATATAAATGTGTATGTCCAAAACGTGGTATTCCAGCTTCGTCAGTCAATTCATTGATTTGATCAAGAGTTGCTCCGTCAAAAATTGGTGTAGCAAATTTTCTACCCAAGTTTTGTCCAGCCCAACCAAGAACAGTTTCATAAATTTGACCAATGTTCATACGTGAAGGTACACCTAATGGGTTCAACACGATATCAACTGGCGTTCCATCTTCAAGGAAAGGCATATCTTCATGACGAACGATACGAGCAACAATACCTTTGTTACCGTGACGTCCCGCCATTTTATCCCCAACTTTCAGTTTACGTTTTTTGGCAATATATACTTTCGCTAATTTCAAGATTCCTGCTGGCAATTCATCCCCAACAGTAATAGTGAATTTCTCTCTACGTAAAGCCCCTTGTAAATCGTTCAATTTAATTTTATAGTTATGAATTAAATCATTAACCATTTTATTAGTTGCATCATCAGCAACCCATTGACCTTTACTTAAGTGAGCAAAATCTTCAACAGCATAAAGCATTTTTTGCGTGTATTTTTTACCTTTTGGTAAAACTTCTTCACCCAAATCATTCATTACCCCTTGAGATGTTTTTCCGTTTACGATCAAGAAAAGTTTCTCCACTAATTTGTCTTTTAATTCAACAAATTTAACTTCAAACTCCATTTCAAGTGCTCCTAAAGCATCTTTATCTTGAGTACGTTTACGTTTATCTTTTACTGCTCTTGCGAACAATTTTTTGTCTAAAACTACACCATGTAAAGAAGGAGAAGCTTTTAATGAAGCATCTTTTACATCACCTGCTTTGTCCCCGAAGATTGCACGAAGCAATTTCTCTTCCGGAGTAGGATCTGATTCCCCTTTTGGAGTAATTTTTCCGATAAGAATGTCGCCAGGTTTAACCTCGGCTCCAATTCTGATCATACCATTTTCATCTAAATCTTTAGTAGCTTCTTCAGAAACGTTTGGTATGTCATTCGTTAATTCTTCGTTACCTAATTTAGTATCTCTAACTTCTAATGAATAATCATCAACGTGAATAGAGGTAAAAATATCGTCACGAACAACTTTTTCAGAAATTACAATCGCATCCTCGAAGTTGTATCCTTTCCATGGCATAAATGCAACTTTTAGGTTACGACCTAAAGCTAATTCACCATTTTGAGTCGCATATCCTTCAGATAATACTTGTCCAGGAACCACTCTATCCCCTTTTCTTACGATAGGTTTAAGGTTGATACTTGTACCTTGATTGGTTTTTCTAAATTTAATTAAATTGTATGTTTTTTCATCTGGCTCAAAACTCACCATTCTTTCTTCTTCAGAACGGTCGTATTTGATAGTGATGATATTTGCATCTACATATTCTATAACTCCATCTCCTTCAGCATTAATCAATACTCTAGAATCAGAAGCTACTTGACGCTCTAAACCAGTTCCAACAATTGGAGCTTCAGGACGAATTAATGGTACGGCCTGACGCATCATGTTAGATCCCATCAAGGCTCTATTCGCATCATCATGTTCTAAGAAAGGAATCAAAGAAGCTGAAATAGAAGCAATTTGATTTGGAGCAACATCAGTATAATCTACTTTTGTTGGTTCAATTACTGGGAAATCACCTTCTTGACGTGCAATTACGTCTTCGGCAGTAATTTTTCCTGTAGCATCCATTTGAATGTTTGCCTGAGCAATCATCATTCCTTCTTCTTCTTCTGCGCTTAAGTATACTGGAGTAGACACTAAATCTACAGTTCCATTAGTTACTTTACGGTACGGTGTTTCGATGAAACCCATTCCGTTTACTTTAGCATAAACACCAAGAGATGAAATCAAACCAATGTTTGGTCCCTCAGGAGTTTCAATTGGACATAAACGTCCGTAATGCGTATAGTGAACGTCACGTACCTCAAAACCTGCTCTTTCTCTCGAAAGTCCACCTGGTCCTAGTGCAGATAATCTTCTCTTGTGCGTAATCTCGGCAAGTGGATTCGTTTGATCCATAAACTGAGACAACTGGTTTGTTCCAAAGAAAGAGTTGATAACAGATGATAATGTTTTTGCATTAATCAAATCTATTGGTGTAAACACCTCGTTATCTCTAACGTTCATTCTCTCACGAATAGTTCTCGCCATACGCGCTAATCCAACACCGAATTGTTGAGACAATTGTTCTCCAACTGTTCTAACACGACGGTTTGATAAGTGATCAATATCATCAATCTCTGCTTTAGAGTTGATCAATTCGATCAAATATTTCACGATAGTTATGATATCTTCTTTGGTCAAGACTTGCTTTTCCATTGGAGTATCCAACCCTAATTTTTTATTTATTCTATAACGACCTACTTCACCTAAGTTGTAACGTTGGTCAGAGAAGAATAATTTATCTATAATACCACGAGCCGTTTCTTCATCAGGCGGTTCAGCGTTACGTAATTGTCTGTAGATATGTTCAACAGCCTCTTTTTCAGAGTTTGTTGGATCTTTTTGCAACGTATTATGAATGATAGCATAATCACCTTGATTAGCATCTTCTTTATGTAGCAAAATAGATTTAACGTTAGAATCAATGATTTCTTCCACATTATCTTTGTCGATAATAGTATCTCTATCAAGGATTATTTCGTTACGTTCGATAGAAACTACTTCACCAGTGTCTTCATCTACGAAATCTTCATGCCATGTATTCAATACACGAGCAGCTAATTTTCTACCGATATATTTTTTTAGACCTGTTTTAGAAACCTTAATTTCTTCGGCAAGATCAAAAATTTCTAGAATATCTTTATCTCTTTCAAAACCAATTGCTCTAAAAAGAGTGGTAACTGGTAATTTTTTCTTTCTGTCGATATAAGCGTACATTACACTATTTATATCTGTAGAAAACTCTATCCAAGAACCTTTAAAAGGAATTACTCTGGCAGAATACAATTTTGTACCATTTGCATGGAATGATTGACCAAAGAAAACACCTGGAGATCTGTGTAATTGAGAAACAACTACACGCTCAGCACCATTAATAACAAAGGTACCACTAGGCGTCATATAAGGAATTGTACCAAGATAAACATCTTGAACAATAGTTTCAAAATCTTCATGTTCTGGATCTGTACAATATAGTTTTAACCTTGCTTTTAAAGGCACACTATAGGTAAGACCTCTTTCTATACATTCTTGAATTGTATAACGTGGTGGATCTACAAAATAATCAAGGAATTCTAATACAAAGTTATTTCTTGTATCAGTAATTGGGAAGTTTTCCATGAAGGTATTGTAAAGCCCTTCGTCGCCTCTTTCGTCAGATTTAGTTTCTAATTGAAAAAAATCTTTAAACGATTTAACCTGAACATCTAGAAAATCTGGATAATCAGGAATATTTTTTGTTGAGGCAAAATTCAATCTTTCGGTCTGATTTGTTATCATCAATGGACAAAATTTTGATTAAAAAAGTAATTTTTTTGTACAAATATTGATCTATTTATACTTTTCTTTTACAACCATTACATCTTTAAAAACCAATTTAAGATAACTACTTTCTTATTATCTGTTAATTTTTTTTCCTCGTAATGGGTAAAATGAATTTGTTTTCAAAGACTATTATGTAATTATACAAGGTAGACTTTTGTTATACGAAAAATGGTTTAGGTCATTGGGAAACCCAAGACCTAAACCTAATTCTTTAAACTGAGTTTAACTATTTAAGCTCAACAACAGCTCCAGCTTCTTCTAAAGATTTTTTAAGACCTTCAGCCTCTTCTTTAGTTACACCTTCTTTAACGTTACTTGGAGCGCTATCAACTACATCTTTAGCTTCTTTCAAACCTAAACCTGTAAGTTCTTTAACTAATTTTACAACTGCTAATTTAGAAGCACCAGCTTCTTTCAATACAACTGTAAATTCAGTTTGAGCTTCTTCAGCAGCAGCTTCTCCACCACCTGAAACTACTACAGCTGCAGCAGCTGGTTCGATTCCGTACTCATCTTTTAATATTGTTGCTAATTCGTTAACTTCTTTTACCGTTAGGTTAACTAATTGTTCTGCGAATTGTTTCAAATCTGCCATTTTTTCTATCGTTTTAAAATGATTTGTAAAAATATAATTTATTTATTGTGCGCTTTTTAAAATAAAACTTAGACTATAAAGCCAGTTTTATTATGCTTCTACTTCTTCTGTAGCCTCTTCGCTTTTTGCGAATTGGTTTTGAAGAGCAGAAATAACTCTTTGAGCTGGTGATTGAAGCAATCCAATGATTTCGCCGATAAGCTCTTCTTTAGATTTAATAGTTGCTAATGCATCTAATTGATCGTCTCCAATATAAATTTCAGCGTTAATATAAGCTCCTTTTAATACAGGTTTAGCTGATTTTTTTCTGAAATCTTTAATTATTTTTCCAGGTGCATTTGCAATATCTGAAATAAATATAGCGCTGTTACCTGTCAATACAGATGGCAAATCACCATAATCATTAGCAGAAGCTTCCATTGCTTTTGCAAGCAAAGTATTTTTCACAACCTCTAATTTTATACCTGCTTTAAAACAAGCTCTTCTCAAGCTTGAAGTTGTTTCTGCATTAAGTCCAGAAATATCAGATACATAAATGATATTTGTACCAGCTAACTGTGCAGTTAATTCTTCAATCGCGATTGATTTTTCTTCTCTAGTCATACTAAAAATTATTAACTACCAATTATACTGCTTTTGGATCCAATGCAATTGCAGGACTCATCGTGCTTGTAAGGTGAATACCTTTAATATAGGTACCTTTAGCAGCAGTTGGTTTAAGTTTGATTAATGTTTGAATAATTTCGTGTGCATTGTCATAAATTTGCTCAGCTCCAAAAGAAACTTTACCAATTCCTGCATGTACAATACCAGTTTTATCAACTTTAAAGTCAATTTTACCAGCTTTTACCTCAGCAACAGCTTTTGCAACATCCATAGTTACAGTCCCTGTTTTAGGGTTTGGCATTAAACCTCTAGGTCCTAATATACGACCTAATGGACCTAATTTCCCCATAACAGCAGGCATAGTGATGATAACATCAACATCTGTCCAACCGTCTTTAATTTTTTGCAAGTAATCGTCAAGACCTACATAGTCTGCACCAGCCGCTAAAGCTTCCGCTTCTTTATCTGGAGTAACTAATGCTAATACTTTAACATCTTTACCAGTTCCATGAGGCAATGTTACCACACCTCTAACCATTTGATTCGCTTTTCTTGGATCTACACCCAATCGAACTGCGATATCAACAGACTCATCAAATTTTGCAGAAGCAATAACTTTTATCAATGCCGCAGCATCTTTAAGAGAATATAATTTGTTCTTTTCAATTTTTGAAGCAGCCTCTTTTTGCTTTTTTGTCAATTTTGCCATGTCTTTCTCTTAATTAAAAAGGAGAATCTCCTGATACAGTTATACCCATAGATCTAGCTGTTCCAGCGATCATGCTCATAGCAGATTCGATTGTGAATGCATTTAGATCTACCATTTTATCTTCAGCAATTGCTTTGATAACATCCCAAGTAACGCTAGCTACTTTTTTACGATTTGGTTCACCAGATCCGGACTTTAGCTTTGCCGCTTCCAATAACTGGACAGCCGCTGGAGGAGTTTTTACAACAAAATCAAATGATTTGTCTTTATACACAGTAATTTGTACTGGGCATATTTTGCCGGGTTTATCTTGAGTTCTAGCATTAAATTGCTTACAGAATTCCATGATGTTTACCCCAGCAGCTCCTAAAGCAGGTCCAACCGGTGGCGACGGGTTCGCAGCACCTCCCTTAACTTGTAGTTTAACTACCTTACTAATTTCTTTAGCCATTTTTTAAAAAATTTAACACTACAATCATTGGAAGCGATTGTAATGGATATTATAGATGTAACAAAAAATTATACTTTTTCAACTTGCATAAAACTCAATTCCAATGGTGTTTTTCTTCCGAAAATCTTAACCATTACTTCCAGTTTACGCTTTTCTTCATTAATTTTTTCAACAGTACCGTTAAAACCATTAAAAGGCCCATCAACAACCTTAATAGTCTCACCAATGTTAAATGGAATAGAACGAGTATCTGTATTCACAGCCAACTCATCTACTTTACCTAACATTCTGTTTACTTCTGAAATTCTCAATGGCACAGGCTCTCCACCTTTGATTTCACCTAGAAAACCAATAACACTTGTTATAGACTTAATAATATGAGGTATCTCTCCAATAAGATTAGCTTCAATCATAACATAACCAGGAAAATAAACTTTGTCTTTGATTATTTTTTTTCCCTCTTTTACTGTCACTACTTTTTCAGTAGGCACTAAAACTTGCGAAACATAATCTCCCATTCCTAGTCGCGCGATTTCGGTTTCAATATAAGCTTTCACTTTATTTTCTTGCCCGCTTACCGCTCTAACGACATACCACTTCTTAATATTATTATCTGCCATAACAAAAAAAATTACGCTTTTATCCAGTTAAAAAATCCAGCCAAAGCTTTTGCGAAAATTTCATCTACTCCCCAAGTTGCCAAAGCGAATAATACTGAAAAAACAGCAACAACAATCGTTAGACGTTGCACCTCAGCCCAAGCTGGCCAAGTCACATTTGACTTTAATTCCTCAAATGCTTCTGATATGTAATTAACAACTTTTGTCATTATGATTTATTTTTTGCACGGGCGGAGGGATTCGAACCCCCATCAACGGTTTTGGAGACCGCTATTCTACCCTTGAACTACGCCCGTAGAATAAAAATAGTGTCATCGTTAAACGACACTATTTTTTGAATTTATTTTAGTAGATTATCCTACAATTTCAGTTACTTGTCCAGCACCTACTGTTCTACCACCTTCACGGATAGCGAAACGTAAACCAACGCTCATTGCGATTGGACTCAACAAAGCAACATTAATAGTTAAATTGTCTCCTGGCATTACCATCTCTACACCTTCTGGCAAAGTAATAACTCCTGTTACATCAGTTGTACGTACGTAAAACTGTGGACGGTAGTTATTATGGAATGGAGTATGACGACCACCTTCTTCTTTTTTCAAGATATAAACCTCTGCTTTGAAAGTAGCGTGTGGCTTAACTGAACCTGGCTTAATGATAACCATTCCTCTTTTGATAGATTCTTTATCAACACCACGCAACAATAAACCTACGTTATCTCCTGCCTCACCTCTATCAAGGATTTTACGGAACATCTCAACTCCTGTAATAGTAGAAGTCAATTTTTCAGCTCCCATACCAATGATTTCAACAGCATCTCCTGTATTAGCAATACCAGTTTCGATACGACCTGTAGCAACAGTTCCACGACCAGTAATTGTAAATACATCCTCAACCGGCATCAAGAAAGGTTTTGCAGTATCACGAATTGGTTCTTCAATCCATGTATCACAAGCTTCCATTAATTCAATGATTTTTGGTACCCAAGCTGGATCATTATTCAATCCTCCAAGAGCAGACCCTTGAATAACTGGACAATTATCTCCATCATATTCATAGAAAGACAATAAGTCTCTAATTTCCATTTCAACAAGTTCCAATAATTCCTCATCATCAACCATATCCACTTTATTCATGAATACAACCATTCTAGGAATACCTACTTGACGACCTAAAAGGATATGCTCACGAGTTTGCGGCATTGGCCCGTCAGTAGCAGCTACAACTAGGATAGCACCGTCCATTTGAGCAGCACCAGTAACCATGTTTTTTACGTAATCTGCGTGACCTGGACAGTCAACGTGTGCGTAATGACGGTTAGCAGTTTCGTACTCAACGTGAGATGTATTAATTGTAATACCTCTTTCTTTTTCTTCAGGAGCATTATCAATTTGATCAAATGATTTTGCTTGACAGTAACCTGCATCAGATAACACTTTTGTGATTGCTGCAGTTAATGTAGTTTTTCCGTGATCCACGTGCCCAATTGTACCAATGTTTAAGTGGGGCTTGTTACGGTTAAAGGTTTCTTTTGCCATTTTACTTAATTTTTAATCTAGTTTATATATTTATTTCAATTTCTTACTAACTTGAGCCAACTACGGGAATTGAACCCGTGACCTCTTCCTTACCAAGGAAGCACTCTACCTCTGAGCTAAGTCGGCAGAATCCTTGATTTTAGTCCCGATAGCTACCAGGATAGACTTCTAATTTTAGACTTTTCAAATCTACAATCTGAAATTCACAATCTAAAATTCATCCTTGTGGGGAGAGCAGGATTCGAACCTGCGAAGTTCACACAGCAGATTTACAGTCTGCCCTCGTTGGCCGCTTGAGTATCTCCCCCTTTATTGATTTCCAATACTTTAAAAGAACTATTTCCAAACGCTTTGGAAACAAATTTTTAGAGCCGGCGGAGGGACTCGAACCCACGACCTGCTGATTACAAATCAGCTGCTCTAGCCAACTGAGCTACGCTGGCAATATCAATAAAAAAGTCCGCTATTTCTAACGGACTGCAAATGTATAGATTTTATCTCTCAATCAAAACATTTTTTTAAAAAAATTTATATTAAATGTGCGAACTTATTTTTTCTTTCCTTTTTACTAACAATCGTTCTAAAGATTCCGCACAAAGCTCCACCGCTTCTTCAAATATTTTACACTGCTTTTTAACTACAAAATCATCTCCCGGAACATTAATTTTTATCTCAGCAATTTTGTTCTCTTTATCACTCGTCTTTTCAACTTTCAAAAAAACATCCACCGACACTACCTTATCGTAATATTTTTCTAACTTGTCCATTCTTTCTTGAACAAAATCCACTAGCTTTTTGTCAACAGTAAAGTTAACTGCATGAACATTTACCTTCATAATCATTATTTTTTAATAGTTAAACATTTCTGAATTACTTCTGATTCCTTGGATGCGCATCTTCATACACCTTTTTTAGTTCTGTTAAACTACTGTGCGTATATATTTGCGTTGACGCCAAACTAGAATGTCCTAATAATTCTTTTACTGAGTTCAAATCGGCTCCGTTATTTAATAGATGAGTTGCAAACGTATGTCGCAATATGTGCGGACTCTTTTTTACTTTCTCGGAGACAGCACTAAAGTAAGAATTTATTAATCGATACACAAAGGAATCATTTAATTTTAACCCTTTTTTTGTGAGAAAAAAATAATCGCCATCCACTATCGACAACACAGAGGAACGCTCCTTTAAATACAAAGAAAACTGATTTATAATTATCGGTAAAACTGGCAATATCCGCTCCTTATTCCTTTTCCCCAGCACTTTGACCGTACCGCCAGATAAATTGACATTAACTACTTTTAAATGAATCAACTCCGTTCTTCGCATGCCAGTAGTGTAAAACAAATCGACTATAAGTTTATTTCTTATTTCTTCAAAGCCCACTGGATTTTGCACATGACTCAAAGCATCCTCAAGTTCTTTTTCAGAAAACGGAATTTGCAATAACTTAGGAGTCTTTAGCGCCTTGTGTTTCAATAACGGACTCACTTCTATTTGCTTTGTCTTTAACAGAAATTTGTAAAATGCTTTTAAGGATGCAATTTTTCTATTAACCGAGGTATTTGATATATCATCATCAACGAGAGACACAATCCAAGTTCTAATTTGACTATAATTGACTTGCTCAATATTCTCTTGATCAAAATGAATCGTATTGAACAACTCAAAAGAAGCAATATCATTGCAATACGCAGTTACAGTATGCGAAGAGTATTTTTTCTCCAACAGTAGATAATCCCGAAATGCATCTTTATTAGTAGCCATAAAAAAACCGTTAGCATCAAAGTTATAAAACTTTAATGACTAACGGTACTTTATTCTAATAGATATTGACTAACTCTCTAAGTTATCTCTCATATTTTGGATATAAGCCGCTTTTTGAATTTTGATTCTATTGGTAACTGAAGGCTTAATAAAAGCAGTACGTGCTCTTAATTGACGAACAGTTCCTGTTTTATCAAATTTTCTTTTATAGCGTTTTAACGCTCTATCGATATTTTCTCCGTCTTTAATTGGTATAATTAACATAATATAGACACCCCCTTTCTTTAAGTGTGCAAAAGTAAACATTATTTTGAATTACGAGTCATGAATTATGGATTATTTTTGAGCGTGCCGGCAAACACCACTTTCATCATCCACAAAACGTCAATTCGTCCGCCGTCAGGCTGTCCGTTTCAAGTCCTCATTACATTCCGGGCTTTTCTCTCCCATCCTTCACGCAAAAAAAAGAGCCAAGTTGCAATTGAATACATCTTGGCTCTTCATACTATATTCTAATTTTTCAAAAACTATCCTTTCAACAAATTTCTGGAAATCACTATTTTTTGAATCTCCGTAGTTCCTTCACCAATGGTACATAATTTAGAATCTCTATAGAATTTCTCTACCGGATAATCTTTAATATAACCATAGCCGCCATGTATTTGTACCGCTTCATTAGCTACTCTCACACAAACTTCAGAAGAATACATTTTAGCCATAGCTCCCATCGTGGTAACCGGCCTGTGTTGTTGCTTTAAGAAAGCCGCTTTGTGTAACAATAATTCCGAAGCTTCAATCTCAGTTGCCATATCCGCTAACTTGAATGAAATTCCTTGAAACTCACAAATTGGCTGCCCAAATTGATGTCTTTCTTTCGAATATTTCAACGCTGCTTCATATGCTCCTTTGGCAATTCCTAACGACAATGCACCAATAGAGATTCTTCCACCATCCAGAATTTTCATCGCTTGAATGAAACCTTGTCCTACTTCCCCTAATCTGTTAGCATCAGGAATACGACAATTATCAAAAATCAATTCAGCAGTTTCACTGGCACGCATGCCTAATTTATTTTCTTTTTTACCAGATGTAAAACCTGGCATTCCTTTTTCAAAAACAAAAGCAGTCATTCCTTTCGAATCTCCTTTTTCACCGGTACGAACAATTACAACTGCAATATCTCCGGAAATAGCGTGCGTAATGAAATTTTTAGCTCCATTAACAACCCAGAAATCCCCATCTTTTTTTGCAGTGGTATTCATGCCGCCTGCATCTGATCCGGTATTGTGTTCTGTCAATCCCCAAGCACCGATATGTTCAGCTGTAGCTAATTTTGGGATCCATTTTTTCTTTTGCTCTTCATTTCCAAAAGTCAAAATATGATTTGTACACAATGAATTATGTGCCGCAACAGACAATCCTATGGATGGATCAACTTTTGATATTTCTTCTACTATAGTAATATATTCATGATATCCCAATCCAGAACCACCAAGTTCTTCCGGCACTAAAACACCCATAAAACCCATTTCACCTAATTTTTTAAATAATGGTACAGGAAATGTTTGCGCTTCATCCCACTCCATTATGTTTGGTCGAATTTCTTTTTCAGCAAAATCTCTTATAGATTGCGCAATCATTGATTGCGTTTCGTTGTAGTCAAAGTTCATTGTAATAGTGTTTTATTTTAAAAGTCCAAATATAAGCCAATTATTTTTGCTTTATCAACAGGAAATCCCTTAATTTTTGTTAAATCCTCAATATTGTTAATGCTTCCTCTCATGCTTCGATAAGTGACAATTTCTTTTGCCAAAGCATATCTAAAATAATAAAACTGGGAAAGTTCTTTTAAAGAAGCATTATTAATGTCTATTTTCTTAAAATTTAGAAGTACCGAAACTTTAAAATGAGTATTTAAATTCTCAATAACTTCAGGTGACAATCCCCAAACATCTTTCATTTGTTCCATGGAAACAAACCCTCCTGAACTTTCTTTTTGTTTTAAAATTCGAAGCGATATCGCCTCACCTATTCCATAAATTTTCATCAAATCTTCTTTGGTAGCCAAATTGATATCGATTAAAATAATTTTTCCTTTTTTGGCAAAAGCCGGATTTGGATATTTTTTAAATTCTTTATACTCTTTCTTATTATTTACCCAATCAGGGAATTTAAAATAAGGAGCTATCGCATGCAATAATGAATCCGAAATTTTAGTCACGTTTTGAAACTCCTTTGAGGAATTAACGTATTTATTCTCTTTTCTAAAAGCCAACAAGCGGTCAATTTCCGCCACTGACATTCCTAACTTGTACCCTTTATAGTCAGTTATAAAATTAGGATTGAAAGGATATATTTTAGGAAAACCCTTAGAATTATTAGTTTTCATGGAGTCCACTTTAGACTGAAGGGAAAGCCATTTCTGTTTATCCGGATATTCTTTTGCTTCAAAACTAAAGTCCGCAAAAAAATAAATCATTTGTAAAAGAATTATTATTGCGAATAACACGAAAATACCCGTGCTTTGCTCTCGAGTAAAATTGAAGAAAGTTCGCACTATTTTAAAATTCATTTATAATTAAGAATTAGTAGAGTAAATTTAAGATTCCTAAATTTATAAATTAAATCAAGACCTATCACTTTCTAAGGAAAAATATTCTAAAGAGACCTAACTTATTTCAAAAAACTAAGTAACATTCAGTTCAACTAGATTCAAAAAAAAGTTTTTTCTCAGACTAAACCCCAAATAAAGACAGGTAAATTACTTTTTTATAACTTAAAATTCAATTATTGTTTTTATTTTTTATAAAAAACTATACATTTGGAGCTTAATAACAAACAAAACCATATAACCCATGTCAATTTGGAAAACTAAACCACTATCGGTACTGCTAAATGAAGCATCAGAATCCGAAAAAGGATTAAAAAGGACTTTGTCTTCACGTTCATTAGTAGCACTTGGAGTTGGAGCAATTATTGGAGCAGGATTATTCTCATTAACAGGAATTGCTGCCGCAGAACATGCCGGTCCAGCAGTTACACTTTCATTTATTTTAGCCGCTGTAGGATGTGCTTTTGCTGGACTTTGCTATGCTGAGTTCGCATCAATGATACCCGTAGCAGGTAGTGCTTACACGTACTCTTATGCAACTATGGGAGAATTTATGGCTTGGATTATCGGTTGGGATTTAGTTCTTGAATACGCATTAGGAGCCGCTACGGTAGGTGTGAGTTGGTCTCGTTATTTACTCGAATTATTAAATAAATACGGAATACATCTTCCCCATGATTTGATATGTTCTCCCTGGGAAACACTAAAATTAAGTGACGGAACAATTATAGAAGGCGGAATCATTAATCTTCCTGCTATTTTTATCGTTTCAATGCTATCTTTATTATTGATAAGAGGAACTAAAGAATCTGCATCTATAAACAACTTTCTAGTTGTTGTAAAAGTAATAGTGGTTATCATGTTTATTGTTTTAGGCTGGAGCTTTATTGACACTGCGAATTACACACCTTACATTCCTGAAAACACAGGAGTTTTTGGAGAGTTTGGATGGTCAGGAATTGCTGCAGGAGCTGGAACTGTATTCTTTGCTTTCATTGGGTTTGACGCTGTTTCTACTGCTGCTCAAGAAGCAAAAAATCCACAAAAAGGGATGCCAATTGGTATTTTAGGATCCCTTGTTATTTGTACTATTCTATATGTATTGTTTGCACATGTAATGACAGGTCTTGTTCCTTATAATGAATTTGCAGGAGATGCAAAACCAGCAGCAACTGCATTTGCAAGAACAGGATATACATTTTTACAAACTGGGTTAATCGTAGCTATTTTAGCGGGTTATACTTCGGTAATGCTTGTGATGTTAATGGGACAAAGTCGTGTTTTCTACACGATGAGTAAAGATGGTTTATTACCTTCTTTCTTTAGCGATATTCACGCAAAATTCAGAACACCATGGAAAACAAATATTTTCTTCATGGTATTTGTGAGTCTTTTTGCAGGTTTTGTACCTGTAAGTGATTTAGGTCACATGGTAAGTATTGGGACATTATTAGCATTCGTTTTAGTATGTATCGGAGTTTTGGTAATGCGTAAAAAAATGCCAGATGCACCAAGATCTTTCCGCACGCCTTTAGTGCCTTTTGTACCAATTGCAGGAATTCTGATCTGTTTAGCCTTGATGTATTCATTGCCAAATGAAAGCTGGGCGAGGCTTGTAGTATGGATGGCATTAGGTGTTGTTATCTATTTTGTCTATGGAAAGAAAAATAGTAAACTAAACAATCCAGATAAATAAAATTTCATCATAAATAGAAAAGGGATTATAAAGTACTTAAATACTTTATAATCCCTTTTTTCATTTATAGCTATTTACAAATCAAAAACCGAGGTGCGTTTGGCCCGAATTAAATCCTTCAAACGAATCCAAAAAGCCAATGTGAGATAAACCGCAAACCACAATCCTACAGTAACAAAAGATAAATAGATAAAAAACAATCGTACACTACTGGCACGCATTCCTAAAGTATCAGCTAAACGAGAAGAAACATGGAAACCGTGTTTTTCAAAAAAAAATTTAAGTTTAATTACTACTGACATTTTATGAATTATGAATTATCTACAAAATTACAAAATTATCCTATTGACTCATTTTCTAATTACTAATTATTATTTTTCAATAATTCTGCACCTATAGCACATTCTAAACACTTACTTTTATTACAATACTCACTCTTGAGCTGCAACAAAGATTGTGTTTCAAAAGCACTTTTTGGCTGTATTCCAAAAGAAGTGAATTTTTCTATAATGGTATTTTTCTCCGCAACAACTTCATTTAAAAGTAGTATTAAATCCTCAGAAATTTCTTTTCCCTGACTTTTTGCAAAAGCAAATTGAATTGGAATTATAGTGTTTATTACAATTAAATCAATGAAAGATTTTGAAAGTCCCTTATTTTTATTCGGACTTTCTTTATCAAACTGATAATGGTTTTTCCAATATTCAGAGGCCGTAATCTTAAACAATTCGTAAGTGCTTTTTAATGAATTCAAGCTACTTATTTTCGAAAATAAATTCTGCTGACTGTGGTATAAATTAGCTAATTGCGAGAGACGTATCGTCGGGAAATTATCAGGTCGGTGCTTAAAAAACTGCATCGGTTCTATACAAACTTTCTCTATTTGATACTTATGCAACAAGTAGAAATATCTGAATTTTAAATCCTTAAAATAGTTGTCTTCTTTTTCGGAATCCAATAATCTGGCAGTACCAAAAATTAAAGCTTCCATATTTTCGACTTCAAAACTTTCCTTTCTAATTATCGAAAAAGGAATAGATTGCGCCATTTTATAAAAGATTTCACCGTTTGTATTTAAACCAAAATTCTTAGCTAACAAACAAAATAAAACTCCTTCCCAATCTTGATTGGTTTGTTCCAATAAATCAAATATGGGTTGCGATTTTCTTTCTAACCGTTCAAAAAATAAACGCTCTTGCCAATTTCGCAATGTAAATACGTCAACTTCTTTTAGCTGCTTTTCGCAAAAAATCCATGATTTTGGAGTCATCAAAGACTGGTAGTTTTCCACAGTTATTTTTTCAACGTATTTTTTTAATTCTAAAACAGGAATTTCAGAATTATCGCTTCTAAAAACTGCCATATCATGCTCCCAAACCACATGCAAAATTACGTTTTCATAACCCGTATCTTTTTCGTGATGATGCACGTACCAATCCGAAGATTTAAGGTGAATTTCAACGTTGCCAGCCCATTTTTGAGGACCAATAACTATCTGAGCATTAAAAAAATCAGGACCTGCCAATTCTAGATATTGACCTACATTGACAATTGTAATTTCCTCGTTGTTGACCGTTTTTAAATTCAAAGTGTCAAACTTCTTAAACTTCCAGAGGTAATGCAGAAAATCTTCTTTCATTTGTTTAAATTTAAAGAATCAGACACTAAAGTAACGAAAATTATTACAAATAAATACATCAAAATGCTATGATAAAAAAAACTTATTCATTTCCAATATAAAGAAACATCAGCTAAAAATCTTACCCTAATTTTTTATATTTGCGCTCCTAACTCTATTACCATGAAAAACCACTTCATTTTATTCTTTGTTTTTTGTTCTGTCTTTTCAGCTCTAGCTCAAAAAAATATTAAATCAATAAAAATAACTTATACCAAAAGTTCAAACGGCACCCTCATTGAAAACCAAGATCCAATTTTAGTTTTTACCAATGAGTTAAAAACACAAATCACTTCTGAATCCATATTTAATAAAAAAGCCTCTTTCCCTTTCGAATACTACAATATCTATAGAGATACCAATACATATGACCAGTTTGCAAATCTAAATGAGAACAAAGTTATTTTCACAACAGATAGTCTTTCATTAGCAAAACAAAATTTTGAAATTACCAACGAAACCAAAACTATTTTAGGTTATACCTGCAAAAAAGCAAAAACAGTAATCAACTCAAATACCATTGAATTATGGTTTACCAATGATATAAAAGTAAAAGGTGCACCAACAATCTTAGGACAAGATCTAGGTTTAGTGCTCGAAATGGTTAGAAATGGGAATTATATTACCGCTGCCTCAAAAATTGAAGTCCTAAAAGAATTCCCAATAATAAGAAAAAGTGAAGCTCCACAGAGAAAAGTGGATTTATTAACGTATAAGGATTTAATCTGGAAAAGTCGATTTATCAATATTGCTGTTTTTGACAAAGAAATCATCAACTTTTCGAATACATCCCAATCAAATGACAGCATCTTGCGGTTTGCCAATGGAACTATAATTATCAAAAAAGTAAAAGTCCCAGAAATAAAAAAAGGAAACCGAATTTTTGTCGATGTAACAGAGCAATCAAATGGTGACGTTTATGACAGAACTGGTTCCGTATTTTTAATTCCTACTGACAAAAACATTTCGTTTCTTGATGGCTTGAAAAATGGAGCAAAAGCATTGCCTATATACGAAAATGGAAATGGTGAAAAATATCAAGGTGTGATTCGAACAGAAAATTACGCCCCACTTTTAGAATTGATGCGCTTTTTTACTCCTTTTGGCGTAAAGCAATTCAATACGCTTCAATTGAAGAATAAAGTGTGGCAAGACAGTGTTTATTACCGTCAGGATATTTCAGAAATGCTTCCTGCCTTGAGCAATAAAGAAGTTTGGATTGGGATGAATATTGGGAACTACGACAACGGCGGACACAAAGCTAGCCTAAATATTTCTATACATCCAGAAGAAGAAAACAAACCAAAAAACACATGGTTATTACCTCTTTTTAACACTAATAATGTCATGGAAATGGCCGGTCAACAGTATGCAACCATGTTCAACACCGAGAAAGGATTGGAAGTGACTTTTGATGTTCCCGAAGGCTTCAAGAATTTCAAGTTACGTTACATTACCACTGGTCACGGCGGCTGGGAAAATGGAGATGAATTTGTACCCAAAAAAAACACAATACTCGTTGATGAAAAAGAAGTTTTTGCGTTTACGCCATGGCGAACGGATTGTGGTTCCTATCGATTGAGTAATCCCGCATCTGGAAATTTCAGCGACGGATTGTCCTCTTCCGATTTAAGTCGTTCCAACTGGTGTCCAGGAACAGTAACTAATCCCATTTATATTGATTTAGGAAATCTTTCACCTGGAAAACATACGATACAAATTAAAATCCCTCAAGGCAAACCAGAGGGATCAAGCTTTAGCTCTTGGAATGTTTCAGGTTGTTTGATAGGAGACTAAAAAATAGAATTCGGTTTTTTTTTGCCAATATAAAAAAACCGGTAAGTTATCTCAAAATGTACAATTTGGCACAAGCCCGAGCATCTGATAACGCTTCGTGATGATTTAAAGCTATATTCATTTCTCGACAACAATCACTTAATTTAGTTGGTTTCAATCCTTTGGCTTTGTAGATTTTTACGGTGCATTCCCAACGCGAAGCAATATTCAAATTGGCATAATCAAAACCATAAAGCGCCATTGATTTGGCCAGGACATTTCTGTCAAAACTCTCATTATGAGCTACGACCACTCTATTTTGCAGACGTTTTTGAATTTCAGGATACACTTGCGCGAATGATTTTGCATGCACCGTATCTCGTGGATATATCCCATGCACTTGAATGGTAAAGGGAGAATATAGATTATTTGGAGGCTTAATTAAACTAATAAACTCATCTACAATAATTCCGTTTTCTACGGTAACAATTCCCACAGAACACGGATGGTATGCAGTTGCGGTTTCAAAATCTATGGCAGTAAAAGTCATATTATATGTTTGTTATAAATCTGAAAAGCCACAAATTTAACGAAATAAATGCGTCAAATTCATGGCTATAAAAATTTTAATACCTTGAATTATAAAATCTTATTTAATTGATCCAATAATGTCATATTTGGTAATAATATGGTGACTTCCATTTTCTAATTCAATCAAAACGGCTTCATTTTCTTTAGTAAATAATCGAGAGACTTCTTCTATTGAAGTTCCAAATTTCACTATTGGAAATGGTTTCCCCATAACTTCTTTGATTGGCTTGTCAGCAACATTTTTATCGGCAACATAACTTTGAAACAAATCACTTTCATCGACGGAACCTACAAAACCTGTGACGTCAATCACCGGAATTTGAGAAATTTTGTATTTACGCATTCTTTCGATAGCGTGTGAAACTAATTCTTCCGTACGAACTACAATCAATGGTTTATCGATATGGTCTTTGATAACGTCTTCAGCTTTTGTAATTTCTTCGTCCAGAAAACCGCGTTCGCGCATCCAATCGTCATTGTACATTTTACCTACATAACGACTTCCGGAATCGTGAAATAATACCACAACAACATCTTCCGGTTTAAAATGCTCTTTGAGCTGCAACAATCCTTTTACGGCTGCACCTGCTGAATTCCCAACAAATATCCCTTCTTCAAGTGCTATTTTACGAGTATAAACGGCGGCGTCTTTATCAGTTACTTTTGTGAATCCGTCTATTAAAGAGAAATCAACATTTTTTGGCAATATGTCCTCACCGATTCCTTCTGTGATATAGGAATAGATTTCATTTTCATCGAAAATACCTGTTTCGTGGTATTTTTTAAATACAGAACCATAGGTATCAATTCCCCAGATTTTGATATTTGGATTTTTCTCTTTCAAATATTTCCCAACTCCTGAAATTGTTCCTCCAGTCCCAACACCAGAAACAAAATGTGCAATTTTACCTCCCGTTTGCTCCCAAATTTCTGGCCCCGTTTGCTCGTAATGTGCAATCGCATTTGAAGGATTATCATATTGATTCACATACCAGGAATTAGGTGTTTCCTCCGCTAATCTTTTGGAAACTGAATAATACGAACGTGGATCAGTAGGCTCGACATCAGTCGGACAAACTACCACTTTAGCGCCTACTGCACGAAGGATGTCCATCTTTTCTTTGGACTGTTTATCTGAAATCACACAAATCAGCTTGTATCCTTTTATAATGGCAACTAATGCCAATCCCATTCCTGTATTCCCTGAAGTTCCTTCAATAATTGTTCCTCCCGGTTTTAATCTTCCGTCAGCTTCGGCATCTTCAATCATTTTTACGGCCATTCTATCTTTTACGGAATTGCCCGGATTGAAAGTTTCTACTTTGGCCAACACCAAAGCGTCAATACCGGCAACTACTTTATTCAGTTTTACTAATGGTGTATTGCCTATTGTGCCTAATATATTTTCTGCGTAGCGCATTTTATTATGAATTTAAGATTGTGATTTGTTGTAAATACTAGTGCAAAGATAGTATTTTGTTATAAAATATTCTTGTTTACACTATTTTGCGTTCGTGATAAAAGCGGCATCCTTTACTTGCTTCCTTTAAGCAAGTAAAGATATAGCGTATAGCACGATAAAACGCCCAAGAAAAGAGCATTGAAAGGCTATACTATTTGTCGCAAATTAATTAAAGAAGTTCCAAATTAACCCTAATCGAATCGTGAAATCACGTGATGGGTTATTTGGTGAAGAATAAAAATTATTACCCGAAAGAGAAGAGTTAAAATGCTCTGCTTTGAAATAAATTCGAGTTCTTTGAATTTTTGCGTTTATAAAAAAATCAAAGTTTGGATGATTTCCAATTTGTTTATCGTTTTGCACAAAAAACTCTCCAATAACCGGATTATAGTCACTTGCATAATATTTAGTAAAATAATTCAGTACAATTCCTGTTTGTAAAAACAAAGCACGTTTGAATAAATAATTGGAGTAATAAAACGTATTTCTTGTTACAATTTCCGGAACATTTAAAACTGCATCTTGTTGATCTACTTTTTGATATAAAATGGTATTATCTAAAGCAAAATTTCCAAATGTCAATTCTCTACTTACTTTTACTGACAAATAATTTATTGTCCCATCATATTGTGACGGAGCCACTATTTGTGTTTTTGCTAATGCTTGTTCAGAAGTTGACGCATCATTAAAATACAAATGATCTTTCAAAACTGAAAATTGTACTTCTGCATCTACCCATGAAGTAATTGCATTAGCGCTAATTGAATTTATTTTTTCGTTCTTAAAATCATTTGACCAGTTGTACTGAACGTAGCTACTTTGATGAAGATTATAATTACTGTTTGGCAATTTATTTATGCTCTGGTATTGAAATGAGAATTGAGTTTCGTCATTAAAATCATATTTTAATTTAGCATCAAGATTTGATAAAGACTGCGCCGTTACTGATCTTGAGTATAAAAATTTACCATTCCATTTATTTTTACGATATTCATATTGACCACCAACACTATTAATTTCCTGGCTGAATGAACTTGGAATCACATTTTGATTATCAAAAATCAATATTTGGTCGTAATAATAATTTGATCTAAAATCATCGGCAAAAAACTGGAATTTACCTAAAGTGGCGTTCTCATAAACCAGCCCTACTCTATTGTACATTTTGTTATAACGCGTTTGATCATTTATCCCGCTACTTTTAAAAGATTCACCAAATCTATATACAATTGTACCTCCTACTGTTGATGGAACTGTAGCCTGATTGTATTCAAAAAATTTATTTTCATAATTAAACTGATGGGTTAAATACAAGTTATTATTCCCTTTTTCTGAATTTATCCTGAAATTATGGTCCAGAAATATTCTTTTCCCTTTAAGAAATGACTTAGCATCTGAAAAATAAACTTCAAATCGTTGGCGATTATTATAGTTTGGATCTTCACTTTCGAAATCATCTATTGTAGTTATCCCTCCATTTTCCTCATTCAGAATATCTTGAAAAGTATAATGCGCTTTAGCAAAATAGCGCTTATTTTTGGTATTAAAATTTGTTGTAAATCTAAAATTACCTGTGCTGGATAACTGATTAATATACACCCCTTCTGAACGCAATCCTTTGTATGCAATAGAAAAATTAAGGTTTTCAGAAGTATTTAAGGTTATAAATGCATCTACAGATTGCCCTTTTCTTACGGTAGTTTTAAAATACAATTCGGTCACAGGCGTAGCTACAGAACTATACCTTATTTGATTCGCTTCTAAAAAATTAAAATGTTTTGCTTTAAAACCAAATTCTGGATACGGTGAAAAATCAGTCAAACTATACTGCAACGTATTATAGGTTTGTCCATCATTTGCAAAAGGTAAAAGTCCAAAAATATCTTTTCGCAAATAATTGTGACTGTATTCTTTTTGAATGGTAAGAGAGGTATCAATGTAAGTTGTATCGTTATCGATTGTGATAAATCGATACATGTCGATGGTGGCGATTTTAGCGGTAGTTGTGTCTTTAATTTGCTTTTGCTGACTTAAATCTTGTGCTATACATATGTTAGTGAGTAATAATAAAAATATTGCTTTTTTCATAAATAAATAATACAGGAATTAATTTCTCAGCAGAAAATATGATTTAGTCTCATGATACAGTTTTAAATATTTGTGTAAAGCTATAAAAAACGAAAACAAAGGTAGTTAAATAAATAAAAAAATTGAGGTAAACATTAATCAAACTCAGTTTTTAAAATTTTAATTCAACGTTAATTATCTATTAGCATTAACCAATTGGTTCATAAATTCATTCGCATAAATTTTAGATTTTGATTTCAATCTAATAACAAATAATTTTTAACGTGCAAAACAAAAGACAAACAGTCACTTATAAACTCAAATTTAAAATCCTCACCAAAAAATCAATGATGAATAAAAAAAAGTTGCAAGAAATAAATCTTGCAACTTTTATAAAATAATCTGATTAAATAATCAGTATTGTCTATTAGGACATTAACTTATGATTAGTAACCGTCGTTTTGCTGTATATCAGCATTACCATTAACCTCAACTTGTGGGATTGGCAAAGTAAATTTAAAACTACTTAATGGCAAGTTAGATGGATTAGCCGCTGGAAAACTCCAAGCACTTGATGCATACTCAGAAGCATCTCTCTCTAAAGAAGCACCTGCTAGAGTACCAATACGTTTTAAATCAATAAATCTAAAACCTTCAAAAGATAATTCCTTTCTTCTTTCATCCAAGATACCTTTCCATGCAGCTTGCGGATTAGCAAATACAGGAGCTAGTTGTGCCGTTGGGAAACGAGCATCTAATATTGCTTTCAAATTCGTACCAACACCAACTAAATCACCAGCAGCTGCTCTCGCCTCGGCTCTAATAAAGTACATTTCTGATAGTCTAGACACCATAAAGTCTGGATTAAAACCATTTGTTGCAGTAACAGCAGATTGTCCACCATGTTTTTGTAAAACAATAATATCAGTATTTCTGACATCTGCAGAAGTAGTGTAATTAGGATCAATTAAAGATGAACTTGTACCGTTTAAGAAAACAGTAGTATTTAGCCTGTAATCCCCTGAAACAGCAGTAAGTTTATTGTATAATGATCTACTTACTTCATAAAATGGAGAACCATTTCTCCTATTTGCTATAGAAACCCAACCGTTGTTTAAGTTTGTGCCTTGTGCATTTTGCTGCACAGTTCTTCTTAATCTGAAAATAACCTCTGTATTTACAGGCTCATTGTGCGTATGGAAAACAGCATCATATTGAGCCTGAGTATTAGCCAATGTAATTCCTGACGTAGTAATCACAGTATTAGCAAAAATTTCTGCATTAGGATAATCACCTTTTAGTGCGTAAGCACGAGCTTTTAGCGCTTGAGCTAAAGCTTTAGAAGGATAATACGTTTTGTTAGAATATGCTGTAGCTGTATTAGCATTAAAAATACCTATTGCAGCATCTAAATCAGCATGAATTAAGGCATAAAAATCAGCATTTGTAGTCCTTTGTGGTTTCTCCGTAGTAAGTATAATTCTGTCCGCTAAAACTCCAGCTAACGCAGCACCGTCCTTAGGATTAGGAGAAAAATAAGATAATATCTTAATGTGCGCTAATGCTCTTAACACTAAAGCTTCCGCTTTAGACCTATTAATAAGTTGCTGATTAGCAGGACTAGTTGCAACCACTTTATCAGCAAAAGTAATAACACGATTAATTCTTGCTAATGCAAAGTATTGTGATTGCCAAATAGCAGCGGCTGAACCATTACTAACATTCATTAAAAAAACATAATCTGTAGTGATACCTTGACCACCGTTTTGAGATCCAGGAGCAGCTTCATCAGTAAAAATAGAACTAAAAACGTAATCTGCTCTATTGGTCAATATATTCATTGATGAATTTACCAAATTGACTAAATCACTACTCTTAGTTACAGCCACTTCTTCGGTAAGAGAACCGGGAGTGAAAGGCTCCAACAACTCATCTGAACACGAAACAAAAAGTGTCAATGATACTATTAATATTCCAAATATTTTCTTCATAATTTTTCTAATTAAAATTTAACATCTACACCGAAAGTGTACAATCTTGGAGTTGGGTATTGATATACATCGTTAGTTCTGCTACTTTCAACATCAAAACCTTTCCATTTAGAGAAAGTTAATAAGTTTTCTCCTTGTAGGGAGAATGACACTGCAGTCATAAAAGTACCCTTTAAGAATTTTTGCGGAACATTGTAACCTACTTGCACATTTCTCATACGAATATAAGAAGCATCTTTAAGGAAACGATCTGATTCATCACCTAACCCTAAATTACCGGCATTTAATGAAGGAACATCAGTATTAGTATTTGTTGAAGTCCAAGCATTTAACAAATCATCCGTTACGTTAAATTGACCTATATTTCCTACAGAATATAAATTATCTAAATCGTAATCAAAACGAGCTACATCATATGCAAATGTAAATAAAGTGGAAGCATAAAATCCTTTGATACTGAAATCAAAACCAAAACCACCTTGATACTTTGGTAAATTATTCACGCCTGCTCTTCTTTTATCTGCTTGAACTGGATTTTCTGTTGGATTTCCTGCTGCATCCTCAAATAATAAGTTTCCGCTTACTGGATTTACTCCTAAATATTTATACACAAAAGGTTCGTTAATTCCACCACCATTCTCACTAACAAAAAGTCCAGCACCTGAAAATATTTGTCCAGCACCTTGAATATTGGATACAAGATTCGTGTTACGTGAACCGTTAGCTTTAATTGTTAGAGATATTTCTTTGTCTTGATTTCTAATGATATCATAAGCCAAATTTAACTCTACACCTTTGTTAGTAACAGTTACATCAGCATTTTGAGTTAAAGTTGCTGTACCCGAAGTTGAAGTAACCGGATTTTCTAAAAACAATTGAGATGTTTCTCTATTGTAATAATCAGCTGCTCCTCTAAGTCTCCCTTTAAACATTTCAAAATCTAATCCAGCATTCCATTGCGTAGTTGTTTCCCATTGCAATTCTGGAAAACCAAAGTTAATTGCATAACCTGTTCCACCATTGTAAGTATTGTTTGCAATACTATATATATCGGCAAAACGAGGGGGTTGAATACCTGCAAAAACATCACCTGTCACAACTCTCTGATTACCAACAGTACCGTAAGACCCTCTCAATTTCAATACATCTATAAAAGAAACATTATCCATAAAAGCTTCCTCATCAAGATTCCATCTACCTCCTACAGAGTAAAACGTACCCCATTGTTTGTCCTCAATAAATCTAGAAGAACCATCTCTTCTTACGGAGCCAACAATACCATACTTATCCTTGAAGTCATAATCAAACGAACCGAAATAAGATATCAAATCATTTCTAACGTTACGCGCTGAAACTTGAGGTACATAAAAATCATTAGTACCAGTATCACCTGCATAACCTGCTCCTGTATTAGGAACAAAGATACCTTCTATTAAACCTCTTTGTCTAATGTTATTAGTATACAAACGAGAATGATTGTATTCCATGTTCGCATTAACATTGAACGTATGTTCACCTAGCGTTTTACCATAATTGATTTGCCATAAATTGTTAAAATACCACTCTCTTCTTGAATTTATGTCCTCAAAACCGGTAAAAGTTTGACCTGCAGCCTGGAACAACAATGCATTGAAAGAGTTTGGAAACTCAGATTGAAAAAATCTAGTATCTAATAATTGACCATTTAACCTACTACGTATTACCAAATCCTTAGTAATATCATATGAAAAATCTGTAGCAACATCAACACGTACCTCATCCGTTTGGTTTTTGTATTGTTGTAATTTATCTACTAACATAATAGGAGTAGCCAATAAACCTGGAGTATTATTGTAATAATCTAATGCTGACTGAGGGCCTGTATAAATACTTGGAGAAACATAAGGGGCTGATATAAAAGCACCTAAAACATAATTTCTATTAATAGCACCTTCACCTAAAGTAGTCGCTTCATTGTTTTTACTGAAACCAAATGAAGTGTTAACTTGATATTTAAATCTATCATTTGCAGATTTACCATTGATATTATTTCTTAATGTAAATCTTTTTAAACCAGTTGTAGCTAAAATACCTTGTTGCTCAAAATAACCCAAAGAGGTGTAAGAACTAATATTTTGACTACTGTTTTCAACAGCTATGTTATGCGAAGTTGTATTTGATTGATTAAAGAAATAATCAACCCAGTCCGTATTAATGGCATACGCTGCAATTTGTGCATCAGTTAACGTAGCTCCCAAACCAGAACCGAAATTTTGTTCAATCTTCAATAACTGCTTAGAGTTAGCATAACTGTATTTTGGTTTTTGCAATTCTCCAACACCATACTGAGAGCTTGCTCTAAACGTAGTTTTAGACTCTCCAAACTTTGCTCTTCTAGTTCTAATAACAATAACACCATTTGACCCTCTGTTACCATACTCAGCAATTGCCGCAGCATCTTTCAGTACAGAAGTAGACTCAATGTCATTAGGGTTGATAGAACGAAAGTTGTCACTGTTTGACGGAAAACCATCAATCACATACAAAGGATCTGAGTTACCTGTAATAGTACCTACCCCTCTAATAACAACCGTTGATTTTGCTCCTGGTTGACCAGTACTAGCTGTAATGTTAACCCCAGCTAACTGACCTTGAAGCGTGTTAATAGCGTTTGCGTTTGGTCTATTTTCAATAGTTTTACTGGATACTGTGGCATCTGAAACAACAGCTTTCTTTTTAGTTACTGTTCTGTACCCTTGAACTACTACCTCAGCTAAGACCTTAGCATCATTTTGCATTGATACGTTGATGGAATTCGAAGCACCAACTGTTTTTGACGATTGAGTCATCCCCACGAAAGAGAAAACCAAAACATCGCCTGTTTTTGCTTTAATAGCATACTTCCCATCAAAGTCAGTTTGTACTCCTGTCTTAATACCTTTAATTAAAACGTTTACACCAGGAATAGGACCTGAAGCATCAGAAACGACACCTGTAATAGTTCTTTCTTGTGCAAATGCAAATTGCATGGACAATGCCAATAGCAATGAAAAAATCCATTTGAATTTTGATCTCATATTAATTTGTTTTGAATTAGTTATTTCACAAAAATCATAATAATTTCTTAAAGAAACAAATTTATTTCACAAATAACGAAATTAACATTTGTTAATTTTTTCACTCAAAACAATAGGTTCCTTAATCATTTTTCACATTCAAGCCATATTGTTTACTAATATCTCTATATAAACTTATGTTTTTATCAAAATTAATCCAACTATAAACCAATTTAATTTTAACACCAAATTTAGGAAATCAGAACTTATGAATCAAGTCGAAATTGACTCACTTGCCTGTTAACAATACTTCCATAATATTCCCTGTTAATTTTCAAAAGAGTTATTAAATTAAGAAAAGCTAAACTAGAAACTCTCTTTTACAAAAAGTAATGAAAGTAATTTAAAAAGAAATTACAAAAAATTTAAATTATAAGCTAATTTATTAGAATAGATTTTATTTCTAAAAGTAATCTGCTATTCTTAAATTCACAAAATGAAATAAATTAAATATAAATAGCCTAGACATAGCCATGTCATTTTATGACTCTTGAAAACTATCAATTAAAGCATCGAATAAGAACAAATTTAAAAAAAACAGTTGCAAGAAAAAGATCTCGCAACTGTTTGAATAGCAATTAATTTAATCCATACCGGTTTTTTCAAGGTTGTAGTAATAAGAGCTTACTACCTTGTTTAATGCGCTACAAATATTAAATTTAGTAACCAGGATTTTGTTGCGCTCTTAGAGTTGGATTAGAATCCAACTCCAATTGCGGTATAGGCCACAAAAACTTAAAGTTATCGTAAGGAATTGCATTAACACCTAAAGCACCTGAGTATGGAGTACCTAATGTATATGCTGCTAAAGCTGTTGAAGCACTAGAAAAACCTCCATTAGCAGCTTTTGCAGGAACACCAACTACTGGGAAATTAGGGTCATTTTGCAATCTATGAATATCAGCCCAACGACGTCCCTCCATAAGAAACTCTATTCTTCTTTCCTTCAATATAGCACCTAATAATGTAATGTTAGAAGAAAAACTAGTTGCTGTAAAAGCCTGTGTTGTCGGATTAGCTAAAGATCTGTTTCTAACCGAGTTTAATCTTGTTAAACCGTTAACAACATCATTATTTCTAGCGTAAGCTTCAGCCATATTCAATGCTACTTCAGCATATCTGATTACTGGAGCCGCATCTGTTTTATTCACACCATCTTTGTATTTTTTGGTGAATTTAGAATTTGGATAATAACTTCCAATACCTGTTATAACCATAGCACCTTCAGTTCTTCTTTTATCATCTGACAACCAACTTGGATCTCTCCAAATAATTGGGCTTATAGCTACCAATCCACGACCATTAGAGGCTGCTGGAATTGGTGGATGATACATATTTGCTAATGCACCATTAGCACCTGGATTATTTGTAGCTCCATTTGCAATAGAGAAAATAGATTCTTTATTTGAAGTGTTACTAGCGAAAGGAGTGTTAGGATTATCTTCCATACTGTATAAACCATTCAACTTTAAACCTTCCGTTATTACATTGTTCCAATTACGCATGTGCAAATAAACTCTCGTTTTATAAGCAATCGCAGCTTCTTTAGTAATCCTTTCAATTGCAGTTGCACCAGTTCTTGCGCTTTTTGGAGCAAGCAAAGTCTCAGCGTCATTCAAATCTTTAAGAATTTTAGTATAACACTCAGCAACAGTATTTCTCCCTTGAGCCAAACCTAGCTCAATATTTGCAGCAGTATTATAAGGGAGTTCTCTGTAAGGAACACCTGGATTATCTCCGTTTTTATCTTGAAAAGGTCTTGCAAAATAAATCAATAATTCATTATGTGTAATCGCTCTGAAAAATTTTGCTTGTCCAATATAATCATTCCCTAAAGCTTGAGATATTATTCCGCTTGCAACAGCTTTTTCAACTCCTTCAATTACAATATTTGTTCTATTGATTAAACGGTAAGCGTCAGCCCAATAATATACATTATTAGCCGTAGTTGGATCATAGGTTCCCGTATAAGTTAGTTGATAGAATGCCGCTAAATTAACTACATCTTCACCTCTATTATCACCTTGCTGAATATAAGCCGCTCCAAACACATAGCCTCTGGCTCCAGCACCATTAAAGTTACCCAATTGAGCACCATTATACATCCCTGAAACTGAAAGATCAATCAGTGCAGGAGTGGTAAAAGCAATATTTTCTTCCACACTATTAAAAGGGACTAAGTCAATAGTATTTTCTTCGCTGCAAGAGACAAACAAAAGTGCAACCATCATTACCGGAACTGCTATTTTAGCACTCCATAAGGATAAAAATTTATTTTTATTTTTCATTTTTTTCATTTTTAAATTAGAAACCTACATTAAGACCAATAGTGAATACTCGAGATCTTGGAGTACCATTTAAATCAATTCCTGTAATTTCCATCTCTGGATCTAAACCTTTATAGTCTGTAATAATTAATAAGTTTTGACCTTGCACAAAAAGTCTAAATTTATCAACTCCAATTTTTTCTAAAACTGGTTTTGGCAAATTGTAACCTAAAGTTACATTATCCAATTTGATATAATCACCATCTTCAACAAAACGAGTAGACGCTTGATTTAAATTGATAAAAGTTTCTCTATCATCTCTCAATCTTGGAGTCCATCCATCACCAGGATTAGAAGCACTTTGCCATCTTCCTAATATCTCAGTACCATTGTTATTGAAATTCATAGTTAACGCATCACGTCTAGTTGAATTGTGAATTTTATTACCTCCACTAAAACGGAACATGAAACCTAAATCAAAGTCTTTATATCTCATGTTAGAATTGAACGCTCCAAAATAAGTAGGAAGTATACTTCCTAAAATACTTTTATCAGATGTACTTAAAGAAGAAGCTACCGAAATATCCGAAGGATTGCTTGGATCAAAAACTCTATATGCCTGAGTATCGATATTTCCTTGAACTAACGAACCATCAGCTTTATAATAAACTGGGTTACCATTAGCCGGATTTACTCCCCAATATTTAAAACCATACAAAGCATAAGGCGACTCACCTTCTCTTAATATATTGTTTCCAGTATTAAAATTATCTGCATCAACATAATTAATATCCTGACCATTCACTAAAGTATTCACTTTACTTTTTACTAAAGATAAATTAGCAGTTAAGGTCCATTCAAAATTTTCACTTCTAAAAGGAGAAGCCTCAATGGATAATTCGTGCCCTGAGTTCCTTAAAGCTCCAATATTCTTAGAGATTGAATTATTTGGAACACCCAAAGACAAAGGCTGAGGCACCGCTAAAATTAACCCATCTTGATTATTGATAAAATAATCATAGGTAAATTTTAAACGATTATTTAAAAAAGCTAAATCCACACCATAATCAATTTTTTCTGAAGTCTCCCATCTCAAATCAAAATTACTGGCCTGAGAATATGCTATTGCATTATTCTCGGCATATTTTGCATTGTTATACAAACCTAAATAAGGGTAGTTTCCAATATCAGTATTTCCAACTTCAGCATAAGAAGCTCTTAATTTAAATTCAGAAATAACATTTTCTAAAGGTGTCATAAAAGATTCTTTGTTCACGCTCCAACCTGCAGAAACTCCTGGGAAAGTCCCCCATTTGTTAGCAGAAGGCAATGACGAAAGACCATCTTTACGAAGAGATCCTTGAAGGAAATATTTTTCTTTATAGTTATAGGTTAATCTACCAGCGTAAGAAATGATTCCGTTTTCAGATATTCCTCCACCAGAAACTTGAGTAGCATAGGAACCAGAAATTAAACCTTGATTAAAGAAAGTATCAGATAAACCATTACCACCTCCGAAGAAAGAATTTACTTTTTGTTTCTGTGCTTCATAGATTGCAGTAGCTCCAATAGTATGAGCACCTCCAAAAGTCTTATTATAAGACAAAATATTTTGAACATTCCAACGTGTCAAGTTTGTAAAGTTATTTCTAACTAATCCTGCAACTCCAGCACCATCACCATTAATTGGGTTTAAATACTGAAAACCTTCAGTTCCAATAGCATCTACACTTCCTTGAGTTTTAAAACTTAAACTAGGCAAGATTTTAAAATCAGCAAACAGACTCACTAAAGATCTATCCACTTTTGATCTATAAATATTATTGTCTAAAACATAAACAATGTTTGGCAAATTATTACCAATTACTGATAAGTTTTCTCCTTGACCTACGCTTGCTCCGGCGATATTATAACCCGTTGGATTAGCAGCATCATATATAGCAGTATTTGGTAATTGACGCATTGCATTAAACATCAAACCTGACAACGAGTTTGCTCCAGTGTTTAAACCATTATTTTGCGTTCTAGACAAAGCCATATTAACACCAATATTCAACCAACTTTTAACTTTTTGGTCTACGTTAGCTCTTACGTTATATCTAGTTTGGTTATTTGCTTTTGCAATACCTTCTTGCTCATTGTATCCAACAGAAAAATAATAATTTGTTTTGTCAGTTGAACCAGATAATGATAAATTATGATCTGTTTGGAAAGCATTAGAACGAAGTACCGCTTTTTGCCAATCAGTATTAAAAGCTGTTCCTGCTGCCCATGGTGAAGCGGCTCTGTTTGATCTTTTTTCGTTCTGGATTGTAATAAAATCTGTAGTTCCTAACAAATCTAAGAAATCAATTGGCGAAGCAACTCCAGTGTAAGTATTATAGTTTACTCTAAATTTACCACCTTTTCCTTTTTTAGTTGTAATTAATATTACACCATTTGATGCTCTAGAACCATAAATAGCGGTTGCAGAACCATCTTTTAAAATTTCTGTTGACTCAATATCTGCTGGATTAATGTCTCCTAAAGCATTAGTATTAGCATACCCTCCTACATCTCCTGTAAAAATTGGCACACCATCAACAACAACTAAAGGATAGCTTCCAGAAGAGATTGAACCAATTCCTCTAATTCTAATTCTAGGAGCTTGTCCTAAAACACCTGAATTAGATGTAACTTGAACACCCGCTGCTCTACCAGCTAATTGAGATTCAAAACTAGGTGTAGCTAAGTTTGCTATAGTCTCTCCTTTAATTTGTGAAATCGAACCGGTAAGATTCTTTTTCTTTTGAGTTCCATAACCTACAACTACTACTTCCTCCAGTGTATTATCTTCTTGTTCCATTTTTATACTAACTACAGAAGAAGCACCAACATTTGCTGTAATCTCTTTCATACCAACAAAAGAAAATACTAAAACGTCTCCTGCACTAGTTTTAATGGAATACTTTCCATCAAAATCAGTTTGTGTACTTCTATTTGTACCCTTAACAATAACATTTGCTCCCGGAATAGGCCCCATAGCATCTGTAACCACGCCAGTAACGTCTTTTCTTGTGCAAATGCAAATTGCATTGACAATGCCAATAGCAACGAAAAAATCCATTTGAATTTTGATCTCATATTAAATTTATTTTGAATTAGTTATTTCACAAAAATCATAATAATTTCTTAAAGAAACAACTATTCACAAGAATTAACACATTTTATTTTTGTTAAAATTTTAAACCAAAAAGAACATATAATATCAAAATTATATCTATACCTAAAATTTTATACGAATAGTTATGTTTAAAACTATATTTTTGCCAAAATCACTTTTAATGTTAAGCCCTTTTTTTTTAACACCAAATTTAGAAACTGGAACTGACGAAGCTGGTCGAGGTTGCCTCGCTGGACCCGTTACTGCCGCCGCTGTAATATTACCATCTAATTTTCAAAATGATATACTGAATGACAGCAAGCAGTTATCTGAAAAAGCGAGAGAAAAACTAAGACCTATAATAGAACAACATTCCATTTCATTTGCCGTAACGCATTTAGAGCCTTTGATAATTGATGAAATAAACATTCTGAATGCATCTATAAAAGCAATGCAGGAAAGTATCCTCAAACTGGATCCAAGACCTGTATCAATTATTGTAGACGGAAATAGTCCTTTAATTCCTAAAGGGGGAATTAAAAATCGAGGGGGAAAGATTTTTACCGATGCTGAAATTGAAATCCTAAATTCGATTCCGAATGCCAGTATCATAAAAGGAGATTCAAAATATATGAGTATTGCAGCCGCTTCCGTACTAGCTAAAACGTATCGGGATGAATATATGAATCGGATTCATGAGGAATTCCCAATGTACAATTGGAAACAAAACAAAGGATATCCTACCAAAGAACACCGAGAAGCAATTCGGATCTACGGGGTTACAAAATACCATCGAATGACATTTCGCTTATTGCCGGAACAGTATACTTTTGATTTTTGATTGTAGATTAATGATTTTTGATTGCAGATTTCTCAAAAGTCGCTTCAAAAAGAATAAAGAAATGCTTTAATATCTTTTCTTTCACTTCTTCTTCATTAACTTTTTCTACGCCAAGTTCGACGTTTAATGACGTTACCGCTTTACCGCGAATTCCACACGGAATAATATTATCGAAATAACCCAAATCAGCATTTACGTTTAAAGCAAATCCATGCATGGTTACCCAACGGGAAGCACGAACGCCCATAGCACAAATTTTTCTTGCAAAAGGAGTTCCTGTACCTAACCAAACTCCGGTTTCACCTTCGCTTCTGCCGCAAGCAATTCCATATTCCTGAAGAGTAAGAATAATGGCCTCTTCCAGAAAACGCAAGTATTTATGAATATCAGTAAAGAAATTTTCTAAGTCTATAATTGGATAACCCACAATTTGTCCCGGTCCGTGATAGGTAATATCGCCACCACGATTGATTTTGTAGAAAGTTGCTCCTTTGGCTTCCAATTGTTTTTCAGATAACAGTAAATTACTCAAGTCCCCACTTTTTCCTAAAGTATAAACATGTGGATGTTCCACAAAAAGAAAGTAATTTGGAGTCTCTAAGTCGAGTTCTTCTCTACGATTTCGAATTTTCAAGTCAACAATTCCTTTAAACAATTCTTCTTGGTATTCCCAAGTTTCTTTGTAATCTTTAGTTCCTAAATCTTGAAGCTGGATGGTTTTGTTCATTTCTTGAAAGGTGCAAAGGTTAAGAGCGGCAAAGGTACAAAGTTTTTAAGAGAAGTTACAGACAAGAAAAGCTTCCAATGAATTACTCTAAAACAACTTCCAGATTAGTGCTCTCCGGATTGACCAAACAATCTGCTATTAGAAATTGTAATTCCAATGATTTTCTGTCTTCGCTAATTTTTACATTCGAATTTGATACGGACTTTATTTTCCTTGGGAAATGATATTTTAGAACATAAGGCTGTGTGATTTTGAATTTAGAAACTTGCGTTTTATATCCTTCAATCTTATCCTGCTGTTTCTTTAATTCTATCGGATCAGTAATTTTCACTATTCTCTTGAAAACACTTCCGTCAAAAGTATAATTCACACTATAATAATGTTCTTCGGCAACCAATGCATAATTATTTTCTATATCGTCCGCATATTCCTCAGTTTTATACAAATCCGCAACTTCGGCTATTTTAGTAAAGTTTTGACTGATTGTTGTGCGAAATTCTTTCTCGAATGAACTTTTCTTGATATGTACTTTTACCGTAGCAAATTTTTGAAAAATGGCTTTTTCAAATGCTGGTAATCTGGCAAACGTCTCGGAATGTTTCGTTATCAAATCCTGAAAAACATATGTTGTATCTCTAAAAACTTCTTCTTTAGAGTAGTTTTCACCCATCAATTGCATAAAACTGTGCTCGTCTCGCAACTCATTTATTTCAATTTTTCCGGTTCCGTCTTGGTTTAAATGAATGATTTCAGTGACTTGACAACTTGTTAAAAATAGTACTAAAAGCAGAAGGGCGCATTTTTTCATTTGGTAATTCAGAGTATTTATTGGTTTCCAAATATACATGATTCGTACTATTTTTCATGCTGTTTTGAAAAAGAAAAAGTAGTTAAATAGCCCCGATAGCAGTGGCATCCTTTTTTTCTTGTTTTTTGTTCAACAAGAAAAAAAGATAGAACAAATAGCGGGACAAGTTGTCTTGAAAAAACAAAATTATCTGCTCCAAAAAACTAAAATCCTTTATGTATTGCTGTCTTTGCAACTTTAGAACTTATATAGTATCTTTGCGCTCTTAAAATCAGAATATAATGGCATTATCCGAACAAGAAACTCTACGTAGAGAAGCACTTACAGAATTACGCAATTTAGGTATCGAACCTTATCCTGCAGCCGAATTTACCACAACCGCATATTCTAGCGAAATCCTAGCTGATTTCGAGAAGTACGAAGGAAAAGAGGTTGTTTTGGCAGGTCGTTTGATGGGTAAGCGTATCATGGGAAAGGCGTCATTTGCGGAATTGAAAGATGCTGAAGGACGTATTCAAGTGTATGTTTCGAGAGATGATATTTCGACTGATGAAGAGAAAACAATGTACAATGTAGTTTTCAAAAAACTATTGGATATTGGCGATTTTATTGGGGTTCGTGGAACGGTTTTCAAAACGCAAGTGGGTGAAATCTCGGTTCATGTTTATGGATTGACGGTTTTGGCAAAAGCCTTGAAACCACTTCCTGTTGTAAAAACGGATGCTGATGGAAAAACGCATGATGCTTTTGCTGATCCAGAACAAAGATACCGCCGTCGTTACGTAGATTTAACGGTGAACGATCACGTGAAAGAAACATTTATTAAAAGAACAAAATTGTTCAATGCAATGCGTTCGTTCTTTAATGACAAAGGATATTTAGAGGTAGAAACGCCTGTTTTACAACCGATTCCCGGTGGTGCTGCAGCGCGTCCTTTTATCACGCATCACAACTCGCTTGACATTCCGCTTTATATGCGTATTGCAAACGAATTATACTTAAAAAGATTAATTGTTGGTGGTTTTGAAGGGGTTTATGAGTTTTCGAAAAACTTTCGTAATGAAGGGATGGACCGTACGCACAACCCGGAATTTACCGCCATGGAAATATATGTAGCCTACAAAGACTACAACTGGATGATGAAATTTGCCGAAGACCTTTTGGAACATTGCGCAATTGCCGTAAATGGAAGTTCAGAAGTGATTTTTGGGGAACATACTATCAATTTTAAAGCGCCTTATGCTCGCATTACAATGACGGACTCCATCAAACATTTTACAGGATTTGATATTTCAGGAAAAAGTGAAACAGAGTTATTTGACGCTGCCAGAGGAATGGGAATTGACGTGGATAAAACAATGGGTAAAGGAAAACTGATTGACGAAATCTTTGGCGCTAAATGTGAAGGAAATTACATTCAGCCTACTTACATCACGGATTATCCAAAAGAAATGTCTCCGCTTTGTAAACAACACCGTGACAATCCAGAATTGACAGAGCGTTTTGAGCTAATGATTTGCGGTAAAGAAGTTGCAAATGCCTATTCTGAATTGAACGACCCAATTGACCAAAGAGAACGTTTTGAAGACCAAATGAGATTAGCTGAAAAAGGAGATGATGAAGCTACCGGAACTATTGATGAAGATTTCTTGAGAGCCTTAGAATACGGAATGCCTCCAACATCTGGAATGGGAATTGGAATGGATCGATTGATTATGTATTTGACAAATAATGCTTCTATTCAAGAAGTATTATTGTTCCCTCAAATGCGACCAGAGAAAACTCAAGTTAAAATTGAATTGGAAGAAGATGAGAAATTAATTATCTCGCTATTACAAGGAAATGAAAACCAAATGGAATTTGGTCTTTTGAAAATCAAATCGGAATTGAGCGGTAAAAAATGGGACAAAGCCATGAAGAATTTATCTTCGTTAGGAATGACTGAAGTTGTCGTGAATGGTGACAGCAAAGCGTGCCGATTGAAAGAATAAGTTTATTCGAGAAATATATTTATAAAAAAGGAGCTTCAATTGAAGCTCCTTTTTTATTCCAAACTATAAATCTGATAGTTTTTAAAACCCAAAACTAATATTCAAAAAGAAATTTCTTCCTTTACGAGGAATATTGTTCCAATCTGAAAAAGTGGAATAATATGCATCTAAAACATTCTCTACTCCTGCTTTTACATTCCATTTGCTTTTATCAATCTGAAATGAATAGCTCGATGCGAAGTTTAAAATCGCATAATCCGGCGTTCTGTCTTCACCGTAAAAAGGACTGTATTGCGTTTGAACAGCATTTCCCTGAACCATGATTTCAGAGGAGAATTTATTTAGTCTATAAAGCAACGATGACGAATACCGCAACGGACTTATAAAAGGTAAATTCTCCTTTTTATAATCCTGTCCGTAACTGTAAACCAATTGTACTGACCATTTAAAGTTCGTGTCAAATTGGTATTCAATATTCAAATCAGTATTAAAAATGGTAGCATAATCAAGTGCTGTATAGATTTTTATTCCGCTTGCGCCAATAGTCATCGGAATCAAATTCTCAGCCGGTTTACCAACAATATAATTCGAGATATGAAAATAAGAAGACGAGATTTTAGTGCTTATTTTTTTTGTTTTGTAACCAATAAAAGCATTCGCTTCTGATGATTTTTCGTTTCTTAATTCCGGGTTTCCAATATAATCGTATCGGTCAAAACTATTGAATAAATAAAATCCATATCCCTCAGAAACCGATGGAGCACGCTCGCCATAAGCAAGTCCAAATCCATACTGAAACCCATTTTTATCGTACGTATAATTTGACGAAATGCTTTTTAAAATTCTATTTTTGCTATCTTCCATATTTGGATAAAAAATCTGTAAACTTTCCAGCCCTAAATTATCGGCAACTTTATTAAAATGATTCGCAACACTTGCTGAAAACCGCAAACTGGATTGACCGTTCAAAATGATATTATCTTCCAGAAACAACGCATTATAAAGTGTTCGCACATCCGGCCAGGTAAACATAAACATCAAACTTTCATTTGGATCGCTCGGATACATCGTCATTTCAGCAACGGAACGGTTGTAAAACGAATTCAAATCAACCATGAAACGATGGCTTTTAAAAACTCCTTTGGCTTTTGAATAGAATCCGTACGTATCGCTCCAACCCGGCATATCCATGTGAATAGGCACAGAAGGGCGTTTGGTATCATCCATTATGTGCGTGATGGTGTTGTAATAAATTTTGGTTTCCCAATTTTCAATTTTTGAAGACTTTGGAACATACTCAAATTTCAATGAAGTGATTAAAGCTTCCGCCAAAGAAACATCCATCGGAAGTGCCGGATAACCAACATCAGTTGCTTTATCGTAGATTAATGAAGCTTCCAACATTTTATTTTCATCAAAAGAAAAACCAGAAGTGGCAGAAATATTGAATTTTCTAAACTGCGAATACAAAACTTCTTGATTGTTTCCTGCCGAGTAATTTTCGGCATCGCGATACATAAAATCAGTATCGATATAAAAACTATTGTTTGCGTAATTGACTGCCGATCCAATAATTTTTTGATTTCCGTTACTTTCAAAACCGGAATGCAGTGAAATATCCCAACCGGAATTTATAAATCCGCTACGATTTCTTTTTAAATCAATAGCTCCGCCAATAGTTGCCCCATGACAACCGCCCAACTGTCCCGATGTGATTGTGGCTTCCGATAAATTAGAAACCTCAACATAAGAAGTTATCGGATCCATTTTGTCAGTACAAGCCCCAAAAACTCGCATTCCGTCAATGGTTATCAATGTTCTTTCGGTAGCCATACTGTTAATGATTGGATCCCACGCATAACCTCCCCTTTTTATCATTCCAACTTTTCCGGACTGCTGCAAATACTCTTCTACTGTAGCCAGAGGTTTGGTTTGGTTTTGATATAATTGCGTTTTTTTTCCAATGACAATCACTTCATTTAATTTTTCTGGAACAATCGTATCTGCAACTTGATCTTGTGCAAAAAGAGTTATAGAAGTGAAACATAAGAGTACAAAACCGTATAATTTCTTTTTCATGATAGAAAAATTAAAAAAAGGCCAAAAGAACAGCTGTCAATACATTTGATTTTATTGGCCTTTTTTAGTTAAGAAAATGAAATAGAATTAGAATTCTATCTCAAAGTAAATACTGCTTGCCGGAACTAAATCCGTAATGGTTTCGCCTTTTAAAACAACATCAGATGCGTTTACAAGCTGCAAGTTGATTTTCCATAAACCGGTCATGGTCAATGATAATTTTCCGTGATATAATTTATCCAAAGTAGACTGCGTTAAATCAACATTGTTTGGCGAACCATGATTTCCCATGCTTGGCATTCTTGGATCAATTTTAACTTTAAAATTATCAACTACTGAAAAACTCATCATCGATTCCATTTTATAAACACCAACCGTAATACCATTCAATGCCACTTTTGGATGATGTGGTTCAACATAAGCTACAATATATCTTACATTATCAGAACCTGTAAAAGTAGTCACTCTTTGTTTAGCTGAAGCCGGAACATCAATTACTGAAGTCACTGTATAAACGGTGCCATCAATCGTATAATCTATTTTTAAATCCCAATATTCCGTGGCGTTTTGAGGCATTTGAAAAACAATATTTCCTTTGTATAAAGTTCCATCAGCCGTTACTTTTTCAACTCCCGATTTTGGGCAAGAATGCGTCATCATAGTCATGTGCATTAATGGCATCCAACTGACAGTTGCATTTTTTACGTAATCGCCGCTTGCTTTGTCTTTAATTCTTAAACTGATTTCATTATAGCCTTGTTCTAAAGCTCCCATGTGAGCGTACAATTCGATAGTATGGGTTGTGTTTGTAATTTCTTTGAATTTGGTCAATTCTGCCAATTCATCAACAATAGGAGTTTCACTATCTGAGGAACAGGAGGAAAATGCAAGTGCTATAGCCACTACAGCCAGTATATTTTTTAATTGAAATTTCATTTCTTTAGATTTTTATTTTAAATATGGGTGTTGATTTGCATGCCATTTTTGGACAATTTATTTCCAAAAAAAGCAAACAGAATCTCATCCGTTACATAAAACGGATTAATAAAAGCGCACTATGTGCATCAAAATTTAAGAAATGAAAGTGGGTGGATGAAATACAGAAGCACTATTCAAGTGAAAGTATAAATTAGAATAGTACGGGTTTGTTTTTTCTTTGGTTCCAAAACAAACGGGTACAATTTCGAAAGATTTGATTTCCTCAAAAATGAGTACGTCAAGTATTGGAGCAGTTCCTTTTTTATCTGAAGAAAGCGGCTTTTCAGTATCAGAAGCCTTAGCCAATTCTTTCATCAAATGACATTTTCCGTTACATTGCATTTTAGGTTTGTCCTTATTGATACAAAGTACTTTTGAAATGTATTCATAATTCACGACATACTCTAAAACCGGTAGAATTGGCTTTACGAGCATGATAAATACAATTATGAATATGATTTTTTTCACGGTGCAAATTTACAACATCATGGAGTATAAAAAAATGTTTTTAAATAGAATAATCCTGTAAAATCATTCTATTTAAAAACAAATATCTGGAGGCTTTATGCCAATTTTAATTCTGGAATCTCAAAAGCAATCAGTTCGTTTTTATAAATATCGAATTGATTCAGAATCTCATTTTTAGTGCTTTCGAAAAAAGGAGTTGTTGAAAATAAATCTTCATAATATTCAATTCCTAGAAACAAATTATTTTTAAACGAATTCCATTTTTTAATTTGTCCCAAAGTTATTTCTTCAGTAACCGCTGTGATTTCATTTTTCAAATAATCCAAATACATTTTTAACTCTTTCACAAATAGATTTGGTCGATTAGTCCCCTTCAGTACAGATGCGTTTCCATAAATATGCTGCACCATTTTAGACAGTGAAACTTCTTGGTCAAAGTACGCCATATTAGGTCCTGGACAAATTATTACACCTTGCGCCTGCCCTTTTATCTTAATGTCATTTTCAAGATACGAAGCATTGGCTAAACCCACACAAAGACAGGCTTTTTCAGTAATACTGTTTTTCTTTTTTTCGAAAACTGCTGCAGTTAAAACATCTTTTTGAAGTAGCAATTCTTCCAGTTTCAAGTCTTGGTATTTCTTGGAAGACGTACAAATTCCTTTTGCATCGTATTCTTTGCTCAACGCCAAAAATCGTTTTGGACATGAACTTCCCGCTTTGCTTTCCTCAATTCGTTTCAATTTCAATTTTTCATTCGTCGTTCCTCGCAACGTATTGAAAGGAATTCCCAACGGCGAAATATGACTTAAATACAAATCATCTTCTTTGGCTCCAGCCAATAATACTCGGGTGTGTTTATCAACCGAAGTGGCTTCAGGAACCAATAAAAACGGCGAACCCCAACCCACAGAATCTACATTATAATGGCCCAATAGAAAATCGTGTTCTTCAGCAGTTCCTACGCCGCCTTGAACCGTAATTTTTAAATCCAAAGGCTGTTCCGGAACATGCATTTCTTTTTGTGCCAATGCTTTTACCATCAACTCATGCGCAGATTGAATCAATTGCTCTTTTTTCTGTTTGAATTCTTCCAGAATCGGTCCTAATAAATAGCCTTCGGTGGCAAAAGCATGTCCGCCACAATTCAGTCCGGATTCGATTCGATATTCAGAAACCCAAAGTCCTTTTTTTGCTAAAAAATTCCCTTGAATCATCGCCGAACGAAAGTCGCTTACTTTCAGCGTGATTTTCTTTTTCAGTGTATTATTCGAATCTGGAAAGAAAGCCGAAAAACTTTCGAAATAGCTGTATAACCTTGGATTCATCCCAGCCGATAAAACTACCGAAGATTCTAATGTACTATTGACAAACCCTCGCAGCGCAGCATGCGCATCATTGAAAGCAATGGGTAATTGTTCGTCTTTGATGAAATTATCCTTATCTAATTTGGTCATAATATTAACATCTATATCGCCCGGATAAAGATTCTTCTCGAGATAATTTTTGATGTTTTCTTTGAAAGTAAAACCGTCTTCCATCAAGTTTTGCAAGCCTGCTTTAATCTCTGATTTGTTGGGCAACATGGCGATGTAATTTTCCAAAGCTGATTTACTTTCGGATAATTCCGTTTTGAAATTTTCAAATTTTTCCTTGACGATTTTGTCTACCAAATTCAAATAAGAAGTAATACGTTCTGCGCGGTAATCATGTATTTTTTGGGTAATTTCCTGATACGGCAAATCGAATTTCTTGCTGTAAAAAGCATTCATTTTTTCGATAAGTTCATCATCCATAATTGAAATCACGGACGAAATTCCATATTTCGCCACTCGTATCGGACTATCAATGGTATAGGCAAGTCCCATTACCGGGATATGAAAAGTATGAAGTGGTTTAAATGTTGTCATGCTAAAATGATTTAATAAATAAACTACAAAAGTCAAGAAAGAAAACTGGAAAAAAGCTGATAAATATCATGCTTTAACATCCACGAAAGTTATTTTTTTGATGTCTTTTACACAAACAACAGCAATTATAAATGTTTCCTTACTATTAAAACCAAACGATAAACTTTTGTTAAGGATTAAACTTTTCAAACCTATCCTTGTCTTATACCTATAAAACTTAAAACAATACAAATGAAAAAATTATTTATCGTTGCATTATTAGTTGTCGGAATGACAAGCTTTGCACAAGAAAAAAAAGCAAGACCAGAGAGAGCCAAAATGGAGCAAATGACTCCTGAGCAAAGAAATCAATTGCACTTGAAAAAGATGACTTTGGAATTAGATTTAAATGCTTCACAACAAAAAGAAATGAGTAAAATCATCGCGGAACAAAGTGCCAAAAGAGAAGCTAAAATGGCAGAAAGAAAAGCAACTAAAGATTCAGTCAAAAAACTTACTTCAGACGAAATTTTTGCTAAAAAAAGCAAAATGTTAGACGAGCAAATTGTTATGAAAGAAAGAGTGAAAAAAATTCTTACTCCAGAACAATATAAAAAATGGGATGACATGAAATCGAAAAGACATCACGGAATGAAAAAAAGAATGATGCACCATAAAGACAGAAAACCAGCAGAAACGGGTGATAAAAAATAATCCGTTCACTTGAAATACTTCATCTTATTTCATAAAAAAGCCCCTATTCAGGGGCTTTTTTTATTATTAAAATGTTTTCGAAACTTTATCTATCGCTCGAATGGTAAAATCTAAATCCTCATACGTTAATGCATCAGTAATAAACCACGTTTCATAAGCTGATGGCGCAATATAAATTCCTTCTTGCAATAATCCGTGAAAGAATTTCTTGAACGTCTCGTTATCGCCGTTTGCTGCGGTTTTAAAATCAACAACCGGAGCAGCATCAAAATGAACCGAAATCATCGATCCAATACTATTGATTGTAAATGTAACGTTATTTGCTTTCAACACTTTATCAATTCCCGCAGCCAAATACGCTGTTTTCTCTTCTAATCTTTGAAAAATAGCACGATCCGTATCTAAAGCTTGCAACATTGCTAATCCAGCAGCCATTGCCAACGGATTTCCAGACAATGTTCCTGCTTGATAAACCGGCCCTAACGGAGCCAGATAATTCATGATTTCTGCACGGGCAGCAAAAGCACCAACAGGCAATCCTCCACCGATTACTTTCCCGAAGCAAACAATATCAGCAGGTATATTAAACAATTCCTGAACACCGCCGGCAGCGAGTCTGAATCCTGTCATAACCTCATCAAAAATCAATAGAATTCCATTATCAGTACACAATTGGCGCAAGCCTTGCAAAAAGCCTTTATTTGGTGGAATACATCCCATATTCCCCGCAACAGGTTCCACGATTATGGCTGCAATTTCATTTTTATTGGCTTCAATTAGAGCGGCTACATTTTCTAAATCATTGTATCGTGCCAGCAAAGTATCCTTAGCAGTTCCTGCTGTAACTCCAGGGCTGTTTGGTGAACCAAAAGTAATTGCTCCACTTCCGGCTTGGATTAAAAACGAATCCGAATGACCGTGATAACAACCTGCAAATTTTATTATTTTATCTCTTTTGGTAAATCCGCGAGCCAATCTTACAGCGCTCATACAGGCTTCGGTACCAGAGTTTACAAATCTAATTTTATCGATATTTGGGACCATCGCAACGGCTAAAGCAGCAATTTGTGTTTCCAATTCTGTTGGCATTCCAAACGAGGTTCCTAATTTCGCTTTCTCTATTACGGCTTGTACTACCGGTTCGTAAGCGTGTCCTAAAATCATTGGTCCCCAAGAATTGATATAGTCAATCAAACGGTTTCCATCTTCATCGTACAAATAAGCACCTTTGGCACTTTTGACAAAAATTGGAGTTCCACCCACTGCTTTAAAAGCTCTTACTGGTGAATTTACACCTCCCGGAATTACTTTTTCTGCTTCAGCAAAAAGCTGACTGCTTCTTTTATACAACATTTATAAATTATGAGTTATAGTTATTTTTCAATTATTTTACCACCAATCTCTGCCCAATAGAAAGTGTATTGTCAGAAAGATTATTTTTTTGCTTTAAATCATCGACCTTTAAATCGAATTTTTTTGAAATAGAATAAAGCGTATCTCCTTTTTGAACAACGTATGAAAGTAAGTCGTGATTGATTGTATTTCTGGATTCAATAGTTAATTCCTCAACCATTTGTTTTTCGCTAGACACATAATTGACATCTAAAACCTGATTGTCATATTGATGCAAATTGTAACGCTCAATATAAGAAATCAACTTATCCGGATATTTAGGATCTGTGGCATAACCCGCAGCTCTTAGACCTTTTGCCCAAGCTTTATAATCGCCTTTTGAAAATTCAAATAGCTTAGCATACCTGCTTCTTCCAGTCAAAAATAAAGCGTGATCTTTGAATGATTCTGAAGGGTTGTCATATTTTCTAAAGCATTCCTGATCAGAATCATCATCGTGCTTAACGCTTTCTCCTGTCCATCCTACGTGACATTTTATTCCAAAATGATTATTGGCACTTATCGCTAAATCTCCTCTTCCTGCACCTGATTCTAAAATTCCCTGAGCCAAAATAATACTTGCGGGAATACCATAATTTTTCATGTTTCCTATCGCAATTTCTTTAAATTTAGAAATATACGATACAATCACATCATTGGTAACTACTGTTTTTGAAGTTGAAACGATTACTTCTGTTTCCCGATTACCTTGTTCTTTTTTTACCGGTTTTGCAACAGTTGGTCTTGCAGTGGTAGAACTTGACGCAGCAGGCTTTTTTATCGTGCGGACTACTTCCGATTTTGGTTTTATAGGAGCTTTCTTTGTTACAATAACAGGTTTTGTGGCATTACAACCTATCAAAGTAATTAAGGTAAGAAGCAGTAGAATTTTTTTAAACATTGATATCGATTGTTGGTAATTGTTTGTTTCTTAATTTCATATTCATACCTTGAATTCCCTGAATTCCACCCGTATGAATTAGTAAAATTTTTGATTCGACAGGAAAATAGTTTTTTTGAATTAAATCTATAACGCCAAAAACCATCTTTCCCGTATAAATGGGATCTAAAGGAATTTGATTTTCGGTATAAAACTGGTTGATGAATCCGATTAAGGCTTCATTTACTTTCCCATAACCTCCAAAATGATACTCCGTAATTAACTCCCAATTTTCATTTTGGACAAAATTACGAATTTCCTCTTTCAAAAAATCACCTTTTAAAGCGGGAAATCCTAAAACTTTTTGGTGTGGCAAAACACTATTAATGATTCCCGAAATCGTTCCGCCAGTTCCTATTGAACAACAAATATAATCAAATTCAGCATCTTCCGGAGTTAGAATTTCTTGACACCCTTTGATAGCTAACGCATTTGTCCCACCTTCTGGTATTAGATAAAAATCGCCAAATTGCTGTTTTAAGTTTTCTAAAAATGAAGCCTCACTTTTTAACCGATATACTTCTCTTGAAATAAATTCCAGTTGCATTCCGCAATTTTGAGCGAATAACAACGTAGGATTCTCCGAGATTTTACTCCCTAATTCATCTCCACGAATAATTCCGATAGTTTTAAATCCCTTTTCTTTTCCTGCAAAAGCTACTGCCGCTATATGATTCGAAAAAGCACCGCCAAAAGTAAGCAGCGTTTCGTACTGTTCCGTTTTCGCTTGCAGCAAATTGTATTTTAGCTTTCTGAATTTATTTCCGGAAACAAAAGGATGAATCAGATCTTCCCGTTTGATGGTTACTGAAATGGAGTTTAGAAACGAAGATATTACGTGTTGATTCAAGCTAAATGATTTTGGCACAAAGGTAAAATTATATATAACAAAAATGCAACCTCTATAGATTGCATTTCGTTTCAATAATATTGACTCTTATCTTCTGATGATTATTTTCTGACCAACTTCAATTTTATCTTTAGTTGCTATTTTAACGATATAAATCCCATCACTAAGTCCCGAAGTAGAAAAAGTATAAGAGGAATTTGAACCTAAATCTTTTTTATTGAAAATTAATTTTCCGGCTACATCATATAAATTACAAGAAGCAAGATCTAGTAATAATGGATTACTGATGGTTAAGTTCTTAGTAGAATTATTTTGATAAACCACAAAACTTTGACGTGCTGTTTCGTCAACTCCTAAAGTAGTATTGTTTTTAAACGTAATTTCAAACTGTGCGTTGTTTACTCCTGCCGACAATGTCAAATCATAGAAATCGTTTTTGATGTCGTGGTATAAATCGGTTGCTTTATCGTGTAAATAAACGTAATTCGCACTTGTAAAATTCAACATTTCTTTCACTGTAATCTTAAAATTGGCTTGATTTGTATTTTTAAAACCTATTGGAATCTTTTTATCAATATCAAAATTTACTGCGTTTATAAGATATTCTTCGTCATCTATCACAAAGTAAACATCTGCCGGACTATCATCGCTGGAAGATATTGCATCCATTGCACGATCAACCCCATCAGTAGCTCCAGGAACAAATGCCAAAACAACTTGACGAACTCTTTGATTATCCAATAAGGTGTTAAATCGTATTTGCGGTGTTGGTGCAGTACTTACCGTTTTATAATCAAAACCGGATACTGATGGAATATCTGACATGTAAGCCGAAGTAGCCTTTGTTTTATTTGAATTTATATTTTTTTCAAATTGAGAATGATTCAAAACATCTTCTTTAACAAAAACCCTATAGCTATTTTTCATTTCTACAGTTCCATTTTCAAGTCCATCAATCATGAAACCTTGTCCGACAGGAGAAAAACGTCTTTCATAACCTCCTCCTGTACCGGAAGCCGAGCCTTCATTTCCAGAACCATCGTACGAATAAAAAGCAGCTGGCACGTATATACCGGATCCTCCTCTAGAAACAGGAGAAAAAGTTCCATATCCGCCTTTATAGTCAGCTATATAATGAGAATCGACTGTTTTATCCTGTTCCCAGAAATAAGCAATTCCGGTGCAATGTGTTTGTTCAATTAAAAAAGCAGATAAATCTATCGCAGATGGATATGGATTTCCTGTCAATGTAAATTGCTCAAATGCAACTGGAATAGAAATAGTTCCATCATTAGGTTTTCCTCTAAAATCATATCGCTGTTTGCTTCCGGGATTATTTTGAACTCCATATACAGTTGTTAAATTAGTTCCTGAACTCCCTTTCATTGTAAATCCTTCTCCTGCATTCAAACTAGAATTAGACCCCACCTGAATCCAACTTGAATAATCAGATGAAACAGTTAATTTATTGATCCAAAATGGGGCTATTGCAAATGGACTGGCTGTACCGTTATAATTATTCATTGCTAAAATTGTTGGACTATTACTGTTAGTCAAATCAACAATATCTCTAAGTTGTATAATCCCAAATGGAGAATTTCCAACTGAAGAACTACTACCGCCAACCGGAGAACACCAATAATTGAATTGAAAATTGTTTGTAGAACCTTCCTGAAATACAGACAAACTACCTAATCCTTTATTAGTGCTATTTGAAGTTGTGCCTTGTAACAACTGTCCATTTTTCCTTAAATAAAAATTACTACTGGCTGCATTTAACTCCAATTCTTGTTTTATATAAACAACTTCATTGTTCGCAAAAACATAACTATTGGGACTTATATACATTTGGGCATTGGCATTGCTCTGAAATAAAATTCCAGAAAAAATCAACAGTGCTATTTTAAGTAATTTTGAATTCATAAGCTTATCAACTGAATTAATTTGTAAGTTTTTTAATAATTAATTATGACTAAAACATTTTTAATGTTAGAAATGAAGCTATTAGATTGATAAAAATTTCAAGGTGCAAACTAGATATTTGCTATAGTTTTTTTAAGACTATTATCTAACACTTATGAGGGTTATTATTCTGTTTTTCAGAATCAATGTATCTGAATCAATTTTCCATCTAATCGTAATATTTTGACCCGCAGAAACTGTAGCGATTGCCTGCTCACGTTCTGCTCGAATTAGGAACTAAAACTCCATTTTGATAAATACTAGAAATTGCTAATGCTTTTCTAGTGGTTACTACAGTAGTAATGCCGGGTTTAAATATTAATTCGTTCACCGTAAAATTTATTATTAACTAATAGTTTTAGTTTTATAATACTAAATTATTTTTTTTATATTTATAAACATTGAACAATTTCTTTTTTATAAAAAAATCTTCTTAATAAATTAAAAAATTCTTAAACATAAAAGATACCCAAAACTACCTAACATTAATTAGTGTTAATATTCTACTTCCTAGCTTTAAAGTTCCTGCATCAATGTTCCATCTTACATCAATATCTTGGCCTACCGAAACATCTGCAATGGCTTGCAATGAAACATCTACAGTATTTATAGAACTTACTCTCGTTCTGCTTGAGTTTGCAATTAAAACTCCATTTTGATAAATACTAAAAGTAGCCATAGCACTAACAATTCCAGGAGTAATTAAAGCACCATTCACTCTAGCAGTTTCAAAACCTGTTATAGCACCTAAGTTAGTACCTATATCTCCATTAATAGTTGAAACTCCTGTATTCCCAACACCACCAGAAGAAGTAAACAGGGCAAAGGAAAACAAGGCTCCCAAGTTAACATAAGGACTATTTGAGGTTTTAGTTATGGTTGAAGTATCAATACCTATAGCTCCACTACCAGTAAGCACTCTGCCATCAATTATACAATTAGCTCCTAAAGAAACTGCTCCCTCTTTACTAAGAAGGGTTCCTTTCATAACAGTTGAAGCTCCTAGTCCAATAGCTCCTTTCGCCAACCAAAAAACATTAGCAGCTGATGCGCTATTAGCCAAGACTATCGTAGTAGTTGCTCCTGTGCTAAAGGCTTCTCCGAATTTAATAATAAAAAGAGCATTGGGATCACCTTGTGCATCTAAAGTAATAATACCTGCTGCGGAACCTGCAGCAGCTATACTATACACTCCTGGAAGCAGAGTCTCACCTCCAAATACAGGTGCATGGGTCGTATTTGTAACAGCGATACTATTCAATTGAGTATAAACCGATTGTAAATCGATTGCTGCTTGCGCCGTTTTATTACTAGGTATTATTGTATACTGCCCATTAAAGGCAACAGCATAAGTTCCTGTAGAGGTACTTATTGACATTCCTGGTATTACAACATCCGTAGGTGAAGTCGTTGTTAAGTCCCCTGTATTATTAACTGAATAATAATTATTTGAGTTAGCCATTACAAAAGCTGTCGTAGCTAATTGTGTTGTATTTGTTCCAACAATTGCAGTTGGAGCTAATGGTATGTTTGTAAAAGATGGAGATTCAGAAAACACTAACTTTCCAGTACCTGTTTCATCGCTCGATGAATTCTGTATTTGTGCTGAAGTTATACTTCCTGTTTGCGTTCCATACAAAGTTCCTGTCATAGGCAAAGTAACGTCTGTTAATCCATTAGTTGTAAGTGTAGTTGCAAATCCTCCCGGTAATGCAAGAGTAGATGCGTTACTATTGGCTATTCCAGTTCCTCCATTTATTGGCAAAACTAAACCTGTATTAAAATCTTTCCAACCCGAGTTATAAAAGTTAAAAATGGAGGTAGTAGTATTATAAATAAGAAGACCTGTTGCTGGTAAACTTATCGCATCTCTTTGTGCAGTAGTCAATCGAGGCAAAAGAAATCCTTTATTGGTAGAATGAATATCGAGTATTGATGAAACTTCAGGATTAGTAGTTCCTATTCCAACTTGCGCATTTATTATTCCTGATATTTGTAAGAATAAAATTAACAAGAACGTGACATTATTTTTCATATTTTTTAATTAGCATTTTACTTAAAATATTGAAAAACAACATGTTTTACAATTAAAAATCGTAATAAGTTGCAAATGTGATGTTATTTAATGACTAAACAAGACTTTAAAAGAAATAGTGCGTCAAATTGACACTTATTTATTATCATTTATAATATAAAAGTAAAATTTTGACCTGTGATTTGTAGCAAATAGACACATTTATGACTAAAATTTTATTGGATTATAAATAGCATTAAAAAATAAAAAATAAAAATTTTCTTATTAATATAGTAAATTTAACATTATGAAGAGTCGAATTAAGAAAGCAGTAAATATTATATTTTTGAAGTTAATTTTAATAGTGTTTAGTATAGAATGGAATATATTGGAAGGATATCACATAATAAAAATCTAAAAATCAGACAAATGCGAACAGATATTTTTAGTTTAAGGTTATTTTTTTAATAAAAAAACCATCTAAGATGATGGTTAATTATTCCCAAAAGCACTATTAATTTTGATTGAAAACTAATCGTCAATTCAACATCTTTAATAATTAAAATCACCTCACAACTTTTTATAGATATACTGAAATAGAGTTTAGAAACGAAGATATTACGTGTTGATTCAAGGGGAGTGATTTTGGCACAAAGGTAAAATTATATCTAATAAAAATGCAACCCTTACAGATTGCATTTCGTTTCAATAATATTGACTCTTATCTTCTGATAATGATTTTTTGACCAACTTCAATTTTATCTTTAGTTGCTATTTTAACGATATAAATCCCATCACTAAGTCCCGAAGTAGAAAAAGTATAAGAGGAATTTGAACCTAAATCTTTTTTATTGAAAATTAATTTTCCGGCTACATCATATAAATTACAAGAAGCAAGATCCAGTAATAATGGATTACTGATGGTTAAGTTCTTAGTAGAATTATTTTGATAAACCACAAAACTTTGACGTGCTGTTTCGTCAATTCCTAAAGTAACATTGTTTTTAAAAGTAATTTCAAACTGTGTGTTGTTTACGCCTGCCGGCAATGTCAAATCATAGAAATCGTTTTTGATGTCGTGGTATAAATCGGTTGTTTTATCGTGTAAATAAACGGAATTGGTTCCTGTAAAATTCAGCATTCCTTTTACTGTAATCTTAAAATTAGCTTGATTTGTATTTTTAAAACCTATTGGAATCTTTTTATCAATATCAAAACTTACTGCGTCTATAAGATATTCTTCGTCATCTATCACAAAGTAAACATCTGCCGGACTATCGTCACTGGAAGATATTGCATCCATTGCACGATCAACCCCATCAGTAGCTCCAGGAATAAATGCTAAAACAATTTGACGAACTCCTTGATTATTCAATAAGGTATTAAATCGTATTTGCGGCGTTGGTGCAGTACTTACCGTTTTATAATCAAAACCGGATACTGATGGAATATCTGACATGTAAGCCGAAGTAGCCTTTGTTTTATTTGAATTTATATTTTTTTCAAATTGAGAATAATTCAACGCATCTTCTTTAACAAAAACCCTGTAGCTATTTTTCATTTCTACAGTTCCATTTACAAGTCCATCAATCATAAAACCTTGTCCAACAGGAGAAAAACGTCTTTCATAATTTCCTCCCGAACCAGAAGCTGAGCCTTCATTTCCAGAACCATCGTACGAATAAAAAGTAGCTGGTACGTATACCCCGCTACTACCAATAGTACCTGGAGAAAAAGCACCATATCCGCCTTTATAATCGGCAATAAAATGGGAATCAACTGTTTTATCCTGTTCCCAGAAATAAGCAATTCCGGTGCAATGTGTTTGTTCAATTAAAAAAGCAGATAAATCTATCGCAGATGGATATGGATTTCCTGTCAATGTAAATTGCTCAAATGCAACTGGAATAGAAATAGTTCCATCATTAGGTTTTCCTCTAAAATCATATCGCTGTTTACCTCCTGGATTATTTTGAACTCCATATACAGTTGTTAGATTAGTCCCAGAACTCCCTTTCATCGTAAATCCTTCTCCTACATTAATATTCGAAGTTGCTCCTACCTGATTCCAATCTGAATAGTTGGATGAAGCGGTTAACTTAAAAATCCAATAAGGCGAAATTGCAAATGGACTGGCGGCTCCATCGTAATTATTCATTGCCAAAATAGTTGAATTATCACTAATTATTTCGCTCACAATATTTTTTAACTGTGTAATTCCAAAAGGAGAGTTTCCTGCAGTTGCATTACTGCCCCCAACTGGTGAACACCAATAATCAAATTGAAAATTGTTAGTAGTTCCTTCTTGAAAAACAGATAAGCTGCCAAGACCTTTATTAGTACTGGTCGACATAGATCCTTGAACCAACTGAGCATCTTTCCTTAAATAGAAATTACTGTTGACAGCATTCAACTCCAGTTGCTGCTTCACAAAAACCACTTGGTTATTCACAAAAACGTAACTATTGGGACTTACATACATCTGGGCATTTACACTGTTCTGTAAAAATAATCCGGCAAAAATAAACAGTGTTCGTTTAAGTAATTTTGAGTCCATAAGCCTGTTTATTAAATTGATTTGTATGAAATAAATTATATTCTTTAATATGACATTACATTTAAGACAATGTCTCTTTAATTTAAAAAAACGAAATTTTATTTAGCTTTAAAAAGGTCTAAAAAACACATTCCTAATCAAGGATTTTAGGTGCTAAAATCTGTTTTGAGTTATTTTTATTTAAAGTTACAAAAAAAACAATATAGGAATCAGCACAAATGCCGATAAAAAGTATAAATAATCGATAAAATTGATGTTTTTTAATTTTAAATATATAATTTCTTACAATTAAAAATCAATTAAGAACGATATAGCAATTCAATATTTCTAATAAGATAACGACTTGACTAACTATAAGTTAATACCGTATAATTATTTTGGGCCAATACAAAGGAAGTGATAAGACAGTATCAAAATCATTAAAAAAAGTATTACGCCTCAAAAATATTTTGATAAATACTATTCATTTTTTAAGTCCAAATATTCTAGGAATAGAAAAGGAGACCTGTTTTTTAAGTACTCAAAATTTGATTCATTCGCATAAGCTTCTCTCTCAAAACTAATGTTTCTGTAAGCCAAATTTGTATTTTTATACTGAACCAATCTAATACAATATTCTAACAGATACCAAATAAAAAAAGGAAGTATTAATAATTCTGCCTGTTGGCGAAGATGAATTTTTTCATGATTGACAAAAATTCTATTTGCTGCATCCCTATCATATTTTACAAATACAAAAGGAAATACAGCCAATCCGCGATATCCTTTAGGAATTAAATATTTAGCAACAATCAGAAACATTCGCTATAAAATTTATAAATTTGTAATGATAAAATGGTTCTATTTAACGAAAATCTCAATCGTTTGAGTTGAGTTTAATAAATTAGGCAATCCAAATAAATTGTACAATAGAATATCCCAAATATGATTGACCAAAGTAATGAAAATAAATTGATAGAAGGGGAAGATTTCTATTACACGCCCGAAGGCTATAAATGTTTTACTGAAAAACACCATTTAAAACGTGGTTATTGCTGTAAAAGCGGCTGTCGTCATTGTCCCTATGGTTTTGATAAAAAAACAGGAACCAATAAAAAGTAACGCCTTTTAAGAATTAAAAACAAGAAAACGTCAGTTTTAAAAAACCAAGATAAAAATGGATATTTGTTTACAGAAATATAGAATCAAAATTCACAAATCCTACCACAGGTCGGATATTCGTTATCCTTAGTTGTTTCATTTTTTTTACAAGAAGTCTTAACTTCTTCAACGAATCAACACAATAAAATTAACGAATTAAAAGCTAAAAATGACTTTTCAAGAACAAATACAACAAGGAATTCCATCGGTTTTACCAAAACCAAAACCATACGAAATAGACATCAATCACGCACCAAAGCGCAAAGAAATCCTTTCGACAGAAGAAAAAAAACTGGCACTTCGCAATGCGTTACGTTATTTTGAACAGCAACATCACGCTGAATTAATCAAAGAATTTTCGGAAGAATTGGAAACGTATGGTCGTATTTATATGTACCGCTTGCGTCCGGATTACAAAATGTATGCCCGTCCCATTTCGGAATATCCGGGAAAATCCGAGCAGGCAAAAGCGATCATGCTAATGATTCAAAATAATCTCGATTATGCCGTAGCACAACATCCGCATGAGTTGATTACGTATGGTGGGAATGGAGCTGTTTTTCAAAACTGGGCACAATATCTTTTGACGATGCAATACTTGTCAGAGATGACGGATGAGCAAACCTTAACCATGTATTCTGGGCATCCAATGGGATTATTTCCTTCCCATAAAGAAGCTCCGCGAGTTGTCGTGACTAACGGAATGGTAATTCCTAATTATTCTAAACCGGACGATTGGGAAAAAATGAATGCATTAGGCGTTTCTCAATACGGGCAAATGACGGCAGGAAGTTACATGTATATTGGTCCGCAGGGAATCGTACACGGAACAACTATTACCGTTTTGAATGGTTTTCGTAAAATAAAACGCAGTCCAAAAGGCGGCTTATTTGTCACTTCAGGATTAGGTGGAATGTCTGGCGCACAACCTAAAGCCGGAAATATTGCCGGTTGCATCACTGTTTGTGCCGAAGTAAATCCCAAAATCACACACATTCGCCACAGCCAAGGATGGATCAATGAAGTGATTGAAAACGTGGATGAACTCGTAAAAAGAGTCGCTTTGGCGCAAGCCAATAAAGAAGTTGTTTCTATCGGGTATCTTGGAAATGTGGTTGATGTTTGGGAAAAATTTGATGAAGAAAACATTCATATCGATTTAGGATCCGATCAAACTTCCTTACATAATCCTTGGGCGGGCGGTTATTATCCTGCAGACCTTACATTTGAAGAAGCCAATGAAATGATGGCATCAACTCCTGATTTATTTAAAACAAAAGTACAAGAAACATTACGCCGTCATACAACAGCAATCAATAAACATACTGCCAAAGGAACATATTTCTTTGATTATGGCAATGCATTTTTACTGGAAGCTTCCCGTGCCGGTGCTGATGTCATGGCAGAGAATCATATTGATTTCAGGTATCCGAGTTATGTACAGGATATTATGGGACCCATGTGTTTTGATTACGGTTTTGGCCCTTTCCGATGGGTTTGTGCTTCGGGAAAACCAGAAGATTTAGTCAAAACAGATTTAATTGCCTGCCAGGTTTTGGAAGAAATGGCCAAAACAGCTCCCGAAGAAATTCAGCAACAAATGCAGGATAATATTCATTGGATAAAAGGCGCACAAGAAAATAAATTAGTCGTAGGTTCTCAAGCCCGAATCCTTTATGCTGATGCTGAAGGTCGTGTAAAAATTGCCGAAGCATTTAATCAGGCTATTGCCAAAGGCGAAATAGGAACAGTAGTTTTAGGCCGCGATCACCATGATGTTTCCGGCACTGATTCTCCGTACAGAGAAACTTCAAATATCTATGACGGCTCAAGATTTACCGCCGATATGGCGATACAAAACGTCATTGGAGACAGCTTTCGAGGAGCCACTTGGGTCTCGATTCACAATGGCGGCGGCGTAGGCTGGGGCGAGGTAATAAACGGTGGATTTGGTATGGTTCTTGATGGTTCTAAAGAAGCTTCAAGACGTTTAGCATCAATGCTTTTCTGGGATGTCAACAATGGAATTTCCAGAAGAAGCTGGGCTAGAAATGACGGAGCATTATTTGCAATAAAAAGAGCGATGGAGACGCAACCTTTATTGAAAGTAACCATCCCTAATATAGTAGCCGACAATTTGTTGGATTTTTAAAAATTTGAGCGTATCTTTAGTACACATATAGTAATCAAACAATCACATCATGAAAGCAATTAAACTCCTTCCCGTATTTCTACTTTTAGTGTTTACCTCTTGCAGTTCCGTAAGAGTATATTCTGATTATGACAACAATGTGGATTTTAGTCAATACAAAACATATGCTTTTCATAAAAAAGGAATTGATAAAGTTGAAATTTCAGAATTAGACAAGAAAAGAATACTTAATGCCATAGATCGAGAATTAAGCAAAAAAGGAATGACCAAAAGTGAAAATCCAGATTTGCTAATTAATATACTAACTAAAGAAAGAGAAAAAATTGATGTAAATCAATACAACGCCGGATGGGGTTATGGTTGGGGATGGGGATGGAATCCTTATTTATGGGGAGGGCGAAGTACTTATGTTTCGTCATCAACCGAAGGGACATTGTATATTGATTTAATTGATGCCAAGAAAAAAGAATTGGTTTGGCAAGGTGAAGGTGTTGGTTATCTAACTGAAAACCGCAAGGAAAAAGAAAAACAAATCAACGAATTTGTAGCTAAAATTTTAGAGCAATTCCCACCGAAAGCAAAATAGTTTACCATTAAATTTCAACATAAAAGCCTACCTTTGCGTAGGCTTTTTTTATACCCAATCATGGCACAACTTAACGACATTACCACATTCGAAGATATCAAATTACTGGTAGATACTTTTTATTCTAAAGTTCAAAAAGACGAATTTATTGGACCCATATTCAACGAGAAAATAGGCAACCGCTGGCCCGAACATCTGGAAAAAATGTATCGCTTTTGGCAAACTATTTTACTCGAAGTTCACTCTTATTCCGGAAGTCCATTTCCGCCGCACAAACAATTACCGGTTGCCAAAGAACATTTTGACCGCTGGATGGAAATTTTCACGAAAACTACTGATAGTTTATTTGTAGGTCCATTGGCCGAAGAAGCGAAACTACGTGCTAAAAATATGGCTGAAATGTTCAATTACAAAATTGACTATTTCCGTAATCTTGAAAAAAATCAAACGAACAATTCGTAGTTTTTAAAGTGGTTTTTTAATCCAAACTCTGTTCCTTTTTGCAAACAGTAACACATTCTTTTATGCGCAAATTACTATTTCTTGTCGTTTTACCAGCTTTTCTATTTTCTTGTTCCAATTTAAAACAAACCGTTGAAAACAAACCAACTCCCAGTTTAAAACTAATCAGCTCGATTGAAATTCCTTTTGAGGAAACGTTTCAGAATACAAAAGTGGGCGGATTGTCCGGAATCGATTATGATGCAAAAAACGAGTTGTATTATTTGATAAGTGATGATCGATCTATGTTTAACGATTCGAGATTTTATACTGCAAAAATTCGTTTGTTCGAAAACAAATTAGAAGGTATCGATTTCCAAAGTGTCAGCACTTTGAAAAACGAAACCGGAACAGCGTATGGAAATTGGAATACCACGCCAACTACTTCATCAGATCCCGAAGATATCCGATTCAATCCAAAAACGAATACTTTGGTTTGGAGTAGCGAAGGTGCGCGAGTGATTACCGCAGATAAGGAAGTTTTACAAGATCCTTCCTTGAATTTCATGGATTTGAAAGGTGATTTTCTAGGCAATGTTACATTGCCGGAAAATTTAAAAATGCAGAAACAAGAAAAAGGCCCGAGAAATAACGGCACTTTAGAAGGGATAACTTTTGACAAAAAGTATAAACATATCTATACCAACATTGAAGAACCACTTTTTGAAGATGGCGACCAAGCCAATACCAGCAAAGGAGGTTTGATTAGATTCTATCAATTTGATGCCAAAACAAAGAAGAACACCGCTCAATACGGTTACCAACTGGAACCTATTGCTCGTGAACCCAATCCTAAAGGAGCTTTTGGTGTAAATGGCGTTTCGGCAATTCAGTATTATGGTAAAAACCAATTGCTGGTTGTGGAACGTTCCTACTCAACTGGAACACAAGCATGCACGATAAAAGTATTTTTATGTGATTTGAAAAAGGCTACTAATGTAAAAAACCATAAGACCTTGCAAAACCAAAAATTAGAATTAGCTTCTAAAAAACTGATGCTGAACATGGATGATTTAGGCATTTTTATTGATAATATTGAAGGACTTACTTTTGGACCAAAATTAGCTAATGGTAATCCATCACTGCTATTTGTATCTGACAATAATTTTTCAGACAAACAGAAAACGCAGATTTTGGTGTTTGAGTTGGTGAAGTAATAAATCCAAAAAAGCTATTAATTCTACAACTCACCTAGCCCCGAGTGAAATGGAAAGCTTTTTGCGAAAGCCGTTTTGGTTTTTCTTGTTGCTGCAGAGCGACCAAAGGAAGCTCCTGCGAAAACTTTAGAAAAACAAACGGGTTAGCAAAAACTTGCAATGAAAAGCGGGAAATAGCTCCTGAAATTCGTACTTTTGCAGTAGAACTACAACGTTTTCGATATGAACTCAACTATAGAAAGCAATCCGTTATTAGACCGATTGCCAAAGCACTTAAAACAATTCATTAAACCTCAGGATTATAGCGATTACACGCCCATAAATCAAGCGGTTTGGCGTTATGTGATGCGCAAAAATGTAGATTACTTATCAAAAGTAGCCCACAGTTCTTACTTGGAAGGATTGAAGAAAACGGGAATCGAAATTGACAACATTCCTAGTATGTACGGCATGAACCGTATTTTGACTGAAATAGGTTGGGCTGCAGTTGCCGTGGATGGATTTATTCCGCCGAATGCTTTTATGGAATTTCAGGCGTATAATGTACTGGTAATTGCTTCTGACATTCGCCAGCTCGAACATATAGAATACACCCCTGCGCCGGATATTATTCACGAAGGAGCCGGTCATGCGCCTATTATTGCCAATCCCGAATATGCGGAATACCTGCGCCGTTTTGGTGAAATAGGCTGTAAAGCGATTTCTTCGCATAAAGATTACCAAATGTATGAAGCCATCAGACTGCTTTCTATCTTGAAAGAAGCCGAAGATACGCCGCAAGCCGATATTGATGCTGCCGAAAAAGCGGTGGAAGATTTGCAGAATAACATGGGCGAATTATCTGAAATGGCGCAAATCAGAAACCTGCATTGGTGGACCGTAGAGTATGGTTTGATAGGAACTATCGACAATCCAAAAATTTACGGTGCCGGACTGCTTTCGTCTATTGGAGAAAGTGCGTGGTGTATGACAGACAATGTAAAGAAAATCCCTTACGATATATCAGCAGCGAACCAGAGTTTTGACATTACAAAACTGCAACCGCAGCTCTACGTTACTCCAGATTTTGCTTATTTAAGCTTGGTTTTGGAAGAGTTTGCTAATAAAATGGCGTTGCGTACCGGAGGATTATCGGGAATTAATAAACTGATTCATTCCAATGCTTTAGGAACAATTGAATTGAGTACCGGAATTCAGATTTCGGGCGTTTTCACCAATGTTATTGAAGAAGAAGGAAAACCCGTTTATATCCAAACAACAGGAAAAACAGCATTGTCATACCGTGAAAAAGAATTAGTAGGTCATGGAACAATTAAACATGCTGAAGGTTTTGGAAGTCCGATTGGAAAATTAAAAGGTATAAATCTAGCTATTGAAGACATGAGTCCAAGAGATTTAAGCGCTTATTCCATTACCGAAAGTAAAAGTGTAACGCTTGAATTTGAAGGTGATATCACCGTAAAAGGGGAAATTATCACAGGTTCCAGAAACCTGCACGGAGAGATTATTCTAATCAGTTTAAAAAACTGTACCGTGACTCACGGAGAAACTATTTTGTTTCAACCAGAATGGGGAATTTATGATATGGCTGTAGGTAAAAAAGTGATTTCTGCTTTTTCAGGTCCTGCTGATGTGAATAGTTTTGATTTGATTTCACATGTACCAACAAGCAAAACCATCAAGGCAAAACATACTGCGGAACGTGATGATTTAGAGGTTTTATACCAAACGGTTCGAAACATAAGAGAAACTAAGGATACAGAAACTTCTTTAACTCCAATTTTTGATAAATTACACACCAATCATCCAAACGACTGGTTGTTAGCTGTTGAAATCGCAGAGCTTTTGAAGGACCGAAACGAACCTCAATTGCTACAGGAAATAATGGTTTATCTTGATCAATTGAAAGTAAAAAGACCCGAAGTAGCCCATTTGATTGCTGGTGGTTTGGACTTGATTTTCGATAAAGAGAAAGCTTAGGTTTTTTCTCGGAAAACATAAAAAGAATTAAACACGACCCGAGCAAAGCGAACGGACGAAGTAATTGCGCTAATTTACACGAATTAATTTGTGAAAATTAGCGCAATTCGTGTTTAAAATTTTATCTAAAGTTTTATTTGCTTACCAAAATCTTTCTCGCTTTCGATAACCTTTCCTTCGTATTGCAATTTCCACCCCATGGTATTGGTCAGAATCAATATTTTAGATAATTCGCTTATCAAGCGATTTTGAGCATTTGTTTTCAAAGATGATTTTTCTATTTTCTTAGCCAGATTCGCTTTTACCGATTTGTTGATTTTATTGTAATCATCTCCCGTAAACGGATTCAATTTACTTTGTTCTACATCATAAAACTGAATATCAGGACTGATTTTTATTTCCTCTTTTGGAATGCTTACAATCGTGATGGTTTTATTCTTTTCATCGATATCGTATTTCATTTTGTGCAAATCATACGCTACAGTCACATCGGCATTGACGACAACCAAGGCTTTTTTCTCGAAAGAAAGCATGTCCAACAAATATTTTTGCTGATTTTTATAGGTGATGACTTCCGAAAAATGACCTTCAGTAACTACCAATTTTCCAACGTTCAAAATTTGTTGCTGAATGAGATTCGTGTTGTACGTGATATCTTCATCATCGTTTTTCTTAAAATCGCAGTATTTGAACAATAAAAATATTCCACCGATAACTGCTATTCCAATAAGTATTCTTCTAAGCATAATTAAAATTTCATAAATGAATATTGACTTTCCAATTTAGTGATTTTTTCTCTGACTTTAGACTCAAACTTTAAATGACTTTCAGAATCAGGATTAAAAGGCTTATGCGAAAGACTTTTTTGAATACTTTCTACTTCATCCATCGTCGCAAAAGCAGTTTCAGAAATAGTAGTTTCTTGGAATCGCTTCCAAATATAATCGATTGCCACTTGATTGGGATGCAACATATCTTCGGCATAAAAGCGGTAATCCCGAAGTTCATCCATCATGATCTCGTAAGAAGGAAAGTAATTTATAGTCGAAAGTCGAAAGTCAAAAGACTCATGAAGCGCACTAATTATATTGGCTTTGCTCCATTGGTTTTCGACAAAACCATCTTTGATGTGTCGTACCGGTGAAACCGTAAAAATAATAGTGCAATCAGGGTTTACAGAATGAATTAATTTTACTGTATTTGTAATACTTTTTTTTATTTCTTCAACAGATAGCAATTCTTTTTTGAACTGCTTTTGTGGCGCTTTATGACAATTGGCCACAATAGAATCACTTTCTATATTTCGATATACCCACGAGGTTCCATACGTGATGATGAAATGTGTTGATTCGGTTATTTGTTGATTTATTGATTTGATTATTGTGTTTAATGTTGCTACTAATTCCTCTTTATTTGAATTACTCAAATCAGAATGCATATCAAAACAATGCCAGCGTTCATTGTGAAAAAAAATGTCGTTTTCTGTAAATTGCTTTTCGGAAACAGCAAAATCTATTAGTTTTTCAATCGCCAACGAATGGAATAAAATCCCAAATGGATTACAACTATTTTGAAACTTAAAATAGTCCAGTTTCTCCGCCATATTTACAGCAAAACAAGAACCTAAAGACATAATGGTAGCATTATAATCTATGGGATAATTACTTTTAGAAATGGGGATTTGGGTTCTGAATTGCATTGTTTATAATTTACTACAAATTTGAATAATTTTAGCGAATTAAATGAGGTTTAGTTCTTTTTTCATTAGTATAAAAAAACCCTTTCAGAGTTTTATACGCTGAAAGGGTTGCTATAAAAATAAATGTTTTTCTTAGTAGAAATATTCCGTTTTCAGATAGCCTCTATTTCCATTAGCAAAAAGTGCTGTTTCAGAAACCTGTTCCGTTGGATAGTTCTCAGAATCATATTGAAAAGAGCTTTTATAAAAATTAGCTAATGATAATACTTGATCTCCATTTGTAGTAGTCGCAATTACTGTATTTATTAAACTGTTATTTGATGAAATGGTCTCCATATGGTCTAATAATTTTTTATATCCTAAGATATTATACAACGGATTTTTGTTAGAATCATAATCAAAACTTATGCTATAATTTGAAGTAACTCCTACAGCTGTATTGTCTAATGTCCTTTCCTCTTTAATCAAATTTTCATTTTCAAAATATAATATTCCATGAAATTCTTTTACCTCCTGATTTCCTGAACCAATCGTGAATTTTTGATAAGAAACGGTTTTATCTGAATTATGAATGTAATTTATTCTGTAATTACCTAAAGATTCAACTTCAACTAATTTACCCACAAGGTAACTGTATTCAATGGTCTCTAGAAGTTGGTTTGTTTTACTTAACGTTACAATTTTCGTAATTAAACCATCGGTATACGTAAAATCAGTACGCTTCTGAGCTCCTTCAATACGCACTATTTCAGTTCCATTATAAGTAAATAAAGTGGTTTCTGAAGTGCCTTCTTCTGAAGTCTCAACGACCTTCTTTAGCAATTTTACACTATCGTCATTATCACTTGAACACGAATAAAGTGTCAATACAAAAATTGATAATACCCAAAATATGTTTTTTGTTTTTTTCATTATACTAAATAAATCGATTCACCTTTCTCAAACCTTCTGGTGCTATATCAATCAAACCTAGAAAAATAAAATAAAAACTACAATATTCATCGTTACAATCCCTATATTTCGGTTGAACTACTATTTTAAATCTCCCGATAACACTATGTGAAGCGCCTGTAAATACTGTGTTGAACAAAAAAATAAACCCTTTTAGAACTTATGTCCTAAAAGGGTTTCTATCATAAAAAATAAATTTGTTTTACTTTACAAACTCAACTGCTTTCTCCAAAGCTTGCTGAATTCCTGCGACATTCTTCCCGCCTGCTGTTGCAAAAAACGGTTGTCCGCCCCCGCCACCTTGGATAAATTTACCCAATTCACGAACTACTTGTCCAGCATTTAGGTTTTTATCCGTAACTAATTCTTTAGAAACATAACAGGTTAACATAGGTTTATCTTCGTCGGCTGTAGCCAAAACTAAAAATAAGTTATTCCCTAAATTCCCTAATTCGTAAGCCAAATCTTTTGCTCCTTCAGGATTCAAATCGACTTGTTTTGCCAAAAATTGAACGCCGTTTATTTCCTGAATTTCAGCAATTAAACTCGCTTTCAAATTTTTGACTTTATCTTTTACCAAAGCCTCAATTTGTTTCGCTAACTTGGCATTTTCTTCTTGCATCGAATGAACGGCTTTCAAAATATCCTGAGGATTTTTCAACGCTGATTTTACTTCATTCAATGTGTTTTCATAAGAAGCAAAATGTGCTTTTACCGCATCACTTGTAATCGCTTCGATACGACGAATTCCTGCAGCAACAGCTCCTTCAGAAACGATTTTGAAATGCCAGATTTCAGCTGTGTTTTTCACGTGGATTCCACCGCACAATTCCATGCTTTCGCCAAATTTAATCGCACGAACCTCATCACCATATTTCTCTCCGAAAAGTGCCATGGCTCCTTCTTGAACTGCTTGCGCAAAAGGAATGTTTCTTCTTTCGATTAAAGGTAATTGTTCCTGGATTCTTGCGTTTACAAAATCTTCCACTTGTTGCAATTCGGTTTCCGTCATTTTAGCAAAATGAGAAAAGTCAAAACGCAAATAGTTTGGATTTACTAAAGATCCTTTTTGTTCAACGTGTGTTCCTAAAATACCTCTCAACGCTTGGTGCATCAAGTGTGTCGCCGAGTGATTTCTAGAAGATAAACTTCTCAAATCCTGATTCACTTTAGCAACAAAACCAGCGTTTACATTCTCTGGCAATTGTTTTGCAAAATGCAAAATCAGGTTATTTTCTTTTTTCGTGTCGATAATTTCAATAGTTTCATTTGCAGAAACAAATGTTCCTTTATCACCAACTTGTCCACCACCTTCTGGATAGAATGGCGTGTTATCCAAAACGATTTGGTATAAAACACCGTCTTTTTTACTGTCCACTTTACGGATACGAGTGATTTTTACGTCACTTTCTGATTGATCATACCCTACAAATGTTTCTACATTTCCAGGAATTAACACAGACCAGTCTTCGGTAGAAACTTCTGATGCAGCGCGGGAACGCGCTTTTTGAGCTTGCATGGCAACGTTAAAACCAGCTTCGTCCAGTTCAAATCCTTTTTCTCTCAGAATTAATGCCGTTAAGTCAATTGGAAATCCGAAAGTATCGTATAATTCAAATGCTTTTGCTCCTGAAACAGTTGACCCTTTAGTTTCGGCAACTACATTTTCTAATAATTGCAATCCTTGGTCTAATGTTCTTAGGAAAGAAGCTTCTTCCTCACGAATCACATTGGTAACTAATTGTTGTTGTGATTTGATTTCCGGGAAAAATTCCCCCATTTGATTCGCCAAAACAGCAACCAATTGATTGATGAAAGGTTCTTTGGTGTTCAAGAAGGTAAATCCGTATCGAATTGCACGACGCAAAATTCTACGAATTACATATCCTGCGCCTGTGTTTGATGGCAATTGTCCGTCGGCAATAGCAAAAGCTACGGCACGAACGTGATCAACCACTACACGAATAGCAATATTAGTTTTGTTTTGCTCTTCGCTGATATTTAAAACTTCGTTTGAAGTGTATTTTAATCCTGTAATTTGTTCTACTTTTTCAATAAGTGGCGTAAAAACATCAGTGTCATAATTCGAAGTTTTTCCTTGTAATGCCATACACAAACGCTCAAATCCCATTCCGGTATCAACGTGTTTTGCAGGCAATTTTTCCAGAGAACCATCGGCTTTACGGTTGAATTCCATGAATACATTGTTCCAAATTTCCACTACTTGCGGATGGTCATTGTTTACCAAACTTTTTCCTGAAACTAAAGCTTTCTCTTCTACAGAACGAATGTCGACGTGAATTTCTGAACACGGTCCACAAGGTCCTTGATCTCCCATTTCCCAAAAGTTGTCTTTCTTGTTTCCAAGAATGATTCGGTCTTCGTCAATTAATTCCTTCCAAATATCCCAAGCTTCCTGATCGAATGGCACGTTTTCATCCGGATTTCCTTCGAAAACGGAAACATATAAATTTTCTTTTGGAATTTTATACACTTCTGTCAAAAGTTGCCAAGCCCAGTTGATGGCTTCTTTTTTGAAATAATCTCCAAAAGACCAATTCCCCAACATTTCAAACATGGTGTGATGATAGGTGTCAAAACCTACATCTTCCAGATCATTGTGTTTTCCTGAAACACGAAGACATTTTTGCGTATCGGCAATTCTGGTGCTTTTTGGAGTTCCGTTCCCCAGAAAATATTCTTTGAACTGCGCCATTCCTGAGTTGTTGAACATCAGTGTTGGATCATCCTTAAGAACTATAGGTGCCGATGGAACGATTAAATGTCCATTTGATGCGAAAAAATCCAGAAATTGTTTACGTACGTCTTGTGATTTCATTTTTATTGTTTGTTCGGTTATTTGTTAATTTGGTTAATCGGCTGCATCGCATAAACGAAAAACCAAATTAACAAATTAACATTTTTTTGCCCCAGATAGCAGTGAAAAGCTTAGAGATTTATACATCTATTTTTTCTTGAGGTGGCAGAGCGACCGGAGGAAGCTCCTGCTAGCTCATTAGAAAAAAAGATTTATAAACGAGAACTTGTAACGAATAGCTGGAATAGGCACATTATTTTATTTATTATTGAAAAAAGGGTGTAACAAATGAAACATTTATTAAATTTGTTCGTCTAACCTTTTACAGTGTGCAAAAATAGGGTATTTTAAAATATGTCGAAAGTAAAATATTATTACGATTCCGAAAATCTAGCCTATAGAAAAATAAAAACACGAAAAAGAAGAAAACTTGGTGTTATTATTCTGTTTTTATTGGCATCGGCATTGTTTGGTTTTTTGAGTTTTATTGTTTTATTGAACACTCCTTATTTTGAAACTCCAAAAGACCGTTTGCAAGCGCGTGAAATTGAAAATTTGAGATTGAATTATGCGCTGCTGAACAAAAAAATGGATCAGGTAAATGACGTTATTGAAGCTATTGAAGATCGAGACAATAATTTGTATCGCGTGTATTTTAATAAAGCAGCAATTCCTGATTCTATTCGAAAAGCGGGATTACCAGGAAAAAACAGGTATAAAGTATTAGAAGGTTATGACAATTCCCAGTTGGTAATGAATACCACAAAAAGGATTGATGTCCTTAGCAAGGAATTAGCGGTTCAGTCAAAATCATTGGATGTTATTTTGAAATTGGCAGATGCTAAAAGTGATTTTTTGTCTGCCATTCCTGCCATTCAGCCAGTACGAAATGAGAATTTAAAACAAATGGCATCTGGTTTTGGATACCGAACGGATCCTTTTACAAAAGCAAGGAAAATGCATGAAGGAATGGATTTTACAGCTAAAACTGGATCTCCCATTTATGCCACTGGCGACGGAGTGGTAGCAAAAGCAGACAATACTGCTTCAGGATTTGGGAATCATATTGTTATTCGGCATGGATTTGGATACGAAACTTTATACGCACATTTGAGCAAATATAAAGCGAGAGCTGGACAACGCGTAAAACGAGGCGATGTTATAGGATATGTGGGAAGCACAGGAAGATCCGAAGGACCGCACTTGCATTATGAGGTTCACAAGGATAAAAAAGTGGTGAATCCGCTTAATTTTTATTACGGAAATATTTCGGCTGTAGAATATGTTGTGATTGCACAATTAGCAAATCAAGAGAATCAATCATTAGATTAATGCTCCAGAAAGTTATCAGTTTTAAGTGATCAGGTGTAGGAGAAAAAAAGTCTACAGGTTGCAGAATTAAAAGTCAAATAAAAGAAACATGCATATTGAGCTTTCTAAAGATAAAAGATATTACAGCATTGGCGAAGTAGCCAAAGCATTTGACGTGAATGCATCGCTGATTCGTTTTTGGGATAATGAATTTGATATTCTGAAACCAAAAAAGAATGCGAAAGGCAATCGAATGTTTACTCCGGAGGATATCACTAATTTACAATTGATCTATCATTTAGTCAAAGAAAGAGGTTTTACGCTGGAAGGTGCAAAAACCCATTTGAAAGAAGGACAAAAGAAGACTTTGGATAAGTTTGAAATTATTCGAAAATTAGAAACGATACGCACACAATTAACAAATATTAAAAACGAATTGTAGTCAGCACGACTATTTCCCAATTAAAATTTTTAAACAATTAAATAATAAACATTAAATTAAGTAAACATGAGAAGATTTTTGCCTTGGATTATCGGAGCGGTTGTAATTTTTGTAATTTACAGCTGGGTTAAAGGAATTAATAATACTGCAGTAACGTTAAACCAAAATGTAGAACAATCTTGGGGTGATGTGCAAACAGCCTATCAAAGAAGAAATGACCTTATTGGAAATTTAGTAAACACTGTGAAAGGTGCCGCTGATTTTGAAAAAAGCACGTTGACAGCAGTTATCGAAGCGCGTTCTAAAGCTACTTCTGTAAAAATTGATCCAGCAAATATTACTCCTGAACAATTAGCTGAATTCAACAAAGCACAAAGTGGCGTGAGCAGTTCATTGTCTCGATTATTAGTAACTGTTGAAGCGTATCCAGAATTGAAAGCCAACCAGAACTTCTTGAAATTACAAGACGAATTGGCAAGTACAGAAAACCAAATTCTAACGGCGAGAACGCGTTTCAATGAAGCGGTAAAACCATATAACTCTCACATCAAAACGTTTCCAAACAGCTTATTTGCTGGATTATTCGGATTCAAAGAGAAAGCATACTTTAATGCAGTTGAAGGTGCAGATAAACCAGTTGAAGTAAAATTCTAATCTAAAAAACAATGTCAAAAGTAGAAGATTTTTTAACCAAAGAAGATGAACAAGAAATTGTTGAAGCTATTCGTATGGCTGAAAAAAATACTTCTGGCGAGATTAGAGTTCATATAGAAAAAACAACTTCCATGGATGCGTATGATCGTGCCATGGAAGTTTTTCATGAACTAAAAATGGATGAAACTGAGCTTCAAAATGGTGTTTTAATTTACTTAGCGGTAGAAGACAGACATTTTGTTATTTGTGGTGATAAAGGCATTAATGACGTCGTACAAGATGATTTTTGGAATTGTACCCGAGACATTATGGTAGCAGAGTTCAAAAAAGGAGATTTCAAGCAAGGTCTTATTGACGGAATTACCAGAGCTGGAGAACAATTGCAGAAATATTTCCCTTGGCTGGAAGGCGACACAAATGAATTATCAAACGAAATATCTAGAGGATAATGCTATTACAAAAAAAGAGTACCCTAATTTTCCTAAAGCTGTTTGTTTGTTTGTTATTCACACAAATTGGCTTTGCGCAATTTACCATTCCTGAAAAACCAACTTTACAGACTTCTGTTTATGATTATGCGAATGTTTTAAGCGCAACAGAAAAAGCACAATTAGAAGAAAAACTGATTAAATATTCTGATTCTACTACAACCCAAATTGTGGTGATTACCATAGAAAGCCTTAAAGGAGAAGACATTGGTATCCTTACTCCAAAATGGGGACATGCCTGGGAAATTGGTGGAACTGCAAAAAATGACAATGGTGTTCTTATTTTATTGGCAAAAGCCGAAAGAAAAATATGGATTTCACCAGGATATGGTCTTGAAGATCGATTGACTGCCGGTATTGGTGGAGAAATTACCCGAAATATTATAATTCCTGAATTTAAAGCGGGAAGTTATTACAAAGGACTTGATAAAGGAACGGATGCTTTATTTGATGTTTTCAAAGGAAAATACAAAGGCGAACGAGTTAAAAAAACCAAAGATAAAGGATTCCCTATTTTACCCTTAATCGTTATTGTCATCATTATACTAGTGCTGATATCTCGAAACAAAGGCGGTGGCGGAAATTCCGGTAACAGAGGCGGTGGCATAGGCCCAAGTCTATTGGATGTCATTATTCTAAGTAGCCTTGGAAGAAACAGTGGCGGAGGTGGTTTCGGCGGAGGTTCATCTGGTGGTGGATTTGGCGGAGGCGGTTTCGGCGGTGGATTTGGCGGCGGCGGTTTCTCTGGTGGCGGTTCTGGTGGAGATTGGTAATATTTAGTTTCCATCTTGATAAAACAAATGCATTCGAGATTCAAAAAATTAAAGGCTCTTTTAAATATTTGTAGCGCCTAATCTATTCAAAAAACATAAATAAATTACAGTAAATGCTTTCACATAAAGCCAAATATGCACTAAAAGCACTCTTATATTTAGCGCAACAAGAAGAAACCCATGTTTCTCGAACTATAGAAATTGCCGAGGCGGCCTCTATTCCAAAAAAGTTTTTGGAACAGATTCTGTTAGATTTAAAACGCGGCCATTTCGTAGGAAGCAAACAAGGGAAATTTGGCGGTTATTATCTTTTAAAATCTAAAAACGACATTACTTTAGCCGATATTCACCGACTTTTTGATGGTGCAATTGCATTACTTCCTTGTGCATCATTGAATTTTTACGAACGCTGTTCTGATTGCGTCAACGAATCGGAATGCCTACTACGACACGGATTGATTACCATTAGAGAGGAAACTTTAAAGGCCATGGAAGGCATTACTATTGCTTCATTGGTAAAAAAATAAAAAAATATTTATTAAACTCTACTAATTTTATAGAATTAATTATATATTTGCCTCGAATTTAATACATCATTAACAATCCAAATTTAAACGTATGAAAACGCATCGAAGTAAGTTTGCTTTTTTGAATAGGCAATCACGAAAAAATCAACTAATTATAATTGAAAAAAAGAATTCCCAAATGATGTGTATGTGTTAGTTAAAAAAATTTAAATTAAATTCTACTAATTACATATACTTAATATAAATGAAAAATTCAATAAAAAATATACTTACAATAGTATCCGTTTTAACTTTCTCAATATCATTTGCACAAAACATTGAAGGTGTAGTTACAACAAACCAAAACATTCCATTAGAAGCCGCAAATGTTGTAATAAAAGGAACGACTTCTAACACAATTTCAGATTCTAACGGGAAATTTACACTAGACACAAAAGGAAAACTCCCTTTAACTCTTTTAGTTCAATATGTAGGATATAAAACTGCAGAAATAGAAATCACTTCTTTACCAATACCTTCATTGCAAATTAATCTTACGGAAGAAAATGCTTTGGTCGAGGTTGTCGTTTCTTCAAGACGCCGAATAGAAAAAGTACAAGATGTGCCAATCGCAATATCAGTAATAACAGGAAAACAGGCCGAACAAACTGGGGCTTTTAACGTTAATCGTATAAAAGAACTTGTCCCATCAGTTCAATTATATTCGTCAAACCCTAGAAATACGGGAATTAATATTCGAAGCCTAGGTTCCCCTTTTGGACTTACAAATGATGGAATCGATCCGGGTGTTGGTTTCTATGTTAATGGTGTTTATTATGCCCGTCCAGCAGCTACAACTTTAGATTTTATCGATATTGAACAAATTGAGGTATTGCGTGGTCCGCAAGGATCATTGTTTGGTAAAAACACAACTTCCGGTGCCTTTAACATTACTACTCGTAAACCAAGTTTTACTTCAGGTGCTGACTTTGAAGTGAGCTACGGAAATTACAACTTTTTGCAAGCTAAAGCTTCGGTTACGGGAGCTTTGAGTTCAAAAATCGCTAGTCGTATCTCTTTTTCCGGTACGCAACGTGACGGTTTAATCGATAATGTTGCAACAGGAAGACCTACAAACACATTAAACAATCAAGGAATTAGAGGACAATTACTTTATACGCCTTCAGAAAGAACCAATATTATATTAGCTGCAGATATCACAACGCAACGTCCAGACGGATATGCACAGGTAGTTGCTGGTGTCGCACCTACACAAAGAGCGGCTTACCGTCAATTTGATGCTATTATTGCTGATTTGAATTATCAATTACCGAGTTTAAATGCGTTTGACCGTAAAATTGACCACGATACGCCATGGCGTTCTGGACAAGATATGGGAGGTATATCTCTAAATGTAGATACAAAAATTGGAAATGGAACACTTACGGCAACAACTGCTTGGCGTTTTTGGAATTGGGATCCATCAAACGATAGAGATTTTACAGGATTACAAGTATTAGCAAAATCGCAAAACCCAACCAGACAGACACAAATAACGCAAGAAGTACGTTATGCAGGTCAGCTTACCTCTAAATTAAGTGGTGTTGTAGGTGTATTTTTTATTGACCAAACATCACAAACAGATGGTACAGAAGAATCTGGTAATGCACAATGGAGATTTGCACAAAGCACTACCAGTAATTTATGGAAAACACCAGGTCTGTTTGAAGGATACGGTATCAAAACCGATGCCCGTATTAGAGCTTCCAGTGCGGCAGTATTTGGTCAGTTGGACTGGGCTATAACAGAACGTTTACACGTATTACCAGGTATACGCTATAATTTTGACAAAAAAGATGCTGATTATAACCGTACAACATACGGAGGACTTCAAACGAATGACCCAGCCTTAATTGCCTTGAAAAAACTAGTTTATACGGATCAGTCTTTTTCATCAAACACAGATGATACTGACTTTTCTGGAAACATAACCGTTTCTTTTAAAGCTACTGATAAGATTAATGCGTATGCGACTTTTGCAAAAAGCTATAAACCAGTTGGAGTAAACGTAGCTGGATTACCTACGCTTGCCGGACAACCAATTCTTGAACTTGCTGTAATTAAACCGGAAGAAGTGAATCATTATGAAATTGGTGTAAAAACATCACCGTTTAAAAACTCAATATTCAATTTAACCTTCTTTAATACCGATATCAAAGATTTTCAAACCAATGTACAGGCAGCTGAATTAGGTGTAAACCGTGGCTATCTTGCCAATGCAGATAAAGTACAGGTAAAAGGGGTAGAATTAGATGCCAGTTTTGTAATCAGCAAACATTTAACCATCAATGGAGCAGCGACCTATACAGACGGTAAATATGTCAAATTTACAAATGCACCTCTTCCTTTAGAAGAAACAGGAGCGGCAGTATCTTTTAAAGATGTTTCCGGAACTGCATTACCAGGTGCTTCAAAATGGGCAGGATCTTTAGGAGGAGAACTTTCAGATAATGCCAAATTCTTTGGAAATGCAGGAAAAATTTTTATTGCCGTTGATTCTTATGCACGTTCTGAATTCTCTTCAAGTCCATCTGCTTCAAAATATTTAGTAGTTCAGGGTTATGCCCTATTTAATGCTCGTTTAGGTTTCCGTGCAACTGATGGTTTGTCTGTACAATTCTGGGGACGCAATCTTTTAGATAAAGATTATTACGAACAACTATTGCCTGCTGGTGGAAATACAGGACAATATGCAGGTGTATTAGGTGATCAAAGAACGTATGGAATTACATTGAAATATTCATTATAAAGGTTACAAACTGATACAATCCCATAAAAAAAGCGGTTGTTACACACAACCGCTTTTTTTAATTCTCTCCCATAGCATCCCTGGAGCCCTCTCTCCTATTTCCACCTTTTGGGAGTTTCTTCATACCCGAAAAATCTTGAATTTTATAGGTTAGCGAAAACATTGCATATCGTTTTAAAATGGTATTTTCTTCATCGCGGATGGCGGTAGCCGAAATAGTTCTGGAAAAATTCTGATTCTGATTCAGAACATCATAGACTTTTACTTTGGCAATCATGTTTTTATCAAAAAAACCATAAGACAAACTGGTATTCCAGAGATAAAAATCTTTCTTAAAACCACTTGCAATTCTGGAATTATAGGTATAACCAAAATCATTTCCAAAAACCCAGTTTTTCGGCCAATAACTGGTGGTTTGCAGATTAATTCGGTGTACCACATTAGCACTTCCACTGGTTACATAATTGGAATATTTTGATTCATTATAAGATAAACCATAGGATGGCGCTATGGTCAAAACTTCTCCATAATCATAATTTAAATATACCCTTGGTGTAATTCCCAATGATTTGGCACTATACAATACGCCATTGGTAAACCCTTTATCAAAAGAATAACTACTGTTCAAACCAATCCCATATCGTAAGGTATGTGCCTCTCTTTTTATGGATTGATTCCAATTTCCCCCTATAGCCGTAGCGTATGTTCCTGAAATATTTTCATAAGTCGTAGTTCTTTTTCTACTGGCATCGTATACCGAAATGGAAATCACCTCACTATTATTATAATCTCCCTTTACAAACAAAGTATAACCTGAACGGGTACGGAAATCAAAATTCCTGAAATTGACATTGGCGCTATGTTTTTCATTGGGATTCAAATTAGGATTACCTATTATCGTATTCAAAGGATTGGCCAAATTTTCTACTGCCAGCAATTGACTTGAGGAAGGCAGACTATTGGAATAATCATATCGCAAAGTAATAAATTTGGAGCGATCTAACTTGTATCTGATTTGCGCTCTCCCATAAGGCAGCACATATTTTTTATTCAAATCGATTACTTTATTTAAATACAGCGAATGATTATCAAAATCAATAATGGAAGTACTGGAATTCAAATTAAAAGTGAATTTATTTTTTTCGAAAGTAATCCCTACTTTAGGACTAACTGAATTTTGCCTGGAAGTGATAAAATTAGTCAAGGACTCATTTAGAACAGAATAGGATTGAGAATCAGCATTAAAATCAAAGGTTTTTAAATCTTTCATCCCATTCGTCCAATCAAAATCAGCACCAAAACGAATGCGTATAGAATCGGTTATCGGTTCTGTATATTCAATATCTGCCGAGTACGAATCATTCGTGTTTTCATTATTGCTCATTTGATTTCTCACATCATCAGATTGACCATCTTGATGAAAAATAGTTTTAGACTCCGTTAAAACATCTGAACCACTTCTGGTATTATTATTAGTGAAAACAAAACTTAGATTACGAGACTTTTTTTGGAAAGCTTTATTAAAATTTATCGTGTTCCCAAAATTAGTCGACTTGTTTTCTCTATACGATTTTGAAATACTTTCGTTCAAAAGTGCATCATCTCCATCCCTGGAGAAATTTTCGGCACTAGAATTACTATTAGAATTTGACAGATTCAATTTTGGAGTAACAGAAATTCGTGTCGTTGGATTAATTTTATATTCAACCTCCAGATTGGCTTTGTTTCCGGTATTTTCATCTCTTGATTTCGACTCCGATTCGGTGGAGAAATTCCCCGTAGGCAATAAATTGGTTTGTTTGGACTTGCTTGCATTTTCGGTATTGGTATTCGAAAAATTATAACTTGCAGTAGCATCGAAATCTTTCATCCATTCATCGGTATAATTGAATCCTGCCAAATTAGACTGGGTAATTCCTTTCCCGCTCCCGCTTACAGTCGAACCACTACTCCCTCTGGTATTTCTTCCTCCTCCCATACTGTCAAATACCTCATCCATAGAAAACCCGGAAGAATTAATATTATTGGAAGAAGCTAAAACACTTATTTTTTGTTTGTTATTAAAAAAGTTCATTACCATACTGCTTTCATAACGTTCATCGGTACCAAAACCCCCTAAGAATTTCCCAAAAAAACCTTTGTTTTTCTTTTCGTCAATAGTCAAATTGATAGTCGAATAATCTGAAGTTGACTCTTGTTTAGACAATTCTTCTTTTTTGGTTTTAAAATCGGAAACCTGAATTTTATTAATGATTTCAGCTGGCAAATTTTTCAAAGCCATTGCTCCATCTCTATCAAAAAAAGTTTTTCCGTTTACCAAAAACTGGGTCACCTCTTTACCATTTACAGTAATTTTACCGTCACTATCCACTTCAAAACCGGGCAATTGCTTCAACAAAGTTTCTACATTAGAATCAGGACGAACCTTAAAAGATCCTGCATGAAATTCCAGTGTGTCTTTTTTTACACGAATTGGTGGTGCTTCGCTTTTTATAGTCACGCCAGCTAAAGCATTTACATTTTCTAATAAATAGAGTTTCCCAAAATCTTTATTCTCCGAAATCTCTTTTTGCTCCTCAACATAGGTTTGATAACCAATATAGGAAATCTTCAAAAAGATGGGTTTTTCATATTTTTTGGAACTAATTTTAAAAAGACCATTTTTATCCGTGGTTGTATATTCTAATACCGTAGAATCTTTTACATTAGAAAAATAAACCGTTGCCGCTTCTAAAGGAATTTGGGTATTCACATCAAGAACAGTTCCTTTAACAACATATTCTTCTTGGGCATTGACAGAAAAACAGAAGAGCAAAAAAAGTAAACAAAAGTACAATTTAGACATGCAAAAATTTATTTAAATAAATAGATAAGACACTAAAAAAAATAAAAGGTTTAATCTACACTTAATTTTTTATTGTGTTTGCTTAAATTTACCAAAAATTGAAATAAAAACCACGTGAAAACTATTCGAATCATTTTCTTTTTATTTGTATCTGTTCTCTGTCAAGCACAAACGGAGAAAAATATAGATCATCAAAGCATTCTTTGGACACGCTACTACAATCAATTGCTATTAAATGAGAAATGGTCTTTACATACAGAATTTGATAATAGAGTCTTTTTAAAACCTGTAAAAGAAAATTTATATGTCATACGAATTCAAGGTCGCTACAAAATCAATGAACATTTAGAATCAGGAATTGGCTTTACTCATTTCTCCGTTGCAACACAAGTACCCGAAGTATCCTATACTTTTAATACTCCGGAATACCGAGGACAACAAGATCTTACATGGAAACTAGACATTAATAAAGTAACACTGCTTCAACGATTTCAAGCAGAAGAACGATTTATTCATAATGCCAATAAAGAATCATTATTACCCGGTACTACATTTTCCTGGAGATTCAGATACAGACTTCAAGCCGATTACATTTTTTGGAAAAAAGAAAATCAGTATTTAAAAACTATTCTTTCAGATGAAATAATGTTCAATGCAGGAAAAAATATCGTTAAAAACACATTTGACCAAAATAGAGTTTATGCCGCGGTACAATATGGTATAAACAAAAATATTACATTAGAATTGGGTTATTTAAACAGTTTTCAACGACGAGCTAATGGAATTGATTATTTCAATAGAGACATCATCCGATTCAGTATTTTCCATAAAATAAAACTCCAAAAAAAGGTTTAGAATAGTATTCATCCTCTTTAAGTTATAAAAAATACAAATTAATTTTATTTTAAATATTGATTATCAATACATTAACTAAATATTTTGAATTTCTGGCGTAACTTTAATAAAAAGATATAGCCATGAAAAATTTTGCAATTAAACTCGTTTGGTTTACTACCATTTATGTTTTTGTATTTGCCGGTTTATGTCAAACTAACGTAGCTTTGCCGGTAATAATGACCTTATATTGCGTAGGCATACCATTAATCTTGTTTATGGTTTATACCGTACTACATGATGATTATACAACTACAAAAACATTTAAAGATTGGTACGGTGATCATCCAATGGAAACTTTGGAAGAAGATGAAAATTAGAAATATTATAGTTTTATTAAATAACAAAAAATCCCGATTGCTCGGGATTTTTTGTTATTATCAATTTCTGATTTAAATTTTCATTAGACAATATTGAAATTTATCTCACTTTACTTTTTAAAACAAAATAATGCAACCATTTGGGGAAAAATCGTTTCATATAAACTCCCATAATTTCTTTACCACCAATATAAACTTCAAATTTATCATACTCAACTGCTCTCACCAATTTTTTGACAAAAACACTTGCTTTCATTCCATTTTGAGTTGCTTCATCGTCTCTATTTTGTCTAGATCCGTCTGCGGTAAGCGCATTTTTGGCCACATTCGTTTGAATAAATCCAGGGCAAACAAGCGTCACTTTGATAGTATCTTTTTCATGTTCCATTCTCAAAACATCAAAAAAACCATGCAAGGCATGTTTTGCCCCACAATATCCGGAACGATATGGCGAACCAAATTTACCCATCAAGCTGGTTATGGTTACAAAATGTCCTTTCTTATTATTGATAAAATGAGGTAATAATGCTTTTGTTAAAGCGACTGTCCCGAGATAATCTGTTTCGATGAGTTTTTTATCTACTTCAAAATCTGTTTCTACAATCAGTGAGCGCTGGCTAATCCCACCATTATTAATAAGAACATCCACTTTTCCGAAAGCAGTAATGGCTTTTTCTGCATGATTTTTAGCGTTGTCAAAATCAACCAAATCAAAAGGCAAAATGACAACTTCTGTGTTTGAACATTTAGATTTTACAGTTTCTAAAGCATCACTATTTCGAGCCGAAAGAATTAATTTGCAATTTTTATCGGATAATTCATACGCTAAAGCCTCTCCTATTCCGCTTGAAGCGCCTGTAATCCAAACTACTTTGCCATTTATTGCATTCATATTTTTTCATAAAAATAAAAAAAGTTTATCGAGCTTTTACAAACTCAATAAACTTTCTATTTTAATTTAGAAATAAAAACTATTTCTCTCTGATATAAATATCGATTGGCACCCCTGAAAAGTCCCAGTTTTCTCTAATTTTATTTTCCAGATAACGTTTGTAAGGTTCTTTTACATATTGTGGCATATTGGCAAAAAACACAAATTGTGGTGTTGGTGTTGGCAACTGCATGCAATATTTAATTTTTACATATTTCCCTTTTGTAGCTGGTGGTGGGTATGCTTCAATCACTTTCAACATAAATTCGTTGAATTTTGAAGTAGCAATACGTTGCTGTCTGTTTTCGAAAACTTTTACTGTAGCTTCCAAAGCTTTCAACAAACGTTGTTTTGTCAAAGCCGAAACAAAAAGAATAGGCACATCCGTAAATGGCATTAATTCTTCTCTGATTTTAGCTTCATAATCACGAGTTGACATCGTTTCTTTTTCCACTAAATCCCATTTGTTTACTAAGATTACAACACCTTTACGGTTTTTCTCAGCCAACCAAAAAATACTTTGATCTTGGCCTTCGAATCCACGTGTGGCATCTATAATCAAGATACAAATATCAGCATGCTCAATGGCACGAACCGAACGCATTACCGAGTAAAACTCTAAATCTTCCTTTACTTTTGCTTTACGACGGATTCCCGCAGTATCCACTAAGTTAAATTCGAAACCAAAACGGTCAAATTTTGTATCAATAGAATCACGGGTTGTTCCCGCAATATCAGTAACTATATATCTGTCTTTACCAATCAATGCATTGATAAAACTTGATTTTCCAGCATTAGGACGACCTACAACTGCAAAACGAGGCAATACCACTTCTTCTTGAGTTGGCTCTGGTTTAATAGGAAAAGCATCAATCAATGCATCCAATAAATCTCCTGTTCCACTTCCTGAAATACTGGCAAAGGTATAATACTCTCCTAAACCAAGGTTATAAAACTCAATTGCATCTTTCTCACGCATGGCGTTATCCACCTTATTTACTGCAAGTAAAACCGGTTTTGTCACTTTACGCAACAATCTCGCAACGGCATCATCCATTGGAGTAATCCCTTCTTCCACATCAACCACAAAAATGATAACATCAGCTTCATCAATGGCAAGTTCCACTTGTTTACGGATTTCTCCTTCAAAAACATCATCAGAACCACGTACATATCCGCCGGTATCAATTACAGAAAACTCTTTTCCGTTCCACTCGCTTTTACCATAGTTTCTATCTCGGGTCACCCCAGATACTGAATCTACAATAGCTTCTCTTCTTTGTATCAGCCTATTAAAAAGGGTTGATTTCCCTACATTAGGTCTTCCTACTATCGCAACAATGTTATTCATAATATAAATTCAAATATTTTGCAAAGGTACTCTATTATTTTGTAATCTAAACTATCCGTTTTTTGCGTGAAGGATAGTAGTGAAAATCCTTTGTTGCATTTTTTTTGCAACAAAGATTGTAACGTATAGCCTAACCCTTGTGGTCACGCCCAAATTATATTACTGGTTATAACCAAATCGTTTCAACATATTTGCGTTGCTTCTCCAGTTTTTATTCACTTTCACGTACAACTCAATATGAATTTGTTTTCCAAAGAATTTCTCTAAATCAGCACGGGCTTCCATTCCTACTTTTTTCAAAGCGGCACCTTTGTGTCCTATAACGATTCCTTTTTGGGTATCGCGCTCCACCATAATCAAAGAACGGATTCTAATGATGTTTTCATCCTCAAAAAACTCTTCGGTAACAATTTCTACTGCGTATGGGATTTCTTTGCTGTAATTCAACAAGATTTTCTCACGGATGGTTTCATTTACAAAGAAACGCTCCGGTTTATCTGTCAATTGATCTTTTGGGTAATAAGCAGGTGATTCCGGCAACAACTCAATGATTCTTCCAAAAACTTCCGGTACATTAAAATTCTTTAATGCTGATATTGGAAAAATTTCTGCATTAGGAACTTTGGCAGTCCAGAAAGCTACTTGTTCTTCCAGTTGCGCCTGATTTGAATTATCGATTTTATTCAATAATAATAAAACAGGGATTTTGGCATGAATTATTTTATTAAAAAACGCTTCATCTTTCAACTCTTGTTCTCCAATTTCAACCATGTAAATCAGCACATCAGCATCTTCAAAAGCGGATTTAACAAAATTCATCATTGATTCCTGCATTTCGTAAGCAGGTTTGATGATTCCAGGTGTATCTGATAAGATCATTTGAAAATCTTCTCCATTTACAATTCCCAGAATTCTATGACGTGTTGTTTGTGCTTTTGATGTGATTATTGACAATCTTTCTCCAACAAAGGCATTCATTAATGTTGATTTACCAACATTTGGATTTCCTATGATGTTTACAAAACCTGCTTTGTGTGACATTTCTATTATAATTTATTTTGCAAAGGTAGACATATCAAGTCAATAGACGAAATAAAACATTTTTTAAAATTTTCGTTGGAAATACGGAAATTCGTCGTACATTTGCACCCGAAACAACGCGGGATAGAGCAGTAGGCAGCTCGTCGGGCTCATAACCCGAAGGTCACAGGTTCGAGTCCTGTTCCCGCTACTAAGAATTTTATTGAAATTACAAACGTACATCGCGGGATAGAGCAGTAGGCAGCTCGTCGGGCTCATAACCCGAAGGTCACAGGTTCGAGTCCTGTTCCCGCTACTGAGAGAAACCCATCAAAATTTTGATGGGTTTTTTTATACCTTGTAATTATGAATGAATTTGTTGTGTACATTTTATATTCTGAAAAATTAGAAAAGAATTATACTGGTTTTACTTCTAATTTAATAGAGCGATTCAAATCTCATAATATTTTAGGAACAAAGGGGGTTACTTTAAAATTTTAGCCCTTGAAAGATTATTCATGTTGAGTTTTTCAATTCAAAATCAGCAGCAATAAAAAGAGAAAAATATTTAAAATTCGGAATTGGGAGAGAATTCATTCAAAATCTAAATGTAATTTAGAAAACTAATATCTACCCCGTAAACGACTTGAAAGCTTTAGAGAAATCTGGAGCTTTTTTTGTTACAACTACACCAAAGTAATTTAAAATAAAAAACCTGTGAAGCAAGCTTCACAGGTTCAGACAAACTAAGTTTATTAAAACAACTAAATTGTAATATCAAAGAGTAGTAAACTCTTTGTTTATTCTAAATTAATCCTCAGAAGCTATAGCAGTATTTCTAACAGTATTTACTTCTAATAAAACCGCTACTCCTTTATCATTTATCATTGTCATATTCAACATATCTAAAACAGCTAACTCTTTAGATATCAAGCCGTTAAACATATTGTAAGAAATATTCATTTCTTTCAATTTATTTAATTTCTCAAGTTCTAAAGGCACTTGACCATTCATTTTATTATCAAATAAACTAAGGTTCTCAAGCGATGTCATGTTAACCACTTCACGACTTAATCCTCCCGAAAGTTTATTACTATTTAAAAGCAATGTTTTTAATGTTTTTATGTCATATAGTGAATTAGGAATTTGTCCTACTATTTCATTATTGAATAAAGAAAGTGTTTCTAATTGATTCAAAGCTCCTATTTGCATAGGCAACTCTCCTGAAATTGCATTCATATACAATTCTAAATCTTTCAAATTACTCATTTCACAAATAGAAGAAGGAATTGTTCCTGATATTTTATTGAAAGAAAGATTCAATACTTTCATTTCTTTTAATTTTCCGATAGAAGAAGGAATCATGCCTGAAATTTGGTTTTTGTGTAAATCCAATTCTTGCAAGCTTACTAAGCTTAAAATCTCTTCTGGAATTTCACCAACCAAATTGTTATTGTCTAAAGTAATAGAAATTACTTTATCGTCTTGTAACTTAACACCATGCCAAGTAGAAATTGGTGATGCTAAATCCCATTTCACTTTCCACTGATTTCCATTTGTAGATTGATACAGTTTTACCAACGCATCTTTTTCTGATTGAGATACATCAGCAAACATTTGAAATGAAAACAAAAGGGTTAAAAATAGAGTAGTTATATTTCTCATAACGTCAGATTTATTTCTTTAATACACATAAAACTACATACAACGGAGCTAATCAGCAAATAAAATCGACGAACTACACTGTTTTTTATTTTTTATAGAGTTATATCTTACAAGAATGCTCGATTTTCTTAATTAAATATTAATTTATTAAATTTGATTACTAATCTTTAAAACCAATTATATGGAAATCAATTTTCTAGCACTTTTTGTCGCTGCTTTATCTACACTTGTCGTAGGATTTGTTTGGTACAATCCAAAAGTTTTTGGAACAATTTGGATGAAAGAATCCGGCATGACGGAAGAAAAAATGAAAGGAGGAAATATGCTCCTGACATTTGGAGTATCATTACTGTACGCTTTTTTCATAAGCTTTATCCTTCAAATGCTAACAATACATCAATTTGGAGCATTAGGAATGGTTGGCGGAGATCCTAGTATCGCAAAACCTTCTTACGAGGCTTTCATGGCAGATTATGGATTAGCATTTAGATCATTCAAGCACGGAGCATTACACGGCTTTATGACTGGACTGTTTTTAGCATTACCAATTATAGGCACAAATGCACTCTACGAAAGAAGAAGCTTCAAATACACTCTTGTTACCGGTGGTTTTTGGATTGTATGCTTTATGATTATGGGAGGAATTATTTGTGCTTGGAAATAATTTTCGAAAAAAAATAAAATAAATTTCGTCTTCGTATACTACAAGACGAAATTTGTTTTTTATGGGATTGTCTCAATAGCTTTGGCTAAATCTAAATCCTTATCAGTAACACCATTTGCATCATGTGTTGTCAGCCTAATTGTGACTTTACTATACACATTGAATAATTCTGGATGGTGATTTCTTTTCTCGGCCATCACTCCTACTTGAACTATAAAACCTAATGCTTGAGTAAAATCTGAAAAAACAAACTTTTTCTCAATTCCATCATTGACAAATTGCCAGTCTTTAAGCACTTTTAGTTCGGATTGAATTGTCTCAGCTGAATAGGTTTTCATAATCTACTCTTTAATTTATATAAAGTTAGTTAATTTCGAGACATTGAGAAATACTTTAACTTTATTAACTAATTTTGAAAAAAAATTTCTCTTCAATTTGAATACACCTTATTCTTTTAAAATTTATAATGCTACAGCGCAACTTCCTTCAAACTGGGATGATTTAGCTGTTTCAACCATTTTTTTATCTAAAAAATACCTGGAGATTTTAGAAAAATCATCTCCCGAAAATATGGTGTGTCATTTCATTGGACTATTCGAAAATGAAACTTTAGTTGGCATTGCACTTTCTCAATTTTTAGATTTAAATCAACTGGAATCTTTTGGAGATCGGGATAAATGCATTAAAACCACTGTTAGAAATTTAGTTTTCAGGAACTTCGGTTCTCACGTTCTCGTAATTGGAAACAATATGTTAACTGGGCAAAATTCTTTTGCTTTATCTGAATCTATTGATAAAAAGAAAGCACTGCAAACCTTGAAATCAGCTACATCAGCATTGGAAAAAATATTTCAATCCAAAGGAAAAAAGATTCATATTACCACTTATAAAGATTTTCACAAAGAAGACATTACGAACTTTGCCATTCCTGAATTTAAAAATGACTATCAGTTTTCGACACAACCGAATATGGTTTTCTACATTAATGAAAACTGGAAGTCAGAACAAGATTACATCGACTCCCTTTCAAAAAAATACAGAGATCAGTATAAAAGAGTCCGAAAAAAGGGAGCCTTTATTGAGAAAAGGAAAATGCATTTAGAGGATATCATAACTTTAGAAGATACTATTTATGACTTGTATCTTCATGTGGCAAAAAATGCACCTTTCAATACTTTTTTTCTCCCTAAAAATCATTTTAGAATTTTTAAAGAAATCTTTAAAGACAAATTTCTTTTTTATGGTTATTTCATAGATGAAAAATTAATTGGATTTAATACTTTGATAAAAAATGGTTCCGTAATGGACACTTATTTCCTGGGATATGACGAAAGTATTCAACGTGAAAAAATGCTGTATTTGAACATGCTGTATGATATGATAGCGTATTCTATAAATAAAGGGTTTAAGGAAATTGTGTTTGCTAGAACGGCATTGGAAATCAAAAGCTCAGTTGGCGCAAAACCTATAAAAATGTATGGATTCATGGCGCATAGCAATCCAATTGTCAATTCATACATGTCAAAAATATTTAGATATTTAGAACCTGAAACCAATTGGCAAGAACGAAATCCTTTTAAATAACATCACGATTTATATTTGGAATAGCAACTTTCATTTGTTTGGGTAAAATTTTAATATCCAGTTTTGTTTTGGTACCGCAATATTCCCCATCAATTTGAAAACTAACCGGAACATTAGTCGTAACCATAGCTTTATCAGTAGAAATTATCTCAACATCGTCTGAATCTATAGGCATATTCCCTGAAATAATTTTCCCCAGTACTACCAAATCTAAATTTTTCAAAATAACTAATTCAAACTTTCCATCATCCATAACACCATTGGGGTTAATAGAAACTCCCGTGCCGTATTTTTGAGAATTCGCAATTACAATCATTCTTGCTGTACATTCAATCGTTTCAAAATCGCCTGTTATTGTTGCTGTAAAAGGATCGCCTAAATCAATTAAAGTACTGAAAGTTTGTAAAAAATAGCCCCATTTTCCTCGAATATTACTATTTTCATAGTTCTTAATCATTTCCGCATTTACACCTAAATCGCTTAAATGGATGCTTTTTTTATCATTGATTGAAATCATATCTATTTCCATGTAGCCATTATGAAATGCAATTTCTAAGTTTTCTTCGATTGTAGATGGTAAATTTAAATCAACAGCCAAACCATTGGCAGAACCAGCGGGTAAAATCCCAATAATAACGTCATGGCTTTCCATCGCCTCGGCAACCATTTTTATTGTTCCATCACCTCCAGCAACAATAATTCGTTCCGGATTATAGGTGTCATAGAGTACTTTTATATTCTCAATATCAGCGGCTCCCGAAGTATTATAAATCACAAGATTCAAATTTTCTTTTCCGGCAAAAATTGTTGCTGCGTCGATCAATTCAGATTTATCAACATCTCCAGAGATTGGATTTACAACCAACATAATGTTATTTTTCAAACTTTTTCTTCTTTTATTGATTAAAAATAATTAATTTCAACAACACTCAAAAGTACTACAATAAATGAAACCAATTTTAAAATTATATCGCGGCTATGCTAATGAACAGGAATTGATTGTGATGGGGCATGTTTTTAAGCCAACAACAATTCAAGAATATAATTTTCAAAAAAAGAATCTGAAAAATGCTACTTCGGTAATTAAAATGTTTCAAATAAAAACACAGGCAAACGCCGATGTATACTTAGAACACAACAATGCCAAAATTCATACCAAAACATTAATCGACGGTTATTTTAAATTCTGTGTTCCATTAGACCAAAATACTAATTATGGGTGGATTGATTATGAAGTAAGTATTGTTTACAAAAATGAACCTATAACAACCAGAGACAGTTACATTAGGCCTCACAAAGGGAATTTAGGAATCATATCTGATATTGACGACACTTTTTTAGTTTCTCATACGTTGAATCCTTTGAAAAAATTATATGTTTTATTATTTAAAAACGTAAACAAGAGAAAAATATACGAAGACGTTGTGACACATTATCAAGCTTTAAGTACCGCCGGAAGGGAAAACAAAGGGGAATTCAATGCTTTTTTCTATGTTTCCAGCAGCGAATGGAATCTGTATCGTTTTATCACAAAATTTACCGAAATTCATAAGCTCCCAAAAGCAGTTTTATTATTGAAGGATATTAAAACAAGTCTCACTGATTTTTTCTTGTCCGGCAGAGGCAATCACAATCATAAGTTTGACAAAATAAAACACATTTTAGAATTTTACCCCAATTTAGAATATGTACTTCTTGGAGATGATTCGCAACATGATCCATTTTTGTACGAGGCCATTTGTAAAATTTTCCCAGTAACCGTAAAGGCAGTTTACATCAGACAAACCGGAACAAACAAAAAAGACAAAGTAACCGCGGTTTTGAAAAATTTAGAAACCCTGAAAGTTTCTGTTTGCTATTTTCAAAACAGTAGCGAAGCCATAGCACATTCAAAAATGATTGGAATTATTGTATAAAAAAAGAGTTCCAAAAATGGAACTCTCGTTTTTTATAAATTATCAATTTCTTCCTGAACAACTTCCCAATCTAACAACAGTTTGTCTAATTCAGATTTTTTCTTGTTGTATGCTGTGAAAAACTTAGCATCTTCAATGTGCTTGTCATAATTAGAAGCGAGCATTTTATCATCTTGCTGAATGTCTTTTTCCAATTGCTTGATTTGACTCTCCACTTTACTCAATTTATTCTGCAACGCTTTCCCTTTTTTCTGATCTTCATACGAAGCTTTGTTGCTTTCTTTAGGCGCAGCCGCTTTCTGGGCATCTTTTTTCTCGACTTCGCGCATATTTTCCATATTGCGTTGCTCCAAGAAATAATTGATATCCCCTAAATATTCTTTTATTTTTTGGTCTTTGAATTCATACACTAAATTTGACATTCCCTGCAAGAAATCCCTATCGTGAGAAACCAGCAATAAAGTACCTCCAAATTTTTGAAGCGCCGCTTTCAAAACATTTTTGGATTTAATATCCAAGTGATTCGTAGGCTCATCCATCAATAAAACATTAATGGGCTGCAACAATAATTTACACAACGCCAGACGGTTTCTTTCGCCTCCAGAAAGGACTTTTACCTTTTTTTCTACATCATCGCCACGAAAAAGGAAAGACCCCAGCATATCGCGCACTTTCATTCGGTTTGTGTCTGCAGCTGCATCTTCCATCGTTTGCAACAAAGTGATTTCGCCATCCAGATATTCCGCTTGATTTTGCGCAAAATACCCTAATTGTACATTATGCCCTAATTTGATATTTCCTTTATATTCAAATTCATCAACAATAGCTTTAATGAAAGTCGATTTTCCTTGTCCGTTTTGTCCAACGAATGCAATTTTACTTCCGCGCTCCACTAACAAATTAATATCTTTCAAAATCGTTTTATCACCGTAGCTTTTAGTTACGTTTTCGGCTTCAATTACGACTCTTCCCGGTTCTTTTGAAACTGGAAAAGTAATGTTCATCACCGAGTTGTCATCTTCATCGACTTCGATGCGTTCTATTTTATCGAGTTTCTTAATCATCGATTGTGCCATAGAAGCTTTGGAAGCCTTGGCACGGAATTTTTCGATTAATTTTTCTGTTTCTTCAATTTTTTTGGCTTGGTTTTTTTGCGTTGCCAATTGCTTTTCACGAATTTCGTGACGCAATTCTAAATATTGAGAATATGGTTTATTGAAATCATACGCTTTTCCAAGAGAAATTTCTATAGTTCTGTTCGTCACATTATCCAAAAACATTTTATCGTGCGAAACAATCACCACAACTCCAGGATAATTACGAAGGAAACTTTCTAACCAAATGATACTTTCTATATCCAAGTGATTCGTAGGCTCATCCAGCAACAAAACATCATTAGCCTGTAATAATAATTTAGCTAATTCGATACGCATTCTCCATCCTCCAGAAAAAGTTTCGGTTTGATTATCGAATACATCTCTTTTAAATCCTAAACCAAGTAAAATTTTCTCTGTATCACCCACATAATTATAACCGCCCAATAATTCAAAACGGTGCGTATAATCAGATAAATCTTCTATGATTTGACTGTATTCATCACTTTCATAATCAGTTCTTGTAACTAACAAGTGATTAATCTCTTCGAGCTTTTTCTCGACAATTTTAATCTCAGTAAAAGCTTCATACGCTTCTTCAAGAACCGTTCTTCCTTGTTCAAAATCGATATCCTGACGCAAAAATCCCATACGAAGATCTTTCTCTTGAGAAATAACACCTGAATCAGGAGCAAAATCTTTTGCCAACATTTTAAGCATGGTAGATTTTCCCGCTCCGTTCTTCCCAACGAGACCTACACGGTCTCCGGCCCCTAATCGAAAGGTAACTTCTTCAAATAAATAAGTACCACCAAACGAAACGGATAAATTGTGTATATTAAGCATGTATTGTTATTTTATTCCTTTTCGAATGCGTAAATTTGTAACTCTAAGAAAGGAAAAATTAAATTTTTTGCAAATGTTAAAAAAAGGATCCAAATTATATAGTATTTTAACAGGAACTTGTCCTAAATGTCAGAATGAGAGTATGTATTTGGATAAAAATCCATTACATTTCAATAAAATCTTGAAAATGCATGAAAACTGCAGCCATTGTGGTTTGAAATATCAAATTGAACCTTCCTTTTTTTATGGTGCAATGTATGTCAGTTACGGATTAAATGTCGCTACTGGAATTGCAGCCTTTATAATCTCATTTGTAATCTTTGGTTCCAGCCTAAAAGTGGCATTTATTGCTATAATTGCATCACTTATTGTCTTATTTCCATTTGTCTTGCGATGGTCCAGAAACATATACATCAATATGTTTGTTTCCTATGATCCAAAAACCAAACTAAAATAATAGCATTACGGCCCTTTAGGCAGAAATCTGTTAATGTCAATCTCCTTATTTAAAGGCACCTGATGTTCAATATTTTCAAATAATGCTTTTGCCATTGCTGGTCCTAGCATAACTCCTCTAGTTCCCAAACCGTTTAGAATATGTACTGATTCATAATTTTGATGCGTTCCCACTAATGGTCTTCTGTCCTTAACCGTTGGCCGAACGCCTGCAAAATGCTCTATAATTTCAAAATCACAGCTAATAATTTCTTTTATTCTATCTACTAATTCCGTTTTTCCTTCCTCAGTAGGCAAATCTGTTTTATCTTTCCAATTATACGTTGCTCCAACTTTGAATAAATCATTCCCAAGTGGCAAAATAAACACACTGGTATTCACAATTACATCAAGATTTAACTCAGGCGCTTTAATAATAAAAAGCTCTCCTTTGGTTCCGTCTAAAGGCAACTGATTGAAATACGGATTGGCATGCATCCCAAAACCTTCCGCAAAAATAATATGTTTGGCTTGAATATTTTTATAATGAATACTGTCCGATTCGATTTTTAAAGCATCATAATCAAATGCTTCTTCTTGAAATAGATTGTTATGTTTTAGATACTCTCTGTATTTATTTAAGAGCAAAGCGGTGTCCACATAGCCCGTTTGTAAAACTTCGCCATAACCATAAGGAGAATCAATCCCAACATACTTTTTAGAAATCAATTGTGTTGATAAAAAAGGAGCCAGTGCTATTTTATCCGAAGCAGCAAACCAATTATTCTGTTCTTCAACGGAAAAAAATTTTCTTAAAATAGGACTTTTAAAATCAACTTTACAATTTAGTTTTTCTTCTAAAAAAGTATAAAATTCATTCATAATCGCTAATTGTTCTTGGGCCTGCCACACCTCGCTAAAACGCTTTAAAATAACCGGATTATACAACCCTCCTGCGATTTTGGATGAATTTTGGGAATTGTTATCCAAAACCAAAATAGATTTGTCATTACGCAAAGCAACCTCTGCAAATGAAATACCCGCTAAACCAGAACCAATAATTAAATAATCAATCATTTGAAATAATACCTTAAAAATAAGTGCAAAGTAAACACATTAAAACAAAAAAACTCTCACCATTACAGTAAGAGTTTTTTATTATATTTTAAAATCAGGATTAATAATTCCACATATCTGATTCGAAATTGCGAATTTTTTCTTTTACTCTTTCCGATTCTAATAATTGATTTTGAGCGTTATCCTTCATGTATTCTTCAATAGTTCTATCGCCGTATACATTTTCTTCTTTGTAAATAACACTATTAAAACGCCTAGAGTTTAATATTTGATCAAATGAAACCGGCATCGCTGAATTTTTATCATTGAACGCTTTTGCTTCATGCAAAACATCTCTTGCAGCTGGGAAGAATACCCAGAACAATTCGATATAATCTTTTTCATCACTATTCATGGTATAAACATCCGGAGTTACAGGACAAATTCCCAACAAACGATACTTCAGCTCACTCTGACGTTTGTCAAAATACCAGTATCCTTTAATTTTATATTGTGTTACATCTTGAGCCGCTAAGTCTTGTTTTAAAATATACTCATCCGATATTTGATTTCCTGCATTAATTTGCTCTCTACCTGCATCAGTAGTGTCAATACGAGTCAATGAAGTTTGAATATCTTGCATGGATTTTTTGGTATTGAAATAACTGTCGGTGTACACCTCAGTAATTTTACCATTTTTCAAAGCTTTAGTAAGCACATCATACAAAGATCTTCTATCAGATCCAATATTTGCAGTATCAATAGGAAAATACAAAGCAAAATTAATCTTTTCGCTTAAATCAATAATTTCCCATGTAGTCTTACCCATTAAAACATCTCTATCATGCACATAACCATAGACTAATGGTTTATCATTATCTGAAATGAGTTGTGCCGCAGTTTTAAGTCCTATTTGGTCAGGAGTTTTTGCATTAAGCAAATTAGACTGTCCAAAAGAAGCAAAACTTCCTGTAATAGAGACAATAGCGATTAAAAAATTTCTTACATTCATCATGGTATCATAATAAGAATTGAAGTAGGTCAAATATAAACTTACTTATTATTTATTGTATTTCAAAAATTACTGGAGCAGTTCTTGGCAATAAATAGCTACCTGCACCTACAAGTTTTGTTTTTATTTCAGAAATAGTAACTTGATCTCCTCTAACTGCTTTTGAAAGTACAGCATTACACTGCGCATTCAATTTATTTCCTGTAACAACTACAGTAGGTTGACCTGTTACTTTTAAATTAAATCCAACTACATTCAAACCAACTTCAAAGTCAAAATCAACTAGTTTAGCTCCAATAGTAGCAATTTGTAAATTTGATTTAGGTCCTTTTACCACACCCATTTCTCCTCTAATAGTTCCAGTTGGACCAGGAATACCTTTTATTCTAAAAGTTTTCTTATCCGAAACTTTAGAACCATCAGGAAGTGCACCAGTAACATTGATAACTACTTCAGAACCTGAACCTGGACTCATGTTGTATTTACCGCCACCAGCAGAACTTAATCCTGGAGCACTAGCTGAAACTTTATCAGCTGAAACACCTGCAAAAGAAATAGTCATTGGGTTTACAACACCTCTATACACTACATTCATTTTATCAGCAGAAATAGTAGCCGATTTTGGTCTTGCAACAACAACGTATTTATCTTTAATAGGTAAGCTAACCACTTTTCCATTTTCGTCAAAATTAAATGAACCGCCAATAGCATGTTCTCCAATATTACCTGCTCCAAAAGAGAATTTAGCTTGACCTGCTTGCGCTTGTACACTAGATCCATTTACAATAACAGATTTTGCTTTTAATGAAGGATCGAATTTACCTAAAATAATTTTTCCTGTTACTGCTTCTCCTTGAAAGAAAACAGATTTATCAAGAACTACAATAGGCTGGTAAGCAGTAAGTGACGCTGCAGCAACTAAATCAGATTGAAACATTCCTGTCATCACATCGCTTTCAGTTGTTTTGATATCAGCTTGTAATTGTGATAATTTAGTAATTGTAGCAATAAGAGGATATCCTTTATAATTGTAATCTATCCAATCTAATTTAGCACCTGCTTTTTCAGAATAAACTGGTTTTGTAGCAAATCTTGCTTCAATCTTTTTCATTTCAGATTCAGCAATTGAACTTCCACCAATAGCTTTTATTTGAGTTGAGAAATTATTGATTTTATCTAAAAACTCTTTACCTTGTTTAGAAACTCTATCACCTGTAAAGAACATTCTGTCAATTAAATCACCTTTATCCATTTGCTCGTAAGGCAAATTTCCTTCAGCATCTCTTTCAAGTTTTTGAGTGACAGTTGTTTTGATGTTTTCTATGTAGTCGTTAAACTCTTTAGACAAAGCTCTAATTTTTTCAACTTTAACTTTTTTATCTCCAAACTGTCCAGGCTGATCCACTGCTTTTTGGGCTAATTGTTGAAATGAGCTTTCATTTCTAGTATCAGTTATAGAGTTAGACTCTACTATTTTATTATTTAAAATCCCAAAAGCTGACAATACCTCTTTGGACATATTTAAAGCTAACATCGCGATAAAAACCAAGTACATTAGGTTAATCATCTTCTGTCTAGGGGTTAGTTTTCCTCCTGCCATATTTTCTACTAATTAGTTTGTTGTTGTTTTATAGTTTGAAACTAATTATCCTTTATTACCCATAGCAGAAAGCATTCCACCATAAACATTGTTCAATGAAGCAATATTTGCAGTCATAGATTGCATTTGTTCTTTTAATTTTCCTGCATTTTCAGCAATTTCTTTATTTGCTTCAGCATTTCTAGAAGCACTTTCTAATTGTACTTTGTATAAACTGTTTAAAGATTCCATCTGTGCCGCAGCCATCGATAATTCTTCACTGTATTTTTTAGTTGCAGAAATAGAATCTACAGTAGGAGCAATTCCTTTCGCTGCTGATTCAAAGTTTTTGATACTGTTTCCTAAACTTGCCATTAATTCTCCATCAATCTTAGCGTCTTTCAACATCGCATCCAATTTTTGAGACAACAATCCTTGAGCGTCAGCAGGAGCTTCTACTTTTGGTTTTCTTTCTCCAGCAGGCTTACCGTTAGCAAGCTCTGGATAAACTAATGTCCAATCTAATTCATCATCAACTGGTTCAAAAGCAGATAGAGCAAAAATTAAAGCTTCTACCACTAAACCTATTGTAAGCATTAAATTTCCTGTTATGATTCCAAATTCAATATGTGTAATTTTGAATAATGCTCCAATAATTACAACCGCAGCTCCCATACCGTATGCGAAATTCATTTGTTTTTTGCTTAGTAATGCCATAATAGTTTCTTTTTTAATTTAATAGATATAGTCTTGGTTTTTTTTGTTTTGTTTATTTCTTTCTCCCGTTTCCAGTGGATTGAACCCCCATATAATCTTGAACAGTTCTAAAACCAATGTAACTTCTTGCAGAATCTGCATATTCATGATCACGAGTACTCACTTGAAGGAAGTAAGCAACATCTTTCCATGAACCACCTCGAACCACTTTTCTTTGATTTTTATAATCCTGAACATTCGGGTTCATTGAAGAAACATATTCGTAAGCATTTGGATCGTATGATGAATCTGTCCACTCAGAAACATTTCCTGCCATATTGTAAAGATTATAACCATTTGGCTCATAAGATTTTGCCTCTACAGTATATAACGCCTCATCAGCTGCATAATCACCTCTGTTCGGTTTAAAATTAGCTAGAAAACAACCTCTGTCATTTTTAGTATAAGGACCACCCCAAGGATAAGTAGCTGATTCTAAACCACCTCTTGCTGAATATTCCCATTCAGCTTCTGTTGGCAATCTGAAAGAGTTTATTAAATCATGACCTTTCTTTTTGGATTTTATGTACGTATTTTTATTTAAAGTTCTCCAAGCACAAAAAGCTTTTGCCTGTGTCCATTTTACCCCTACAACTGGATAATCTCCATAAGCTTTATGCCAGAAATAATCATTGTGCATAGGCTCATTATAAGAATAAGCATAATCCTTAATCCAAACTGTTGTATCAGGATATACTTTTACTTCTTCTGTTCTGATGAAATTTTTTCTATTTCCTACTTTAGCTTTAGCAGCTGCCTGAATATCCATCCAAGAGTAACGGAATTTTAATTTATCCACATCTATAGTTCGCAATCCATTGTATGAAGCCTCTATTGGCAAATACATGGAGTCCATCACTTCAGCATATTCTGCATCAGGATACAACTTAGTGTCTTTGATTAATTTTACTTTTTTGTTCAATTTTCTTCCTGCATACGGATCGTCTGCAGTACCTATACTATAATAATTATCATACATGTATTTATCATAAGCCGTCATTTTTTCAGGATCTGAATCATTAAAAGCAAAATCCCCAATACTTCCGGCATTTTTACCTTTGCCTTTAGCAGCTGCTGGATCAGCTGTTTGCCCGCCCATATCAGCCATAATTGCCAAACGAACTCTCATAGTAGAATCTTTTACCCATTCTACAAATTGACGATATTCACTATTGGTAATTTCTGTTTCATCCATGTAAAATGAACGAACAGTAACCGTTTTGGTTGGAGCATCTTCAACATTAGCTAAATCAGCATCTGATTTACCCATAATAAAAGCACCGCCAGGAATTAAAGCCATTCCATAAGGTTTTTCAGGATGCCATTTCCCTCCATTAATACCAACTAATTCTCCTTTATCGCTTGATTTACCACAGCCAATCAAAAGGGCCAAAATTGACGTATATGCAATGAACTTCTTCATATTAATTTGGTTATCTATTCATTATTTTTAAGTGTGTAAACCTATTTATTATTTATTAAAAAAACAATATTTTTGTTATGAAATTAATTTGAGACCAAAAATAATGTTAAATAAAATACAAAAAAAATATTTTGTCGATAAAATGCCAAAATAACCGATAAAACACATAAAAATCGATTTTTTCATGTGTTTTATAATGTTAAGCTTATAAATCGCGTTAATTATTAAACTATTTTTAAGGATTGAAGTATAGCTCTCAAATAATTAATTACAAGATATTCTTACGTTGCGCTTTCCACCATCTTTCAGGTAATTCTTGATTGCATGCCAATAAATATTCATCGTAAGAACATGGTAATAACGTATTTCTTTTTAGTTTATTATTACCATTCGAAATAAATGGGATTTCTATCCACCATCGGTCTGTTTTATCACTTTTATAAAAAACAAGTTCCTCTTCCTCCAATGGGACAATGTATTTCAAATAATTTTCTTTGCTTCCAAAAGGATACTCATTAGAACGATAATGAAACCCTTCTATAAAATACCAAATGATCTGTGCTATGATGACAGATTCTTGTGTCGAATTATTATGGCTGAATATTCCAAATGCCGATACTTTATCACTTATTCCTGCATATCGTGACAAAGAACAAATCTCTTTTCCGTTAAAACCATTTGGCGCAAACGAAATGAAATTTCCTGAATCAGATGATTTAACCGAATTCAAATCAATACTCACTAAATCCGCATCTCTAAAAACAGGCTCCGAAATAGAGATATTATTCGAAACTTCTCCTAATCTATAGGCGTCGAAAAATAGTTTTTCTATCAAATCTATTTCTTCCTGAGAATTAAAATACGTTTGATACCCTATATTACAATAATTAAAAAGATTATTAGGTTCGTCTACAATTATTTTTGTCAAATACGAAGAAGCCGACACCTCCTCTTCATCCTTCCCAAAATCAAATTTATTATCAATGGAAACCAAGTTGACCATCTGTTCCAAATCATCGTAAGCTCTATAAAGCGCGTACGTTAAGTCTTGGGAACCACCAATAACTATAGGAGTGATTTTTTTCTTGATTAGACTTGCAACTACTTTTTTTACTGCAAAATAAGTATCCTCAACAGAATTCCCTGCAAGAATATCCCCTAAATCAGCAATTGAAGCGTCCCAGTTTCCCGGAAATAATCCGTATAACTCTTTTCTAAGTGCTATTAAATCAACATCCGAAACAGCTTTTTTATCTCCTCGATTTTCTAAAACGCCTATTAGAGCAATTTTAATCTTATTTAAATCTGGAAATTGTTTTTCTGTATGCAACACAATTTTACTTCCCAATTGCTGAGAAGTCAATCCGCTTATATAACTAAGGATTTCATCATCTACGGGTTTCAGAAAATCAAATTCCATTTTATTTCTTTTTTGCTACTGGTTTCTTTGCTACTGGTTTCTTTGCCGGTGCTTTTTTGGCTGCTACTTTTTTAGCTGGCGTTTTCTTGGCAATCATTTCCTGAACTTCAGCCAATGTCAATTTTGTAGCATCGACATCTTTACTTAATTCAATTTTGATTTTCCCTTTGGTAATAACGGAACGTCCCCAACGGGCTTTTTCAACTAAAATTCCTTCTTCTTCCCAATTATGCAAAACCTTATCAATATTCTTTTGCAATTTATCCTCAATCAAGGCTTCAATATCCGTTTGAGACAGATTATCAAAGTTATACTTTTTACTTACATTAATGAACAAACCATTCCATTTGATAAAAGGACCAAAACGACCCACACCTTTCTGTACGCCTTCCCCTTTATAAACTGCTATTGGTGCATCAGCAACTGCTTTTTCGTCAATTAATTCTTTCGCTCTTTCAAAATCTACATCTAGAGGATTTTCTCCTTTTGGCAAAGAAACAAAAGCAGCACCGTAACGAATGTAAGGACCATAACGACCATTACTTACCTCAACTTCCTCTCCTTTATATTCTCCAAGATTTTTTGGCAACAAAAATAAATTCAACGTTTCCTCTAAGGTAATATTTCCAATATTTTGATCCGTCATTAAACTGGCGAATTTTTTCTCTTCATCATCTGCAGCTCCAATTTGAGCCATTGGACCAAATTTCCCTAAACGCACCGAAACCGGTTTCCCCGTTTTTGGATCTGTTCCCAGAATTCTTTCCCCGCTTTCTCTGTCTGCATTTGCCTCTACATCTTTCACTGTTGGGTGAAATTTATCGTAGAACTCCTGCATCATTTTTGTCCAAACGATATTTCCTTCTGCAATTTCATCAAAATCCTGTTCCACTTTTGCAGTGAAATTATAATCTAAAATGTTTCCGAAATTCTTAACCAAGAAATCCGTAACAATCGTTCCAATATCTGTAGGGACTAATTTTCCTTTATCAGAACCTGTATTTTCCTTCAACAACTTCTCTCCTACTTTCCCGGATTGCAAAGTCAATTGCGTATAATTTCTTTCTTGTCCGTCAAGATTTCCTTTCTCCACATAATTTCTGTTGATAATCGTAGAAATCGTTGGCGCATAAGTAGAAGGACGACCAATACCCAATTCTTCTAATTTTTTCACCAAAGAAGCTTCAGTATATCTTGCTGCAGCTCTTGAATATCTTTCGGTCGCTGTGATGTAATTGTTTTGCAATTTTTCGTTGACTTTCATAGCTGGCAACATACCTTCCTGCTCTTCATCATCGTCATCATGACCTTCCAAATACACTTTCAAGAAACCTTCAAAAAGCAATACTTCACCAGATGCTGTGAATATTTCACCGTGATTATTCGCTTCAATTTTCACGTTTGTGCGTTCTAATTGTGCATCACTCATTTGCGAAGCTAACGTTCTTTTCCAAATCAAATCATATAAACGCGCTTGATCTCTGTCGATATCTACCGTATGACGCGACATATCCGTAGGACGAATCGCCTCGTGCGCTTCCTGTGCCCCTTTGCTTTTATTGACAAAAGTTCGAGGTTTAGAGAATTCTTTTCCGTAGGATTTGATAATTTCAGCCTGAGCAGCTTCCATTGCATCTTTGGATAAGTTTACACTATCCGTTCTCATATAGGTTATAAGTCCGGCTTCGTACAAACGTTGTGCGAGTTGCATTGTAATTCCAACAGGCAAATACAATTTACGAGCGGCTTCTTGTTGCAAAGTTGAAGTCGTAAATGGACCCGTTGGTGATTTTTTGGTAGGTTTTGTTTCTAAATCGGCTACCTTATATGTAGAACCTATATTTTTATTTAAAAAATCTTCGGCTTCTTTTTTAGTATTGAAATTTTTAGGCAGTTTGGCTTTGAATGTTTTTCCAGATTCATTAGTAAATTCCGCTACAATGGAATAAGTAGCAACTGCTTTGAAGTTTTGAATTTCTCTTTCACGTTCCACAATCAAACGAACGGATACCGATTGTACACGACCTGCAGAAAGTCCACCTTTAATTTTTCTCCAAAGTACAGGAGACAATTCATACCCAACCAATCTATCCAAAACACGACGTGCTTGTTGCGCGTTGACCAAATTATAATCGATTTCACGTGGATTATCAATTGCTTTTAGAATCGCAGTTTTAGTAATTTCGTGAAAAACAATTCGCTTGGTTTTATTTTTGTCTAATTTTAATTCTTCGGCTAAATGCCAAGAAATAGCTTCACCCTCGCGATCCTCATCACTTGCTAACCAAACCATTTCAGCTTTTTTTGCTAATCCTTTTAATTTGGTGACCAATGCTTTTTTATCGGCAGAAACTTCGTATTTGGGTTTAAAACCATTTTCTACATCTACACCAATTTCTTTGGAAGGTAAGTCTGCAATATGCCCATAACTGGACTCCACTTGAAAATCACTTCCTAGAAATTTCTCGATTGTTTTTGCCTTTGCAGGGGACTCAACTATAACTAAATTCTTTGCCATTGCTCTATTTTTCTGGGACAAAAGTATCTAATTTTTTTAAATATTGGGCTTTTGATTTTATTTTTGAATTATTTCACAATCATTAATAGGTAAGTTATTGCCATACTCGACTGTTTTTTAGTCCCGATTATAGTGAAAAGCCCGGAGCAAAAAAGTAAAAGTTTCCTGTTCTAAAAAAGCGACCAACGGAAGCTCTTTTTAGGACTTTGGAAACTTTACTTTTTTTGTGAGGACTTGTAACGGAAAGCGGGAGATAGCTCCCCAGAAAAAATGCCTTAAAATACTGTTAATTCTTAATCTGACATCTTGTCATATTTATTTGAATTGCGTTATCTTTGTGCTTTGAAAATACATGATGGAAAAGATTATTGAAGAAAGTAAGCAAGGCGAAAGTCTTGTTCTGGAGAATAAACCTGAGAATACAAAAAAACTATTTATAGAAAGTTATGGCTGTGCGATGAATTTTTCGGACAGTGAAATTGTAGCTTCTATTCTATCCGGAAACGGATACAATACAACGCAAGTTCTGGAAGAAGCCGATTTAGTTTTGGTCAATACCTGTTCTATTCGTGACAAAGCGGAGCAAACCATTCGCAAACGTTTGGAAAAATACAATGCTGTAAAACGCATTAATCCAAAAATGAAAGTAGGCGTTTTGGGCTGTATGGCCGAGCGTTTGAAAAGTCAATTTCTGGAAGAAGAAAAAATCGTTGACCTTGTTGTGGGACCCGATGCGTATAAAGATTTACCGAACCTTTTACAAGAAGTGGAAGAAGGTCGTGATGCGATTAACGTGATTTTGTCGAAAGATGAAACCTATGGCGATATTTCTCCTGTTCGATTGATGAGTAACGGAATTACCGCTTTGGTTTCAATTACTCGTGGTTGCGATAATATGTGTACGTTTTGCGTGGTGCCTTTTACCCGTGGACGCGAACGCAGTCGTGAACCACAAAGTATCATGAAAGAAATCCAAGATTTGTGGGGCAAAGGGTTTAAAGAAATTACGCTTTTGGGGCAAAACGTAGATAGTTTCCTTTGGTACGGCGGCGGATTGAAAAAAGATTTTGAGAATGCTACCGAAATGCAAAAAGCAACGGCAGTCGATTTTGACCAATTACTGGAACTGGTAGCGGTTGGTTTTCCAAAAATGCGTATTCGGTTTTCTACTTCTAATCCCCAAGATATGCACGAAAGTGTTTTGCATGTGATTGCGAAACATCCTAATATTTGCAAACACATTCACTTGCCAGTTCAATCAGGAAGCAATAGAATCCTAAAAGAAATGAACCGCTTGCACACGCGTGAGGAATACATGACTTTGATTGACAAAATCAGAACTATTATTCCCAATGGCTCCATTTCGCAAGATATGATTGCTGGTTTCCCAACAGAAACCGAACAAGATCATCAAGACACAATGAGCTTAATGGAATATGTGAAATATAATTTTGGTTATATGTATTCGTATTCCGAACGTCCGGGAACATTGGCAGGAAGAAAAATGGAGGATGACGTTACCGAAGAAACTAAAGCCAGAAGATTGCAGGAAATTGTCGATTTACAACAAAAACACGCTTGGTTCCGCAGTGAAGAATTCATTGGACAAACGGTAGAAGTTTTGGTAGAGAAAGTTTCAAAAAAATCTACAGAAGAATTTTCCGGAAGGAATTCACAAAGTATTACAGTAGTTTTCCCAAAGGAGGATTACAAGATTGGGGATTTTGTTTTAGTTAAAATAGAAAGTTGTACCAGTGGAACGTTAAAAGGGAAAGCAGTTGGTTTGAGTGAAATGAATTAGAAAAAAGGTTGCCACAAATTTCACTAATTGGGCACGAATTTTTTTTTAATTTAAAAAATTTAATTAGTGGGAATTAGTGAAATTCGTGGCTAAAAAAATTGAAAAATATGGATTTATATAAAAGAGAGGAGTACTATAAAATCGTAGGATTATGTATGGAAGTACATAACGTTTTAGGAGGAGGGTTATCCGAAATTATATATAAAGATGCATTAGAAATAGAATTCAAAAACAATAACATCCCTTACGAAAGAGAAAAACCTTATTCAATAAGCTATAAAGGACATAATATAGCACATAAATATTTTGCGAATTTCGTTATTTATGATGAGATTATTTTTGAAGTAAAGGCAATAAAAGAAATTATAAGCGACAACGTTACCCAAACTTTAAATTACATGAAATTAGCTGATAGTCAAGTTGGAATAATTGCAAATTTCAATATTAAAACACTACAGCATAAAAGAATTGTTCTTTAGAATTTATAGAAAATTAGAAAAATTAGTGCCGAATTAGTGAAATTCGTGGCTAAAAAAATAACATTAATGAGATTGCTTCGTGCCTCGCAATGACAATATGGAAACAGTTCAAGCTATAAAACAACGATTTGAGATTATCGGGAATGACCCGAAGCTCAACCGTGCGATAGAAAAAGCCATTCAGGTAGCTCCAACTGATATTACCGTTTTAGTAGCGGGAGAAAGCGGTGTGGGGAAAGAGAATATCCCTAGAATCATTCATTCGCTTTCGCACAGAAAACACGGAAAATACATTGCCGTAAACTGTGGAGCCATTCCTGAAGGAACGATTGACAGTGAGCTTTTCGGACATGAAAAAGGAGCTTTTACTGGCGCAACAAATACGCGTGAAGGTTATTTTGAAGTCGCTGACGGCGGAACTATTTTCTTGGACGAAGTCGGTGAACTACCATTAACTACTCAAGTGCGTTTGTTACGTGTTCTTGAAAATGGCGAATTTATAAAAGTAGGTTCTTCCCAGGTTCAAAAAACAGATGTACGAATTGTAGCCGCTACGAATGTCAATTTATTTGATGCTATCGAAAAAGGGAAATTCAGAGAGGATTTATATTATCGTTTAAGTACGGTGGACATTACTTTGCCACCTTTACGCGATCGAAAAGATGACATTCATTTGTTATTCAGAAAATTCGTTGCCGATTTTGCCCATAAATACAAAATGCCGCCTTTAAAACTGGACGAAAACGCTATCCAATTATTGCAGAAGTTTCGTTGGAGCGGTAATATTCGACAATTGCGAAATGTAGCCGAACAAATCTCCGTTTTGGAAACGAATCGTGATATATCCGCAGTGACTTTACAATCGTATCTGCCGGTTTTGGGAAACAATTTACCATCTGTCATAAAGGATAAGAAAAGCGAAAGTGATTTTAGTACCGAAAGAGAAATTTTGTACAAAGTCCTTTTTGATATGAAAAGTGATTTGAATGATTTGAAAAAATTAACTTTGGAATTGATTCAAAACGGCGTGTCCAAAGTACAGGAAACCAATCAGCATTTGATAAAAAAAATATATGGTTCGAAAGAAAATGACAGTGAAATCGATTTTGAAGAAGAACCAAGATCAGCCTTAATCACTACTCAAAACAATCAAGAGCTGTATCAGGAACATGATGATAATTATCTTTTTGCAGAAACAATCGAAGAAGAAGAAACATTACGTTTAGAACAAAAAGAAATTGAAATGATTAAGAAATCATTAGAAAAAAATAAAGGAAAACGAAAAGCTGCAGCAGATGAGCTGGGCATTTCTGAAAGGACTTTATATAGAAAAATTAAGCAATTTGATTTGTAGTTTTTACCACAAAAATGCTAAGACACAAATGATTTAATTGAAAATGAATATCTTTGACCCAGCCGTTAACAAACTAACGGAGCAATTTTTAAAATAGAAAATGAAACATATAAAATTTATTCTTCTTTCAATAATTATAGTAAGTATCAACAGTTGCTCGGTTTATAACTTTACAGGAACTGGTAAAATTGATGCCGAAACATTTCAAGTTGGTTTTTTTCAGAATAATGCTGAAATAATTGAACCAGGTATTGACAGAACATTTACATTAGAACTTCAAGATTTAATCCAGAATCAAACCAATTTAAACTTGGTTAAAAATGGTGCTGATTTGACTTACGAAGGAGAGATTGTAGATTATAGAATAAGTCCAATGACAGCTACTGCAGATCAGCGAGCAGCTCAGAACCGATTAACGATTCGAGTGAATGTTCGTTTTACTAATAAGAAAAAAGAAACAGATGATTTTGAAAAACCATTCACTTTCTTCTACGATTATCCTGCAGAACAGCAATTGACAGGAGCAACTTTAAACAGTGCTTTAAAGGAAATTTTTGAAAGAATTACACAAGACATCTTTAATGAGTCACTCGCAAAATGGTAAATGGGTTTAAATTCGATAATTTGTTGATTCAGTTAATCGAAGAACAAACAAACGAATAACCAAATAAACGAATACCCTTTATGAACGTAACCGATTATACTTATTTGATTAATAAACCTGATGCTATTCATGAAAAGCAAACGGAAGCTTTGGAAAAAGTACTCGTTGAGTTTCCTTATTTTCAAAGTGCCAGAGCAATTCAATTAAAAGGGCTTTACAATCAAAACAGTTTTAAATACAATACTGCTTTAAAAATTACTGCAGCACATTCAACGGACCGATCTATTTTATTTGATTTCATTACTTCGGACACGTTCACTTCAATTCAAAAAGGACTTTACGATAAAAAAGCGTTAGAAATTCTTGAAATAAAAGTAGTTGACAGTGAAATTATTGTTACTGAAGAAAAATCGGAATCCAAAATAAATTCTTTAGAAAGATCCATACTCACATCAATAAAAGAAGCCTCAACAATTGAAGTTGATGATGCTTCAAAAACCCCCGAAGAGAAACTGGCAATTGGGAAACCTTTAGATTTCTCTAAAAGTGAACAACATTCCTTTCAAGAATGGCTTCAACTTTCCCGCACTGAACCTATCGAAAGAGCAAAAGAGAGTCCTATTAATCCACCGCTTCCTGTAATAGATGAAGATAAAAGAAAGAAATTAGAGTTAATCGATAAGTTTATTGAAGCCAGCCCGAAGATTTCTCCGGTAAAACACGGAGTAGCTTCCACTGTTACTTTTGACTTAAATGCAGCAGACAATTCCTTCTTGATGACGGAAACTTTAGCCAGAGTCTATTTGGAACAAAAAAAATATCAAAAAGCGATTCAAGCATATGAAATATTAATTTTGAAATATCCAGAAAAAAGTAGTTTCTTTGCAGACCGCATATCGGATATTAAGATTTTACAACATAATAATAATTAAACAATGAGCACATTTTCAATTTTTTTAGTTTTAATAACTATAGTTTGTTTTCTATTAATCGTAGTCATCATGGTTCAAAACCCTAAAGGCGGAGGATTATCATCTACAATAGGTGGTTCTCAAATGTTAGGTGGGGTACAAAAAACAACTGATTTTTTAGACAAAAGCACTTGGACATTAGCAACTATACTAATTGCACTTATATTACTTTCTAGCTTAGGCTTTACAGGTACATTAAGTGATACAGATTCTAAAATCATCGAAAACACAGGAAGTGCAGCACCAGCTACAAACACGCCAGTTGCTCCTGCTCAAAACACTCCTGCTGCAACAAATCCAGCAAAATAAATTATTACAACATATTCTAAATGCCAGCCTGTCAAAGCTGGCATTTTTTATAAGAAATTATGTCAGTTTCATTAGGATGGCACAATTTCTGAAATCTCTATAACAGTAATAAAAATAAATACTATAAAAACATAAAATCATGGCTTTAAACATTAAACCACTTTCAGACAGAGTTCTTATCGAACCAGTAGCAGCTGAAACAAAAACTGCTTCAGGGATTTTCATTCCAGATACAGCTAAAGAAAAACCACAAAAAGGAACTGTTGTTGCTGTTGGAAACGGAACAAAAGACCACACAATGACTGTGAAAATTGGTGATTCTGTTCTTTACGGAAAATACGCTGGTACTGAATTGAAACTGGAAGGAAAAGATTATTTGATCATGCGTGAGGACGATATTTTAGCAATAATATAATCGAATTAACAAATAAACGAATTAACAAATAAATTAAAATGGCAAAAGATATAAAATTTGATATTGAAGCACGTGACGGATTAAAACGTGGTGTTGATGCATTGGCAAATGCAGTAAAAGTAACGCTTGGACCAAAAGGTCGTAATGTAATTATTGGAAAAGCTTTTGGTGGACCAACCGTTACTAAAGATGGCGTTACCGTTGCAAAAGAAATTGAATTGAAAGATCCATTGGAAAATATGGGTGCTCAAATGGTAAAAGAAGTAGCGTCTAAAACTAATGATTTAGCTGGAGACGGAACTACAACTGCAACCGTTTTGGCACAAGCAATTGTAAAAGAAGGTTTGAAAAACGTTGCTGCAGGAGCAAATCCAATGGATTTAAAACGTGGTATCGACAAAGCGGTTGAAGCTATTGTAGCTGACTTAGCAAAACAAGCTAAAGTTGTTGGAAGTGATTCTGAAAAAATCAAACAAATTGCTTCAATTTCTGCTAATAATGACGAAGTAATTGGTGAGTTAATCGCTGCTGCTTTCGCAAAAGTTGGAAAAGAAGGTGTAATCACTGTTGAAGAAGCCAAAGGAACTGATACGTATGTTGATGTTGTGGAAGGTATGCAATTTGACAGAGGATATCTTTCTCCTTATTTTGTTACTAATTCAGAAAAAATGGAAGTAGAATTGGAAAATCCTTACATCCTTTTATATGACAAAAAAGTTTCTTCTTTAAAAGAATTGTTACCAGTTTTGGAACCAGTTGCTCAATCTGGAAAACCATTATTAATTATTGCTGAAGACGTTGATGGTGAAGCATTATCTACATTAGTGGTAAATAAATTACGTGGAGCCTTGAAAATCGCGGCTGTAAAAGCACCTGGTTTTGGAGACAGAAGAAAAGCAATGTTGGAAGATATTGCTATCTTAACTGGAGGAACTGTAATCTCAGAAGAAAGAGGATACACTCTAGAGAACACAACTATCGAAATGTTAGGAACTGCTAAAAAAGTGACTATCGATAAAGACAATACAACAATTGTAAGTGGTGCTGGCGAAGCTGATATTATCAAAAATCGCGTAAACCAAATCAAAGGTCAAATGGAAGCAACAACTTCTGATTATGACAAAGAAAAGTTGCAAGAACGTTTGGCTAAATTAGCTGGTGGAGTTGCTGTACTTTATGTTGGTGCTGCTTCTGAAGTAGAAATGAAAGAGAAAAAAGATAGAGTTGATGATGCACTTCACGCAACGCGTGCTGCTGTTGAAGAAGGAATTGTTGCTGGTGGTGGTGTAGCTTTATTGAGAGCTAAAAATGCACTTAGCACTATTAAAGCTGACAATGCTGATGAAGCAACCGGAATTCAAATTGTATCTCGTGCAGTGGAATCTCCATTGAGAACTATTGTTGAAAATGCAGGTCTTGAAGGTTCAGTTGTAGTAGCAAAAGTTGCTGAAGGAAAAGGCGATTTTGGATACAACGCAAAAACTGACGAATACGTTGACATGCTTAAAGCAGGTATTATTGATCCTAAAAAAGTAACGCGTGTAGCATTAGAAAACGCAGCTTCGGTTGCCGGAATGATATTGACTACTGAATGCGCTTTGATTGATATTAAAGAAGATAATGGTAGCGGAAACCCAATGGGTGGAGGTATGCCAGGAATGATGTAATATCAATCCGTTGTAAATAAAAAACCGTTCCGATATAAATCGGGACGGTTTTTTTTATGGATTCTAAATTATTTATTTATTCTTGATTATTTATTTATTCTTGAACTTTAGACTTTTTACTGAACTTATAAATTACCGGTAAAACAGTAATTCCAACTAAAGCGATAACAATGATTTCGATGTGCTCTTTCAAATCAATTTGATAATTATCCAGTAGAAACCCATATAAATAATGTCCTGCGAAAATCAAGGTGAATGACCAAATGAAAGAACTTAGAATATTATAGAACATAAACTTCTTTTTGTCCATAGAAACAATCCCAGCTACTATTGGTGCAAAAGTTCTAAATATTGGTAGGAATCGAGCAAAAATAATTGCTTTACCTCCGTATTTTTCAAAGAAATCTTTTGATTGAACTAAATATTTTCTCTTAAACCAAAAACTATCTTCCTTATTATACAAATAATAACCGCTTTTTGAACCAAACCAATATCCAACTACATTCCCTAATATTCCTGCTAAAGCCACAAATGTTGCCAAAAGAACAACATTCACAAAATCATTTTCAATGAATAGAATATTTTCTATTAAATCACGGCTATAAATCCCTGCCAAAAACAACAAACTATCTCCCGGTAAAAAGAAACCTGCAAAAAGACCTGTTTCTGCAAAAACAATAAATAAAACTATATAAATACCCAATTTAATTCCATTAACATCAAAATGAATATAAAAAAGCGGGTCAATCAAATTCTTCCAATCAAAATCGTTCATTCTACGGTGTTTTATGCTACAATTATTCGTGCGTGAAAGTACGGATAATATATCTTAACCACAATTTATGGTACTATTTTAAAGTTTTATTAACTATTTAAATTAGCCGAATTAACTTTACCTAGTTTACAATCAAATATTGTTTTTAATATTCGGAATTCTAGATTTTTAAATCTATGATTTTTTATAGCTAATGACCACAATTTCACTCAAAAAAATATTAAATATGGCATTAAAAAAACCAAAGCTTTCACTTTGGTTTTTTTTAAAATTATTTTCGTTCATATTGACAACAAGTATGAAGTTTGTCATAATCTTCCTTTAATGCCTTGAATTCATCTGTATCGTGCCCTGCTTTTGCAATCGCTTTTTGAATTGCAGGTACATCGGTTTTCTGCTCGTTTACAATCAAGTATAAGGTGCCACAATCCATATGCCAATCGGCAGATTTTACACCCGAAACGCCTAATGCCGCTTTTTCAATTCTCTTTTTACACATTTCACAATTCCCGCTCACATGAAATTCAACCTTAGCGTTTTTATTTTTCATCTCTTGAGCCTGAACTGTAAATCCAACAAATGTAAGTAACAGTACTACTAATATATTTTTCATCATTTAATTTTTTTTAAGACTATTTAATTTTAAAACGTAAACCCGCATAATACATTTGTCCAAAAACTGGACCGTAAACTATTGATGCGTCAAAAGTAGGTCCAAAAGGGTTTTCATTACCCAAGATAACATTATCTTGCTTGTAATTACCAATATTTTCCCCGCCAATATATAATTCAAAAGTAGAAGAAAAAGTTCTAGTAACTTGTATATTCATCACAGAAAATGAAGGTGAAAATTCAGGTAGTCTGTCTGCTTGAGGATTTGTTGACGTATTAGGTAATTGTTGTTTTCCGAGCCAGTTTAAAGTATAATCAAACTTCCATTGTTTTCCCTTATCTAAAATATGGGTTTCATATCCTAAATTTCCAAAGAAACGATGTTTTGCCTGCAATGGTCTTTGATAGGTTCCTGACAAATAATCCGTTTGAATATCATAGTATTTGTAGGCTGTTCTCAAATTAAAATGTTTAGCTAATTCATAATTAAACTCTACTTGCAAACTATTGGCATACGACTCCCCTTTTAAGTTGTAAAACAAAACCTGTTGTGGACTTTGCAACACATCGACAACTACCTGATTTTGAAAATCGGTTCTGTAGAAATCAAAACCAACGTCAGCACTCTTACCAAAAAGTAAAAAACCCTGCATAAAACTCAACCCGTAATTCCATGCAATTTCAGGATTCAATCCGTATATTTTTCCATTGGTATCTAAAAATTCAAAAGTTCTTGAACTTGCCAAAAGCTGTTGATTTTCGGCAAAAACATTAGCGCTTCGCTTTCCTCTACCTGCTGAAAATCGCAAAACACCTTTCTCCCAAGGATTGTATCGCACATGTAATCTTGGCGTAGCAAAAGTCCCTAAACGATTATGATTATCTATTCTACCGCCAAGAACTACGCTAAAATTCTCCGTGTTATCATAGGTATATTCGAAAAAAGCGCCTACCGAATTATCAATTCTGCTATAATCATTCACATTGACAAACTCACCGTATTTATCATACGTAAAGTTCAAACCCGTAGAAAATTTATGTTTCGTATTATTGATAATCGAATTAAAAATCAAATTTGAATAATAACTTTTTTGTTTGATATTATATTGATTTAATCCAAAATAAGAGTTTTGATCATGACTATTAAAAGCATTTTGAAAACCAATACTCTGATACGGCATATCCGGAAAAACATAGCCTAATTTAGTGGAAACATCAAAACGTTCTGTATTGATTTCGGAGCCCCAATAATTAGTCGTTCCCTTGTCTCTATCTGGATCAAAATTTAATTCTCCTGTTTGTTTTTGATCATTCATATATCGGAAGTTGATGAAACTCACCCAGCCTTTTTCGGCATTGGTATATTGCCAACGATTTAAAACATTGATTTGTTTTGCCAATGGATTGTCCAGAAAACCATCGTCATTCATGTCGTTTTTTGAAACTCTGGTATTTCCGTGAACAAACAAACTACTACTCCATTTATCAGAAATTTTAGTATTGAAATGCGTATTTAATTCAAATCTAGAATCTGTTGAACCATAGGCATTCAGAAAAAATGGAATATCACTGATTGGCTTTATTAATTCGGTATTAATTTGTCCCGAAATACTTTCGAAGCCATTGACAACACTTCCGGCTCCTTTTGTAATTTGGATGCTTTCAACCCAAGTTCCCGGGGTGAATGACAATCCATAAGCTTGAGAAGCACCACGTACCGAAGGAATATTTTCCTCTGTAATCATCAAATAGGGACTCGTTAATCCCAGCATTTTTATTTGTTTCGTTCCCGTCAAAGCATCCGAAAAATTGACGTCGATTGAAGGATTTGTTTCGAAACTTTCTGCCAGATTACAACAAGCTGCTTTGAGTAATTCTTTACTTGTCAGTATTGTAGTATTAGCCGTCAGGCTATATGATTTTTTTAAACTTTTACTGTTGCCTTTTACTTTTATCTCCTGCAAAGTATCTTGCGAATAAGAATTAAAAGCGCAAAAGGAGAACAATAAAAGTATTGAAATTTGTTTTTGCATGATTGATTTTTAATGTTAGAAAAATATAAAACCACAAAAGTGTGATTCAAGTTTTATTAAAACATTAAAACTACGCGTAGAAAATATATTGGTGGTATAATTTAAAAAAAGGCGGCGCATTTGCATCACAATAATACGAAGTAAACTGGGTGTTTTTAAAATTTGAAATAAATGAAAACACAGAAGGATTCCATTCCTCTATTGAAAATGTAAAATCCGTATGAAAAGAAACTATTTTTTGAATTAAATCATCCGTTTTCTTTTGAAAATTAACCTCTTTGTCTTTGCAACAATGTGATTTTTTTTCAATAACCCCACAACAATCTTTTTCTAAATTTTGGTCCTGAACAGGCGTTTTAAGAGTTACCGAAGTAATATCATTACCGCAATAACGAACATTAAATGCTAATCCCATATTGGAAACCAATACGAAAAAAGCCAAAAGTATACTTATATGTTTGTTAAATTTCACCTTGCAAAATTAGTGATTTTATCACATCAAAAAATTAAATTTATAAAGAATTTACAACTCAAATTCTTGTCCCATTAAAGGAATTTTACAGTCAAAACCATACTTTTCATGAATTTTTATCCGAAGTTCATCCATCGGCTGATTCTCTCCATGCACGAGAAAAACTCGTGTTGGTTTATTTTCCAATTCTGACAACCAGTTAAGCAAATCTTTTTGATCTCCATGCGCTGACAAACCTTGTATTTCGAGAATATTTGCTTTTACCTGATAATAGCGACCATGAATTTTAATTTCTTTTGCTCCTTCTAGTAATTTTCTTCCACGTGTTCCTTCGGCCTGATACCCTACAATAATTACGGTAGTTTCCGGAAGACCAATATAATGTTCGAGATAACCCAACACTCTTCCTCCAGTTACCATTCCGCTGGCCGCAATCACTACTTTAGGCTGTTCATCAAAAATCACTTCAATTGTTTCCTGATAATCAGAAACTAATGAAAACATTTTACTCATTTCTGCACATTCTTCCAGCGATAACTTATGCCATTTTTTATTATTCGAAAAAATATTCAGTGCATTAATTCCCATTGGAGTATCAATAATATAAAGGATATTGGGAATTCTATCTTCTTCCCTTAGCTGCCACAGCAAATACATGATGGTTTGAGCACGCTCTACGGCAAAACTCGGAATAATAATCGTTCCGCCTTTCTCAACCGTATTGTTGATGTAAGTTTCCAGTTCTAATTTGGTATCTGTATGAGGGTGCAGTCGATCACCATAGGTACTTTCGAGAAAAACATAATCAGCTTTTTTGGGCTTGGTTGGCGGATACATCAACACATCATTATCACGACCAATGTCTCCAGAAAAAACTAAAGTTTTATTTTCAAGTGTCAAAGCAATACTGCAAGCGCCTAAAATATGACCTGCATTTGTATAAATAGCTTCAATTTGGGCATCCAAAGGAACAGGCTCATTGGTTTTAATTACTCTAAAAAACGGAAAAACTTTTTCAGCCTGCTCTACCGTATAAAGCGGTTCGGCAATTTCATGTTTCGAATATTTCCCTTCATTCGCTTTTTTAGCTTCCTCTTCTTGAATTTTAGCACTATCCAGAAGAATGAGTTTAGTAATATCTTTTGTGGGACTGGTGCAATAAATTTTGCCTTCAAAGCCCTGATTCACCAGTCTTGGTAACCAACCACAATGATCTAAATGACCATGAGTAAGCAAAACAAAGTCTATCGTAGCTGGCAAAATAGGCAAAGGTTCCCAATTGAGTTCCCGCAAAGGTTTTATCCCTTGGAATAGACCACAATCTATCAAAATCCGAATCCCATTACTTTCAATCAATGTTTTAGAACCAGTCACTGTACCTGCCCCACCAATAAATTTAACTTTCATTTGATTTGAATTTAAAATTAAACAATCCAGTATTATTTTAAATATAACTGCATAATTCCGTTGCTTCTCTTAATACATTTTTTATACGGTTGGGACTCAATCCTATTTTTTCTAAACAATCGGAATGGTTTATTATTTCTTTTACCAAGATTACATCCAATATCAACAACTTATCTTTTTCGGCTATTGACAAAGTGGTTAAGCAAGTCACCGGATAAAGATAATGCGTGTCATTTTTGGTTTTTAGATTGTTGTCTTCAGGATAATTCCAACTTAATAAACTCAATCCTGAACATTTTGCAAAATCGACCGCATCTGTTGTAAATCTATTATTTGTAACGATCCAACAATTTGAAATACTATCTTTTTTTTCAAAAATAGCATATTGTCTTTCCTTCAAATCATTGAAACGAGACAAAATGTACATGGGAACTTTCACATCAGAAGCAGCGTCCCTACCCACATGATATTTGCATTCAACCATGGAAATATTCTCATTCTTCTTTACTAAAACATCAATTTCATGCAAGACACATTTGCCCTGCAAGCTTATATTTGTTACCGTTTGATACTGTTCCGAGGCAAAAAGACGGGCTATGTATTTTTCAAAAAAGAAACCTGCAGGACCTAACAATCGTATTGCTTCCCTTAAATTATAACGTGCAGCATGGGAATTAGCTGTTTTTTTCAATAACGAAAAAGCCATTTTATAGATTTGCTTCGTAGAAATACCTTCATACATTTGTTTTTTTATAGTATAAAGTATGTTGTCGACTGCAATAGCACTTGCTCCGGATTTTAAAAGTGATTTTTTGAGTTTATCAGAATTAAATTCGACAATATCTCCAGAATGTTTGATAATTTTCATAGCCTTATTAATTTAATAAACAGACACTTAAACCAACATTAAAGATAAAGAAAAAAGACTACTTATTTTGTTTTTGATAATAAAATCCCGGAACAAATAATAAGACAAAAATAGGCTGAATCAAAAACCTGCGAACATAAAACAAAACCCAATTACTATGTTCATTCGCGAAGTAGACTATGTAGAAAAAAGCAACTATTAAAATCATGAAGAAAAAATAATACAGGACGAAGGCAAATTTGACCATCGTTACATCTTTGAAAAGGACATAAATAATACCCAATGAAATAGCTGTATTTAATGTATAACGGAACAATAGTCCTAAAAATAATTGGGCTGAATCAAAACTTGGCAACCTTAACTTAGTAAAGTCTTTTTTGAAAAAATCAAGAAAAGGATCATAGAACAACTGATTTTCAAAAGCGCGAACAAGCACTAATAATACAACCAAAAAAAGAAATTGTACGAATCTCAGTTTGTTATTTAATATCTTTTGAAGCATATCTTGAAAATTTACGAACCCAAATTAACCACAAAATAAAAACTACACCATAAATATACAAAGGAAAAAGGACTCCGTGTAAAAATGGTTCTTGTTTTGGGAAATAAAAAATAAGTGCACTTAAAGCCGCTATTCTCAAAACATTTAAAACATAAATAAGCAGGCTTCCGCCAAAGATAAAAAACAGTGTCGTTTTTAGCTTCCCTGAAAAAGCAACTACAAATGAAATAAACAAAATAATTACACTAATTGCATTACAGCCTTCTACAATACGGGCAACATATTTTTGATTATAAAACAACTTCATATAAGGATGTGCAGCACTTTCTTCAATTGAAGATCCATTATTGAACAATTGCAGCACTTGCTCCGTATTTTCACTCACCATTCTGGTAATGGAATCTATTTTATTTTCCTCAAAACCATTAAGATAGCGCTGATACAAAAAAGTCAGCACTATGTAAGTCAAAAAAAAGGTCGCCAGAAAAAGCAAAAATGGCTTGTAGAGAATAAAATATTTTTTCAAAATCTATTTTTTAACAAATTTATGTAATTTTTGAAACTGGCTTTAAATACTTTTGCATAAATAAAAATTAAAAACATGACATTTCAAGAATTACAACCAAAAGTAACCGAAATCACATTAAATACAACGTTGTCAAGAGACGAAAAACTATTGTCTATTTGTGAGCTGCTTAGTAACTCTGTTGACTATTATAATTGGGTTGGATTTTATTTTGCAAATCATGAGTCTAAAACATTGCACTTAGGACCGTATGTTGGAGCAGAAACAGATCATACTGTAATCCCTTTCGGAAAAGGAATTTGCGGACAAGTGGCCGTTTCTAATGAAAACTTTGTAGTTCCTGACGTTGCAGCACAAGACAATTATATCGCGTGTAGTTTTACCGTGAAATCAGAAATCGTAGTCCCACTTTTTGTAAACGGAAAAAACATAGGACAAATTGATATTGACAGTCATGTCTTGAATCCTTTTACTGAAGAGGATGAAAAATTCTTGGAATTTGTTAATCAAGAAATTGCGAAGTTATATATTGATTTAAAATAATTCACAATTCATAATTCATAATTCATAATTATTTTTTACTTTTGCACCCGTCTTACAATAGATGTACGACATACATAAAAATCATTAAACAAATATTGGAATGTATTTAACTAAAGAGATTAAAGAAGAAATCTTCGCTAAACACGGAGAAAAAACAAACACTGGAAAATCAGAAGCTCAAATTGCTTTGTTCACTTTCAGAATTAGCCACTTAACTGAGCACTTGAAAAAAAATCGTCACGATTATAACACAGAGCGTTCATTAGTATTGCTTGTAGGTAAAAGAAGATCTTTGTTGGATTACTTGAAGAAAACAGAAATCAACAGATACCGTGAAATTATCAAAGTATTGAATATCAGAAAATAATCAATATAAAAGAGGTGCGAAAGTGCCTCTTTTTGTTTTTATATACAATAATAAAAAAGTTTGGTTTTTCATTGGGTTTTAGGCATTAACTACGCAAAACAACAACTACAACACAACTAGAACCCATGTTTAACTAATAAATTAAATTTATGATTCCACAATTATTTGTAGAAAGTATCGATTTAGGTGATGGCAGAAACATCACAATCGAGACAGGTCGTTTAGCCAAACAAGCGGATGGATCTGTAGTAGTAAGAATAGGTAAAACTGTTATTTTAGGAACAGTTGTATCTTCAAGAAAAGCAAGTCCAGGTATCGACTTTTTACCACTTACGGTAGATTATCGTGAAAAATTTGCTGCAGCAGGACGTTTTCCTGGTGGTTTCTTCAAAAGAGAAGCGCGTCCAAGCGATAACGAAGTGTTAACAATGCGTTTAGTAGACCGTGTATTGCGTCCACTTTTCCCAGATGATTACCATGCAGAAGTTCAAGTGATGATTCAATTAATGTCTTATGATGAAGATGTGATGCCAGATGCATTAGCAGGTTTAGCCGCTTCAGCAGCATTAGCTTTATCTGACATTCCTTTCGAAACTTTAATTTCTGAAGCTAGAGTTGGAAGAATTGATGGTAAATTCATCATCAATCCAAGTCGCGCACAATTAGCATTATCTGATATTGATATGATGATTGGAGCTTCTATGGATTCTATCGCGATGGTAGAAGGCGAGATGAAAGAAATTTCAGAAGCAGAAATGTTAGAAGCAATTAAATTTGCACACGAACACATTAAAAATCAAATTGCTGCTCAACTACGTTTGCAAGCTGCTTTTGGAAAAAAAGAAGTTCGTACTTACGAAGGAGAAAGAGAAGATGAGGCTATTTATGCTAAAGTAAAAGCAGCATCTTACGATAAAATTTATGCTATTGCAAGCAAAGGTTCTTCAAAACAAGAACGCACTGCTTCATTTGCAGAAGTAAAAGAAGAAGTAAAAGCCTTATTTACAGTAGAAGAATTGGCAGAAAATGGCGATTTAGTTTCTAAATATTTTTACAAAACAAACAAAGAAGCAGTTCGTAACGTAACCTTAGATTTAGGAACACGTTTAGACGGAAGAAAAACTACAGAAATCAGACCAATCTGGTGTGAAGTAGATTATTTACCATCTGTACACGGATCAGCATTGTTTACACGTGGGGAAACTCAAGCCTTGGCAACTGCAACTTTAGGAACTTCTAGAGAAGCAAACCAAATCGACTCTCCATCTGAACAAGGTGAAGAAAAATTCTACTTACATTATAACTTCCCTCCTTTCTCAACTGGTGAAGCTCGTCCTTTAAGAGGAACTTCAAGAAGAGAAGTAGGTCACGGAAACTTGGCTCAAAGAGCATTAAAAAACATGATTCCTGCTGATTGTCCTTATACAATTCGTGTAGTCTCTGAAGTTTTAGAATCTAACGGTTCGTCTTCTATGGCAACAGTTTGTGCTGGAACATTATCATTAATGGATGCTGGTATTCAAATGATTCGTCCAGTTTCTGGAATTGCAATGGGATTAATTACTGATGGAGAACGTTTTGCTGTATTGTCTGACATTCTTGGTGATGAAGATCACTTAGGAGATATGGACTTTAAAGTAACTGGAACTTCAGTAGGAATTACAGCTTGCCAAATGGACATCAAAATAGACGGTTTGAAATATGAGATTATGGAAGCTGCTTTAGCTCAAGCTCGTGACGGTCGTTTACATATTCTTGGAAAATTAATCGAAACTTTAGCTGAGCCAAAAGCGGATGTTAAAGCATATGCTCCAAAAATCATTACAAGAACAATTCCTGGTAACTTTATTGGTGCTTTGATTGGACCTGGTGGAAAAGTAATTCAAGAATTACAAAAAGCTACTGGAACAACTATCGTAATCAACGAAGTAGATGAGCAAGGAGTTATCGAAATCTTAGGGACGGATCCTGCTGGAATTGAGGCAGTATTGGCTAAAATTAAGTCAATCACTTTCAAACCACAAATGGGAGAAGCTTACGAAGTAAAAGTAATCAAAATGCTAGATTTTGGTGCAGTTGTGGAGTACCTTGACGCTCCAGGAAATGAAGTATTACTTCACGTTTCTGAATTGGCTTGGGAAAGAACAGAAAATGTTGCCGATGTAGTAAACATGGGTGATGTATTCATGATTAAATATTTAGGTTTAGATCCTAAAACTCGTAAAGAGAAAGTATCTAGAAAAGCCTTAATGCCAAGACCTCCACGTGAGGAGAAAAAAGAGTAATCAATTCTTAGTTTACTAAAGGTTTATTTATAAAAAATCCCGTTTCATGTATTTGAAACGGGATTTTTGCTTTAAATTAAATTATTTTAGTAACTATTGTAACTTTTTAGTAACTCCATACGTATAATCATTTGTACACTTAAAAATTGAGGAGACAAAAAAAACATGAGACAACTAAAAATCACCAAGCAGGTAACCAATCGTGAAACTGCTTCATTAGACAAGTATTTACAAGAAATTGGAAAAGTTGACCTTATTACCGCTGACGAAGAGGTAGAATTAGCACAAAAGATTAAAGCCGGTGACCAGAAAGCATTAGAGAAATTGACAAAAGCCAATTTACGTTTCGTGGTTTCGGTAGCAAAACAATATCAAAATCAAGGGTTAACACTTCCCGATTTGATTAACGAAGGAAATTTAGGATTGATAAAAGCAGCACAACGTTTTGATGAAACACGTGGTTTCAAATTCATTTCGTATGCCGTTTGGTGGATTCGTCAATCTATATTACAAGCATTGGCTGAACAATCCCGTATCGTTCGTTTGCCTTTGAACAAAATTGGTTCTATCAATAAAATCAACAAAATGTACGCTTTATTAGAGCAATCTAACGAGCGCCCACCATCTGCTGAGGAAATTGCAAAAGAACTTGACATGACCGTAAATGACGTAAAAGAGAGTATGAAAAACTCTGGTCGTCATCTATCAATGGATGCTCCTCTTGTAGAAGGAGAAGATTCAAACCTTTACGATGTATTGCGTTCTGGTGAATCACCAAATCCAGACAGGGAATTAATCCACGAATCATTACGTACTGAAATCGAGCGTTCTTTAGAAACATTGACTCCAAGAGAGGCTGATGTAGTTCGTTTATATTTTGGTCTTGGTGACCAACACCCAATGACTTTAGAGGAAATAGGAGAAACTTTCGACCTAACTCGTGAGCGTGTGCGTCAAATCAAGGAAAAAGCTATCCGCAGATTAAAACACACTTCAAGAAGTAAAATACTAAAAACCTATTTAGGATAAAACAGTCAAAAGTCATAAAGTCAAAAATCATAAAGTTCAACAACAGTATGATTTTTGACTTTCGGCTTTCGACTAATAAGTAACGACGGTCTGATTAACTGTTCGTTTTTTGATTGATGATTGAAACTCCGGCTGATTACCGGAGTTTTATTTTTTAATCTGAATTCATTTCAGATTCCCTTGAACCTATTCCCTTTTTATAATGATTTGGGTGTAACCCTCCGTAAAAACTTCGGATCGGGCTTTCGGCTATATCTCTCCGCTTCGCTACGAGGATGCCGCCTCTATCCCTTACGCGATGTACGGACAATTCGCTAGTCGTATCTACAAAAAAACTTTCGCCAATTGCTGCAAAAAAACTACTTTTGCACAAACAACACAAACTGTAAAGATGCACTGCGGTACGTCTCTATAAAACAACTACACAATGAAGAATACACTTATTGCACCATCAGTGCTTGCTGCCGATTTCGGAAACTTGCAACGCGACATCGAAATGATCAACAACAGTGAAGCCGATTGGTTTCATATTGACATCATGGATGGCGTTTTTGTACCAAACATTTCTTATGGAATGCCAGTTCTGGAAGCTATTAACCGCCATGCAAAAAAAACAATAGACGTTCACTTGATGATTGTGGATCCAGACCGTTACATTAAAACTTTTGCTGAATTAGGCGCAAATGTTCTAAGTGTACACTATGAAGCTTGCACACACCTTCATAGAACGCTACAAGCCATCAAAGCCGAAGGAATGAAAGCTGGGGTTGCTATCAATCCACATACTAATATTGACTTACTGGAAGATGTAATCAATGACATTGATTTAGTTTGTATCATGAGTGTGAATCCAGGTTTTGGAGGACAATCGTTTATAGAAAATACGTATGCTAAAATTGAAAAGCTAAAAGCTTTAATCACTAGAAAAGGTGCAACTACAATGATTGAAGTTGATGGTGGTGTAACCAATAAAAACGCAAAACAATTAGTGGAAGCCGGTGCAGATGTTCTCGTAGCCGGAAGCTTTGTTTTCAAAGCAGAAAACCCAACGCAAACGATACAAGATTTAAAGAAGCTAACAAACTTCTAAAAAAATGGCGCTTAAAGCGCCATTTTTATTTTAAATATTCTTCTTTAAAATTAATCATTCTTGAAATATGAGCATATAATTCAGGATGCTCCTTTTTGAAAACATGGGGAGTTTCATAAAAATGCTCCAAGATAACCGATAAAAATTCGAATTGATTTTCATAAGCATACAATCTAAAATAATCTGTTCGAGTTAACTCGTTATTCAAAACTGGATCGCTGTAATATTTTATTACTTCATTGAATTCATCAAAAAAGATAATCGCACTTGGATCATTACTTCTTAAGCAATGAAAATGCAACACATGAGAGAACTCATGTAAACCCAAATTAATATTATCATTTGAGGTTAAATGTCCCAATAAAAAATCTTCCCACGAAAAAACTACTGCTTTCATTCTAGGATTAAATTCTCCTTTATGATACGCTTGATTCACGGTAGAAAAATAACTGGAAGGATAAATTATTATTTTATTGAATAGCGTAACAAGATAATTTCTCATCCCAAAAGTCAACATCACATACGTTCCCGCAATCAGCATTTTCATTTGTTCCGTAATAACGGTTTCTTTTCCTATAAATTCATATCTAGCAATAAACTCATTTACCCGATGTTCAAAATACACTTTCCGTTTAGAGGAAAGCCTATTGTAAAAGGGAAAATCATTTACTAAAATCTGGCGTTGGCTTGGTTTTAATTTTTTGGAGAAAGGATACCAATGAATATAAAGTGGTTTATTGAACAGTAAAATATAAGCTGGCTCCACTACTCTAAAAATTAAAAGCAGGAGAAATAATGTTCCAAAAAGCACCGAAATGAAAATTTGTAATGACATATTTTATAACTGCTTTAAAATAAAAAATGCTTCAAAATAATTTCAAGGAAACTTGATTTTTTGAAGCATTTCTATTTGTATTTGTGGCCGCGACAGGGTTCGAACCTGAAACCTTAACGCCTCAATTTGACGTTTTAAACAAACACTTAAAAACACTACTAAAAAACCAAATACCTCAACAAATTACAGTAAAACAGTAAGTTAAAACTAATTCTAAACCATAGAATAAAATAGAATACGATTTAATAACACTGACTAATTACTGACTAAATACTGACTAGAATTTTTTTAACTCAAATTAATGTTATAAGTTTGAGTGTTCAAAAGTTCAAATTATGGCAAAGATTAAATTTTTACTTCAAAGTAAATCCGAAAACTCTCAAATATACATTAGAGTTTCAATAAGTCAGAAAGTTTCAATTAAGAAAAAAACTGGATTTACTATAAACTCAAAAGACTGGAGCGAAACAACCGGACTACCAAAACAAAATAATCCCGAAAATAAGAAATTATCCAACAATCTCAAAAAGTTAGATCCGTTTGTTATTGGAAACCTAAACAATGATTTGGCCGGAGGTGTTTTAATTGATGCTTATTGGTTAGAAAATCAAATAAACAATTGTTTTAAACGGGTTGTTAAAACTGATACAGGTTTATTGATTAATCACATACAATACATTCTCGATAATGCAAACACTCGCAAAGTAAGAACAAACGGCGGTGTTAAAATTGGATTGAGTAAGGAAACCATAAAAAACTATACTGTTTTTAAAAATATAGTCTTAGAGTACCAAAACACCATAAAAAAACAAATCCAGTTTATTGAGATCACAAATACCTTTGTTGACAAGTTCACAAACTGGCTAGTTAATACCAAAAAATATTCCTCTAACACAACGGGACGAGAATTACAAATCTTAAAAACTGTTTGCATTGATGCTGAAAAAAACGAAATTCTGATAACACCCTATTCAAAAACAATTCAACATTTTGGAGAAAGCGACAAAGACCGCTATATTCAAACATTATCATTTGAGGAACTGCAGCAAATCAAAAACACCGATTATTCAGATCTTGAACAACTCAAAGAATTTAAAAAGACAAATCCTGAACTTACAAAGAACCTTTCTTTAACACCCGAAACATTAGACAACGCTCGCAACTGGATTTTAATCGGTTGTGAAATTGGACAACGAGGCGGTGATTTACTAAAGATCACAAACGAGAATATTCGATATAAGGGCGGAAATATGTACTTAGATATAATCCAACAGAAAACAAATAAAAGTGTAACCATTGGCATAATTGCGCCTCATGTTATCGAAATAATAGAAAACAATTTACCTAAAGAAATACCACACCAAAAACTAAACGAATATTCAAAAGTAGTTTGTAAACTGGCTGGAATTGTTGAGGTTGTAAAAGGAACGAAACTAAATACTGAAACCAATCGAAAAGAGTTAGGAAACTATCCAAAACATGAATTGATTGCTTCACATTGTTTTAGGCGTTCGTTTGCATCAAATTATTATAAAAAGATCCCGACCGCCGTACTTATTGGAATCACTGGACACTCAAAAGAAAGTTTGTTTTTAACTTATATCAATAAACGTGAAGACAAAGACAGCAACGCAGATTTATTCATGAAATTTTATGAAGACCTTAACAAAGACAAAACCCCAGAAATGAAGTTGATTAAAAACGGAACGAATGACTAACAACTTGTAACCATTCTACATATTTTAGAATCAAACAAATATTTACAACCATATAAAAACCATAAAAATGACTGAAAAACTAAAAAATCAATTACTAGAACTTCAAAAGGAAAAGGATCATGAGTACAGATTAAAGCAATTAAAAGCACTTAGAAAAGAAATCATTTTACTCATATTGAATAAAGAAACAAAGCATGATAAAGAGGTAAAAAATAGATTTAGTGAACTTTTAGATCTAAAATCAATTTGTAAAAATTAATTTAATCATTTATGAAAACAAAATTCTTATTCATCATAATATTATTGAGTAGTTTTAGTTTTGGACAGCAAACAGAGGACCCTATTTTTGATAAACAAGATTGGTTTAAAAGAAGTATGAATGTTATTTATCAAAATCTAAATACCAATGAATTAACCTATAAATGTTATTTTAAAAATAATGAATTTTATGTTACATGTGAATACAGAACAGATTTATTTTATTCGGAGTACAGTACGATTCAGAATGAACTGAATGAATTTAGTAAAGATAGGATTTATAAAATGGCAGAGGAACTGGTAAGATTTAATGGAGGATTAATTAAGGATTTTGAAGAAAATTACAGTGCCAACTATATAAATTTTGAATTCACTAATCTAACCAAAGATTACAAAACAATTGATTATAATTATTATGTAAAGGTGTCAGATCTATATGAAATAGCATCTTATTACAATAAAAAAGACCTTTATAAAATTCTAAAGTAAAAATATTTCAAATGGATTTCATTGATATAGACAATAATAAAATACCCTTTTCAAATAAGGAAATTTACCTTACAATAAAGTATGTTTTAAAAACCGAATCCGAACCTATTAAAAAATGGCTTTTAATATCTCATTTTATCCGTTACATATCAGATGAAAAATTATTGAATAACACTATTGCCCTTTTTGAAGGAATACCATTTTTAGAAACAACATTCGCTCATTTGAATAATTTAGATGGATTCATACAAAGTGAAGAAATTCAAAATAAGATAGACGAAACCAAAATTAAGGCGTGGATTTATTCTCTATCGTTTTGCTGCAGAATATTATTAGAGCAATTTAGTAAATTCATTAAAAATTGTGACATTCCAGAATTACGTTTCAATATAATTGACAGAAAAATAGAACATAACCTATCTGAAATTACAGAATTAATAAAAAGAAAGTCTATTGGCTCTAGAAGAGACGAGGTCCTAGATTTGTCAACTATAAAAGCCCAGGAGGCCGAAATAAAAAAAATGATTCAATCAATGGAAATTATAGATTATAACAATGATACCAATTACTTTCAGGGTGAAATAAAACATTTGGAATCTATTAAAAATAATCTAATCCCGGCATTTGAAACAGAATCAAATATTAAACACGAGCATATTTTTTCAAACAATGGGTTTGAGTTATTTGAATATATTTTAAACGAAAATTTCATAAAACAAAAAGGAATAAAAGGGCGCTATAAACAGTTAAGTTATTTTTATTGGAGATTATTCAATGATAAATACATACATCAAAAATCAGAACCTTTTAAAAACTGGTTTATGAAAACGTACGACGATGAATTTTCTAAAATAAACACCGAAACAGACACTGAAACAGCACAAAGAAAAAAAGATTATTCAACTGCATTAGAATGGTTTAAAACAAACTAATAATATTGTACCGTAAAAAGTACAATTTCGTACTTCCCACAGTACACCAGTATTCAAACATTTGCATATCATTTTTAAACAAACAGATATGCAGACAGTACAATTTATCCAGACAACACCGCAGGAACTACAACTGCAAATTACTGAAGGGGTTAAAATTCAATTAGAAAATTTTCTAAAACACTTCACGCCAAAACAACCAAACGAATATTTGACACGTCAGGAAGTGGCGCAAATGTTCAACGTTGATCTTTCAACAATTCATAATTGGTGCAAGTCAAAAAAACTCAATCCTTTAGGACTTGGATCCAGAGTTTATTTTTTACGTTCAGAAATTGAGGCAAGTCTCAAACCTCTTAACGTATAAGGTTATGAGTACTGGCATCATCCCAAAACCGACTATCCACGTTTACAAGGAAATAAACGAGGGTAAATTTAAAACTACAAAACATTACGAAATTGTTGAGGTAGAAAACGGAACAAAAAAACTATCTGATCTTATTAATATCAATGCAGATCGAGGTTTTGCTAAATCGGCCCCTAACTTTTGGTTAAAAATCAGAGTTGGTAAAAGATGGGTAAACTTTACCGGACTTTTTAAAACTTCTACCCCAGAAACTTATTATGCTGACAAAGGCAGCAACAACCGAAAAGAAGATTTAATAATTGTTAAGTTCATGGACAACGAAAAGACAGTTGTAATTTACTACTTCAGGAACTACTACACAGCAAATTTAGATACAGTACTAAGATTTATAAACTAATAGCAATAAAAAAGGGGATTGTTCAAGTCCCCTTAATATTTGTTCAAAAGTTGTCTTTACTGACATCGCAAAAACATTTCAAATATAATTAAAATGATTGATTTTCTCAAACTATTAACCTTTGATGCTGCATTAATTGATTACTTCAATAGCAATAGCCTTTTAGAATGGGTGAGTAATGAGGACCGGTTTAACCATTTTGATAATGAGGTTATAAATACCAAAACCAAGAAACAGTATAAAGGAATTTATTTCTGTTTCTATTCCAATAAATTAGAGATCTTATTCAAACCTCATTACTATTTTAACGGCAATTTGCACAACGCAAATGATTTTACCGCAATTGATTCTATAAACATCATCAAAGAGTTCAAAACGACGTTTAATGTGTCCCTAACAGATTTAAAAGTGATAAACATAGAATACGGGTTGAATGTAATTTCCTCCATTGATATTAAAGATTTGATTACCTATTTGGCTTACCACGAAAAGAATGAGTTTAGAACGGATATAGGATTACCATTCAGCAAAAAGAGTTATCGGATAGATAAAAACGGCAGAGCAAATCAATACAAAATAATCAAGGCATACGCGAAGGGAATACAGTTTCCAAAGTTCACAGATATTAATACATTCCGATTTGAAGTAAAAAGCAAAGAAAGCAAATACATCAAGGAATTAGGAGTTAAAACCCTTGACGATTTACTAAACAAAGATGCTTATGTACTAATGGCCGACAACATAATCAAAGAATTTGAAAAGGTTTTAATTCTCGATAATCATACAGATATTAAGATTCTTTCAATGGAAGAGCAATTAAAACTTAATGGCTATCTAAATCCTCACGCCTGGTATAAATTTATAAATCAAAGCAGAAATGTTTTTGCTAAAAACAAAACGAGGTACAATAATCTAATAGATAAAACTGGGGATCATTTGAAAAAACAATTAGAAAGAATTATTATTGAAAAACTAGAAGTTTTAAAAAGGGGTGCAATTTCCACACCCAAAGAAAACAATAAAAAGGGTGCAATTTCGACAGTATATATAGATGGAAACTGCACCATAAATGAAATTACAAACTTAAAAGATTGCAGTAACTCAAAAACTTCAATTTGTTTAATTACCGGTTTAAATATTTCAATGCAGAAAGAGGATAGTATATTGCTTTCACATTCTGGACTGAGGTACTACCATAAAAACGAATTAAAAACATTTGAACAAATCAAAAGCCGGTTCTTATCTAAAGTTTGGTTTAAGTCAGACTTTGAAACTCAAATAAAAGAGATTGCGCATAATATCAGGAACACAAACAGTAATAGATCCATTAAACAAAAAAGAATATATCAACCTCGACAATTAAACATTTTAATCAATTTAGAAATTTAAAAAAAAAATCATGGGATACACAGGAGAAAGAAAAAATGAGACTTTAAGAATAGTACTTATTAGATCAGTAGATCAGATTATTGACCATACTAGATTTAACACTTTTAGAATTGATGGTAATTACTACTACGGTAAAGAAGAAGTAGACAATGAATTACGTATTTTAAAAAGCAGAATAGCAGAGGTTATTTCAAAAGCAATTTCTAATAACAAATAAAAACTGAATATGATTTATTCTAATCAAAAATGAAACACATAAAAACGCCCTATATTATTAGGGCATTTTTTATTATAGTAAAAATCGAACCATACTTAAATTGATACTGTAAAAAACTCAAAAAATTTATAATGTTTTTAAAATTCACAACCCCATACCCCTCAATAATTTGAGTTTCCTTTTACGTCACCCCATGCACAAACCCCCATACCCACCCAACAGCAGTAGCATATTACAAATTAAAAATTATTATTATTTTTCTAAATTTTAAAATAAATTTATAATAAAACATTTGTATTCATTATTGAATTGTATCTTTAATTTTATACTACTTTTAACCGTATTACATTGATTATTATTTGAGTGCAAGGAATTTGACTGCATTTCTTTGTACCATTTATTAGCACAGACACAGGTATATAAACAACCCTTACTTAATAGAATATGGAAAAGAAACCAAACTTACCGGAGGCAGACAATAAAGAGAACTCAACTATCAACGAGAATAAGGCAAACGAGAATAACAACGACAAGGATTTTCTTGTACGAATGAAGGCAATGCGGTTGGCAATACGGGAAATGGCAATGAGGAATAAAGCCACAGAAAAGAATTTAAAGAAAAAATAATTAAAAATATAGATTTATTTTGGTAAAAAGCATGTGATTCTTACGGTTTTCGCCAATTACCGACTAAATACTGACTAAGATTAAAAAACAAAAAACGCAATTCCTTAATAAACAAGTAATTGCGTTTAATAACGTGGCCGCGACAGGGTTCGAACCTGCAACCCTCAGAGTCGAAATCTGATATTCTATCCAGTTGAACTACGCAGCCATTTGATTTGCAATTTAGGATTTTGAAATTCTAAATCGTAAATCATGAATAATTTATGTCAATAATTTTTTAACTATTGTAGAAATGGTTTTTCCTTCGGCTGTTCCACCTAATTGTGCTGCAGCTAATCCCATTACTTTTCCCATTGAAGCAATTCCTGACGCACCCGTTTCTGCAATAATTTTAGCTATTACAGCTTCAACTTCAGCTTCGCTTAATTGTGCCGGCAAGAATTTTTCAATTACTGCAATTTGAGCCAATTCTGGTTCAGCTAAATCCAAACGATTTTGTTCTGTAAAAATTCTAGCACTTTCCTTACGGGTTTTTACTAATCTTTGAAGCAATTTAACTTCATCGTCTTCCGTTATTTCTTCCTTAGATCCTGTAGCTGTTTGCGCTAATAGGATTTCAGATTTAATAGCTCTTAAAGCTTCTAATGCAATTGTATCTTTGGCTCTCATGGCGGTTTTCATTTCGTCCATGATTTGTACTGATAAACTCATATTCTTTATTGTTAATTTGGTTAATCGATTATTTGTTTAATCGATTGTAAAATGCTAATTATGGAAACAATTCTTTTTTTGCCCCAGATGGAGTGTAAAGCCTTTTAGGAGAAAATGTATTTTTTCATGGACTTAAAAAGCGACTTTAGAAGCTCTTTTAAGGGCGTAGAAAAAAACATTTTTGATAAAAAGCTTGAAACGACAGCTGGATTAAGGCCCGACAAAATTAAAGAAATTTACTGTAATTAACAATAGATTGCTTTGTTGCTCGAAACGACAAAAAAATAACCCGAAAATTAAATGAATTTTCGGGCTACCTCATTTTGGTTTGAGTTAGTTAGTCTACGTTGTCATGTAAATACGAGTTGTTAGAACGCAACTGCAAATCGTTGTTGCTGTCTGTTCCCACAGAAATTCTCGAATTTGTATTATTGGCTTGATTGTTTGAAATATCTATTCCCAATCTTTTATAAGCCGGTTCTTTTTCATATTCATCAATTTTAGAAACATTATTATGAAACTTATAATTGAATTCTTTTAATTTTTTTCTTCTTTCATCGGCTCTCATTCTCAATGATTCCTCGATTGTCATTTCCATAGGAGAAATAGTATCAAAGTCAACAGGTGTATTTACTGATGTATCAACTTGTTTCATTGTGATGTTTAACTCAGCCGGAATAACAACTTCTGGAGTTTTAGCAACTGGCTTAGCCATGAAATCATGCTCTGGCTCCATGTACTCTTCAAGAGAATATTTGATAATTCCATTATCAGTCAATTCTGTCACAGGAACAAATTGAACCGCTTCATTTACTTTGATATCACGAGTTTCATTCGTCAATTCAAACATTACTTTGCTTTCTTCAACTTGCGCTACCGGTTCTGCTTTGAAAAGTGGCAAATCAAAAGAGAAAGTAGTTTGTTCTTGTCTTTCGATAACTTTTGGCTGTACTGCTTTTACTTCTGCTACTGGAGATGAAATTGTAAAATCAATATCAGTAATAGGAGAAACAATTTCGAAAGTCACGTCTAAATTTTTAATAAATTCAGACATTACCATCAATTCTTCCTTGTTGATTGCTGGTGCAGGTGCTGTAACCACTGGTTCAGGAGCAACTACCGTATCTTCTAATAAATCAAAAACTACTCTTTCATTTGAATTAGAAGCTGGAGATTCTGTATTTAAATCAAAAGCTGCAACCGTTTTATTACTTAGATTATGAACACTTCTTTGTTCATCTTCTAATGTGTGTATAATTTTTTTTGGCTCAGTATTTACGATTTCGTTTTGTTGTTCAATATCAAAGCCTGTAGCAATAATGGTAACTGCAATAGCATCTCCAAGTGATTCGTCTTCACCAACCCCCATGATAATATTGGCATTATGTCCTGCTTCAACTTGAATATGGTCATTGATTTCTCCAATTTCGTCAATTGTAATTTCATTAGTTCCAGAAACGATAAGCAACAATACGTTTTTGGCACCTGTAATTTTATTGTCATTTAACAATGGAGAGTCTAAAGCAGCAACAATGGCTTCCTTAGCTCTATTTTCACCAGAAGAAACAGAAGATCCCATAATAGCAGTTCCACTATTAAACAATACTGTTTTAGCATCTCTTAAATCGATATTTTGAGTATAGTGATGCGTAATTACTTCAGCAATACCTCTTGAGGCTGTTGCTAAAACTTCATCTGCTTTTGAAAATCCTGCTTTGAAACCAAGATTACCATACACTTCTCTTAATTTATTGTTGTTGATAACAATTAAAGAGTCAACTTGTTTACGCAATTTTTCAATACCAATTAAGGCTTGTTCCTGACGCACTTTCCCTTCAAACAAGAAAGGTAATGTCACAATCCCTACAGTAAGAATATCTCTTTCTTTAGCCAATTGTGCAATTACAGGTGCAGCTCCAGTTCCAGTACCACCGCCCATTCCGGCAGTGATGAATACCATTTTAGTATTTCTATCCAACATTTTTTCAATCTCGGAAATACTTTCAATAGCGGATTGCTGTCCTACATCTGGGTTTGCTCCAGCACCAAGTCCTTCAGTCAAATGTACTCCTAACTGAATTTTGTTAGGCACAGAACTGCTTTGTAAGGCCTGAGAATCCGTATTACATACGATAAAATCTACGCCTTTAATCCCTTGCTTAAACATGTGATTTATGGCGTTACTTCCGCCTCCACCTACACCAATAACTTTGATTACATTTGATTGGTTCTTTGGTAAATCAAATGAAATACTTCCAAATTCTGAGTTGCTCATCATTTTATTTGGTTTTTGATATTTATATTATTTTTTGATTTTTAATTCTTTTTACTTGGGGCAAAAAGAATTAAAAACAATATTTTTTATTACTTCTAAATTATTCTGCATTATCTAAGAAATCCTTAATCTTATCCACATAACGGTCAAAGAAATTTCTTTGTATCCTGTTTACGGTAGAATTATGTTTCTCATTTGAGTTTTCATCCTCTTCCTCTTCCTCAAGAACTTCATTGACCATTGGATTTTGAACTACTACCTGCCTGTATACGGGAGGAGCTTTCGGCTGTTCAATAGCGTCCATTCTTACCGCACTCTGTGTTTTATTCTCAATGCTTTTCATTACTAATCCAACTGCAGTAGCATACAAAGGGCTTGAAATTTCCTCATCTGAGTTCCCAGCTAAATGTTCGTTTGGATATCCTATTCTCGTATCCATCCCTGTAATATATTCCACTAACTGTTTGATGTGTTTCAATTGAGCACCGCCACCAGTAAGTACAATTCCGGCAATTAGTTTTTTACGAGGATCTTCGTGTCCATAAGCTTTTACTTCAGTAAAAACCTGATCAACAATTTCTACAACACGAGCATGGATTATTTTAGATAAATTTTTCAAAGAAATCTCTTTTGGCTCTCTACCTCTTAATCCCGGAATAGAAACAATCTCGTTGTCTTTATTTTCTCCTGGCCATGCTGATCCAAATTTAACTTTCAATAATTCAGCTTGTTTTTCAATAATCGAACATCCTTCTTTGATATCATCTGTAATCACATTTCCTCCAAAAGGAATTACCGCAGTGTGACGAATAATACCATCTTTGAAAATAGCCAAATCTGTTGTTCCACCACCAATATCGATAAGCGCAACTCCAGCTTCTTTTTCTTCCTGGCTCAAAACTGCATCTGCCGAAGCCAAGGGTTCCAATGTCAACCCTGACAGTTCGATTCCAGAACTTTGAATACATCTCCCAACATTACGAATCGATGAAGCTTGTCCCACTACAACATGAAAACTAGACTCTAATCTTCCACCATACATTCCTATAGGCTCTTTGATTTCAGATTGTCCGTCAATTTTAAATTCTTGTGGCAAAACATGTATAATTTCTTCGCCGGGTAACATTGCCAATTTATTCACTTGGTCAATCAAAAGCTGAATATCATTCCCTCCAATTACTTCTTCGGGATTGTTTCTGCTGATATAATCTGTATGCTGAATACTACGGATGTGTTGTCCCGCAATTCCTACAACTACATCTTTTATTTTATAGCCTGAATTATTTTCGGCTTCTTGAATCGCTTGCTGTATTGATTGTATGGTTTGAGTGATATTATTTACCACACCTCTAGCCACTCCTAAACTTTTAGATTTACCTACACCTAAAATTTCTAGTTTCCCGTATTCATTTTTCTTGCCTATCATGGCAACTATTTTAGTTGTCCCAATATCTAGACCTACTGCAATATTCTCTTTTTCCATTATCTATTATTTAGTGCAAACTACTTGTTCCGTAAATCGGAGGTCAATTTTTTTATATTTATACAACGAACTATCTAAAACCGCTTTTTGAAAAAAAGCTTTATAATTCTTGAATTTACGCTCCACATTTATCACTCTACCAAAATCAATTTGATAATCAAAATTTCTATTGAGCATTTTTAAGCTTCCATTAGGCATAATTTGAATTCCGATGATGTTTTTTTTCAAAAACGCATCGTCATAGATTAAGCGAAATAAATCGGATAAATCTTCGTTATTTTTTTTATTTATTCCCCCTGAAACAAGTGGAACTCTAGCTGTAAAATTAGTTGACAAGGGCATTCTATTTCCTTCGTAATCAATATAAAAAGAACCATTTTTGTCAAAAACTCTAGCAATAGGAGTCTTTTGTTTCACCACTGCTTTTAACACACCGTCAATACTCACAAATACATCTGATTCTTCAATCATTTCTTGTGCATTGAGAGTTGTTTCCAGCTTATTCAAATCTAAATTAACTTTTTGAATGCTTGATGCATCTTTTTTATTTTCTATTAACAATTTATTAACCGTTTCTTGCTTTACAAAAGGAGCGTTATCTCCTACAAAAATAACAATAGATTTGGTCAATTTTCTACCTGCATTACGATTTGACGTAAACGAAAACAGAAAAATTACCAACACAAACATCAGTAATAATCGAATATTTGTCCAGTTAAAGAGTTTCATTTATCGCTTTTTTAATTGATGGTACTAATTCTCCAATATCTCCAGCTCCAATTGTAACAATAATCGATGCATCACTTGCTAAAATTGACGCAATCAAATCACCTTTATTTACAATTTTCTTATGATTATTTGTCATTTTATCCATCAGCCACTGTGAGTTTATTCCTTCCATTGGCAATTCACGGGCCGGATAAATATCCAATAAAATAATGTCATCAAAAGACGATAAACTTTTGGCAAAATCATCAGCAAAATCTCTCGTTCTACTAAACAAATGGGGTTGAAAAATTGCTAAAACTTTTTGGTTTGGATACAATTCTCGAACCGCCTGATGTACTGCGTTTATCTCCGTTGGGTGATGGGCATAATCATCAATATAAACCTTAGCTTCTGTTTTAATCTGATAAGAAAATCTTCTTTTAATTCCCTGAAATGATGCAATGGCTTTTGCAATGGCATCGGTTGGGGTGCCGAATAATTTTGCCATTGCGATAGCCATTAATGCATTCATTAAATTATGTCTTCCCGGCAAACCAAAATGCAAATCTTTGATTACTTCCGTAGGAGTTTGCACATCAAAAACATAGCTGCCATTTCCTATTCTAACGTTAAAAGCTTTGAAAACTGCATCTTCGTTTACAGCACAGGTTACGCCTTCTAGTGGCAATTCTTTTGTTATAAAAAGATTGCTCTTATCTTCTATTTTCGAGGCAAATTCAAGAAAAGATTCTTCAATCGCTTCACTGGTTCCATAAATATCCAAATGATCCGCATCCATAGAAGTTATGCAGGCAATATTAGGGTGCAAATGCAGAAACGAACGATCAAATTCATCTGCTTCAACAACAGTTACTGTTTTTCCGTTTCCTATTAAATTCGAATTATAATTCTCAACAATTCCACCTATAAAAGCAGTAACATCAGCACCACTTTCGTTCAAAATATGTCCTAAAATTCCTGATGTAGTTGTTTTTCCATGCGTTCCGGCAACTGCAAAACAAAAAGTGTCTTTTGTAATTATCCCTAAAACCTCCGCTCTTTTTTTAACTTGAAAATCTCTCTCCAAGAAATAATTCCACTCTGAATGCGTCTTAGGAACAGCCGGTGTAATAATCACCAACGTATTTTCTATGTAAAAATCTTTTGGAATCGCATCAATGCTGTCTTCAAAATGAATTGAAATTCCACTTTCTATTAATTCATTAGTAAGAGCCGATGGTGTTTTATCATAACCCGAGACATTCTTGCCCAGATTCTTGAAATAACGAGCCAAATTACTCATCCCAATGCCTCCGATTCCGATAAAATAGACGTTATGTATTTGATTTAAGTTCATTTTATTTTGAGTCTTTGGTGTATTATCTTTTTTATTTCTATCTAATTAACTTTACTATTTCATCAACAATTTGTTTTGTTGCTTCTGGCATAGCCAATAATTTTATATTTTCACTCAGCTGATTTTGCTTTCCCTGATCTTTCAGTAAGACTTCAAAAACAAGACTGAATTGTGAATCAAGCTCCGATTCTTTGAGCATTAACGCGCCTTTTTTATCGACTATCGCTTGTGCGTTTTTAGTTTGATGGTCTTCGGCAACATTTGGGGACGGAATAAAAATTACTGGTTTGCCCACGATGCACAACTCCGAAACGGATGATGCACCCGCGCGCGAAATAACAATATCTGCCGCTGCATAAACTAAATCCATTCTTTCAATAAAAGCGACAACCTGAACATTAGCTGAATTGTATTTTTTATAATCTTCTAAATACAACTTTCCGCATTGCCAGATCACCTGAACATTTTGAGAAAGCATATTGGCTAACTCTTTTTCGATTAATTGGTTTACTCTTCTTGCTCCAAGGCTTCCTCCAAGAACCAACAATGTTTTTTTATTTGGATCTAAATTAAAATATTGAATAGCGCTATCTCTTTTGCTTTCGATATCAATTAAATCCTGACGCACTGGATTTCCAGTTAAAATCATTTTCTCTTTTGGAAAAAAGCGTTCCAAATTTTCGTAAGCAACACAAATTTTGTTTGCTTTTTTACTCAACAGTTTATTGGTAATTCCCGGAAAGGAATTTTGTTCTTGAATCACTGTTGGAATTCCTGCAATAGCGGCAACTTGTAATAGCGGGCCACTTGCAAAACCACCTGTTCCAATAACCACATCTGGCTTGAACTGTTTGATTATTCTTCTTGCTTTTAACAAACTTGAAAGCAACTTAATTGGAAAAAGAGCATTGTCAAATGTCAGTCTACGCTGTAAACCTGATATCCAAAGTCCTTTAATATTGTAACCTGCCTGAGGTACTTTTTGCATTTCCATTTTGTCTTTGGCACCTACAAAAAGAAATTCGGCATCAGGAAAACGATATTTTAATTCATTTGCAATAGCAATTGCCGGATAGATATGTCCTCCCGTTCCGCCACCACTTAATATGAATTTATACTGTTTCATTTTTATTAATTTCTAATTTTCTAAAGCGACTTATTTATTCAAAACCGCATGCATTGGATTCTTTGCTTTATCTTCTATCGAATAATTTTCGGCTACTACCTCTTCCTCTTCTAATTCCCTGTCAATTAATTTTTGAAGTGCTTCTTCTCTTTTAGCAGCGTCTTTCAATTCCTGCGCAATTTCTTCTTCTTTTTTCGTAACACTAATGATGATTCCAAGTGCAAAACAAGTCATCCAGATGGAGCTTCCTCCACTACTGATTAAAGGTAATGTTTGTCCCGTAACAGGTAATAACTCAACCGCGACAGCCATATTTACCATTGCCTGAAATATCATGGGAAAACCCAATCCCACAACTACTAATTTCCCGAATAGTGAATTGGCTTTGTGCGATGCTATTACAAATCGAAACAACAACAATAAATATAATGTCAATACTCCTAAACCGCCTATTAGTCCATATTCTTCAACGATTATGGCAAAAATAAAATCGGAAGAAGATTGAGGCAAAAAGTTCTTTTGAACACTTTTTCCTGGGCCTAATCCATATATTTTTCCGGAAGCTATTGCAATTTTAGCTTTCTCTATTTGATAATCATCTTCATCCGGTTTATCACTAGTAAAATTATCAATACGACTGATCCAAGTATCGACACGGTTAGGGAAAGCATCTGGAAAAGCTTTAGCAACAAGGATAAAAAATGCCAGAAACACAATTCCTGAACCTACTACAATTCCTATATAACGCAACGGATATTTTCCAATAAAAACCAACATCAGCACCATGGAAAAAATTAATGCCGTAGTAGAAAAATTGGCTGGAAGAATAAATATTAACGTAATAAATACCGGCAACCAAAGCTCCCAAATAGAAGACTTAAAAGAAATAGGAATTTCTCTGGTTTTAGACAAATAACGGGCTACAAAAATAAACAACACCATTGCTGCCAATGTTGACGTTTGAAACGTAACCCCTATAAACGGTACTTGAATCCATCGACTGGCATTAGCACCAGCAATAACGGTTCCTTTTATTAATGTGTAGGCCAATAATACCCAAACAATATACAGCGCTCCTTTAGAAACAGCCTTGAAATAGTGGTAAGGTACTTTATGCACCATAAAAATTATGGTGAAACCAATACAAATATGCACGATATGTTTAACTAAATAGCCTAATGTATTTCCGTTTCCTTGACCAATATAAGCCAAATTACTACTAGCACTAAAAACAGGCATAAATGAAAACAAGGCTAATAAGGCCACGAATGACCAAATCCCTTTATCTCCTTTTAAATTGCTGACTAGTTGTTTCATTCTTTCTTTTTGTTTAAAGTTTTCTTCGTTTAAAGTTTAAGGTTAAACAACTTAAAACGAAGAAACTTTTTTTATAAATTTTTAACCGCTTGTTTGAATTGCTTTCCTCTGTCTTCGTAGCTTTCGAATAAATCAAAACTGGCACAAGCAGGGGACAATAAAACTGTATCGCCTTTTTCTGATAATCTTTGAGCCATTTTCACAGCATCATTCATAGTAGAGACTTCAATCATTATATCGACTACGTTACCAAAAACATCAATGATTTTTTTATTATCCACACCAAGACAGATAATCGCTTTTACTTTTTCACGAACTAATGACATCAATTCATTGTAATCATTTCCTTTATCAACACCTCCCACAATCCAAACTGTAGGTGTATTCATGCTGTCTAATGCAAAAAAAGTGGCGTTTACATTAGTGGCTTTTGAATCATTAATATATTGTACATTCTGAATTTTCAATACTTTTTCAAGACGGTGTTCCACTCCTTGAAAATTAGATAAACTTTCACGTATTGTAGATTTTCTAATCTGCATCAATTTTGCTACAGAGGTTGCTGCCATTGCGTTTTTCATGTTATGTTTTCCTTCTAAGGCAATATGTTCTGTGTCCATTGTAAACTCTTCGTGATTGATTGAAATTTCCATTTTGTTGTTTTTTATATAAGCTCCTTCGCTGAAAGTTTTTGTCAATGAAAAAGGAATTAATTTGGCTTTTGTTGTATGTGTCTTAAACCATTCTGTAATGGCTTCATCATCGGCATCATAAATGAGGTAATCTTCCTCGGTTTGATTCATCGTAATTCTAAACTTTGCATCAATGTAATTCTCATATTTGTAATCGTATCGATCTAAATGATCTGGACTAATATTCGTAATAATGGCAATATGTGGCTTAAAATTCAAGATTCCGTCTAATTGAAAGCTACTCAACTCCAACACATAAGAATCATATTTATTATCTGCAACTTGCCAGGCAAAACTCTTTCCAATATTCCCTCCCAATCCTACATTTAACCCTGCAGATTTCAGCAAATGATGTGTAAGCATTGTGGTAGTTGTCTTTCCATTACTACCGGTAATCCCTATTATGGTTGCATCTGTAAAAGGTGCCGCAAACTCCATTTCAGACAATACTGGAATTCCTTTTTCAATAAGCTTCTTCACTATTGGAGATTTATCTGGAATTCCCGGGCTTTTCATGACCACATCAGCATTCAAAATCAAATCTTCGGTATGCTTTTCCTCTTCCCAAGCTATTCCATTAATGATAAGAACCTCTTTGTAATTCCCTTTTATCTTTCCGAAATCAGATACAAAAACTTCATATCCTTTTTTCTTACCCAGAATAGCAGTCCCAACACCACTTTCTCCTCCACCTAAGATTACTAACCTCATGTTATCTTAATTTTAAAGTAACAATTGACAGTATGGCGAGCATTATGGCAACAATCCAAAAACGCGTTACTATTTTACTTTCATGATACCCTTTCTTCTGATAATGATGATGCAAAGGAGACATTAGAAATATTCTTCGGCCTTCGCCAAAGCGTTTCTTGGTATACTTAAAATAACTTACTTGTAAAACCACAGATAAATTTTCGACAAGGAAAATTCCGCATAATAAAGGAATCAGCATTTCTTTTCGAACAGCAATTGCCAAAACAGCGATAATTCCACCAATAGTCAAACTTCCTGTATCACCCATAAAGACCGATGCCGGATAAGAATTATACCAAAGAAATCCAATCAATGATCCCACAAATGCGGCTATAAAAACCGTCATTTCCCCCGAATTAGGGATGTACATAATATTCAAATAATTCGAGAAAATTATATTCCCCGAAACGAACGTAAATATTCCTAACGCCAGAACCGAAACAGCAGAAGTCCCTGCGGCGAGTCCATCAATACCATCCGTTAAATTAGCGCCGTTAGAAACTGCCGTTATAATAAAAATAACAACTGGAATAAAAATTAACCAAGCCCATTTTTCATATCCCTCACCAGTCCATGCTAGCAATTCGGCATAATCAAATTCATTATTTTTAAAGAACGGAATCGTAGTAGCCGTAGATTTTTCTTCGACAGGCGCAGGCAAAATCACTGTTTCTGTTGGTACTTTAAACACATCCGATTTCCCGGTATCCGTACGTACAGTAACCGCAGGACTAAAATAAAGAACTGTCCCAACTATTAACCCCAATCCCACTTGTCCAACAACTTTGAATATTCCTTTTAAACCTTCTTTATCTTTCTTAAAAATTTTAATATAATCATCTATAAAACCAATTATTCCCATCCAAAGTGTGGTTACAATCAACAAAACGATGTAAATGTTATGCAGTTTTGCGAAAAGCACAACCGGAACCAGAGTGGCAAATATGATAATTAACCCTCCCATTGTTGGCGTACCCGCTTTTTCATTTTGACCCGCTAAACCAAGTTCACGAACCGTTTCTCCCACTTGCTGTCTTTGTAAAAAACGAATTATTCTTTTACCATAAATTGTAGACAATAGCAAAGAAAGCATCAATGCTAGCGCCGATCTAAAAGTGATGTACTGAAAAACACCCGTTCCTGGAACATCTAATATTTTGTCTAAATATTCAAATAAGTAATACAGCATATTTTTCTATTTATGGAGTTGGTCTAATATTTCTTTAACTATTTTCATGTCGTCAAAATCATGACGGATGCCATTTATTTCCTGATACGTTTCATGCCCTTTCCCAGCAATTAAAATAATATCATTGGGCTGAGCCAATTGACATGCCGTTTTTATGGCTTGTTTTCTATCAGTTATGGTCAATGTCTTTTTATAATTCTGGGGAGCAACCCCTAGCTCCATTTCAGCAATAATAACTTCTGGATCTTCATTTCTTGGATTATCCGAAGTAAAAATTGTTTTGTCGCTCAAATCAGATGCAATTCCAGCCATAATTGGACGCTTGGTTTTATCTCTATTTCCTCCACAACCTACAACAGTAATTAATTGTTCGTTTTTTGTACGAATGTCATTAATCGTTTTTAGCACATTTTCTAATGCATCCGGCGTATGCGCATAATCCACAATCGCCGTAATATTTGAAGCAGAAACAATAAATTGAAAACGTCCCGAAACACTTTCTAAATCGGATAATAATCGAAGTACTTCCAAACTTTCCATACCAAGTTCAATCGCAGTTCCATAAATAGCCAATAAATTATAGGCATTAAATGTTCCTATCAGCTTCACCCAAACCTCATTTCCGTTAATTTTCAACAACAAACCTGACAATTGATTTTCCAGGATTTGCGCTTTATAATCGGCATACGATTTTAAGGCATAGGTCAGTTTTTTTGCCGCAGTGTTCTGCAACATCACCTGTCCATTTTTATCATCAATATTGGACAATGCAAATGCCGTTTTAGGTAAATTATCGAAAAACGATTTTTTTACATCCCTGTATTCTGCAAAAGTTGGATGATAATCCAAATGATCGTGAGACAAATTGGTAAAAATACCGCCAACAAAATGCAACGCTTCAGTTCTTTTTTGATGAATTCCATGAGAACTCACTTCCATAAAACAGTATTCAACCCCGTTTTCGACCATTTCATTCAAATAATGATTTATCGTAATCGAATCTGGAGTGGTGTGAGTCGCTTTATATTCAACATCGTCAACTAAAATTTTTACTGTAGAAAGCAATCCAACTTTAAAACCTGCTTTTTTAAACAATTGGTACAACAAAGAAGCAATGGTAGTTTTACCATTTGTTCCCGTGATTCCAACCAATTTCAAGTTTTGGGACGGATCTCCAAAATAATTTGCAGCCATAAATGCAAGGGCTGAATTCGTATCTTTTACCTGAACATAAGTAATTCCTTTTGCAATATTTTCCGGAAACGTATCGCATATAACCGCTACGGCGCCTTGCTCAATTGCTTTTTCTATAAAATCGTGACCATCCGAAATGGAGCCACGAATAGCAATAAAAACATCATTAGACTCAATTTTTCTAGAATCGAAATCCATTTTATTTACAGCAATATCCGTCGAACCTTTTACGGCTTCGATAGCTACTTTGTACAATATATCTTTTAATATACTCATGATAATTCCAATAGTATAGTTGTATTTTTTACAATATTCTGACCCGCAGCAAGCGATTGTTTTTTCACTTTACCAACTCCAATAGCTCTTACTTTTACTCCTAAATTCTCTAATAAAGCGACCGCATCCATTCCAGACATTCCTTTCAAATTTGGGATTAATTGCAACTTCTTTTCTGATTTAACAAAATAAGAATCATAATTACGCTCTTGTTTTTGTATTTTTCTGTCCAAGTTTTTAATCTCATTTGTTGAAGGCGCATCAGTAAAAATCTTTTGTGCGATTCTCTTAAAAACGGGGCCTGCCACACCAGCACCATAAAAATCATTATTTGCTGTATTGGGTCTATGAACTACCACTATGCAAGAATACATAGGCTTATCCGCCGGAAAATACCCTACAAATGAAGAAGCATAATACATTCCAGATCTGCCGCTTTTTCCATAATTAACTTGAGCTGTACCGGTTTTCCCTGCCATAGAAAAATCTTTCGAATAGAGTTTTGAACCCGTTCCCTTTTTTACAACATTTGCCAGAACTGCTTGTAATTTTGAAATCGTTTCTGGAGAGCAAATCCGTGGATTCAATACTTCTTTCTCATACTTTTTGATAGTTTTGTTCCATTCTTTAATTTCAGAAACAAACTGAGGCTTTACCATTTCACCATCATTGGCAACCGCATTATAAAAAGCTAATGTTTGCAATGGCGTAATATGAACCCCATATCCAAAGGCCATCCAGGGCAGTGAAATATTTGACCAGTTTTTATCACTTGGCTGAGGAATATAAGGTACTCCTTCCCCTTTAATCGAAAGTCCTAAAGTTTTATTTAATCCAAAATTATTAAGATGACTTACAAATTTTGAAGACTCGTTTTTATACGCATTATAAACTGCCTGAACCAAAACCGTATTAGACGAAAGTTCAAAACCTCTTGCCAGAGAAATTTTCCCATAGCCGCCTTTATGAGAGTCACGTACTTTTTTTCCAAAATAAGTTATTTCACCACCTTTACTGTCATAAACAGTACTGGTATCCGCTTTTTTATCTTCGAGAAGTGCCATTAAACCTGCCAGTTTATAGGTAGAACCCGGCTCATGTGATTCGGCAACGGCATAGTTTGTGGTTTCATAATAGGTTCCGTCGTTCGCTCTTCCTAAATTTGAAATCGCTTTTACATGACCCGTTTTAGTTTCCATAACTACTACACAACCATGATCCGCCTCATACAATTCCAACTGTTTCAATAACGCGTGATGTGCGATATCCTGAACATAAACATCAATTGTTGATATCACATCATAGCCATCCTGAGGCTCAACTTCATTAATATCACGAATGGGTTTCCACTGCCCTTTTGCTATTTTTTGCTTTAAAATCTTACCGTCTTTACCGTTCAAATATTTTCTAAAGGCCCATTCAATTCCTTTTCCATCAAATGATCCAGATTCTGTAGTCCTTTCATAACCAACAGTACGTTCTGCAATTTTCCCTATTGGATGTTCCCGTACCGTTTCCTGTTCAATTATAATTCCGCCCTTGTAAGCTCCCAAATTAAACAATGGAAAACCTTTTATTTTAGAATACTGGGTATAACTCAATTTACGGGCAACTAAATAATATCTGTTTTTATTAGCTCTGGCTTTTCTTAATTCGTTTTCAAAAAAATTAGATGGTTTTCCTAAAACTGAAGCTAACGAATCTGATAACGACTTAACATTTTTTTCAAATGCTTCAGCTTTTGGAGCCACGGCGTCAAAACGTATTTCGTAATTAGGAATAGAAGTCGCTAAAAGACTCCCATCAGCAGAATAAATATTTCCTTTATTAGCTGGAATCACAAAATTCTTAACGGTTCTTTCCTTGGCTAATTTTCTATAATAATCACCTTCAACCCATTGAATATTTGTCAATTTTACAGCAATCGCAATAGCCATCAAAAAGATAGCGAATGCAACCAGATAAATTCTGTACGATATGTATTTATCTTCTACTGCCATATTTTTTTGAAAAAGCTTTTTTCTTCTTCTTTTTTAACTTTTATTTTAACTGGAGGAACTGTTGACGGAAAAATTTCTTTTTCTATCATTTTTTCAGAAACAGTCGATTCCATTTTTAATTTCATTAATTCGGAGCGTCTGTCCACAAATTCTGAACGCAACTCTTTAACCTGATTTGTCAACTCGGCAATCTGAAATACTTTTTGTTCAAATCGTTGTGTATTAGCAATCATTACAATGGCCAATAGGATAACAAAAACAATAAACCGCCAGTTTTTTACCGCATCATCATTTATAAGAAACCGCGCTTTCAATAGGCTGTAAACTCCGTTTTTCATTTTTATGACAATTATATCTTTTCAGCTATTCTTAATTTGGCACTTCTGGCTCTATTATTCTCTTTTATCTCAGCATTATCAGGAACAATTAATTTTCCAACAGTTTTAAAAGGAACAGAAAAATTGCCAAAAAAGTCACGTTCAGGCTCCCCTTCAAACATTCCGTTTTTCATGAATCTTTTCACCAATCGGTCTTCTAACGAATGATACGATATCACACTTAATCTTCCGCCCGGATTCAATATTTCTAAAGATTGCTCCAAAAACTCTTTCAAAACATCCATTTCCTGATTCACTTCAATTCGGATAGCCTGATAGATTTGAGCCAATATTTTATTCCTAACTCTTTCTGGTAAATACCTCGCCAAAACAGCTTTCAATTCATCGGTTGTTTTGATTGGCTGCTCCTCTCTGGATTCTATAATTGTTTTTGCTAAAGCAGGTGCATTTTTCAATTCACCATAATCCAAGAATACTCTTTTTAAATTTACATCATCATATTCATTCACAACTCGATAGGCATTCAAATCATTTTTTTGACTCATTCGCATATCCAACTCAGCATCAAAGCGAGTAGAAAAACCTCTTTCCGGAACATCAAATTGATGTGAAGAAACTCCCAAATCCGCCAAAATTCCATCCACACTTTTCACCCCATAAAAACGCAAAAACCGTTTTATAAAACGGAAATTCTCATTAATAAGCGTAAATCTTTCATCTGGCAAGGCATTCGCCAAAGCGTCTTCATCCTGATCGAAAGCAAATAGCTTTCCGTTTGGCCCGAGTCTTTTCAGAATTTCTTTCGAATGTCCTCCACCGCCAAAAGTCACATCTACATAAATGCCGTCTGGCTTAATATTTAAACCATCTACTGATGCCTGAAGCAAAACCGGATTATGATATTCCATTGTCGTCGTCATTTATATTTCCCATTACTTCTTCTGCCAAATCTGCAAAATCAACATCTTCTCCATTTATTGATTTTTCATATAAATCTTTATCCCAAATCTCAACAATATTCACTGCTGATGAGAACACAACCTCTTTAGTAATACTCGCAAACATCACCAAATCCTTTGGTACTAACAACCTACCTAAAGCATCTATCTCAACCACTTTAACCCCAGCAGTAAACCTGCGGATAAAGTCATTGTTTTTCTTCACGAACCGATTCAGTTTATTGATTTTTTGCATCATCAAATCCCATTCGCTCATAGGATACAACTCCAAACAGGGTTGAAACACGGAACGCTTCAAAACAAAACCGTTTTGAAGTGAAGCAGCCAATTGCTTTTTTAAAGGTGCTGGCAACAGCAACCTTCCTTTAGCATCGACTTTACATTCATATGTTCCAATAATTGTATCCAATCAAAAAGTTTTAAATGATGTTGAGCAAAAATATAAAAAATATTACCACAATTTACCACTATATCCCACTTTGTTAATAAGTTTAACCACTTTAGAACAAAAACCCTTAATTTTTGGACAGTCAGAACGTTAGCTCTCTTTTATTTTATTTGTAAGAAAGGTAATGTTATAAAAAAAAGGAGCTGAAATACAATGAAATTTCAATTTAAAATGGTAAGAGCAAGCTCGAAATAATTAAAATTCAGAAGCCAAATACACCCAAAAGAGAGGTCTGTTTTTATAACAACACGTATAATTTTACAATTAAAAATTGTTGGAAAAATTCATTTTTATTTATTAAATCCTATATTTGTCAAAATTGAAAATCCGTATTCAAAAAAAATGGAAAAACACTATAAAAAAGAAGGTAGATATAGCTATTATGAAGCTGGCGAAGGAACTCCAATTGTCATTTTACATGGACTTATGGGTGGACTTAGCAACTTTGACGCTGTTGCAAGTTACTTCTCTACAAAAGGATATAAAATAATCATTCCAGATTTACCAATATATACTCAAAACATTTTAAAAACGAATGTGAAGAGTTTTGCAAAATATGTTAAAGATTTCATCACATTCAAGGGGTTAGACAGAGTAATTCTTTTAGGAAATTCACTAGGTGGCCATATTGCTTTATACCACACTAAAATGTATCCTGAAAAAGTAGCCGGACTTGTAATAACCGGAAGCTCTGGTCTTTACGAAAGCGCAATGGGTGATAGTTATCCCAAAAGAGGTGATTATGAGTACATCAAGAAAAAAGCTGAAGATGTATTTTACGATCCAAAAGTAGCCACCAAAGAACTTATTGATGAAGTTTACGAATCTGTAAACGACAGAATAAAATTGATAAAAACGCTTACAATTGCTAAAAGTGCCATTCGTCATAATATGGCCAAAGATTTACCAAAAATGCATGTTCAAACTTGTATCATTTGGGGAAAAAACGACAAAGTTACACCGCCGGATGTTGCAGAAGAATTCAATAAATTATTACCTAATTCTACCTTATACTGGATAGATAAATGCGGACATGCTGCGATGATGGAGCATCCTGATGAATTTAATCGTTTGTTAGAAGATTGGTTAACACACACGCATTTATCAGTACATTAATCCTAAAAGAGGAGAATTTTACACCTAGAAAAAATGAAAATTAATACTGCCGAATTTGTTATCAGCAACTCCGATGTAGCCAAATGTCCGAAAGACTTTTTACCGGAATATGCTTTTATAGGCCGATCAAATGTTGGGAAATCCTCTTTGATAAATATGTTAACGAACCATAAAAAGTTAGCAAAAACATCAGGAAGACCTGGAAAAACGCAATTAATAAATCATTTTTTAATTAATAGCAACTGGTTTCTAGTCGATCTACCCGGTTACGGTTATGCTAAAGTTTCTAAAAAAACAAAATCTATTTTTCAGGAATTTATTACGGATTATTTTGAAACCAGAGAACAACTCGTTTGCGCTTTTGTTTTGATTGATATTCGTCATGAAGCACAAACTATAGATATTGAATTTATGTCTTACATGGGCGAAAGCGAGATTCCTTTTTGTATCGTTTTCACCAAAGCAGACAAAATCAGTAAAGTAAAAATCGATTCTCATATTGCAGCTTACAAAAAGAAAATGTTTGCTAACAATTGGGCTGAAATGCCTCATTATTTTGTTACTTCCGCAACAGAATCTACTGGAAAAGAGGAATTACTTTCTTATATTGACGACGTAAATCAAGAGGTTTTTAAAAATAATAATCAATTTTAGAAACTACATTTTATTATATAAAAAATCCCAAAACTTAAATTTAGTTTTGGGATTTTTTGTTTTGATTTAGAATCAGCTCTATTTTGTTAACTCCAGTTTTTCTGCAAAATAATCACAGAAATCTTTCATGGTATCTGCCATTTTTTCGTCATCAGTAGCACGTTTGAATGTTTCAGACATTGCCACTAAAGTTTGGTGAAAGAAAATTTTCATTTCATCAACCGGCATATCTTTTGTCCATAAATCAATTCGCATGCTTTCTTTTGCCTTGCTGTCCCAGATAGACAACATAATTGCTTTTGCCTCTTCTTGTTCTACTCCACCGTCCTTGGCAGACCACATTAATTTTTCCGGAACACGATTTTCATCTAACTCAATTAGAAACTTAATCTCTGATGTATTTTTATTCGACATTACTTTTTGGGTTTGTATTTTGATTTAACAAATATTTCTTTTGCATTGGTTTTTAATAAATCTACCAAAGGCACATCATTATTTTTCATATAAGAGCGTACCATTTGCCATCCTATCCAGGAACCAACCTGCCCTGGGGATTCATTATCAATTTCTAAATAAAATTTAGAAAATGGAGCCGGATTTATAAACCGGGAAATTAACTTTTGATCATTATTGTAAAGCATTTCTTTTTCAATAAAATAACGCCACATATAACTTTCATTTTCTTGGCACCAAGTGATTTGCTCAGGAGAATATCCCATTTTTTCAGCATCGGTATAATCCGGCAAAAGTAAGTCTTTTAAGTACAATTGCTTTCCATAATAAATCATTTGACTTAGCAAATCTTTGTCTAAAACAGGTGGAATATTACGTGCTGAAAAACTCGAAACTACATCAGGCGCGATTTGTCTTTCCTCAAAATTTTGTTTTAAATAATTTGGAAACTGATAAAACTTATGATTCTTTCCTAAATACAATTCCAATGAAATCACAACTAAACTATCCGCATAAATAGCTTTGTTTTTATAATCCATTTCAGAGATTACAGTGATTACTTTTGGTGTTTTTGTCTTAGGGAAATAATATTTAATGTGTTTAAAAAGTAACTCTAATTCCATTTTTACTGGTTCAAAATCACTATATTTTTTTTGAACTTCAGTGTACAATTCTCTCCATAACGGATCTTGCATTTTATTCAACCAAACATTATTATCATTTCCTGGAGGAAAAAAAAACGGAAACTGTTTTTTTACTTTTTCTAAATCCTGTGGTGGAGTTTCAAAAAATATTTTATCAAAGCGTTCTACTTTTACTTCTACAGGAATTGCTGTTACAGCGCTTTCTACTTTGTTTTTCTTATCACAGGATAAAATAAAGAGACAAAAGACTACAAGAAACAGATATTTTTTCATATATATTAATTAAATTTGTTTCCAAAGAATCTAAGGAAGCGAGTGCGCAACAAATTGACTTTGCAAATATACATTCCTGATTTTTAAAACGTAAACTATTATGACTAAAAAAAGCACATTACACGTTGAAAAAGTAAATGCCCATATCGTAAATTGGCTAAAAACATATGCGGAAAACGCAAAAGTAAATGGTTTTGTAATCGGGGTTTCCGGAGGAGTAGATTCGGCAGTTACTTCAACATTATGTGCACAAACAGGATTAAAAGTTTTATGTGTTGAAATGCCCATCCATCAAGCACAAAGTCATGTAACTCGTGGACGGGAGCATATTGAACAATTAAAAAAAAGATTCCATAATGTGTCCAGTATTGAAGCTGATTTGACCTCTGTTTTTGAAACTTTCAAGACAGCAGTTCCAGATGTTTCAGATACAGCTAGACTTCATTTATCACTTGCCAATACTAGAGCACGCTTAAGAATGACAACGCTTTACTACTTTGCTGGCATTCATTGTTTATTAGTTGCCGGAACCGGAAATAAAGTAGAAGATTTTGGAGTTGGTTTCTATACAAAATATGGTGATGGCGGAGTAGATTTGAGTCCTATTGCCGATTTAATGAAGTCAGAAGTCTTTCTTTTAGGAAGTTATTTAAAAGTCCCGGATTCCATTTTAAATGCATCACCTACTGATGGATTATTTGGTGACGAGAGAACCGATGAAGATCAACTAGGAGCTAGTTATGACGAACTGGAATGGGCAATGACCCAAGATGAAGCTGGACAATCTTCGGATGCTTTTTCAGGAAGAGAAAAGATTGTTTTCGAAATTTATAAGCGATTAAATACTATCAATCAACATAAAATGATAGCAATTCCTGTTTGTTTTATCCCAAAAGAATAAAGAAGTCACATTTTATATTGATTTACAATTAATTACAGAATTTATTTATTAATTTTACATTTCCAATTACAAATAATTCTAAAAATTTAAAATCATGATTAAAGTATGTATAGCCGATAATTATCCTGTTGTGCATTTTGGAGTAAAATCTTACTTTAAAGATAATGCAGACATATCAATAGTTGCCAATGTTGGTAATTTTTTGATGGTACGGGATATACTTTTAACTAAAGAGATTGATGTCTTAGTTTTAGATTTGGAGCTGGAAGGCCTTTCCAGTATTTTTGAGGTTAAAGCAGTCTTAAAAAATTTTCCAAAAACTAAAATTATCATCTTCAGTGGTCTTTCAGAACAAATTTATGCGCCCAATGCTATTAAAGCGGGAGTTTCAGGGTTTATCCACAAAAAAGAAAAACTAGAAACTTTAGGAATTTCAATTATCAAAGTCCACCAAGGAAAGATAATTATAAACGAAACCGTAAAGAAAAATCTAGCATTAATTGCAAAACAAAGTAAGAGCGAACGCTTATATCGTAAGCTTTCTAATCGTGAAGTAGAAGTTTTACGCTATCTAAGTGACGGGAAGAAAAATCATGAAATAGCTGATATTCTAAAACTAAACGAAAAAACAATTAGTACGTACAAATTACGACTACTTACAAAACTAAATGTTACTAATTTAGTTGACTTGGTAAACAAAGCAAAAACTTTAGAGATAGTTTAGTACCGCGACATAACTCTCCCTAGTTTTTTTGAAAAAGAATGGATTAATATATTATAATCCATAACCATAAACAAAGGCTCTGTATTATCTGAATTAGCTTCAGATGATACAGAGTTTTTTAATGATATCTCACTACTACTCTACCAGTTTTATAAGAAAACTTTGTTTTAAGTTTAATATAATCCATTATTTCAGCTATTACCTCACTATTATCTATTTCAGATTCTTTTGAAACTGAGTTCTTAGCATTTTCTATAAATTGACTAATCAAATACCATCTTAACGTAAATAAATTATCTGTTACATTTTGATTCAATTGTTCTAATTTAGTTTTCGGAAAAATATTTTGTCCTTCCCAATTATGCAATACATATTTCTCATTATTCATCACAATATCTGTAATTATTTGAGCAAATTCCGGTTTCAAATGCATTAGATATCTCTCTAAATTAAAATCATCATTTTGCAAATAAACACTTATTAAATCATTATATATTTCTTTAAACAAACCAGTTGCAAATTCTATTTCATCCTCCTGTAGACTTAAATATATTTCTTCATAAACCTTTCTTTCTTTCTTTACAACTACTTCACCAACTTCGCCTTCAGGGTTAGTTCCAATCAAAACCCCTTCAAATTTTTCAGAAACATTTCCGTATGATAAAAGTATGTTTATAATTTCACATTCTACAATACCCAAAGTATCTACTTTCTCTGCATCAACAGGATTTTCATTTTTCACAACTTCAAAAGCTTTTTGCTCTTGTTTCTGCTTTTTTCCAACTTCAACAACATCTTTTTGTACCAATTGCGCTAAGGTACTTACTAGTACTTGTTCCGAAATATCCATAATTCGCGAACATTCCTGAATATAAATTTCACGTTGAATTCTATCCGGAATTTTTGAAATACTGACTACCATATCCCGAATAAGATCTGCTTTTTTTATCGGATCATTCTTGGCTTCATTCATCAAAAGCGATGCTTTGAACTGAATGAAATCTTTAGCATTATTTTCGAGGTATAAAACTAAATCATCATAAGACGTTTTTTTGGCAAAACTATCCGGGTCTTCTCCGTCAGGAAATGTGCATACTTTTACATTCATTCCTTCTTCAAGAATCAAATCGATTCCTCGAATGGAAGCACGCAAACCGGCCGCATCTCCGTCAAAAAGAACGGTAATATTCTTTGTTAATCTATTTACTAATCGAATTTGATCTGGCGTCAAAGCTGTTCCTGAAGAAGCGACAACATTTTCAATTCCAGATTGGTTGAACTGAATTACATCCGTATATCCTTCGACTAAATAACAATTATTCAATTTCGCGATTGATTGTTTGGCTTGAAAAATACCATACAACACTTTACTTTTATGGTAAATTTCACTTTCGGGTGAATTCAGGTATTTTGCCGCTTTTTTATCATTGGTAAGAATCCTTCCTCCAAAACCAAGAACTCTTCCTGACATACTTTGTATCGGGAACATCACACGACTTTTGAACCGGTCGAAAGGCCTGTCATCTCTAGGAATTGTGAGTCCTGTACTTTCCAGGAATTCTAATTTATATCCTTTACCTAATGCTTCCTTAGTAAAAGCATCCCAAGCTTCCGGGGAATAACCCAATTCAAATTTCTTTATAGTTTCATTGGTAAAACCACGTTCTTTAAAATAAGAATAGCCAATAGCTTTACCTTCTTCAGAGTTTAAAAGTGTATCATGAAAATAGGTTTTTGCAAATTCCGAAACCAAATACATACTTTCTCTAACATCAGTATTGGCTTTCTCTTCATCCGTTTGCTCGGTTTCTTCAATTTCGATATTGTATTTTTTAGCTAAATAGCGAATGGCTTCCGGATACGTAAACTTTTCGTGTTCCATCAAGAAAGCCACAGAGTTACCACCTTTTCCGGAACTAAAATCTTTCCAAATTCCTTTCGCAGGAGAAACCATGAACGATGGAGAACGTTCTTCAGAAAACGGGCTTAGCCCTTTAAAATTACTTCCTGCACGTTTCAACAGCACAAAATCACCGATAACCTCCTCTACTCGGGCAGTTTCGAAAACAGTATCAACAGTGGCTTTTGAAATCAATTTTAGTTGGGGTCAAAGTTATAAAAGGTCAAAGTTACAAAGTTTAGTTTGACTAATTATCGGAAGTATCAATAAAATTAACTGTAGTAAAAACAACTCAATCATCCCATTCGATAATCGAAAAGAAACAAACCTACTCATTTATAAATAATAAAATATCTTCTTCTTACAGAGGAATTTATCTAGAAGAATTCATTAATTTTTTACAAACTTTTATTTATGACAAAATAAGCGTTATTTTGTATTTAATAACCCAATCAAAATTGCAATTTATTGCAGCATAATCAATTACTTAAAAACCTATGCCTTTATTACAGAATAAAAAAAAAATAAGGAAATTATTTGATAACATGGATCTTCAACAAGAATTCAATAACATTCTATTATTTGTTTCTGAAATATGCGAAGTACCATATGCTTTTATCTCATTTAATGACACAGTTGGACTAACAGTTAAGGCAAAAATAGGAGTAAATTTTATAACCGTACCACATGACATAGTAGAGTTTAATGAGAATATTATTCGAGAAAATAAAATCAGTATAATTTCAGGTATTAATAAAAGTATTTGTAATCCATCAGACCATTTAAATTCATTAGGCACTCACTTAGATTTTTTTGTAGGACTTCCCATTTGCATCAATAAAAACTTAGTTGTAGGAACTTTTTGCATAATGGATTCGAAACCTAAAAAGCTCTCTCCAATACAATTAAAGGCCCTAAACAACGCTGTATTACAAATTCAGTCTTTATTGAAATTGCATATTCAAAAGGAAGAGCTACAAAATAAAATGAAAGAAAAAGAAAATCAATTTCAATCTTTTATTGATAATTCGAAAGAAATTTTATACGAGCTTAATCAAGATGGAATAATCACATTTGTTTCAAAAAATTGGGAATTTTATTTAGGACACCAACCAAATGAAGTTATAGGCAAAAAAAATATTTTAATGTTACATCCGGATGATGTGGAAATGTGCATTGCCTTTTTTAAAACAATAGATTTAGGAGCGATTAAAAATGAAATGACTTACAGGGTTTTACACAAAGACGGGCATTATGTTTGGCATGCTACAAGTATAAAGTTATCAATTAAAGGAGGGGAAAAAAAATATATAGGAAATTGCAGAGACATAACCAAATATATTGAAGCACAACAAAAAATTATACTCCAAAAAGAATTCTATGAAAAAATATTAGACAGGCTTCCAACAGATGTCGCCGTTTTTGACAGCAACTACAGATATACGTATTTAAATCCAGCGGCCATTAAAAATGATGAACTGCGAAAATTCATTATTGGAAAAACCGATTTTGAATATGCAGAACATACAGGTAGAGATGATTCATTTGCAAAAAGTAGACGCCTCAAGTTTTTACAAGCATTAGAATCTAAAAGCCTAATTGAATGGGAAGATACAATTGAACGTACGGATGGCAAAAAAACATATCACACTCGAAAATTTACTCCAGTTTTTCGTGAAGATTCAACTCTTGAAATGATGGTAGGTTTTGGAGTTGATATTACTAAAAGCAAGAGAATTCAAGAAGAAATTCTTAAAAACAGACAACTTACCGATAGTGTCATTCAAAATGTGGCTGTTGGAATTTTAGTTCAGGGACCACAATCAGAAATATTAGAAAACAACAAAGCTGCTTGTGAAATGTTAGGCCTCACCGAGGATCAGCTTCTTGGGAAAACCTCTTTTGATGATACTTGGAAAGTAATCCATCTAGATGGTACAAACTTCACATCTGAGGAACATCCAGTACCTCAAGCTATCCAAAAATTAAAACCAATAAATAATATAATCATGGGTGTTTATCGTCCTATATTTAATGATTTAGTTTGGTTATTGGTTGATGCTATACCTGTATTCGGCGATTATGGTGAATTGCTGTATGTAATATGTTCTTTCAACGATATAACGGCCCAAAAAAATGCAGAAGATTCCTTAAAAATTAGCAATGAACGTTTTACGTATTCCAGTAAGGCAACATCTGATGCGATTTGGGATTGGAACATGATTACAGATGAAATATTTGTTGGAGAAAGTTATTCTTCCCTTTTTGGTCATCAATTTGAGAATAACATTGTAACTGGTGAAGAATGCGAGGCTTTTGTTCACCCAGAAGATAGGAAAGCCTATTTTGAAGCTATTGAAGAAGCTATAAATGGAGAGATTTACAATTGGTCTGATGAATACCGCTATCTAAAATCAGATGGCACTTATGCTTATGTCAATGATAAAGCAATAATTATCAGGAATGACGAAGGTAAGGCTGTTCGTATGATTGGAGCAATGCAAGACATCACAATAGAAAAAAAACTTACAGACCAATTACAACAAAGCGAAGAACAATTTAAAGGTGCTTTTGAGAATTCTGCAGTAGGAATGGCTTTGGTTAATATAGAGGGGTATTATATAGAAGTGAATGAAAGACTTTGTGAAATGCTAGGCTACTCCAGTCAAGAAATGAAATTTCTGAAATTTCAGGAAATCACCCATTATGAAGACTTGACTCTTGATTTGGATTATAAAGAAAAACTAGACAGTGGAAAGATAGCTAACTTCAGTTCAGAAAAAAGGTTCATTCATAAAAATAAATCTATCGTATGGGCACATATGTCCGTTTCCTTAGCAAAAAATAATAAGAATAAAATCAAGCATTATATAGTCCAGATAATAGACATTACCGAAAGAAAAAAAATAGAGAGTGAAAATAGATTACTAATCGAAGAGAACAATCGCAACAAAACCATTCAGCTTAACGAAGCCCGAAACATGTACCGCCTTCTTGCAGACAATACGGTCGACTTGGTTTGTTTGCATAATTTAGACACTTCTTTCCAATATGTTTCACCATCAATACAAAAGCTCTTAGATTACGCTCCTGAAGAATTGTTAGGAAAATCACCCCTAGATTTAGCCCATCCAGAAGACTTAAAATACCTTCAGGAGAGTTTTAATGATTTTATTTCTAAAAAAGTAGATGATAGTACAATTGCTCGGTTTAAAGCAAGAAACGGAAATTATATTTGGCTTGAAACAAAAGCAACTTTGACTGAAAAAAAGGGAGAAATAACTGGTTTTCAATCAAGTTCTCGAGATATAACAATACGAAAAAAAGAAGAAGAGGCTATTGAAAAAGCACTATTAAAAGAACGAGAATTAAACGAACTACGCATAAACTTGGTTTCGACTATTTCACATGAATTTAGAACACCTATGACTACAATCCGAACAAGTGCAGAATTAATAGCTCTTTATATTGACGATCAAAACTCAGCCAAGTCCCCACTTCTTCAAAAACGAGTAAACACCATTACAGAAGAAATTGACCGTATTGTCGATTTAATGAATGCCGTGCTGATTATTTCTAAAGAAGATTCCGGTAAAACGAACTTTAACCCGGTAAAATTCGATTTAAAACAACTATGTATCAATGTAATTGAGAATAGTTATAGCAATCAAAATAATAATCTAAAAATACAAACTTACTTTGAAAAAGATTCTTTTACGGTTTTTGCAGATACAAAACTAATGGAGTACTCGATTTTCAACATATTAAATAATGCGTTCAAATATTCTAAAGGATGTGAAGATATCATTTTTAACCTTTTTACTACTGACGATACCGTTGTTATTGAGATTATCGATTTTGGAATTGGAATACCAGAAGAGGATCAATCAAAACTCTATAACACTTTTTTTAGAGCAAGCAATACCACTGGAATTCAAGGCACTGGTCTAGGTCTTTATATTGTTAAAACATTTACCACGAAAAATTCAGGAAATGTCCAATTAGAAAGTCAGTTAGGAAAAGGAACTAAAGTAACTTTGCAATTTCCATTACACAAATTGTAATAACTATGGCTAAACTATTAATTATTGATGATGAGATAAAGTTAAGAGAAGTTATAAGTGAGTTTTTATCATTTGTAGGATACGAAGTTTATGAGGCTAAAAATGGACTTAAGGGATTAGACAAAGTCAAAAAAATAAAGCCTGATCTTATCATATGCGACATAACAATGCCTAAACTCGACGGCTATGGTTTCATGGAACAGCATCAAAATTCAGAGTATTCAATTATTCCGGTATTATTACTTAGTGCAAATGTTGAACTTAAGGATGTAAAAAAAGGAATTGATTTAGGAGCCAAAGGTTATATTAAAAAACCTTTTGTCTTTAAAGAATTAAAAAAAATTATAGAATCTAATTTATTAACAAACAATAAATAGTAAAAAGACACGAATTTACCTGTATACTAACTAGAACAAGACCATGAAATTACAATTATTCCATCGTTAACATCAGTTTTTGCTATGTTCGGTTTAAACATAGCAAGAAAACGTTTTGCATAAAAAAGGTTGTTCTCTGAAATTATAATTTCATTAAAACCAAACTTACCATTATTTATTAAAAGTTTGTAATTGTATTTTTTTATCCGACTAAAGATTATAAATAAAATCGAAACATAAACTAAAAACAATAATTGAAATACAATTTTGTCATTTACAGGAACTATTGCTATTAAATAAAATAAAGCGGAGAATATTGATATAATAATATTAGTAGTCAAATCTCTATTTTTAACAATTCTAATATTTGAAATATGGTTCAAAGATAAATTGATTCTTTCCTTGTCGTTTTTAAAAATCACTTTCGATTCAAAAGCAATAAAAAAGGAATTTTCTTCTAAGATATTTTCTGTTTTGTTTGCTGCTACAAAATTTACATTCATCTTTCTCAGCTATACTAATTAAAAAATCCTACCAAAAACAGCTTACCTTAACTAAATTGTAATTATAATTTATTTCCCAAATAAATTTTCAAGTAAGCTGTCTGGTAAGAAGTACCCCAAATCTAGATGTGAATGTATGATACTAAATCAGATAAAATTCTTTTTAACCTATAGCTTAAAAAAAAATACTTATAATTTATATTACTAAAAAAAATCTTTCTTAGAGCCTCTTTATATCTAAAAAACATTGAAACACTTCAGGACATACACTAAAGCATTCCGAATGAATTCTAAAGTATTCCATCAAAAAAATTATTGAATTTTAACAAACAACTTGTGTAATGAGATTTCAAATCTCAAAAAAGAGAGGGCAATTGTATTTACAAAATATTTCTGCCAATAGTAATCAATAAAATTCCAATCAATATCATTGTCAAAAAAAACACTGCTATTAAGCGTGAAGTATTATTAAAAAGAGGCTCTTGATCATCAATGAACAATCTATCTAATTTATCCCAAACAAAATCAGAAGGTCTAATTCTCATACTATACATTTTTTATATTGTCTAAATTTTTTAATTCCCGTCAAAATATCACGTCAATACTTAAATCGTTTGTAATAACTACTCATTAAATCTTGAAAAATACTTTAAACGGAATGTTTAAAATATATCATTTGTATATGCTTTATTTTTTATTTACTGATAATTTAAAATTATAGACTAATAAATAAAAAAAACTCTTCCAAAATACTTTATAAAATAAAAAAGCATACTAAAATAACTTTTATTATACTTTTTTAAATGTCTTTATTTCATTAGCTAAATTAAACATTTTTAGCAGCTTACCCAATTTTAAGATCTTTAGCATTTTTTTCAATCTGAATCGATTTTATATAATCTCTGGGAGTTACATTCAGATACGATTTAAAGCTTGTAGTAAAATATGAAAATGAACTAAATCCTGTTTCGCTTACTAAGTATTGAATATTTCTTTCTCCTGAATGAATCAATTTAATAGCATAATCCAATCTGAACTCCCTCATATATTGACTTATATTTTTATTAGTACGCTTCCTGATTCGCTTATCTAAAGTTGACTTACTAATAAAAAGATGCATGGAGAGTTCATTCACATCTATTTTTGATTTTAGATTTTTTATAAGAATTTCGTTTAATGATATTAAGAAATCTTTTTCAGATAACTTGATCGTTACTTTTGAAAATGGATCAGGACTAAATTTTTTTTCAATACTTTTTTTAAGTTCAATTACACTTTTAATTTTATATATCAATTCTTTCACCTTAAAAGGCTTCATTATAAAATCATTAACGCCATTTTCCAGTTGTTTAAATTTAACATCATCATCCGTATTTGCAGTAATCATAATAAATGGAATTGTATTAAATTTACTGTTTTTTCGGATTTTCAAAAATAATTCTTCACCGTCCATATGAGGCATCATCAAATCACTAATAACAATATCAGGAGTTCTCTTATTTAAATAAACAAGTGCTTCAAGACCATCTTTAAACCAATTAACATCAAAATCATTCAACGCCAACAACTCTAAAATAGAATTTCCGAGCGCTTTATCATCTTCAATTAATACTATTCTTATTTTTTGATTTCTCATTGTACTAAACTAATTATTTACATTTTAACTTATTGATTTTTTTATTTAAATTATAAGTACTTGTATTCCTCCAAAATTAAAATTAAAATACCTTTATTTTTTTTAATTTCTTCAAAAGAAATCACGCTTATTTATTATTTCATTTTATAAAAAACATAATTTAAGTAATTTAAACATTAGTAAATCAATGAAAAATCTTTTATTGAGCATTTCAAAAGCGAATAATCATCTTTTAAAAGAGGGTTCAATCGACGATGCACTAAATTTTTGCATTACTGATATTGGCAAAACCCAAGAAATTGACAGATGTTATATTTTTAAAAATCGAAACGAAAATGACGGGCTAAAGCTTTACTATACCCATGAATGGTGCAATAACGATATTGAACCTTACATTGATAGTCCAAATCTGAGTGGCCTTACTTATGAAGCTTTCCCAGGACTTTATGAAACACTAGTAAAAAACGAACCTCTTTATGGACTTGTAAAAGATAGTAAAAATGATTATTTCCGGGAACTTATGGAAATGCAAGGCATAAAATCCTACTTATTCACTCCAATCTTTTCCGACAATCTCTTTTGGGGATGGATTGGTTATGATGATTGCAAAACGGAAAGAAAATGGGCAGATGAAGAAGTATATGCCTTACATACCGTTTCTAAAAATATTGGGCTCCGACTCAATCAAGACAAAACCATTTTAAAATTAGAAGCTACTTTAGAAAAATTTGACTTCTACATGAAAGGTTCTAATCAAGCTATGTGGGAATTATATATCGGCACCAATAAAAATGTTTTTTCCTATAATTGGGTAAAAATATTAGGTTACACTAACGATGAGATCACAGATGATGCTGAATTTTGGAAAAACAGTACCCATCCTGAAGATTTCCTGCAAATTACAATAGATTTAGAAAATTTCATATCTGAAAAATCCCTTAATTATTACGGAACAGCAAGAATGATTCATAAAGATGGACGTACTGTTTGGGTAAAATATTCCGGTTTATTGAAAAAAAACAAACAAGGCAGACCCATAAAAATTATTGGAACCTATATCGACATCAGCGAAATTAAAGAAAAAGAAAAACAACTAGAGTTGTCAGAAGAAAAATTTAGATTTATTGCCGAAAATACCACTGATTTAATTACACAACATTTAAACAATGGAGATTATAGCTATGTTTCAAATTCTTCAACAGAAATTATCGGATACACCCCAGAAGAATTGATCAATAAAAGTCCTTGGGATTTTATACATAAAAATGACTTGCCAAAACTTCAAAAATATCATAATAGCAGCATCAAACATTTACAAACTGGAACAATTACATATCGTTATAGAAAAAAAGACGGAAGTTATATCTGGCTAGAAAGCACAACCAAGGCTATTTTTGAAGTTGAAAATCAGTTTGCAAAAATTCAATCCTCCAGTAGAGATATAAGTGAAAGAATAAAAGCCGAAGAAGAAATTAAAACAGCGCTATTAAAAGAAAGAAAATTCAACGAGTTGAAATCTAATTTTGTAGCCATGGCATCCCATCAGTTTAGAACACCTTTAACTGTTATTTATTCTAATGCAGAACTTATTGATATTAAAACAAAGAATTTTGAAAAAGAAGCAACTAATAATCTGGAATCCATCACTTCAAGAATTAAAAATGAAGTGGACAGAATGACTCAGTTAATGAACAATATTTTAATTTTTGGAAAATATGAGTCCACAAATATTAAAAAAAATATAAAGTCTATTGATTTCAAAAAATTCATTGAGACATTAATCAGTACTTATTTTAATAATTCTCATGATGGACGAAAAATTGAATTAGAAATCGAAGGTAAAAAACAAGTGCTCTTTACTGATGAAACATTAATGGTGCACATTTTAACTAACTTAATCAGTAATGCATTTAAATATTCTGAAAATAGAAGAAACCCCGGTCTAAACATAGAATATTTAGAAAAAGAAATTCTAATAGAGGTAATCGATTATGGAATTGGAATTCCTGAAAATGAAATTCAACACATATTCACTTCCTTTTTTAGAGCCTCAAATACCAGTACCATTATGGGCTCTGGATTAGGCATGCCTATAGTAAAACAATTTACAGATTTTTTAAACGGAAGAATCGAATTAAAAACTAAAGAAAACTTCGGAACAAAAATAAAACTAATTTTTCCTTATGAACAAAAATAAAATACTCTTAGTAGATGACGAATTAAATTTAAGAGAAACTATTAGCGAACTCCTTAACTATGAGAATTACGACGTCAAAACAGCCTGCAATGGCCAAGAAGCATTAGATCTATTAGAATATTGGTCCCCAGACTTAATTATATGCGACATAATGATGCCCGTGATGGATGGCAATACATTTCATGAAATAATTAAAGAAATCCATTCTTTGAACTCAATTCCTTTTATTTTTTTGACTGCCAAAAAAGAAAATAACCTGATGAGGAAATGTCTATTAGATGGCGCTGATGATTTTATTTATAAACCATTTAAAATAAAAGAATTAACATCTATAATAGAATCAAAAATAGAACGATTTGAAAAAATAAAAAATAATCATACTAATTTATATTTGGGTAAAAAAAAATATTTCCTACATGAAATCAATACTCCTCTCAATGGAATTTTAGGATCGATTAAGCTTCTAATGAAAGATGAAGGTAGTCTTGACAGAAAAGAAGTTTTAGCATTTTATGAATCGATTAAAATGTCAGGAGAACGATTAAATAGAACAATGCAAAATATAATTCTTTATCAAAATCTTAAAAATAATTCGATTAAATTTAATGACAATTCAAGTTCTGAAATATTAAATACATTTTTAAATACTAAAGAAAAAATTTTTAAGATTTATGAAGGGCAGGAAAAAAGAATCAGTTTTGATATTGATAAAGCAATAATTAAATTTAGTCAAGAGCATTTGGAATTCATCTTTTTTGAATTAATAGACAATGCATTAAAATTCTCTTCAGCTGACAAAAAGATTATAGTTTCAGGTACTAAGTATGATGATAAATATTATGAAATCAATATAAATGATTCTGGAATTGGGTTGAGTGAAGAAGAATTAAATAAAATTGGTGCTTCTCAACAATTTAATCGCGAAGAAAGAGAACAACAAGGACTAGGATTAGGTCTTTTTCTAAGCAAAAATATAATACGGGAATCAAAAGGAGTTTTTAGCATCATTTCAAAAGAGAACGAAGGTACCGCTATTAAAATATTTCTACCTTTATATAAAACTACAAATCTTGACTAAAATTATATCAATAATAAAAGCGCTTTTTTCGAAGCGCTTTTCAGACTATAAAACTAACTAAAACAATTTCTAATTGAAATCAAAACGCAATCCTAAAGAAACATTGTTTTGTTTCACCGCATTGTCTTTGAATAAAGGATTCAAATCATATTTCAAGTACAAGCTGGTAGATTTATATCCAATATAAGTACTCAAACCATAGATGAAATTACTCGTATTAAAATCCCCTTTGGTTTTTTCCGTAGCTTTTAAATCATTGTCATCATACTTGATAATTTGCTTTGATTTTAAATTGATTCCTGCATAACCTCCTATTCCAAAACGAACACTTTGATGCGTTTTAAAAAATGATTTATCCTCTTTCATTTTTTTACCCGAAAAATCAAACTCTAAATGAACTGGCGCTACTAAATATACATTTCTAAAACGAGAATCTTTAATATCAATGGGATTAACAGCCAGATTAGTCTGATTACCATTGATTACAAAACTACGATTATCAGTAGGACGAAGATTATTGTACATCACTGACAAGCCATATTTAGCATGAAGCAAATTGTTGTTTTTTGCAATTCTGCTGTTATACGAAACGCCTAATTCGTAGAAATGAGAACCCAGAAATCTATAATCAGAGTCTTCTAATTTACTATCTGTGGTTAAATTATTCAAACCGGCAGCAAAAATAAATTGTGACGTTGTTCGCCTTTCTCCTTGAATTGTATCTTTAAAGTCATGCTTATGCTTCTTTGTATGGAAAGAAAACCTATAGGTCCGAATAGAATCCTGTTCTTTAATTTTTCCATCCACTTTTTCCTGAACCAAGTTTTTTAATGCTTCTTGCTCTACTGCTACTCTTGATTCGATATTGATTGCTCTGGCTTCTGCCAATAATTTCTTTTTATTCTCCGCTTCTTCTCTTGTAATTGTACCATTGATTAATTGATTATTAATTGCCTCAACTTCTATTTTCAGCGCAGCTTTTTCTTCTTTTGTAATGGTTTCAATTTTTAGAGCAATCGTTTTTGCTCGTTGTTCAAATGTTTCCTGTCCCAGCATTTTGCCGGCAAAAAAGCATAACAGTGTTACTAAGTAAATGGTGAAATTTCTCATGGTGATTTGATTTTAAAGGTGATTGATGATTTTTATTCTAAGTTACGATTGGCCAACGCGACTTTTACCGTTTGGTAATTTTTGTTTACTTTATTGATTACTTTTTCTCTAAAGGAAAGTTCTAATTCTCCATCAACCTGCGACAGTAAATTACTTGCATTTACATGTACAACCGGTTTTTGGCTCAATTGATTTTCCTTTTTCGAAGGATTTCCAGCAACTGCTAACAGTTTGTCAACTGTAACATCGCTGATTTGTGATTTGATTAATTTTTGTTCTGATTTTTGATTACTGATTGAAACTTCTGCTACTTGATTTTGATTTGAATTATTGTTAACGGCTATCAATTTTTCTCTTAAAATTGGAGTTTTATTAGTTCCCGAAGTTGATTTTTGGACAACATTGGCAACTAAGCCTTTCTCATCTTCCTCTTTTATTTTTATAGTATTCTCTGGAACAACAATAGTTTTTGGAGCAACTGAATTCTGAATAACAACCTCATTTTCTTGGTTTTCAATTGCATTTCCTTTTTGACTGAAATAAACTGTTCCTATCAATAGAAATCCAACAAAACTTGCCGCTATAAACATCCAAGGGTATTTAGTTTTTGGTTTTTGCTTCGCCTGTTCGCTATTGCTCGGGTCAGCAACGGTAAGCATTGCATCCAATTTGCTCCAAGCCATTTCTGAAGGTTTAATCTCCCTAGAATTTAACTGCTCTTTGAACTGTGTTTCTAATTTATTCGGTTCCATAACTGTAATTTTTTAATTTGCAAATCTGTCCTTGCAGCATTTTTCTGGCATGTGACAATTGCGACTTTGATGTTCCTTCATTAATCCCTAGCATACTAGCAATTTCGTGATGTTTATATCCTTCGATAGCATATAAATTGAAAACCATTTTATAGCCATCCGGCAAACTGTCTATCAAAAACTGAATGTCGTCTATTGAAAATTGGCTTTCGATGTTATTGAAGCTTTCTTCAAAATAGGTTTCATCTTCACTATATTTTAGCTTTTTTTCTACTCGGATAAAAGAAATACATTCGTTAACCATAATTCTTCTAATCCAACCTTCGAAACTTCCTTTGTGTTGAAAATTCTTCAGATGGGTAAAAACTTTCATAAAAGCAGTAATCATAATATCTTCGGCCAGATGAATGTCTTTTATATATTGGCGGCAAACGCTTAACATTTTTGGAGAAAATTGGGTGTAAATTTGCTGTTGCGCTTGCCGATTGTTTTCGACAGCTAACTGGATTAATTCATTTTCCTCCTGATGTAAGTTGATTACTTTCAAAATCTTTATAAAGTGTTTCTATAAGTATAGACGAGTTGGATTGCAAAAAGGTTGCATCCTAAATAGAAAAAAAAATTATTTTACAGATTGAAAATCAATAAAATCAATGTTAACAAGCGAAATTATTTTAAAAAAATAATTATTTTTTTCTTTCAATCACATAATTCACCATCAAAATTAGCGCATCTTTAAACTCCGAATCCGAATAATTATCTAAAAGTAAAAGGGCTTCTTGCTGGAATTCTACCATTTTTTGTTCTGCATAAAGCAATCCGTTATTGTTTTTTACAAAAGCAATAACTTCTTTGACGCGTTTTTTATCTTTATTATGGTTTTTAATGGAATTGATAAGCCATGTTTTCTCTTTTGAAGTACACGTATTCAAAACATGAATAAGAGGTAAAGTCATTTTTTGTTCTTTGATGTCAATTCCGGTAGGTTTACCAATGGCATCTTCGGTATAATCGAATAAATCATCTTTTATTTGAAAAGCCATCCCGATGAGTTCTCCAAATTTTCGCATGTTTTCTACTTGAGCTTCATCTTCTATAACAGATCTTGCGCCCAGAGCACAACAGGCAGCAATAAGTGTTGCTGTCTTTTTTCGAATGATTTCATAGTAAATATCTTCTGTGATGTCGAGTCTTCGGGCTTTTTCAATTTGAAGTAATTCGCCTTCACTCATTTCGCGAACAGCAACAGAAATAATTCGAAGCAAATCGAAATCTCCATTATCAATGGAAAGCAATAATCCTTTGGACAATAAATAATCACCCACAAGTACTGCAATTTTATTTTTCCAAAGTGCATTAAGGGAGAAAAAACCTCTTCTGCGATTACTATCATCCACTACATCATCGTGAACTAATGTCGCAGTATGTATCAGTTCAATAACACAAGCGCCACGATAGGTTCTTTCGTTTACTATTCCGGCCGAAACCATTTTGGCAGTCAGAAAAACGAACATAGGACGCATTTGTTTTCCTTTTCTGTTGACGATGTAATACGTGATTCTATTTAACAAAGCCACTTTTGAAGTCATCGATTCATAGAACTTTTTTTCAAAAAGTTCCATTTCATTGAAAATGGGCTGTTTTATTTGTGAAGTAATATTCATTAGAATTCAAAGATACAATTTTAGCATGTAATCTTACAAATGCTTACATTCTTTTGAATATTTTTCGAAAATAAATCTTCTATGCTTCTTTATTAGCTAATTGACCACAAGCAGCATCAATATCTTTTCCGCGGCTTCTTCTCACTTTTACCACGATACCACTAGCTTCCAGTGCTTTTATGTACGCATTAATTGATTCTTCGGAAGCCTGTTGAAATTCTCCATCATCGATTGGATTGTATTCAATCAAATTTACTTTACAAGGAACGTATTTACAGAACTTCACCAAAGCATCTATTGAAGCTTTATTGTCATTGATATCTTTCCAAACGACATATTCGTAGGAGATTTTACTTTTGGTTTTTCGGTACCAATATTCTAATGATTCGCGTAAATCTGCCAAAGGAAAATTAGCACTAAACGGCATAATTCGAGAACGAATTTCATCGATTGCAGAGTGTAGCGAAACGGCTAATTTGAATTTTACGTCATCATCCGCCAATTTCTTAATCATTTTAGGAACCCCCGAAGTCGACACCATAATACGTTTAGGCGACATTCCTAAACCTTCCGGAGACGTAATCATTTCTATCGCTTTCAAGACATTGTTATAGTTCATAAGCGGTTCGCCCATTCCCATAAAAACAATATTCGATAACGGATGATTGTAATACAAACGGCTTTCTTTATCAATGGCAATTACCTGATCATAAATTTCAGCCGGTTCCAGATTTCGCATTCTTTTTAATCGCGCTGTAGCGCAAAAGTTGCAATCTAAACTACAACCTACTTGGCTCGAAACACAAGCTGTAGTTCTTGTATTAGTAGGTATCAAAACCGATTCCACCACCAAACCATCATGCAAACGAACAGCATTTTTCACAGTTCCATCTTCACTGCGCTGCATCGTATCCACTTTGATGTGATTGATTACGAAATGCGTTTCCAACATCGTGCGTGTTCCCTTAGAAACATTGGTCATATCCTCAAAACTATGTGCGCCTTTGCTCCACAACCATTCATACACTTGATTTCCACGAAAGGCTTTGTCTCCATTTGCTACGAAAAAATCTCGCAATTGTTCTTTTGATAAGGATCGTATGTCTTTTTTCTCGATTTCCATGGTGCAAATTTAATGACAATTTGTTGATTTGTTGATTTGATAATTTGATAACTTTGCTCTAAATTGAAAAAAATTCAAAAAATGCATTTCATTTCCCAAGAATTAGAAGATTATATCGAGCACCATTCCGAAAAAGAACCTGCTTTACTTGCTGCTCTGAATAAGGAAACCTATCAAAAAATTTTGCTGCCACGAATGTTGAGCGGTCATTTTCAGGGGCGGGTTTTGAGTATGTTGTCTAAATTGATTCGACCTGTGAATATTCTTGAAATTGGTACTTACACAGGCTATTCGGCATTGTGTTTGTGCGAGGGCATGCAGGAAACCGGGCAATTGCATACGATTGACATCAAAGAAGAATTAGTTGATTTTCAACGCAAACATTTTGACAAATCATCTTGGGGAAAACAAATTGTACAACATTTAGGAGAAGCAACTGACATTCTTCCAACTTTGGAAATGAAATTTGATTTGGTTTTTATCGATGCCGACAAAGAAAATTACCTTAACTATTTTGAATTGATTCTTCCTAAAATGAATAAGGGCGGGATTATTTTATCCGATAATGTGCTGTGGAGCGGTAAAGTTCTGGAACCGTTACAGCCTAATGATTTGAGTACAAAAGTATTACTGGAATACAATCAGCTATTAGCAAATGATCCAAGAGTAGAAACGGTTTTGTTGCCTATTCGTGATGGATTGACAGTAAGCAGAGTTCTATAGTTACGACGATATTTCTATTGAAAACAAATGTCCTAGCCCTGATGGAAGCGGCATCCTTTTTCTTGTTATTCTGACCTAAAGAAGAATAACAAGAAAAAGATACAGCGTAGAGCAGGAAAAAGCTCCTGAGCAATTCTAAAATTATTTTTGTGGGAAATATTTTTGTTGTGCAATTTTGTATGCTTTGAATATCAAAAATCCAAAAGTAAGTCCGAACAAATAGCCTGATAAAATATCTAACGGATAATGCAATCCCAAATAGATCCTGCTGTAAGCGAAGATGAGCGGCCACAAGAATAGGAAGCCGAAAAATTTGATTTTATCTTTAAAATTAAAATACAAAAATGTCGCAACTGCCATTGAATTTGCTGCATGTCCCGAGAAAAAACTAAAAGAATTTCTGACTTGAACAATTCGTATAAAAGAATTAATTTCAGGATTATTACAAGGGCGTAATCGTTGAAATCCGTTCTTAAACAAGTTTGTTGTTTGATCTGTAATTGTAACTAAAGCCGCTACAAAAAGCAATAAATATAAGGTTTGTTTAGCGCCTAGTTTTTTATAAATAACATATAAAAGGAGTAAAAAAAGAGGAATCCAGTTGCTTTGTTTGGTAATAAATAACCAAAGTCCGTCATAGGTTTCCGACCCTAATCCATTCAAAAAAACAAATAATCTTGTATCTAAAGACAGTAATTTTTCCAACATTACATCTGACGTTTTATAGGTCCTGTAACATCTTCTATAGCTTCTTTAGTTGTTTCGATTTGGTTGGTTGTATCACCCAGTAAATTGTCTTTGGCTTTATTAATTTCTGAGGTGATATTTCCGGTTATATCGCTAATTTGAGACGTATCTCCTAATAGATCATCCTTAGCTTTATTGATATGCGACGTAATGTTCCCTCTTAAATCGGTTAATGTTTGTGTATCAAATCCATTAGCCTCTGCTCCTTTTTGAATTTCACTTTTTATGTCATTCGTAGCATTTTTTAATTGTGCCATTGCTTTACCCATGGTGCGGGCTATTTCTGGTACTTTATCCGACCCAAAAAGCATGAGTACTATAAACATGATAAAAATTAATTCTCCTCCTCCTATGCCAAACATATTTCTTATTTTTTATTGCTACAAATATACCTAATTTTGAATCCTTGACTTTTAATTTTTTCATAAAAAAAAGACTCTTTTCAGAGTCTTTTTTAATTTCAGGTCTTTATTTAATCAAATTTAGACTTCACTTCTTCTTTAGGCCAAGCGTTATTGGTTACATCAATATCAGCAGTTTCTAATTTTGGATCTATCTGAATCTTTTTGATTGCTTTTTCAGTTGCATAAACTTTCTTAGCGGTATCGTTGTTTTTTCTCCAAATTTGAGCTGGATATTTGAATGTTTCTGTTGTATCATCTTCGTAAGTCAATTCAACAATAATTGGCATTAACATTCCTCCTGGCTTATTAAACTCTACTTCGTAGAAATACTTAGGAGATTTTAATTTTGATTTTTCGTCAGCTGAAAAGTTTTGGTTTACATATTCAGATAGTAAATTCACATCTCCAATAGCCAATGCTTTTTTGTCTTTAGCTGATAATTCTTCACTTGTTCCAGGAACTAAATAAACGAAAGGTCCTTTTTCCTGTCCAAAACGCCCTCTTCTTACTACAGCGTCTTTCAATGCTGCAGTTGCTGTCTCAGAAACATAATATTGTTTTACTTCTTTCACTCCGATATCAACAAAATCAGTGGAGTAAAACCATCCTCTGAAAAACCAATCTAAATCTACTGCAGATGCATCTTCCATAGTTCTAAAAAAGTCTTCTGGTGTAGGATGCTTGAATTTCCATCTGTTAGCATATACTTTGAAAGCGTGGTCAAACAATTCTCTTCCCATAATCGTTTCTCTAAGGATGTTTAAACCTGTTGCCGGCTTACCATAAGCATTAGCGCCAAATTGAACTATCGTTTCAGAGTTTGACATAATAGGCTCCAAGAATTTTTGATCTCCACTCATGTAAGGAACAATTTTACTTGCTGGTCCACGACTTGAAGGGAAATTTGTACCCATTTCTTGTTCAGCCATGTATTGCATAAAAGTATTAAGACCTTCATCCATCCAAGACCATTGACGCTCATCAGAATTTACAATCATAGGAAAGAAATTGTGTCCTACTTCATGTATTACTACACCAATCATTCCGTTTTTAATACGCTCACTAGTCACTCCTTTTTCGTCAGGACGACCATAATTCCAACAAATCATTGGGTATTCCATCCCTTGATCTTCTGCTGAAACAGAAACTGCTTTTGGATAAGGATAGTCAAATGTGTGTGCTGAATAACTTTTTAAAGTATGGGCAACAGTTCTAGTTGAAGTTTCTCCCCAAAGCGGATTACTTTCTTTAGGATAAACTGAAATTGCCATAACTGTTTTGTTAGTCAATTGAACTGCCATTGCATCCAGAATAAATTTTCTAGAAGTAGCAATACCAAAATCCCTTACGTTTTTAGCACTAAATTTCCATGTTTTTTTCTTTTCTGAAAAACCTTTTTCACTTGCTTCTGCTTCCGCTTGAGTAACAATTACAACTGGTTTGTCAAATGATTTTTGCGCCAGTTCGTATCTTTTTACTTGCTCTGCAGTAAATACTTCGCTTCTGTTCATCAATTCACCTGTAGCTTCCATAACGTGATCCGCAGGGACGGTGATATTTACATCAAAATTTCCAAAAGGCAACGTAAATTCTCCTGTTCCCCAAAATTGCATATTTTGCCATCCTTCCACATCATTATAAACTGCCATTCTAGGATAGAACTGAGCAATTACATATAATTTGTTTCCTTCTTTTTCGAATAATTCATAACCTGAACGACCACCATCTTGTCTGTAGTTATTAATATTATACCACCAATTGATAGAAAAAGTAAATTTCTCACCAGGTTTCATTGGCGTTGCTAAATTGATACGCATCATGGTTTGATTGATCGAATAGGACAAAGGATTCCCTTTTACATCTTTCACAAACTCAATATTAAAACCACGCTCTTGTTCTTGTTTTAAAAACTTGTTTGCGAAGTTTCCAGCAGGAAAAACCTGCTCCATTCTTTGGCTTTCCGCCAATGGAGTTTGTGACGTTTTCGCAGCTTGATTTTGGTCTAACTGTACCCATAAATACTCTAAAGTATCCGGAGAATTGTTATAATAAGTAACCGTTTCAGACCCAGTCAATTTAGATTTTTTATCATCTAGCTCAACATTTATCTTGTAGTCAGCCTGTTGCTGATAATAAGCCGGGCCCGGAGCTCCAGAAGCCGTACGAAACATGTTAGGTGTTGCTAACAGATCATACATTTGGCTAAACTTATTGGTATCGTATTTTCCTGTTTGTTTTGTTGCAACAGGTGTCGTTTTTTCTTGGGCAAATAAAATTGCGGGAAGAAGTAATAATAATGTAAATTTTTTCATAGGTGGAAATCTGGTTATTCAGTGCGTGAAAATAATAATTTAAAACAAATTTCTCTAAATTTATTCATATTTTAACATTCCCTTTGATGTGGATTCTGTAAATAACAATGTGTTTTTTACTCCAGCCACATTAAAATGCATAATATTCTGTTGCTCTGAATTTCCTTCTATGATAACGGTATTGTAAATTTCGAGTGAATTAACTTTCGAAACTTCCTTAATATTTAAATAACAGATAAGTACATCCCCTTCCATTTCTTTACTTAAAAGATTCATGGTCTTAGATTGCCCATTTATTTTTATGGAGAATTTTTCGCTTAAATACTTTTTCAACAAAATCAAATCTTCATCTGTTTCTTTTTCGGAGCCTAAATTGATTTTTTTGCTATACTTTTTTCCAACTGCGCTATTCAAATCATCTACAAAAATACGAGCGGTGATTTGAAGCATTTTCTTTTGGGGAGCGTAATTTACTTGGTATAATGCTACATAAAATTTATGTACACTAAATGAAGTCAACGTTAAAAATAATAGGCCAAAAAAAGTAATTAAGATTGTTTTTTTCATTTTTCAAAAGTAGTAATTCTTTTAAATTCTTCGTTCTTGGTGATTAAAAAATCAATTAGTAAAAATTCGTCTTCTTGTTTTAAAAGGCTTTTTGATTTTGGATCATTCTCGCAATAATCCAGAAAAAGTCCAATTTCTTCGTTTTTCAACTTCAATGTATTGGTAAAGAAATACTTATCAATTCCTTTAGAAACCACATCCGAAAAATCTACATTAGAATTCAAATCGGTTTTCTTTGCCGAATCATTCTTAAATAATTTGGAAACCATTTTAAATACTCTAACAAAATCCATTCCGTTTTCTATGCTGCCGTCCGAAGGCATTGTTCTATTTACTGGCGAAGATTTCTCATCATCTACAAATTGTATATCTACAATACGCTGTGTACCGCCAACGATAGGTTTAATTTCAGCTTTACGTTTTACGATAACTTCATTAAGCAGGGTAGTTTGTGTTTCTAAATTAATCACAAATAACGATTTTGCAAAGTCTTTTTCCTCTACCACTATTTTTTTTGACTTGAATAAATTACTCGAAACAAGCAACGTATCTTTGGCTTTCGCCAAAATATCAAAAAAACCCTGATCGCTAATAAAGGTTCTCGTTTTTGAATTTAAATTAAAAACATATCCGTGATCTACTAAAATAGATTCATTAACGAATTGACCATGTAAGGACTTCCTGCTTTCATTTTGACCAAAAGAATATTGGCAAAATAAAATTAAACAAATGATTTTTATTCTTGTTTTCATCTTGGATTGTTTTTTATGAGCATTATTTTTTTAAATCTAGTAATTGGCTTTAGCCAAAATAAAAAATTCTCCATCACTATTTGTGGCAGCTGTTTTTTCGTTTACTAAATTTAAGATATTTATTCCACTTATATAAGCCGAATCGACTCTAATTTTACCATGAAGCAACTTTCCAGTAGAAGTTTGCCCAAAAGAAATTTGGCACATTAAAAACAAAACTATCGATAGAATTCTATTTATTTTCACCCGCAATAATTTCATTGTAATTTTCGGCAAGTTTTACAATTAGAAACATCATCATTGTCTTGTTTTTAGATCGCAATGCATTTGCAAAACCAGTATCATCTATACAGTAATATTGAAAACCTTTAATGTAATCAGCGGGAATTTTTAAGGTTTCGATGTAATATTTATCCTCAAAAAGAAATTCGATTCTTGCCAATAATTGTTCTTTCTTCTCAATTACAATCTCCTTTTTCAGCATGGCTTTCCGACCTGAAATTGCATTCAGTAATCCATCGATACCGTTTCCAGAAGTTGCCGTGTATAATTTTCTTTCGGCCGGCGTATATTTTTTTTGACCGTAAGGTATAATCCCTAAACTTTCTGCAGTGATGAAAGATTCATTCACTAAAACTTCTTTCAAAATAATACTTTTGGGAAGCATCTTTACCGTAATAACTTCCTGCAGTAAATCCTGTTTATCAATTTTCATTCGGAGACCTTCTAAATTAACCGCAGTAAATACCAAAACATCGTCTTCTTTTGCAGCAATAGTAAAGAAACCATTCACATCTGAGAAAGCAGTTTTATCCGCTGTTACATTCTCAATAGTAATGCGATCAACGGCAACAGAGTCAGCAATAATTTTTCCTCGAAGTTCGTTTCCCTTTCTAGTTTGAGCAAAAACAACTTGTACGAACAAAAAGACAATAAATAGTAGGGTATTTTTAATTTTCACTTGCAATTATTTCTTTGTATTTAGTTGCCAATTCTCCAATTAAGAAAGTCGTCATTGTCACATTTTTAGATTTTAGAACAGTCACAAATCTTTCATTTTCGACACTGTAATATTCAAATCCTTTGACATATTCAGCCGGTATTTTTAATTTATTTACAAAATAGTCAACGGTAAACATATTCTCTAACTGCCTCATATACGATTCTTTCTTTTCGACTTCTACTTCTTTTTTAAGCATTTTAGTCCTTCCTGAAATCCAATTTAATAATGGATCCGCTGAGATTGAACCGCCCATCATAGTGCCCGCATTAGCAGTGGCATTAAGATTACTGGCAGTGTATAACTTTCGTTCTGCCGGAGTATATATTTTTTGTCCCTTTGGAATTATCCCCATTGAAACCGCATTGATACCGTTTCTTACAATAACTTCTCGCAATTGATTTACTATGGGCATCATTTTTACGACAATTATTTCTTGTTCAAAATCTTTTTGGGTCAAGCCAATTCTAACCTCTTTAAACTGCCCTTGAGTAAATAGTAATGTGTCCCCTGCTTTAGCCAGTATCGAAAAATTTCCTTCTTTATCAGTAACTAATGCTTGCTCACTTTTTAAATTTATCACATAAATCCCTTCAAGAACAGAAACATCAGAAGTCACTTTTCCTTTGAATTTTATTCGAGACGTTTCTTGTGCTACAACATTCGTTGCTACAAAAGCCAAATATAAGTACACAATTCTGATCATCCCTTTTTAAATCCATTATTGACACCTCGTAAAAGTATCTTAATGCGTTCCAAATTAATTACTAATGGGTTGGTAAAAAAATGTTAATTAAAAATGTGAAATCAAAAAGACTGATTTAATACCTTTAGCACAAATTATTCACTAAAAAATGAAAAATATACTAATCGCAAGTACTTCTACTCTTGCTAACCAGAATTATCTGGACTATTTATTACCTGAATTACAATTGCATTTTCAAAACTGTAATACCATTCTTTTCATTCCTTACGCTAGACCCGGAGGTATTTCTCATGAGGAATATACCGCAATGGTAAGCTTGGCTTTCGCCAAAATAAATAAAAAAGTAATTGGAATCCATGAATTTGAAGATGCCAATCAAGCTTTGAAAAATGCCGAAGGAATCTTTACCGGAGGTGGAAGTACATTTGTTTTGGTTTCCCAATTATACAAAAACAACAGTATAGAAATTCTCTCTGAAGTTGTAAAAAATGGAACTCCGTATCTAGGAACAAGCGCAGGAAGTAACATTTGCGGGTTAACGATGCAAACGACAAACGACATGCCGATTGTTTATCCTCCAAGTTTTAAAACTCTGGGATTGATTCCTTTCAATTTAAATCCGCATTACTTAGATCCCGATACCAATTCCAATCACATGGGAGAAACTCGTGAAACCAGAATAAAAGAGTTTCATGCTTATAATTCTGTACCTGTTTTAGGATTAAGAGAAGGAAGCTGGCTGGACGTGAAAGGTGATAAAATCACATTGAAAGGCGATTTGACGGCACGACTTTTTAGACAAAATCAAGCACCCGAAGAACTGGAAAGCGGAACTGATTTAAGTTTTTTAAAGTAGTCCCAAAATAAATGACAAAAAAAAAGCCGAAACAATTAAGTTTCGGCTTTAAAGAGCGAAAGACGAGGCTTCCCGTATCTCTTGGTTCACGGGATAAACTTCTCGCACAACCTTAAAATAAAAAACCTCAAACTTTTGTTTGAGGTTTTTGGAGCGAAAGACGAGGCTCGAACTCGCGACAACCAGCTTGGAAGGCTGGAGCTCTACCAACTGAGCTACTTTCGCATTAAAACAGTAAAATAAAAAACCTCAAACCTAAATTTGAGGCTTAGAGCGAAAGACGAGGCTCGAACTCGCGACAACCAGCTTGGAAGGCTGGAGCTCTACCAACTGAGCTACTTTCGCATTAACAACGGTGCAAATATAATTAATAAGTTTGCTTCAATGCAAGTTTTTTTCTTAAAAAATCACAAACTGACCCGTACAGTCTTTTTAAAAAAAAGCATATAAAATTCATAAAGAATTTAATATTAAATTATTATACCTTTATTACACTGAAAAATCATTTAAAAAAATGATGTCAAACATCAAAAAAATCATCGCTTTAGAGACATTTTCGGTAAGACATCCCGTACTTCGGGCTGAAAAACCAATTGAAAATTGTCATTTTAATGAAAATGTTTTAGGAACTACAGTTCATTTTGACCTGTATGACAAAAAAATCTGCGAGAGTTATTTCATTATTCGAAGTAAAAAACGATTTATTTACTGCAAAAAAAACAGTTTTAAATTAAAAGAAGGGTTTTAGAGAAAAACTCATTATAAATTCAGAGAAATATTGCATTGCCCAAAAACAAGCTATTGAATTTAATAAAAGAAGAACATCAAGTCAAAGGATTTCCTTTTGACACAATAAGGAGTTAGAGAATACATTGTCATGTTTAAAAAATGAATGATGAAAACGTTAGCCCTAATACTATTAATCTGTGTAACCATTAGTTGCAAAAAGGCAGAAATAACAAGTGAGGTAATCTTGAAAAAAGAAATTTCAAATCCTGTTGTTCTACCTGAAGATAAGTCCATTAGAATTGACTCTGCATTACTAACTTCTTTTAACAGCAAAACACTTTCCGCTTTTTATAAAGCAACTAATTACAGAACGATTTGGCAATCTAAGGAAAACAGAAAAATAATTTTGGCCGAACTCCTCAAATCCGATGAAGAAGGATTAAATCCAGAAGATTACAAAGTAAAAATATTAAGCGATTTTGAAAAAAAATCAGCGACACTTGACGAGACTGATTTAGCTAAATATGACATTTTACTGACTTCGAGTTTTCAAAAATACATTTCTCACTTGACTAACGGAAAACTGAATCCCAGAAAACTATATAAAAACTGGGATTTAAAAGAAAACTACATTGATATAAATGAAATCTTGACGGATTTACTGAACAACGACTCCTTAGCAGATAAAATAGAGCAATTAAAACCCAATCATATTGTTTACAAAAAACTAAAAAAAGCACTGAGATTGCTAAATACGCTTCCTAAAGATAACTTTAACGCATTAAAAATTGAGCAAATAATTTCTCCAAACGACACTAATATCTCCATAATTGACATTAAAAAAAGATTAATTTATTGGAAAGAATTACAACTCAATGACAGCTTAACATCCATTTACAATGAAGAAACAATGCTTGCCATAAAAAAATTTCAAAATCGTCATGGTTTAGCCGTAGATGGAATAATTGGACCAGCTACAATTGCCTCTCTCAATTTTTCTAAAAAACAACGCATGCAACAAATAATAGTAAATCTTGAGCGCTGGAAATGGTATCCAAAAGAAATGGGAAAAGAATATATAATCATTAATATTCCTGACTACAGATTGTCATTAATTAAAGATAAAGATACGTTGAGAACACACAGAGTAATAGTGGGAAGAGCCAAAAGAAAATCGCCAATATTATCGTCTAAATTAACTCAGGTTGTCTTTAACCCAACTTGGACTGTTCCTCCCACCATTTTGCGAGAAGATGTTATTCCTGCCATTTTAAAAAACAGAAGCTATTTAGCTGAATCAAATATTAAAATATATGATCGTAATGGGGGAATCGTAAGTCCTTACGAATGGCAATTATCGCAAGCCAAAAGTTATCGTTACGTGCAAAGTCCGGGAACTTTTAATTCGCTGGGAATGGTTAAGATTATTTTTCCAAACCGCTTCTCTGTTTATTTACACGATACCAATCACAGGGATTATTTCGACAAAATAGATCGTTCGTTAAGTTCCGGTTGTGTCAGAGTAGACAATCCATTAGAATTAACAGAGTATTTATTGGACGATGACATCAATTGGAATCTGGAAAAAATTACAGAAATTCTACAAAGTGAAAAAACAAAATTTGTAAAAATCAAAAAAGAAGTTTCCTTCCACTTATTGTATTGGACTGCTTGGAGCGAAAACAACAAACTGATTTTTAGAGATGATATTTACAATTTAGATGCTGATTTATACACTAAATTAAGAAATTGATTCTGCTCCAAATTTTGAAACTCTTGACGGATGGTAAATAAAAAAACATGATTTGTTTTTTATTGTACTGATAATTTCTTTAGACAATTCTACCGGCACAGCAGGACAACCTTGACTTCTTCCTAGTCTGTGATTGTTTTTGATAAATGAATTAGAAACATAATCAGCAGCATGCATCACAACGCCTCTGGCTCTTGCATTGTCATTAACTCCTTTTTCTAAACCATCTAATTTAAGTGACATTCCATGTTTGCCATTATAAATTTCACCCGTGGCATAAAAACCTAAACTGCTTTTATACGATTCTGCTGAATTTGAAAAATTAGAAGCAAATTCATTTCCTGTATTTCTTCCATGTGCAACAAGAGAATGAAACAATACATCCCCGGTAATTAAATCAATTACCCAAAGTCTTTTGGTATTTGAAGACAAACTGAAATCAATTAAGGTTAAAACATCTTTCTTAATTAATCCTTTTTCTTTCAACGAATAATATCCTTTTAAAGCTTCGGCAAAACTTTCTAATTTAGGCAAAGCAAATTTATCAGAATGCAAATTGTTGTATGCCATTTCAATTTTAGCATCAACACTAGATTCTACCGTTTTGGCATAAACTACTGGTTTAATATCATTTGGCTCTGGAAGGTTTGTTTTGCTTGTAGAGAAAGAAAACAGCATAAACAAAATAGTAGGAAATAGGTTATAAATCATTGATTTTCTTTAAGTTATAAATTAATTCGGGATTGCAAACGTACGTCAAAAAATAAGAATCAAACCATTTTTAACAAAATTTTAGTCCATTTATAACGCATTACTTGACGAAATATTGAGTGAAAAATCATAAATAACACAGTTTCTATGTTAATTTTGTTATTTTTGTTTAGAATCAATCCCAATTTATGTCAAAATTATATTCTATAGCTTTATTTTTTTTAATATTCTTTAGTCATACTGTTTACAGCCAAAAAAAAACGCTTCAAGCAAAATCTATTACTGAAAATATCACAATTGATGGAAAGATAAACGAGAAAGTTTGGGAAACAGCGTCAGTTGCTTCTGATTTTATAATGTTTGAGCCGGATAATGGAAAACCAATAAGCAGTGATAAAAAAACAGAGGTAAAAGTATTGTATGACAACAATGCTATTTATATTTCGGCATTGCTTTACGACAATGAACCCGAAAAAATTCAACGAGAAATCACCAATAGAGATGTTTTTGGAGTATCAGATCATTTTTCTGTTTATATAAATGGTTTTAATGATGGTCAACAAGATTTTAGGTTTTTTGTAAGTGCTGCAGGAGTCCAAATGGATTGTTTAGCAATTGAAGATTCTGAAGATTTCACTTGGGATGCTATCTGGGACAGCGAAGTAACAATCACTGAATTGGGTTGGGTTGTCGAGATGAAAATCCCTTATGCCGCTTTACGCTTTTCAAAAGCTGACAAACAAACTTGGGGATTAAACTTCATGCGTGAAATCAAGCGCGATGTGCAAAAATATACTTGGAACAGGATTGATACTAAAATTGGAGCCGTTATTCCACAAGCGGGAATCCTTCAAGGAATTGAAAGTATACAAACTCCTACCCGACTTTTCCTGATTCCATATTCATCAGCTTACTATCAACAAAGTGATATTGGTTCTGACACGACTTTAAAAGCTGGATTGGATATAAAATACGGCATAAACGATTCCTTTACATTAGATGCTATTTTGGTACCTGATTTTGGACAGACAAAATTTGACAATGCGATTTTGAATTTAGAACCTTTCGAACAACAGTTAGAAGAAAATAGGCCTTTTTTTACCGAAGGAACTGATTTATTTAACAAAGGAGGTTTGTTTTATTCTCGAAGAATTGGTGGGGCTCCAAGCACTGAACCCGCTACGGCAGCAAATGAAGAAATAACCAATTATCCAAGCACGGTAGATTTGTTGAATGCCGTAAAAATATCCGGCCGCACTGAAAAAGGATTAGGAATTGGATTCTTGAATGCCGTTACTGAGAGAACTAAAGCTACTATTTTAAATAATGACACTGGCGAAGTTAGAAAAGAAGTCATTGAACCATTAACAAATTACAACATGCTAGTTTTGGATCAACGTTTCAACCAAAACTCATCCGTTACATTTGTTAATGCAAATACCACTAGAAATGGAAGTTTTAGAGATGCGAATGTTTCTGGATTACTATTCGATTTAAACACAAAAAAAAATACGTATAACTTATACGGAGATTTTAAATACAGTACTATTAATAGCATTGAAGATTACGATGGCTATAAAGCAGAATTGAATTTCAGAAAAACCAGTGGAAAATACCGATATTTATTTTCTGGGAAATATATTTCAGAAAACTATGATGTAAATGATCTGGGAATAATTTTCTACACTAATTACCATAACGCTTATGCCAGTGGTAGTTACAGAATTGTTAACCCAACAAAAACTTTCAATACATTCAAAGTGAACCAATTTGTTAATTTGGAAATCGAAAACACCACCGGAAAACTGCAAACTGGCGCTATTGGAACTGAAATTAAAGCAACAACACTAAAGAATGATTATTTCGAGTTTGTCTTAGAAGCCACACCTTTTAAAACTTTCGATTTTTATGAACCTCGTGAATATGGAAGATATGTCTTTATTCCTGAAAAAATTTTTACTGCTATAAATTTCACATCAAATGAAAACAATGCTTTTTCGATAATTATTCAACCTTCATTCACAAAATACAATGAGGACGGTCGAGGCAATTACGGTCTTTATTTAGGTCCAAAATACCGATTCAACGATAGACTTTCTATTGCATTTGCAATGGATTACATCAACCAAAGTAATTATCGAGGCTGGGTTGATTCTAATGAAACTGGAATCATTTTTGCCGAACGCAATCGAGAAATACTTCAAAATGATCTTACCGGAAAATATGCCTTGAATAATAGAATGACAATAAACCTGACTGCACGTTATTACTGGTCCTATTCTAAAAATCATGAATTTTTCACCTTACAAAACAACGGCTATTTAACCCCAAACAGCACGTACGCACAAAACAAAGACAGAAATTTTAATTCTTGGAACTTCGACTTGTCTTATTCTTGGTGGTTTGCACCTGGAAGTGAAATATCCATTTTATACCGTAACTATGGATTAGAAAGAGCTAGTATAGTCGAGAAAGATTTATCTAAAAATCTAAAAAGTATTTTTAATAGCGACCTAACTAATGTGCTTTCCATAAGCATTCGCTATTTCATTGATTACAATGCCGTGAAAAATAAATTTTAATTTTTCAATCAAACTGTAACATTCAATTGAAATGAGAGTCTATTAATCCAAAACTATTATGTGGATTAGTGATTTTTCGCTTTGAAGCTTTCTGGTTTTTCTAAATTTTGCATCAATCAACCAATCAATCGTTTCATGAAAAATTATTTATTACTTTGTTTTCTATTACTATATGCTTTTGGCTACAGCCAAAAAAAAGTGTTACAAACGAAATTCATTTCGGAAAAAATTGAAATTGATGGAAAATTAGACGAAAACACATGGCAGACTGCCTCAATAGCCAGTGATTTCATCATGTTTGATCCAGATAATGGGAAAGCAATTCCAGAAAACAAGAAAACCGAAGTAAAAGTTTTATATGATAATGATGCCATATATATTGGAGCCATTATGTATGATGAAAATCCGGGAAAAATTTTAAGAGAAATTACCCAGCGGGATAATTTTGGTACTTCTGACCTTTTTGGTGTTTTTATAAATGGTTTTAACGATGGACAACAAGATTTTCAATTTTTTGTAAATGCTGCAGATGGCCAAGCCGATTGTATTACCACAGACACCAATGGAGAGGATTATTCCTGGGATGCCGTTTGGAAAAGCAAAGCCGTAATCACGGACAAAGGCTGGGTTGTAGAAATGAGAATTCCATACGCCGCACTGCGTTTTTCTGGCGAGAATAAACAAACTTGGGGTCTTAATTTTTTCAGGGAAATTAGACGGGACCGTCATAAATACACTTGGAATTTTATTGATTCAAAACTAGGAACTTTCACCCAACAAACAGGGATTTTAGAAGGAATTGAAAACATAAAACCACCTACTCGACTCTTCCTTTTACCCTATTCTTCCTTTTATGTAAATGCAAATTCGCAACAAAAAACATACGGAACTCTCAAAGGCGGATTAGATTTGAAATACGGAATAAACGATGCTTTTACGCTGGATATGATTCTTATTCCTGATTTTGGACAAACAAAATACGATGATCAAATTCTGAATTTAGGACCATTTGAACAACAATTTAACGAGAACAGACCTTTTTTTACAGAGGGAACCGATTTGTTTAGTAAAGGAAATTTGGTTTATTCGAGACGAATTGGGGGAAACCCAATCAATTATCCGACCGCTGAAGCCAATGAAGAAATTATTGACAACCCGGCAAGTGTTAATCTTATCAATGCATTAAAAGTTTCCGGAAGAACCAAAAATGGATTGGGAGTTGGAATCTTAAATGCCGTTACCGAAAAAACTTCAGCTACTATTCGAAATAGCGACACGCAAGAAGTTAGAAAAGAAGTCGTTGAACCACTTGCAAATTACAATGTTTTAGTGCTGGATCAACGCTTTCGCAAAAATTCCTCAATTGCGTTTGTAAATACTAATGTGACTAGAAACGGAAGTTTTAGAGATGGAAACGTTACGGCATTAGTTTGGGATTTGAACACCAAGAAAAACACCTACAGTCTTTCTGGAGATTTCAAATACAGCTATATTAATGACGTTGAAGATAAAAAAGGCATTAATTCTCAATTAAATTTCTCTGAAACCAGCGGAAAATACCGTTATGGTTTTGGCGCTAACATCGCCACCAAAGGTTTTGACAATAATGATTTAGGAATTAATTTTGAAACTAATTATTATAGTCTATATGGTAATACGAGTTATAGAATCCTTAATCCAACGAAGTACTTTAACAGCTTTAATGCTTACCTTAATCTTTACTCGCAATTTCAAAAAGAAACTGGTAAAATTCAATCCAGTAATATCAATTTTGAGATAAATTCTAAAAACAAAAAAAATCACTTTTTCGGAATTGGGATTGATGCCAATGCGGTAGAAACATATGATTATTATGAACCAAGAACAGCTGACAGATATGTGATAAAACCAACAAAAATTGGAGGCTATGTATATGTTTCGACCAATTATAATAATAGTTTTGCCATCGATGTAAACCCTTCTTATGCATTTTTTGATGAAGCAGGAAGAAATTCCTATGGTTTTGCTGTTGGTCCAAGATATCGTTTTAATGACAAATTATCGCTGAATTACAACTTCAATTTTTTCAGACAAAACAATAATAAAGGATACATTGACAGCATTAATGATGACATGAATTCGGCTACGCCAAACACGGTAGTTTTTGCCAATAGAAATGTAATTACCTATTCAAATACGCTTTCTGGGAAATATTCTCTGAACAGCCAAATGACGTTTAATATTTCGTTGCGCCAATATTGGTCGTATGCCGAAAATAAAAATACTTTATCATTAGAACAAAACGGAAGACTCGCTGATTTTGCAGGATATACAACTAATAAAAACTCGAGCTTCTATTCTTGGAATGCTGATTTGTCTTATTCTTGGTGGTTTGCACCCGGAAGTCAAGTTTCTGTTTTATACCGAAATAATGCTGGTGCCTTTGAAAGAAACATTAATAAAGAGTTTACGGACAATGTTACCAATCTACTTAATAACGATGCATTGAGTCATGTTTTCTCAATAAGTGTGCGCTATTTTATAGATTATAATCAAGTTAAGAATAAATTCTAAATGCATTAATTTTAAAAAAGACAACTTTCCACAACAAAATAATCATTATTTGTTATTGTTACCCTCCGAATGTATAATAGTGATTTCCATTCATTCGAACATTTTTAGAAATACTTTATCTTTGTTTAAAATATAGTATAATGAACAAAAAAGTAATTCTTATGATTTTGGACGGTTGGGGAAAATCTCCTGACCCTAAGGTATCTGCAATTGATAATGCCAATGTGCCATTTATTAACAGTTTATATAGAAATTTCCCAAGCGCCCAACTTCGAACTGACGGTTTAAATGTTGGACTTCCTGAGGGACAAATGGGAAACAGCGAAGTAGGACACATGAATCTTGGCGCCGGTAGAATTGTCTATCAGGATTTAGCCAAAATTAATCTTGCCGTTGCACATGACACTTTAGCAAAAGAGCAAGTTTTAGTTGATGCCTTTACTTATGCCAGAATAAACAATAAAAAAGTACACTTTTTAGGATTAGTTTCTGATGGTGGTGTACACTCTCATACTTCTCATTTACGTGGCTTGATTGACGCGACACAACAACACGGATTACAAAAAGTTTTCGTTCATGCCTTCACTGACGGTCGTGATGTGGATCCAAAATCCGGTAAACATTACATTCAAGATTTACAGGATTATATTGCTAATACTACCGTAAAACTGGCTTCAGTTGTGGGACGTTATTATGCGATGGATCGTGACAGACGCTGGGAAAGAGTAAAACTTGCTTACGATTTATTGGTAAACGGAATTGGAACACATTCAACAAATGCAGTAGCTTCCATCGAAGAAAGTTATGAAGTTAATATAACCGATGAATTTATTCACCCAACGGTTATTGTTGATGAATACGACAAACCATTAACTACAATTGAAGAAGATGATGTCGTTATTTTCTTTAATTTCAGAACGGATAGAGGTAGAGAATTAACGGAAGTATTGACTCAAATGGATTGTCATGAGCAAAACATGCACAAACTCAATTTGTACTATGTCACGCTTACCAATTATGACGAAACCTACCAAAATGTAAAAGTCGTTTATAACAAAGATAATATTACGGAAACTCTTGGTGAGGTTTTAGAAAAAGCCCACAAAAAGCAAATTCGTATTGCCGAAACGGAGAAATATCCTCACGTGACTTTCTTTTTTTCCGGTGGAAGAGAACAACCTTTTATTGGCGAAAGCCGCATCTTGAAAAACTCTCCAAAGGTTGCCACTTATGATTTGCAACCGGAAATGAGCGCATTTGAGTTGACAGATGCTTTGGTTCCCGAATTGGAGAAAGAAGAAGTGGATTTTGTTTGTCTTAATTTTGCCAACGGCGATATGGTGGGACACACCGGAATTATGAGTGCTGCAATAAAAGCCTGCGAAGCGGTTGATAAATGCGTTGAAAGAGTAATCACGACAGCATTAGCCCATAATTATACGACCATTGTAATTGCTGATCATGGAAATTGCGAAACGATGCTTAATCCTGATGGAAGTCCTAATACGGCCCACACAACAAATCCAGTGCCTATTATATTAGTAGACAAAGACTTGAAGACCATTCATGATGGGGTTCTTGGCGATATTGCTCCAACCATCTTGGAATTAATGGGAGTAGAAAAACCAGAAGTAATGACTTGTCATTCTTTACTTTAAACAAAATAACTACTAATATTTGAATTAAAAGCTACTCCATACGAGTAGCTTTTTTTATAAATAAAAGTTAAAATCTCATAGTTGATAGTAATACTATTATATTTGCATAAAATATTATCGATTATGAATACAATACTATCCAATTTAAAAATACAAGTCAACGAAAAAATCTACGTTAAGGATCCGGAAACGTCTCCTTTAGGTAAAAAAATTGTAGAGCAAAGTATCTTTTTGATAGACGAAATTGGATTCGATAATTTCACATTCAAAAAGTTAGGAGAGAAAATTGGCTCTAATGAAAGCTCCATTTATCGTTACTTTGAAAACAAACATAAATTATTGGTTTATTTATCCTCTTGGTATTGGAGTTGGATGGAATACAAACTGGTTTTTGCCACGACTAATATTGTAGATCCAACCGAAAAACTCAGCAAAGCAATAACTATCGTAACTGAAAAAGTTACTGATGATACTAACACAGAGCACATCAATGAAGCTATTTTGAATAAAATTATCATTGCTGAATTCACAAAAACAGTACAAACAAAAGAAGTGGATCAAGAAAACAAGGAAGGTTTTTTTCTAATTTACAAAAGAGTGATTAATCGAATTGTAGGCATTGTAAAAGAAGTCAATCCAGAATATCCTTTTGCAAAATCACTAGTTTCGACTATTGTTGAAGGGAGTTTGCATCAACATTTTCTAACGGAACATTTAAAAACAATTACCGATTGTAATGAATCCGTGAGTACCACTGAATTTTATCTAAATCTTGCCAAAAATGTACTTCGATAAACTAAAAAAACTACTATGACTCCATTAAAACGTTTTTACAACTTACTCCAATTAGATAAAAAAGATGTCTATCAAATATTTTTCTATGCCATTTTTGCCGGATTGATCAGCTTGTCTTTGCCGTTGGGAATTCAAGCAATCACGAACTTTATACAATCCGGAAGAGTCAGCGCTTCATGGATAGTTTTAATTATTTTAGTGGTTTTTGGTGTTGCATTAGTTGGAATTTTATCTTTAATGCAACTCCGCATCACTGAAAATTTACAGCAAAAAATATTTGTTCGTTCCTCCTTTGAATTTGCGGCTCGTTTGCCAAAAATAAAAACGGATCAACTATACAATTCTTATCCACCGGAATTAGCTAATCGTTTTTTTGACACGATGACTATTCAAAAAGGAACTTCAAAGCTTTTAATCGATTTTTCGGCAGCACTCTTACAAATCGTTTTCGGCTTGATTCTACTGTCTTTATACCATCCCTATTTTATAATATTTGGAGCTTTACTATTTCTTCTTTTGTATTTTATATTCCGGTTTTCATATAAATCCGGACTGGAAACCAGCTTAAAAGAGTCTAAATTCAAATATAAAGTGGCCAGCTGGTTACAAGAAATGGCTCGAAATAATTTCAGTTTCAAAAATGACCTCAACTATAATTATGGCTTACAAAAAAACAACAATCTGGTTGGTGATTATTTGAATTATCGGGAAAAACATTTTAAAGTTATCCAAAGACAATTCAGCCAATTAATTATTTTTAAAATCATAATAACCGCGAGTTTGTTATCGATAGGAGGATTTTTAGTATTGTCACAGCAAATGAATATCGGGCAATTTGTGGCTGCAGAAATTATTATTTTATTAGTCATTAATTCGGTCGAAAAAATAATAATCGGACTGGAAACATTCTACGATGTACTGACTTCTATTGAAAAAATTGGGCAAGTAACCGACTTACAATTAGAAGAAGATACCACTTTCAAAAGCGATACTTGCTATACGAATATTTCATTGGAAACAGAAAATCTTACTTTTAAATTCCCGGATTCAGATAAAGAAATCCTGAGCAACATCTCATTTAAAATCGAACAAGGTGACAAAATAGCAATTGAAGGAACCAATGGTTCCGGAAAAACAACGCTGATTAGGATATTATCCGGTTTATTACAGCCTACGTCAGGTTTTTTCTTCATCAATGATGATACTTTTAGAAAGATCAACCTAAAACAATACCGCTCTCAAATTGGCAGTATTATTCAAGGCGAAACACCATTTGAAGGAACGCTGCTAGCTAACATCACGTTCAATGACAACTCAGTAAGTACGGAAGATTTAAAATGGGCCATTGAAGGGGTCCAACTTTCGTCATTCATAAAATCATTGCCAAAAGGTCTCGAGACACGCATTTTCCCGGAAGGGAAACAATTATCCTCTTCTAATGCACAAAAAGTACTATTGGCCAGAAGTATCATTCATAAGCCGAAAGTGCTTTTTTATGAGGATCCAACGGACATGATGGATGAAGAAATAGCTAATGAAGTTATTGACTTCATCACTTCCGAAAAAAACAAATGGACGATTATCGTTTCTTCAAAAAATCCGTATTGGAAAACCAAATGTAATAGAAAAATCATCATGCAAAATGGAGTGATTAAACTTGATTTAAAAAATAATTAGCCATGCTAAACATATCTGACAACAAAACAAAACTACAACCGTTAGACCGTTACGAGACCGTTAGAAACTTGACCAATAGACCGCATTATAGGATTTTAAATAAAATTATAGCGGGCGTTTCAATAGTAGCTTTAGTGGCGCTTTTTCTGCCTTGGACACAAAATATTTCAGGAACTGGAAGTGTTACCACTCTCAAACCAGACCAAAGACCACAATCTATTCAGAGCGTGATTTCTGGCCGACTTGAAAAATGGTATGTCCAGGAAGGTGATTTTGTCAATAAAGGCGATACGATTCTATTTATCTCAGAAATAAAAGAGGATTACATGGACCCAAATTTAGTGGAAAACACTAAAAATCAAATAAATGCCAAGAAGCAATCGTTACAATCGTATGGTTCTAAAGTAAGTACACTTTCCGGCCAAATTCAGAACATTGAAAGGGAAAAGGTCTTAAAACTGGAACAAGCACAAAATAAAATCAAACAATCTCTTTTGAAAATAAAGAGTGACAGTATGGATCTTGTTGCTGTAAAAACCCAACTGAAAATAGCCAATACACAATATGATCGTTCCGTTCAGCTGAATAAAGAAGGACTAAAACCACTTACTGATATTGAAGAAAAAAGGCTGAAATTACAAGAAGTGGAAGCGAAAATTATCACGCAAGAAAACAAATACTTAACCAGCAAAAACGAGTTAATCAATGCCAAAGTGGAAATAAACCGAATAAGCGCGGAGTATGCGGAGAAAGTTTCGAAAGCCAATAGTGATAAATACACAGCGCTCAGCAGTCAATACGACACCGATGCACAGGTAAACAAACTCGAAAATCAATATGCAAATTACAGCATTCGCAATGGAATGTATTATATCAAAGCATCACAAAACGGCTATATCAATAGGGCGCTGCAATCCGGGATAGGTGAAACGATAAAAGAAGGAACACCAATTGCGACCATAATGCCGTCAGAATATGACATCGCAGTAGAAACTTTTGTAAACCCTATTGACCTTCCTTTATTAACTAAAGGAGAAAAAGTTCGGGTTTGGTTTGATGGCTGGCCTACTATTGTATTTTCAGGATGGCCAAATATGTCTTATGGGACTTTTGGAGGCGAAATTGTAGCCATTGAAAATTTCATTAGTGCCAATGGAAAATATCGTGTTTTGATTGCTCCGGATAAAAAAGAAGCCAAATGGCCGGTACAACTGAGCATTGGAGCCGGTGCGCAAACTGTCGCTTTATTAGAGACCGTTCCGGTATGGTTTGAATTATGGAGAACTCTGAACGGATTCCCTCCTAATTATTATAAGCCTTCGGTTAAAACAACAACAGAGAAAAAATAATGAAACAAATATTTTTAGCATTTTTATTTTTGGGTTTTGCTGCAACAGCCCAAGATATCACCTCAAAAGAACTTACCTACACCGAGTTTCTGGGCTATGTAAAAAAATACCATCCATTGGTTAAGAATGCCAACTTAGAAATCAATAAAGCACAAGCTAATTTGATGATGGCCCGAGGTGGATTTGATCCAAAAATTGAAGTGGATTTCAGCAAAAAACAATTCAAAGACAAGGAATACTATTCAATTTTGAACAGTAGTTTCAAAATCCCAACTTGGTATGGAATCGAGATTAAAGCGGGCTTTGACAATAGTGAAGGTGTTTATTTGAATCCCCAAAACACACTTCCCAATCAAGGATTAACTTCGCTGGGAGTAACCGTTCCGCTTGGACAAGGATTGTTTATTAATCAAAGGATGGCTGATGTTCGAAAAGCAAAAATGCAAATGCAACTAAGCCAATCCGAAAGAAAACTGCAAGCTATCACAGTTTTATATGATGCTTCCTTGGCTTATTTTAATTGGAAGAAAAACTTCAATGAAGTGCAATTGTATGAAGAATACAATAATAATGCACAAATTAGATTTAAAGGAATTCAGTCGTTAATCAAACAAGGAGATAAACCTGCAATAGACAGTGTGGAAGCAGGAATTATTGTGAAAAACAGGAAACTGAGCTTGGAAGACTCGAACCTGAAATTGGCTAAAGCCAAATTAGAACTTTCTAATTTTCTTTGGTTGGAAAACAATATTCCACTGGAAATATCCGATGAATTGATTCCCGAAATGCAATTGGAATTTACGATTCAGGAAAGTTTAAAAACGAATGATTTATTGAATACGGATTTCTCCATCACCAATCATCCAAAAATCAATGCGCTTCAAAGCAAGATTGATATGCTAAATGTGGAAAAGAAATTAAAAGCCAACATGCTCTTACCAAAAATTGATGTGGGTTACTCCTATATTTCAGAACCCAGTTATATTGATAATTATCAGTTTGAGGATTATAAAATTGGATTGGATTTTTATTTTCCTTTGTTTCTTCGAAAAGAACGTGGTAGTTTGAAACTGGCGAAATACAAAGTTCAAGAATCCGAATTTACATTGGATTTAGAAAAAGTGCAATTGACCAATAAAATTAATGCACAAAGAATGGAAATTGAATCGTTGCTAAGACAAAAAGAGTTAATAAAAGGATTGGTAGAAGACAATCTCACCATGTTAAATTCCGAGGAAAGATTATTTTCTTTTGGTGAAAGTTCATTATTTTTAATCAATACCAGAGAGAATAATTTAGTCAGTGCATACCTTTCAAAGATAGCATTGGAGAACCGTTTTTACATTTCAAATTCAGAGCTTTTTAAAATTATGGCTAATCCGGATTAAATAATTTATAAAATTGTACTTTTGCAAACTGAAAATTCGAAATTATGATTATTGTAAAATCACGTGAAGAAATAGAATTAATGCGCGAAAGTGCGTTGATCGTATCAAAAACATTAGGAATGATTGCTTCTGAAATCAAAGAAGGAGTTACTACTTTATATCTGGACAAATTAGCCGAAGAATTTATTCGTGACCATGGTGCTGAACCAAGTTTTCTTGGATTATATGGTTTTCCAAATTCACTTTGTATGAGTCCAAACGCTCAAGTGGTTCATGGAATCCCAAACAATACACCTTTAAAAAGTGGTGATGTAATCTCAGTAGATTGTGGCGCATATAAAAATGGATACCATGGTGATCATGCCTATTCTTTTGAAATAGGTGAAGTCGCTCCTGAAACTAAAAAATTATTGCAAGTAACTAAAGAATCATTATACGTTGGAATCCGCGAATTCAAATTAGGAAATCGTGTAGAAGACGTAGGAAATGCAATTCAAAAATATACGGAATCGCATGGTTATGGTGTTGTTCGTGAATTAGTAGGTCATGGCGTGGGACAAAAAATGCATGAAGATCCTGAAATGCCTAATTATGGTAAAAAAGGAAGAGGAAAACTTTTTGTAGAAGGAATGGTTGTCGCTATTGAACCGATGATTAACATGGGAACCCGAAACATCAAACAACTAAAAGACGGCTGGACAATCCTTACTGCCGATGGGAAACCAAGTGCACATTTTGAGCATGATGTTGCGATTATTGATGGAAAACCAGAGATTTTATCGACTTTTGGATACATCTACAAAGCGTTAGGAATTGTGAGTAATGAAGAAGATGAGTTTAGAAGAGAACCTTTAGTATTGTAATGAAGAAACTATTTAAATTAATACTCAATACCATTCCTCGTCCTTTATTAATCAGGCTGAGTTATGTAGCCCGTCCTATTATCGCTTTTTCATTAAGAGGAACTAATTTCACCGATCCAATCGACGGAAAAAGCTTCAAATCGATGTTGCCTTATGGATACGAAACACAACGCAACAATGTGCTTTCGCCAAGTACACTTTCACTGGAAAGACATCGCTTATTATGGTTGTATTTGAATGAAGAAACCGATTTTTTTACTTCAACAGCAAAAAAGAAAGTACTGCATTTTGCACCAGAGCAAGCTTTTTATAAATTGTTTCGAAACCAAAAAAATCTGCACTACACCACAACTGATTTATTTTCGCCTTTGGCGGATGTGAAAGCAGATATTTGTAATTTGCCTTTTGAAGACAATCAATATGATGTTATTTTGTGCAATCATGTTTTAGAACATATTCCAGATGATACGAAAGCCATGCAGGAATTGTATCGGGTTTTGAAACCTGGCGGAATGGCAATTTTACAAATTCCACAGGATTTATCCAGAGCGACAACTTTTGCCGATGATTCCATTACGGATCAAAAAGAACGTGCTAAAATCTTTGGTCAATACGATCATGTCCGTATTTACGGTCGCGATTATTTTGATAAATTACGAAGTATCGGTTTTAAAGTAATTGAAGAAGATTACACTAATAAAATTGCACCCGAATTAGTAGAGAAATACTGTTTAGCCAAAGGGGAAATTATCCCTGTTTGTTTTAAATAATTTACACCATAAAAAAAACCTGCTAAAGTTAATTTTAGCAGGTTTTTAGTTTATAAATGAGTTGGTTTATTTTTTCTCTGGCATCAATATTCCAATTACTTTATCTTTTGTAAGATATTTTTTTGCAATATCTTGAATATCCTTAGCCGTTACTGCGTTTACAGTCTCTTCAAATTTCAAGACTTCTTCAGCGCTACTTCCATTGGTGTACGATCTAGTGAAATTAGACAACCAATATCTGTTTTCCTTGCTGTCTTTTCTGAAATCAGCTAATTCCCCTTCTTTAAATTTAGCCACATCTTTTTCATCTGGTCCTTTATCAATAATGTTTTGAAGTTCTTTTAAGGCAGAAGCTGTTAATTTCTCTGCATTATCTGGTCCACATGGAAAACCAATCGTAAAGCTGTACGATCCATTTGGAACTTTATTCATGCTTCCTCTTGCAGAAACACCATAAACACCGCTCTCATTTTCACGCAATTGCTCAATTAGTTTTATAGTCAAAACTTCCCCTAATGCTTGTATACTCATCGCGTCTTTAGTAGAATATTTCGCATCTCCATAATACATGATGGTTACGTTACTTTTAGGATCTGTTCCTTTATTAACGACTTTTTTCAAATCTCCTTTTAGCATTCTATAGCCTAAATCTACCGCTTTCTCTTTTTTATCAGTAGCAGGTAAAGATGCTAAATATTTAATGGAATATGCTTCCATAGTTTTATCATCAATGTTTCCAACGAAATAAAACTCAAAATCAGCAGCATTAGCAAAACGCTCCTTGTATTTATTGTACGCTAATGCATAATCCGTTTCTCCCCAAGTTTTTTCAGAAGGAATCAACCCATTAAATCTAGGGTTTTCTTTATTCAAATAAGTATAAAACTCTTGCTGAAAATAAAAACTAGGTTGTGAAGCCATATTATTAAAGAAAGCGGATTGCTTTTGTTTGTAACCTTCAAAAGCGGTCACGTCCATATTTAAATCTGTGAAATAGGCATGCGTCATTTGGAATAAATATTCTAAATCCTTAGGAGTTGCATTTCCTCTCAAACCTTCGGTAGCAGAACCAATATAAGGACTTACTCTCGCTATTTTACCCGTCATAAATTTATTGATATCATTCAATTTTAGTCCAGAGAATCCGGCTTCCGCCAAAGCTCCGTTAGCAAATTGAACTTTCTTCATATCCTCGTTAGAGTATAAATTAGTTCCTCCAAGACTCACTGCCTCAAAAAGAACCTCATCATTTTTAAAATCTGTATTCTTATACGTTACCTTAACCCCATTAGACAATACTAACGTTTTTGTTCCAATTTTAGCATTGCTTTCACGACTAACTATTGTACCTGGTTTAACTTCGTTTCTTATCAAACTTGTCGCAACGGCAGCATCTTCATAAGGCTTAATATCATCCGTATTAATTTTCAAAGCATCAAGAACTTGTTGCTCTGTCACTTTTTTCAAACCTTCTTTTTCAGGACCAGTAAGAATAATGACACGGTTATCTTCTTTTACATAATCTTTAATCAAACTATTTACATCCTTTAATTCAATCAAAGGCATCAATTGTTTCATCGTTTGATAGGTCCATTCAATCCCAGGAACTGGTTCTTTTTCTAAGAAATTAGCTTGATATTCTCCAACAAAATTCACTGAATTCGTTTTGTCTCTGTCGTTGTACGCTTTTTCAATAGAAGCAAGAAATTCTAGTTTCGAACGATCTAATTCTCCTTGCGTAAATCCAAATTTCTTAGCTCTTTCATTTTCAGTAACCAATACTTTCAAAGCACTTAATTGCTTATCTTCTTGAGACATTGCCACAGACTGATATGCTTTTTTATTTCTGGCCCAAGTTCCGCCATAGTACGAATATCCGTAGGTAAATGGAGGTGTGGCTGAATTTGTCAGTTCATCCAATCGCGTATTTAAAAGCGTAGCGAATAATCCCTCAACAATATAATTTTTAAAATCTCCAACATTCACTATTGGTTTTGGAGCTCCATAATCTTTATAAACCAATTGTACTTGAGCGCTTGAAGCTTCTTTATCACTTTCAACAGCTACAAAAGTTTCCTTGTGATTAGGAACATCGTAAAATTTTCTAGGTTTTTCTTTGGCTGGATTTTTATAACTTGAAAAATGAGAAATGATTTTCTTCTCCATTTCGGCAACATCAATATCACCTACAACAATTACGCTCATCAAATTTGGACGATACCAATCTTTGTAGAAATTAATTAAGGATTGGTGTTTGAACTTTTCTAAAATTTCTTTTTGACCAATAGGCAAACGCTCCGCATAATGTGATTCATGCATCATTTTTGAAATGTAGCGACCCAACATTCTTTTTTGGGCACCTAAACCCAATCTGTACTCTTCTAAAACTACGCCTCTTTCTTTATCGATTTCTTCTGGTGTCAAAACCGTATTAAAAGCCCAATCTTCAATAATTTGAAACCCTTTCTCTAATTTTTCAGGACTATCAGATGGAATTGGCAAAAAATAAACCGTTTCATCAAAACTGGTATACGCATTTAAATGTTGCCCAAACTTTACACCAATACTTTGCAAATAATCGACTAATTGATTTTTAGGAAAACGCTTAGTTCCATTAAAACACATGTGTTCCATAAAGTGAGCCAATCCTTGTTGGTCATCATCCTCAAGGATAGAACCAGCATTCACAACCAGCCTAAGGTCTACTTTTTTTTCTGGTTTGGCATTTTTCTTGATGTAATAGGTTAAGCCATTTTCAAGCTTGCCTGTTTTTACGCTAGGATCAAAAGGAATTGCTTTTGAATAATCCATTTGCTGTGCAAAAGCAGCCAATGGAAACAGCATTATTCCAAATACTAAATTGTTAATTTTTTTCATAGGGTTAGATATATTTGAAGTAAAAATAATAAGATAACTCCTAACTTTTAAAAATATTGTATTTTAATTAACAGAAATTACATACAAAATATATTTACTCTTTGAATTACATTATCGGATAAAAACGGGGAGTATTCCTTATATTTACAAAATCTTAAGCGCTGCAAAATGACTAACCCTTTTTTTAAAATTATCACCTTTATTCTTTTGGCATTTACGGCCAATTCTTCCTCTGCACAAGCAGAAAAAGAAGTAGTTGCGCCTTACAATATCAAAACGATTTCTTTTTTACAAAGTGATCGAAATGTGATTCCAATTTTTAAATTAGGAGAAGGATTTCAATTGCAGTTTGACGACCTTTTTGGCAATGAAGCCAATTATTACTACGAAATAATCCATTGCGATTACAACTGGATTCCCACCGGAATTCCAAAAAACGAATATTTAGAAGGTTTTGACAATCAAAGAATCCAAGATTACACTAATTCCTTTAATACATTACAAATCTATTCGCACTACAAATTATCAATTCCAAATCAGTTTACGCAGCAGTTGCGAATCAGCGGGAATTATATCGTTAAAGTTTTAGACGAAAATAAAGAAGTGGTGTTTTCCAGAAAATTCATTTTATGTGAAGATCTTGTTACGGTTCCAATGCAGGTGAAGCGAGCACGAACAGTAAGCAACATAGAATTAAAACACAATTTAGAATTCTCTATAAAATCAAGTGTAATTACATTTCAAAATCCTATGAAAAATGTTAGAGTAGTCCTGCTTCAAAACGGACAGTTTAACACTGCCATAAAAAATGTAGTCCCACAATACACCATTGGAAATGACCTGATATACAAATATGATCCTGAAACACAGTTTTGGGCAGGAAATGAATTTCTATTTTTTGAGAACAAAGACATCCGCTCTGCGAGTAACAACATAGCGCGCATAGATTCTAATACAGCAATTTACGGTTCTTATTTGTACACTAATGCCGCAAAAACAAACTTCCCTTACTCGTTTACCCAAGATGTTAATGGCGATTTTGTTGTTAATAACATAAATGCCACTAATCCCGAAATAGAAGCGGATTATGTTTGGGTTTATTTCAGCCTTTCTGCCCCTACTTTTAGACTGAAAAAAAATATCTATGTTGGCGGAATATTCAATAATTACAATCTGACTCCAGAATACAAAATGGAGTATAATTCCCAAAAGAACGTTTACGAGAAAGCAATTTTAATAAAACAGGGTTTTACAAATTATCAATACATTGTAGCTAATGACAAAGGAGTTATTGACTATGAAAATGCAATTGACGGGAATTTTTATCAAACCGAAAATGATTACACCGTACTCGTTTATTACAGAGAGAATACAGATCGATACGATAGAGTTGTTGGGAAAGGAATAGCAAATTCATTAAATATCACCAACTAAAAAAACTTTTCAAAAATTTGGCAAAACGAGATCAATTTTTTGTAAATTTGTCAATAATAAACACATATTCATCCATTTAATCATGGTTTCTCAAATAACAAGAGGTATAAAAATTTCAGTTTTGACTAGTTTTGAAGGAACCTACTTCAAAAACTACAAGATTCACTTTGCCTTTAGTTATGTAATCACGATTGAAAATCACAGCAAGGATTCTGTCCAGTTAATTTCTCGCCATTGGGAAATTTTTGATTCTCTAAACGCTATAGAAATAGTTGACGGAGAAGGTGTAATTGGAAAAAAACCAGTTTTAAAACCTGGAGAATTTCACACCTACAGTTCTGGCTGTTTACTTTCTTCACCTTATGGTGCCATGAAAGGATATTTCAACATGATTAACTTCACCTCTACAAAAAACTTCAAAGTTATTGTACCTACTTTTAGGTTATGTGCGCCTTTTGCTTTGAATTAAATTTCAACTCTTTTATTAGAATTTTAACTTCCAATCAGATTCTCTGATTGATGAATTATTGTTACCTTTACAGCTCAATTTTTGATTCTAATTAAAATCTATTTAATATGCCAAAAGGAATTTACAACGTCCCAAAAGCGTTTAACGAAACCGTTAAGTCCTACGCTCCAGGAAGTCCGGAAAGAGAAGAAGTTCTAGCCACTTTCAATAAAATGTATAATGAAACAGTTGATGTTCCTTTATACATTGGAGGAGAAGAAATCCGTACAGGAAAAACTCAATCAATAAATCCTCCTTTCGACCACAAACACACTGTAGGACAGTATCACGAAGCTGATAAAGAACATATAGAAAAAGCCATTTCAACAGCTCTGGAAGCTAAAAAGAAATGGGCTAATTTAGCTTGGGAACACAGAGCATCCATCTTTTTAAAAGCTGCTGAATTGCTTGCCGGACCATACCGTGCCAAAATAAATGCAGCAACTATGATTGCTCAGGCAAAAACAGTACACCAAGCTGAAATTGATGCAGCCTGTGAATTTATAGACTTTTTGCGTTTCAATGTGCAATTTATGTCTCAAATTTATGCTGAACAACCCGCTTCATCAGAAGGCGTTTGGAACAGATTAGAACACAGACCTCTTGAAGGATTTATATATGCCATCACTCCGTTTAACTTTACAGCAATTGCCGGTAATTTACCTGCAGCTCCAGCATTAATGGGGAATGTTGTTGTTTGGAAACCAAGTGCTACACAAATTTATTCTGCAAATGTAATTGTAGAGGTATTCAAACTAGCAGGATTACCAGACGGTGTAATCAATGTAGTTTATGGAGACTCTGCTATGATTTCTGAAACGTTATTAGGAAGTCGTGATTTTGCAGGAATTCACTTTACAGGTTCAACTCGTGTTTTTAATGACATTTGGGGGAAAATTGGACAAAACATCAGCAACTACAAAACATACCCAAGAATCGTAGGAGAAACTGGAGGTAAAGATTTTGTTGTAGCACATTCATCCGCTATTCCGGCTCAAGTTGCTACGGCACTTTCCAGAGGAGCTTTCGAATACCAAGGTCAAAAATGTTCAGCAGCTTCAAGAGCGTATGTACCAAAATCAATATGGCCAGAAGTAAAAAAATTATTAGTTGCTGATTTAGCTTCTATGAAAATGGGATCGCCAGGAGATACCAATAATTTCGTTTCATCTGTAATTTCAGAAGGTTCATTTGACAAATTAGCCGGTTTTATTGACCAAGCTAAAAAAGATGCTGATGCCGAAATTATTGCAGGAGGAAATTACGACAAGTCTGTTGGTTATTTTATAGAGCCAACCGTTATCGTAACTACTAATCCAAAATACAGTACAATGGAAAACGAATTATTCGGACCAGTATTGACAATTTACGTTTACGAAGATGCTAAATGGGAAGAAACTCTTGTATTAGTAGATTCGACTTCTGAGTACGCATTGACAGGAGCTGTCTTGAGTCAAGATCGCTATGCCATTGAATATGCGATGAAAGTTTTAGAAAATGCCGCTGGTAATTTCTACATCAACGACAAACCAACAGGTGCTGTTGTAGGACAACAGCCATTTGGTGGTGCAAGAGGATCAGGAACTAATGACAAAGCAGGTTCAGTATTGAACTTATTGCGTTGGGTTTCTCCAAGAACAATAAAAGAAACTTTTGTTACTCCAGAGAACTACAGATATCCATTTTTAGGATAATTTAGTCTTAATGTTTGAAAGACGAAAGTCTTAAAGCACATACAAATACTAAAAGGCCGAATCTAAAATTTAGATTCGGCCTTTTTTATATTTTTTCAACTCAGTTCTATCTTTCGACTTTAAGACTTTCGACCTTATGACTAAACCGTAAACTTCAACGGCAAATGCACCACTTTCTTAGTTTCAAAGAATTCATCTTCAAAGAAATCAGCAAGATCGTATTCTGTGGCTTTTGGAAAATCCTTTAGTTCTTCGGTTAAATCGCCTCCTTTTAAATAGAGAATTCCGTTTTTTAATTCGTGTTTGTTGTTCTTTTTGATTTTGGTTTTCACCCAAGAAACAAAATCCGGCATATTAGTTACGGCACGACTCACGATAAAATCGAAATCTCCTTTCACATTTTCGGCACGCATTTGCTCCGCTTTTACATTTTTCAATTCTAATCCTTCGGCAACAGCCTGAACCACTTTTATTTTTTTGGCAATGACATCAATCAAATAAAAACGCGTTTCAGGAAAAAGAATCGCCAATGGAATTCCAGGAAATCCACCACCGGTTCCAACATCCAGAACATACGTTCCCGGTTCGAATTTTATGATTTTGGCAATTCCCAGCGAATGCAAAATATGTTTAGTATACAAAGCATCAATATCTTTTCTCGAAATAACATTGATTTTTTCATTCCAATCATGGTATAAAAAATCCAGTTTTTCGAACTGTTCTTTCTGAATATCAGTTAAATTAGGAAAATACTTAAGAATCTCGTCCATCTATTAATTTTTTAACAAAAGTAATACTTTAGAGTTAAAATATTTATCTCAATTTTGTATATCCAAAAATTTATAATAATTACCTTTGAACTTTATTAAAAATATATGAATAATAATGCTCCAACATTTGCTAAGCAAGATAGCCTAAAGTTTTTTAGAACACTTAACTCACGGGTTAACAATTACTTCAAAGAAAACAACATCCAAAAGACAGGCAATTGGAAACTATATTTGAAAACCATAATTCTGTTTTCTGTTTTTCTTGCGCCTTATTTTTTAATTCTGACACTTGGAATGCCATTTTGGGCACATCTTCTGTTGACAATAGTTATGGGAATTGGAATGGCTGGAGTGGGAATGAATGTGATGCACGATGGAAATCATGGTTCTTATTCGAATAAAACTTGGGTCAACAAATTCATGGGTGGAACTATTTATGTTTTGGCAGGAAATGTATACAACTGGCAAGTGCAACATAATGTTTTACACCACACCTACACAAACATTCCGGGTCACGATGAGGATTTAGATGCCGGACGTGTTATCCGTTTTACTAAAGAAGCAAAATGGTATAATTTCCACCGTTTTCAGCAATATTATTCTGTATTCTTATACGGATTATTAACATTCAACTGGGCTATCACAACTGATTTCAAACAGATGAGAAGCTACTTGAAAAGAAAATTATCTTACGGAGAAGCGAAAAGCCCAAAAATACTTTGGACTACTTTAATTATCACCAAAGTAATTTATGTTTCTATCTGGATCGTATTACCAATCGTTATTGGAATCACTTGGTGGAAAGTATTAATTGGTTTCTTCGTGATGCATTACACTGCTGGATTAATTCTAAGTGTTGTGTTCCAATTGGCACACGTTGTTGAAGAAACGACTAATCCATCTCCAAATGAATTAGGTGAAATGGACAATACTTGGGCTATTCATCAATTGTTTACCACAACTAATTTTGCTCCAAAAAACAAAATCGTTAACTGGTACACAGGCGGATTGAATCACCAAATTGAGCACCATATTTTTCCAAATATCAGCCACATCCATTATGGTAAAATTGCTAAAATTGTGAAAGAAACTGCGCAGGAATGCAACTTGCCGTATTATGAATACAAAACAATGCGAAGCGCTGTTATTGCACATTTTAAGCATTTGAAAGATTTGGGACAAAACCCTGCTCTTACTGTATAATCATAAAAAACACAACGTGTAAAGATGCTGCAGTGCATCTCTACCAACAGAATGAATTTAATAAAAACTAACTACAACCTATTAAAAAATGAATCCATTATCAGATAGAATAAACAATTTATCTACGTCTCAAACATTAGCAATGGCAGCTTTGGCCAGAGAATTAAAATCACAAGGAAAAGACATCATCAGTTTAAGCTTAGGCGAACCTGATTTCAATACGCCTGACTTTATCAAAGAAGCGGCTAAAAAAGCAATTGACGAAAATTACAGCACTTATTCTCCAGTAGAAGGATATTTAGAATTAAAAGAAGCCATCTGTAGAAAATTCAAAAGAGACAATGATTTAGAGTACAAACCGTCTCAAATTGTAGTTTCAACAGGAGCAAAACAATCGTTATACAACATTGCACAAGTAATGTTGAATGATGGTGACGAGGTAATTTTACCGGCTCCTTACTGGGTTTCTTATTTCGAAATCGTAAAATTATCAGGTGGAATTCCTGTAGAAGTTCCAACTTCTGTAGATACTGATTTCAAAATCACACCTGAACAATTAGAAGCAGCGATTACACCAAAAACAAAAATGATGTGGTTCAGTTCTCCTTGTAACCCAAGTGGATCTGTATACAGCAGAGAAGAATTAACGGCATTAGCAAAAGTATTGGAGAAATATCCAAACGTTTATGTTGTTGCTGATGAAATCTATGAGCACATCAATTTCTCAGGAACTTTTTGCAGCATCGCATCTATCCCGGGAATGTTAGAAAGAACAATTACCGTAAATGGAGTAGCAAAAGCTTTCGCCATGACAGGATGGAGAATTGGATATATTGGCGCACCAGAATTCATTGCAAAAGCATGTACAAAAATTCAAGGACAAGTAACAAGTGGTGCTAACAGTATTGCACAACGTGCTACAATTACTGCTGTTGATGCTGATCCAAGCGTTTTAAAACACATGGTTGATGCTTTCCATAGCCGTAGAGATTTAGTGGTTGGATTATTGAAAGACATTCCTGGAATCAAAATCAACGTTCCAGAAGGTGCTTTTTATGTATTCCCAGACGTTTCATCTTTCTTCGGAAAAACATTAAAAGGAACGTTCATCAAAGACGCCAATGATTTCTCTATGTACCTTTTGGGCGAAGCAAATGTAGCAACCGTAACCGGTGACGCATTTGGAAACCCAGACTGTATTCGTTTTTCTTATGCAACAAGCGAAGAATTATTGAAAGAAGCATTACGCAGAATAAAAGAAGCGGTAGCTTTATAGTCAAAAGTCATAAAGTCGAAAGTTGGAAAGTCAAAAATCCAACTTCCAATATACAAACAAAGCCTCAAGATTTTCTTGGGGTTTTGTTGTATTTGGGCGTGACCACAAGGGTCGGGCTTTACGCTACAATCTTTTTATTTCTCCGTTATCACTTCGAAAATAAAAAGGATTTTCACTTTAATCCCTCACGTAAAAAAACACTATTTTTACGTCCATTTTAAATCGCTATTAAACGATTAAGCATCTTTAAACTTCAAAAAATGAAAATACTACTTCTAGGCTCAGGCGAATTAGGAAAAGAATTTACAATTGCAGCACAACGCATCGGACAAATCGTAATTGCGGTGGACAGTTACGAGAACGCTCCGGCAATGCAAGTTGCCCATGATTTTGAAGTCATTAACATGCTAGACGGAGATGCGTTAGACAAAATCGTCGCCAAACATCAACCAGATTTTATTGTTCCAGAAATCGAAGCCATCAGGACCGAGCGTTTTTATGATTACGAAAAACAAGAAATCACAGTAGTTCCCTCTGCGAAAGCGGCAAACTTTACCATGAATAGAAAAGCAATACGTGATTTGGCTTCCAAAGAACTCGGACTAAAAACCGCCAAGTATCGCTACGCAACCACTGCTGAGGAATTGCAAAAAGGAGTTGAAGCAGTTGGAATGCCCTGCGTGGTAAAACCATTGATGTCATCGTCCGGAAAAGGACAATCCACCATAAAAACCGAAGCTGATATCGAAAAAGCATGGAATTATGCCGTCGAAGGTTCCCGTGGTGATGTGATAGAAGTAATTGTGGAAGCCTTTGTCAAATTCAATTCGGAAATCACTTTATTAACCGTTGTTCAAAATAATAATCCAACACTTTTTTGCGCCCCAATAGGTCACCGTCAAGAACGTGGCGATTATCAGGAAAGCTGGCAACCCGCCAGAATATCCGACAAGGATTTATACGAAGCACAAGACATGGCCGAAAAAGTAACCGAAGCTTTGGGCGGCGCAGGACTTTTTGGAGTAGAATTTTTCTTGGCGGATGATGGGGTTTATTTCTCGGAATTATCGCCTCGTCCGCATGATACTGGAATGGTAACATTAGCCGGAACACAAAATTTCAATGAATTCGAATTGCATTTACGAGCTATTTTAAGCTTACCCATTTTGGAAATTACATTAGAAAAAGTGGGAGCAAGTGCTGTAATTTTAGCTTCGGAAAACTCCACAAACCCAACTTATTCCGGCATCGAGAACATTGCATCATTGCCTAAAACGGATTTCAGAATCTTTGGAAAACCAACTTCAAGACCGTACCGAAGAATGGGAGTGGCTTTAGTAAATGATACTTTAGAAACTCCAATTGAAGAAGTGGTAGAAAAAGCGAAGAAAGCAGCCAGATTGGTTACCGTAAATTCGTAATTACTTTTTAGAAATACGAAAATCTGTTGGAGTCATTCGGGTATGTTTTTTAAATAATCGTGTAAAATAAGAATAATCATCAAAGCCTAATTCCGTTGCAATTTCATTGACGGTAAACTTTTTATCCATAAGCATTCGTTTCGCTTCGAGTATGATTCTATCTGTAATCACTTCGGTTGTCGTTTTTTGCAACATTTCATTGCAAATCCTGTTCAAGTGTTTTAAAGTAATAGCAAGTTGCGAAGCATAGAAAGAAGGCGCTTTTTCTATTTTAAAGTTTTGCTCTAAAAGCACTTCAAAATTTTTAATTTTCACATTATACGAATGCGCTTCGTGGAAATATGTTTCACTATATTTTCTGGCAATTTCAATATGTATAATGTCTAACAGATTCATGATTTTATCTTGCTTCAACTGCTGATTTGTCTGAGTTTCTAAAATCAGACTTTCAAAATAAGGGAGAATCGCTTTCGATTCGGCTACATTGAAAACCATTTCAGGCTTATTGTCCACCGAAGAATAAAATGGATAGCCGCCTATGGTTTTTTGTCCAAAATAAAGATTATACATTTCCTGCGAATAAAAAATCACAAAACCTTCTACATCATCAGATAAGTCCCAATGGTGCATTTGTCCGGGTTGCAGGAAAAACATACTTCCCGGCTGAATCGCAAACACATCAAAATCGATTTCATGCGTTCCCGAACCTTTGGTAAAAAAGACCAAAACATATGAACTGTGTCGGTGAGGCTCCTCAACAAAACTATGGTCTATTAAGTGATTTTTAAAGGTATTAATATACAAATCACTATTCACTGAATTACAGTTAAACCGCTGAATGTTATAAATAGGATATTTTTTCATTTTACTCTAAATGTCTTTATTGTGCTATAATTAGCGAATATAGAAAACATCCATGACATGAATAAGAAATACCTTTGATAAAAATAATAACGATGTCAAATTCTATTGTACACATCCTGAATAATGATTGTCCTCATTGCCTTAAAGGCAAAGTTTTCAATGAAAAAAGTATATTTCTCAATGTTGGATTTCCTAAAATGAACGAATATTGTTCTCATTGCAACTATAAATTCGAAAAAGAACCTGGTTACTTTTTTGGAGCCATGTATGTAAATTATGGTTTAACGGTGGCTCAAGGAATTGCTACCTATGTTATTGCTCAATTCTTCTTTAAAGAAAATTTCGATTTAAGGATCATTCCAATTATTGCTGTTGTGATTCTTGCAATGGCTTCTATTAATATTCGTCTTTCTAGATTATTGTGGATTTACATGTTTAAAAATTATTCGATGTAAAAAAACCTGTATCTTAGCTAAAGTAAAATTTAATCATTTATGAAAAAGATACTATACTTAGCTATTTTGTTCTCTGCAACACTTGCAAGCGCTCAGGATAAGAAAGAAGAACCAAAAAAACCTCAAATTGTAGAAGCTTCGTGCGGACAATGCCAATTTGGGATGGAAGGACACGGTTGCGAATTAGCCGTTCGCATTGACGGAAAATCCTATTTTGTTGACGGAAGTTCCATTGACTCCCACGGAGATGCACATGCCAGCGATGGTTTTTGTGCTGCCATAAGAAAAGCAGAAGTAGTTGGTAAAGTGGTTGACAATAAATTCAAAGTCACTTCATTCAAATTACTGCCAAAAAAATAAAAAAAGGGCTTAAAGAAAATTCTTTAAGCCCTTTTTAATTACTTCGATTTCATACTCAATTTGAGATTGATATTCTCAAAACTCGAAATATCAATTACTTCTTCCAAGTCTACATCAAAAGAAATTTTTATACTGTCACCCACCATTGTCACAGGCAATTGATTGGATATTTGTGAAGAACCCACAAAAATATTAGGATAATCTTTTACCTTAAAATAATAAAAGCTGTTCCCGTTTTTTACATCATTCTGGATTCGGGTTACAATTGATTTTAGTGATTTTTTATTAGAAACACTATTCGGATTTATTTTATTATCAGCCATATTATAGACGTTTTTAAACGAAGTCAACGTTTCTCGCATTGTATTGCCCACGCCCACAATCGTGTAATCTGAAATGGCAACCATCGCAAACATTTTAACCAATCCACCGTCATCTTTAAGCGTCATTACATACGTTGGAATATTATTAATATTATACGGAATAGGCAAAGACGCCTTATATCCTTTCTCCTGAACTTTCCCTTGTGCGGAGCTTTGAGCAGCAAATTCTGTTGCGCCACCTTGTTTATAAAAGGTAGTTTCTTTGGTTCTGGTATCCACCAATACAAAACCTACAGCAGATTCTTCTTTCCCAACCGAAGTCAATCCGGTGTACCAATAGGATTTATTGTCTTTTCCGTACACCAATGTCAATCCTTCTGTAGTTTGAAGTTTATCCTGATTAGAAAAATTCCAGTACCCGTGAACATATTCGCCCCAATCGTTCAATTGATCTTCTATAAAATCCAAAGGCTGAATTCGATCAACCCATTTTGGAGTTTCAGCAATTGAATATTCATTTATAACTCCAGATTGTGCATCAACCACAATAACACCTGTCGCTTCTTTTCCTGAAAAACCAATTTTTTTCACATATTTAGTGACAATCCAAAACGGATTTCCAGCATCATCAATCTCAAAACTAAAATCAGCCAAACCAACAGTAGCATTTCCATTAAAATAAACATGTCTGTGAATGTCACTTTGAAAATAAGCGCCTTGTTGGTACTTAATCTTAATGTCCTTCCCTCCCACATTCTGAACTAATTTCACATCACGTTCATTGGTTGCAGAAACCATAACATATCCCGCAGCTCCCTCTTGGTTGTTAAACCATTTCAAAAAACCCGAATGCAATAATGGTGCAACCCAATACAGATTTTTATTTACTTTTTGGATACAAAAGTCCCCTAATTCTACTTGGCTTCCCAAAGCTGGTTGAGAACCTAAAATTTTCTCTCCCAAAAGATGGGCTAGTTCCTCATCGACCACACGGATTTTATCAATAGAAATTGGAGCAATATGGTTTGTTATTTTTTGGCCGTTTTTAACCTCGCCTATTAATTTTTGATACGAATCGCTTCTGAACATTTTTAGGCTGGTCACAAAAGGAAGCGCAATACAATACACTAAAAGCAATCCTGCCAAAACATACAAAACCTTGTTAGGCCTGGAAACAATCTTGACTTGCTTGGTTTGCTGAGAAACTGTGAGCCCTAGAGAAAATAGAACCCCAAGAATAACTAACAATAATAAAATTATAGCAAAACCAGTAAATCCATAATTAATTACCGGCAGGTTGATATAAAAAAGTAAAAACCCAAAAAGGAGTAAGAAAACAATGGAGAATATTTTTTTCATAAAGCTGTTTTTTATACTTTATTAGTAACCAAAAAACAAAAAATGTTACAAAACAAAATCGTAATAAATTAATAATGAACCCTAAAAACAATTCTATGATTTGAATATAAAAACACAAAATAAAACTTTCAACTATTTATAAGATTTTGTTAATATTAGTTTAGCAAAGGTGTTTTGGAAAAAAAATAAAAGTTTAATCATTAGATTTGTAGAAATAGTAATATTAATGAAGTTATTAATAGTTGAAGATGAACCTAATCTTTCGTCAATTATCCGTAAAGGCTTTTCAGAAAAAAATCACGATGTAAGCGTTGCACTTGATGGTACAACAGCATTAGATTTACTCTCAAATCATAATTTCGATGTGGTAATTCTAGACGTGATGCTACCAGACATTAATGGCATTGAAATTTGCAGACGTTTGAGAGCCGCTAAAAACTTTGTTCCTATTCTACTGTTAACCGCTTTAGGAAGCACTGAAAATATAATAAACGGATTGAATTCCGGAGCCGATGATTATTTATTGAAACCCTTTAAATTCCTGGAACTTGACGCAAGAGTCAACGCACTTTCCAGAAGAGCGGGTCAAGTACAAAAACCGAATGAAATCACCACTATTGCTGATCTTCAAATTAATTCGAAAACAAAATCGGTAACCAGAAATGGAGATACCATTGTATTAACAGCCAAAGAATTTAAACTTTTGTATTATCTGGCCATCAACTCTGAAACTATTTTATCCCGGGAACAACTTTTAGACAATGTTTGGGACATTAATTTTGACATGAATACCAATGTAATTGATGTCTACATTAACTATTTGAGAAAAAAAATTGACAAACCGTACGACACTAAATTAATTCACACCATGAAAGGCTTGGGTTATGTACTGAAACTATAAAAATGCAGATTAAGAAAAAGATTACCTTTACCTATATAGCGCTTTCAACCCTCAGCACACTTTTATTGAGTTTGGTGGTTTTCTTTTTGTTTAAACAAAATAACCAATATCATTTTTTGAAAAGGTTACAAGATCGAGCTAAAATTGTGGCATCGATTCATTATCAAAATGATCCTGTAAAAACCCGCTATTTCAAAGAATTTAAAGCCAATGGCCTTGAAGAATTGATTGACGAGCAAAACTTTGTTCTTAAAGTCAGCGGAAAAAACACATTTGAATACAACACCGATCTTAATTTACCAGCTGATTTCTATACAAAAGTAATGGCCAATGGTTCTAATTGGATTGAAAATAGTAACCGCTATTTTTATGCCCAGACTTTTACGGAATCCAATCAAAAATATATTGTAATCATCACTGCAATAGACCGAAGGGGAAATGTTAGTAGCATTTATATTATTCAAATTCTATTTTTTGGAGGATTGGCTTTTATACTATTGGCTTATTTTCTTGGTAGATTTCTAGCGAGAAGAGTGATAAATCCAGTGGCCAGAATTACAGACGAAGTAAAAATAATAAGCGCATCAAACCTTCACAACAGACTTCCCGAAACTAAGAGCACCGATGAAATTGGCGATTTGACAAAAACCTTTAACAACATGCTGGACCGACTGGAAACCTCATTTGAAATCCAGGCAAATTTCATCAACAACGCCTCTCACGAACTAAAAACACCCGTAACAACCATAATTGCCGAAGCAGAAATCATGCTTTTGAAAGAAAGAAATGTTGCGGATTATATATCGTCATTAGAAAACATACACAGTCAGGCATCCCGACTTGGTGATCTTACGGAAAGTCTTTTGAAACTGACCCAAACCGGTTATGACGGCAAAAAACAATTATTAGATATTGTCAGGATTGATGAACTTCTAATGGATGTAAAATCAGACATTGACAAAATTTATCCCAATAACAGAGTAACGATCAAAATCAAGAAAATTCCCAGCGACCCAAGCTTACTGGAAATTCCGTGTAACAAATCCTTATTAGAACTTTCGTTGAATAATATTATCGCCAATGGCGTAAAATATTCTGATAACGAAACGGTCTTTGTTACTTTATCCGTAAACAATTCAACCATCAAAATTTCTATTACTGATATTGGAATTGGCATTCCTGCAGAAGACATTCCGCATCTCTACGAACCTTTCTTTCGAGGCAAAAAAGCATCAAAATACAATGGTTATGGATTAGGACTTCCACTTGCCATGAAAATAATCAGGATGCACAATGGAGAACTTCTAATACAATCTGAACCTGACAAAGGCACTATTGTAAATATTACTTTTAACACAGCCAACATTAGAAATTCTAATGTGAATTCTTAGAATATTCTAATTTTAATTTAAGATTGTTATAAACTGGGTACTGTTATTTTGTATGTATAAATAAATCAAATTTAATACATATGAAAAATATCCTAATACCTACGACATTACAAAGTGACACATTTAATGCGGTAAAAACTGCTATAAAATCATCAAATGGCAAGCCATCACAGCTCATATTGATGCTGCTTGCAGATATTCCTGATACTTTTTCTTCTGCCAGTTTACTAAGAAACATTAATCAAGGTTTAAGCGCTACGCAAGAAAATATTTTGGAGATGTGTAGAAAAATCACTTTAGAATCTGAAAATTGCAGCTTAAAAATTCATCATCAATATGGTATTTCTTCTCCCCTTTTCAAAAATCTAATGGAGCATTTTACAATTGGACTAACAATTATTACTCCTTCTTTTAAATCTTCAAAAAAGAAAATTAATACCTATTGTGTGCAAATTATTTCTAACAGCAAATGCCCAATTCTACACACAAACACAAACTTTGAAGAAGAAGCATTTAGCCAGGCATTGTATATTAAAAATTCAGATTCAAGCCTTCATGCAGAAGATTTACAAGCTTATGTAAATACATTTCTTTCTTTGAAAATTGTAAGTGAAACCAAAACAAATGAAACCGAACCTTTTTTGACCGATACAATATCAAAAAACAACATAAACATTTTGATTGAAACCCGAAAACCAAAGAAATTAAAACTAATAAAGAATAAAAAAGCAACAATCAACGAAACGTTAGGCCTGCCCGTTCTTTCATTATACGAAGAGATTTCCTAAGAAAACTAACTGATTATTTCAAATTTTAATCCAAAGTATATGTTACTAAATAAAAAAATTCCCATGAAATATGTGCTGGGTAAAATAAGAACAGAATTGACATTAGTCATTTTGTTTTGTATTGCATTTCAAATTTTTCATTACTACTTCGAGACTATATCAATCAATATTCCTATTGCGATTCCTACAATAATTGGAACCATTATTTCATTATTACTGGCGTTCAAATCGAACCAAGCTTACGACCGTTGGTGGGAAGCCAGAATAATTTGGGGTTCTATTGTCAACGATTCCAGAACGCTATTACGTCAGATCATTATTTTTTATAATGATCCAGATTTTTCAGTTCAGGCAAACGATTTTAAAGAAAAATTTGCAAAAAGACAAGCAGCCTGGTGTTACAGTCTTGGACAATCACTCCGAGAAAAAGATCCTATAAAACCAATTAGAGATTTACTGGACGAAGATGAATTGCGGTTTGTAAAAAAACACAAACATGTTCCCAACGCTATTTTATTGTTACATGCCAAAGATTTAAAAAAAGCTCTCAATACCAGTAAAATTAACGTTTACCAACAGGTAGAAATCGACAATACATTATCGCGATTGTGTGATTCGATGGGTAAATGTGAGCGTATAAAAAACACCATTTTCCCTACAACTTACAGCATGTATATTAGATTTGCGCTGTGTTTATTCATAATGCTATTGCCTTTTGGATTAATCAACATTATTGGCTGGCTTCAAATTCCATTGGTGACAACCATTGCTGTTGCTTTTTTCTTAATCGAAAAAATGGCCATTCATTTACAAGATCCATTTGAAAACAGACCTACAGATACTCCTGTAAGTGCTATTTCCAATACAATCGAAAAAAACCTCATGCAGATGGTTAACGAATATCGAGATGAATTTGATGAAGAAGTGCCTGTTTATGAATCAAAAGCACATCATATACAACCTTTAAACAATGCTTATTTCGTTCTTTAGTTTTTAATTTTGGTAAAAATCCACTCATTAATTTGAGTGGATTTTTTTTTAGATTGAATGTTTATTCTGTAAAAGCACCCCAAACAGATAGTTTCAAATACCGCAAAAAATAGTATTTTTGCATTCCGATTGAAACTAATTTTTCAATCTTTACATTTTTCACTCTTTAAATTAGATACATGAAAGCATACGTATTTCCAGGTCAAGGCGCACAATTCACAGGAATGGGTAAAGACTTATATGAAAATTCTGCTCTTGCAAAAGAATTATTCGAGAAAGCCAATGAAATTTTAGGTTTCCGCATCACAGACATCATGTTTGAAGGAACAGCCGAGGAATTGAAAGAAACCAAAGTTACACAACCGGCCGTTTTCTTGCATTCGGTAATTTTAGCAAAAACATTAGGCGAAGATTTCAAACCAGAAATGGTAGCGGGACATTCATTGGGTGAATTCTCAGCTTTAGTAGCTAATGGTGCTTTATCTTTTGAAGATGGATTGCGATTGGTTTCTCAAAGAGCCTTGGCAATGCAAAAAGCCTGCGAAATAAAACCATCTACGATGGCTGCCGTTTTAGGATTGGCTGACAATATTGTGGAAGAAGTTTGTGCTTCGATTGACGGAATTGTAGTAGCTGCAAATTACAACTGCCCAGGACAATTAGTAATTTCTGGAGAAACATCAGCAGTAGAAAAAGCGTGCGAAGCGATGAAGGCAGCAGGTGCAAAACGTGCTTTATTATTACCTGTTGGTGGTGCTTTTCACTCTCCAATGATGGAACCGGCTCGAGAAGAACTCGCTGCCGCTATTGAAGCGACTACTTTTGCTACTCCTATTTGTCCGGTATACCAAAATGTGACGGCTAGCGCAGTTTCTGATGCTGACGAAATCAAGAAAAACCTAATCATTCAATTGACAGCTCCTGTAAAATGGACGCAATCGGTACAACAAATGATTGCTGACGGAGCAACTTTATTTACTGAAGTAGGTCCCGGAAAAGTATTGGCCGGATTGATTGGTAAAATTGATAAAGAAGCAGTTACTGCAAATGCATAATAAGTATTCAATTCTGCTTTAAAATAGTATCCTCATAAACAAGAGTTTGTGAGGATTTTTTTTATCTTTATAAAACGAGTTAAAATCAATTTTAATTTTTTAAAATGAAAAAAATGAAAAAAGCACTTTTAGGATTAGCATGTATTGCAACTTTAATGACTTCTTGCAAAAAAGAAACAAAAGAAGAAGTAAAAGAGGCTACAGAAGCCGTTGGTAATGAAATGGAAGAAGCTATAGATACAGCAGCTGTAAAAGTTGATGCTGCAGCTGATTCTACCAAGGTTAAAGCAGGAGAAGTTCTTGAAAAAGGGGCTGACAAAATGAATCAAGCCGCAGAAAAATTGAAAGAAGCGGCAAAAAAATAATTAAAAAAAAGGGCTATCGTTTGACAGCCCTTTTTTTATTTTCTAATCTTCTGTTCCCATTTCCAGGCGCTAGCCATCGCTTCTTCAAGCGTCGATTGTGCTTTCCATCCCAGAACAGTATTGGCTTTATCCGTATTGGCGTAAGCCGAAGTAATATCACCTTCTCTTCGTCCTACAATTTTGTAAGGCAATTTTTTACCACTTACTTTTTCAAAAGTATGTATCACTTCTAAAACCGAGCTTCCGGTTCCAGTTCCCAGATTAAAAGTTTCTACTTTGGCAGTATTTTTTTTATTCAATAATCGTTGCAAAGCAATCACATGGGCTTTCGCCAAATCTACTACATGAATATAATCACGTACCGCTGTTCCGTCTGGAGTTGGGTAATCATCTCCGTAAACAGCTAATTCTTTACGCAATCCAAAACCAGTTTGCGTAATAAACGGCACTAAATTCTGAGGAACTCCAATAGGTAATTCTCCAATTTCAGTAGAAGCATGCGCTCCTATTGGATTAAAATAACGCAATAAAATCGCATTCACATTCGTTACTTTGGCGGTATCAATGATGATTTCTTCTCCAATTTTTTTGGTGTTTCCGTAAGGAGAAATTGGCTGTTGCACTGGCGCGTTTTCGGTAATTGGCATTGTTTCAGCTTGACCATAAACCGTACAAGACGAACTGAAAATAAAATTAGCTTCTGGTTTTTGCTGTAATTCCTGCAAAATATAAACTAACGCATTGATGTTATTTTCATAATACAATAACGGATTTTCTACACTTTCACCCACCGCTTTTGAAGCTGCAAAATGAATCACACCTGAAATGTCATGATGTCTTTTGAAAAAATCTTGAACTTTATCCTTTTCGCGTAAATCTAACTTTTCGAAAGCAGGAACTTTTCCCGTAATATTCTGAATTCCATCCAACACATTCAATGATGTATTCGATAAATTATCTACAATTACTACTTCAAAACCTTCATTTTGTAATTCGACAACAGTGTGCGAACCAATAAAACCTAAACCTCCTGTAACTAATATTTTCATGATTACTTTTTTGTACAAACGCAATTTACCGCATCTGTTGTATTTATACCACATAAAAAAGACGCGAAACATCGCGTCTTTCTATTATTTTAAAAACTCTAAAACGCTATCCGTAATGAATTTAATTTGTTCGTCGTCTAATTCTGTATGCATTGGTAACGAAAGTACTTCTTTAACCAATTGATTAGTAACGGGAAAATCCTCCTCTTTATATCTGGAATCCAAATATGCTTTTTGAGAATGCAACGGAATTGGATAGTAAATAGCACATGGAATGCCTTTGTCCAGCAAATGTTGCATTAATCCGTTTCTATCAACATCAATGATTCGCAATGTATATTGATGAAAAACATGGCAGTCACAAATATCACAAATACTTGGTGCAATTATATTTTTATGCCCTTCAAAAGCAATTGAATATTTTCTGGCTGCATCTTGTCTGGCTTTACTATACTCGTCTAATAAAGGTAATTTAGCATTCAAAACTGCTGCCTGAATACTGTCTAAACGTGAATTTACACCAACAACATCATGATGATATCGCTCATACATTCCGTGATTTACAATTCCGCGAAGTTTGTGAGCCAATGCATCATCATTGGTAAAAATCGCTCCACCATCCCCGTAACATCCAAGATTTTTAGAAGGGAAAAATGAAGTCGCTCCTATATGTCCAATCGTTCCTGCTTTCTTTTTTGTTCCGTCCGAAAATTTACAATTGGCACCAATTGCTTGTGCATTATCTTCGATAACATAAAGATTATATTCCTTGGCGATAGCCATAATAGCCTCCATATTAGCGGCACGACCAAATAAATGTACTGGCACAATCGCTTTTGTTTTTGGTGTAATCGCTTTTTTAATTCCTTCGATAGAAATATTCATATTATACATATCCACATCGACTAAAACTGGTGTCAATTGCAATAAAGCAATCACTTCCACGGTTGCGGCAAAAGTAAAATCGGCAGTGATTACCTCATCTCCTGGTTTTAAATCCAATCCCATCATCGCAATTTGCAACGCATCGGTTCCATTTGCACAAGGAATTACGTGTTTTACGTCAAGATATTCTTCTAAAGATTTTTGAAACTGATGAACTTGAGGTCCATTAATATAGGTATTTGTGTCCAGAACCTCCTGAATAGAGGCGTTTACAGTGGCTGCAATTTTATCATATTGACTTTTTAAGTCAACCATTTGGATTTTTTTCATTGAAATTTTTGTTAAAGTTCGCCCTTCGACTGAGCTCAGGGTAACGTTATTTTAAGGTTTCAAGAAACAGCAAACACTTTCTTAAAACGAAGAACAAAAATAGTTATTTATGAGTTGAAACCAATACAACCCACATTAAAAAAAGATATTATTCCAATGAAATAAAAAGTGGATTCCTGACAACCAAAATTTAAATATTGCTGCTGAAGAAATAAACATAAGAAAACGTATTTTAGCCCAAAAATTTTACTGATGCTTTTTCTCTATACTATAATTGTTCAAATTGTTGGTTTTTTATTAAAAATCGCAGCTCTTTTCAGCCCAAAAATGAAACTTTTTGTAAAAGGCCGCAAACTGGTTTTTCCTGTTTTGGAACAAAAAATTAAACCTACCGATAAAACAATATGGTTTCATGCAGCTTCCTTAGGCGAGTATGAGCAAGGATTGCCCGTGATTGAAAAAATAAAAGAGCAATTTCCTTTACACAAAATCGTAGTTACTTTTTTTTCGCCTTCAGGCTATGAAGTTCGTAAAAATAATACTGTTGCTGATGTTACGGTTTATTTGCCTTTGGACACCAAGAAAAATGCCCAACAGTTTTTAAAACTCGTTCATCCGGATTTAGTGTTTTTTATCAAATACGAATACTGGCCCAATTATTTAGTCGAGCTCAAAAAACGGAATACCAAAACCTATTTAATTTCGGGAATTCTTAGAAAAAATCAACTGTTTTTCAAATGGTACGGCGGCTTTTACAGAGAAGCATTAAACACATTCACTTACTTTTTTGTACAAAATGAAACTTCAAAAAAATTACTGCAACAAGTAGGTAAAACGAATGTTTCCGTTTCTGGAGACACTCGATTTGACCGAGTTGCCGCAATTTTAGAAAAAGATAATTCCTTGGATTTTATTTCTCAGTTTAAAGAAAACACATTAACTATTGTAGTGGGAAGTTCTTGGCCAAAAGATGAAAATTTATTAGTCGATTTTATTAATTCGAATACATTAAATATCAAGTTTATAATTGCTCCACACAATATTAAAGAAGAACAAATTCAGGCTTTAAAAAATTCAATTACCCAAAAAACAGTTTTATTCTCTGAAAAAGAAAGGGAAAATCTCGCTGATTTTGACGTTTTTATCATTGACACAATTGGTATTTTGACAAAAATCTACAGTTATGCCGATATTGCGTATGTAGGTGGCGGTTTCGGGAATCCGGGAGTTCATAATTTACTGGAACCAGCAACTTTTGGAGTTCCAATTCTCATTGGCCCCAACTATTCGCATTTTGCAGAAGCAACAGCACTGGTAAATATGGAAGCTTGTATTTCTATTAATAATAGTAAAGAACTAGACGAAGCATTCAAAAACCTAATCCAGAATGATGACATTCGACAAGAAAAAGGACATATTTGCAGCACTTTTGTACAAATGAATAAAGGAGCTACTGCCAGTATTCTAAAACACATCTTGAATGATTCAATTTAAACCATTAGCAATTGCTGATATTGAAACGATTGTGAAACTGATGCAAGAGTTTTATGCGATTGATAATTACCCCATTGACATTGACGTTTCCAAAGCTTTATTTAAAGAATTCATTTTCAATGAAAATCTGGGGAAATCATGGCTCATTTTATCCGATACTGAAATTGTAGGCTACGTTATCCTAACCTTTGTTTTTAGTTTTGAATACCAGGGGAAAATTGCTTTTTTAGACGAATTGTATTTGACCGAAAAAACTAGAGGCAAAGGAATTGGAAGTAAAACCATTGAATTCATTCAAAACGAAAGTCATAAATTATCGTTAAAACTGGTTTATCTGGAAGTGGAACAGCACAACGAAAAAGCACAAAAATTGTACCTTGCGCACGATTTTGAGTTGCATAACAGAAAAATGATGCGATATAAAATCAGATAAAATTACACCCTAAATTTAATACCATGAAAATTTTAAAATTATTCTTATTATTATTTGTCATCCAGATGCAAGCGCAGCAGGGCGGCATGTGGATTCCTTCACTTTTGAAAGGAATGAATGAAACAGAAATGAAAAATTTAGGCATGAAAATGTCTGCGAAAGAGATTTACGATGTCAATCAATCGAGTATGAAAGATGCCGTTCCGCATTTTAATGGCGGTTGTACCTCTGAAGTTATTTCTCCAAAAGGATTGATTTTAACGAATCATCATTGCGGATTTTCACAAATTCAATCGCACTCTACGGTAGATCATGATTACCTGACTGATGGATTTTGGGCTTACAAAATGGAAGACGAATTGCCTAATAAAAACTTAACCGTCGCTTTTATTGTAAAAATCGAAGATGTGACCACATTAGTTTTAGAGGGAACTGCTGCTCTAACCAGCGAATCAGAAAAACAAAACAAAATTCAAGAAAACATTATGGCACTTACTAATTCTTTACCAAAAGAAAATTGGCAGGAAAATAAAATCCGTACGTTTTACGAAGGCAATCAATACATGCTTTTTGTAACCGAAACTTTTACCGATGTACGATTGGTTGGCGCTCCGCCTTCCTCAATAGGGAAATTTGGTTCTGATACTGACAACTGGGTTTGGCCGCGTCATACGGGAGATTTTTCATTGTTTAGAATTTATGCTGACAAAAACAATCGTCCGGCTGCGTATTCGAAAGACAATGTTCCTTACACTCCTAAACACTTCTTGCCGATTTCACTTGACGGTGTAGCCGAAGATGATTTTACACTGGTTTTTGGTTATCCAGGAAAAACAAATGAATATTTACCTTCTGTTGCGATTGAGCAAATTGTAAACGAATTAAATCCGGCAAAAATCAAAATCAGAGACAAAGCCTTGAAAGTGGCTGATGGTTTCATGAGAAAAGACAATGCTATTAAAATTCAATACGCCTCTAAATATGCCAGAATTGCTAATTATTGGAAAAAATGGATTGGCGAAACCCAAGGATTAAAAAAATCAAACGCCGTTGCTATCAAAAGAGAATCTGAAAAAGCCTTTCAGCAAAAAATAACAAAAGCAGGCAAAGAAAAAGAATACGGAGCACTATTAGCTGATTTTGAAAAAAACTACGCAGAAATAGCGCCATATGCCTCTGCCAGAGATTATTTTGCGGAAGTTGTGCAACTTAATACCGAATTACTAAGCGTTGGTTACAAATTGTATCAGCTGGAGCAAGTTTACAAAACCAAAGGAGAGCAGTCTTTTACAGACCGAAAAAACAATTTATTAACTGGTCAAGAAGCTTTTTACAAAGATTTTAATGCAACTGTTGATGAAAAAGTTTTTGAGCAATTGATTGAATTGTATGCTACCAAATCTCCAAAACAATTTTTACCTCAAGGCTTAGTGAATGTAAATGCTAAAAATTTGGCTTCGGAAATATATACCAAATCCAAACTTAAAAATTATGCAGGTCTGAAAGAATTATTAACCGGCGATACGCAAACCGTTTTAACGAATTTAAATAATGACGCAGGTTTCCTGCTGGTAAAAGAATTAGCTCATAAATATTCGAAAGAAGTTGCGCCAAAATACGACGAAATCAATTTAAAGATTACAGCGCTACAGCGCACGTATATGAAAGCGCAATTGGAGCTAAATAAAGATAGTAGAATTTTTCCAGACGCCAATAGCACATTACGAATTACTTATGGAAAAGTAAAAGGATACGAACCTAAAGACGCTACACTTTACACACCTATAACTTATTTAGACGGGGTAATGGAAAAATACATCCCAGGAGATTATGAATTTGACGTTCCAACTAAATTGATAGAGCTATATAAAACTAAAGATTACGGTCCTTATGGCGAAAACGGAAAAATGCCTGTTAACTTTATTGGTACAAATCACACTACTGGAGGCAACTCAGGCAGTCCTGCGATAGACGCTAATGGAAACTTAATAGGACTTAATTTTGACAGGGTTTGGGAAGGAACCATGAGTGATATCTATTACGACCCAAGTATTTGCAGAAACATTATGGTTGACATACGCTACGTCCTGTTTATTATAGATAAATATGCGGGTGCAAAAAACTTGATAAGTGAACTAAAACTGGTTCACCCTAAGAAAAGCAAACCTCTGAAAAAGAAAAACTTAAAGTAAAACCAAGCGCTCAACACCGATATAAAGCATTTATTAATTATTTGACTGAATTGGCATAATAATTGTTATTTGTTTCGGCGTTGACAAAAAATATTATTTTTTAAAAAAAAAATAAAAAAATATTTTACATATTAAAAAATTTATATCTTTGCCACGAATTAATAATTAACCTTTTATATTAAATTAAGATGAAAAAAGTATTTTTAAGTTTAGCTGCTGTTGCTGTTTTGACTGTTGTATCATGTAAAAAAGCTGACGCTCCTGCTGAGGACGCTGCTGCTGTAGTTGATTCTGCTGCTGCTGTTGTTGATTCTGCTGCTGCTGTAGTTGATTCTGCTGCTGTTGTTGTTGATTCTGCTGCTGCTGTTGCTACTGAAGCTGCTGCTACTGCTACTGAAGCTGCAAAAAAATAATTAGAACTCAAATTCTAAAAATTTTAAAGCCATCCGCTATGCGAGATGGCTTTTTTAATTTATTACATTTCCAATTCTTTAAGAAGAAATGTATAAATAAAAAAAGAGAGTCGTGAAATTTAAATTTCACGACTCTCTTTTTTTATTTATGAATTAATTCATAAACCTTTAATCCGAAAAAATAAAATCATTTCCAGAAAAATCTAACACCTCTGAACTTGAACCATATCGCACAATTTCATCGATTCCTTTTTGCAGACGCAACGAAGTGGTATATTTTCTACTTGTTGCAAAATGATTTCCTTCCATCATCAATTTAAAATAGAATTTCCCACTGGAAGACTTAAATTTCAAAAAGTCAGCGGTTTCAATTGTAGCTTTAAACTTTTCAATATCTTCCTCACACTCAAACTTAAGTTCATAACTTAAACTCGTAAAAACAACCTTTCCCTTTCTGGAAGTGAAAACAAATTTATATTCGTCGTTATATCTTTTACTAATTACAAAAGCACCCATTATTTATTAAAAAAATAAAAATTAAAATTACAAATCACAAAAAAAAGTTGATATTGGTTTCGACAGATTTAGTTTTATACAAAAAACCATAAAAACAAAAAAAAGCCTCTTCAATTGAAGAGGCTTTAGTACTCAGAGCGGGACTTGAACCCGCACGAACATTGCTGTTCACTGGATTTTAAGTCCAGCGTGTCTACCAATTTCACCATCCGAGCATTATGTAGTGTGGAGCGAAAAACGGGGCTCGAACCCGCGACCTCGACCTTGGCAAGGTCGCGCTCTACCAACTGAGCTATTTTCGCATTTTCAATTCTTATAAAGAACCGCGATACTTGTTCTGTATTGCGGATGCAAATTTAGGACATTTATTGAATTATACAAGCCTTTTTTATAAAAAAATCAGAGATTTAAGTTAATGTTCTGATAACCTAAACTTTAAAACAAAATAAATTATTTTCTGGTCAACATTCTTTTAATTTCATTCAATTTCATCAGTGCTTCCATAGGCGTAATGGTATTAATATCCAGATTCAAAATCTCTTCTTTGATTTCCTCCAATAATGGATCATCCAGATTAAAGAAACTCATTTGCATTTCGTCTTTTGCAGCTTTAATTCCGTTCAGCGCATCGCTGGAGTGATTTTTCTCTAATTTCTTTAAAAGCTTTTGTGCTTTCAAAATTACAATCTGAGGCATTCCGGCCATCTTCGCCACATGTATTCCAAAACTATGCGCACTTCCTCCTTTTACTAATTTTCGAATAAAAAGCACGGTATCTTTCAATTCTTTGACGGCCACATTATAATTCTGAATTCTAGGCAATGATTCACTCATTTCATTCAACTCATGGTAATGTGTTGCAAATAATGTCTTTGGTTGCGAAGGATGTTCATGCAAAAACTCCGCAATTGCCCATGCGATGGAAATCCCATCATAGGTGCTCGTTCCTCTTCCAATTTCATCCAAAAGCACTAAACTCCTGTCGGAAATATTATTCAAAATAGAAGCCGTTTCATTCATTTCGACCATAAAAGTAGATTCTCCCATCGAAATATTATCGCTGGCTCCTACTCTGGTGAATATTTTATCTACAATTCCCATTCTCACGCTGTCTGCCGGGACAAAACTCCCCATTTGAGACAAGAGTACAATCAGCGCCGTTTGACGCAAAATAGCCGACTTTCCAGACATATTTGGACCCGTAATCATAATCAACTGCTGTGTTTCTCTATCTAAGAAAACATCATTGGCTATGTAAGGCATACCAACAGGCAATTGTTTTTCGATAACAGGATGCCTTCCGTTTTTAATTTCCAGTTCGAATGTTTCGTCTAGTTCCGGACAGATGTATTTATTTTCGATAGCCAATTGCGTAAAAGAACACAAACAATCGAGTTGCGCCACTAAATTAGCATTCATTTGAACCGGCTTGATATAAGTGGCAATCCAACTCACTAATTGTTCAAATAATTCTACTTCTATTTTATGGATTTTCTCTTCGGCACCAAGGATTTTAGTTTCGTATTCTTTTAATTCCTCCGTAATATAACGCTCTGCATTAACCAAAGTTTGTTTTCGAATCCATTCCGCAGGAACTTTATCCTTATGCATGTTCCTAACTTCGATGTAGTAGCCAAAAACGTTATTAAAGGAAATTTTCAACGAAGAAATCCCTGTCAGTTGTGATTCTCGCTTTTCAATTCCTTCCAAAAATTCTTTTCCAGAAGTTGATATCGCACGCAACTCATCTAATTCTGCATTGATTCCTTTGGCAATCGCATTTCCTTTGGCAATAGCCACAGGCGCATCTTGATTTAAAACGGTTTTAATTTTTTCACGCAACAATTCGCAACTATGCAAACTGTCACCGATCACTTTTACGGCTTCTTGCGGACTTTCTAACGCCAAGGTTTTTATTGGAATAATAGCATCCAGTGATTCTTTCAGATAAACTACTTCACGGGGCGATACTTTTCCGGCAGCAATTTTTGAAATCAAACGTTCCAAGTCAGAAATTTGCTTGATTTGATTCTGAATATTCTTTAAAACATCTTGATTCTCTTTTAAATAAGAAACCACTTGGTGACGACTTTTTATTTTAACACCGTCTTTCAAAGGAAGCGCCAACCACCTTTTTAACAAACGACCACCCATTGGCGAAAGCGTTTTATCAATCACATCAAGAAGCGTTACCGCGTTTGGATTATAACTGTGGTACAATTCCAGATTGCGAATGGTAAAACGATCCATCCAGACATAAGCGTCTTCGGCAATACGCTGAATAGCCGTGATATGTTGCACTTTATTATGCTGCGTTTCGGATAAATAATACAAAATGGCTCCCGACGCAATAATTCCTTCTTTCAATTCTTCGATTCCAAATCCTTTCAAGGAAACCGTTTGGAAATGCTTTGTTAAGATTTCGAATGCATAATCTTCTTTGTAAATCCAATCTTCCAAGTAAAAACTATGGTAATCATCACCGAAAATTTCTCGGAAATCATTCTTATTATTTTTTGGAATCAGAACCTCACTTGGATTAAAATTCTGCAACAGTTTGTCAATATATTCTGCATTGCCTTGCGCCGTTAAAAACTCACCTGTAGAAACATCCAAAAAGGAAATTCCTATTGATTTATTGGCAAAGAAAATGGACGCTAAAAAGTTATTGGTTTTAGATTGCAAAACTTCATCATTCATAGAAACACCAGGAGTTACCAGTTCAGTAACACCACGTTTTACAATAGTCTTAGTCATTTTTGGATCTTCGAGCTGGTCACAAATTGCCACACGAAGTCCTGCTTTAACTAACTTTGGTAAATATGTATTCAAGGAATGATGCGGAAAACCAGCCAGCGCCGTTTCAGTTTCAGAACCCGCTCCGCGTTTAGTCAAGACAATTCCTAATATTTTTGAAGCACGAACTGCGTCTTCTCCAAATGTCTCATAAAAATCCCCAACGCGAAATAAAAGACAAGCATCAGGATACTTTCTTTTTATCTCATTGTACTGCTTCATTAACGGAGTTTCCTTAACTACTTTATCTTTAGATGCCAATTGTATTTGTGTTTAAAAATGAAAAAATATCAGCGAATTTATATATTTTAAAACAAATAAATAAGGAGTTCAAAAAATTAAACTATTTTAAGAAAGATTTAAGTCATAATTTCTATTTTTTATTTAGATTTGTAAATACTTTTAAATTGAAATAGATATGAAAAAAATAATTACCCTAGCTATGCTAGTTGTTTTAGGAGTAGCAACTTCTACTGCACAAGAAACTTCAAAAAAATTGAAAGCAACTACTGCTAAAGTTGCTGCAAAAGTAAATGGTGCAGGAATGGTTTTCGTAAGTGAAACTATTGACTACGGTACAGTTGCTTATAACTCTGATGGTAAACGCGAATTTGTTTTTACAAATAACGGTAACAAACCTTTAATCATTACTAATGCTCAAGGATCTTGTGGTTGCACAGTTCCTACTTATCCTAAAGAGCCAATTGCTCCAGGAGCAAAAGGAGTTATTGGAGTAAAATATGACACTTCAAGAGGTGGTCAAGCTTTTACTAAAACAGTAACATTGACAACTAATGCTGTTGTTCCTACCAAAACACTTACAATAAAAGGAAATGTTTTAGCTGCTCCTGCTGCAAAAAGCTAAATTTTAACTTAATAGACAAAAAAGCTTCCATTAACTTCGGAAGCTTTTTTTTTGAATAATTTACAAAATATGAGAAAGCTAGAAAACAGCGAACTGGATCGAAAATCTATTGAAGCATTCAAACAATCTGAAAAAACACCGCTTATTTTAGTATTAGATGACATCCGCAGTTTGCATAATATTGGCTCCGTATTTAGAACTGCCGACGCTTTTCTAATTGAAAAAATATATTTATGTGGTATTACTGCCACACCTCCAAATAAAGAAATTCACAAAACAGCACTAGGCGCTACCGAAACAGTAACTTGGGAACATCATGAGAATGTTCTTGCCGTTATTGAAAAATTAAAAGCGGAAGATGTAATGACACTAGCCATAGAACAGGTGGAAAGTGCTATTTTTCTTCAAAATTTTAAAGTTCAAAAAGGAGAAAAATATGCTTTAGTTTTTGGAAACGAAGTATATGGTGTTTCTCAAGAAGCAGTTGCACTATGCGATGGCTGTATTGAAATCCCACAATTAGGCACCAAACATTCTTTGAATATATCAGTTAGTGCAGGAATTGTAGTTTGGGATTTATTTCAAAAACTGAACTGGCCAAAATGATTTTTAATAGAATACCAATTAAGTAATACTTTTATCGCATGAGAATTTATAACTTTTTGAAATTATCTTTAGTTTTTTTATCGCTCGTTCCAATGGCAGAATGTTCCGCCACTTCCTTTTATTCGATAAAGAAAAATACTGCTGAAATCTCAAAAGGCCCTATAAATAAATCACATCTTAATTTTATTACCAGTCCAAATCCGGTATCAATTGCAGATAATGCTCCACGAATTATAGCTACAGGAAATCGAAATTACTGCCCTGGAACATCGTTAAGAATAGTAACTGATGTAAGCATCACTAACTCTGACATTACAGACACAGGCACAGAAGCTATTTACATTCAGATTTCTTCAGGATACGTAAATGGGCAGGATTTAATCCAAATAGCCAATCCCACATTACATCCAACAATTATTTCCAGTTGGGATATTGCCTCCGGAAAATTAAAATTATACAGCCCAACCGGAGCAGATGTTTTATATAGCGACTTTGTAAAAGCGATAAAAGACATTGAATTTAGCAATTCATCCGCTTCTCCGTCAGGGATTCGAAATTTCTCAATCACCATGGGAGAAGCAAATTATTTACCTAGAAACGGACATTATTATCTATATTTTCCAAACCTTGGAATTAACTGGACAGCAGCCAAAACAGCAGCTGAAACAAGCACTTATTATGGACTACAAGGCTACTTAGCCACAATCACAGCTGCTGATGAAGCAAAAATATCTGGAGAACAAGCCGCAGGTGCCGGATGGATTGGCGGAAGTGATGCCGAAACAGAAGGTGTTTGGAAATGGGTAACAGGCCCAGAAAACGGTACTGTTTTTTGGAATGGAGCCGTAAATGGATCAAGCCCTAATTTTGCTTTTTGGAATTCAAATGAGCCAAACAATAGTAATGGCATAGAACATTATGCGCACATAACTGCTCCTGGTATTGGAACACCAGGATCATGGAATGATTTACAATTAAATGGCGATCCAACTGGAAACTACCAGCCTAAAGGATATATTGTAGAATATGGGGGAATGCCTGGAGACCCAACACTTGAAATTGCAACTAGCACAACCATAACAATATTACAAATTACAGGAACAACTCCAGCTTCAAGATGTGATTCAGGCACCATAACACTTCAAGCAACCGCTTCTAACGGAACCGTAAACTGGTATGATGCTAACAGTGGAGGAACTTTATTAGCAACAGGCAACACTTATACAACACCATTTTTAACAGCCACAACAACTTATTATGTTGATGCTGGATGCGCTACATCTAGAACAGCAGTTACAGCCACTATAAATACAATCCCTACTATTACGGCTACCAATTCTCCTGTTTCCAGATGTGGAGCTGGAACTGTAACGCTAGAAGCAACAGCTTCAACTGGAAGTATAAACTGGTATTCAACTCTAACCGGAAGCACTATCATAGGAACCGGAACAAGTCTGACTATACCCGATGTAACTCAAAACACAATGTATTACGCAGAAGCCATAAACAACGGATGCACTAATGGAAACAGAGTTTCGGTTGAAGTTACTATTTATACCCCACCAGTTGTTATGGATCAGGAGTTAACACTGTGCAAATCCAGTACTCTAACACTTGATGCACAAATTCCTAATATGATTTACTTATGGTCTACCGGCGAAACAACTTCAACAATTACAGTTTCTACTTCTGGTATTTATACCGTAAACGTTACCAGTCTAACCCCTGAAAATTGCACCAGCAGAAAAAAAATCACTGTTGTTGAACATACAACTCCGGAGATAAATACTATTGATGTAAACGGCACAACGGTTGTGATTTATTTAATAAAATCAGAGGACTATTTTGAATATTCTGTTGACGGAATCAATTATCAAAGTTCGAATGTGTTTTTCAATGTATCGAGCGGCTTACAAACGGCTTATGTAAGAGAGGTTAATTCTTGCGGGGCAGACAGTAAAACATTTGTAGTTTTAATTGCTCCAAAATTCTTTACTCCAAACAACGACTCTTATAATGACGTATGGGAAATAAAAGGATTAATTAATTATCCGGGAGCAGAGGTAACCATTTTTGATCGCTATGGAAAACTGATTACTAAACTAAGTGCAACCAACCAATCATGGAATGGAACATTTAATAAAAATCTCATGCCTGCTTCCGATTATTGGTATGTCTTGAAAATTGACAACACAAGACCTGTAATGAAAGGACATTTTTCTCTAAAAAGATAACGATCATTAACTTAATCGTTTAAAACAGCAGCTTATTTATTGATTAATTTTCTTTTGAATTTCTTCCAGAATATAGAGATAATCTTCTTGATTTTTCACAAAATCCTTATCTGAAACATCAATAATGAGGACATTCAAATCGGTTTGGGATTTAATATAATCGAGATAACCGCTATTGATTTTATCCAAATATTCCGCTGGAATTTTTTGTTCGTAGCTTCTGCCTCGCTTTTTAATATTTTGCAACAGCCTTTCTGAATTTTGATACAAATAAATGTACAAATCCGGTTTTGGCATTTCTCTGTAAATGATATCAAAGAGATTGCGATACAAACGATATTCATCTTCAGCCAGTGTGATTTTGGCAAAAATCAAAGATTTAAAAATATGATAATCAGCAACCAGAAAGTCTTTAAACAAATCAAACTGCGCTAAATCATCTGATAATTGTTGGTATCTATCCGCCAAAAACGACATTTCAAGTGGAAACGCATATCGGTTTTGATCTTTATAAAATTTGGGTAAAAAAGGATTATCAGCAAAACGTTCCAATACTGTTTTTGCATTAAAATCCTCAGAAATTTTCATGGCCAAAGTGGTTTTTCCGGCTCCGATATTTCCTTCAAAAGCAACATAATTAAATTGCTCCAAAGAAATATTCTGCAAAGGATTAACCAAATTCTGAACGACTGTACAAACACTGTCATCTGGCGATACTGCCAATAATTCTGAAATATTTTTTTGAAGAATGGGATGTTCCCAATCTAAATTCAAATCCTGAATGGGTAACAAAACAAAATTTCTGTTTTGCATCAAAGGATGTGGAATCTGCAGTTTTTCGGTGGTAATAATTTCTGAATCGAAAGCAATCAAATCAATATCAATCGTACGTGATTGGTATTCTTGAGTTTTGCTTCGCAAACGACCCAATCGTTTTTCGATTTTTAAAACCTGAGTCAGAATTTTATGTGCAGAGGAAAAAGTATGCAAAACCAAAGCACAATTATAAAAAGCATCACTTTCAAAACCCCAGGCTGGTGTTTCATATAATCTGGAAACTTTGATTACAGTACCAATTTCTTGATGTATCAACTCCAAGCAACGCTCGATATTTTCCAAACGATTGCCTTGATTACTGCCTATAGATAAAATGACCTGATGTTGTGATTTCATAATTAGGTGCAAATTAACTAAAAGAATTTTAGAATTAGCAATATATTTGTATCCTGTGTTGATAATTAAACTCGGAAATACGAAACAATTGTTTGTAACATTTCTATCTTTTTTGCGACATATTAAAAAAATATAATTATGAGATTTTTAGGAAATGTATTGGCGACCATTATAGGTGTTTTTGTTTTTTTCATGTTGTTCTTTTTTGGAATCATCCTCATCGGAGCCATTTTTGGTGGTGAATCTGAAGGCGTTACGGTGAAAAATAATTCTGTTATTGAATTGAATTTGGAAGACATCAGAAACGATTATGCAGGAAAATATAAAGATCCTTGGGTAACGATTTTTTCAGAAAACAAAAAAGTAGGTTTATCAGACATTATCAACGCCATTGAAGTAGCAAAAACGGATACCGACATTAAAGGTATTTCTATTCTAAACAACGATTCCTCTCTGGGAATGGCACAAAGTAAGGCATTGAGAGATGCTTTGGAAAGCTTTAAAAAATCAGGGAAATTCGTCATGGCTTATGCCAATTCGTATTCACAAAAAGAATATTATCTAAATTCTGTTGCCAGTCCAATTTACTTAAATCCGGTTGGAGATATGGATTTCAAAGGACTTTCTGCTGAACTTATGTTCTTTAAAGATTTTCAGGAAAAATCAGGATTGAAAATGGAAGTAATCCGTCATGGAAAATATAAAAGTGCTGTCGAGCCGTTTTTAGAAAATAAAATGAGTGATGCCAACAGAGAACAAACTACAGCATTATTAAATTCAGTTTGGAATTCTATCACTGCTGACATTTCTAAAAGCCGAAATATATCTGTGGCCAAATTAAATGAAATTGCTAACGGACTTCTTGCTCGAACTCCAGAAATGGCAAAATCACAGAAATTAATTGACATTATTGCTTATGAAGATGTCTATCACAACGCCATCCGTAAAGCGCTTAAAGTAGCCAATGACGAAGACTATAATAAAGTATCTGTTGTAGATTATGCTCAAAAAGTAGCCACTACTTCGCAAACTTTCGACAGTAAGGATGAAATAGCCATTATTTATGCTCAAGGAGAAATTCTTGGAGGCGAAGGTGATGTAAATGTCATCGGAGAAGGTTCAATGCGTCGCTCGTTACAGGAGGCTCGAAAAAACAAAAATGTAAAAGCCATTGTACTTCGCATCGACAGTCCGGGCGGAAGCGCTTTGACCTCAGATTTGATTTGGAGAGAGGTTGAATTGACTAAAAAAGTAAAACCAGTAGTCGTTTCTATGGGTAATTATGCTGCTTCAGGCGGGTATTATATTGCGTGCAATGCTAACACTATTTTTGCTGAAGAAAACACAATCACTGGTTCTATTGGAGTTTTTGGAATATTACCCAACTTCACTCCATTAGCTACTAAAATTGGAATTCATACTGAACAAGTTAAAACGCATCAAAACTCAGCAAACTATAGTCCTTTTGTTCCAATTGATGAGAATTTCAAAGCAGTTACGTTAGAAGGTGTTGAACACATTTACAAAACGTTCGTTACACACGTAGCACAAGGTCGAAAAATGACATTTGCACAAGTAGATGCTATCGCACAAGGAAGAGTTTGGACAGGTTCAGAAGCCTTAAAAATTGGACTTGTAGACAAAATTGGAGGTTTAGATGACGCTATTGCAAAAGCCGCATCTTTGGCAAAAGTAAAAAGCTACAGCACCCAAAATTATCCGGAATATGAGAAAAACTTCAATGATCTTTTAGCTAATCTTCCTTTTGCAAAATCTAAAGAAGACTTTATAAAAGAAGAAATAGGAGAAGAAAACTATAGAATTATGCAACAAATAAAAAAATTGCAAGCTCAAAAAGGAGTTCAGGCCTTAATGCCTTTTGAAATTAATATTCATTAAGAACTTTTATAATGCACCAGAAAATCCGTTTAATCAATTGTTTAAACGGATTTTTTTATTCAATAAAGTTAAATTATTGTTTATATAAAACACCAAAAAAATCACTCTGTCATAAAAATACTATTTTTGTAAAAGAATAGAAGGCATTATTTTTGTTATACTTCATAGAATCTAAAGAAATTAAATTATGGTAAAGAAAGTTTTAAAAATCATTGGAGTTCTGATTATCCTGCTCTTCGTAACTTTATTTGCTGCTCCTTATCTATTTAAAGACCAAATAAAAGCTAAAATTTCTGAAGCTATCAATGCCAAAGTAGATGCCAGAGTCTCTTTTGCAGAAGCGGATTTAAGCTTATTCAAAAATTTTCCAAATGCGAATGTGACATTGGAAAAATTAGTCATTATAAACAAAGCTCCTTTTGAAGGTGACACTTTGATTTCACTAGGCGAATTGAATTTAAAAATGTCTATCAAGGAACTTTTTAAAGGTAAAAACGAAGCAATCGCTATTGACGGAATCACTTCGAAAAATGGATTAATCAATATCATTTTTAATAAAGACGGAATCGGGAATTACGACATTGCTTTAAAAGATGAAAAAACCAAAGACAATGGGAAAAGCAGTCCGTTATCCTTAAAAATCCAAGAGTACAAAATCGAGAATTTCAAGTTTCGCTATTTTGACGAAAGTTCAAAAATAAAAATGGTAATCGACAGTTTAAACCACGAAGGAACCGGAGATTTTGCAGCTCAAAAATTAGATTTGGTTACCAAATCAACGGCAAAAGTATCGCTGGATATGGACAAAGTCAATTACATGAAAAATGTTGCCTTGACTCTGGACGCAGTTTTGGGAATCGATTTAGAAAAAAGCAAATATACCTTCAAAGAAAACAAAGCGTTAATCAACCAATTGCCGTTGGAATTTGATGGTTTTATTCAAATGGTGGAAACGGGTCAACAATACGATTTGAAATTTAAAACGCCAACTTCTTCTTTCAAAAATTTCTTGGGAATTATCCCTGCAGCGTATGCCGCAAGTTTAGACAACGTGAAAACAACTGGAGATTTTACTGTGGCGGGTTTTGCAAAAGGCTTGTATTCTGATACAACAGTACCAAAATTTAATATTGAAATCGCGTCCAATAACGCTTCTTTTCAATATCCTAATTTACCAAAATCGGTTCAAAACATCGTTATTGATACTAAAATCATCAACGAAACAGGTATTCTAAACGACACGTATGTCAACTTGGACAAGCTCTCTTTCAAAATAGACCAAGACGTTTTTAATGCCAAAGCAAACATTAGAAACATTACTCAAAATGCAATAGTTGACGCCGCTTTAAAAGGAACTATCAATTTAGCCAATCTTTCAAAAGCGTATCCTATAAAGCTGGACAAGCCTTTATCAGGGATTTTAAAGGCCGATGTGACTACAAAATTCGACATGCAATCGGTGGAAAAAAGTCAATATCAAAATATAAATAATGCCGGAACCATGAGTTTATCCGGCTTTAATTATGTGGATGAGAATGGCAAGACAATGAACATCAGCACCGCTTTGGTTCAATTTAATCCTAACCAAGTCAATTTGAAAGAACTGAACGCAACTACCGGAAAAAGCGACATTAGTGTAACGGGAGTTTTAGAAAATTTCTACGGATTTATATTTAGAAACCAAGAATTGAAAGGAAATTTCAATATGAATTCTAAACAATTAGCCGTTGATGATTTTATGACAACCGGTGAAACTACTAAAACGGCAACTAAAAAAACAGAAGCCATGAAGATTCCTGCTTTCTTAAATTGTACGCTTACCGCAAAAGCGACTACGGTTTTATATGATAATTTGACCCTGAAAGATGTATCGGGAAAACTGATTGTGAAAGACGAAAAAGTAACTTTAGAAAATGTAAAAACTTCTATTTTCGGAGGGACAATCGGCGTGAATGGAGCTGTTTCCACAAAAGGGAAAACGCCAGTCTTCAATATGGATTTAAAATTAAATCAAGTCGATATCGCACAGTCATTTTCCCAACTGGATATGTTGAAAAAAATTGCTCCAATTGCCGGGATTATCAACGGTAAATTAAATTCAAGCATCAAATTGAACGGAAATCTTGATGCAACAGAACTAACTCCTGATCTGAAAACATTGACTGGAGATTTATTAGGCCAATTGCTTTCTACGACAGTAAACTCAACTAATTCGACTTTGCTGACGGCTTTAGGTTCTAACTTGAAATTCATTGATGTAAGTAAAATCAATTTGAATGATTTGAAAGCGGCGGTTACGTTCAAAGATGGGAAAGTAAATGTAAAACCATTTGATATCAAGTACAAAGACATCAAAGCCACTATTGGAGGAACGCACGGTTTTGACCAAAGCATGAATTACAATTTAAAATTTGATGTTCCCGCAAAATATTTGGGTTCAGAAGCAAATGCATTAATAGCAAAATTATCTCCTGCTGATGCTGCTAAAGTGCAAAGTATTCCCATAAATGCGATATTAGTGGGTAATTTCACGAATCCAAAAATCACAACTGACATCAACAGTGCGGTAACAAAATTGACTACTCAATTAGTGAACCAACAAAAAGACAGACTGGTAAAACAAGGAACATCGGCTTTGACTGATTTCATTAATAAAAACAAAAAACCTGGAGATACTACAAAAACGGTGACTCCTACAACTCCCGCAACTAAGGAAGAGGTGAAAACCAAGGCAAAAGATTTATTAAATGGATTGTTTAATAAAAAGAAAAAAGTAGAAGAACCGAAAGTAGAACAGGAATAATTAGAACCAAAACAGTAGTTTTTCAACATAAAAAAGCAGGAGTCTCTAAAATTGAGATTCCTGCTTTTTTATGGAATTTTATACATTAATCCGCACTACATATCCTTCTGAACCACGAATATTAAAAACCGTTCCGTCTTCAAAAAGCAAATATTGCCCTTTTATTCCGGTAAGTTTTCCCTGAAACTGCGGTGTTTTATCCAAGCTTAAACTGTTTACTTTGGTTGGATAATGCAAAACGGGATAATGCATCTCGTACAAATCATTTTTTTGCGAATAGAAATATTCCTGAACTTCCGTTGGAATAAGATTTTCTACTTTCAATCGTTCTGCAACCAAGTCAATTTGCTCCACATTGTTGGTCAACATTTTTCTCCAATTGGTTTTATCGGCGTAATGATTTTTCAATGCCACCTCTGTAATTCCTGCCAAGTATCGATTAGGAACTTCCACAATAGAAATGGCCTGTGTCGCACCTTGATCAATCCATCGTGTTGGCATCTGCGTTTTTCTGGTCACTCCTACTTTGACTTCGCTTGACAAAGCTAAATATACAATGTGCGGTTGCAATTGTACTTTTTCCTCATACGCCAAATCCCTGTCCTGAATCCCAAGATGAGCGGTACTCAACTCCGGTTTCATAATCCAATCCCCAACAGCAGCACTAGAATAGAAGCAATCATAACAAAATCCCTGACGGAATATTTTTTTCTTCTTCCCACAATTCAAACATTGATACCCAACAAAATTAATCTCTATGCTTTTATTCAGTAACTGATTCACATTTAAAAAGCTATTCTCAAAAACCAAATAATATTGAATTGGGTTTCCAAATTCGGTTTGCATTTTTGCAAGTACACCTTCGTATGTCATTCTATTTAAAGTTTCAGGTTTAACGCATCTAGTTAAACAAATTTTGTTATTTTTGGTAAAGTTATAACTCGTAATTCATAATTCATAATTTAAAAATGCCACTAACCATAATCAATTCGTTTGCCTCTTGGGTTCTAAAACAAAGAATTCATCAGATCGAACTTTTCCTAAAATATCCAAATGAGGTTCAGGAAGAATTGCTTATGAATTTAATTCAGTCATCCAAAAATACTGCTTTAGGCAAAGAATATGAATATGCTTCGATACATTCCTACGCGACTTTTGCTGAAAGAATTCCTATTTCTACTTACGAAGAATTACAGCCCTTGATTGAAAGAACCCGCAAAGGCGAACAAAATGTTTTTTGGGAAACACCTATAAAATGGTTTGCAAAATCAAGCGGAACAACCAATGCCAAAAGTAAATTTATTCCGGTGAGTAATGAAGCGTTGGAAGATTGTCATTATAAAGGAAGTAAAGATTTGTTGTGCTTGTATTTAAATAACAACGAGGATTCAGAATTGTTTCTTGGAAAAAGTCTGCGTCTTGGCGGAAGTTCCCAAATCTATGAAGACAACAATACGTTCTTTGGGGATTTATCTGCAATATTGATTGAAAACATGCCTATTTGGGCGGAGTACAGCAGTACGCCAAGCAACAAAATTTCCTTGATGAGCGAATGGGAAACTAAAATTGCTGCGATTATAAACGAAACTAAAAACGAAAATGTAACCAGTTTCGCCGGAGTTCCTTCCTGGATGTTGGTTTTAATGAATAAAATGCTGGAAGAAACCGGAAAGGGAAATTTATTTGAACTTTGGCCAAATTTGGAAGTCTACTTTCACGGAGGCGTAAATTTCGAACCGTACCGAGACCAATACAAAAAAATACTACCTAAAAAAGAGTTTCAATATTACGAAATATACAATGCCTCTGAAGGTTTTTTTGCTATTCAGGATTTAAATTATTCCAGTGATTTATTGTTAATGCTGGATTACGGAATTTTTTATGAATTCATTCCAATGGATACTTTTGGGACACCGGAACAAAAAGTAATTCGACTGGCAGATGTGGAACTGTTCAAAAATTATGCTTTGGTAATCACCACCAATTCCGGTTTGTGGCGTTATTTGATTGGCGATACCGTTCGTTTTACGTCATTAAATCCATACCGAATTCGGGTTACGGGAAGAACCAAGCATCACATTAATGTTTTTGGCGAAGAATTAATGGTCGAAAACACGGATCAGGCTATTGCCAAAGCGTGTAAAATGACCCAAATGGAAGTAGTCGATTACACTGTTGCGCCTATATTTATGGAAGGCAAAGAAAAAGGCGCCCATGAATGGATGATTGAATTCAAAGACAATCCGGCTGATGTATCGCAATTCCAGAAAGCATTGGATGAATCCATACAATCCTTAAATTCAGATTACGAAGCGAAACGTTACAACAACATGACGTTAAATCCGTTAGTAATAAATATAGCCCGTAAAAATTTATTTTATGATTGGTTAAAAGACAAAGATAAATTAGGTGGACAACACAAAATTCCAAGATTATCCAACCAAAGGGATTATTTGGAACAACTGAAAAGCATGCAGTTTCAAACCGTATAAAAAATGATACGATGAAAAATACCTTCTACATCTTGATAACACTTTTTTTCTTGAGTTCCTGTGGACCGCATAGAATGCGTTGTGGTGCCAGAGGAATTTGTAAATCTCCCGAAAAGCAAACATTGGAAAAACCTGAAAAAGTGTTTACCGTTAAAGCATAAAAAAGGCTGTCCGAAAAGTAATTTAGGACAGCCTCTTTTTATAATTATTGCAGTATTTTACTCCTCCTCCATCATATCAATATGCCTGTCGTGGTAGCCTAAAAGGTATAAAACACCGTCCAGACCTAAGCTGGAAATAGAGCTTTCTGCTTTTTCTTTTACCGTAGGTTTGGCATGAAAAGCAATTCCTAAACCTGCTAAATTCAACATTGGTAAATCATTGGCACCATCACCCACAGCAATAGTCTGGTTGATGTGTATTCCTTCTTTATCAGCAATGGCTTGAAGATATTCTGCTTTCTTTTTACCATCAACAATTTCGCCTATATAGTTGCCCGTCAATTTTCCATCTTTGATTTCCAATTCGTTAGCGTGAACGTAGTCAATCCCTAATTCTTTTTGTAAATAATGACCAAAATAGGTAAATCCTCCTGATAAAATAGCGGTTTTATAACCGTAATATTTCAAGGCCTTCATCAAGCGATGCGCTCCTTTTGTTATGGGCAAATTTTCAGCAACTGTTTGTAGTACATCTTCGCTCAAGCCTTCTAACAAAGCCATACGCTGTTTGAAGCTTTCGCTAAAATCAATTTCGCCGTTCATCGCTGATTCCGTAATGGCTCTTACTTGCTCACCCACACCAGCTAATTCAGCCAATTCATCAATTACTTCTGTTTGAATTAACGTAGAATCCATATCAAAACACACCAAACGTCTGTTTCTTCGATACATATTGTCTTCTTGAAAAGAAATATCCACATCCAACGTTCTGGAAATTTCCATAAAACTGGCAGTCATAAACGTTTTATCTACAATAGTTCCCGTTACCGATAATTGTATGCAAGAACGAGGGAATTCTTCTTTATCAAGAATAGAAACCCTGCCCGTTAATCTTTTGATCGCGTCAATATTTAAATTTTGGTTTGACAATATTTTAGTAACAGCTGCTAATTGAACCGCAGTTAGTGTTTCACCCAAAACATTTATGGTATAACGTTGTTTGCGTTGTGCTTTTACCCAAATTTCGTAATCAGCAATAGTAATTGGAATAAACTTGACTTTAACCCCCAATTCATACGCTTTAAACAATAAATCTTTTAAAACAGGCCCAGAAGAAGAACCCGCTTTTATTTCAAATAAAATACCTAAAGATAGCGTGTCATGAATATCTGCCTGTCCAATATCTAGAATAATGGCATCATAAGTCGCCAAAATGGATGTTAAACCAGCTGTTACCCCCGGCTTGTCCTGACCAGAAACTTTTAATAATATAACCTCTATATCTTCTACTTGCATTTTATAATTATTTGATTTAGAATGGACAAAAATCGACATTCTGACGTTGATAAAAAAAAATAATGTTCCTTTTTTTAAACAATAACAAATAGTTTAAATTACCCATAAAAAAACCTGCCCAAATGAATGAACAGGTTTATTTTTCTGAGAAAAACGCAATTTTTATAATGCAATTCCCAAACGATTTATAAACTTTCACTCCACGTTCCTTTTTTATATTCGCTATCAATTTCTATGTCTTAACATCTGAACATGACAATTCATAAGCGCATCGGTTAAGAACGTTTTGCCTAAAGAACCTAATCCATGAGGAAGTCAGAACTATTTTAATGCTAATTACTTTTCATTTTCATCAAAATTCACCATCCAACTGATTCCAAACTTATCAGCAAACATTCCAAAATAAGCGCCCCAAAAGGTTTGACTCATCGGCATGGTCACCGTTCCTCCTGCCGAAAGTCCGTTAAACAATTTATCTGCTTCTTCTTTGCTTTTCGTATTTATAGAAATTGAAATATTTTGTCCAAAAGTAACTTCGCCACTTGCCGAATTACTGTCACTTCCCATCAATACAGATCCGTCACCAATTGGCAATGAAACATGCATAATTTTATTTCCATCAGCTTCAGAAAGTGCAGGATTGCCCTCGGCTGGTGGCATGTCTTTAAATTTTCCAATGTAAGGGAATTCCCCGCCAAATACTGATTTATAAAATAGAAATGCCTCTTCGCAGTTTCCATTAAAAACTAAATACGGATTAATTGCTGCCATGATTGTAATTTTTAAATTAATATATTATTTTTCTTCTGAAAGTTTCTTTACCAAATCTAACGCTTTTGGCCATGTCGTTTTGAAATAATCGATATACTTTTCGACTGCATCCATTTTAGCTTCTAAAACAGTAATTCCATTGTCTTCGGTCAAACGGTACATTTCCATGGCACCCGCCCATTCTTGAGTCGCATCATCAACAGGCATTTCCTGAAATTTTTTGATTTCACTCAAATGTTTAAAAGCCATGTATTCATTATCAATTTTCTTGAAAATAATGCTGTTCATTCCGTCCCCGTTTGGAGATAAAAAATGAATTTTACTGCCTTCTTTCCAATCGCTTTCTGCATAAGACCCTTCACAAAAAATAGAGGTCCATTGTTTGTATGTTTCTTCATTCCATAAAACGTCCCAAACTTTTTCTTTGGGAGCATTTATCTCGATTTTAAATTCCAGTGTTGTCATTTTGTTTGTTTTTTAAATTGACTTAAATCCTACTGTTTGGGCATTTTACTAAAATCCATGTATAACATATTCCAGCGATGTCCGTCTAAATCCGTAAAACCACAGCCATACATCCACCCTTGAATTTCGGCTGGCTTGTCAAAAACTGTACCTCCGGCTTCTTCTACTTTCTTTGCAAACTCATCCACTTCCTCCCTGCTTTCTGCATCAATTGAAATTAATACTTCAGAACTTGATTGTGTATCTATAATTTTATTTCGCACAAAACCTTCAAATATCGCTTCCTCAAAGAGCATGACTGCAAAATGAGTAGCTCCAACTGACAAGCATGTTGATTGCGGAGTAGCGTATTGTTCATTAAAAGAAAAACCTATTTTAGCGAAAAATGTTTTTGATCTCGCCACCTCTTTTACAGGCAAATTAAGCCATATTTGCTTTGTCATTTTGTTTGTTTTTAAAGGGTTGAATTTTCAACATATTTTTTAAAGTTATCCAAAATTGCCTGCCAGCCATTTTTCTGCATTTCTTCAGAATTTTCTGTTTCCGGGTCAAAACTTTCTATTACTTTTATGCCTTTCGCATCTTTTTCAAAAACAATTTTCACCTTTCTCCGATCTGCCATTTCGTATTCTATTAAAGAATGATTCACTACATTAGTATAAATTCCCTCGAAATCAAAACGCATTGTACCGTCTTTTGAAGCCATCGTGTATTTGAATTTTTTACCCACTTTCAAGTCATTTTCCGCAAAAGGAGTATGCCAATCCTCTGAGGCATTGTTCCACTTCATGACATGTTCCGGAGCAGTCCATAATTCCCAGACTTTTTCAATTGAAGCGTTTATTGTATTTTGTACTGTTATCATGTCACGATTCTTTTTTAAATTTTGGACTATAAATTTACAAAATATTTGAAGTCGGTTCTCTTTTATAATCAATAATATAACTTTAAAATAATCCATAAAAAAAACCTGCTCAAATAAATGAACAGGTTTTATATTTTTAGAAAAGATTAAAAATTAATCTTTATCCGAATTCAAATTACGATGCAATCTCCAAACGTTTCAATAAGTTTTTATTCAACGTTTCTTTGGCATAATCTACGTCAATTTCTAATGTTTTATCATCAGAACTTGGCAGTTCATACATCGCATCGGTTAAGATTGCTTCGCATAAAGAACGCAATCCACGAGCACCTAATTTATACTCTAATGCTTTATCCACAATAAAATCCAACGCTTCATTTGTAATGGTGAATTCTACGTCGTCCATCAAAAACAATTTCTCGTATTGCTTGATTAACGCATTTTTAGGCTGTGTCAAAATCGCACGCAAGGTCTCTCTGTCTAAAGGATCCATATGTGTTAATACTGGCAAACGACCAATAATCTCCGGAATCAATCCAAAATCTTTGATATCCTTTGGGATAATGTATTGCAACAAATTGTCTTTGTCAATATTATCTACATTTTTTGACGTAGAATAACCCACGGCCTGACGGTTCAATCGTTTCGAAATAATTCTTTCGATTCCATCAAAAGCGCCACCGGCTATAAACAAAATATTTTGAGTATTGACCTCCACAAATTTTTGGTCCGGGTGTTTGCGTCCTCCTTTTGGTGGCACATTCACAACGGTTCCTTCCAATAATTTCAGTAATGCTTGTTGTACCCCTTCACCGGAAACGTCACGCGTAATAGACGGATTGTCACTTTTACGAGCAATTTTATCTATTTCGTCAATGAATACAATTCCGCGTTCTGCTTTGGCAACATCATAATCAGCAGCTTGTAGTAGACGAGTCAAAATACTTTCGACATCTTCTCCCACATAACCTGCTTCCGTAAGAACTGTTGCATCAACAATAGCCAAAGGTACATCCAACATTTTTGCAATGGTTTTAGCCACCAATGTTTTTCCTGTTCCTGTTTGTCCCACCATGATGATGTTACTTTTTTCAATCTCAACCTCATCGTCTAATTGCTGTTGCATCAAACGTTTGTAGTGATTGTAAACTGCAACCGACATTACTTTTTTAGTTTGGTCCTGTCCAATTACATATTGATCCAGGAACGCTCTGATTTCTTTTGGTTTTTTCAAAATCAAATCTCCAACCAGTTTTGAACTTCCGCCGGATTTTAATTCCTCTAAAACAATTCCGTGTGCTTGTTCGATACATTTATCACAAATATGTGCATTGATACCAGCAATCAACAAATTGGTTTCTGGTTTCTTTCTTCCACAAAACGAACACTCTAATACTACTTTTGCCATTATTTTAGTCTAATGTCATAAAGTCAAAAGTTGTAAAGTCTGAGCAATGCTTTTGACTTTCGGACTTTTGACTTTCGACTAATAATTTATCCTCTTATTAAAACTTCATCAATCATTCCGTATGCTTTTGCTTCTTCAGCAATCATCCAATAATCACGCTCACTGTCACCGTGCACTTTGTCGAAAGTTTGTCCAGAGTGGTGAGAGATAATTTTGTACAACTCATCTTTCAGTTTCAACATTTCACGTAAGTTGATTTCCATATCCGTAGCAACTCCTTGCGCTCCGCCTGATGGTTGGTGAATCATTACTCTTGAATGTGGCAAAGCCGAACGTTTTCCTGCTGCACCTGCACATAAAAGCACTGCTCCCATAGAAGCTGCCATTCCTGTACAAATAGTTGCTACATCTGGTTTGATGTATTGCATGGTGTCATAAATTCCTAATCCTGCGTAAACGCTTCCTCCTGGAGAATTCAAATAAATCTGAATATCCTTAGAAGCATCGGCGCTTTCAAGGAACAATAACTGTGCTTGAACGATGTTTGCGATTTGGTCATCAATTCCTGTTCCAAGGAAAATAATTCTGTCCATCATCAATCTGGAGAAAACGTCTAATTGTGAAATATTCAACTGACGTTCTTCGATGATATATGGAGTCATGTTTTTAGGAGTCATTGCGCCTACGATTTTATCGTAATACATCGAGTTTACGCCGTGGTCCTTTGTAGCAAATTTTTTAAATTCTTTACCGTAGTTCATATTTTTTTGTTCTAAGTTTTACGTTATATCTTGTGATTCCATTTAATGCAAAGGTCATACCTCTTTATAAATGATGTCAATATGTCTTATTTTTTAGCCCAGATGGGAGTAAAAAGCTTTTTGAATTCCGTTTTTTAGTTTTTTTATTCTTGCAAAGCGACTGAAAGAAGCTCTTGCAGGAATTTAAAAAACAGAAACGGAAGAAAAAACTTGTAACGTACAGCTGGATTAGCTCCTGAAATTAATTCAAACAAAAGAGCGTCAAAAAATATTTTTTCTGACGCTCAAATATAACTATTTTTTATTGTTTACAATCTGTAATCAAATCATAAAATTTTAATAATCTCTGGCGCTCTTAGGGCTTTTGACTTTCGACTTTACGACATACAGACTCCTATTTATTCTCCGTATGAAGCGGCAATAAATTCGTCGTAAGTTACTTCTTTAGTTGTAGGATTTGCTTTCTCTTTGAACAATTCCAATAATTTTTCCGCAACAACTTGGTCAGAAAGTCTTTTCACTTCGTCTTGGTTAGACAAAACTCTAGCTACAATTCCTTGAACTTCTTCGTCAGTAGGATTTGTTTGCCCGAATTGCGCCATTTGTTGACGGATATTTTTTGTAGTGAATGTTTTCAAGTCTTCGAAAGTGATTTTGATATCAGATTGAGCCATTGCTCTACCTTCGATCAATTGAAAACGCAATCCTTTTTCAGAACGTGCATATTCAACTTCAGCTTCCTCAGGAGACAATTTTTTCTCACCAACAGTTTGCAACCATTTTTTCAAGAATTCAGCCGGTAAATCAAATTTTGTGCTTTCGATTAAGAACTCAGTTACATCACCTAATAATTTTTGGTCTGCTTGTTGTGCAAATTGAGTTTCAGCATCTTCTTTGATTTTTGCTTTCAATTCTTCTAGTGAAGAAACTGTTCCAGCTCCAAACAATTTATCAAACAATTCTTGGTTCAATTCTGCTAATTCAGCAGTGTTGATTGCTTCGATTGTGAAGTTTACATCAACATCTAAACCGTGAACGTCATCATGACTTACTTTCATCACGTCCATCAATTGGTGGTCGTCTTCAAATAAACCTTTCGTATTTACAGTCACGACATCACCTACTTTTTTACCTGTGAATAAATCCCAAGTCGCTTTGTCTTTGAAAAGATCAGCAGCAATAGTGGTAGCGTTATTAATTCCTTTTTCTTCGTTAGTGAATGTTCCAGTTACATCTGAATCTGCAGCAACAACTTCTTGAGGAATTGCAGTTCCAAATTGTTTTTGGATTCTTTCCACTTGACCGTCGATTAATTTATCATCAGCAGTAACTACATATTTTACGATGTCGTTTTTAGCATCTAAGTCTAAAGTGAAGTTTGGAACCAATCCAATTTCATATTCAAAAACCAATTCTTCAGCATCCCAAGAAAAATCTTCGTTTACTTTAGGAAGTGGCGTTCCAAGAAGGTTTAATCTTTCTGATTGTACGAAACGCTCTAGAGCCAAATCAACAACTTTCTGAACTTCTTCTTGTTTAATCCCTTTACCGTATTGTTTTTCAACAAGATCTTTAGGCACAGCCCCTTTTCTAAATCCCTTAACAGTTGCCAAAGGCATTTTTTCGTTTATTCTTTTTGCAACTTGTCCTTTGTAATCCATGTGAACAACAGTCATTACAATTGTTTCATTCACAGCGTCTATTGCTACTCTTTTGATATCCATCTTCTTCTTTAATTTACATAATAAAATTGGGTTGCAAAATTATAAAATTTTTGCAACCCAAACAAGCTTTTTAGTCCCGAACCTTCGGGATTGAATTTTAGGCAGTTATTTGACAAAATCACAGGCCGAAAAAGGAAAATAATTTGGGCGTGTCCCTGCAGATTACTTCGTCGTTCCTCCTTGCAACTTTGGGTCTGGCTGTTCGTTATAATCTTTTATTGTGCTGCGCTTCATAAAAGGATTTTCACTGCCATCCTTCACGCGGGTCGAGGTATTCAACAATATAAAGTTGCTTTGATAATTTGTAATAATTTATTTATATATTTGGAAATAGATAGGCACTGACACTTATGAGACAAAGCTACCACATTTAAGTTGGATAAGTCGGACATGTTAGCAGATATAGCATTCAAAACCGTTAAAAAATTAAAAATGAACAGTATCGAGTTACAAAATAGATATTACGATAGTATCGTTGAAAATTATTCACTTCATTGCCAAAATGGTGGGGATTATAATAATTTTAAAAATTTAATAAATTATGACTTATGTTTTCAAAAAATTGACGAATTAATCATAGACGAATTATTAGTTACGTGGTGTTACCATGATTGTATTTCAAAATATTGGACTACAAAATTAATTACTGATTTACTATTGCCTGTAAATATCGACGATTTAATAAAAAATCGATTACATTCAAAAGACACTGAAGACAACATCATTGAGTATTATTACTTTGAAAAGTACAATGATTTTTTAAGTGCAAAAGACAAGTTTTCAACTTCTTTTAAATAAGCTTTTTCGCAAACAACAAACTGGAGATGCTTTGAAATCATACAAAATATTACTTGAACAAAATAAAATAGTTAAGAAAAAAACTAGAAGTTTGAAATAGAGCTACATCTGCTAACAGCTTGTAAACTTTGCAGAAATATCACCCTCAGCTCCGCAAAGTGTTCTTTCAAAGAATAAATTTGTAGTTTAAGCTGAACAAATGTCTCTGACTTTGCGCAGCGGGATAAAAAAAGACCACTCGAATAAAATAACATACTAAATATTTAATGCTAAATGAAGACAATAATTATTAAAAGAGATTATAAAACATTATTTACGCTTATTTTTTTGATACTGTTATTTTTAACTGTTAGATTTTCTTTTATAAAAAATTTAGAAGAAATTGACTCGCAAGTACAAACTATATATGAAAAGTATACTGACAGTTCAAATAATAGTTTTGACTACAGTAAAATAGATAAATTAACTCCTCCTTATTATGATAAGATATTTAGACTTGCAGAAAATTATGGATTTACTATAGTATTATTTTCAATAGTCATTTTCTTTATTCTTCTTAATAAACCAAAGTATAAAAAGTCAAAGTTTTATCTTTTACTGACTATTATAATGATAGATTGGATAATTTTTGCTTCAACAACATCCACAATAAGACTTAGTGCTAACGAGGACGATAAGTATTTTATTTCTTTACTAATCTTTTTACCCTTTCTATTTTATATCTGTAAAGAATCTATTATTGGTAAAACAATTGATATTACAGCAGAAGTTAAAAATGAAATAGAAACAAAGCACGAAGACAGCATAAGCGACTTAAAGAAACTTCTAGAAATGGAATTAATTTCTCAAGAAGAGTATAACGAGAAAATAGAATTTCGCACAAAAGAAAAAATAAGAACAGAGATAAAAGATACAGAAGAGTTTAATTTATTGCTAAAATCTAAACAAAAAGGCTTACTTTCCGAAGAAGAATTCAATACAAAAGTTGAGAATTTAGTATCTAAAAAATCACAAGCCAAATAAGAACAACTACATACAACACAAGCCCTCGCTCCGCAAAGTGTTCTTTAAAAGAAAAAATTTATCATTAATGCTGCGCAAACGTCTCTGACTTTGCGCCCACAATAATGAGCAAATAATAAAACAACAGCCAAATCCAATAACAAAAAAAGCCTCGAAAATTACTTTTCGAGGCTTTTTTAAGATTGTTATTTAGAATTGTAGCCCGTAGCGGAATCGAACCGCTCTTACATGGATGAAAACCATGCGTCCTAACCGATAGACGAACGGGCCTTGTTTTGTATTGCGGGTGCAAAAATAGCACTATTTTTGAGATGCTCAAAGCCAAACCCAAAAACCTTCAAATAAAAACAGCTTGTATTGAACTTGTAAATTGTAATCCATTCAGAACTAACAGCTACCACAAATAAGTTTTTTTAAAACAAGCTGATTTTTCAAAGAACAAATCTAAAATCTAATGAAAGACAACGCTTGTAAACACAAATAATAAAAAAATAGTCCTTAATTCAACGTTACTTTTGTACTTTTGAAATTATAATTAAAACTAAATAGATTGACAAAGTATCTAAAATATCTCCTTTCACTCTTTCTGGCTTTTGGCCTGATGGTGAATGATGGTGCCTTAGATTCTCCATCAAATTCAGCAGATTATTACCAATTCTCGAACGTAATTCTAAGACGAGAATTGAACTCTAAGGATTCGAAATTATACGTGTTCCATCAGGTAAATTCGGCTAAAAAAACGGCATTCCTATTTCAGTTAGCTTATCTCCAATTTCAAGATATTTTTAGTCTTCAAATTCCGGTTCTTCTAAAATCACAAACGCTTCTTTATCAAAAAGTACGTTCATTTGCATCTCAATACATTTTTATAAATGAGATGATTACTTCCCGAAATTCCTATAAAAGTTTATACACAGCCTAGAAATTTCTTTCTACGCATTTATGCAATTCCATGCATAAAGATGATACCAAATGTCTAATCATTTATCATTTACAAAATGTATAAACACAAAACTAAAACACGTTTAGAGGAATCTAAACGCCCTATTCATTGGGCAAAAAGAAAAATTATACTAATTATTACCGCCTTTATGATCGGGATGTCAAACGGAATGAATGTGGGAGACCATACGATTCACGGAAATCAAAATCATACGGAACAACATAAAAAAGATTGATTTGATTGCTTGTACATACGTTGCAACACACAAGCTATAAACGAGAATAGTATTAAAAGTCGGGTTGCGCTACAGCGTCTCCCGACTTTTTAGCTATTTCAATAAGCTATAAATTTGAGTAAGAAATTAGGGGACTTAAATAGAAATCAAAACGGCAATAGCATCACCAACAGTAACAAGACCAGTTCCAGAACCTATCAAGTTTTGTCCAAACAACACATTATTTCCCACTGTTCTGTATTTTGCCAAAGTCCGTAAAGGATCTTTTCCTGAGGTCACTCCTTTTTCTTGGTCAATAGTTGTCATTACGCATCTTCCGCAAGGTTTTACGCCAAAAAAAGTTAGCTCACCTATTGTAAATTCTTTCCAAGATTCTTCTTCATAAGCGTCACTGCCTGTACAAACAAAATTAGGTCGAAACCGATTCATCGGCAGCGCTTCCTTCATACGCGAATTCAAATCATCCAAAGACGATTGACCAATCAACAAAAAAGGATAGCCATCCGAAAAAGAATTAATATCAGCTTCTGTAACGGCATATTTAGCCTCTACTTTTCGGTGACTTTCTTCGGGCATGTAAACCAAACGAGCCGAAAATCCCAATATTCTGGAAAACCAATCTGAAATAACCGAATCGACTTCATACGCCTGAATGGAGTCCTCCCAAACCATCACATCAATTTTAGTTTTGGTCTCCGAAAAAGATTGCTGCAGCGGAAGTTGTATTGTTTCTAATTGTACGCGATGTGTAATATTTAGAAAATCTCCTGCAATTTCAGGTTGAAAAAGAGCTAATTCCGAATGTTCCCTTTGCGACAGAAACAATCCGTTTTCATCAACTAACAACCAACGGCGGTCGTGTTCCAAACCACGATCGGTCACTTGAGCTTCTTGCAATTTAATTCCACCTAATGATTTTACAGGATAAATCCAGATTTCTGAAAGTTGTACCATAGCACTATATTTTCCTCAAAATTACAAAAACAAAGTATTCCGTTTTTAATAATTCAAACTCAATCCAAAACCCATTCCCATATCACTGTCGTAATGCGTGGTAATCCCAAAATTTCTTTTGACAATATAGCGTAAACCCGCCATATATTCTTTGTCCGTATTCCACATTAAATTCATGCGCAATCTTTTGGAAACCGGAATATCCATGCGTTCAAATTGCAATCTGAAATTACCGTCTGTAAATACTTCGGCTTGTGCTTTGATGAGCATTGGCAACGTATATTCGACTCCGGCACTGAAAACAGCACGATTGTCTTTGGTATTGGTTTGACCAAAAAGATTCTCTTCGATTGCTCCCATTCCCATTTTGCGATACCGCCAGTCAAAACCAATGAACGGCATCAGCCATTGCATTTTCCCAATGTATCGCCCAATGTGTGTTTCAGTTTCATACCCATGATGATTGGTGTAGCCCAAACGCCATTCAGTACCAATACTCCAACGCGTGTTTTGAATCATCACCATTCCGTCATTTCCATTGGTCGCAAAATCATTTTCGGCCATCACATGAAAAGCCCTGTCATCAGCAAATAATTTGCGTTGCGCTAATTTTGGATTTGGAATCAAAGGATTTGCCTCTTGATTTTCATAACTAAAAACCCTTCCCATTCCAGCCATCATGTGATAGAGAATGTGGCAATGAAAGAACCAATCGCCTTTAACATTTGCATTAAACTCAATCGTGTCAGTTTCCATCGGCATAATGTCGATGATGTTTTTCAGTGGAGCGTATTCTTCTTTTCCGTTCAGCACCCTAAAATCATGTCCGTGTAAATGCATCGGGTGACGCATCATCGAGCCGTTGAAGAGAACAATTCGAACGTTCTCTCCTTTTTTAATTAGTATTTTATCGGCTTCCGAAACTACTTTATTGTCCAGACTCCAAACGTAGCGATTCATGTTTCCTGATAATTCAAACCGCAATTCTTTTATGGGTGCGTCAGTTGGCAAAGTTGTTTTCGTGGGGGATTTCAGCATCGCATAATTCAATGTCGTGATATCCGAAAGTACGTTGGAGTCGTACTGATTGTGATTGGCATGCTCATCCTTTTTCTGACTTTCGCCTTCTGACTTTTGACTGTTTCCAGTAATTTCAGGATACATTACCACATTCATGTCCATTTGATTCAAAGACATTTTCATTCCCATATCATCTAAATCACCATTCATTTTCATCATGCCGTTCATCATCTTCATGCCTTCAAAATACTTTAATTTAGGCAAAGGCGAAATCAGTTGCTTGATGCCATCCCCTAAATACAATGATGCCGATTTGGTCCTGTCTTCCGAAGTGACTAAAAACTCATACGCCGTTTTATCGGCAGGAATCGTCACAACAACATCATACGTTTCAGAAACAGCAACGATTAATCGGTCGACTTCAACAGGTTCCACATCATTTCCATCACTAGCAACAACAGTGATTTTTCCTCCAGCATAATTCAACCAAAAATAAGTAGAGGCACCACCATTAGCAATTCGAAGCCTCACTTTCTCACCCGCTTTAAACTGCGAAAGCTGGCTTTCATTTTTCCCGTTGATCAGGAATTTATTGTAATACACATCACTTACGTCCATGGCGTTCATTCGTTTCCATTCGTTGGTGACTTTTGTCTTAAAATGTCCCGCTTTTATAGCTTCAGAATAGCTTTGCGTAGTTCCTTTTTGAATCGCAAACCAGTCCGTCGCATTGTGTAACATTCGATGCACATTTTCCGGTTTCATATCCGTCCATTCACTCAGAATAATTGGAACGGTTGACAAATCATCAATTCCTTTTCTAAAGGTTGGATCATCCGATTTTTTATTCATTACAAAAGAACCGTACATCCCAATTTGTTCCTGCAAACCCGTATGACTGTGGTACCAATGCGTTCCGTGCTGGATAATTGGAAACGTATATTTATGGGTGGTGTGTGGTTTGATGGGCATTTGTGTCAAATTAGGCACGCCGTCTTCTTTATTGGGCAAAAATAATCCGTGCCAATGCAACGAAGTATCTTCATTTAATTCATTATGCACATAAATTTCGGCAATATCGCCTTCGGTAAACGTGAGTGTTGGCATTGGAATTTGTCCGTTTACGGCAATTGCTCTTTTGGGTTTATCACCAAAAGTGACAATTGTATCCCGAACATATAAATCGTAACGAACTACTTTTTGCGCGGCAGCATTCAATGCAAAAAGTAAGATTATAATTATAGAGTGTTTTTTCATATTAAGATACTGTTTTTTTTAGCGGAACATGGCATCGCCATTCTTCATGCCGATTTCTTGTTATAATTTTAAATTTCGCAATCGCAACGCATTTGCAATTACGGAAACAGAGCTGAAACTCATCGCCAAAGCCGCAATCATTGGCGAAAGCAACACTCCAAAAAACGGATACAAAACGCCCGCAGCAATTGGAATTCCCAACACATTATAGAAAAAAGCAAAGAATAAATTTTGCTTGATATTTTTCATCACGGCATGGCTTAAGTTTTTCGCTTTGACGATACCTTGTAAATCCCCTTTTACCAATGTTATTTTCGCGCTTTCAATAGCCACATCTGTTCCGGTTCCCATCGCAATTCCGATATCGGCTTGCGCCAAAGCCGGAGCATCGTTGATTCCGTCACCTGCCATAGCCACAATTTTCCCTTCGGATTGCAATCGTTTAATTTCCTTGAGCTTGTCTTCGGGCAAACAGCTGGCTTTAAACGAACTTAAATTCAATTGTGTAGCCACTGCTTTTGCTGTATTTTCATTATCGCCCGTTAGCATAATCACCTCAACTCCTTGGCGCATCAGTTCTTTTATGGCTTCAACACTTGTTGCTTTTATGGCGTCAGTTATCGATACAAATCCTACCGCGATTCCGTCCACTGAAATGTAAGAAACCGTTTTTCCCAGTTTTTGTTCGGCTGTGATTTTATTTTCTAATTCTTCAGAAACTGAAACATTTACTTGCTCCATCAATTTTTTATTTCCGAGCGCCACTTTTTTATTGGTAACTGTTCCAATGACTCCTTTACCAGAAATCGCTTCAAAATCCTTGACTTCGATTAATGAAACTGCTTTCGCTTTCGCAAAATTGACTACGGCTTGCGCCAAAGGATGTTCGCTGTATTGATTTAAAGATGCAATGCTTTGCAACAAAGAATCTTCATCATTATTTAAGGAAAATACTTTTTCAACCGAAGGTTTTCCTTCCGTGATGGTTCCTGTTTTATCCGTAATCAGAACATTTACTTTATTCATATTTTCCAATGCTTCGGCGTTTTTTATCAAAACTCCCGATTGTGCTCCTTTCCCAACACCAACCATCACCGACATGGGCGTGGCTAATCCCAAAGCGCACGGACATGCAATTATCAATACGGCAATCGCATTGATAAATCCATAAACCATTGCGGGTTCAGGACCAAATTGTGCCCAAACAAAAAAGGTAATTGCTGATACAAAAACCACAATTGGCACAAAATATTTAGCGATTTTATCGGCTAGTTTCTGAATCGGTGCTTTCGAACGACTGGCGTTATTGACCATTTGTATAATTTGCGAAAGCAAGGTTTCCGAACCTACTTTTTCAGCAATCATCACAAAGGATTTATTGCCGTTTATCGTTCCGGAACTAATGCTATCGCCTATTTTTTTATCAACAGGAATAGGTTCTCCCGTAATCATCGATTCATCAATGGTACTTTCGCCATCGGTGATTTTTCCATCCACCGGGATTTTATCTCCAGGTTTTACCCGCAATAAATCTCCTTTTTTGATGTCGTGAATCGAGATGATCGTATCTTTTCCATCGCGTACCAAAACGGCTTCGGTCGGCGCTAATTTCAACAATTCTTTTATGGCTCCACTTGTTTGGCTGTGTGCCCTGGCTTCTAACAATTGTCCCAATAAAACCAATGTTAATATGACTGTTGTTGCTTCAAAATAGAGTGAAACCGTTCCGTTGTGCGTTTTAAATTCATCCGGAAAAACAGCTGGGAAAAACATCCCAACTAAACTAAATAAAAACGCCACACCTGTACCAATTCCGATAAGGGTAAACATATTGAGATTCCAAGTAACAATTGATTTCCAAGCGCGCTCAAAAAACATCCAACACGCATAAAAAACGACTGGAAGCGAGAGTATTAATTGTACCCAATTCCACTTTTGGGTACCCATAATTTTCATTAATGGATTATTCGGAATCATATCTGACATGGCAATAATAAAAATAGGAACTGTACAGACTACCGCTATTTTCATTTTGCGCACCAAATCATTGTACACCTTATTTTCTTCAGAATCGGTAGGTTCCATTGGCACTAAATCCATCCCGCAAATGGGACACGAACCGGGACCGTCTTTTATAACTTCGGGATGCATCGGACAAGTGTACATTGTTTTTGCAGCACTTAATTCTGGTACTTTTTCAAGATTCATTCCGCACACCGGGCAACTTCCCGGTTTATCATACACTTTTTCGCCCTCACAATGCATCGGGCAATAGTATTTACCTTGTGAATTAGCGGGTAAAATTACGGTTGGTTTCTGTTGTTGTTCATTCGAACTGCAACATGATTTTTCGATTGGCTTTTCAGTAGCTTCACGAGAATCAGTCGCATTATTCATGGCAATTGTATAGTTTCCTGCTGCAGTTAAGGCCTCTTGTAATTGAGCAGTGGGAAGGTGTTTATCCATTGTTATTGTTGCCATTGGCGGATCCAAAGTAACTGTTGTTTGAATCCCATCCATAGCATTCAATGTTTTTTCGACTTTGGAACGACAACCGTCGCAAGACATTCCGGTAACAGTATAGGTATGTTTCATAATGTTGAATTAAAAAAAATCGGTTCTATAAAAAGTATAGAACCGATTTAAAAAAAAATTTAATGTTGATGATTCTCTTCTTTTTTGTCACTTGCTTTTGGAGTCATCTGCATACCACATTTTGGACATTTTCCAGATTTATCACTCATTTCTTTCGGGTGCATTGGACAAGAATAGGCCGGTTTTTGAACGTCTTGAGGAGTCATTTTCATTCCGCATTTAGAGCATTTTCCAGGTTTATCAGCAGTTGTACCGTCCATTTTGCAAACGTATTTTGTAACTACTTCTGTTTTTTTTCCTTTACCTGAGGTGTCGTGTTTTAGTGTTTTTACTAATTTCATTCCACATTTACTGCATTCTCCTTCTTTACTGCTCATCTCTTTTGGATGCATTGGACAAGCATACATTTCTTTATGGGTTTCCTTTTGGGACGATTTCACAGCTTCTTGAGCTGATGCCATTGAATTTACTGCTAAGAATACGCTTAGTACGATAATTAATGTTTTCATTTTTTCTATTATTAAAATATTAAACTAAAGATTCATTTCTACTGTTCAAAGGTACTCGGCCTGATATTTTGACTTGTTGTAGAATTTTGGAAATGATTTGTAAGTTTTACAATCCATCAATTTGCAATCTGTTATTTTCTTTTAATTGTTTAAAATGAGTTGGCGTAACGCCCGTGATTTTTTTAAATTGATTGCTCAAATGCGCTACATCACTGTAATTCAATTTAATTGCAATTTCACTTAAAGTTAATTCTTTATACATTAATAATTCCTTTACTTTTTCAATTTTTTGAGCAATAAAATAATGCTCGATAGTTGTGCCTTGAACTTCTGAAAATAAATTACTCAAAGTACTGTAATCTTGCCTTAGTTGACCTGACAAATAGTGCGATAAATTGGTTTTTAATTCATTATTTTGATGGTGTACCAAATCAATAATTAGACATTTGATCTTTTCTATAAGTATCGTTGTTTTGTCTTCTAACAATTCAAATCCAAGCGATTGTAATTTTACTTCTAACTCTTGCTTTTGGTTCTCTTTGAAATTTTCTAATAGTTCCACTTCCCCCAACTCCACCGAAACAGGAAAAATTCCAATTTTTTCGAGCTCAGATTTCACAACCATTTTACAGCGATCGCATACCATATTTTTGATGTAGAGTTTCATCGCTATTAAATTGCTTCCACCATTCTGCCACAAGTTAACATCTCAGAACCGTAATATGGATTTTTAACGTCTTTGGTTTCGCTTATCCAATAGCCATCTTTTCCTTCATTATACATTGGACAATAATCCTGATATAATTTTTGTTTTGTTCCAAAGGTTTTTATCAAATCATGTACATCTTTGCTCAACAGCGCAAAATATTCTCTTTGATGATCCATTTTCCCGGCATTGTCACCAATATGTTTCACATGTTCCTTAGCATTTTTAGCAATGTCATTGTATTTGTTTTTCAGTTTTACATTAGAAATAGTATTAGAATTCACTCTATCAAACGCAGCATACAACCCTTTTCCAGCATTGGCAGCACCATTGGAATTATCTTTCACCAATGCATTTTTAAGCTTTAAATAACTGCTTACAATTTCATCAATTGTAAACGAAGTTGCGACAACTGTTTTAGTGGCTGCGACTATATTTTCTGTTTTAACATCAGTCGTACCGGCATCAATTTTTTCTGTTTTTGGCATTTGCGCCACTTTTTCTGTTAGCTCCATACCACATTCAGGACATTCTGCGCCTTTTTCGCCGGTAACTTCAGGATGCATCGGACACGAATACAATTCCGAAGTCGTTTTGGTTGCAACTGATGTATCAGCTTCTGTTTCTTTATTTTTTTGATTGCAAGAAACGGATACTAATGCTAATGTGATTATTGATAGGATTGTATTTTTCATTTTAATAAATTATTTAATTGTTTAATTATTACAGCGAATTGCTGTAGTGTTTGACGACTCTTTTTTAAAAATCCATTTGGTGCTGATTATCACTTGTTTTATTTTGAAACATTGAAAAAGTTATATTCTAAGTTCAGATAAAATCCATTTGGTGCAGACCGCAACATAGAACTGTATAATTCATGCCTGTAAGCTACATCAATTCGTGCTTGGCTGTTGATGATAAATTGAATGGAAGGCACAATATCCAAATATGATTTCCCATTTTCGTTTAATGTCTGCCCAACAAACTCAACCATTGTATTGATATTTGTTTGTTTAAAATTAGTGTATTTTTTTGGATACATCAGTCTTCCAAACGATACTGTATAATTGGTAGCGTTATCACTTTGTGTTGTTGGAAATCTGTAATCCGGTTTATTATCAAATGCTTTTTCAAAACTGACAGAAGCGCTTATGGCTACCTTTTTTATAAGCTGCGTAGCAACAATTCCCGTTTCAAAACCAGTATTATGCCCCATGATTTCTATCAGTTCCTGATGGATATCGGCATTATTAAAACTATATCTTCCAAATGCTGCCATCCTGAAATGACTCTGCAAATCATCCGTGGAAAGGAAACGATATTTAGTATAAAAACTGGCGCCTTCAGTAACCAACTGATTGCTCCTATTGCTGACAAACATAGATGTTCTCACCATCAAATTTTTATTGACACCCCAAGTAACTTCGGGCATGACATGATAACTATATCCTGATTTCATTTGTTCCTTAAAAATGGATTGTCCCAAACGAACTCCTAATGAACCCGCAGGAACATTACTTGCCGGATCAGTAACCACAAAAAGTTCCTGAGCCGATATTCCTTGAATAAGAAAAAACGTAAATACGATTAAAAATTTTCTCATTAAATTACAGTTTTAATATGGTAATCGTCTTCATTATCTAATGGATATGACGCTGTTTTTGAAAATGTTTTAAGCAGTTTTTTATGCTCTTTTTGAGTGACATATCCTTTATCAAAAACCCTTACTTTTATTTCACCGTTACTGTTTTTAAGTTCTTCATTCAATAAAACGAAAGTAGAACCGTTTACTGAAATGGTATTATCGCCTTCAGTTTTAAAGCTTTCTGCAGGCATTGTAATTACTAATGAACCGATAAAAAAGCCTGCTTTTTCAACGCCTTCTTTCAGTACTCTTGGCATTATTTTACTTTCTTTTTTAAAATAAACCGTGAAGGTATTCGTATTCAAATCAGTACTCACGCTATCCACACCAACGGTTGCTTTCAGTTGTTTGTTTATCGCATTGGAACACATGGAACACGTTAAACCTGTAGCAATTATTTCTGCTTTTGATATTTGAGAATAGGATTTTAAACTTGTCATTAAAACCAAACAAGCAATACCAATGAATTTCAAATTTATATTTTTCATTTTGTTTTATTTTTTTATTTGCATAATTATTTGTTCCTCTGTAGGATTGATGGCAACTAATTTTCCTGAAGCATCAAATAAATACGAATTGGGTAATTCTTCTACTCCAAAAAGCAGTGCTGATTTAGCATCAAAACCTTTAGCATCGATTAATTGCTCGTATGCTAATTTATCTTTTTGAATGGCATTCATCCACTTCGTTTTGTCCGTATCCAGCGATATCCCAACAATTTCGAAGTTGTCATTTTTATATTGATTGTATAAAGGAGCTAGCTTTTTATTAGCCAGTCTACAAGGCGCGCACCAAGAAGCCCAAAAGTCAATCAATACTGTTTTTCCTTTCAGAGAAGTCAAATTTATTGTTGCTTCTTTATTATTTTTAAGTTGAAAATCAGGCAAACTATCTCCAATTTTCATTTGTGCAGTTGCAGTTGAAATACTGATTATCAAACTGAATAGTAGCATTATCTTTCTCATGTTATATTCTTTTTAAACAGTTATTGAATCGTTTCGACTGTTTTTCCGCAAGTCATCATTTGAGAACCGTAATATGGGTTTTTAACCGCGTTCTCTTTACTCAACCAGTTTGCGCCTTTACCACCGTTTGCCATAGGACAAAACTGAAGATAAACCGGAGTTTCGTATTTAGCCACTTTTATCAATTCGTACATTGATTTTGAAAAAGGAATAAAAAATTCTCTTTGACGTTTGATGTCTTGAGTTTCCGAAATATTCTTGGCACCAGCCATTAAACCGTTCATTTCTTTCATCCAAACGACGTGAACATCCATAGCAAGTTCTTCCATTTTTACTGCATTCAAAGCTGTTAAAACGTCTTTCGCAACAGTAGCAGCCGCTTTTCCATCTGTTTTTACCAAAGCATCTTTCAATAAGAAATAGGTATCAAAAACAACTTTTAATTGCGTATTCACTTGCTGTTTTGCAATTGCAGTATCAGAATGATTGGCGTGGTTTGCATGATTTTCTGCAGCAGCACTTTCCATTTTCATCTCTGTTGAAACGGCTACTTTTGCTTCTCTTTCATATTGACAACATCCATGTAATGCGTCATAAGTAGCATCCGGAGCTAGAAATTTATCGCTGTCATAACCGGCTAAAGCAATGCGTTTCAAGATTTCGTCCTGACTCGTTTTAGAGGAATCATACGTAAGTGTTGCCATTTTAGAATCTTTATTCCACTCGACTTTTGCCACTTTTTTCAGGTTTCCGGCAGTTTCTATCTTGCTTTTACACATGTCACAGTTACCGTATATTTTTACCGTTTCTGTTTTACCGTTTTTAATTTGCGCGCTTGCAATTGTAACTGAAAGCAATAGGATTATTGCCATCAATACTCTTTTTATTGAGTTCATTATATGAATAATTTTGAGGTGAATTAGTCGCAAAAAACATTGAAAACAATAGCCTGTTTCGCTATATTTCAAATTGTATTCGACTAAAATTTAATGATTATAAAAGCATAAAATGCTTTGAAACTGACAGTTTTTTGGCTGTCAAAGAAGGAATTTAGCTTATTTTAGGTGGAAGCCAAATAGAACGGAAATCTGAGGAAATAAAGATTTCTGAGTAATAATAATTTTGTTTTTCAGTAGAAAAACTGAAAAGTTGATTATTCAATTCAGTGTAAGACAACGAAGTCATCCCTAAATAGACGGTTGAACTGCTGCAAGTAACATTTTTACAAGCTCCATTACAACCTTCATGAGATTTCTCTTTTGAAGACTGTTCTTTTTTACAACATTCTTTTTTATCCTTTTTTGAAGAGGATTCTTTTTTGCAACATGCCTTCTCAGTTTTTGTTCCACATGCAAAAGCCACGCTTGGTGTCATAAAGAAACCAAGCATAACTAATAACACTATGTAAAACTTTTTCGACATTGTTTATCTTATATAGAAGCACAAAGGTATAAAATTATACAAATACTGTAAATTAATTCATTCACAAATACATGTTAAAACAATTCCTTATTTTCCTTCGCCTAATATTCCATTCATTATGGACTGTAATACTGACAAGATAATACTAAAGAATAAAGCGGTCCAAAAGGTATCTACACTAAATCCGCCCACAATTTTCGTACACAACAAAATCATTAATGCATTAATTACCAATAAAAACAATCCTAATGTAATGATGGTAACCGGCAATGTAAGTATTACCAATATTGGCTTGATAAATATATTAAGTAACCCCAGAACAATTGCTACGATTAATGCTGTAGTAAATCCTGCCACATGAACCCCCGGCATAAAGTTCGCAATTAGCAATACTAAGCCCGAAGTGATAAGAATTTTGATCAGTAAATTCATGAATTTTTGTTTTAAAGTTTTAATAAATGTAGTGAAAATTTAAAATTATCACGTTTATTTCAAGAAAGAAGTCACTTTTTGATAAAACTCAGTTGGGTTTTCGGCATGAAGCCAATGCCCTACATTAGGAATCGTTTCGATGCTTGAATCCGGGAAATGTTGTTTTATATTTTCGAAATCACTGTCCAAAATATAATTAGATTTTCCTCCGCGAATAAACAGAGTTGGCTTTTCAAAAATTGAATTCTCCGGTAACGGAATTCCTATTTCATCCATTTTATGATTAAATACTGCCAAATTAAATCGGAAAGCAAGTTGTACCGGCTCTTGCCAAAATAAATTTTTCATCAGGAATTGTCTGGTTCCAAAATCAGGAATATAACTGGTCATGATTTCTTCGACTTCGTTGCGGCTTGGTTTTTTGGAAAAATCTATGGCGTTCAATCCCGCCAAAATATCCTGATGGTGTTGCGGATAAAATTTTGGTCCAATATCAGCCACAATTAATTTATCCACTAATTCAGGATGTGTCGTTGCCAATAGCATCGCTACTTTTCCGCCCATCGAATGCCCGATGATATTGATGTTTTCTAATTTATGAGCTTGACAATACTCGTAAACATCCTGCGCCATGATTTCATAACTGAAATCTTCTGAATGTAAGCTTCGTCCGTGGTTGCGTAAATCGAGAATATGAACTTGAAAATCAGTCGCGAATTGCGTTCCGAGTGTTTTCCAATTATCAGACATTCCCAGAAATCCATGAAGGATTAAAAGCGGTTTTCCTGATCCTTCTATTTTTGAAAAAAGCATATGGTTTTAGATTTTAACGTTATAATTTAAATTACAAACCATTAAGAAATTAAGGTCATGAAGCTTTTGACTTAATCTATCTTAATTTCTTAATGGTTTAAAAAACTATTTTAATTTTTGCAAATACATGTTCACCACATTATCCAAGCCTAGATAAATGGCTTCAGAAATTAAAGCGTGACCGATAGAAACTTCCAGTAATCCCGGAATGTTTTGTTTGAAAAACTGAATGTTATCCAAACTTAAATCGTGACCTGCATTGATTCCTAATCCAAGTTCATTGGCCAAAATCGCTGATTGTGTGTATGGTAAAATTCCGTTTTGATTTCCTAAACTGTATTGATGTGCAAATGCTTCGGTGTACAACTCGATTCTTTCGGTTCCAATTTTTTTAGCACCTTCAATCATTTCGAGAACAGGATCTACAAAAATGGAAGTTCTGATTCCGTTGCGTTGAAATTCCTGAACGATTTCGGTTAAATAAGACGCATGTTTTATGGTATCCCAACCTGCATTAGACGTTATGGCATCAATTGCATCTGGCACCAAAGTCACTTGAGTTGGTTTTATTTCGAGTACCAGATCGATAAATGTTTTCTCTGGATTTCCTTCAATATTATATTCGGTGTAAACAATAGATTTTAAATCTCGGGCATCTTGATAGCGGATGTGACGCTCATCCGGGCGAGGATGAATGGTAATTCCTTCGGCACCAAACTTCTGAATATCGGTGGCTACTTTTAATAAATTGGGAACATTTCCTCCACGAGCATTTCGCAAAGTAGCTATTTTATTGATGTTTACACTTAACTTTGTCATTAGAACACTTTTTGATTTTGATACTAGTATTTACTTGGAGCAAAAATACAAAGTAAAAGGTAGGAGATTTTGCTTATTTTTGATTATTTTGCATGAAATATTGCCGATTGATTTATGACAGAAATTACAGAATATATCACCAATGACTTTAAAGCGATTGACAGCCAAGATTCTATTGCGGCAGTTCAAGACTTTTTTAGCGAATTACACTTTTCACATTTTCCAATTGTCGAAGAGGGAGTTTACATTGGCAGTATTGCATCCGAAGACATAGAGACTTTTGACAGTCATAAAAAAGTGACTGATTATCGATTTACTCTTGAAGGATTTTTTACCAGAACAAATACGATGTGGCTGGATGTTTTGGAAGTTTTCGCAAAAAATCATACTAATTTGGTTCCTGTTTTGGACGAAAATAATACCTATGTAGGGTATTATGAAATAGAGGACATCATGAAATTTTTTCACGAAACACCCTTTTTAAAAGAACCAGGCGGAATCATTGTTGTTAAAAAAGGAGTTTTGGATTATTCTATGAGTCAAATTACTCAAATTATAGAAAGTAATAACGGAAAACTTTTAGGGTTGTTTATCTCAGAAGCGGATGTTGAAAGTGTTGAAGTTACTTTGAAAATAACTTTGGGCGCGATGAATGAAATCATCCAGACTTTTAGAAGATACAATTACGAAATCATTTCAGAGCATCAAGAAGACAATTATATCAATAATTTAAAAGAGCGCTCCGATTATTTAGACAAATACCTTAATATATAGTTTTCGTTTAACCGATTATTTGTTTAATCGATTAAATGCTAAAATAAACATATCAACATTAAACGATTAAACAAAAAGATGAAAGTAGCTATCTACGGTCAATATTATCAAAACAGTACAGAACCCATCATAAATGACATCTTTGTTTTTTTTAACAAAAACAATGTAGAGATGATTATTGAATCTCATTTTTTGTTGATGCTTAATGAACGGAAGATTGTAGAAAAAAAATACAAAACTTTCACATCCCATACGGAACTCGACTCCAGTTTTGACATGCTGATAAGCATCGGTGGAGACGGAACTATACTAAGAGCCGCAACATTAGTCAGAGATTCCGGCATACCAATTCTAGGCATAAATGCTGGAAGATTAGGTTTCTTAGCTTCTGTACAAAAAGAAAATATTGCATCGTTTATGCAATTTGTTATCGATAAAAAATACACGATTTCTAAAAGAACTTTACTGAGTTTAACGTGCACTCCACCGAACGAATCCATTGACGCAATTAATTTTGCCATGAATGAAATTACGGTCAGTCGAAAAGATACCACTTCGATGATTACGATTGACACGTACTTGAATGAGGAATATTTGAATTCCTATTGGGCTGATGGTTTAATCATCTCGACACCTACGGGTTCCACAGGATATTCCTTAAGCTGTGGCGGTCCCATTTTGACACCTGACGTAAAAAGTCTGGTTATTACTCCTATTGCTCCTCACAATCTTACCGCAAGACCTCTTGTAGTTCCAGATGAAACTGAAATCCGATTAAAAGTTTCAGGAAGAGAGGAATACTATTTAGTTTCATTGGATTCCAGAGTTACCTCGGTAAAAAACGAATCGATTCTGACTTTAAAGAAAACTCCTTTTCAAATTAATATGGTCGAAATTCCCGGAGAAACATTTTTAAAAACACTTCGCAAGAAATTACTTTGGGGAGAAGACAAAAGGAATTAAATCATTTTAATCAAGCACTATACGATTTTATCAATTTTCCTCGTTTTAGTAAAACTAATACTTATTTAATGTGTGTTTAGTAGTTAATTATTAAAAAAACATACATTTAACTGAATGGGTATTGAATCGAATTGATAATTATTATATTTGCACGCAATTTTTGATTAAATGAACAAAATTTTTTATTTATTTTTTTGCTTTTTCCCCCTAATGGTTACCAATGCTCAGATACATGAGGTTGGTGTTTTTATAGGCGGAAGTAATTTTATAGGAGACGTTGGCCCTACTACTTATGTTTCGCCAAACGAACCTGCTTTTGGATTGCTATATAAGTGGAATAAAAGTGCCAGACATGCTTATCGCTTTTCGTACACACAATCAAAAATCGTTTCAAATGATTTAGATTCAAAAGAGGCCGGTAGAAACCAAAGAGGCTATCGTTTTGAAAACGGCATAAAAGAAGTATCTTTAGGCCTTGAATTCAACTTTTTTGATTTTAATCTTCACGAATCCAGTACTAAAATTACTCCTTATGTGCATTCCGGCGTAAGTTATTTTAGACATGACGAATTGTATGTATTGGACGGAGAAACTAAAAAAGATAAAAACACAGGTTCATTTGCAATACCAATGACTATAGGAATAAAATCAACCATTAGTCCTAGTTTAATATTGGCTGCAGAAGTTGGTGCAAGATACACGTTGACGGATAACATAGACGGAAATAATCCGGAAAATAAAAATTTGGAATCGCTCCGATTTGGAAATATAAATAATAATGATTGGTATGTTTTTTCAGGAGTTACTTTAACTTATACCTTTGGGAATAAACCCTGTTATTGTGCAGAATAAAAAAATGAATTTACTAGAGACTATCAACAAGAATAACTTGCCAAAACACTTAGCTATTATAATGGATGGCAATGGCCGTTGGGCAAAACAACAAGGCCTTTTAAGAGCTTTAGGCCATGAAAGCGGAACAAAATCAGTTAAAGTAATAATCGAAGCCAGTGCTAAGCTCGGAATCGAATTTCTTACCTTATATGCTTTTTCCACTGAAAATTGGAACAGACCAAAATTAGAAGTTGAAACTTTAATGAAAGTGCTCATCAACTCCTTGAAAAAAGAACTTGTAACACTCCAAAAAAACAACATCAAACTGAATGCTATCGGTAATTTGGAAAAATTACCAAAATCAGCACAAAAAGAACTACTTGATGTTATTGATAAAACTAAAGACAACACACAAATGACATTGACTCTGGCGTTAAGCTACGGCTCCAGGGAAGAAATTGTCAGTGCAGTCAGAAACATCTGTAATAAAGTTAAAAATAATATAATTTCAATAGACACTATTGACGATTCCATTATTAATGAGCATCTTTACACGCAAAATTTACCTGACGTAGATTTATTAATACGAACAAGTGGAGAACATAGGATAAGTAACTTTTTGTTGTGGCAAATTGCCTATGCAGAATTATATTTTACTGATATATTGTGGCCAGACTTTAAAGAACAAGATTTATATGAGGCTATCATTAGTTATCAAAAAAGAGAGCGTAGATTTGGAAAAACAAGTGAACAAATTAAATAATTTTTTAGTGTTAAATAAAAGCATAAAAATAGTCCTTACCGTTTTGATTTTTGGAAGTTTTTCACAAGTTAAAGCTCAAGAAAGAGTTCCTTTTGATCAAGGAAAAAAATACATTTTAGCCGATGTAGCGGTGGTTGGCGACATCAGTTTCAACTCTCAAACCGTAGTAACTTTTTCAGGTTTGCAAAAAGGACAAGAAATAACAATTCCCGGTGAAGAAATCAGTGCTGCTATAAAAAAACTTGGAAAACTGGGTCTCTTTGATGAAATTTCATTTTATGTAAATAAAGTGCAAAATGACAGTATTTATCTTGATTTGAATATTGTAGAATTACCTAAATTAAACCAAGTAAAATTTGTAGGCGTTAAGAAAACAAAGACAGAAGCTTTAATAAAAGACAACAGTCTAAATAAAGGTAAAGTAGTTAATGAAAACTTGATTACCACTACAAAAAACTACATCGAAAATAAATATAAAAAAGACGGTTTTTATAACACTAAAGTAAACATAAACACTGTTAAAGATACTTCAACAATAAATTCAGTAAACATGCTTGTCAGTATTGACAAGGGTGAAAAGGTAAAAATTCAAAAAATTGACTTTGTAGGAAATACAAAAATATCAGACAAAACATTGCGAAAAGCGATGAAAGATACGAAACAAAAGAATTTCATTCGAATTTTAAAAGCATCGAAATTCATAAAAGAGAAATACAAAACTGATTTAGAAAAAATAATTTCAGTTTACAAGGAAAAAGGATATAGAGATGCGAGAATACTTTCAGATTCTGTTACTTTTGACAAAGAAAAGAACGCATTATCCATTAAAATAAATGTAGAAGAAGGTAACAAATATTACTTTGGAGACATTAAATTTTTAGGAAATACAGTATACACGGATCAAGGATTAAGTCGCGTTTTAGGAGTTAAAAAAGGAGAAATTTATAATGGTGTTTTGCTACAAAAAAGAATTGCAGATGCCTCAAAACCTGACGGGGAAGACATTGACAACTTATATAAAAATAATGGGTATTTATTTTCTAATATAAATGCAGTTGAGGTTAGAACAGCAAATGACACTATTGATTTTGAAATACGAATCACTGAAGGACCAATTGCCTATTTCAACAAAATTACTGTTGTTGGAAATGACAAAACAAATGACCGAGTAATCTATCGTGAACTAAGAACAAAACCGGGAGAAAAATACAGCAAAGAGGAATTAGTAAGAACCATTCGTGAAATTGGGCAACTAGGATTTTTTGATCCAGAAGCGATTGATCCAAAATTCAAGAATGTGGATTCAGGAGCAGGAACTGTGGATATTGAATACAATCTTGTAGAAAAAGGTTCTAGTCAAATTGAACTTCAAGGTGGTTATGGCGGAGGTGGTTTCATTGGTACTCTTGGACTATCTTTCAACAACTTTTCTGCACGAAATATGTTCAACAAAGATGCATACAAACCATTACCAATGGGAGATGGTCAAAAAGTATCTTTACGTTTGCAAGCCAGTACATTTTTTCAAACTTATAGTGTTTCATTTTCAGAACCTTGGTTTGGCGGAAAAAAACCGGTACAATTTAGTAGCTCTATATCATACAGTAAACAATTTTTAAATAATTTTGTTACACAAAGAGCCGATAAAACCAAAAGTTTTAACATCATGACATTGTCTGTTGGTTTAGCAAAAAGACTGACTGTTCCAGATGATTTCTTTGTATTGTCACAATCGTTAAGTTACCAACATTATGATTTAAATAATTACAATACCGGATTATTTACTTTTGGAGATGGAACATCAAGAAATTTTGCCTATACCGTTGGATTAACAAGAAGTAATAAAGGTGTGAATCCAATATTCCCAACGTACGGATCGGAGTTTAGTATTTCAGCTAAATTAACGCCTCCTTATTCATTGTTAAATGGAATTAATTATACAACATTAGGCGATAAAGAAGAATACAAATTAAAAAACACTGTTGACCGCTTAAATGTTCCAGATGCAAATGGCAACATTGTTCAAATAGGAGATTATATTGACACTAATGGAAATAAAGTAACCGACTTCAATCTTGCTGCTACGGACGTAAGTAAAGTAGATCAAGAGCGTTTTAAATGGTTAGAATATTATAAAATAAAGTTTAAAGCAGACTGGTATACAAAAATTTATGGTAAATTAGTACTTAGAACTTTAGCAGAGTTCGGCTTCCTTGGAGCATACAATCAAGAAAGAGGAGTTGTTCCTTTTGAACGATTCTATCTTGGTGGTGACGGACTGGCAAATTATTCTATGGACGGAAGAGAAACAGTACAGTTGAGAGGATATCCTAACAACTCATTAACACCAGTAAATGATGTAGGAGATCAAATTGGAGCTACCGTTTTTAATAAATTCTCAATGGAATTACGTTATCCGATAACGTTAAAATCATCGGCTTCAATTTATGCATTGGCATTTATGGAAGCAGGATCATCGTTTAAGGATTTCAAAAGCTATAATCCTTTTGCCTTAAATCGTTCTGCTGGAATTGGATTACGTGTATTTATGCCAGCATTTGGTTTATTGGGGATTGATTTTGGTCACGGTTTTGATACATTACCAGGACAAGCAAAAGCTAATGGATGGGAAACCCATTTTATCATTGGGCAACAATTCTAAAAAAAATTGGTTTTAAATTTTCTAATACAGTAACGTTATGAGAAAACAATTTTTATATCTATGTTTGGCGTTAGTCGTTGCACAAACAATTAACGCACAAACCAGAGGAACTAAGCTAGGCTACATTGATATGGAATACATTTTACAAAATGTACCCGATTATACGGAAGCAAAAGCTCAATTAGAGCAAAAGGCTGAAAAATGGAAACTGGAGATTGATACTAAGAAAATTGAAATCAATAAATTGAAGGAAGCCTTAAAAGCTGAAAGAGCTTTATTGACAAAAGAATTAATTGACGAAAGAGAAACAGAAATTAATTTTCTTGAAAACGAAAATCTGGATTACCAACAAAAAAGATTTGGTGCTAATGGAGATTTGATGATACAAAAATCCGTTTTGGTAAAACCAATACAAGATCAAGTTTTTACTGCAGTTCAAGATATTGCAGAACGATTAAAATATGATTTTATCTTTGACAAAACTTCTGACTTGACTATGTTATTTGCGGCAAAGAGATTTGATATCAGCGAGCAAATTTTACGCACATTGAACAGGACAGAAAAAAGAGAACAGTTGACTAAAAAACAACTAAAAGCAGAAGAAGCCAAAGAAAATAAAGAAGATGCATTGGATGAAAATCCAGCATTGGCAGACAGACAAAAAGTCTTGGATGATAAAAAAGCAACAAGAGATAAAATACTCGCTGATAGAAAATTGCTTCAAGAGCAAAAGAAAAAGGAGTTTGATGATAAAAGGAAACAAGTTATAGCCGACAGAGAGGCTAAAAAAAATGGCACGGTTTCTGCAAATGTTAAAATAGAAGCCACAGAAACAGCAGCAAGTAATGATCCAGCTAAAGACAGTGCAAAACTAGCGGTTGAAGATGCTAAACAAAAACAAGCTGATGCAAGAGCGAAAACATTAGAAGATCGCAAGAAAGTTTTAGAGGATCGCAAGAAAGCATTAGACGAGAAAAGAAAAAAAATACTGGAAGACAGAGAAGCTATCAGGAAAGCCAAAGAAGAAAAATTAAAAGAAAACACAAACAAAAATTAATTATTAAATATTTTAAAAACGATGAAACAAATTAAAACTCTATTTATTGCTGCAATTTTTATTTTAGGAGCAAACCAAACAATTAATGCACAAGCAAAAACTGCTCATGTTGATGTAAGTGAAATTATGACAAAAATGCCAGCAATGCTAGACGCTCAAAAACAATTGGATAAATTGAGTACTACGTATGATGCTGACTACAAAAAAATGGTTGAAGAATACCAAGGAAAATTGAAAAAATACGAAGCTGAAGCTGCTACAGTTACTGAAGCTGTAAATGGTGAGCGTTCTAAAGAAGTTCAAGATATGCAAAAAAGAATTGTTGATTTTAGAGATAATGCTCAAAAAGAATTGCAACAAAAAGAATCTGATATCGTAAAACCATTAATGGAAAAAGTAAGAGCTTCTATTCAAAAAGTAGGAAAAGCTAAAGGATTTCAATATGTTCTTGATGGTTCAAGTCTTTTACTTGCTGATGGTCCAAACTTGACTATGGATGTGAAAAAAGATTTAGGTTTCTAAAAAAAACAGATAATCGTACAAAACTGCTCACCCTTATCTTAGGTTTGAGCAGTTTTTTGTTTAAAATAAACTTTAGGAAATTCAAATTCCAGCATGTAACTTTGTTTTTATGAACAGTAATAATCAACCAATAGGAATTTTTGACTCAGGGATTGGCGGAACTTCCATTTGGAAAGCAATCCATCAATTACTGCCCAATGAAAAAACCATATATCTGGCAGACAGCAAAAATGCCCCATATGGACAAAAATCCAAACAAGAGATTATTGCATTGAGTATGAAAAATACTGATTTCCTACTGGAGATGAACTGCAAATTAATTGTTGTAGCTTGTAATACCGCAACTACTAATGCAATCCAAGAATTAAGAGCAAAATACGACATTCCGTTTATAGGTATTGAACCTGCGATTAAACCAGCGGTTACGCATTCTAAAACACAAATAATAGGAATCCTCGCTACACAGGGAACCTTGAACAGTGAACTGTTCAACAAGACTACAGAAAAATACCAAGACACAAAAATAATTGAGCAAGTAGGTCACGGATTAGTGCAACTAATTGAAAACGGGGATATCAATTCACCAGAGATAACTAAACTCCTTTACTCCTACCTGACTCCGATGATTGAAGCTAACATTGATTATTTAGTATTAGGTTGCAGCCACTATCCTTATCTAATTCCTCAAATTAAAAAAATTATTCCAGAACACATTCAAATAATAGATTCTGGCGAAGCTGTTGCAAAGCAAACACGAAATATATTACGAGACAAAGTAGGTTTTTCATCGGCAGAAAACAGTGAACCCGTTTTTTATACGAATACAAATCCCAAAGTTTTGACTGAAATTTTAGAAAATAAATATCCGGTTGAAGAAATAAAGTTTTAAACAATATTTTTTACTCTTCTACCTTAAACCAACTCGAATACATCACGTAATTATTCGAAATGCGTTCGATTTCACCAGCAAAATCAGATTGATCAATATCTTTCACTTTTTTAGCTGGAACTCCCGCCCAGATTGTGCCAGATGCTACAACTGTATTTTGAGTAATTACAGCACCGGCAGCCACAATAGAATTGCTTTCAATAACACAATTATCCATAACAATTGCTCCCATTCCTATTAGCACATTATCGTGAACTGTACAACCGTGTACAATGGCATTATGACCAATAGAAACGTTATTTCCTATAATTGTTGGGTGTTTTTTGTATGTACAATGAATAACTGCACCATCTTGTATGTTTACTTTATTCCCAATTTTGATGAAATTTACATCACCTCTAATTACGGCGTTAAACCAAACACTACAATTTTCTCCAAAAGAAACATCTCCTACAATAGTTGCATTTTCGGCTACATAACAATCCTCAGGAATTGAAGGAGACTTACCGTTAACAGATTTAATTAGCATGGGGAAAAAAATAAATATTAATTAATTGCAGGACAGTTGCAATCGTATTTCACAGGTTTACAGAACAAATCGATTCCTAAAGTAATTTGGTGATAGCCACCATTATCGAATTTAACAGCTCCCGATAATTGAGAATACGTATAAGCAAACATAAATTTATCAAAGTTGACACCAACTATTGGCGTAATGTATTGCAGCTTTTGTTTAGAAACAGAATTTCCATTAATGTATTCTGCACCATCAAAACTTCTTCTATAAGATAATCCGCCCCAAAGCTTTCCAAAATCTAACGTCTTGTAGGCTTTAAAGTTAATGTCAATCGATTTTTCTTTGGTTTGATCCACCATTTGGAATAAAATAGAAGGTTCCCATAATATTTTGTCTCTGTCACCAAAGATATATCCGGCACTCAATAAATACTTTCTTAAATTATCACTTTCGTATTCCGTGTAAATATCTCTTCTGGTTTCTATAGCGTTTTTTACTGTAGCATGAGCATAAAAATCCAAGTAGTTGTATGATGCTCCGATATCTACATTAAAATAAGAATCTTTTTGCACAACAGTTCCATCAATAATGGGATCAAAATCACCAGATTGAAGAAATTCTGTTTCGTCTAATTGGCTTTGAATTAATCCTGCGCTGATTCCAAAAGACAATTGGTTCAGATCTATCTCATTTCTTGAAAACATCAAATGATAGGCATAACTAAATTTGACTCCTTTTTGGGAATGATATCCATTTTTATCATTGAAAAGTATAATTCCGGCACCTGCTTTTTCACCTACTCTTCCATTAAAACTTAAGGTTTGAAGCTCTGGAGCGTCTTCCTGATCAAACCATTGTTTACGTCCTGTCAGCCTAATTTTGGCGCAATTTGACGCACCTGCCATTGAAGGGTGAATTAAGTAATAATTGTCTGAAAGATAATCGGAATAAACAGGAATTCCTTCCTGCGAAAAGGAATAAAAAGATATAAAAAAAAGAGCAGATAAAAATTTAATTTTATTATACATTTAATTACTTTTTAATACGAATGAATAATTCTAAATCAATAAAAGTTTTATGGAAACAAGAGCAAACAGCTTATCTAAAAATTAAACTAAAGTTAATTTATTCATTAAAAACTCAAATATAGTTATTCGTAGAAAATAACTTTAGTAAATTTGTAAAAATTTAAAAGTCATGAACAAAGTTAGCATAAAAGAAACACAAAACCCAACTATATTAAAGTTTGAATTTCAAGATTTTATAACTCAAAATGAAAGTTTTGAATTTAAAAACATTGATGAGGCTAAAACGTCTCCACTAGCGCAACAATTATTTTACCTTCCCTTTGTAAAAACAATTTACATCTCCGGAAATTTTATAGCAATCGAAAAATATAGTATTGTGGAATGGGACGATGTCAAAGATGCCGTAGTAGAACAAATGGAAACATTTGTAAACAATGGCGGAACAATCATCACTATTGACGAAAACAAAACTAAAAAACAGCCTGTGACCGTTTATGGAGAAACCACTCCAAATCCAGCTGCATTGAAATTTGTAGTGAGTAAAATGTTGACTAAAAACGCTATCGAATTCAAAAACATTGATCAAACAGGCGCATCACCATTAGCAAAAGAACTTTTTAAATTTCCTTATGTAAAAGAGATTTTCATTGATGAAAACTACATCTCGGTAACTAAATATGAAATCAATGAATGGCAGGAAATAACATTAGAATTAAGAAGTTTTATCAAGCAATATATTGAAAATGGCGGAACAGTTCTAGATGAAAATTTCATTCAGGCAGTTACAGCAACAGAAGACACCAAAGCAAAAGAGTTTGACAATCTGGATGTCACTTCACAACAAATCATCAACATATTAGAGGAGTATGTAAAACCTGCTGTACAAGCTGATGGTGGAAATATTGCATTCGATTCATATAATGAAGCTGACAAGACCGTAAAAGTAATCCTTCAAGGAGCTTGCAGCGGTTGCCCTTCATCAACATTTACGTTAAAAAGCGGTATCGAAAACATGTTGAAAAGTATGTTGAACGACGAAGGAATTAAAGTGGAAGCCGTAAACGCATAAGCAAAAGTAAATTTCACAATTAATTGACAATGTTATAGTTATGTGAAAATAATTGCTATTTTAAATAAAATAGGTACATTTAATCCTTAACTTAACAAATAGAAATTATGTCAGTATTAAAAGTAATTGAAGTGCTTTCCAGTTCAGATATAAGTTGGGAAGATGCAACTCGAAAAGGAGTAGCAAAGGCAGCTAAAACCATAAATCACATACGCTCTGTATACATTAAAGATCACAGTGCGGCCGTAAGTGGAGGTGAAATCACAGAATACAGAGTAAACCTAAAATTAACTTTCGAACTCGAATAGATTAATTTGACCCATTAATTTAAGCGTTCGCTGCGGCGAACGCTTTTTTATTTTTAGAAACTATTCAAAGCTATTCGCTGCGATACTTTCTGAAATTAGTTATTGTTCTGCAGTCAAAAACCGGGTGATTTTGGCAGAAACAAAAAAATAAAGTATTGTTTTATCTGCACGCTACACAAATAAGAAAACGTTGTTTCATGTCTGCCAAAACTAGATGTACTTGATGCCAAATACTGATTTTCAGCAAATTATTAATGATTTAATAAAGCAATCCTAGAAAAAATTGTTTAATATTGTAAGACTAATCAAATAAAAATACCATGGGACTATCTTCATTTTTAAAAAATTTATTTGGCTCAGCCAAAGAAACTGCCAGCGAATTAGCTGACAAAGCAGAAACTACCTTTGAGCAAGCAAAAGAGACTGCAGCACCTTATCTTGAAAAAGCAGAAATTTTTGCAGAAGAAACATTTGAAAAAGCAAAAGAAACTGCAGCTCCCTACCTTGAAAAAGCAGAAACTTTTGTAGAAGAAACATTTGAAAAAGTAAAAGAAACTGCAGCTCCAATTATAGATAAAGTAGAAAGTTTTGCTGACCAAGCCAAAGAAACTGTCACTGAATATTCAGATAAAGCCAGTGATGCTCTAGGGAGCGCAGCAGAATCAGTAAAAGAAAAAACGGCTACAGCTACAGAAAAAGTTGAAGAAATAGCAAGTGAAACTAAAACAATAGCTACAGATGCTGCCGAAACTGTTTCTGAAAAAGCAAGCGAATTAGCAAATGACGGTGATCCCGACACCACTGAAAAAGCTAAAGAAACTATAAATAAAATAGAAGAAGACGCAGATTAATTTATAAAAAAATAATTTATTTGTATTTTTGCACTTCAAACTTAACCTTCTCTTTTGGGAAGGTTTTTTATTAGATAAAAAATGAACTTAAATCCAAATCAGTTAACTGATTATGCCAATACATTTATCACGGTATTGATTGATTATTCGCCAAAAATTATTTCTGCTTTTCTCATTTTATTTGTTGGCCTTTATGTGATTCGGCTGATCAATAGATTCATCAGAAAATTAATGATAAAAAGGGACTTAGACCCTACCTTGACAAAATTCCTTGCCGATATTCTACTTTGGGTTTTGAGGGTACTATTATTTGTGACTTTTATTTCAAATCTAGGAATAGAAACTTCGTCATTTGTTGCCATTCTTGGTGCCATGGGACTTGCAGTGGGTTTATCTCTTCAAGGTTCCTTATCGAATTTTGCAGGCGGCATGCTGATTATTCTCTTTAAGCCTTTTAAGGTAAACGACACCATTGAAGCACAAGGAGTAACCGGAACTGTCAGCGAAATTCAAATATTTGTAACCAAATTGATTACGGCTAATAACCAGACTATTTTTATACCCAACGGATCTTTATCAAATGGAAACATTATCAATTATTCTTTGCAAAAAATCAGAAGAGCTGATTTGACCATTGCTATTTCCTATGATACGGATATTAAAAAAGTAAAAGAAATAATTACTGCCATTTTCAAAAACAATCCAAAGGTACTTCAAACTCCTGCACCCGTTGTTTCTGTAAAAAATCTAACCGATAGTGCTATACAATTAGCCGTTAGACCATGGGCCACAAATGAAGATTTCTGGGATGTTTATGCTGATACATTGGAAAGCTGTAAACTGGCATTTGACGCCGCCGGAATTGTGACTCAGCCTTATGTAAGAGAATCAACTAAGGATAATTCTTAATTTAAAGATTACTTCTTTGAAGTAGTAATCATGAAATCTTTCAAATAATACGGTTCAAAATAAGCGACATCTACAGTGTCTCTTTTTTTGAATTTATCAAAACTTATCGCACTCATTTCTTTGGCAGAAGGATGTACAATTTTGTCAAGAAAAACATAATTTTCTTTAGTCAAAACTGACTTACATTTTTCGGCACAATCACCAACAAAATAAAGTGTTTCCTGCAAATCTTCAAAAGAATTCTCCGTGATTATTTCGGCAAGAACTTCTCTTTTTCGTTCCAAATTTGGAGCAAAAACAGCACTATACACTTCCATTCTTCGGGCATCAATCATGGGAATAATTAATCCGCTGGAAATGGTTACTTGTGATGCCAAAGCTTGTAGAGTATCAACGGCAATTAATGGAATATCTAGCGCATAACACAGTCCTTTGGCAGCTGAAACGCCTATTCTTAATCCTGTATAAGAACCCGGACCTTGACTCACAGCGATGGCAGATAAATCATTAAGCGTAATTCCTGCTTCTTTTATAATTGCCTCAATAAAAACATGAAGTCGTTCTGCATGAGAATATCCTTCTTCGGCAATTTCTTTGCATACAATTGTTTTTCCGCCTTTTGCAAGAGCAACTGAACAGTTTTTCGTAGCGGTTTCGATGTTGAGAATGTATTCCAATTTTTAGATTTTATTTTAACATGAAAATCACAATCATGAAATATATTTCCATAATTGTGATTTTTAAAATATTAGTATACTGTATTATTTCTTACTTTCAGCTTTATCCTTATCCGTTTTTAGCGTTACCTTATCTCCAGAATTTAAGTCCTTAGAAACGGTAGTGTAAGGGCCGGTTATAACTACATCTCCTTTTTTAAGACCTGTTAAAACCTCAATATTTGTATCGTCTTGAATTCCGGTTTTGATGATTCTAATTTTAGCTTTACCACCTACTTTTACAAATACGCATTCAAACTTTTTATCACTTTTAGGTGCAGCTCCTTTTTGTTCTTCATTAGGATCTTCCACTTTAATTTCTTTTACAGCTGTCGTATCAGATTTTACCACTACTGAACTAATAGGCACAGACAATACATTCGTTTTTGTTTCTGTAATGATATCAACCGTTGCAGTCATTCCAGGTCTAAAAGGAGAATATGCATCTGGTTTTCCTTCTAATAAATCTTGATACGATTCTTTAAGAATTCTCACTTTAACTTTAAAATTAGTTACTTGATCTGCAGTCAAAGCAGAACTAGCCGAATTAGAAATACTAGTTACAGTTCCTTTAAATTGTTTTTTAAGATAAGCATCAACTTCAACATTAGCATCGTCTCCTACTTTTATTTTTACAATATCATTTTCATTGACATCCACTTCCACTTCCATGTTATTTAAGTTTGCTACTCTCAAAATCTCCGTTCCAGTCATTTGTTGCGTTCCTAAAACACGCTCTCCCATTTCTACGTTTAACATAGAAATTGTTCCATCCGCAGGCGCATAGATTGTAGTACGACCTAAATTATCTTTGGCTTCGTTTACAGTAGCAGAAGCACTTTGAACATTAAAATAAGCCGTTTGCTTAGCCGCTTTTGCCACTTCATAAGAGGCAACTGCTTTATCCCAATCTGACTTTGAAATAATTCCTTTTTCGAATAATGTTTTATTTCTGTCGTAACTTGATTTAGATTCCTTGAACGAAGCATCAGCCTGACTCAAATTTGCTCTGGTTCCTGATAAATTTGAAACCGAACGATTGTAACCCGAAGTATACAAATCTGGATTTATTTTAACCAATAAATCTCCTTTCTTTACAACTTGTCCTTCTTTTACGTTTAAAGAAATAATTTCTCCTGACACCTCAGATGAAATTTTAACTTCAATTTCTGGTTGAATTTTTCCTGTTGCCGAAACCGTTTCAACAATAGTTGTCGGAATAACTTGGGCGATTTCAACTTCAGTTCCTTTGTCCTTATTTCCGATAACTCCAGATTTTGAAAGTGCTATCAATGCAGCAATAAGTACTATTGCTCCACCTATTAGGATATAAATTGTTTTCTTTGACATGATAAATTAGTTTTTGATAAGTGGAATTCCAAAATAGAATTCTAATATTTTAATTTTAAAAATATAATCGTATTTTGTTCTAAGAACATCTGATTGTGCATTAGTAAGTAGCGTTTGTGATTGATTGAAATCAAAAGAATTCATCAAACCAACTGCATATTTTTCTTTGGCATAATCATACGCTCCTTGTCTGGATTCAAGTGCTACAACCGAAGATTCATAAGCATTCAAAGCGCCTTTCGCATCTGCAAATGCAGTGAAAACATTTCTTTGTAAATCCAAATCTTGTTGCTCAACAGCAATTTTTGATCTTTCTAAACTTACTTTAGAACGCTCCACATTATTTTTTGCCGAAAATCCATTAAAGATAGGAATTGATAACTGAGCTCCAAAAGATTGTCCCTTATTATCACTGAATTGATCAAAAAATGGCGCTGGACTTCTTGTACCAATTAGATTTCCCATACTGTCAAACGCAGGAACATCTGCATAAGAAACTCGACTATTAAAACTATAAAACCCTTGTAAAGTAGGTTGAAAAGCTCCTTTGGCAATTTCTAAATTTTTCTGTGAAATTTCTAAATTAGTTCTTGCAATTTTCAATTCAGTTCTTCCCTCTTTGGCTTTGTCATAAATGGCTACCGGAGATTGTGCCATAATATTATTTTCATCTTTAACATCGGTATCATCAACAACATCAAAATTTTCAAAGTCTTTTAGTTGTAACAATTGAGCCAAACTCAATTTTGAAATTAATAATGCATTGTCAGCTGTAATAACGTTTTGGTTGTTTGATGCCACAGTCGCTTTTATGTCCAATAAATCCCCACGAGGAATAGATCCCGCTTTCACTAATTCTTCTGAGCGCGCATATTGCTTTTCATTAATTCCCAATTGTTCTTTCTGCACTTTTAAGTTTTCTTTATTAAAAAGCACCTGTAAAAAAGCATTTGCAACATTCAAAGCTACATCTTCCTGCATTTTGAGCAATTGGTATTTAGCTGCCACAATCGAAAGATTGGCTTTACGCAATGTATTTTGGTTTTGTAAACCTTTGTAAATATCCACACCCACATTTGCTCCAGCAGAAGTAAACTGAGTCGTTTGATTACGCAAAAGCCCTGTTGTAATATCCTGATTCAAACCAATGTTCCAGGAATGAGAAGCACTGGCATTCAATGATGGAAGAAAGTTTCCAATCGCTCCTTTTTTATCAATGGCCGCCGTTTTAGTATCTAACTCGGATTGTTTGATGGAGATATTATTTTGAATGGCATATTTTACGCATTCTTCCAGAGTCCATTTTTTGGATTGTCCCTGAACGGATAAACCAAAAAGCACGATAAAAACGAGACTGATACAACTATTTTTTTTCATATATTTTGAATGAAAGTGTAGCAAAGGTACTACACATATTTAACATTTTTTTAAAAACTAAAATTCTTTTTTGAATGTATTTTTAAGGTTTCATTTCTTCATTTTTTAGACCTTGATTCCATACTTTTATTTTATCTGATGCTTTAATTCCGCTTTTTATTTCGACATAAATTCCATCGCTAACGCCTAAGACTAAATCTTTTCTTGTAAATTTTTGCACTCCGGTTTCAACCTCTACGTATGGTTTTTGTGTTTTTTTATCAAATTGAATCAAGGATTCTTTTATCGCTAAAACCTTATCCGCTTTTTCTAAAATAATGGAAGCATTTGCGCTTAAACCAGCTCTGATAAAAGTATCGTCTCTATTTGCCAAAGATGCTTTTATTTCGAATTGAATCGCTCCATTTTCTGTTTTACCTTTTGGGGCAATATATTGCAGAACGGCATCAAACTTTTTGTTTTCAATAGCACCAACAGTAATTTCGATTGGCAATTTTTCTTTTATTTTACCTACTTCTGATTCGTCAATTTTTCCAACAAATATCATACGCCCAACATCGGCAACACTTGCTATTGTTGTTCCTTCATTAAAATTATTACTTTCAATTACTTGGTTTCCTACTTTTACCGGAACATCCAACACCATTCCATTTACTGTTGAGCGAATCAAAGTATTGGCATAGCTTCCCAATCCGGAAGTTGTTCCTGTTTTCACAATATCATATCCTTGTCGAGACGCGCTATAATTCTGTTTCGCTTGTTTATATGCTAATTGTGCCGCATCAAAATCATTTGCCGAAATAACGCCTTTATCAAATAAGGTTTTTTGTCTTAAAAATACTTTTTCCTGATTGTCCAAAGCAATTTTAGATGTTTGCACCTGATTTTGAGAATTACTCAAATTAGATACATTGGCAACAACTTTAATTTTTGCAATTAAATCACCCGCTTTGATATTTTCACCGGCCTTAATATAAACCGCCTCAATAATACCTGAAATATTAGGTTTGATAAGCACCTCTTCATCTGGAACAATATTACCGGTTGCAATAGTGTTTTTTACAATCGTTTTTATTTCTGCCTTATCGGTTTCAAAAACAATTGGAGATTCCTGATTCTTGGCATACAAATAATACAAAGCACCAAAGAACACTAGTGCGATTGTAATTAAAATAGTTATGGTTAATCCTTTTTTCATTTTGCTTATGTTTAATCGATTAAATAATTTTTGATTGATACTTTATTCTGTTCTTAATGCGTCTACTGGTTTTACATTTATGGCAGTTTGAGCCGGAATTAATCCTGCTAATAAACCTGAACCAATGAGTATGAACAAAGCAATAAATACAACTGTCAAATCTACACTTGGATTCGCGAACATCATTCCTTCACTTGGCATCGAATCTAAAACCATATTTAAAACTGCTAATAATCCTGTGGCCAATGCAATTCCAAACATTCCTGCTATGATAGTCAGAAAAATAGCTTCTGATAATATTTGGGAACGAATCGCACCCGGTGTGGCTCCTAATGCTCTTCGAATTCCTATTTCCTTTGTACGTTCTTTGACTACAATCAACATGATATTAGAAATTCCAATTACGCCCGAAAGCAATACCAATGTCCCTACAAAATAAGCAATGAATCTTAGAATAAGAAACAAGCCTTGTATTTTACTGAACTCCTGAAACAAATCAAAATTCCCAATCGCCCTGTCATCTTGAGGATGTATCGAATGTCTGGATTTCATGAAGTCTAAAATTTTAGGCTTTAACTCTGTAATGGAAGCATTATCATTAGCTGTAAGTGCCATCCATCCTACTGTGTCCCCATAATTAAAGGCTTGCTGAAAAGTAGTAAATGGCATGAAAATATTTTTTTGTGCAGATTCAGCATCACCATTATTTCTGGATTTTGAGTTATAAACGCCCACAACCATAAAATTCACTCCGTTAATCTTGATATATGTTCCAATAACCTCTTCTGCTTTTTCATACATTTCGCTTATTACACCCTGACCAATAACCGCAACTTTACGCTTCAATACAATATCTTGCTGATTTACGAAACGTCCTTTTATAATATCCATCGATTCTTGCTTAATCAACTCTGGATAATCCCCATAAATAGTATAAGCTGCTGTTTTTGTTCCTCTGACAACATTATTTGCTCCTTCATAACCCCCTAATTGATTTCTGGGCGAAACGTATAATAAATCCGGAAAATTCTCTTTCAAAGCAGTAACATCGACGTTTTTAAAGTCAAATTGTCTGGTTGCAGGCAATCCTTTGAACGGTTTTGAAGTAGTTTGTGACCACATGAACATGGTATTGGTTGCAATTCCGTCAAACCCTTTTTTAACGCCATTTTCTAATCCGTTTCCTGCCGCAAGTAATATTACCAAAATAAATATCCCCCAAAAAACACCAAACGCAGTAAGAATCGTCCTGAATGTATTAGCAGTTAAAGCCTCTAAAATCTCGTTCCATTTATCTCTGTCAAACATAATTATTCGTCTCTAAGTGCTACAATGGGTTTTATTTTGGCGGCTCTGTATGCAGGGAAAAATCCAGCTAAAGCACCAGCTACAACTAACAATATCAAGGTGGTTAAAGCGATACTAAAATCAACTTCGGGATTCAAAAAATAATCACTTGATACTAGCGGACCTACTAATTCCAACAATAATAAACTTGATAAAAGCCCCACAAATCCGGCTATTGTCGTAATAAAAATGGATTCGTGCAAAATCATTCCAATAATAGAAACCGGAGAGGCTCCAAGTGCTTTTCTAATACCAATTTCTTTGGTTCTTTCTTTTACAATAATCAACATAATATTACTAACTCCAACTACTCCTGCGATTATGGTACAAATTCCAACCCACCAAAAAAACAATCGGATATACAGATTTAAATCATAAAACTGTTTTGCATTTTTTATGGAATTATTAATTCCTATAGCACTTTCATCATCCGGTGCAATTATATTTTTACTTCTCAATAATTGTCCTAACTCTTGCGTAAATTTTGTTGATTGCGCTAATGCTTCTTCATAAGTAGCCTTTTTGGTTAACGTAAAAGACAAATTACTAATTTTGTCCCCAATCCCAAAAGCTTTTTGTGTAGTCGTTATTGGTAGATACACTCTGGATTCTTCTCTTTCTCCAGCTGGATCAGTAAAAACACCAACCACTTTGAAGGTGATATTATTAATCACAAGTTGTTCACCAATAGGATTTTTTTCTTTAAATAAATCCAACTTTACTTTTTGTCCAATGACCGCAACTTTCTCACTGTTTACCAAATCATTATTATTTATGAATCTTCCATTAATGATTGTTGCGTTCTCAATGGCTTGATGATCTGGATAAACACCTCTATATTGATAATTCCCAGTTTCTTTACCATAAACAATTACGCCATTCCAAAAATTATAGGTAGCCACTTTTTTATCTAATATATCTCCGAATTTTTGCACGGAAATATCATAATCACTATTGCGAAATTGAATTTGTCTTCCTGGATTCAATCCTTTGTATTCTTTAGTAGTAGTTCCTGTCCAAATTTCAATTATACCATCGGCATCACGTTCAAACTGTTTTTCAATTCCGTTTTGAAGTCCCTTGCCCGCCCCCAAAAGAATGACTAATATAAAAATTCCAGAAGCCACAGAAATTCCCGTGAGAAACGTTCTCAGTTTGTTCTTGGCAATTGCCTCAAAAATTTCCTGCCAGCGTTCTACATTAAACATAAGCGGATGCTCTTACTTGTTCTACTAATTTATCATCGATGATTAAACCATCTTTTAAAACTACATTTCTTTTGCACATGGCAGCAATATCAGGCTCGTGCGTTACAATCAAAATGGTTTTTCCCTCGTCATTAATCCCTTGTATCAACTCCATAACCTCATAAGATGTTTTGGTATCCAAAGCTCCTGTAGGCTCATCGGCCAATAATACTTTCGGATTTGACGCCAGGGCTCTTGCAATGGCAACACGTTGTTTTTGTCCCCCGGAAAGTTCATTTGGTAAGTGATGTGAATGCGACGTCAAACCTACTTTTTCCAAAAAGTTCATTGCAATTTCATTGCGTTCTTTCCTTTTTATACCTTGATAATACAATGGCATCGCCACATTATCCAAAGCACTTTTATAATTAATTAAATTGAAAGATTGAAAAACAAAACCTAAAAACTTGTTGCGATATCTTGAAGCAATAGTCTCGTTGAGATTTTTAATAGGCACACTATCCAAAATATAATTACCAGAATCAGCTTCATCAAGAATCCCAAGAATATTAAGCAAAGTAGATTTTCCTGAACCAGAAGAACCCATAATAGCCACTAATTCCCCTTCTTTAATGTTGAAATTAATTCCTTTTAACACATGTAATTCGGAATTTCCCATTTTATAGGATTTATGCAAATCTTTAATTTCAATCATAATTATGTTAATTTTAAAACAATATTAATTCTTCTCTAAAAGAAATTGTAATAAGAAAACGTTAATACCTTTATCAGGAATTTAATCATAAGACTTAATTGTTGTGAAAATGTTACACATTAATCCTAAAAAAGAATTGTTTTACTAATTTTGCCTCATCAAACTAAAATAAAATGCATAAATACTTTTCAGCTCTACTTATAATTCTGTCTATCGCACTGATAACAAGCTGTTCAACAACTAATAAAATAGCTATTCTAAAACCCGAACCAGATGATGCCACTCCTTTAGTTTACGAAAACACTCCTTCCTTTATCAATTTACCAATCAGTGTAAAACTGAAGGATATCGAAAACCAAACAAACTCACTTCTAAATGGGCTAATTTATGAAGACAACAATATTGAAGATGATGACATTGAAATGAAGATTTGGAAATTAGCGCCAATCACAATCAAAAATGACAACGGTGCTAATGGTCAAAAAATTAGAACTGTCTTACCCTTGAAAGCAATCGTAAAATACAGGATTGGAACAAAGAAAATGGGCGTTGAATTATACAACACTAAAGAATTTAATCTTGATGGTGTGGTAACTTTACTGAGTGATGTAGGTTTAACCAATTGGAAAATGAATACCAAAACGGAACTAAAATCATTGGATTGGAATGAAAGTCCGACGATGACTGTTTTTGGAAAAAATGTTCCTGTAACCTATCTTATCAATCCGGGAATAAAGCTTTTCAAATCTAAAATAGAAAAGAAAATTGATGATGCTATTGCAAAATCAATGGATTTCAAACCGAATGTTTTGGCAGCTTTAGAGAAAATTTGTGCTCCTTTTCAAATGAGCGACACTTATGAAAGCTGGCTTCGAATTGTCCCTATTGAAATTTATTCCACCAATGCCAAACTCAAAAATGACACTTTTGTACTGGAAATGGGAATGAAATGCAACATGGAAACATTGATAGGAAAGCAACCCGAATCTAAATTTAATGCCAGCAAAATTGTTTTAAAACCCGTATCTAAAATACCTCAGGAAATCACCGCAAACATTGTTGCAGTTTCTACCTATCTGGAAGCTTCAAAACTAATGACCAAGAATTTTGCCGGGCAAGAATTTGGTTCAGGTTCCAAGAAAGTAAAAGTTCAAAATGTTGCTATTTGGCACAAAAACGGAAAAATGATAATCGCTTTAGATGTATTAGGATCTGTAAACGGAACTATCTATTTAGCAGGTTTTCCTCAGTATAACGACAAAACCAAAGAAGTATATTTTGATCAATTGGATTATGCTTTGGACACAAAAAATAAATTAATGCGAACTGCTAATTGGTTAGCGCAAGGATTAATCTTAAGAAAAATAGAGCAAAGTTGTCGCTACTCCATAAAACCAAATCTTGAAGAAGGTCAAAAAAGCATGATGACGTATTTAAAAAACTACTCTCCCATGCAAGGTGTTTTTGTAAATGGAAAAATGGAAGAGATTCAATTTCAGAGAATCCAATTGACAAACCAAGCTATTATTGCTTTTATAAAAGTAAAAGGAACTGTAAATGTTTCCGTAGATGGATTGAAATAATTTTTATTTTTTCAAAAAAAAACAAAAGAACTATTAACTCGATTTATTCTTTTTCATTCGATAAACAGCATATCCAATTCCTGCAACAAGGATATATGGAATTGCCATTAAATAAACTATTCCATCATTTACAGCTGCCGCTTTCGTTGTATTTCCTTCGCTGGTCAATGCAGCACGACACATAGCACATTGTGCATTTGCTGATAGCGAAAAGAGGTTGAAAACAAGTATTAACAATAAAGAAAAAAGGCAGGATTTTCCATTTTTTTTTACTTTTCTTGGAGCTTCAACGGCTTTAATTTTGTTTCTTAAATCTTTAGTATACATAATATGGTGAAATCATTAAATAAACAACTACTCCCGTTATGGCAACATACAACCAAATTGGAAAAGTAATTTTGGAGATTTTTTTATGCTTATCAAAATTTTCTGCCAATGCTCTAACATACGTTATTAAAACCATAGGAATAATGGCAATTGACAAAATAATATGTGTAATTAATATAAAGAAATAAACGTATCTAATTATTCCTTCTCCACCAAATTTTGTCGAATCAGAAGTCATGTGATACGCCACATACATGACAAGAAAAGCAACAGATAGAGCAATAGCCGAAGTCATTAACCTTTCATGAAGTTTTCTTTTACCGTTTTTAATAGCTATAACTGCAACGATTAAAACTATCGCTGTAATTCCATTGGTAGTCGCATATATTGGCGGCAAAAATGAAAGTGGTTCTACATTATATCCAAAATCTTTTAGTTTTACTCCAAAAAGTATGGCAACTACTACTGGTATTAAAATTGAAACTGCTATAATGAACTTACTAAATTTCTTCTCTAACGAATTATTCTCCATTCTTATTCTTCTAATAAAATATTAATATCTTGTTGAATGTTTCTTACTCCTTTTTTATCCAAACCATCATAATATAAAATTGGATTTCCAAAATCATCATTTCTACAACGGATATTTCCATTTTTATCAATCAATGCAAATAATCCTGAATGTTCAAAACCACCGGCAACTTTTTTATTTTCACCCGCATAAAGGTTAAAACCTTTATTGGCTAAATTAAAAATATAGGCTTTATCTCCGGTTAAAAAATTCCAATTGGAGGATTTTACTCCCAAAAGATTCGCATGTTCTTTTAAAATTTTTGGAGTATCGTGTTCTGGATCAATAGTAATTGAGACAATTCCAAAATTAGGATTACCAAAAAAATTCTTTTCTAAAACCAACATACTTTCATTCATTTTTGGACAAATAGTAGGACAAGTCGAAAAGAAAAATTCTAATACATACACTTTTCCTTTGTAGGTTTCATTAGTAATCTTCTTATTGTCTTGGTTTACTAACTCGAATTTAGGCGCAGGTCCTATCTTAATTAATTGACCTTCTTTTGCAGTCGCAGGATTAACACTGTCTAGTCTATCCCCTTGAACTACTTTATCGTTTTTAATTCTCTCTACTATTTTTGGAACAGCGTAAATCCCAAAAATCAAAATAATAAAAGAAATTCCTATGTATGATTTATTTTTGAACATAAAATATTAAATTTTTCTGGTGGCGTTATTGTTCTTTTTAAGAGCTGCACGATATTCGTAAAGTATAACTTTAAAATCATCAAGCATTTCGTTACTCAACTCCGCCGGATGAAATGTATTGTAGCCTTCTTTAGTATCTTTCACCAGTTTTCGACCGCGAAGATTTCGTTTTTTATCAATAATGTAGACTTTTGGCGTACCAGAATTCTCATCTAATTTCTCTACCAATTTCAATTGATCATAATAAGTGGCAATCTCTTCTGTTGAAGCGAATACAAAGCGCCATTGAGCAACATCAGTAAAAGCGCCTAAAGCATCGACCACTTTTTTAGCATCTTTTTCAGTTCCAGTTGGACAAATCATCACAAACTGAACATCTTTGAACTCATGATACCTTTGATAAATTTTTTGATTTAAATTGAAAAGATTCCCTCTATTTTTTAAAAGCTCAGTGCCCATAAAACCGAGAATCGTTACTTTGCCATTCAAACTAACTTTTTGACCGTCTAAAGATTGCCAATTACCCAGATCAGCTGTATTAGGAGTTATTGTTGGTAATTTAGTAAATCCGTTGACACCTGAAGCAAAAAAAAGGTAGGCAACTATGGGTAAAATAAAAAGAACGAAAAGGACAATATTTTTTTTCATTGTAATAATACTATTAAAGTACAAAAATAAAAAAAGGTACGCAATGCGTACCCTTTTATTGAATTAATATCTTGTTAAAAATTCCATTTAATCGTAGAATTCTTAAAAACCTCATAAATATAATCCCCTTCTGTCAAAAGAATGAAGAGTAAATATAATATCAGAAAAATTACTGGAAAAACAACTGCACTTCTTAAAGAACTTTTTTCACCTTCCATGTGCATAAATGCATATACAATGTAATAGGCTTTAAAAATAGTAAGAGCATAGAATATCCAATTAAGTAAGTTCATACTTAAAAAATCATTCATGAAAAGAAAATCTGGTTTCAAAATACCCAAATAAACTTCTACTACTGTAACGGCAGATAATATTCCGAAAACTTTCCAGATTCTACCTATATTAGATACGTGTTCGTGTGACATGATAATTACTTTTTGAAAATTAAACTAGATAGAAAACTGTAAATACAAATACCCAAACTAAATCGACAAAGTGCCAATAAAGACCCACTTTTTCTACCATTTCATAACTTTTTCTTTTCTCATAAGTTCCAATTAACACATTGAAAAATATGATAATATTTATGATTACTCCAGAAAAAACGTGGAATCCGTGAAATCCAGTGATAAAGAAAAAGAAGTCAGCAAATAATTTACTTCCGTATTCGTTTCTTTTCAAGTTTGCGCCTTCAACAACATAATGTGCTTGACTCAATCTTGCTTCAGACTCTTCTCTTGAAAGGATCGTTTTCTTCTTCTCTTTGGTTATAACCTCAGTTCTGATCAAAAGTTCAGGATGTGCTTTGAAACCCGCTTGAACTTCAGCAACTGAATAAGAAGGCAAACTTGGTTCATCCATAAACCATTTTCCTTTACTTCTTGTCAATTGTTCTCTTTCTTCAGGTAAAACAGCCGCAAACTCAGCTAAAGCAACACGGTTACCGTCTTTATCCACAAACTGAAGTAAACTTCCTCCTTTTGTTTCAATAGCTCCGTATTCTCCCTTGATGAAATTTTTCCATTCCCATGCTTGAGATCCTACGAAAATCAAACCACCGATAATGGTTAAGAACATGTAAAGAACTACTTTGTTCTTTTTCATTTGATGACCTGCATCAACAGCCAAAACCATTGTTACAGATGAAAAAATCAAAATAAAAGTCATTAATGCCACATAATACATCGGAGCAGAAACGCCGTGCATAAATGGGAAGTGAGTAAACACTTCATCGGCCAATGGCCAAGTTTCAATAAATTTAAATCGAGAAAAACCATACGCCGCCAGAAATCCAGAGAACGTTAAAGCATCTGATACGATAAAAAACCACATCATTAATTTGCCATAACTTGCTCCCATTGGCTCATTGCCGCCTCCCCAAGTTTTTTCTTCACTATTTGCAGTAGTAACTGTCGCTTCCATAAAAGTTATTCGTTAAAAAGTTCCCAAATTTACGTTTTTTTCTTATTTAAAGAAATATAAAAACAAAAACAAATAAACCCATAATAAGTCAAGAAAGTGCCAGTACATTGCACCTAGTTCAATTCCAAGGGTTTGAGATGAATTGTATTTTTGTTTAAAATGATTATAAATTATAATTAGAAGTGAAATCACGCCACCAGCAAGGTGAATCAAGTGCACAACCGTAACAACGTATAAAAAAGTAGTGGTTATTGAGCTTCCACTTCCGGTGAAATAATACCCATTATCCACTATTTGCCCAAATCCTACGAACTGTAAAATTACAAACAATATTCCTAGAACTAATGTCGTCAAAAGAAAAATTGTCGTTTTACTTTGATTGTTTTTTTGAATTGCTTTTTTAGCCAAATGAAAAGTAACACTACAACCTATTATTGCTGCTGTACTGTAATAAAATGCTATTGGCAATTGAAAATCCTTCAACCAGTCAGCTCTTGACTTACTCACTACAAAAGCACTGGTAAGACCAGCAAACATCATAGTCATACTTACCATTGCAAACAACAAAATCAACTTATATGATCTGGCTGTTCTGGATTTTTGTTCCTCAGTTGTCATTATCATCTCCATAACTATCTTAAAAATTTATCAAATATATAAACCAATTGTAATAATGTAATATAAGAAACGCTAACTAGCATTAAAGTTCTGGCCGCTTTTGCAGTTCTTAATTTATATAATCGAACAGCATAAAAAAGCATCCATAATCCCAGTAAAAATACAACAATAGCAGCAATTGGCGTCATATATAATCGCCCTGTATAACCCAAAACTGGTAAAAGCGACGCTAAAATCAACCAAACCGTATACAAAATAATCTGTAAGGCTGTTCCTTTGTCTTTTTTACCTGTAGGCAACATAAAGAAACCTGCTTTCTCATAATCTTCATACAAGAACCATCCAATTGCCCAAAAATGTGGGAATTGCCAAAAGAACTGAATTAAAAATAAGGTCCCTGCTTCTATTCCAAATTCTCCTGTTGCCGCAACCCAACCCAACATAAAAGGAATTGCTCCAGGAAAAGCCCCCACAAAAACAGACAGTGAAGTCATCGTTTTTAAAGGAGTATAAACGCTTGTATATAAAAATATAGAAATGGCGCCAAACATAGCCGTTTTTGGATTGATTGTATAAAGTAACACAATCCCAACAATCGTTAAAAAACTCGCAATAATCAAAGCCGTAGCCTGAGACATTCTGCCAGCTGGAACGGGACGATTTTTCGTTCTATCCATCAAAGCGTCCAAATCTTTTTCAATAACTTGATTAAAAGCATTTGATGCTCCTACCATACAATAGCCACCAACTGCCAATTTCAGCAAAACCATCCAATCCAATGAATGCAAATCATAAATCCCAAGCATAAATCCCGCGATAGACGAAAACACAACACTAATAGCTAAACGTGCCTTAGTGATCTCTCGGAAATCAATATAAATGGATTTTAATGAAAATGTATTTTGTGTTGCGTTCAATACTAGAGTTTGTTTGTTTTGAAAAACTTTTGCAAAAGTAGTGTATCAAAAGGGATTTGACAAAAAACAATTCACAAAATATTTTTAAAGCAAAATCTAGGCAAAAAAATTATACTATTTTAAAACTATCCTTTTCTGAACTCAGCTGCTTCATCAAATAAACCAATTCTTTTTCACAGTCTCCTTTGTCATTTCCCCAAAGAAACCATGATTCCTTATATCCTTTTTAACTTTGACTTTTTGTATTTATTTAACCAAATTATAAATCCAGTAACAGGTAGGGAAGCACAAACAAGAGCACCAAAAAAAGCTAAAATCTTAGTATAAATCCCTCCAATACTCCCAACGTGTAAGTCATAATTCAGAGAAGTGACACGGCTTCCGAGCTGTAAATTATCCGAAGTTTTTAATTCCTCAACTTGCCCGTTTTTTTGATTGAAATAATACCAGTAAAAAACACCTGTCCTATTTTTTTCAATCCTTACTTGAATGTCTTGCGGTTCAGAAATGTCTTTTTGTATTCGAATCGAAAGTTGATCTGCATTAGAATGCTGTGCTAAAACATAATTCAATCCGTTATCCAAAACCGTAGTAGCTGTTTGTGGTATAAATGGCAATGAAAGCTTTTGTTTTTCTTTACTATCTAAAGCATTCAATTGATTGGAGACCATTTTTTTAAAAGCTGGAAAAGCAAATACTAAACCTGTAAAAGCAAATAACAAAGCGACCAATAAACTATAAAACCCTAAAACATTATGCAAATCATAATTAAGTCTTTTGCTTTTGGCTTTAAAATTTATCGAAAAACTATCTTTGATTGTTTTAGGTTTCCATTTTTTAGGCCACCACAAAACAATTCCGCTAAGACACAAAATAGCAAAAAAGATTGTAGAAAAACCCACCACAACATGACCGTATTTCTGCCCTAAAAGCAAATTCATATGCAACTGAAGAACAATCTGAAAAAAATTTGTTTTGGTGTTTTCAACCACTTGTACATTTCCCGTATAAGGATTTACAAATACCCGTTTATAATACGTAAAATAATCAGAGTAAAAAAAAGCTTCTTTATTCGTTTTTATAGCTCTAAAAACCCAAGTTCGATTTTCCTGCGGAAAAATATCAACACGGCTTATTTTTTCCCCTGGATTTAATTTTTTTTCAGCGATACTAACAAGTTTGCATAACGCAATCGTTTTGGAAGGCTGTAGATTCGGCTTTTCAATAAAAAATTTTTCAGGATGAGTCATAAGCTGTAACTCATCCTGAAAAACATTAAGACATCCCGTAAGACTGACAATTAAAACTACAAGTCCTGAAAGCAAACCCAACCATTTATGCAACCATAAAAGTTTTTTCTTGACCATTTTTAAAATTTATAACGCAAATTTAAACTCGTTGTCATACCATTTCCAACTACATATTCTGCAGCTAAAGCACGATACTGACTTACTGTTGGGTAATAATAATTGTTTAACAAATTTTCTACTCCTAAATTTAATGACCAATTTTCATTAAACGAATAGCTTCCTGCAAAATTCACTAAATTCACAGTCAAAATAGGCCCTTCACTATTATTATACCTTCCATTGCTATTTAGTGCAAAACGATCACGAGAACCTGTATTAACCCAAGATAATTGCAAATTCCAATCAGAAGTAGGTTTGTAAGTAACAAAACCCGTTGCCTTAGGTGGAGCAATACGCGATCCGTTAAGGTAAACAGTACTTCCATCATCAAATTCAGCTTTTCCTTCAACATAAGAATAACTTCCACCAAGGTTAAGCTTATTAGAAAATCTATAATCTAATGTTATTTCATATCCTTTAACTTTTTCAGGTTCACGTTGCGCCACTAAATAACCACCTACATCAACCAAGTTCGCTCCTAATTTTGAAGTACTGATATAATAAGCTGCTGTTAAATTAAAATTGTAGAATTTACTTGAAAAACCCGCTTCGTAATTATTTGTAATAATAGGATCTGTTTCTAAACTTGCAATGGTATTCTCATTCGCTCTTCGTAAAATTCGACCTAATTCATTAATAGCAAATGCCTGAGAAAAACTCACAAATGGATTAAAAACCTCATATTTATTAAATCGTAAACCAGCATTAAACATCGTAGCATTATATGGAATTTTACCGCCTTCTACAAAAATACTACCTGCATTATTTGCTCCTGTTGCAATAGTATTATAATCTTTAACACGAACTGTTGCATTTTCATAACGAATTCCTCCTTTGAAAATTAAATTTTCCAAAACATCCATTTTCAATTGTGCATAAGGAGCAATATTTAACATATCCATTTTCGGAATATACACACATCCATCAACCAAATCTTGATAAGTAACATCATTCAATACATCAATACCATAAGTAATTTCAGAAGGTAACGAAGCAATTGTAAAAGGGGTGTTCAAATTAATTCGCGTTCCATTTTTATTCGAATTAATCATTGTTTGTCCTGGACCAAACCAAGCAGTTCCAGCAGTTACATAACGATTCATTGATTGAAAAGAATTCAAATAAGCTGACACATCCAATTGTGTGGTTTTAAATAAATTATTTTTCGAAAAGGTAAACATGAAATTGTGGTTATATGGCGTTCCTGCTTCTTTACCAGGTTCTGTACCTCGAACTCCAATTGTTGGAGTTTGCCCATACACACCCGCTTGGCTAATATATTTGGCTTTTTGAGTACTGCCATAAAAATTGTACACTACGCTGAAATTAGTATTTTCGTCCATATCGTAACCTAATTTCACAAAAGCATTAGCCTGATGTGAATTAGACAAACCATCTGTTTGCCCTAAAGGAACTCCTTTAGCATCTCTTTGAAGTCCTGTGTAATCATACGATCCTCCAAGAACATAACTAAATTTGTCTTTTCTTCCATTAAAAAATTGCGAAATACGATAACCAAAGGTTTCTTTACTATTAAGCGGATTAAATGTTGTCCCCACTGTAGTTACTCCTCCAAAACTATTATTCAAAGGACTTTTTTTAGTAATATAATTGATAATACCACCCCCTGAACCATTTCCATAAATAGAAGTAGCTCCTTTAATTACCTCAATACGTTCAATTGCATTTGCATCAATAGCGCGTATATCACGGGAACCGTTCATCAAAGGTGTCGATTGCGGAATTCCGTCTATCAAAACCAAAACTTGTCTTCCACGTAAAGTTTGCCCCGAGTTGGTCGCTTTATTGGTTGCAGTACCTAATCCAGGAATAACGTTTCCTAAAATAGACGACAAATTGCTATTAATACTGCTTTGTTGTTGTATTTCTTTCTGATTCATTATGGTTACCGAAGAAGGAATCGTAGCAATATTCTCTTGTTTTCTACCAGCAGTGATTACTACTTCTTGAAGTTGATTTTCCTCATTCAAAACAAGTGTAATCGTGCTTTGTTCTTCTAAATTGGAAAAAGTATAAGAAAGAGATTGGTAATTTTGAGCCGAAATTAAAATGGTTTTATTTTCAATTTGAGTATTCAAAATTGACGCTTCACCAGAAAGATTTGTTGTGGCAATTATTTTATTGTTTGATGAAATTGAAGCATTGGCAATTGGTTTTTTTGATTCATTTTCAATTTTTAAGCGTAGTGATTGTGCATTCAAATTTGTGGTAAATAACACTAAAAGAGGCAATAGAAAAAGTAATTTTGAATTCATTTTTAAAATATTCATCAAGGACATTATCTAGTTATTTTTATTTAGACTGATTCTTGACAAAGATACTGCTATTCTATTTTTATTTACAACAAATAGTTGAAAAATCTTTTTTTTCTTATATTTCATTAGATTTTACTTTCAGTTTTGTAGTCATTGAAAACCAACTATAACAATCTTAACTTTGCCATCTCAAATTCACCAAAACAAAAAGTGCCACAACTCTAATGAATTGTGGCGCTTTATTATTTTCTTTCTATTGTACTTAATTATTAATAATCAAAATACCAATTAAAAATATCAGCTCTCAATCCTAAAGTAAACCAATTAGTGCTTTCAGTGAAAGTTGTCTCGGTGTTTTTTGTAGGATCAAAACTTCTATAAATATAACTTCCAAAAAGCTTCAGGTTCGTCGACGGATTCACTAAATAACCACCTTGAAAATCAGCAATAAAAACAGCCGTTTTATTTCCCTGCCCCACTTTTACACCACTATCAAATGGTCTTTTTTCGTCGTAATCTTTATAGATATTTCCTCCGTAATTGAAGCTGTCTTCGGCAGTATCAAAATCCAGTCCTCTAGTTCCCACAGTAACTTTTGCATCAGCAAAAAGCCTTCCTTTATGATAACGGGCAATAGCAATAAATTCCTTGAAATTTCCTCCCCATTGATGTCCTATACTCTGATTGTTATGGGCATAATTTGTGATTGGCATACTATGAGAATACACATAAGGACGCACGTGATTGTATTCTAATTGCAACAGTAAATTGTCAACTTTGAAAGCGTTATAATACTTAACACCTAACTGATAACCGTACTTATTTTTCCAACTATTGTCTCTTTCTTTGATGTCTCCAAGAGAAAACTCATCCAGAATAAACTGTCCGTAGAAATTAATTTGATTACTCCATTTATACTTAAAAGTCAATCCCAAAACAGCATTTCCACTTCTTGCCGAAGAAGCAAATTCAACCGAGCGATAAAATATAATTGGATTCACAAAATTCACATCAAATCCCCTGTCATTCGTATTGGTCCAAATCACCGATTCGAAGAAACCAAGATTCAGTTTATTCGAAACATTCCAACTCAAATAATGATTTGCCATAAACTTTGTAGCATACGTTCTTTCTAATGTCACCTCAGGACGAACATCTTTGAGCCACATGTAGGTATTGGTATATTTAATTTTCCAAAAATTAGTATTCAATTTAAAATAAGGGTACGGACTGGCACCATCACTTTCTAACAAAGAACGATATCCATCCCCAATAAAATTTCGGCCATAACCCAATTGCAAATCAAGATATTTACTAGGTGTAAAAGTCAAATTGGCTTCAGCCAAAGGAAAATCATACGCATCCGTCTTAAATTCTTTTGCAATTCCTATCCCAGGAATAATAGCAGGATTTCCTCCCGCCGGCTTGATGGATTCTGCATAACGATTAAAGTAATCCGCAAAACGCCCTTGACTTTCAAAAACCGTGGTAGAAAAGTTAAGCTGCTTGCCCAAACCTCCTCTAAAATTGATTCCTCGTGTATTTACGTATGTATAAGACGCCTCACTTTTTGAAGCTTTACCAACCTGCAAATCAAGTATAGGATTTAGCGTAAACCAATATCCTTCGCCCTGAATTTCTACCATACTCTCATTCCATAATTTTCTTGCCCACCAGCCTGAAGCTTTCTTTTTTATCTTTTCATTAACGGCTTTCAGGTCATAATATTTCGAAACCTCAGCATACGTATATGGTTTTGATGCCGTATGGTTATTACTTCCCACTTGATTTAAAGAACCATCAAATTGTGCGTAATAACTATGCGAAAAAGGAACATTCAAATGACTTTCAAACTCCGGTTTAGTAAATTTTTTATATACAATACTATCCAATTCCGTAAGTTTCGGTTTATTATTTGAAACGATTTCGGCCTTCGCCAAAGCCTCGGCTTCAAGTTCTGCTCTACTTTTCAAGGGTATGGTAATCGCAATAGTAAACTTGGAGTAGGTAGGTTTTCCGTTATAGGTTGACGGTTCTATTTTTGGAAATGCACTAAAAACCCTTTTTGTTTCTTTTATCAATGCTTCATCAACAGCATCAACATAAATCACTTTAAAAACACCATTACTGTCCACTTCAAAAAGGACTTTTACATTCCCTTGAAAATTATTTTGTTTTAAATTATCCGGAACTTGAAAATTTTGAAAAACAAAATCCTGAACTTGATTGTAAAAACAGCTTTCTAAAACTTTAGATTGTAGATTTACACAATCAGGAAAAACAGGAAATCGCTCCGCCGAATTGCCAGATTGTATTGAAGCAGTATTTAAATCTTGAGAATATGTAAAAAAGGAGTACGAAAATAAAAATAAAGCCAACAACCCTTTTTTCATGTTTATATTTTTTGTGAATTTAATATTCATTATGTGAATTTTGTCCGTTAGCAATACTTTTTGCGCCTGATGTACCTATTCTTTTCACTCCTAATTGAATCATCTTAACTGCTTCTTCATAAGTTCTCACACCCCCAGCAGCTTTCACCGGAAGAGGCGAAGCGTTTTCAAGCATCATCATTATTGAAGGAATAGTAGCGCCGTTTGGCAAATTATTTTCTGTTTTATAAAATCCTGTCGAAGACTTCACAAAAACCGAAGCGAAAAGTTCTTGTTTAAAATTAGAAACGATTACATTTTTTATCAAACTTGACAACTGGATAATTTCCTTATCACTTAGAGCCGCGACTTCAATAATCCACTTTACAACCTTATTATTACCTAAACCTAATTGGGTACATTTCAGAACTTCCTCTTTTACTAACTCTACTTCTCCTCTTTTGAAAGCTTCATAATTGCATACAAAATCTAAATCATCAGCACCGTCATGTATTGCCTGAAGAGCTTCACTAAGCTTACTTTCTAATGACGATTTACCTTCCGGAAAATCAATTACAGTTCCTATTGACACCACCGAATTTGCCTCAACAATCATTTTTTTTGCCAATGAAACCATATTAGGACGAATCATAATAAGCTTAAAATGTTCCTCGATGGCTTCTTGGATAAATCCTTTGACTACCAAAGTATTTTCTTTTTCGCTTAGTCCCGCTTGTTCTGCCGTTTTCAAATAGGTAGAATCTAAATATTGTTTAATATTCATGCGCTTTGATTTCTTAATTAGAGTAGATTATGACGCACAAAAATACATTTTATATGAACATAAGTTTACTATAAAATTTCACTATTTTGTATTTTTAACGCTAGAACTAAAGTTTTTACATGCTTTTAAAAAAAAGACCAACCAAACTAAATAAACATTCCTGTTTATGAATACTATAAATGAAAAAGTCCCACCAAAGTGGGACTCTATTTAAATTGAATTTTATCTGAATTTTGTTTTTAAATCAAATAAAATAATAACTGCTACTCCTAAAATTGCACCAGATAAATTTGCTAAAACATCAAATACATCTGCATGCCTGGTAATGGTAAATGATTCTTGCGCTATTTCTATACCTATTCCAAAAAAAACAGAAAACAGAAAAGAAATTATTATGGGTTTTAAGCTGTTTATCGCATTTGTATATTTTTGAAAAAACAAAAAACAAAGTACCGTTAAAACAAAATGAAAAAAGACATGCACTAATTTATCTAGATTTGAAACCTCTCCCAGTGGAACATTATTCAGTTGAACTAAACAAAAAAAAGCAATAACTCCAGCCCATAATAAAGCGGCCAAAAAATAGAGTTGTTTAGGCACCAATAAGTTCTTTGTATGATTCGCTTGACAATAAATCATCTACTTCTGCCATATTTGCAATTTTTATTTTGATCATCCATCCAGCTCCATAAGGATCAGAATTAACACTTTCAGGAGTACTTTCAAGAGCGTCATTGAAAGCAATAATCTCACCTGTTAACGGAAGGAACAAATCAGAAACGGTTTTAACTGCTTCTACTGTACCAAAAACCTCATCTTTGTCTAAAGTCTGGTCTAAAGTTTCAACTTCAACATATACGATATCTCCTAATTCTTTTTGTGCAAAATCAGTGATTCCTACAGTTGCTGTATCGCCATCAATACTAACCCATTCGTGATCTTTAGTGTACTTTAAATTTACTGGTATGTTCATATAAATTGTAATTGATAATTATTTATTGATAATTTAAATTTTATGCCACAAATGTAATAATCTTCTATTCAAAATTGTTGCCTTTTAGAAAAATTAATTCCCAAAATTATAACGAAGTGTGATTCCGGAACGAACATTTGTCAACGGAAAAGAAGTAGATATTACTGCTTTTGAAAAAGAGTGATCATAGTAGAAAATAGCCGTAAGGTTTTTACTAAAAGCATAATCTGCTTTGACCGTCAAAGACCATATATTTTGTCCTCCTGCTAATTGATTGTTATCGTAATCCAAATATCTTACAATCGTCTGATTGTTTCTATAGGTCACATCTGCTTTCAAATTGATGTCACTTTTTATTATTCCTGTTGGATTGTCCGCCAGTCTGGAAGAGAAAATTACGTCTTTGAAACGATAACCCAGTCCTACCACATATTCTATCCCTTTAACTTCTGTCAACAAATTATTATCAAAACTCATTGACAATGCTCTGTCTTTTTTGATTTCGGCCAATACTTTTAATGAGCTTTTCAATTCAAAATCCATTCGTAACAACGGATTAAATTGTTCCACCAAATTTATATTTGACATTATGGTTTGATTGAAAAAATTACCACTTACATCCTTTCCATCAGGGTCTTTGTCGTATTCAAAATTTGATCTAAACGCATTTATCGTGTAAGAAGCTCTATAATTATGTTGCAAAGAGAAACGTTTGAAATTCTTTTTAAAGAGTCCATAACGCATCAAGCCATTGTATTTTATCGACCAGTTTGGAATCGGGAAGTTTCTAAAAATACCGAGAGAAACATCCGAAGCATTTCCGCCTGAGTAAGCCGCTAAAAATGCAGGCAACAATACTGCTTGATTATTTTTTCCATACCCTATCGGAAATCCATCTGGGTCTAAATTACCTGGATTATTGACATCAATTCCTCGTTGTGTAGCTAATCGATTGGCTACCGTAAGTCTGTTAATTCTAAAATCATCAAATGCAACCGATGAATTTTCATCACTAGTCGAAAACGAAGTTTTTATCAACACCGTAGAAATTGAAAAAATACCTGTATCATATGGAGATCTAGGATTATAAACCCCATCAGTAACATCATATTGTTCTGAGGAATTTTCAGAATAAGCGCGGTCTAATGTCAAATCAATTTTTAAATCCGGCAACAAATCTACATTTGCAGTAGCCTTAAATAATTTATTGGTAACCTGAGAAAAATTTTGGTTAAAATCAGGATAGTTTGTTAACCAACCATTTTTTGCAGCTTCATATCGTACATCGTCTTGTGCTCCAAAAATAAATCCTAACGACGGTCTTGATGAACCAAGAAATCCTACACTTGGAGTATATCCTGGTAAAACCGTACCACTGTTATAGGTGTAATTCATTTGGATGTTTTTAATACTGGTTAAAACACCTATGAAACCATCTACGAATTCATTATTTTTTGGTACTTGATTAGCATTTGTATTTACTATTTTCTCACCTGGTTTTGGAGCAGTTGCTTTAGGTTTTGGGACTGTTTTATTTGCGTTTTTTGTAAGTCCTAAATATTTATACAACATATCCATATTGAAAGTTGCATTCAAATTGTTTGAACTCGCATTTTGAATCGTGTTCCCTAAATTATAACTGTTTCCTTCAATTTCTATTTGAGACAATGCATTAGAAGTACGTTGCCAGCTATAGTCTCCAGTATAGGAATAATTAGCTTTGACAAAACTAAATAATGGAATTTTATTGATTGGAATTTCATAATTCACAACCAATTGCTGCATGTGCTGATTTGGATCTCCAATATCCCAATAACTGTCCCAAATTGTAAAAGTATCTATCGGCTCATTATCTTCATTCAAATAATTTTTTACAATATTACTGGAAGATGCCGTATAATTTAGTTTCAAAGATTTAGTCAAATTATAATTAAATCCATATTGATAATTGAAAGCAAAATTTCTTCGATACAAAGGATCCAGTCCAATTCCTTCCACATCTACCTGTCTAAATTGCTGACGGTTGTACTGTCTGATGATATTAGTATTAAATGAAATATTTGAAGGCAAATAATTAAAATTGAAATCGCTTAACAATTTCCAATAATTACTTTTTTTCATAAATTTTGTCTTCTTGAAAGGCTCTACTGATTTTGGTTTAAAAGTATAAGCATAATCCACCGATGAATTTACCTGTTGGTCTACATAATCTTCAATTTCAAAATCATGTCTTTCCACTTCATTAAAAGATTGAGAGAAAGTAAAGTTCTCCGGATCGTATACGTGTTGTTTTTGTTCTGGACTTCTGTCTTTTCTAACCCCAATGAAGTTTATACTTTTACGTTTTGTATAATCAATGGCTCTTTTTTCAATATTGTCTTTTTCGTTCTGATTAGCCGTATTAGCAAGCAATTGTTTTAGTTTTATGTCTTGATTAAAAGGATCATATTCCGGAGTTATAGTCTCCTCGCCAATAGCATAATTGAAAGGCAGATTAATTTGCCATTTTGGAGGTAATAATTTACCAAGATTCACATTGGTCACAATACTATATTGCTCTGTATCCTCACGGTTTCTTTCGTTTGGTCCTTGTTCTAAAGTTCCAAAACCAATAGTACTTTTTTTACCTGAAGCAGAAACTGTAGCAAAATCAGCTAAATTTGTATCTACATTCAACACAGCTGCCATTCCGCCTTGATTATCCATATCAGCTAAGCGTAATTCATTAAACCACACTTCTCCTTTGACATCATTTCGGGATTCATTGTTTTTTAAACCAACCATCAGCGTACGCACTAATCCAAAATTAGGATTTCCTTTTATACCCAATCGCAACCTATCACTTCCGTCACCTTCAGTATTTGCCGGATCATTATCCGGATAATAAATACCATCCAAAGGCAATGTACTTGGATTAATACTCATTGCGAGAATCTTCAATTTTGTCAATAAAGCCAATGACAAATCAATCTCATTTTCCTCAGGCCAAACTTCCTCAGCACTCAAAGGAGAACAATCTGTATTTGAAGCAGAAGATGGACTCGTCACTTTTAAAGGGATTTCAATTTGATAGAAATTTTGAGTAAAGTCATTACCAAAACGAATGAATCCAACCATTTGATTGTCTTGAAGCACAACTTCATTTGGCAATGATTCTGCGTGTAAAAACATTTTCAGTTTCTTGAATTGACGCATATCAATACTTACATTTTTAAAAACTGCTCTGGAATCTTCTGGTTCTAATCCGTTTCCAGAAACCCTCAATGCTAACGACTGCTCATTTTGATTGATAACCGTATTATTGTTATATAGTTGTTCCCGCTGTACTCCTGGAGGAACAATATAATTTATTGGACATCTCTCATTATTTTCCTGAACATTAACCGCTAAAACATCTAGATTAGTACCATCATCAGCAACATTAGTATCGTTAAAATCAAGTGTATTCGTATATCGTCTCCATTCTCCTCTTACCAAATCTAGGGCACCAAAACGAACGGTTACTTCTTCACTAAAACCTGTCATAAACATTCTCATGAAACGTATAGATCTAAAATCAGAAATGTTTCCTATGGTATTTTCAGGTTGTGAAACCGGTATTTTAAACTGCAACCATCTCGCATCTGTAGTCGAGCCATCCGGCAAAGTCACTTGGGTATTTCTTATATCAGTAATATAATTTTGCCCCACATTCATGTTTGGCTGAACATCAATACTGTATTCGTAATACGCATTGATAGTGTTCATGGTATTATCTCTGTTGATATCCTCTACATCAGGAACGGTTGTTGATCCTCTGTTAGGGTCATTAATATCAACTGCCGAGTTGTTTTCTGTACCGTTGTAATTTTTATAACGATCTAAAACGCCACCGTCTGCATTTAAATAAAACGTATAATCATCTGCCGCTGGATCTAACTCTGAGGCGAAATTTGTATACACGGCTCCTTCATTGGCATTAGCCAAACCATCCAGACCAATATCTTGATTCGTTCTGTTTGCTACATTAGTGTCAAAAGCATAAATTAAAGATTGAGAGGCCGGAACATCTCCCCATAATGGTTGTGGATTAACTAATATCTGATCTGGTCCAAGTCCGTTTTCATATTGTTTTCTTCCATCTTTCAAAACATCTTCAGATATTTCACCTAAATTGAAATAAATTTTTCCAGTATTAGATTGTTGCACCTGACCGTTTCCTACATAAGGATCTAATACCCAAAACTGAATATATTCAACATTTCCTTGTTCGAAATTAGTCGAATTTAATGATCGCATAATTCCTCCAAAATTATCTCTTGGATTTGTAGCCGAATTCAAACTGTTATTATATGGACCTCTATCAGAAGGATAATAACTTAAATCCAATGTATTTATAACCTGAGACTGTCCTTGTGCAATATCTGTCAAAGGATACAATTCCTCACTAAAAATTCTTCTGGTATTGTTGAAAGATAAATCTTGATTTGAAATTCCTGCTGGCTTTTGAGTATAAAAAATAGGATCAATAGAATACCAAGCTAGTTTGGCTCTTTTAAATCCATAACTCAAATCATTTGCATTCGCATTGAAATCATACGTGCTCATGGTATTTCTTTCCGGTGTTGATGACAGACTCCAAGCATACGGAGAACGCATATCAATGGTAGATTGCGACCCTTCGAAATCATCAACATAAATGGTAGACTCACCTTGAAATTGATCTGCTTTTGGGGTATCTGGTTTCAAAAAAGCAATTTCTCCTCTTACAGAAAGATTAGATGGCACATCAGTATCTACATTTGGTAATTTATTAACCAATCGAGTCAAGAAAGGAACTTCGGTTGAAAAATTAGTATTAAATCCAAAAATAGTATTGTTAACTGATTCCTGACCAAAGCTTGATTTTTGAGTAAATGGTCTTTCAGTCATCTTAAGGAATGTTCCTCCAATCAAGAAATTATCCGAAATTTTATGTTCCACATTTACACCCATAAATCTTCTGGTTTGTAAACCAAAAACGGAATTATTTTCCAATGAAACTTCAATAGGCGTATTGGAAGCTTGAAGTGACGGATCTAAAATCTGCACTCTTCCCAGTTGATAATTTACACTATAATCAATTCCTTCAACTAAAACTCTTCCTGCTGCGGTAACCACAACAGAACCTTGCGGCACATTTAAAGCCCCAATTGGTATTCCGTCTCCGCCAGATGATTTATATTTTCCTCTTAATAAAAATTTATTTTTATCGCTGTCCTGCAAAGCGCCTGATTGTGTGTTTCGGTACATACTACGAAACACATATTTCTTTTGATTTTCATTATAAGAACTAGTATTGTTATAATTTTCTCCAGATCCTGTATTTGATAATTTAGAGAATAACAGTTCTCCAAATGGTTCTTTAGTTGTAAAAATGATTCTTCCGTATTGAGCATCCATCGTTAAGCCCGGCATAAAATCAAAAAAACCATCACCTCCAGCTTGAGGATCATTGTTATAATTTAATTTATCCAAGTTAAAAACTTTCAACAAAGGCGTTTCGGCAACTTCATTCTGAGGTAACGGATTCGATGGAAAAGGACTTCCCGGAACTTCAGTAATGTAATTTAAGGGAGAAGGATCCGTGTAAAGAATGTTAAATCTAAAATCCTCTTGTTTTACTTGATAAGCACCCGGAATCTGATAGATATTTTTCATCATCAAGTTCCAAACTGGGTTTTTCACATTGGTCAAATTACTTTTCAGCATTTTCAAAATCAAACTTTGAGAAATAATGGCTTGATTTGAAGGACTGTCTCCTGTGACTACTGTCGCATCCACTCCATCATTTCCAAATTCACCCACTTGATACACTTGGTCTCCAATTGTATATTGGTAAGCAACCGCCAAAACCTCATCATTAGCCAATCTTTGTTGTAATGAGATATATCCTAATTGCGCGTTATACGTGTATTCATTTGGATTCAGCTTTCGAGCATTTTCTAATTTAGAGTAATCTTGCCCTTCGCTTACAGTGGTATTAAAACCTGAGTTTGCCGTTACAATTTCACGAATATTTGGATTCAACAAACCACCACCGACTTGTATTAATTCAGGATTATATGCATTGTTTTTATTATCTGTTGGAGCATCAGGCCCTGCAATAAAAAACGGAGGACTGGCAGGAATAGGATCTAAAACAACCACTTCATTATCCGTTAAACCATTTAGTTGTGCTTCCCCTAAATCTTGAAGTGCAATAATATTTCTGAGGTTATTATTGGTAACTACTACCCTATTTTGTTTGTTGGTTACCCAAATTTCAAGTCGGGTAATTTGAACCCTACTGTCTATAAATGGATAATTTACTAATGATTTATCGTATCTGTTTCTAAAGTATTGGGATAAGAAAAAGTGTCTGTCATTATCATAATCCAATGCAAACATATCAAAATCTTGAATTGTCCCTCCGCCTTGAGCGATTAAACTTTTCGTTTGTGATTTTTGCTCAGAAAAAACTCCGGTAATAGTCGTTTTTCCAAATTGCAATTGTGTTTTTACACCAAATAAACTTTGTGCGCCTCTAATCAAAGAACTATTCAAAGGCATACTCACATTTCCTACTTCAATTTTTTGGATAATATCGTCTTCTGAAGGCGCATATTCCAACTTCATTAAATTTTGAAAAGCAAATGTTGATTGCGTATCGTAATTAGCGTTTACATTAAGTCGCGTTCCTACTTTTCCCATCAAGCTCATACTTATCCTTTGATCAAAATCAAAAGAAAGATTGGACCTGTTTCTTGGCGAAAAAGAGGGATTGTCTTGTTTTGTATAACGCATTCCTAAATCCATTTCTATAGATCCGGTAGGTTTTACATCAATGGTATTACTTCCAAAAATAGATTCAAAAAGCCCTGATTTTACATAATATCTTGGCAATAAATCTTTTTTTGCTTCTTCGCTACCTTCTTTTTTACCTTCAATAGCATCAACCTTTTTTTTGAAATAATCGCGCATTGATTCTTTCAAAACCAATTTCTCGTATTCTTTTGGCGTCAATATAATAGGATAATTGATAGAGAATCCATCAACAGAATTTGTGTAAATATACCTGTCTGTTATAGGGTCATAGGTATAAGCTGAGAGAATACTCTTTGGGTTTTTTAGCTGGACTTTTCCAATAGAAAATCCAGTTTTAACGGTATCCTGAGCTGCTTGATTTACTTGGGCTTGCGATGCAAAACCACAGAATAATACAAGCAAAAAAATACAAATTTTATGCATACAACTCGTGTTACTTGAATACCTCTATAGGTTTTTTAAAGCCTTCTTGATGATTGACTCCACAGAAGCGTCTGGGTCTTCTTTGACAATCTTTTCCACCACTCTTTCTGAAGATTTTCGTAAAAATCCCAAAACTTCCAAAGCTGATAACGCCTCATCTCGATTTGTATTGCTTTGCGACATAGAAACTTCATCTAAATCATACAATTTTAATACCTTATCTTTCAAATCCAGTATTACTCTTTGCGCAGTTTTACTCCCTATCCCTTTTATAGATTGAATGGTTACCACATCACCAGATGCTATTGCATTAGTAATTTGTTTTGGGTCTAATGACGAAAGCATTGTTCTTGCTATGCTTGCCCCTATTCCAGAGACTGATAATAACATTTTGAAAATCTCTCTTTCCGACTTTTCCACAAAACCAAAAAGTGTATGCGCATCCTCTTTTATTTGAAGATGCGTATATACTTTTATAAAATCCGTATTCGGAAGCAAAGAATAAGTATGTAAAGAAATATTTACATGATAACCAACTCCTCCGCAATCAATAATTATTTGCGTGGGCGATTTCTCTACTAATTTTCCTTGTAAATGTGCTATCATTAATTCTTAAATATATCACCAAATATAATAAAATTAGCACATAATTTTATTATATTCATCAATTTAACTTCGCTTATAACTTATAGATTATTAAACTAAATTAAATTTGCTTTTTTCTTTCCTTTTTCCTGCGCATCAATCACAGCAATTGCTGCCATGTTAACCATTTCCTCAACACTTGCACCTAATTGAAATATGTGAACCGGTTTCCCCATTCCTAACATAATAGGTCCTATTGAGTCTACTTTATTCAATTCTTTCAATAATTTGTAGGTAATATTAGCTGATTCCAGATTAGGAAAAATCAACGTATTTACTTTCTTTCCGGCTAACTTAGAAAAAGGGAATTTTTCTTTTAACATTTCAGGATTCAATGCAAAATCTGCTTGAAGCTCACCATCAATAATCATATCAGGATGATTTTTATGTAAATAAGCAACAGCTTCTCTCACTTTTGATGCACTTTCATTTGTTGATGATCCAAAATTCGAATAGGATATCATCGCAATTACCGGCTCTACTCCAAACATTCTAGCTGTTTTTGCTGTCATAATGGCAATTTTAGCTAAATCATCTGCAGATGGATTAATGTTTATTGCGGTATCCGACAAAAACATTGGCCCACGAGCCGTCATCATCATATTTGTAGTGGCAACTAGAGAAGCGCCAGGTGCTTTTTCGATAAGCTGTAATATAGGTTTTACTACCGATGGATAACTTCTGGAATATCCCGTTACTAATGCATCCGCTTCTCCTTCATTGACCATCATGGCCGCGAAATAGTTTCTTTCACGCATTAACTTCTGAGCATCCAATAATGAAATCCCTCTTCTTTGTCTGGATGTCCAATACGTTGTAGCAAACTTGTTTCTTCTAGCTTCCTCTTCTTTAATTTTTGGATCTATAATCTGAACATCAGCATAAAAGCCTAGTTCTTCTTTTAATTCTAAAATAGTTTCTTTGTTTCCCAATAAAATTGGAAAACCGATACCTTCTTCTAATACAATTTGTGCTGCTTTAAGGACATCTAAATGGTCCGCCTCAGCAAAAACAATTTTTTTAGGATCCATTTTAGCTCTATTAGCGATCAATCGAACCATTTTATTATCATTCCCTAAACGATCTAAAAGCTCTTCTTCATACTTTGCCCAATCGGTTATAGGGTTTAATGCTACTCCGGAATCCATAGCTGCTTTTGCAACAGCTGGTGCAACAACAGTTATCAACCTAGGATCGAACGGAGAAGGAATAATATATTCTTTTCCAAAAACCAACTTAGTAGCTCCGTAAGCAATATTCACTTGTTCCGGAACCGATTCTTTTGCTAATGCAGCAAGCGCTCTTACAGCCGCCATTTTCATCTCCTCATTTATTTTGGTAGCACGAACATCTAATGCGCCTCTAAAAATATAGGGAAATCCAAGAACATTATTTACTTGATTAGGAAAGTCCGAACGACCTGTTGCCATTATAATATCTTTACGTGTGGCAACAGCAAGGTTATAATCTATTTCGGGATCTGGATTTGCCATCGCAAAAACGATAGGATTCTCGGCCATTCCAAGCAACATTTTTGGAGTCATGATATCCCCTGATGACAATCCTAAAAAAAGATCTGCACCCACTAATGCTTCCTCAAGACTTATCGATTTTATATCTTGGGCGTATTTTTGTTGTAAAACAGATAGTGACGGATTGTCTTTTGTCAAAACGCCTTTACTATTAAACATCAAAATATTTTCTAATTTCACACCCAATAAAACATATAAATTAGCACAAGCAAGTGCCGCAGAACCTGCTCCTGAAACGACCATTTTTACATCTTCCGCTTTTTTACCTGCTAATTCCAAAGCATTCAGCAATGCCGCCGATGATATGATGGCAGTACCGTGTTGATCATCGTGCATCACGGGAATATTTAACTCCTCCACCAATCGCCTTTCAATTTCAAAAGACTCAGGCGCTTTAATATCTTCCAGATTAATACCTCCAAAAGTTGGCGCTATATTTTTAACCGTTTGAATGAATTCTTCAATATCTTTTGTTCCAATCTCGATATCAAATACATCAATATCAGCAAAAATCTTAAACAACAATCCTTTCCCTTCCATTACTGGTTTTGATGCTTCGGGACCAATGTCACCCAATCCTAAAACTGCAGTTCCATTTGTGATTACGGCAACTAAATTTCCTTTTGCAGTATATTTATAAACGTTGTTTACATCTTTGGCAATTTCTAAACACGGCTCAGCTACACCAGGAGAATATGCCAAAGATAAATCTCTTTGTGTTGCATATTTCTTAGTGGGAACTACTTGAATTTTACCAGGAGTAGGCTTTGCGTGGTATAATAATGCTTCTCTTCTTTTGCTATTTTTGTCCATTGTTTTTAGATTTTATTCTAGCGTACAAAGATAGGGCTCTTGATTTAAAAAAAGAGGACTTTTCCCCCATTCTTTTGTATAAAAACAAGCGTATTTTGATTCCAAAAAAAAAAGCTGCACTAACGGCAGCTTTTTATAATTATAACTTTTTTGATTCTTTTTATTGTGTAATATAAGAGTTTAAATGTTGAATGGTATCTTTTTGCATCTCGATTATGGCTTTTACCACGTCACTAATAGAGATAATCCCAATTACAATTTCATTTTCCAGAACCGGCAAATGTCGAACTCTTTTTGTACTCATTAATTCCATGCAGTACTCTAAATTATCCGATGGACTTACCGTAACCACATCTGTCTCCATGATTTCATGAACAAAGGCTTTCTTTGAAGATTTTGCTTTCAAAACAATTTTTCGAGCATAATCTCTTTCAGATAAAACCCCTTTCAAAACTGTATCTTCAATGATAAGAATAGCCCCGATGTTTTTTTCGCTCATCACTGTCAATGCTTCGTATACAGTGTTAGTGGAAAGTATGGAATAAACTTCCTTTCCTTTAGTGCTTAAAATTTGATTAACTGTCATAATTGATTCATTTAGTGAATCATAAAGTTAAAAAAAATATGCATTCAAACAACAAAAAACATTTTTTTAACCTCTAAAATATATCATCGGGAGAAACCAACTCTCCTAATTTCTGTTTTAATTCTTCGTTCAAAATTTGTAATCCATATTGATAGGACGCATTCACCCAGCCAAAACCTTCCTTTGCGATGTAATCAAATTCAGTTCCTACATTTCCATATTCGGCAAAAACTTTATGGGAACTGATTTCCAAATCAAATTTTTCCGGAATCGTTCCATTATAATCCACCGCATTTTTAGTAATTAACCACAACCATCGGTAGACCATTTCTTGTGCTTTATCTAAATAATTATAGTTAATCAATCCTTCCCATAACAACATTTGGTGCGGTGCCCAACCAAATGGATAATCCCATTGTCGCTGCGGTGCCTCTTTTGGAGCATTAGCGATACTCGCCTTAGTACTTCCTGTAATTCCACCTGCTTTTACAAATTGTGGCAAGGCTACTTCTACTAATTTTTTAGCCTGATTTTCATCACACAACCCAGCCCACAAAGGAAAAAATGTTGTTGCAGCTTCAAACGGAAATTGCTCATGATTTACAAAATCATAATCAAAATACATGCTTGACGCTTCGTTCCAGCACAATTGGTTCATTTTATCTTTACGGAAAAGCGCTTTTTGCTCCCATTCCTCCGAAGTATGAGCTACATCACCAACTTGGAAAGTGTTCCCGAAATAGGTAGCAATTAGGTAAGCGACATCTTTCTCGTATTTATAAAGAAAACTGTTTACATCTACTGAATTCAAATTGGCACACGTATTAATGAGTCGGTTTGTGGTGTCGTGTCCACTTTCTCTCATGCTTCTATCGTGAACAAAATATTCATCCAGTTCCGCATCCACGAGCGTTCTTTGTAAATATTGCTTTTCAAATTCTCGAATAGGCAGCTTGTGTTTTTTAGCATACGGTTCTAAAACATCATCAAAATGTCCCGGCTCCACTTCAAAGGGCATTCCAATTCCATCGGCTTTATATCTATTTAAACCTGTTGGAGTTAATCGGTTTCCTTGAACCATCCAAACCGTATTGTATTCCAAAATGACCGTTTCCAAATGACTTCTTAACCAGTCTAAACTTGGCATTTTCTTTTTGACAATTTCGATTAGCAAAGAAGAATATAACGGTGGTTGCGTTCTTGTCAAATAATAACTTCTATTCGCATTTAGAATTTTTCCGTAATGTATAATTTGGTATTTAAAATTTTCAGCAATCGCAATTGCTTTGTCTACCTGACCATCTATTAACAAGCCAACACCAATAAAATAGCTGTCCCAACCATACATTTCGTTAAATCTTCCGCCGGGAACTACAAAAGGAACGCCTTGCAGACTGTAAATTTTTTGTTCCAAAGCCAAAGCCAGAATTCCTGGTTTCTCATTTAAAGTTTCCACATATTCCACCGAATAATTTTCAGGCAGAATTTCAACTTTAAAATTTGGCAATTCTTTTTCTAATGCCTGAAAGTAAGCAACTCCCTGTTTATCTTTGGCAGCAACATAAAGTGTTGCCACATCACTGGACGTTTTTTCGTCTTCAATAATTTGTGTCAAGCCTTTTTTATCAATGGTACGAGTGAGTTCCTCCCAATAATCATCCTTGATTTTTCTTGAAATTCGTTGTACTGGATTCTCTTGAATGCGACTCAAATCAACTTCACCCATTCCTGAATTTGTGTCCTTAAGTTGGGCTAATTCCTGTAATAAATTTGACAAATGATACGTCCCGACAATCGCCTCCTGTTGTTTGGTAGTTTCGTCAACCAAAACAAATTTTTTAGGGCCATTATCATCTTTAGTGATTTTTTTGTCCCGATCAGTATCCTCTTGAAGTAATAGTTCCTGGAATACTTTGTCTATGTTGAGTAAGAATTTCATTGTTTAGCAGTAAGTTTTTTTAAAATAAAGAAAGAAACAAGCAATAACGACATTGGTATTAAAGTATAATAAAATGCATTTTCCGGCCCTTCGTTTTTAAATAAATAACCAATAACTCTGGAGCCCAAAGTTCCACCAAGTGCAGAAAAAACCACAATTAAACCGGTCATTGAACTGTGCAGTTTTTTAGGCAAAGCACTTAAAACCACTGAATTTAAAAGTGGATAAATAGGTGCAATAAAAAGTCCTACTAATGGAAATGCAAATCCTATCAAAGGAATATCACCAAGCGAATTGATTTCTTTGACCTCCAATCCAACTGTTTTAGGAAGTACAAAAATTACAATAAGCATAGCCGCTACGATACAAAAACTGAGTACCCAAATCCAATTGACTCTTTTAGTAATTACACCCGCTAAAAGTCGTCCTACAGCTAATGAAATAGCCAAAATACTTGCCATCATGATACTGATATTCTCTGGAAGATGTAACACTTTACTATTAAAAGTAGGCAGCCAAGACATGATTCCCTGCTCAATCATTACAAACAAGAACGCACTGATTACAAAAACTATGGTTAACAGTTTCGCAAATAATTTGAACATTTCTTTAAAATCATCTACTAAATCAACACCCGGAATTTCGGTTTGATTTTCGAATTTGGTAAAAAATAAAAACCCAAATGACACTAATGAAATCCCAGCCAATAACCAATAAACGTTCAACCAAGCATCTGGATTTGCATCTGAATTAAAAGCTGGAAACAGGAAATACGCTAATGCAATTCCTATCATAAACACGCCTTCAATACTACTCATCAAACTATTGTGTTCTTGTTGATTTTCTGTTATTGTTCCAATAAGTGAATACACCGATACTTTTATCAACGCAAACGAAACACCAACGGTAGCAAAAAGTAATTTTGCAGTTCCAAAAGAATTTCCAAAATACATACTAACGCAAGCTACTGAAACCAAAGCCAAACCAATAAGCATCGCTCTCTTATATCCTATCCTGGGCAAAAAAGAAGCGATTAAAAACGAAACTATGGCGATGGGTAAATCCTTGAAAGCCTCTAGAACGCTGGCTTGCAATTCATCTACACCATAATTTTTTTGTGCCTTTAGTATCACAATCCCAACGCTGTTCAGCAGAATCGCAAATACAAAGTAATTGAGATACATGGCAATTTTAACCGTACTTTTTTTCATCTTTATTTCTTAATTAATTGTATAATTATTGTATTCAATCCCTCGAGGTATGACAATCTTTATTTTCATATTTTGATAAGATATCAAAATTAAAAACTCATCGTACTTCTCAGACCATTTTCAGTATGCTCAATTGTAAATCCATTGGTTTGAAGGTTTGCCTTTAGGTGCGAAACTGTAGTACCATTTACCCATTTGATATCTATAATTACATCTACAGTATCATTGATTTCTACGTGACCTGAAAACGCATTCGAAGTATTCCTTAACCGAATAATGTCTAGCTGTTTATTAACAACTCCTGTTTTCAACCCCCGCTCAATATCAGGCATTGTCAATGTGGTGCGATTAATTTCTTTATGTCCTGCACCACCTCCATTATCTGCTGCTTCATAATTATTTTTACCGGCAAAAATATCTAAATACCAAACCTGTGGAATACCAGGCATAAACATTTGAATGGCTCTTGCTAGAAGTAACTTTTGTTCGTTTTCACCTAATGCACTAAAAAATGTAGCATTTATTTGATAATAAGAAATTTTATTCCCTGATGGATCGTAAAGATTTTTTACACGACCACCCCGTTCCATGATTTTATTCATGATACCCTCTATGTCAGCATCTTTTAACAATCCTTCATTATAAACACCATTTACCTCCTTGCCTTTCAAGTCCAAAACAGGTATTCCGTCATGGCAACCAAGCATATTTACTGTTTTATATCCTTTAGCAATAATTTCCTTAGCCCAACTTAATAAAGCTTTACTGGTTTTATTTTCGATGGTATGTATCGTTAAACCAGGTAAGAAAAAGTCATAGATATGATATCCTTCATTGGCTACCTCATCATGTAAATGCAAACCATATTCTGCGTGTATTTCTGGCAATAACATCAAATTATTTTGTTCTGCTATTTTCTTAATACGCTCTAAATATTCCCAAGTTCCCGGTTTATTAAAAAAATTAGATTCCCCTACTTGTTTATGCAAATAGGCAAAAGCGTCTAAGCGAAGGATATTACAACCATAACCGTTTAATTTCTTTAGAGTCTCCTCATAAAAATCCCATACTAAAGGCGATGCAGCATTGACATCCATTTGTCCTAAATAGGAACGCTTTTGTTCTAGGATTTGTAAAATTTCTGATTTCAAAGGAGTACAATCTTCAAAATCAACGGTCTTGAAATCTTGATTGTCATTAATTGCGGCATTAATTACGGCAACAATAAACTGACTTTTCTCTTCCGTTAAACCTTTTAGATTTTGTAAATCAACTACAGCAATTGGATTGTAGGTTATTTGTTGATAAAAAGTATTCCAATAAGGCTGTTCTGTACCATCCGGAAAACGTACTTTCAAGATGGGCAAACCTAACTTTCTCATGAACAATTTATTGAGAAACTCTGGTTCTGGAATTATAATTCCATCTTCATTCATTACCCCGTTTCCCTCCCAGAATTCATTCCAATTTATAAAAAAATCTTTAAATTTTGATTCATTACCGTATTGTAGCATGTCTTTAAACTGAGGGGAAGCTACAGAAAGATGATTTAATACGATATCAAACTTTAATTTTATATTAAGCTCTTTTAAATCGAGCAAATCTTTTGTGTCAACTAAATCCTTATTGATATCATAATCGATAATAGAAAACCCTCTATCTAAATCGCTATTGAAAAAAGTGGGCAAAACATACAATAAAGAAAAAACATCTTTAAATTCAGTCCTTTTAAGCATGCCTACAGCGTCAGTTAATTTTTCTCCAATACTATCCGGATAAATATTAAGCATAACACCATTACTGATTTTTTTATTATTTTGTAGCATCATATTTTATAAAAGTTTAGAAAGGATATTGATGTTATCCGGCAATCGTCCAACATTTTGCAATTTTAAAGCCGCTAATTTTAAAGCGATGTCCAAACATTCATTAATTGATTTTTCCTTAATGTAAGCGAATAAAAATCCGGACCAAAAAGCATCACCTGCTCCAGTGGAGTCCATAACTTTGTCAATTTTTATTGCTGGCATTTCTATAATATCTTTTCCTTTTTGAGATAATTTCACCCCTTTACTCCCTAATGTTAAGCAAACAGTATCTACTCCTTGATGGTGAAAAAACTCAAATATCTCTTCATGCGGAAGCTCCTTCTCAAAAAGACGCAGCATATCATCCTCACTAATTTTTATTAATGGATTGAACTTACAGTAGGCATTAATAACTTTAAAAGCCTTCTTTTTACTTTTCCATAGCTTTCTTGCATAGTTGACGTCAATGCTTAGCTTACATCCTAAATCGTATGCTTCTTGTGCTTTCTTTAAGATCGTTTTTTGTGCAGGATTTTTACTCAATGCGAAACAAGTAGTATGAAATATCTTAGTATTGGATAGTATTTCCCTTGAAATTTGTTCCTCATAAATACAACAATCCGCTGAACGATACGGTATGAAATCTGGCGTTCCCTGAGACCTTGAAACAAAAATTACACTAGTTGATTTATTATCTAGGACGTTAAGGTGGTTGGTATTCACTCCAACACTCGCTAATCGTTCCGAAATATAGGAGCCAAAACCATCGTTCCCTACAGTTGCAACCATTATAGTATTTAACCCTAATCGCGTTGAATTCATAGCAACGTTAGTAGGTGAGCCTCCTAAATACCTATGATAATCTCTAGTATCATTAATAAGAACATCTTCTTGATGACCAATAAAATCTACAAGTACTTCCCCAACACAAAGGATATCTATTTTATCCACATTATTATTTATTGCATTATACACTTTATTTCGTTTTTTTTATTTTTATTAATAATGTGCACATCGCAGCAATGACTAACAATACACCCGCAAAACTAATAGCTTGACGAGGATCGTTATCTAAAAAATTCTTTAAAATGTAACCAAAGGATAGGTTTTGGATAATCATTGGAATAACAATCATCATATTGATAATTCCCATATAGACTCCATAACGCTCTTTTGGAACAACAGCAACAACCATCAAATACGGAATGCCCATCATACTTGCCCAAGCAATTCCGTAACCAATAATCACAGCAAAAAACACATACTGATTTTGAACTATTGGAAACCACAAAAAAGAAACAGCTCCTAATAACAGACACACAAAATGAATCATTTTAGCACCGTGTTTTTTAGCCAATTTTGCCAAATAAAAAGCAATTGAAAATGTAACTATAAATCCAAAAGCACCGATTAATCCGTTCCATTCTACCGCTTTTTCGTAGCCCATTACATTCATTGGAGTTACATTCCATACTGACAAAGCAATACTTTTTGAATTGTTTTGCCAATAACACATCATGGCATACCACTGAAACAAATAAACCAGAAATAATTGCCACATGACCGTTGGCATTCCTAAAACTGCTTTGTAGATATCTATAAAAGGTGAAAAAACATTTAATGGTTCTGCTTTTAAAATTGCTATTTCTTCTGGTGTTGGCGGGATTTCTTTTGTTTTACTCATACTCCACCAAATAGAAGTTACAGAAAGGACCGCTCCTAAAAAGAAGGAGGCGTAAATCCAAGTTGGTAACGATCCGGTATACCCAACAAAAACAATTGGAAATAGAAATAGAGAAATATAAGCCAGAAACTGTCCGAAACCAGTAAAAAAACTTTGAGCCTGAAAACCTACGGGCTGTTGTTCTTCGTCTAACGTATCCGCAATAAAAGCGCGATACGGCTCCATAGCAGTGTTGTTACCAACATCTAGAATCCAAAGCAAACCTGCAGCCATCCATAGTGAACTACTAAATGGAAATAGAAATAAAGCGATGCTACAAATTATAGCTCCAATAAAAAAGTACGGTTTACGCCTTCCCCATCTTGGATGCCAAGTTTTATCACTCATCGCTCCAATTATGGGTTGAATCAATAAACCCGTTAAAGGCCCTGCAAGATTTAGTATCGGAATTTGATCTGGACTTGCATGTAAAAAATCATAAATAGGATTTACGGCACTTTGTTGCAAGCCAAAGCTGTATTGTATACCAAAAAAACCAACATTCATATTGATTATCTGCCAAAAACTCAATTTTACTTTTAAATTCATTCTAACTGGTTAATTTGTTAATTTTTTCTAAAATTAATTTTAATATCGCCAATTAAATACAGAATAAAAACAAAAACGTTTTCGGAAGACCCGAAAACGTTTTCGATAATTTTAAATCACCTAAAAAATTACTCTTTATTTTGGAGCAAAAGGAATGATTATTTTGGTTTCCCATTGCAACTCTTCTCCTCCATTAAATGGATTGGACAAGAAATGTTCCAAAACTTTATTTTCCAATTTAAGATTGTGTTTTTTTGCATAATCCATCAAAGCAAACCAGGCCCTGTCTGAGGTTCTGAAATTCCCATAATAAGTAGCTTTTAATCCTTTGACAACTGGTAAAGTTTTAAATTTTACAACATTATTTATAACACTATTTGTGGGCTTATCAACTGGAAAACAATAATTAAAATCGATTGTTTCTTTATCAAGATCCCAATTTATAATTTCTAAGTAAGGTCGCCCTTTTATTTTTATTTTATTTTCAAATAGAAAACCAGTAATGATAGCATCGTTTGCAATCATAGTTTGGCCTTTTTCCTGTAAAATACTTTTCAGATTAATGTACGCTACAAATGTCTCTTCTGAAACGCCTTCACCTTCAATTTTTACTTTAAAATTTTTTAAATGCTCTCCCAATCCTTTCTTGAAATCAGTTATTTTTCTGATTTGTTCCTGTTTGAACTTCGTATTAAAAAATGGCGCCGTTAGTTTATTATACAAGCTATGATTCAAATCCTTGATACCAACATTGATTTTTGTCACCGAATCATTTATATAGGTAATGTCCCAAGTGTATTCCATTTGGACATTATCTTTTTTCATTTCTTGCTTGATGAAATCAAAATTTCTCTTTTCTAAAACTACATACTTTTCAGATTCCTTTAAAGCCTGAGCATTTGACCATTCCTGAATTCCTTGAAAAACAGTCCCTGTAGCTGCATTTACTTTAAACGAAATAGAATAATCTGCTTCCTTTATAAAGAGATACCAAATTAAAAACAATGAAAAGAAAACACTAAAACCAATTATAATTTTTTTTCTAACAGTCATTATTTTTTAATCATCTTTAATTTATTATTGATATAACCTCCAATATTATTGCCTTGTGCAACACCATTTTCAATTGCGGCTCTGTAGTGAATCCCTCCGTAAAGTCTACTAATTGAAGCTTCTGCGGCAGCTTGTTTAAATGATTTAAAAGGTCTTTTAGGCAACCCAAAAGAAACTTCTGAATCATCAATATAACTAAAATTATCCCCAAAAATAGAGGTTAGAATAATTGCTGAACACGAAGAAACAACAGAATGTCCGCTTACATATTCCGGAAAAGGTGGTGTTTGTAATTGTGGTCTCCAGTTTTCATCTATATTTTGATTAATATACGTTTCAGGACGCACAACATTACTTCTGTACTTCTCCTCCCAGCAACTGATAAAACTCTCAAAAATTCCAATTGATGTTTTAGTATAAGCAAAAACCGTAGTCTCAAAATCTGATTTTGATTTTTTTAAAGCTATTTTAGTAATGTTAATCCAGTGTGCATCTGGTGTATTTTTCTTTTTTGCAAACATCATATGACCTTGTATTACGGTAGCATACGGATTACAATCCCAAAAGGAAGCTATAGCCGATTCTTCAGGAATTGGTTTGCTTGAATTTTTCTCCACTTCAACTAATTTTTCAGAAATCAAATTTCCTACATCATAAGTTTCTTTTGCATCTTTATAAAAAGCAGAATTTTTATCCGTAGAAAAAGGATAAGCTGCAATGGGTTTAAATTGAGATGCCGAGTCCATAACTAAAGTCCTTATTTCGCCCCAATGCGGTTCAACACCATCCATATAAGATGGCGGAGTTGGTTGCCATCTTCCAGCTTGATCTGCATGAACTGAAAATTTAGAAAAAGTTCGAGTTTGCTTATAATTGTCTTTTCCCATCCACATTTTGATTCTGTCCACCACTTTTAAAGCGTATTCTTTAGACACATCAAATTCTTTTTGATTTTCGGAACCCCATTTTTCATACAAACTATCTCTGTATTTTTCTAGAGCTTCCTCAGAAAAAATCAATTGCTTACTCACTTCAATATGTGCAATAAGCGCTGCTAAATTTTTATTAACTCCACTTTTCGGATCTAGTTTAGGAATAGAATCTAATCCTTTCAACTGCCCTTGTAAACTTTCATATTTAGTGTTGTTTTGAGCCATAATCTCATAAGCGGCAACATTTGGATAAACATAAATCCTACTCGCAACTGGAGGCGAAAAAATATCATGGACCATAATTCCTGTTACCGTATCAACTGCCGCACAGAAATCATCTGTTGTCACTTTAATTGGAGTGTCTTTTTTACATGAAGTAAAAAAAAGTATTATAAGTCCTAAAAGATAAATTTTAGAGTTCATGTTATTTGGTTTAATTATTCTGTTTGTCTTTAAATCATTTTTTAGCTGAAGGCATTTCATATAATTCAGCCTTTTTATTGTTGATAGTAACCAACATGTATTTTTTACCTTTGAAATTGACAATGTCAAGATGTCTAACTGCTTTTTGAGTTAAATCAATTCCTGTTTGATTGCCTAAAAATATGGTTTTATCATTTTTGATTAATGCTCCTGAAAATCCATCAAATCTACTGTGATAAGGAGAAACTCCAAAGTAATTTCCTGCCGCAAAAACTTCCTCTTTCGCATCTGAATCAAAATTAGATTTCAGAAAACTTGTGATTGGTGCGACTTGCATTTTATTTGAAAAAGGTACAAAAGTAAACTTTCCTTTATCATTTCTTAAATAACCAGATTTCAAATTATGAACTTCAAACAATTTTCCTTTCTCCAGCATTTTTGGATCAAAAACTTCTTGAAGTGTTTTTCCTGCAAAGGATTTGTAACTGTTGAATTTCTTTTTTAGCATTCCGCTGAACTGTTCTGCTAATTCGTCGAGACCCATTGTGGTATAATACTGTCCTTTCTTTTCTATTGCCACAATCGTTTCAAAAGATCCGTTAGTATCAAAATCATCATAATACATCTTCATCGGAAAATCCTGTGAAGCTTTAAATTTAGAATTCATTCCCCAGTTTCCTACCAAATAATCTTCGTCACCATCATGATCTATATCAAAAGAAAGTACTGATTGCCATAATCCATTGCTTTTTTCTGGAAAAACCGTTGCTGTTACATCGGTAAATTTACCATTTTTATTAGCAAAAAAAGTAGGTTTCATCCATTCACCCACTACAATTAAATCTATTTTGCCGTCTTTGTTGAAATCAGTAAAAACAGCATCCGTAACCATTCCGATTTTCTCAAAAATTTTATTTTGAACAATAGTGAATACTCCTTTATTGTTGTTCAATAAATAGCAATCCGGCATACTTCCAAATCTATTATTGATTGAATTATTACCCACAAAAATATCTAAATCACCATCGTTATCATAATCAAAAGTCTTCACAACCGATGCATTTTGACCCAGCTTAGGCAAAACTGTATTTAGATACTGATTGTTTTTGTTTAGATACAAACGGTCTTGCAAATTAGATGCATTTTCACCGCCACCGGAAGCAACATACAAATCATTCGTTTTATCATTATTGAAATCGCCAATTACAACTGAAGCATCTTCAAAAATAGAATCTTTTTCGATTGCAGCAAATCCTTTTTTGACAAATCCATTTGGATTCTGAATATAAATTGATGCTTTTTTATCTTTAGAAGCTCCAAAGAAAATATCATCCTTTCCATCGCCATTCAAATCTCCAACTGCAGTTGCTGCACCACGATCAGTGCGCTGGTAAGGAATTAATTTTTGGGATAAAATATCAATAAAATCATTTTCCTGATGCATAAAGTCAATTCCCAAACCAGTTTCCACCTTTTTAAAAATTGGCAGAACAGCCGGATGCAATTTTTTATAATCAAAAGCTTTTCTACTCTGATTGGCTTTTATGGTAAGCGTTTGACACGTTTTAACATTCTTTACTGTTTGGTACGTTTTATCAGGCCAAATCACCACGAGTGAATCTATCTTAGTTGTTTTTCCATAACCAAAATGAATCATAGGTTCAGATGAAGACTGAAATCCTCTGGTAGTTTGCAGTTCCTTAAATTGTTTTTTTCCTTTGGAATAAGAAACCACTTTGGCTCCAATCCCAAAAGTATTTTTCCCGGTAAACCGCAGTTTTAATTTTAAATAGTTTGATTTGGTATCGGTTTTATTAATATAAACCGAAGCAATTGCATTGGTATTATTGGTAATTACATCTAAATCTCCATCGTTATCAATATCAGCATATCCACTACCATTTGAAATTATAGAATCATTTTCTATCCAATCACTTGAGCGGTTTTTAAACTGTAAATCTGCAGCACCTTGAAAAACATAATTCGTTACATTTCCCTTTGGCATTCGCTTCAAGGCTTGTTTATCCAATAACTTGGTCGTACTTATTTTACTTTTTATTTGATCATTTGAATAGTATTTCACGTAGTCTAAATCGTTAGGACGCTTCGGAATTCCGTTACTAACAAAAATATCCTGCTCTCCATCTTGATCATAATCCCCAAATAAAGTACTCCAACTCCAATCGGTAGCGGCAACGCCACTCAATAAAGCAGTTTCTGTAAAATGTCCTCCTGCTTGATTTAATTGTAACGTATTTCTGGAGTACTGATAATGATACCCTAGTTTTTCGGTTCTCATTTTTAACATTTGTACATTATCATCTCCTAATGAAGATTTCAAAACTTTCTCATCTTCAGGAAGCATGTCTAAGCTCAGGATATCCGGAAAACCATCATGATTAACATCTGCAACATCAACACCCATTGAAAATCGGCTGGTGTGACCAAAATATTGTTTCAAACTTTCCGTAAAAGTTCCATCTCCATTATTTAAATAGTAATAATCATCTTCGTGAAAATCATTTCCTACATAGATATCTGGATAACCATCTAAATTAAAATCAGAAACTGCTAATCCTAAACCATACCCATTGGCACCGCCAAAAATTCCTGCCTGCTCACTTACATCAATAAATTTTCCGTTATCATTGCGGAATAACTTATCCCCACACTCATAACTTCTTTTATTTCTAATATCGGCATTCCCAAAAGATGATTCAGAGTGAACGGCATGATTCAATAAATACATATCTAAATCTCCATCTAAATCATAATCAAAAAATGCTGCTGAAGAGCTGTAATTATCTAAATCTAATCCGTATTCTGCTGCACTTTCGGTAAATGTGTTGTCCTTATTATTGATAAATAATTCATTCTGACCTTCAAAACCATTAATCCCAACTACCGCACAAACATAAATATCAAGATATCCATCTCCGTTTACATCAGCCATAACGGTGCCTGCGTTCCAATCACTTTGACTTTCAACACCTGCTTTTGCTGAAATATCTTCAAATTTATTTTTCCCTTTATTTAAATACAGTTTGTTTTTTCCCTGATTGGAAGTAAAATAAATATCTACCAAACCATCATTATTGATGTCGCCTAGAGCAACACCACCACCGTTATAATAGTAGAGATAATCTAAAATGGAAATGTTTTCGGATTCTAACAATTGGTTATTGAACGTAATATTGCTTTCCTCTGAAGACAATTTCTCAAACAGTTGTCCCTCTTTTTTGGAACAACCAATAAACAGCAATGAAGCCAGTCCTATTCTGAAAAAATTATTCATGGCGTCTAAATATTTTAGGGGTATTATCATTTACAACAGCTATAATTGAAACCGTTTTATTTTTATCTTTTATTATTTTCACCTGTTTCACTTCGCCTTTTATGAAGAAACCTGATTGATTGTAAGGCATCCATGAAAAAGTTCCGTTTTTACTTCCTAAAAGTACGCTGCCATAATTTGCATCCAATCTGGAGAATTGTGGTTTGAATTCATATTGGTTTCCACCTAAAATTAAATCCAAAATTCCATCATTATTCACATCCATTGTAGTAATGGTGTTTACACAAGAAAACTGAACTTCTTTTGGAAGTGTTTTTATCTCAAACTTACCATTTCCTTTGTTGATTGCAATAACACTTTCTTGAATATTCACAGTCTTTTGAATCGAATTATCAACTACTTCTTTAGCAAATAATTCCTGGAATGTTTTTTTAGAATAATTCGCATAGCTCAAATTTTTCTTCTTAATCGAAGGAATTTGTTTAGCTAATTCTTGTTTTAGGCTTATTGGTAAATCCTTCCCGTCAATAGATCTGGTTGCTATTTGTTCAATAGTTCCGTTATTATCAAAATCATTGATAAACAATTTCATCGGATTTGTATTGGTCGCTTTGTAGTTCGTATTTGTTCCTTTATTACCCAGAATCAAATCTTTTTTACCGTCATTGTTCAAATCTACACAGCTAACTGCATTCCAAAAACCATGAAAATTCGTCAGATTCGATTTGAATTCCACCAACCTTCGTCCATTGTTTTTAAAAATCATAGGTGCAGTCCAATCACCTACCAAGATTAAATCTTTTTTGGAATCATTATCAATATCCTCCCAAACCGCATCGGTTATCATTCCAACCGAATTAATTTTGAATGCTTTTTTATCAGTTACGTTTGTAAAATTTCCTTTTCCGTCATTTTCCAATAACAAATGTTTAGGATCAATTCCATAAACTCCCGGAACACTTCGGCTTCCTATAAATACATCAATATCACCATCATTATCGAAATCATTCGGTGCTATTACCGAGACGTTGTTATTGGTTGTCGGCATATTTGTTTTGCTTTTTACAAAAACTCCTTTTCCGTTATTCAAATACAGACGGTTTTTATAATTAGCCTGATCCGATTTTTCATTTCCTCCAGAACCCACTAATAAATCAATATCTCCATCATTATCAGCATCAAAAAAACTGGCTGCAGTATCTTCAAAATCAGCATCTGTATCTAAGTCTTTTTGATCCGTAATTAAAAAATTACCATTCCCTTTATTTAAATATATTTTACCGGCTTGCCCTTTGGCTCCGCCAATAAAAACATCCTCATTTCCATCGCCATTTAAATCAGCAACTGCGAGTGAAGGTCCTTCTTGAGAAAGCATTTTAGATATTAAACCTTCATGATCAAAATCGACATAATTGTTTTCTTTGTGTGCTAAAAATTGATTTTTCTTTTCAGCAAACAATGGTTTTGGCTTGTCATTTTTAGGAACATAATCTACTTTGGCATTTGTAATGTTTAAATTTAAAGTACAATTATTGGCAATTTTTTTAATCGTCTGAAATTTACCATTTGGCCAAATTACCTGCAACGAATCAATTTTTTTGGTTCCAATACCAAAAGTCATTACATAATCAATAGACGATTGAAAACCTCTGGAAGGAATTAATTCTTGCCTAAGAATTTCTTTGCCCGAGAATAACTCAACAACACTCCCAACAGCAAATGTGTTTTGATTATTTCCTTTTAGTTTTACTTTAACATAGTGATTTTTTTTGTTCTTCTCTGAGTTATTTCGATAAACAAAAGATTCCATATTGACATTATTGACAATCAAATCTAAATCACCATCATTGTCTAAATCACCATAAGCGGCGCCATTAGAAAAACTAGGAGTGTCTAATCCCCATTTCACGGCTTCATTACTAAAGGTCAGATTTCTATTGTTCTTGAAGGCGTAATTTGGTATCGGCGTGCTTGGCATTTTACTGATAATAGTCTGAATTTCTTCTTTTTTACCTGTAACCACCATTTTTTGCATGAACTCATTGGCAAAAAAATCAACAAAATCTTGATTGGTTAAATCGTTATAAATTCCGTTACAAACATAAATGTCTTTGTAACCATCATTATCCATATCAAATAATAAAGCACCCCAACTCCAGTCGGTTTTAGCTACACCAGCATGATTTGCTATTTCAAGAAATTGATTGTCGCCGTTATTAATTTGCAACGTATTTTGCATATATTGGTTGTAGAAATCAAGATTTACTTTTCTAGTAAATAAATCATAGTTTTCAAAATTTGTGGTCGTTTTTAAGCGTTCGTCCGGTTCCGGTAACATATCAGTTACAAAAATATCGGCTTTCCCGTCATTGTTTACATCGGCCATATCAGCACCCATTGAAGATTGGCTGATGTGTGATGTCCATCCTTGAATTTGTTCGGTAAAGGTTCCGTTTTTATTGTTTATGTATAAATAATCTCTTTCATAAAAATCATTTGAAATATAAATATCCGGATACAAATCTCCATTTACATCACCTACCGTAACTCCTAAACCAAAGCCTATGAGACTACCGTAGATACCTGCTTTTTCACTTACATCAACAAATTTACCATTATCATTACGCAATAGTTTATCACCGCCTCCTTTTAGGATTTCGGCCACATCCCAATCTTTATCTCTTAAATCTCTTTTATTGGAATAATTAAGACTACTTACCGGAATAAAACTATTGTTTAGAATATAAACATCTAAATCACCATCTTTATCATAATCAAAAAAAGCAGCGTGTGTAGTAATACCTGTGTCAGCTAGATTGTATTCATCTGCTTTTTCAGTGAAAGTATTATTGCCATTATTAATAAAAAGTTCATTTTTCTGTTGATTCCCCAAGCTATTTCCTGCATTACATACATAAATATCGAGTAAACCATCGGCATTTAAATCAACCATTACAACACCGGTTGACCAGGTTTTGGTTCCTTCAACACCGGCTTTTTTAGAAATATCCTCAAATTTAAAGTTCCCTTTATTTAAGTAGAGTTTGTTGGTTCCGAGATTTGAAGTAAAATATACATCCGAAAGACCATCGTTGTTAATGTCACCAATAGCAACACCGCCACCATTATAAAAATTTCTGTATTTGAATATGTTCATGTCTGCTCCATTTTTTACTTCATTAAGAAAATTAATTCCTGTTTCTGAAGCATCTAATTTGGAGAATAAGGCGTCTTTATTTTCTGAATTTTCTTTGGAACAATTGGAAAAAAAGAGAATAATAAGTGGTAATAAGACAAAACGATTTGACATATTATATTGTAGAATTTAGTTAGGTAATCTCAATTGATTAGAATTGCCTAATTTATATAATATTGATAATAAAAAAGAATAAAATAGATATAAAATAAAGAGGGTAATAAATACCCTCTTTATAACTAACTCAAAAAATAATTAATTGTAAACATTTTTTTAGTAACCTGGATTTTGTTTCAAATTTGCATTGAATAAAGCATCCGCTGGAATTGGGAATAACACATATCTATTATCAGACACATAAGGTTTCAACTCTCTAGCTTCCAAGAATTTTCCAAAACGAATCATATCATTTCTTCTCCATCCTTCATACCATAATTCTTTACCTCTTTCTGTATAAATAGCATCTAAAGTAGTTGGAACTGTACCTACTACATTAGTTCTAGATACTAATTGGGCAAATTTTGTTAAGTCATTAACTCCAGTACCACCTCTTAGAATTGCTTCTGCTTTCATCAATAAAGCATCTGAATAACGCATCAATGCATAATCATTTTCAGGTGTGCCTAAATTATCCACATCCGGAATATATTTTTGACTTCTAATCCCTGCTGTTTCTAGTGTAGCTCCTCCAGTAATCAATGTCAAGGCTGCAGTAAACACTAAAGGATTACCTTTTCTATCTTTTAGATTTACAGTACCAGCTGGTATGTTAGTATATAATGCTCCACTCGCATCTTTATCTCTACCAAATTCATCACGGTTTTTACCATTTTTCATTTGGCCTACTTGAAATCCAACATTATTACCAAAAGCGTCAATAATATATTGATCTGAATTTTTAATACGTCTATCATTAGGATTAAACTTGTTGTAGTATTCAGCTACAGTTGCAAAACCATTCCAACCATCTGGCGTCTGTTGGTAATGCATACCCATTCTCCATCTTGATTGAATACCTCCACCTTGACCACCTCTAATGTTTTTAGAAGAGAAAAGAATTTCCGGAGAAGTATTATTTGTTGGTTTGAAATTATCCCAATAATCAGTTGCTAAAGAGCTATTAATTGCATCTACATGAGTTACAACTTTAGTCATATCAGCAGGATCAAAAGTATAAGGTCCTGCAGCATCAGCAGCATTAAAAACCCCTTTGTTCAAGTATAATTTAGCCAATAAAAAGTGAGCTGCATCAACATTAACAATACTAGCATCGCCAGCAACACGAGCTGGTAAGCTTCCAATAATTGCTTCAAGTTCGCTAATAACAAAAGCTGTAGCTTCTTGTCTTGTCCAAACTTTAGGATCTGCTTCCAGAGAGCTACCAGCTTCTCTGTAAGGTGCCTGACCATATAAATCAATTACATTATAATAGTAAAACGCTCTCAAGAAACGAGCTTGAGATATTTGCGTAGCAGTACCATTTTCTATAACCAAGTTACAATTGTATACTTGTGACAATAATGAGTTCCAAGCATTTCTAATCTCAATATTATCTGGTGCCCAAGTATGAGTATGTAATTGTCTCCATTTAGCATTATCATCCCAGTCACCACCTCTTGTAGGCCCAACTAATGCATCTGTAGACATTTCATCTAAGGCAAACATTTTGTCTTGATCTTGAAAACCTCTTAATCCTTCATAAGCACTAACCAATAATGAGGCAGAATTAACTGTTGAACCTCCTGTACTGCTAATGACTACACCATCTAATACTTCCTCATCTAGATTAGTACAACTTACTCCTAGAATAATAGTACTAGTAAACAAGATGCTTTTTATAATATTTATTCTTTTCATTGTTTTTTTAATTAAAATGTTACGTTAAGTCCAACTGATACACTTTTATCTCTAGGATAAGATAAATACTCCATCCCTGCCGAAGGCACTCCGTTTAATGATTTATCAGTATCTACCTCTGGGTCAGATCCTGAATAACTAGTAATAATGAATAAATTAGATGCATTTACAAAGAAACGAGCTGATTTAATTCTAAATCTTTCTAAAGAATTTACAGTATAACCAAACGTTAGATTACCCATTCTCAAGAAATCTCCTTTTTCTAAATACTTAGTAGATGGAGAGTTCGGATCTCCTTGTGCTTGAGGAGAATTTGCAGCTTCTAAAGTTGTATTTCTACCCCCTAGGAAAGCTCCTTTAAAGAAATAAGCATTTGTTGTATTATTATATATGTAGTGACCAAATGCACCATAGAAAGAAGCACTTGCATCAAATCCTTTGTAAGCTACATTAGTAGTAAAACCAACATTGATTTTCGGCAAAGGTTGTTTGTCTAATAATTTTTTAGCTGCAGTTCCTAAACCAGTATCATTTCCTGCTGCATCAGCATAAATAGAATTTCCTGAAGCGTCATATCCTCTCCATTCATATAAAAAATAAGTATACGCAGGTTGATTGTTTGTAATTACTTGTGCATAAGCATCAGATAGTCCTTGACCATTTAAACCTCCTGTGGCAATAAAACCGGCAAAGTTCTTCACTTCATTGCTTAAGAAAGAAGCATTCCCAGAAACATCCCAAGTTAAATCCTCAGTGTCAATTACTTTATAGTTCAAAGATACCTCAACACCTTTATTGATTAAGTTTCCTGGTAAATTTTTAAAACGTGGAGATGGTGGTCCAGGCTGAGTTGCAGCTGCGGGTACAGGGAAAATTAAATCCTTAGTATCTCTTTGGAAATAATCTAATGAACCTGTTAATCTATTATTGATCAATTCAAAATCTGCTCCTACACCATATGATTTTGTAGTTTCCCATTTCAAATCAGCGTTAGAGTTTGTATCAACATTTAAATTACCATTGTTACCATAAGAAGCTCTAGCAATTGCAGAGTTTGGTGCAAATTCCTGGTTTCCTGTGATACCGTAATTACCTCTAATTTTAAAATCATTTAGCAATCCTTCTTTACCTTCAACCACTTTATAAGCTAAACCTACAGATGGGAAATAATCGTATTTGTTGTTAATACCTAATTTTGTTGATCCATCAGATCTCAATGTAGCTGTAAGAATCAATTTTTTATACAAAGTAGCATTTATTCTACCAAAATAAGACTGTAATTCCACTCTATTTCTATATGAAGACACTCTATACTCATTTTGAAGACCTCCTTCAATGTTATCAATCAAATTAGTTTGGTTAACATCGTAACCCTTACCACTTGCAAAATTTCCATCGGCAGTATAGTCATAATAAGAATACCCAACTAATGCATCTAAATTGAAGTTGTCACCAAAATCATTATTATAATTCAACGTATGTTCAAACGTTTTATTAAATTTATTTTGATTGTTGATAAAAGCTGTACCGAATTTAACTTCGGTTGAACCTGGAACGGTTGCTTGAAATGCTGCTCCTGAAATTTCCATAGTTGGCAACAACTGACTTTTTCTGCTAGAAGTAGAACTTTCGATACCAAATAAGAATTGGTATTTCAATTTACTATTGATTTTCCAAGTAGTATTGATACTTCCCAATAATTTATTAGTATTCGTATAATCCGTATATGAATTTAATAATTGTACTGGATTTAAATAATCATCTCCAACTACATTGTATGAGCCATTAGCATTGTAAATTGGCAAAGTAGGATTCCAATACAAAGCAGTACCAATTACGTTACCAATAAAACCTGCATTATTTGACAAAAGAGTCGCTTGATCTTTCAAAGAAGCATAAATAATTCTTGACTCTACTTTTACAGCTCCTCCAAAAAAGTCATTCGAGTTATAAAATGATGCGTTGTATTTGTCTAAACCAGTGTTTTTAACAATTCCATCTGTATTAGATGCTCCAAAAGATATTCTTGTATTTGAATTTTCTGTAGTCTTGCTAAAAGATAGATCATGATTCATAGAGAATCCACTTCTTAAAACTGCATCTTTCCAATTGTATGATCTAGACCCTTTATCATCTCCACCAGCTGCTGCAAATTGATCCCCAGACATTACATCCAGTTTACCTGATAATTTACTAAATTGAAATGACGTACTGTACGCTAACTGCGGCTCTTTAGATTTACCTTTTTTAGTTGTAATAACAATAACTCCATTAGCTCCACGAGAACCGTAAATAGCAGTAGACGAAGCATCTTTCAACACAGACATACTTTCGATATCATTTTGATTGATAAAGTTTAATGGATTTCTTGCAGATGAAGTTCCTAATAAATCAGCTCCTCCACCAGAAACATTTCCTCCGTCCAAAGGCACACCATCGACAACGATTAATGGTCCGTTTCCAGAACGAATAGATGAGTTACCACGAACTCTAATAGCAACACCAGCACCTGGCTCTCCACTAGATTGTGTAACTTGAACACCCGCAACTTTACCTCTCAATAATTGAGCTGGCGAAGGAGAAGATACATTGTCAAAATCTTTTGCTCCAATTTGATCAACTGCACCGGTTGCATCTTTCTTTCTAACTGAACCGTAGCCTATAACTACAACTTCTTTTAATTCAGCTGAATCTTCTTTTAACACTACATTAACTGTGCTTTTTCCTGCTACATTTAGCTCTTGAGTTTTAAGACCAATGTAACTAAAAACTAAAACTGCGTTTGAGCCAACATTTTTGATAGTAAATTTTCCATCGAAATCAGTTTGAGCTCCATTTGTTGTTCCTTTAACTAAGATAGAAGCCCCTGGAAGCGGACCGCTAGCATCAGATACAGTTCCAGACACATCTTGTGAATATGTCAAACTTGTACATAGCATCGTTAGAAACACCATCAAGCCTTTAATTAGACTATTTTTCATACGTAATAAATAAGTTGGTTAATAATTTGTTTTAATGGTTTGTTTTAAATATTAGGTTCAAACATAATTATAATTTTATGATAATATTAAGATTTTATTAAACTATAACGTTTTCGTTATGCCGAAAACGTTTTCGATTTTAAAATTAATACTTTAAAAAATTAATAGTAAAATTATAATAAACACAAAAAAAAGGCACTAAAAAAACAATTCTTATATTATTTTCACTTTTACCTCGAAAAATCATTGCATTTTAATCAAAAAAAGAGCCTAATAAGAAAGAACATTGCGAATTATTCAAAGTAATATCATTTTTTGCTCTAAATCAACAATCTGGATTTGACTAAATAAATATACCTCAAAACATTTGGCTAAAAAAACCACATCTGCTTTATTTCCCATTTCATAACGCTAAAAAAATAGTAATGTAACAAAAACACATTAACGTAAAAATTTAGATACACTAACACTATATTTTGGACAAAAAGACCTCAATACATTTTGAATTAAATTTATTTAATAAACTCATCCAGTATTTCAGAACCTTCTTTGATAATAATCCAAAAAAAAACCACAAATACAACAATTAAATCCATTTATAAACAGATTGAATTATGCATTCGTGGCAAAAAAAATTATTTAACGTATTATTTTATAACAATTGTCTTATTGTCAACTCCAATTCCAATAATCTTTAATGATTTCCATTGTTTTGGCAACAGTCCTTTGTTGTATTTCAATCCCATATCAGTCTGTTCCACTCCTCCAAAACCATAAATAACAGCCTGAAGCATCGCTCCAGCTCCTGTAGCAAAATAAGGGTTATTACTATTGGCTGATTCCGAAAACACACCAAAAGGAGGGCGGCTATTTGGCAAATAGGACTTCACAAAATAACTATAGGCCTTTTCTCTATCGCCTAATCGTGAATACAAAACAGATAAAACTCCAGAAGCCATTGCAGGACCATCTTTTTTATCAATTTTTTCAGCGTAGTATTCTAAATCTTTTTCAATTTGAACTTTGTCAGTGATTATGTGTAAAGGATAGGCTAACAAATTTACATCAGCTTGTTTTATCATTTGGCCCTGATACCCTTTATAATTTTGAGTAATTCCATTCTCTCTGTGAATAACTAATTTCTCAGAAACTTCAATCCATTTTGGATTAACCAGTTCGTTCAAAATTGTTGCCGCTTTAATCGTGTTTTTTAAAGATTCAATAGCTGATGCATTTGTAAAGGCATTATCATCTACATGTTGCGCATATTCATCGGCACCTACTACATTCAGAATAGAAAAACTTCCATCCTGATTTTTAACTACACGACTTACCCAAAAATCTGCTGTTTCTTTCAGAACTGCCCATTCTTTTCTCAACCAAGATTTATCTTGTGTATAGCTGTAATAATTCCAAAAAGCAATCGAAACATCCGCTGTGATGTGTTGTTCAAAAATCCCGGTCAAAGCCCAAGTCGGCGTAGCTTCTTCTCCTGTATCATCAGATTCCCAAGGATACATCGCCCCTTTGTAACCATAAATAAAAGCTTTTTGTTTTGCTTTTTGCAAACGATCTGAACGGTAATCTAAACACGATTTTGCCATATCAGGTTGTAAAGCCAAAAGAGTTGGATACATCCAAAGTTCGGTGTCCCAAAAAATATGTCCGTTATATCCTTGAGATGACAATCCCATTGGCGCAATACTTTGTCTGGTTTCCGGACGGATATACGAATACAAATTGTACAAAGCAAAACGTACCCGTTGTTGCGCATCTAAATCACCTTCAATTTGAATATCACCCGTATTCCACAATTCTGCCCAAGCTTGTTTATGACGATTCAATAATTTATCAATTCCTTCCTGTAAAGCATATATGGGCTGTCTTTCGGATTCGTTCAAAGGATCCGTAACATCTTTTGAAGTACAAATTCCTCCTGCTACTGCAAAACGGTATTTTTTACCTTTTACTAATTTTTTAGTAAAACCAACTTCATTTCCGGTTTGCTTCAAAGTTTCTCCTTGTCCGTCAAAAAGAAATGTTGTTGAAGCCGCAACCGTATATTTTCCAGTTAGCGTTTTAGCAACTGTTCCAAAAACCGGCATTAAATACTGATTGTCTTTTAAAACCCGAAACTGACTTTTCACCTCTTTCAATTCATCAGGAACTACCATATAATTATTCGCCATAATTTCTATATCCTTAATAGGAGTAATCTCGACAATTGCCATTGCTGAAAAAGGAACCGCTCTATTAGCCAAAATTGTATAATTGATATTCGCTAAATCTTTAAATGAAAATGAAGTGGTACTTGTCCCTTCTTTCATAGAAACCACTTGGCTCCAGTTATCGATATTGTCTGATTTAATTTCTTGATTGTTTATATTCAAATGCAGATTCAAAAACTCAATTCCTCGAACAATTCTGCTAATTCCATTTTCGGGACTGCCATCGTAAACTCCGTTCAGAATAATTTCTTTTGTTTTCAAAGGCGTATCATCTGTAACAATTCCTATTTGACCATTTGCCATAGCTACACCAAAATAATTTTCTCTGGAATTTGCCTGTAAATGCCATTCGTCTGATTTAGTTTGTCCAAAAACAATTGGACTTACTAAAAGCAGGAAGACTAGACTCTTAAATGTTGAAATCATAGTTGTATTTTTTAATAATATTTTCAAACTTATATAATTTATTTCTTAAAAAATTGAATAGTTCCATATAGTACATGGAATACAAATCGAAAACGTTTTCGACATATCGAAAACGTTATTAATTATACAATTTTGAATAATTAAAAAATAGAATTCTATTTTTATGAAGATAATATAATAATAAATTCCTTTTTTAATGAAGTTCGCAAATAACTTAGTAATGATTTCCTTCCTATTTGGCTGCACATTATTCTTGTTTTCTTGTAAAAAAGAAGAAAGCAATACCATCATTGCCATTAACTCATCTGAAAAAATAAAAATTGATTCTTCAGAGAAATACAAAGAACCGTTTAGACCACAATTTCATTTTTCTCCAGAAAAAAAATGGATGAATGACCCTAACGGTATGGTTTTCTATAAAGGGATTTATCATTTGTTTTACCAATATTATCCAGATGACATTGTCTGGGGCCCGATGCATTGGGGGCACGCTACAAGCACTGATTTAATTCATTGGGCACACAAAAAAATTGCTTTATTTCCTGATAAATTAGGAATGATATTTTCAGGAAGTGCGGTTGTAGATCTAAATAATACTTCCGGTTTAGGAACTACAGAAAACCCGCCGATGATTGCGATTTTCACGTATCACGACATGGCAGGCGAAAAAGCGGGAAGAACAGATTATCAAACGCAAGGATTGGCTTACAGCCTAGATGAAGGGGAGACTTGGTTGAAATATGAAAAAAATCCTATTGTTAAAAATTCTGTTTTAAAAGATTTTAGAGACCCTAAGGTTTTTTGGAATACCGAAACTAATCTTTGGAATATGGTATTAGTAGCCGGAGATCATGCTCAATTTTACACCTCTGAAAATTTAATTAATTGGAAATTCGAAAGTGAATTTGGCAAAAAAGTAGGTGCTCATGGCGGTGTTTGGGAATGTCCCGATATTTTTAAATTAAAAGTTGCCGGTTCCAAAGAAGAAAAATGGGTTTTACTCATCAGCATCAATCCTGGCGCACCTAATGGCGGTTCCGGAACACAATACTTCGTAGGTGATTTTGATGGAAAAAGTTTTAAAACTACCCAAAAAGACATTAAATGGATTGACAACGGCACCGATAATTATGCAGGAGTTACTTATAACAATACTCCAGACTACAAGAGAATATTTTTAGGCTGGATGAGTAATTGGCTATATGCCAGAAACACGCCCACAAAAAACTGGAGAAGTGCCATGACACTGCCTCGAGAACTTTCTCTTGTAAAAATAAATAGTAGTTATGTGCTAAAAAATAGTCCTATTGAATCATTCAAAAAACAATTGGTTTCAGAATTCTCAAAGGATTTATTGAGTATTAAACCGCAGCAAAAAATCAATTTTACTTATGATAATTTCAACCAATCTGAAATAAAATTTAAAGCAGCTTCAAAAAATTTAAAACTGATTTTTTCTAATGAAGTAAATGATTCTTTGGTTTTGAATTATGATGCTGCACAAAAAACCTTTTCGATAGACAGACGCCATTCCGGGATAGTAAATTTCGAAGAAAACTTTGGAAAAGAAATCCATACAACTGCAACGCCAAGTATCATTTCGAAAACTATTGATTACCAAATTATTTTAGATTGGTCTTCTATAGAAATTTTCTTGAACGGCGGCGTTTACGGTTTTACGGAACAAATTTTTCCTAACAAACCCTATACAAAACTGAGCATACAATCTGATGAAAAACAAGAAATAAAAAACCTTACAGTCCATAGAATTAAAGGAATCTGGTAACAATACATATCATTTATAAAACCAAAACTATTAACCATAAATTATAAAAAATGAATAACGTTCGAAACTGGTCCCTTACTGTTGCTGTTGCGGGATTTTTATTTGGCTTTGACACCGTTGTAATATCCGGCGCCAATTTACCCATCAAAGAATTATGGCACACCACTCCATTATTTCACGGGATTTTTATCATGTCAATGGCTTTATGGGGAACCGTATTGGGTTCTTTATTAGGAGGAATTCCATGTGATAAATGGGGCAGAAAGAAAACATTATTCTGGATTGGAATCTTGTTTTTAGTATCGGCTTTAGGTTCAGCATTTGCACAAGACCCTTATACGTTTTCATTTTTTCGCTTCATTGGCGGTATCGGTGTTGGAGCTTCATCTGTGGCAGCACCTATTTATATTTCAGAAATTTCCAGTCCTCAAAACAGAGGGAAATTAGGAACACTTTTTCAGTTTAATATTGTATTTGGTATCTTGATTGCCTTCTTTTCCAATTATTTATTTGAAGGTGTTGGAGGAGAAAATGACTGGCGCTGGATGATTGGTATTGTAGCGCTTCCTGCATTTATTTACAGTCTAATCGTATTACAAATCCCGGATAGTCCACGTTGGTTAATCTTGAAAAAAAGAGATGACGCAGCAGGGATGAAAGTACTTGAAATGATTTACAGTAAAGAAGAAGCTTTAGAAAGTTTTCAAGAAATTAAAAAAGATTTAGTGGACACTTCCGTAAAAGAATCTATTTTTTCAAGAAAATACAAACTCCCAATAATTTTAGCTTTTTTACTGGCTTTTTTCAACCAACTATCGGGAATTAATTTTATTCTGTATTATGCCCCGGAAATATTGGAAATGGCAGGATTGGGTTCAAAAGAATCCTTAATGAACTCTATCTTAATTGGAGTAACAAATTTGATTTTCACCATTGCCGGCATGCGATTAATAGATGTTTTAGGAAGAAAACAACTTATGATCATAGGTTCTTTGGGCTACATTATAAGTTTAAGTATGGTTGCGCTTGCTTTTTATAATAATCTGGGTGCGATCATTTTGATGACATCAATCATGCTATTTATAGCTTCACATGCTATTGGACAGGGTGCAGTGATTTGGGTATTTATTTCAGAAATATTCCCAAATAACGTTAGAGCTAACGGACAATCTTTCGGAACAGGAATTCACTGGATTTTTGCCGCATTAATTACTCTGGCCGGGCCGGTGGTCATTGACTTATTCAAAATAAATCCTTGGCCAATCTTTGCTTTTTTTGCTTTTATGATGGTTTTACAATTGGTTTTTGTATTGTTTATGATGCCAGAAACCAAAGGTTTATCACTAGAAGAATTAGAACATAAAATGGTTAATAATGAATAATTTTAAAGAAAAACTCAGCATCGTTTGTTTTGGAGAAGTCTTATTTGATGTTTTCCCAACACATAGAAAAATTGGTGGTGCACCATTGAATGTAGCACTAAGACTAGCATCACTGGGAGCGAATACTCATATAATCAGTCGAATTGGCAACGATGCTATAGGTCGTGAATTAATAGATTATGTTCGAATGAATGGCGTAGATACTTCTTCTATTCAAGTTGATGAAATTTTTCACACAGGCGAAGTAATTGTAAAATTAAATGAAAAGGGTTCTGCTTCATACACCATAAATTACCCGGTTGCTTGGGATAAAATTGTTTGTATTCCGGAAGACGAAATCATGGTCAAAAAAGCGGACGCACTTGTTTTTGGGAGTCTTGTATGTAGAGATTCTGTCTCACAAAGTTCACTTTTAGAAATAATAAACTATGCAAAATACGCTGTTTTCGATGTTAATTTGCGTGCTCCTTTTTACACCAAGGAAATCCTGATTAATTTAATGATGCAGTCTGATTTTATAAAATTCAATGATGATGAATTGTATGAAATAAGTGCTTTTATGAATTCCCCCTATCATTCATTGGAACAAAACATACTTTTTATTGCAGAACAGACAAACACAAAACACATCTGTGTAACCAAAGGAAGTCATGGCGCAGTTTTGTATTATAATGGAAAAATGTACTACAATAGTGGCTATAAAATTGATGTTGTTGATACTGTAGGCTCAGGAGATTCCTTTTTAGCTGGATTAATTTCTAAACTATTAAATAATGTGAATCCCCAAGAAGCGATTGATTTTGCTTGTGCTTTAGGCGCGATTGTAGCAAAAAACGAAGGCGCAAATCCAAAAATTTCCAGTAAAGAAATCAATGCTTTTATGAGTCCAATATAAAATCAACAAATCACACAGTGCTGGCATCAAAACACTTACAAACAAATACAGTAAAAAAACTATTAACACAAACAGCTATGAAACCTATTCTCTCATTATGCTTGTTTTCTGCTCTTACACTATTTTCTGCTGAGAGCACATCAGCTCAAAACAAGTTTGTAAAAACAAGTCAAAAAAATGATACCAAATGGTGGAAAGAAGCTGTTGTGTACCAAGTATATCCTAGAAGCTTCAAAGACAGTGACGACGATGGAGTTGGGGATTTAAAAGGAATCATTTCAAAATTAGATTATATAAAAAGCCTAGGAATCGATGCGGTTTGGCTTAATCCGATATATACTTCTCCAAATGATGATAATGGGTATGACATCAGTGACTATAGACAAATCATGACAGATTTTGGGACTATGGAAGACTTTGATCTTTTGCTAAAAGGGATGCATGAACGCGGGATCAAACTCATCATGGATTTAGTGGTAAATCATAGCAGCGATGAGCACGAATGGTTCAAACAATCAAGAAGTTCAAGAGACAATAAATACCGCGATTACTACCATTGGTGGCCAGCCGAAAAAGGAAAACCACCTTACCGATGGAGTTTTTTTGATGTGAATAGCGATGCCTGGAAATATGACGCACAAACTGACGCCTATTATTTGCATTATTTTTCCCAAAAGCAGCCCGATTTAAATTGGGAAAATCCAAAGCTAAGACAAGAAATATATGAAATGATGCGTTTTTGGTTAGACAAAGGGATTGATGGTTTTAGAATGGATGCTTTTCAGTTTGCTTCAAAAGATACTACATGGCCAGAATTACCAAAAGGATATGAGAAAAACATCATAAAATACTACGGAGTTGGCCCGCATCTACATGATTATTTACAGGAAATGAACCGCGAAGTTTTTAGTAAATATGATATTATGACCGTTGCCGAAGGTGCTGGAAGTACTCCCGAAGACGCAATGCTGTTTGTAGATCCTGACCGAAAAGAATTAAACATGGCCTATCATTTTGAAAGCGTTGACATTGGTAAGCATATCAATGATTTTGGTCTTGTTAAATACAAAGATATTTTTTCAAGGTATGACGAAACCTTTAAAGATAAAGGTTGGCTTTCGATTTTCCTAGCCAATCACGACCAACCCAGAATGGTAAGTAAATTTGGCAATGACACTCCTGAATTCAGAGAAATCTCTTCAAAAATGCTCTCTACATTTATAATGACCATGCGAGGAACGCCTTATTACTATTATGGTGACGAATTAGGAATGACCAATATCCGATTCGATTCCATAGCGAATTATCACGATGTGGATACGCGCAATAAATACATTGGATTAAAAAATAAAGGAGGCGATTTGAAAGCGTTTTTGGAAGGACAAAAACAAACTTCAAGAGAAAACGGAAGGACACCTTTTCAATGGGACGCAACTAAAAATGCAGGATTTACAACAGGAAAGCCTTGGTTGAAAGTAAATCCAAATTACAATCTAATAAATGCTGAAGCACAGGAAAAAGACCCAAATTCGACCTTAAACTATTTTAGAACATTAGTACAATTACGCAAGAAGAAACCTGTTCTTGTCTATGGAAAATATACGCTATTGGACAGAGAAAACCCGAATGTATTTGCATATACTCGAGAATTAGAAGGGAAGAAAGTACTGGTTTTATTAAATTTTTCAGACAAAGAATCTTCGTTCAACATTGGGATTTCCACCACTAAATCTAAAATCATTTTAGACAATTATACGGGTACCAAAAATTTAAAAAAGAATGTTTTACGTCCTTACGAAGCGGCATTAATTGAACTTAAATAAAAATTAAATACTTTAAAAAAGGAGATAATTAACAAACTGTTTTTTTGGCTTTTACAAATAGAGCATGAACTATGAACAACCCCACTCTCAAAGAAATTGCCGCTCAATTGGGGATTTCTATAACTACCGTTTCAAAGTCATTAAAAGGATACTCAGACGTCAGTGAAAAAACAAAAAAAGCAGTAATTGAACTTGCTCAAAAACTACATTATACTCCAAATAGTTTTGCAGTAAACCTTAGAACAAAAGAATCTAAAACTATCGGATTGATAATCCCTACGCTTGTTCATGATTTTTTCTCAAATGTGATTAGAGGAATTCTTGAAGAGGCTGAGAAGAGGGATTACTTGGTTATTATTCTACAATCCAATGAAAAATTAGAGTTTGAAAAAAAACAAATTGATCTGTTATTAAATAAAAGAGTAGATGGTATTTTAATGTCCTTGTCTAATGAAACGGGAGATTTTGAACATTTAAAATCGATCATTGCTCACAATACCCCGCTGGTACTTTTTGATAAAATTGCAAAGCTTGTTAGCTGTTCCAAAGTAACTATCAATGATAAAAAAGCAGCTTACGATGCTGTTAGTTATCTTATAAAAAGAGGATACAAAAAAATAGCTCATTTTAGAGGTTCATATTTACCCCAAAATGCTATTGATCGGTTTTTAGGGTACAAAAAAGCACTCGAAGACAATGGGATTCCTTATGATTCGTCACTTGTTTTTGTATGTGATAACAACACAGATTTTGAAGATGGTTATGAAAATGCTAAAAAAGTAATTGATGAACATCCAGAAATTGATGCTATTTTTGCCGTTACAGATTTAGTTGCCATTGGAATCATTAAATACTTCAATGAAACAGGAATTTCCATTCCAAAACAAATAGCGGTTTTAGGTTTCAGCAATTGGTTTATGTCAAGCGTTATATCACCAAAACTCTCAACAATTGACCAACCTGGTTTTGAAATTGGGAGAAGATCAGCGTCGATTCTATTTGATGAAATCAATCTAAAAAAGAAGAATTTACCCGTAATTTTTCAATCCATTGAACTAGAAACCAGCATAATTGAAAGAGAATCAACATAAAAAAATTCAATTGATTAATCAACAACTTACCCTTGCTTATTTAATTTAACGAATCAATATTAATTTGTTTATTTTGATAAAAAGCTCATAAATAAGATAAAAATTAATATCTTGGTAAAGAATATTTTAGGTTACAGCCGTTTTTTATAATAAAAACTAAACACATGAAGACTTGAAATAAAGTCATTTCTAAAAAATATTTTCCTAAAATTAAATACGTAGAAATTCGATTCATGAAAGATATTACTCTTAAAGAAATTGCAACAAAACTGGGAATTTCAATAACTACTGTTTCAAAAGCACTGAAAAACTATCCGGATGTTAGTGAAAAAACTAAGAGAGCGGTAATTGAACTCGCTCAAAAACTACATTATACTCCTAATAGTTTTGCCGTAAATTTAAGAACAAAAGAATCAAAAACCATTGGTTTAATCATACCTGAAGTAGTACATCACTTTTTTTCGAATGTGGTAAATGCCATTATTAATGAAGCCGAAAAAAATGGCTATCTTGTCATTATTTTACAATCCAATGAAACTTTAGCTTTAGAAAAAAAACAAGTAGAATTGCTTATAAACAAGAGAGTAGACGGCATTATCATGTCGCTATCCAATGAATCCAACAACGACGATCACATTAAAGAAATAATGAATAGAAATATTCCTTTTGTGATGTTTGACAAGATTGCCAAGCTTTCTAAATGCTCAAAAGTAGTAATTGATGACCAGAAAGCAGCCTTTAATGCTGTCCAACACTTAATTGATAATGGTTGTAAGAAGATAGCGCATATTCGCGGTCCATTGAATCCTCAAAACGCCATAGACCGATATATTGGCTACAAAAAAGCGTTAGAAAAAAACAATATTCCTTTTGACAATAAATTAGTCTATACTTGTGAAACCGTAACTTTTGAAGAAGGTAGAGATTTTGCGGAACAAATTATTAATGAGCATCCTGACATAGATGGTATTTTTGCAATTACAGATTTGGTTGCGGTGGGCGCATTAGCCTATTTCAATGAAAACAAAATAAAAGTACCAGAACAAGTAGCCGTAATTGGGTTTAGTAATTGGTTTATGTCACAAGTGCTGACTCCAAAATTAAGTACAGTAAATCAACCAAGTCATGAAATGGGGATTGAATCTTTCAATTTATTATTGGAAGAAATGAATTGTCATAAGGAAGGAATTCCTTTTACTCCAAGAACTATTGAATTAGAAACTAACGTTATCATTAGAGAATCTTCTATAAAATTTAAATAAATTATAAGATACCCTTATTTTAGAAAATCAATATTCCTTTTTATTCCTTGAAACTTCGCTCTTTTAAGTGGCGAATTTTTAAATACAGCTTTAAATGTTTCTTCGGTTATTTCAATCCAGTCCTTTTTTGACATGGAAAGTAATTCAGGATTTGGATTAAGTAAAGGTTCATTATGTGCTTTTGAAAACTTATTCCAAGGACAAACATCTTGACACACATCACATCCAAAAGCCCAATCATCAAACTTGCCTTTCATTTCCTCAGGAATATTTTCTTTTAATTCAATGGTAAAATAGGAAATGCATTTACTGCCGTCAACCACATAAGGCGCAACTATTGCCTCTGTAGGACAAGCATCAATGCATGCCGTACAAGTACCGCAATGATCCGTTGTAGGATTGTCGTAGTCTAAATCTAAATCGATAATGAGTTCTGCGATAAAGTAAAAAGAACCTACTTTTTGTGTCAATAAATTACTGTTTTTACCTATCCAACCCAAACCACTTTTGGCAGCCCACGCTTTATCGAGTAGAGGTGCAGAATCTACAAAGGCACGACCAGAAACTTCTCCGATTGTTGATTGAATAGAAAATAAAAACTCTTTAAGTTTTTCCTTGATTACAAAATGATAATCCTGCCCGTACGCATATTTTGAAATTTTATAAGAATCCGTATTTTGCAGTTTTTCAGGATAATAATTTAACAAGAGCGAGACAACACTTTTAGCATCATCGACTAGTAAAGTTGGATTTAAACGCTTGTCAAAATGGTTTTCCATATAGGACATTTGGCCATTTCGGTTGTTCTTTAACCAGTTTTCTAATCGTGGCGCCTCTTGTTCTAAGAAGCCTGCTTTGGATATTCCACAAGATAAAAAACCGAGACGCTGTGCTTCGGATTTGATAAATTGAGTGTATGTAGCCTTGTGGTTGATGTTTATAAAAATAGAAGTTAATAAATAGGATTCCCTAGCCCTGATAGCAGCGGCATCTCCCGGTTTAGAAAAACAAGGCTTTTTTAGCCGTAGTTTTTGTTAATCGGGAATATAGCGGATAGCAGGAAATAGCTCCTGAAAAATTAGAATAAGCCTCCTTGAATGTTTGTATTTAATTTTCCTAAATGTTTATACGCTTTATCGGTAACTTCCCTACCTCGTGGCGTTCTCATGATAAATCCTTCCTGAATCAAAAACGGTTCGTAAACCTCCTCGATTGTTTCGCTGCTTTCGGATACGGCTGTCGCCAAAGTTGTTAAACCAACTGGTCCTCCCTTAAATTTATCGATAATTGTAGTTAGAATTTTATTGTCCATTTCATCCAGACCATGCGCGTCAACATTAAGCGCTTTTAAGGCGTAACGGGCAATTTCTATATCAATTGTACCATTTCCTTTTATTTGGGCAAAATCACGTACACGACGCAACAATGCGTTAGCTATACGAGGTGTTCCTCTACTTCTACCTGCAATCTCTATGGCTGCCTCCATTGATATTGGCATTTTAAAGATAGTGGCACTTCTTTCCACAATTGTGGTCAGCAACTCGGTGGTATAATATTGTAAACGGGACGATATTCCAAAACGAGCTCTCATAGGAGCGGTCAATAAACCGGAACGCGTGGTGGCTCCAATTAATGTGAATGGATTTAGATTGATTTGAACTGTTCTTGCATTTGGTCCTGATTCAATCATGATATCAATTTTAAAATCCTCCATAGCAGAATACAAATATTCTTCCACTATTGGACTTAAACGATGAATTTCATCAATAAACAAAACGTCCCTTTCTTCAAGATTAGTCAATAAACCTGCTAAATCTCCGGGTTTGTCTAAAACCGGACCAGAAGTAATTTTGATTCCCACTTGTAATTCATTGGCAAGAATATTAGCTAATGTTGTTTTTCCTAAACCGGGAGGGCCATGAAAAAGCGTATGATCAAGTGCTTCATTTCGTTGATTTGCCGCTTGAACAAAAACTTTTAGGTTTTCTAATATTTGGTCTTGTCCTGCAAAATCATCAAAAGAAAGTGGTCTTAATTTTTTTTCAAGATCAAGTTCTTCCGAATTGTAACTGTTAGATGTTGGGTCTAAATTTTCATTCATTTAACAAAGATAGCAAAGCAATTTTGAATAATAAATTTTAAATTTTAAATGCAATAAAAATTAAAAAAGTTACTATCTAAAATAATACCATCAAAACTAGTAATACCAAAATGCCATAAAAAAAACCTCTACTTTCGCAGAGGCTTTTTTATATATTTTAGTGATGTAAAACTTCTTCACCTTCTTTCATTGGAACGTTTTGAGGTACAAAATCCACGTCGTGTGCTGGATTACTGTAGTCATAAGGCCAACGGTATACATGAGGAATTTCACCTGGCCAGTTACCGTGCATATGTTCAACTGGTGCTGTCCATTCTAATGTATTCGATTTCCATGGATTCATTACAGATTTTTTACCGTAGAAAATACTACTAAAAAAGTTATATAAGAAAACCAATTGAAAAGCTCCTCCAATTAATGCAAATGTTGTAATCAAAACGTTTACGTTTTGTAAATCATCAAATAATGGGAAGTTTGTGTTTGTATAGTAACGCCTTGGTAAACCCGCTAATCCGATAAAGTGCATTGGAAAGAAAACTCCATAAGCACAGATTGCAGTTACCCAAAAGTGTACATATCCAAGGTTCTTGTTTAACATTCTTCCGAACATTCTTGGGAACCAGTGGTAAATACCAGCAAACATTCCGTAAAGAGCAGAAATACCCATTACTAAGTGAAAGTGAGCTACTACGAAATACGTATCATGGACATTAATATCAAGTGTACTGTCTCCAAGAATAATTCCTGTCAAACCACCTGTTATAAATGTAGAAACTAAACCAATTGAAAACAGCATAGCCGGATTCAACTGTAAGTTACCTTTCCAAAGTGTTGTGATGTAATTAAACGCTTTTACAGCTGAAGGAATAGCAATCAATAATGTTGTAAAGGTAAATACAGAACCTAAAAATGGATTCATGCCCGAGATAAACATATGGTGACCCCAAACAATTGTTGATAAGAAAGCAATTGCCAAAATTGACATAATCATTGCTCTGTATCCAAAAATTGGTTTACGTGAATTTGTTGCAATAACTTCTGAAGTAATACCCAAAGCAGGTAATAAAACGATATAAACTTCAGGGTGTCCTAAGAACCAAAATAAGTGTTCAAACAATACAGGTGATCCACCTTGATAATGTAAGACTTCTCCAGCAATATAAATATCAGACAGGAAGAATGAAGTTCCAAAACTTCTATCAAAAATCAACAATAATGCTGCAGACAAAAGAACCGGAAAAGAAACAATACCAATAATTGCCGTTACAAAGAAAGCCCAAATTGTAAGAGGTAATCTTGTCATAGTCATTCCTTTAGTTCTTAAATTAATTACTGTTACAACGTAATTCAAAGAACCCATTAAAGACGATGCAATAAAGATAGCCATAGAAACTAACCATAACGTCATCCCTAAACCTGAACCAGGAATAGCTTGTGGCAATGCACTCAAAGGTGGATAAATAGTCCATCCTGCAGATGCAGGTCCAGCTTCAACAAAAAGAGAACTAACCATGATTATACTAGACAAGAAGAACAACCAGTATGATATCATATTCATAAAACCAGATGCCATATCTCGTGCACCAATCTGAAGTGGTATCAATAAATTACTAAAAGTACCACTCAAAGCCGCCGTTAGTACAAAGAATACCATTATAGTTCCATGTATGGTAACCAAAGCCAAATAAATATCATTTGTCATTACTCCGTTAGGAGCAAATTTATCACCAAGTAAAATATTGAAAATTTTAAATGATTCTTCTGGCCATGCTAATTGCATTCTAAATAGCATAGACATTCCTACTCCTATAATCCCCATAATAATACCCGTAATTAGGTATTGTTTGGCAATCATTTTATGATCAATACTAAAAATATATTTAGTAATAAAAGTGTCTTTATGGTGATGTTCGTGTTCGTGATCTATTGCGTGATCGTGACCTTCTGCTGACATATATGTTTACTTTAAATTTTTCTTATTAATTATTTCATGGCCGTTACGGCAACTACTGCAGTATCTTTTGCTTTTATAGAATCTGTACCAGATGCTCCAGCAGGTTCAGCCATAGCAGCTTTTACTTCACTTACTATTGTAGCTTTATCTTTCAACCATGCTTTATAGTCTTCAGGTGTATCTACAATAATTTTCATTTGCATGTTATAATGAGATGCTCCACAAATTTTATTACAAAGCAATAAGTAATCAAACGTGTAAGGATCTAAAGCAGTTTCGCCCTTAGCTACTAATTCAATACTTTTCTTAGATCTTAAAGCATTAATATTAGCTACTTTTTCTACCATAAATGGCAATTCTCTATATTCTGCTGTAGTATATATCGGTTCAAAAGCGAATTGTGTAACCATACCAGGAACACAATTCATTTGTGCTCTAAAGTGAGGCATGTAAGCTGAATGCAAAACATCTTGAGAACGCATTTTGAAAAGAATCTTTTTACCTTTAGGAATATGTAATTCTGTTACAACAATATCATCTTGCGAATATGGATCCGCCAAATCAACACCTACAGCGTTTACTCCTTCAATAAATCTAACATTAGCTTTACCCAATACATTATCATTACCTGAATATCTAGCCTTCCAGTTGAACTGTTGTGCATACAATTCAATAACTATTGTATCCTCATCTTCATCAACAAACATAATATTTGTCCAAGCGAAAAGGCCGTAAAGAATCAATCCTGCTAAAACTACAGCCGGAATAACACTCCAAATAGCTTCTAACTTATTATTATCTGCGAAATAAAGTGCTTTTTGATCTTTTTTACCTCTGTATTTGAAAGCAAAATAATGCAACAAAACTTGAGTTATAGCCTGAACTATAAAGATAAGAACCCATGTAATATTCATTAAATTATCTACTTCACCACCATGAGCAGAAGCAGGTGTATGAAGAACAAGAGGTCCCCATTTAAACAATCCGTAAATTGAAAAAATATAAATGAAAGCCAAAAACCCAAACATTAAATAACCTTGAACGTTATTGTCGTTATCTGTAGCTATTTCTGAGCTATCTGAATTAGATCCAACTTGCGTCAGGTCGAATATTTTAGTCAATTGCCATAAAGCAACAGCTAATAAAACTAAAACTATAATTACCAACAAACTTGTCATCTGTTTTTTTCTTTAAATATTAATAATGAAAATGTTTACTTTCTCCTATGAAAGGATTTCTTTTTGCTAACAAAGGAGCTTTAGTTAACGCTGTGAAAACAACATAAATAAATAATCCTAAGAAGAAAAGAACGGATGCTATTTCTGATACACCAATAAACCATCTGTCTCCTACAGTTCCCGGCATGATCATATTAAAGAAATCAATATAATGACCCGCTAGTATTACAATTCCTGCCATAACTAGTACCCATGTAATTCTCTTGAAATCTGTATTAATTAATATTAATAACGGGAATACAAAATTCATTACCACTGCACCAAAGAATGGAAGATTATACAATTCAATTCTGGTAATAAAATACGTTACCTCTTCAGGGATATTTGCATACCATATCAACATGAATTGTGAAAACCATAAATACGTCCAGAAAACACTTAATCCGAACATGAATTTTGCTAAATCGTGTATATGACTTGTATTTACATGCTCTAAATAGCCTCTAGATTTTAGGTATAAAGTAACTAAAGCGATAGTAGTAACTCCACTAACAAAGAAGCTAGAAAATACGTACCAACCAAATAATGTACTGAACCAGTGAGGATCAATAGACATAATCCAATCCCAAGACATTATAGATTCTGACACGATGAAGAAAACTAAAAACATCGCTGATATGTTGAAGTTTTTCTTGTAAAATGAGTCATCATTTGATTCATCTTGCGCCAAACAGTTTTTTCTTGAAAAATATTGATATAAACTCCAACCAGTCAAAAATATAGCAGCTCTAATAATCCAAAAAGGAAAATTTAAATAACCAGATTTATTAGCAATCAATTTATCACTTGCTACAACTTCAGGATCTAACCATATAAAAATGTGATTAAAATGCAAACCACATAATATTAGAATAACAAAAAAGATAACAGAACCAAACGGTAAATAAGATGTTATACCTTGCATAACTCTAAATAATACTGGAGACCATCCAGCCTGAGCTACTTGTTGAATTGCATAAAATACTAAAACTCCAAGAGAAACAAGCATAAAGAAAATACAAGCAACGTATAAAGCAGACCAAGGTTTGTTTTGTAGTTGGTGTAAAACATGATTCAAATGCTCAGTATGTTCAGCTTCTTCACTAACATCATGACCTTCTTTTTTAACAGCTGCCTCAGCGTGAACTGGTTCAACATGTGCTACTTCAGCAACTTTAGCAGTATCATCTGTTGGAGCTACAGCTTCATGAGATTCTTCTGTTTTTTTCTCTTCGACAGCTTCACTATGGTTAGCAGCAGCTTCATGCGAAGGTTCAGCAGCAGTTGTCGCTTCATGTTTAGCTTCACCATGACCACCATGACTTTCGGCCGCAAGAAGTTTTTCAACTTCCTGAATATCTTTAGGTGCAGTTAAAAAACCATATCCAATTCCTAAAAGACCTACAGCCATTAAGATGAAAGAAAAAGTTTTTAATTTACTTGAAAATGTATACATATCTATTACGATCAGTTTGTTCAACAATTATAATTCGCTTTTTAGTTTTAGAACATAGTCAGTAACCAACCAACGTTCATGGGCACTCAACTGGTTAGCATGTGAACCCATTGAATTTAAACCATAAGTTATAACATGAAAAATACTTCCTTCAGTGATAACTCTATCTGCATAACTTGGTACACCCAGAAATTTTTCTCTTTCTACAAGCTTTCCTTTACCGTTTCCAGAAGCACCATGACAACTGACACAATAAATTTCAAAAAGAGCTGCGCCTTTCTCAGAGTCTCTGCTTAAAGAATCTAAAGGGGATCTAAGATTTGCTTTTGCTAACTCATATCCAGCAGTTGAATTTTCATATTCAAAAGGCTCAAATCCTCTGTTAATAGTTCCTTCAGCTGGAAGTTGACCTTCTTTACCATTTTTAAATGCATTCGATTCAGAATAAGTTTCATAACCTACTGATTCGTACATATTTGGAAAATACTGATAGTTTGGTGCCGCATTATTATGGCAAGATGAAACTAAAATAGTTATGCCAAATAAAAGTGTTATTTTATATACGCTTTTCATATCTATAATTAATGCTTTTCTATTACTTTAACTTCTACAGCTCCCGTGCTTTGGAAAAAAGAAACTAATTCTTCTTCATTATCGTTTACAGCAACTTCCATTAGAAAATGGTCATCTGTAGTTCTTACATCTGGATTCTCTGCTTCTTTGAAAGGCCATAATTTACTTCTCATATAAAAAGTAATAACCATTAAGTGAGCTGCAAAAAACACCGTAAGTTCAAACATAATTGGCACGAAAGCCGGCATGTTTTCAATATAACTAAAACTTGGCTTTCCACCAATATCTTGTGGCCAATCCTGAATCATGATATAATTCATCATAGCTGTTGCTACCGAGATTCCGACACAACCATAAAGAAAAGCACAAATAGCTAATCTTGTAGGTGCAATTCCCATAGCTTTATCCAAACCGTGTACCGGGAATGGAGTAAAAACTTCTTCAATATGATGATGAGCTGCTCTGGTTTTTTTAACCGCATCCATCAATATATCATCGTCATTATAAATGGCGTATATTACTTTATTACTCATGATGTGAATCTTTATTTGCTTCTCTTTCTCTTTTGTAATTATCTCCAGTTCCTTTCAAAATTGTTTTTACCTCTGCTTGTGCAATTACAGGGAATGTTCTTGAATACAATAAGAACAATACAAAGAAGAAACCTATTGTTCCAATGAAAATTCCAATATCAACAAATGTAGGTGAAAACATTGTCCAAGAAGAAGGTAAATAATCTCTGTGTAACGAAGTTACGATAATTACAAATCTCTCAAACCACATTCCAATATTTACAACTATCGAAATTATAAACGAGAACATGATACTTGTTCTTAATTTTTTGAACCACATGAATTGCGGAGAAAAAACATTACAAGTCATCATTGACCAATATGCCCACCAGTAAGGTCCGGTAGCTCTATTCAAGAAAGCATATTGTTCGTACTCTACACCAGAATACCATGCAACAAATAATTCAGTTATGTAGGCAACCCCAACAATAGATCCCGTAATCATGATAACGATATTCATCAACTCAATGTGTTGAACCGTGATATAAGCTTCTAGATTAGAAACTTTTCTCATAATGATAAGCAACGTGTTTACCATTGCAAATCCTGAGAAAACCGCTCCAGCAACAAAGTACGGAGGGAAAATTGTAGTATGCCACCCTGGAATAACAGATGTAGCAAAGTCCATTGATACAATAGTATGCACTGAAAGTACAAGTGGAGTAGCTAAACCTGCAAGTACCAAAGATACTTCTTCAAAACGTTGCCAGTCTTTTGCTCTACCGCTCCATCCAAAACTTAATATAGAATATATTCTTTTATTAAAAGGAGTAATAGCTCTATCACGTAACATCGCAAAATCAGGTAATAAACCAGTCCACCAAAATACTAATGAAACAGAAAGATACGTAGAAATTGCAAATACGTCCCAAAGTAAGGGTGAGTTAAAGTTTACCCAAAGAGAACCAAACTGATTCGGAATTGGTAAAACCCAATACGCTAACCATGGACGTCCCATGTGAATGATTGGAAATAAACCTGCTTGAATAACAGAGAAAATTGTCATTGCTTCTGCAGAACGGTTAATTGCCATTCTCCAACGTTGACGGAAAAGTAATAATACCGCCGAAATAAGTGTTCCTGCGTGACCAATACCAACCCACCAAACAAAGTTCGTGATATCCCAAGCCCATCCTACAGTTTTATTTAACCCCCATGTTCCAATACCTGTAGATACGGTGTAAATTATACAGCCAAGTCCCCAAAGGAAGGCTATTAATGCGATTGAAAATACAATCCACCAATGTTTGTTTGCTTTACCTTCAACAGGCGCAGCTACATCTACAGTTACATCGTGATAAGTTTTATCACCTATAACTAAGGGTTTTCTAATGGTTGCTTCGTAGTGAGACGACATAATCCTTTATATTGATTCTTAATTAATTATTTTTTGTACTAGGTATTTCTAACTTTAACATGGTAAATCACATTTGGTTTTGTTCCAACATGCTCCAATAAATGATACATTCTTTCGTCAGCAGCTAATTTAGTCACTTCCGCTTCTTTATCATTTACATCTCCAAAAATCATTGCTCCAGTAGAACAAGCATTTGAACATGCAGTTTGGAATTCACCATCAACGATTGCTCTTCCTTCTCTTTTTGCTTTCAAAATTGTCGCTTGTGTCATTTGAATACACATTGAACATTTCTCCATAACTCCACGAGAACGAACATTAACATCTGGATTCAATACCATACGTCCTAAATCGTCATTCATATGATAATCGAATTCACTGTTTTTGTTGTACAAGAACCAGTTAAAACGACGCACTTTATACGGACAGTTGTTAGCGCAATAACGCGTTCCAACACATCTGTTATAAGCCATATGGTTTTGACCTTGACGAGAGTGTGAAGTTGCAGCAACTGGACAAACCGTTTCACAAGGTGCATGATTACAATGTTGACACATTACAGGTTGAAAAGATACTTGTGGGTTATCCCCAGCTTTTTCCATTTCATTAAATGTAGACAATGAACTTGATAAACCTGCAATATTTTCTTTTCTTTCGTTATCCCCTTCAAAAGTACTTTCAGAAGAATAATATCTGTCAATACGCAACCAGTGCATATCACGACTTCTTCTAACTTCTGATTTTCCAACAACAGGAACGTTATTTTCAGCATGACAAGCAATCACACAAGCACCACAACCGGTACAAGCGTTCAAGTCAATAGAAAGATTAAAGTGATGACCTGTTGAACGGTCAAAAGAATCCCATAAATCTACTTTAGTTGCCTCAACCAGTTTATGATCCAATGAAACCATTGGTTGTTCATTCCACTCTTTAGCATCTTTTGTATTGAAAATCTCTAAAGAAGTTTCTTTTATAATATCGCCTCTTCCCATTAATGTTTTCTGACCTTGAACACAAGCAAACTCATGTTCTCCTCCAGCTTTCGCCAATGTTACAGACTGTACATTATCAAAACCTTTATATAAAGAGTAGGCATTTAAACCCACCATCATTTCTTCTTTCAAAGCCGCTTTACGACCGTAACCTAATGCTAGACCAATAGTTCCAACAGCTTGACCTGGCTGAACTATTACCGGAACATTTTCTAATTTAGCTCCATCGGCAGTAGTAATAGTAGCATAACTTCCGTTTAATCCACCATTTGCAACGATTTCATTAGAAAGTTCGTATTTCTTAGCATCTGCATTCGAAACAGTAACATAATTATCCCAAGATACTCTTGTAATTGGATCTGGAAACTCTTGTAACCAAGGGTTATTCGCTTGCTGTCCATCTCCCATACCTGTTTTAGTATATAAAACAAGTTCTAATCCTTGAGAAGCTTTTGATTTTGCTAAAGCATTTGCAGCAGCACTATAATCAGCAGAACCCGCAGATACCGCTGGGATAACTCCAACATAAACACCATCATGCAACACTTTATTCCAAGAAGAACCAGTTATTATTGTTGATGCGTTAGCCTTAATATAATCGTAGAATGTGCCTGTCAATCCATTTAAAGATAACAAGACATCTTGAAATTGTTTTGTAACAAAAAGAGGACGAATAGCCGGTTGAGTAATTCCGTAAGTTCCTTTTGTGATACTTACATCATTCCATGATTCTAAATAATGAGGAACAGCAGCCGCAATAGTACTTACTAAAGCAGTTTCATCTTCTTTTAAAGAAAATGCCACTGATGTTTTTACTTTTTTAAGTCCTTCAACAAAAGAAGCACTATCTGCTAAAGTATACACTGGATTAACACCACTCATGATCAAAGTATGAACGCTTCCCGCTTTCATATCATTGATTAACTGAGTAACTTTTGCATCAGATCCTTTTCTGATTTGTCTAACTCCAGAAGTACTGAAAGCTTCACTTGCCAGCACTTGGTTGATAGCCAAAACTAACAATTGAGCATTTTTATCTTGAATACCAGATACCAAAACTCCTTTTGAACCAGCAGCTTTCAATTGTTGAGCTGCTTTTGTAACTTCTGCTTTAAATTTATCTTCTAAACTTACAGCAACAGAAGAACCAGCTACAATATTATATATGTGTACTAATGCTTGTTTTTGATTAGCCGTAGACATTGGTAAACGCTTATCAGCAGCAGCACCAGACAAAGTCATATTTGCTTCTAATTGGAAATGACGAGACATCTTTCCTGCTTTAGGAATTCTTCCTTTAGCATAACCTGAATCAAATCCTCCACCTTGCCAATCTCCAAGGAAATCAGCTCCAACAGAAACTATAAGTGACGCTTTAGAAAAATCATAATCTACCAAAGCTCTTTCCCCATATACCGTTTCAAAAGCATCTAATGCTTCAGATTCAGATACAGCGTCATAAACAACATGTTTAGCGTTTGGATTTTTACCGATAAACTCAGCAATCAATTTTTCAGTTGACGGGCTAGCCAAAGTGTTTGTTAAAAGCACCACTTGACCGCCTTTTGCAGTAGCATCAGCTATACTTGATTTAATTTTAGCATCAACAGTAGACCAAGTTGAATTTTTACCTTCAATTTTTGGTTCTTTCAAACGCATACTATCATATAAAGATAAAATAGACGCATGAACTCTTGCATTAGCACTAAACTTAGCTCCAGCAATAGTATTATTATCTATTTTAATAGGACGCCCTTCACGAGTTTTTACCAAAAGATTAGCAAAATCAAATCCATCAAAAACAGAAGTTGCATAATAATCCGCAACTCCAGGAATGATTTGTTCTGGCTGAAGCACATAAGGTATTGACTTGTTCACAGGACCTTCGCAAGCTGCAAGCGTAGCCGCTGCAGTACTAAAACCAACGTACTTTAAAAAATCACGACGTGATGTTGATGAAGATGACAAAGCGTCATTATTTCCTAAAAATTCATCAGTAGGAATTTCTTCAACAAATTCGTTATTTCTAAGCGCCTCAACAATAGAACTATTTTTGTCTAGTTCTTCAACACTTTTCCAGTATTTTTTGTTTGATGACATATATAAATATTAAAATCTTAATAATTTGATTAATAGTGGCATTTACCACATTCTAAACCTCCCATTTGCGCTGCAGTCAATTTGTCTACACCGTATTTCTTAGAAAGTTCATCATGAATTTTAGTGTAGTATTCATTGCCTTCCATTTTAACATCCGTTTTTCTATGGCAATCTATACACCAACCCATTGTTAATGGAGCAAATTGTTTTTGAATTTCATACTCTTGAACTGGACCGTGACACGTTTGACATTCGATTCCGGCAACAGTTACGTGTTGAGAGTGATTGAAATAAACAAAGTCAGGTAAATTATGAATACGAACCCATTTTACAGGCTGCGTTTTTCCAGTATAACTTTGAGTTGTTTTATCCCAACCAACCGCAGTATATAATTTTTGGATTTGCTCATCATAGAATGCTTTACTGTACTCTGGAGTAGCAGTAGTTTCAGCAACTTCAGCAATATTCTTATGACAGTTCATACAAACATTCAAAGAAGGAATTCCAGCATTTTTACTAACTCTAGCAGCAGAGTGACAATACTTACAATTGATTTCATTATCACCAGCATGTATTTTGTGTGAATAATGAATTGGCTGAATCGGAGCGTAATCCTGATCAACACCAACTTGCATTAAAAATCCATACACAAAATAAGCACTCGCCAAAAGCAAGAATATTGCCGTAACTAAAACCAAAAATTGGTTTCTAGCAAATGCTTTCCAGATAGGAGTTGTTGGAGTTTTTGGAGCCGTCTCGATACCGTTTGCTTTTGCTACTTTAGATAAAACCTTGTTTACCAAAAACAACATCACAACCAAAATAATCATAACAAGTGCCAAAGCACCTAATATGATATTGTTTGAAATACCGCTATCTACAGCCGGCTTGCCAGGAACTTCACCTCCAGGCGCTGGAGCAGCAACTTCAGCTTTAGGCTCTGAAGTATAAGCAATGATATTATCAATATCCGCATCTGATAATTGAGGAAAAGCAGACATTACAGCCTTATTGTTTTCTTCAAACACTTTTACAGCTTGAGCATCGCCAGATTTAATTAAGTCTGAACTATTACGAACCCACTTATGAAGCCATACAGCATCATATTTAGCAGACACACCTCTAAGAGCAGGACCTGTTGCTTTAGCATCAAGTTTGTGACATGCCGCACAGTTTGCATTAAAAAGCTCTTTACCCTTTACTGGGTCTGTACTTTGCGAAGTAGCTGAAGCATCTGGAGCTGCAGCATCGGCCGCAGGAGTAGCTTCTTGAGCAAATGAAGTAAAGGAAATAGATAGCATCAAAGCTATGCTAAAAAATAATTTCCTTGAGATCGAATTATGGTTACCCACCTTTTTCATATAGTATAATGATTATCTACTAAAAATTGGCACAGTTTTTTCTAATTGAATTATAAAAACTGATCCTTTATTTAAAAACTTGGACAAAAATACGACTTAAGAACTATTCTCAAAACCTTAAAATAGTCTTAATTTCAATTTATATTAATTCTAAATAACATTTAGTATTTGCTATCAGTCATTAAATATTACTTTTGCACAAAAACAATCACATTATGAGAATTTTAGCCCCTAGAAAAGCATTTTTTATCTCTCTTACCTTATTTATTTCCTATTGTAATGTAAACGCTCAAGACGGAAACATTAGAGTAAGTCAAGACTCCAAATTTGAACAATTATTGAATGAAAAGAGAAAAACAAATGTTTCAAACACTGTAAATGACTATTATAAAATTCAAATTTTTAGTGGAGACAGCGAAAAAGCAAAAAAAACGTTAAATGATTTCAAGCAAGAATTTAGAGACATAGACGGTACTATAATTTTCTTCACACCAAATTACAAGGTTTGGGTCGGGAATTTCAAAACACGAATTGAAGCCGAACGAAATCTTATCGAAATTAAAAAAAGCCACAGCAATGTACTTCTAATAAAACCTAACAAATAAAATTCATCTTTCTTTTAAATTGTAACGTTCAAAAGAAATCATAAATAAACAACAAGAAAAAAAGCAACCCAATTAGAGTTGCTTTTTTTTTGAACATAACTCCTAGAAAAACTTTTCCGCAGCACATTATTTGTAGAACAGAAATTGGCTGTAAATTTCACAACAAGGATTAAGAATAAAATCTCATTAAAATTAAAAGAAAATATAAAAATGTCTATTTTAATAAACCTAGCAAATACGTATTTTCATCACCATTAAATCTCTTGCCTTTTTATTAATTTCAAAAATGAAAAAGCTTACCACTTTAATAAAACGAAAAGCGATTCTTTATTATAATTGCTGACACTATTCGACATTCGACTTGAGTATTCCAGCAAGAAGTATAGAACCAGCAAACAGTTTTACTTATACTCAAACCAACTAGTGATTAAAATAAATAAAAACTGCAAATATTCAGAAGTAATAATTCTAAGAAGTTGAGTAGATTTTAAGTTGTTGTCTAGTCCTAAAAAAAGCCTGTAATTTAAAGGACTAAAGCCTATTCATTTTATAATTTTTATTTTAGCACTTCATTGAGGAATTTTAATGTAGTTTTAAGAATACTCCACTAAATATTTGGTAAATTTATTATGTTTATTTTCACTTCAAACACCTGATTATCAAATATTTGAAATTTAAAAAATTTAAAATTATTAAAATTAATAATTAACTTACCTACTAAATCCAATATCGAAAACCCCAACATTAGCAACCTACATTTAATAGAAATTAGAACTTCATACACAAATCTAAATCTTATTATTATGAAAAGAATTAATTTATACGGGCTTTTACTTTGTATTGCAGCATTGCTCATCAATAATGGATGTACAGAAGAAACTCTTCCTAGAGTTTCACCAATAAATACCGTAGAACAACAAAACTCAGCGCCAATTTCATTTGCTGGCGGGGATATTCAGGTAATATTGCCTACAAATTTTTGCTGGTTATCAGGGGGCTATTCACATAGCGGAACTATTGATAACTTCGTCTGGAAAAAAATATCTGGACCTTCTACCTATATTTTAGAAAGTCCAAATTCACTCAGAACTAAGGTAAGCAATCTGGAAAAAGGGATTTATGAATTTGAATTAACAATTACTAATAAGAAAGGTTTGACAGGTAAAGACACAGCCAGAGTTATTGTGGGTGAAATGTCCCTAAACCCAAAGGAGATAATTTTTAAAGATATAGAATGGATTTTCCCATGGTATAGCGCTATTGAAATAAAAGATTTCAATCTCTTAATGCCCCAAGGTATTTTTAAAGTTTATATTCAAAGGGACAATAACCTGCAATGGGAAGAAGTAACACCTTATTCAGAAAATTCAGCAAACAAGTATGACTATTTTGTAGAAACCAGACCAGATGGCGCCGGCATCTATACTTACGGTAGTTTATATATATTTTATTATGGAACCGATACGAACGATACGCCATCTGTAAAAATTGTATACTGAAATCGATTTTTAAAGTGAAGTACAAAAATTAATAATCCTCCTTTAAAAATACAACAATTTTACTATTGGAGACCTATATAATAACTAAATGAAATAAATCCAGTATCGAAAACCCCAACATTGAGAACCTACATTTAATAGAAATTAGAACGCTATTCACACACTAAATCTTATTATTATGAAAAGGATTAATTTATATGGGCTTTTGCTTTTTAGTACAATATTGATTATCAATAGTAGCTGTTCAGAAGAAACTCCATCTACAGTTCCCTCCACTTATACAGCTCCACCTAAAGACACAACAGAACCACCAAACTCAACGCCAACTGCCTCTGCAGGCGGGGATATTCAGGTAATATTGCCTATAGATTTTTTTTGGTTATCAGGAAGTTATTCAGATAACGCACTTATTGATAACTTCGTCTGGAAAAAAATATCTGGACCTTCAACCTATGTTTTAGAAAGTCCAAATTCGCTCAGAACAAAGGTAAGCAAGCTGGAAAAAGGAATTTATGAATTTGAATTAACAGTTATCAATAAGGGAGGCTTAACTAGTAAAGACACCGCCAGAGTAATTGTTGGTGAAATATCCCTAAACCCAAAGGAGATCATTTTCAAAGATATGACTTGGAGTTGCCCTTGGGACTGTGTTATCGAAATTAAAAACATCTATAGTCATTTACCTTCTGGTAATGTCTTTCGGGTTTATATACTAAGGGATAATTCCGCAGATTGGAATGAAGCAGGACTTGATTCACAGTGGTCAGACAATTTTTCTTATGCGTATAGCTTGAATGGCTATTTGTGGATTTACTACTTAGGCACTCATGTTGAGGATACACCAAACATAAAAATTGTGTACTGAAATAGCTTTTTAAAGCGTAGTACGAAGAAAATTTCTGAAACAGGAACAGATTATTGTTAAAAATATCATTAACTCTGATGTAATTCATGCATGTTTGCTCAGTAAAGTCACTTATCAAACATTTGATTTCCCAAATGTCTTTGACACCATCAACTTGGAATTAATGATAATATACAAATAGCAGAAACTTACGATGATCATTCATACTTACTAATTGCCACACCACAACAAAAGTAATCACTAACAAGCAGCTAAAATAAAAGTTAACCTAAAATAGGTGGTATCTTAAAAAGTACGTAAACAAAAAAATCCCGATTGCTCGGGATTTTAATTTTAATATATTGAAATTCTATTTCAGTTTCTTTTTAACTGCAACTTCATGGTACGATTCAATAACATCTCTTTCTTCGATGTCGTTGTATCCTTTTACTTGAATACCACAATCGTATCCTTTAGCTACTTCTTTCACATCGTCTTTGAAACGTTTCAGTGCCAAAAGCTCTCCGGTGAAAACAACTACACCTTCTCTAATGATTCTCATTTTAGCGCTTCTAACAATTTTACCGTCCATTACCATACAACCTGCGATTGAACCTACTTTAGAGATTTTGAATATCTCTCTAATCTCAGCAGTACCCAAAATTTCTTCTTTCATTTCAGGGGCTAACATTCCTTCCATTGCATCTTTCAAGTCATCGATAGCGGCGTAAATAATAGAGTAGTAACGGATATCGATTTCCTCTTTGTCAGCTAATTGTCTTGCATTTCCAGCAGGACGAACATTAAATCCGATGATAATCGCATCTGAAGCAGAAGCCAACATTACGTCAGTTTCAGTAATTGCTCCAACACCTTTATGGATAATATTGATTTGAATTTCTTCAGTAGATAATTTAGAGAACGAATCAGACAATGCTTCAACTGATCCATCAACATCTCCTTTAAGGATAATGTTCAATTCTTTAAATTGACCCAATGCAATTCTACGTCCAATTTCATCCAATGTAATATGACGTTGTGTACGTACGGATTGCTCACGCATCAATTGAGAACGTTTCGAAGCAATTTGTTTCGCTTCTTTTTCGTCTTCAAAAATATTGAACTTATCACCCGCAGTTGCTGCTCCATCAAGACCAAGAACTGAAACCGGAGTCGAAGGACCCGCAACAGTTACTATATTCCCTCTTTCGTCATGCATGGCTTTAATTTTACCATGATGCTTACCAGCCAACATATAATCTCCAATTTTCAAAGTTCCGTTTTGAACTAATATCGTAGAAACATATCCTTTTCCTTTATCAAGGAAAGCTTCAACAACAGTTCCAGAAGCTGCTTTATTTGGATTTGCTTTCAAATCTAAAAGTTCTGCTTCTAATAATACTTTTTCTAATAATTCCTTCACACCTGTTCCTACTTTCGCAGAAATATCATGTGATTGAATTTTCCCACCCCAATCTTCAACAAGTAAATTCATACCTGCTAATCTTTCTTTTACTTTTTCAGGATTAGCATTTGGCTTATCAATTTTATTGATAGCAAATATGATAGGAACTCCAGCTGCTTGAGCATGGCTGATTGCTTCTTTAGTTTGCGGCATGATGTCATCATCAGCAGCAATCACAATAATAGCAATATCGGTAACTTGAGCACCACGCGCACGCATAGCAGTAAACGCTTCGTGACCCGGTGTATCTAAGAATGCAATTTTTTGTCCGTTATCTAAAGTTACTCCGTAGGCACCAATATGCTGTGTAATTCCTCCAGACTCCCCTGCAATTACGTTTTCTTTACGAATGTAATCCAGTAACGATGTCTTACCGTGATCGACGTGACCCATTACCGTTACAATTGGCGCTCTGAAAACTAAATCTTCTTCTCTGTCTTCAACAACCTGAATTGCTTCTTCGATGTCTACAGTGATAAATTCAACTTCATAACCAAATTCATCGGCAACAATAGTCAACGTTTCTGCATCAAGACGTTGGTTCATGGTAACCATGATTCCAAGTGACATACACGTTCCAATCACTTTAGTAATTGGCACATCCATCATGATTGCAATTTCACCTACAGTAACAAATTCAGTAACTTTTATCGTTTTACTTCCTTCGTCAATTGCTCTTTGCTCATCATCAGATTTCTGACGGTGTGTATCTCTTTTATCTCTTCTATATTTAGCCGCTTTAGATTTACCACCTTTACCTTGTAGTTTCTCTAAAGTCTCCCTAATTTGATTTTTAACCTCTTCCTCAGTAGGCTCCACTTTTGCAACAATGGCAGGTCTGTTTCCTTTTACAAAACCAGGTCTAGCACTTCTGTTTGCATTGAATCCACCACCACCTGTATTAGGTGTAATCTTGTTAGGATTTGGCGCACCAGGAACTCCCGGTGTTGCAGGCGGTCTAGGAGCACCCGGTTTAGGGGCAATCCTTTTACGCTTGTTTTTATTTGCATTGGCTGCAGCCGAACCTGGAGCACCCGGTTTATTCGGAGTGATTTTCGGTTCTTCTTTTTTCTTTTTCGGTTTGTTGAATTGAGATAAATCAATTATCTGACCCGTTAAAGTAGTTCCCGATAGTTTTTGATATTGCGTAGTGATGGTTTCATCAACAGGTACTTCATCAACTTTAACTGTCTCGGTTTTTGCAACCACTTTTGGCTCAGCAGGAACTTCTTTAGGAGTTTCTGTTTTAACTTCTTTTATCCCAACAATAGGTTTTACCTCTTTTTTGTCTGAAACAGGTTTCTCAGTTGACGGTTTTTCAGTTGACGGTTTCTCAGGTGAAACTTCTTTTGAGACAGCTTTTACTTCAGGTGCATTAGCTACTGGAGCTTCTGCTTTTTCAACAGCTTTTACAGGCGCAACGATTGATGGTTTTTTTGGATTAAGATCAATCTTACCCACTTGAACCGGACCAGATATAATTGCTCTCGCTTTTATAACCTCTTGTTGTTTTACTCGCTCTTCCTCAATTTTACGTTTGTCTTCGATTTCTTTCTCTCGTTCTAAACGCAAAGCTTCTTTTTCTTTTCTTTTCTCTTCCCCTACTTCTTTAGAAGCCTCCTTATTCCCTTTGTCACCTGCAAACTGACCGCACAAGACATTGTATACATCATCAGAAATTTTTGCGTTTGGATTTGCTTCAATAGCAATCCCCTTATCTTTTAGATAATCCACAGCTCTTTCTAAAGAAATATTCAATTCCCTTAAAACTTTGTTTATTCTAATAATTCTCTCTTCAGACATAAAACCTTTTTATTATTACCTTTTTTGTTATTCCTCACTTTACTCCCAACTCGATACCTACCGAGCAAGAATTAATTGTAAAGTGGCATGTTTATCGTTGAAGACACATTGACTAACTGTCAAATTCTTCTTTCAATATTCTCATTACATCTAGAATCGTTTCCTCTTCTAGGTCTGTTCTTCTTACTAAATCTTCCACATCTTGTTTTAAGATACTTTTTGCTGTATCCAAACCAATTTTTGCAAATTCTTCAATAACCCAGTCTTCAATTTCATCTGAAAACTCAGTTAATTCAACATCATCCTCATCAGCTGTAGCACCTGCAACATCTCCTTCACGAATAACGTCTAGCTCATAACCAGTCAATAAACCCGCTAATTTAATGTTGTGTCCACCACGACCAATTGCTTTCGAAACTTCTTCAAGCTTCAAGAAAACTTCTGCTCTTTTTGTTTCTTCATTTATTTTAATAGAAGAAACTTTTGCAGGACTTAATGCTCTTGTGATATACAATTGAATGTTACTCGTATAATTGATAACGTCGATATTTTCGTTTCCTAATTCACGAACAATTCCATGAATACGAGATCCTTTCATACCCACACAAGCTCCAACTGGATCAATTCTGTCGTCATAAGAATCTACGGCTACTTTTGCTTTTTCACCTGGTATTCTTACCACTTTTTTAACCATGATTAAACCGTCAAATACTTCCGGGATTTCTTGTTCAAATAATTTTTCTAAAAACTTCTCAGAAGTTCTAGACATAATAATTTGAGGTTTGTTTCCTTTTAATTCAACGCTTTCTATTATTCCTCTAACATTATCTCCCTTACGGAAAAAGTCAGAAGGTATTTGTTTTTCTTTTGGTAAAATAATCTCATTTCCTTCATCATCAACCAAAATCACTACTCTTGGACGCACATGGTGTACTTCAGCAGTATAGATATCACCAATTAAATCTTTAAATTGTTTGTAAAGATTTGTGTTATCATGTTCATGAATTTTAGAAATTAAATTCTGACGTAAAGCTAAAATTGCTCTTCTTCCTAAATCAATTAATTTCACTTCTTCGGAAACCTCTTCACCAATTTCGAAATCAGGTTCAATTTTTCTTGCTTCAGTCAAAGTGATTTCAAGATGATCAAAATCTAAGTCTTCATCCGCAACGATCACTCTTCTCTGCCATATCTCCATATCTCCTTTATCAGGATTTATAATGATATCGAAATTATCATCTGAACCGTATTTTTTCTTCAATGCATTTCTAAATACATCTTCCAAAATTGCCATAAGCGTTACACGATCAATAAGTTTATCATCTTTAAACTCTGAGAATGAATCGATTAATGCTAAATTTTCCATGCGAATTCTTTAATTAAAATGTTACTGTAACAATTGCTTCTTTTATATCTACGTAAGGCAATTTAAGTTCTTTTTGAACTGTTTCTTTCCCTTTTCCTATCTTTTTAGGTTCTCTTGCTTTCCAAGACAAAATTACAAAATCATCATTAGCATCCACTAATTCTGCTTCAATAATTTCTGTACCAGTCTTCACAATCAATGTGCGCCCTATATTTTTCTTGTACTGTCTTATTAATTTCAATGGAGAACCGACTCCTACCGAAGCTACCTCTAAAGAGTAATCTTGTTCCTCTCTATCCAAATTGCTATCTATGAATTTACTCACATCTATACAATCTTGAAGCGCCACTCCATTATCTCCGTCCACAGTCACAATAACCTTGAAAGCATCCGTAATGATAAGGTCTATCAAAAAGATTGATGGCTTTTCTAACAAGCCTTCCGTCAACAACGTATTTACTTTTTCTTTAAATGTCATATTTTTATAAAAAGAGGGGACATTTAGTCCCCTCATTATCTAGATTTTAATAAATAACGGTGCAAATATAGTGTTTTTTTTTATAAACTAAAATAATCGATTGCTGTAAAATAATTTCTTATCTTTATAGGAGCATTAAAATAACAGTTTTTCTCATAATTTAACACTTTATAGTTATGAAACGAATTTTAGTCCCTACCGATTTTTCTGAATATGCTGAAAACGCTTTAAAAGTTGCCGCCATAATTGCAAAAAAAAATAATTGTGAAATCTTTTTGTTGCATTTATTAGAATTACCCAACCAAATGAATGACGCAGTAAAAGGCGGAAGCAGTATTCCCGAAGTAATGTTGTTTATAAAAAAAGCTAACGAAACACTCCAAAAAATTAAAGAACAGCCCTATTTAAATGGAATTTCAGTAAACGCATCCGTGCAATTCGAAAGAGCTTTTAGCGGTATTTTATCTTTTAATAAAAAAAATGAAATTGATTTAATCGTGATGGGCTCACACGGAACTTCAGGCATCGAAGAAGTACTCATCGGATCCAACACCGAAAAAGTGGTGCGACTCTCCGAAATCCCGGTACTGGTTATAAAAAAGAACATTCGCGACTTTAAATTCAACAACTTTGTGTTTGCTTCTGATTTTTCGAAAGAAACCAAAAAACCTTTCAAAAAAATGATAGAATTTGCCAAAATATTTAAGGCAAATTTATACTTGGTCATGATTTGCACCCCCAATAGTTTTAAAACCACCAAAATGTCCGAAGAAATAATGAAAAAATTCATTGACTCTTTTGAGGTCGAAAATTACTCCACACACATTTACAACGACGTTAATATAGAAAACGGAATTATCAATTTCACCAATAGCATTGATGCCGATTTAATAGGCCTTTGCACACACGGAAGAACAGGATTCGCTCATTTTTTCAATGGAAGCATCAGTGAAGACTTAGTCAACCACACTGCCAAACCAGTGATAACGTTCAAGATTTAATTGATCCAAAAATCAAATCAAAACAGCCTAAACGCAACTCTTATAGCCACCACAGGCATTTCAATAAATTAAACTCCAAAAACAATCTGCTGGATTTATTGCATAAAAAAACCTCTCAATAAATGAGAGGTTTTACGTTGGTCTACAAGGACTCGAACCTTGAAAGACTGCACCAAAAACAGTTGTGTTACCATTACACCATAGACCAGCATTGCTGCTAAGCGAGTGCAAATTTAAACTAAATTTTAGTTTGTACAAATTTTTTTTGCCTTTTTATGAAAAAAAAATCGTTTAAAATTCAAAATAACTTCAAAAACCTTTAGAATCAATGCGTTATTAAATTGTAATACTTTTCCAGAAAATATTGTTAATGCTGACAAGGTTAAACAAAAAAACATTTTCTTTGTAACTCAAAATTAAATTAAATTTTAGTACATGGATAAAGCAGCATTCAATTTCAATAAATGGAATACAATTATTGGTTGGTTTACATTTGGAATAGCATTATTAACATACACTTTAACTGTTGAACCCACCATGAGTTTTTGGGATTGTGGCGAATACATTGCCACAGCTGCAAAACTTGAAGTAGGCCATCCTCCAGGAGCGCCTTTATACCAAATGATTGGTGCATTTTTTGCAATGTTTGCTTCAGATAATACAAAAATTGCCTTGATGGTAAATATGATGTCTGTATTTTCTAGTGCATTTACCATTTTATTCTTATTCTGGTCTTCATCTATAATTTTGAAAAAATTGGTTTCAAGATTCTCTGAGACAAATAAAAACAATGACATTGTTATTCTTGGAAGTTCATTCGTAGGAGCTTTAGCCTATACTTTTTCAGATAGTTTTTGGTTTAATGCCGTAGAAGCCGAGGTGTACGCCATGGCCTCTTTATTTATTGCCTTATTATTTTGGTTGGGTTTACGCTGGGAACAAGATATGGACAAGCCTAGAGGAAACAAATGGCTTTTAATCATCTCTCTTGTTGTTGGACTTTCATTTGGAGTCCATTTCATGGCATTATTAACAATTCCAGCGATAGGTTTCCTTTACTTTTTCAAAAACTATAAAGTAGTTACCCTCAAAAATTTCATCATTGCAAATGTTGTAGTTATTGCCATTTTACTATTTATTTTCAAATTACTACTCCCAATGACTATGGGATTCTTTGGTAAAACCGAAGTTTTTATGGTCAACAGTTTAGGATTACCGTTTGACTCGGGAACTATATTTGTTGCATTAGTCTTAATTGCTTTCTTTTACTTTGGATTAAAATACACCAAACAAAAAGGGTTCATATTCTACAATACTATAATTCTTTGTATATTATTTATTTTAATTGGCTTCTCTACATGGATGATGCTACCAATACGCGCTAACGCTAATACCGTAATCAACGAAAATAAGCCTTCGGATGCAGCTGAAGTTCTTGCGTACTACAATCGAGAACAATATGGTGTAAATCCTTTGTTTTATGGACCTCAATACACAGAAGCTTTTGCTGGTTTAGACAAAAACAATCCTTATCTGGACAAAGCGCCCAATTACGAAAGAGATTACAAAACCGGGAAATATAGTATTACGAATAATTTCAAAAATGCCGAGCAAAATACAGATGACAATCAAAAAACTATTTTGCCAAGAATGTGGAGCGGTGATCACATCGAGAACTACATGAATTTCACAAATCCACCTCAATTCAGATTAAATCCTGATTATCCATACGAGGATGATTTAGCTAAATACGGTATCGATCCAAGTCAATTGAGTGAGGAAGATTATAACAAAGCAATTGCTCAACTGAAAAATGAAACTGAAAAAATTATCACCGAATTCAGACAAGCTTACGCTCAAAAACAAATTGACAACGAAGGTTATATTACGTTCCTGAAAAGCTATGGTGACTATTTAATTGTTGAAAAGCCAACAACTGCTGACAATTTAGGATTCATGGTTGAATACCAGTTTGGGTACATGTACTGGAGATATTTGATGTGGAATTTTGTTGGTAGACAAAATGATGTTCAAGGAAAATACGACTATCTTGATGGGAACTGGCTAAGTGGCATAACATTCATAGATGAATTACATTTAGGAAGTCAAAATAATTTACCTTCGGATGTATTGAACAACAAAGGTCGAAATGTGTATTTCTTTCTACCGTTTATTCTTGGTTTAATTGGCTTGATGTATCATGCGAATAAGGATTTAAAAAGTTTCTACGTATTACTCGCCCTATTCCTTTTTACTGGAATAGCCTTAAAAATCTACTTAAACGAAAGGCCTTTCGAACCTAGAGAAAGAGATTATGCATTAGTAGGTTCATTTTATGTATTTGCCATTTGGATAGGCTTTGGCGTTTATGCATTGTACGAAAGTGCCACAAAATATTTAGCTCCAAAACTGGCAGGTCCTATTATCATCGCAGCCAGTTTATTAGCAGCTCCGGTTCTTATGGCTTCTCAAAACTGGGATGATCACGACCGTTCTGGAAAACATACTGCTGTTGCAATGGCAAAAGCATATCTAGAATCATGTGATCCAGACGCTATTTTATTCACCATTGGCGATAATGATACGTTCCCGCTTTGGTACGCACAAGAAATCGAAAAAGTGAGAACCGATGTGAAAATTGTAAACACGAGCCTTTTTATGACAGATTGGTATATCGATCAGATGAAAACTAAAACATACGAATCTGATCCCTTGCCTATTTCATTTACACACGACCAATATGTAGGAGATAAATTGGATTATGTAGCTCACATTCCAAAAGTTGAAAGTCGTTGGGATATAAAAGATTTTATCAATTTTATCAAAAATCCAAAATCAACTGTAGACATGCAAAACGGACAAACAATCCACTTTTACCCTACAAATAAAATCCGAATTCCTGTTGACAAAAATATAATCATACAAAATAAAGTAGTCAACCCTAAATACAATGATTCTATTGTCCCTTACATTGATTTAGACATCAAAGGAAATGCATTGTATAAAAACAGATTGATGATGCTTGACATTGTTGCTAATAACAACTGGAAAAGACCAATCTATTTTAGCGGAGGCGCATTTGACAGTGAAGATTATATTTGGATGAAAGAGTACCTTCAATTAGAAGGAATGGTTTACAAACTTGTTCCGATAAGAACCGCGCTTTCAAAAGATGCAAGTCCTCTTGATATGGGTATGATTGATTCTGATAAAATGTATGCAAAAGTTATGAAATGGGATTGGGGAAACAGTGAAAGTCCAAAAATTTATCACGACCCTGAAACCCGTAGAAACAGCATAACATACAGAACTAATCTTTCCAGATTAATGAATCAATTAATTGTTGAAGGCCAGAAAGAAAAAGCCAAAAAAATCATCGATTTGGCAATGACAAAAATGCCGTTGGAGTATTTCGATTATTATTCTTTAGTAGAACCTTTCGCGGGCGGATATTACAAAATCGACGAGAAATTAAAAGCACAACAATTGTTGGATAAATTAATCCTAAAATACAGAGAGAACCTTAATCATTATGGCAATCTAAAATCTTCTGAGCAAACTAGTATTGCTATTCCTATTATCACTGATATTGAGCGATACAGAAGTCTTTTGACCGTAATGAAAGAAAATGACGATTTAGATTTCTATAACAAAAATAGAACTGTATTCAACACTTACATTAAAATGTTCGACCGCTTTGGACGCGAAAAAGAATAATTTTAAATAAAAAATTATCATTCTAAAAGGTAGCTATATTGAAAAATATTGCTACCTTTTTTTAATTTTAAAAATGAAAAAATGAAATTTTACTGGATAAAGACAAATCGGATTATAAAAAAAATATTCTCTAATTATACCTGGGATGTTTCCAATACAGGAAGCAGCAATACCGTCTACCTCACATTTGACGATGGGCCTATTCCAGAAATTACAGAATGGGTTTTGAATGAATTAAAAAAGCACAATGTAAAAGCTACTTTTTTTTGTATTGGAGATAACATTGATAAAAATCCCGAAATATTCAAAAAGGTAATTAGCGATGGCCATTCCATAGGAAATCACACTTTTAATCATTTGAAAGGTTGGAAAACTTCCACTGAAGTTTACATTGAAAACACGAAACTATGCGAAGCAACTATTCAAAAAAATAGTACTTCTAATCCGAAGTCTAAAATATTTCGTCCGCCTTATGGGAAGATAAAAGTATCTCAATCTAAAAAAATTAGAAAACTTGGATACAAAATAATTATGTGGGATGTTCTAAGTGCTGATTTTGATCAAACTTTATCACAGGAACAATGCTTAGAAAATGTAACATCAAATCTAAGGACTGGAAGTATTATTGTTTTCCACGACAGCATAAAAGCCTTTAAAAACTTAGAATACGTATTGCCTAAAACATTAGCTTATTTAAAAGAAAATAATTTTAATTGTGGAGTGTTGTAATGAAATGGGTTACAATTGTTCTTGAACAATACTAATAATAGTGTTCGCATCTAATTCTCCGGATTGTCTCCATATCATTTGACCTTGTTTATAAATCATCAACGTAGGCAAGCCTTTAATGCGCAAAGCATCGGCTAATTCTTGATTTTTATCCACATCAATCTTTATGACTTTTGCTTTATCACCAAGAGCGGCTGCTACATCTCTAATTACAGGATGCATTGAAACTGAAGGCTCATTCCATTCCGTGTAAAAGTCTATTAACACCGGTACTTGAGCGTTTATAAGTTCTCCAAATTTTGACATAAAACCAAAAATTTAATTTTTTAAATTTACTAAAAAGAGATATTTATTTTACAAATGTAGCATTTTAAACGAATTATGCCACATTAACACCTTTTTTTAGTTCGATGACCGTTATTTCCGGCATGATTCCTACTCTACCTGGATAGGCATGAAAACCAAAACCTCTATTTACATAAACGTATCGTCCGACGTTTTCATATAATCCAGCCCATTGTTTGTAAACATATTGTGCCAAACTCCACTTAAAATAACCTGGTATTTCTATTCCAAACTGCATTCCGTGTGTATGACCCGAAAGTGTAAGATGGAAATTTTTCTCATGATGTTGCACTTCCTGTTCCCAATGTGAAGGATCATGGCTCATCAAAATTTTAAAATCTTCTTTATTTACATATTGAGAAGCTTTGTTGATATCGCCCGCTTTTTTGAAGTTATGCCCCCAGTTTTCTACACCAACTAATGCAATTTTAGCATCTCCTTTTTCAATAAAGGCATGCTCGTTTAGCATTAATTTGAAGCCAATTTGTCCATATAAATCTTTAATGGCTTTAAAGTTGTCTTCTTTTGCCGCCTCAGATGGCCAAGTTACATACTCTCCATAATCGTGATTCCCTAAAACCGAATATTTCCCATATTCATGCTTTTTAATCCTGTTAAAGGTCTCTATCCAAGGATGCATTTCTTTGGCATCGGTATTCACAATATCTCCAGTAAACAAAATCATATCTGAATTTTGTTCGTTGACTAAATCTATTGCATAATTAATTTTCTCAGGATTATCAAAACTTCCGCTGTGAACATCTGATATTTGAGTAATCCTAAAACCATCGAAAGCATCCGGTAAATCGGGGAAAAATATACGCTGCTTGATGACTTTATAATTGTACTTTCCAATTGTCACTCCATATATTAAAGATAAAAAAGGAACAGCTGCTAACCCTAACCCTATTTGACTGACAAACTTTCTTCTTGAATTTAGAAAGTCTGTGTTTTTATCATAATTGGCAAAATAATTAACCGTTCCGGCACCTAGTCTAAAGATGTCTTCTCCCATTAATATCAATGTCAAAATTAATTTTGGAACATAAACAATAAGCAGCAAACCCATGATAACCATCATTTGTTTGGTTTGACCTACGCTTCGGTCAAATTGCATCAAAGAATAAACGATATAAACTAAAACCAATATGCTGATAAGCTGAATTGAATACAATACTGGCTTTGATTTTATTAAAGTTTTTAATACTTGAAAAGTATAAAGCTCAATAATAAGAAGGATTAAGCACAAGAATACAATACGAAAGATCATTTTAAAAAAATTTTTAACAAAATAACAAAACAATTAACCAAAATGGTTTTTTATTAATTAAAATTTAACGGTTGATTAAACTTAAAAAAGCACCCGGAATTTAAAAATATGAATTACAAATAAAAACCGCGTTATTTAGTTTAAAAATAATGCGGTTTAAAACAACAAACTATACTTTTTTTATTCTATCTCATAGTCATATTTAAAGAACGGATTGTCATATTTTTATCACTGCCAGTTATTCTTTCTGAATATAGTTCTACATAATCTCCGCTATCTAATTGAACACTAGCTAAGATAGGGATATTTTGAATAAATCCTGAATTAGCATCAATAAAAGATTCCGAAGACGTTATCTTAGCTACTAATACACCTGACGAATTAAATCTTTGAAAGTAAAATATATAATCTGTATTCCCGTTTGTTCCTGTCGCTTCAAAAGCTATTGACGCCGAAATAGTAAAGCTTTTTGTCTTTTTTCCTAAATAGACTAATCTATTGTTAGTTGAAGCGTTAGTTGTCCCCATTCTATATAAATTACTAGCTATTGTAGTTCCTGTAACTTTTACAGGTGAGCTTAGTGAAGGGTGATTAAAAACCGGGCTTGTTAAAGTTCTATTTAAATAAATATTACCAGATGAAAATGCATCACCTTCATTTGGGATTCCTGCACATCTAACTGCCCAACTGTTATTAAAATTATATCCTGTATAACTTCCAACTGTATATCCATTTACATATTTTCCTGTAGACACTGTTCCTGTAAAAACAACAGTCTCCATAACCGCATCTCCTGTTATTGTTGGATTGGAAGATACATCAAAGCCTATACTTGTTCCGGAAACCTCGCTAAAACCTCCTTGTTTTTGCACTAAACCAAATGTACCTTGTAATTTTTCATAAGTCCCTCCATTATTACTAAACCACGCTGCGTTACTTATCAATAATTTACTGATATTGTCATAAACAATACCCGTAGCATTCCCAACATATTGCACTATACTGACAAAAACTAATCCAAAACCAGTTATGGAACCTACACTTTGAGAGCCTGCAATTACAGTATCTCTAATAATTAAGCTTTGAGTTGCCGCGCCACTCAAGTTAAAAACTTTCCCTCCGGGAACCTGAATTGTTACATTTCTAATACTCCCTCCTGTTGTACCATCAAACAAATTCCCAGATGTTCTAACTAATACATCTTCATTAGCATCCTGACCTGAGATATAGGCATTGTTTAAATCAATTGGCAAATCAAAACTTATGGTTCCATTTATTTCGTAATACGTATTAACATCCAAAAGATACTTTGTATTTCCTCCTGCAGCCTTCTCCGTAGCCAAAACTGTTGCTAAAACATCTGTCGATTTTATACGTTTAAACTTTAATCTACCAGTTGTACCACTATTTATTACATTCCATGATGTTATAGTTGAATTGTAGTAGTAAAAAGATTTCAAATCCGTATCATAAACCATTAAACCATCGGCAGGAGACGCAATAGCCGTTCTTTGTGTAGTTGTCATTCTGGGTGTTAACATCCCTTGGGTTGTTGATGAAACATCTAAAACTGAACTTGTATGAGGTGTGATAGTTCCTATGCCTACTTGGGCAAACACATTTGCAGTTATTATCATGAAAAATAACACACAGGCTTGTAAAACCTTTTTAGAAAAATAATTTTTTCTCATAAACATAACGAATTAAAGATTAAATATAAAGAACCTCACGGACTCAAAACTGCATATGCAAATTTACATAAAATAACGTTTAAATACATGTATTGTCGTTAAAAAGCATGGTTTTAATTAAAATGTATCTATATTCTTATAATTGTGTTGTTTAAAAATAATTATCAATTACAAAATTATATCTATTTTCTTTCAAATCATTATTCGTGATTTTTCTCCAAATAAAGAATGGGTAACAAAATTTTCCAGTTGAAATTTTTAGAAAACTAAAAAAGCAGTACTTGAAGCATTTTAAGAAATATTTCAATCCTTCACTCCATTATCTCACAAGTTTTGTACTTTTGAAAACTTTACAAAATCACAATCATGTCACAACAAAAACGCCTTTTCCTTCTTGACGCCTACGCCTTAATCTTTAGAGGATATTATGCATTCATAAAAAACCCAAGAATCAACTCTAAAGGAATGGACACATCAGCCATCATGGGATTTATGAATTCCTTAATGGATGTAATTAAACGAGAAAAACCAGACCATTTGGCCGTTGCTTTTGACAATGGCGGAAGCCAATTGAGGAATGACATATTTCCAGAATACAAAGCACACCGCGACGCCACTCCCGAAGCTATTAAAATTGCCATTCCTTATATCCAAGATTTACTGAAAGCCATGCATATTCCTATTATAGAAGTAAAAGGATATGAAGCAGATGATTTAATTGGAACTATTGCAAAACAGGCCGAAAAACAGAACTACAAAGTCTTTATGGTTACTCCTGACAAGGATTTTGCACAACTCGTTTCTGAGAATATATTTATGTATAAACCCGCCCGAATGGGGAATGGAATAGAAATTTGGGGGATTCCGGAAGTATTGGCAAAATTTGAAATCGAACGACCAGACCAAGTAATCGACTTTCTTGGAATGATGGGTGATGCTGCCGATAATATTCCAGGACTTCCTGGCGTAGGTGAAGTAACGGCCAAGAAACTGTTGAAGGAATTTGGAACCATGGAAAACCTTTTAGCCAATACGGACAAGCTAAAAGGAAAAATGAAAGAAAACATTGAAGCCAATAAAGAAAAAGGATTATTATCTAAAACTTTAGCGACAATTTTACTGGACTGTCCCGTTATTTTTGATGAAACCGATTATGAATTATCAACTCCCGATGTTGAAAAAACAGATGCGCTATTCAATGAATTAGAATTTAGAAGAATGGCAGAGCAATTTGATGCCATATTTAAAAAAGGAGGAACTGCAACTACCAACAACAATCCTATTGACGAAACCAAATTATACAAAAAACCACAACCAAAAAACGAAGAGCAATTCGACCTTTTTGGAAGTACAATACAGGATGAATCGTCAGAAGAGACACGTCATCAATACTATAGTTCACTAGAAAACACGGAACATTCTTATCAGATAATTCAAGGTGATTTAGGACTAAGATTGCTGTTGCAGAATTTACAAAAACAATCATCGGTGTGTTTTGATACCGAAACAACCGGACTTGATGCTTTGCATGCTGAATTAGTGGGTATTTCGTTTTCTTTCGAAAAAGGAAAAGGATTTTATGTTCCGTTTCCAGAAAATCAAGAGGAAGCACAGACTTTAATAGAGAAGTTCATTCCTTTTTTCGAAAATGAAAGCATTGAAAAAATTGGTCAGAATTTAAAATACGATTTAAAGATACTTTCTAATTACAATGTTACCGTAAAAGGAAAATTATTCGACACCATGATTGCACATTATCTGATCAATCCAGATATGCGTCATAATATGGATATTTTATCGGAAACGTATTTGAAATATTCACCTCAATCCATTGAAACTTTAATTGGTAAAAAAGGAAAAAACCAAAAGTCAATGCGTGATGTTGCATTGGAAGAAATAAAAGAATATGCCGTTGAAGATGCTGATGTAACCTTGCAACTTAAGGAAATATTCACCTTAGAATTGGATAAAACCGGAACCAAAAAACTTTTTGAGGAAATAGAAATTCCATTGGTAAAAGTCTTGGCTGATATGGAAAAAGAAGGGATCCGTGTAGATGTAGATTTCTTGAAATCACTGTCGAAAACATTAGACGATGATATTAAAATATTAGAGGCAAATATTTACGAAACTGCGGGCGAGAAATTCAATCTGGCTTCCCCGAAACAACTGGGTGATGTTTTATTCGATAAATTGAAAATTGGAAGCGTAAAACAAAAGAAAACCAAAACTGGTCAATATGCAACTGGAGAGGAAATTTTGAGTTATTTGGCTGCCGAAAACCCAATTGTAAAAGACATTTTGGATTGGCGACAGTTGGTAAAACTGCAAAATACCTATGTCGAGGCTTTGCCAAACCAAGTAGACAAAATCACGCAACGCATCCACACCGATTATATGCAAACCGTTGCTGCAACAGGACGATTGAGTTCGAATAATCCCAACTTACAAAACATCCCTATTCGTACCGAACGTGGCCGACAAATCCGTAAAGCTTTTGTAGCCCGAGATGAAAATTACACCTTGGTTTCTGCGGATTATTCCCAAATAGAATTGCGTGTAATCGCAGCATTAAGCGGTGAAGAAAACATGATTAAGGCATTCCAAAATCACGAAGACATTCACAAATCTACGGCTTCAAAAGTATTTAATGTTCCGCTCGAAGAAGTGACTCGCGAACAACGAAGTCATGCCAAAACGGTAAATTTTGGAATTATTTACGGGGTTTCGGCTTTTGGATTGAGCAATCAAACCTCATTGTCAAGAAGTGAAAGTGCCGCTTTGATTGAAGCATACTATAAAACGTATCCAAGATTGAAATCCTATATTCAAGAACAAATTGATTTCGCAAGAGACAATGGTTATGTACAAACCATCCTGGGGCGTCGTCGTTATTTGAAAGATATTAATTCTCAAAACGCCATTGTTCGTGGTGGCGCAGAACGAAATGCGGTAAACGCGCCAATTCAAGGAAGTGCTGCCGATATTATCAAAATTGCGATGATTAATATTCATGAAAAACTAACTTCTGAAAACTGGAAAAGTAAAATGCTGTTACAGGTTCACGATGAGCTTGTTTTTGATGTGCATAATTCGGAACTCGAAAAAATCCAACCGATGATAAAATACGAAATGGAACATGCTTTCAAACTTGATGTTCCTTTGGATGTTGATTTAGGCTTAGGAAAAGACTGGCTGGAAGCACATTAAATATCTTCCATTATACTTATAAAAAAATCTCTAATCATTTAAAACGATTAGAGATTTTTTTATGCCTATTATTAAATGAGTTTGCTACAACTTCCTTGTTGATTCTCTTTCTTTCAATTTTGTTTTAATTACCACCGTTTCATAAGGCAAATTCTCCTCTTTGGATTCTAACCTGTCGATAAGCAATTTAGCAGCCACTTCTCCTATTTCGATTCCGTGCTGACTTACCGTCGTTAAACTTGGAGATAATCTTCTGGAAGCAAGAATTCCATCGGCAAAACCAATGATAGAAATTTCTTCCGGTACTTTATATCCTTTTTTAAGCGCAATTCGCAAAGCCGCTACGGAGTCATTTTCTTCAAGAGCAAAGATTCCGTCTATTTTGTTCTCAAATACCTTTTCGATTTTATCCTTTAAATCATCTTCTGAATCAGTTCTTAAAATTATATCATTACTTACAGGAATATTATTATTTTCCAATGCTTTCAAATACCCTTCAGCTCTTAATTTACCCACACTTAAATTATCAATAGAGGACAACAAGGCAATATGCTTACATCCCAAATCAATTAAATGTTGTGTTGAATTTAAAGCTGAATCAAAATCATCTACAATCACTTTGTCACAATCTACACCATCTGCAATTCGATCAAACATAACAATAGGAGTTCCATCATTAATGATAGCAGAGAAATGCTCGTAATCCTGATTTTTTTGTGCTTCTTCAGAAACAGAAACAATAAATCCATCGATAGTCCCATTGCTTAGCATTTCCAGCGTATGTGCTTCTTTCTCTGATGATTCGTTAGAGATACACATTATAACGTTGTACCCTTTTTCATCTGCAATTTTTTCGATACCACTAAATACTTTGGCAAAAAAAGAATTTAAAATATTTGGAATAATTACACCAATGGTTTTTGTTTTTCTGTTTTTTAGATTCAGACCAATTACATTGGGTTTGTAATTTTTAAGTTTAGCATATTCTTTAATTTTAATTTTCGTCAGCTCACTAATCTCAGGACTATCGTTCAGCGCTTTAGAAACTGTAGAAACAGAAACATTCAGTTCTTTAGCGATTTGTTTTAAAGTTGCTTTAGCTTTCATAAGAGAGATATTTGACGTAATTTATATAATAAAAATAGTGACAAGATATGAATAATTAGAATATTAACTATTTAAATGACAAAAATAGCCAATAAAATGTAAAATTTGCTTCCAAAAATTAGAAAAATACAATAAAATTAAATAAAAGCTACAGCGCACAGAATTCAACTCACATAGAAGTGAGAAACACAAATTCAATCTTAGAATATTATTTTAAATATACATTTGATTATCAGAGTAAAAACAAGAAAAAAATATTCATTTAAGGTATTTGTATTTAAAATAATTAATTGTACTTTTGCAACCCCTTTATTGGGGATGGAATGTTTAATTAAAAATATATTATGGACGCATTAAGCTACAAGACACAATCAGCAAGCAAAGCCACCGTTACAAAAGAGTGGATTGTTGTAGATGCTGATGGTCACAACTTAGGTCGTCTTGCTTCAAAAGTCGCTATGATTTTAAGAGGTAAGTACAAGCCAAGTTACACACCACACGTGGACTGCGGTGATAACGTAATCGTTATCAACTCAGAAAAAATTAACCTTACAGGTAACAAGATGAAAGAAAAAACTTACATCCGTCACACTGGTTACCCTGGAGGACAAAGAACTTTAACTGCCGAAGTATTGCAAGCTAAAAACCCTGCATTACTAGTAGAAAAAGCGATAAAAGGGATGTTGCCAAAAAACAAAATTGGTGCTGAACTTTTTAGAAATTTAAATGTTGTTGTAGGGTCAGAGCACAAACAAGGCGCTCAAAAACCTAGAACAGTTAACCTTAACGATCTTAAATAATGGGAGTTATTCACAAAATCGGTAGAAGAAAAACCGCTGTTGCACGTGTTTATGTTTCAGAAGGAACAGGAGTAATCACTGTAAACAAAAAAGCATTCGAAACGTACTTCCCAACTGCAACTTTACAGTACAAAGTATTACAACCAATGTCTATGACAGAAAATGTAAGCAACTTTGACGTAAAAGTTAACGTTTACGGTGGTGGTTCAACTGGTCAAGCAGAAGCTGTAAGAATGGCATTGGCACGCGTTATGTGTGAAGTAAATGCTGAAAACAGAGCTATCTTGAAACCAGAAGGTTTATTGACAAGAGATCCAAGAATGGTTGAACGTAAGAAATTCGGTCAAAAGAAAGCTCGTAAGAGATTCCAATTCTCTAAACGTTAATATTACCTGTCTTGTTCAAATGGGACAAGACATCGTTCATTTATTATTGAATTTAAAAAAACAGTTGTTGTTGCTCTCCTACTGAGGTAGGAAATAGTTTAGCATCTAAATGTATAAAGCCGAGAAATCGCCATTTATTCATTGCTAATCAACAGAACGTAAACTAGAACAAAATGGCAAACAAAGTAGAAGTAAAAGAATTACTAGAAGCAGGTGTTCACTTCGGACACATGACTAGAAAATGGGATCCAAACATGGCTCCTTACATTTATATGGAGCGTAATGGTATTCACATTATCAATCTATATAAAACTGCAGCAAAAATTGAAGAAGCTAATGACGCTTTGAAAAAAATCGCTGCATCAGGTAGAAAAATATTATTCGTTGCTACCAAAAAACAAGCAAAAGACATCGTTGCTGAAAAAGCAAAAGCTGCAAACATGCCTTACATCACTGAAAGATGGCCTGGTGGAATGCTAACTAACTTCGTAACTATCCGTAAAGCTGTTAAAAAAATGGCTACTATTGATAAAATGAAGAAAGATGGTACATTCATGACTCTTTCTAAAAAAGAGCGTTTGCAAGTTGATCGTCTTCGTGCTAAATTAGAGAAAAACTTAGGTTCAATCGCTGACATGTCTAGACTACCAGCTGCATTGTTCGTAGTTGATATCAAAGCGGAACATATCGCAATAAAAGAAGCTCAAAAATTAAACATTCCAGTTTTTGCAATGGTTGATACAAATTCTGATCCTCGTGAAGTAGAATATGTAATTCCTGCAAATGATGATGCTTCTAAATCAATTGATAAAATTTTATCTTTAGTTACTGCTGCAATTGTTGAAGGACTTTCTGATAGAGGTTCTGACAAAGAAGCTGAAGCTACTGCTGAAGTTGTTGCTCCTGCTGCTGAAGCTGTAGAAGTTGCTCCTGCTGTAGAAGCTGTTGCTCCAACTGCAACTGAAGAATAAATAAACATTTAATTCCAAGTTTTAAATTCCTCTCCAAAAAAAATTAGAAACCTAAAGTTGATAATTTAATAAAATTGGAAATTGGATTTAACACTTGGAATTTTTTACTTTTAACCTTAAAAAATAATACAATATGGCAACAATTACTGCTGCAGACGTAAATAAATTAAGAACAATCACTGGTGCAGGTATGATGGACTGCAAAAAAGCCTTGGTTGAAGCAGAAGGAGATTTTGATTTAGCTATCGAAAACTTACGTAAAAAAGGACAAAAAGTAGCTGCAAACCGTTCAGACAGAGAATCTACTGAAGGTGCTGCAATTGCTGTTGTAAATGCTGACAAAACTGCTGGAGTTGTTATCACATTGAACTGTGAGACTGACTTCGTAGGGATGAATGAAAACTTTGTGAAAATGGCTACTGAAATGGCTAATTTAGCATTGAACTTCAATACTAAAGAAGAATTTTTAGCTGCTGATTTCAACGGAATAACTGTTGCTGATAAATTAATCGAGCAAACTGGAGTTATCGGTGAAAAACTAGAAATTAGAACTTTCGAAAAATTAGAAGGTGCTTTCATAGGATCTTACATCCACTCTGGAAACAAAATCGCTACTTTAGTTTCTCTTTCTGCAAATGTTGAAGGTGCTGAAGAAGTTTCAAGAAACGTATCTATGCAAGCTGCAGCTATGGCTCCAATTGCATTAAACGAAGAAGGTGTTAATGCAGAAACTATCGCTAAAGAAATCGAAATTGCTAAAGACATCCTACGTCAAGAAGGAAAAGCTGAAGCAATGTTAGACAATATCGCTAAAGGTAAATTAGCTCGTTTCTTTAAAGACAACACTTTAGTAAACCAAGATTATATCAAAGATAACAAAATGAGCGTTGCTGCTTATGTTAAATCTTTAGATAAAGATCTTATCGTAACAGGTTTCAAAAGAGCTGCTTTAGGATAATCTATTCTAAAATAGTTTCAGGATTCTAAATTTATTTTAAATTCTGATTACAAATATATAATCCCATTCACCAGAATGGGATTTTTTTTTAAATCAACTACCATCTGTTTTATAAAAACATAAATTAAAATACTAAATTTGAGTACTAATTATTTTTTATGTTTAAAACCAAAAAAGAGCTTGTATTTGTTATACTAGCTGGAATTTTTATAACTAATGCCGTTACAGCCGAATTAATCGGTGGAAAATTGATACAAATTGGTCCATTTGTAATGAGCATCGGCATTTTACCCTGGCCCATTGTTTTCTTGACTACCGATTTAATCAATGAATATTTTGGAGAAAAAGGAGTGAAAAAATTGTCTTTAATCACAGCTGGTTTAATTGCTTATGCTTTTATCCTTTTGTTTTTAGCTATAAGCATTCCCGCAGCAAAAGGAATAAGTCCGGTAAACGACGATCAATTCTTTGCTGTTTTTGGGCAAAGCATGTGGATCATCGTTGGAAGTATCATTGCATTTCTAGTTTCACAATTGATTGATGTAACTATTTTTTGGTTTTTCAAAAACCGCACAGGAAATAAAAAAATCTGGCTTAGAGCAACGGGTTCCACTATAATTTCTCAATTATTCGATTCTTTTATTGTACTTGGAATTGCTTTTTGGTTACCCGGAAAAATCAACTTTGATACTTTTATCACTTCTGCATTGACAGGTTACACATTCAAACTAGGAATTGCTATTTTATTGACTCCTCTAATTTATTTGGGACACTACATTATAAAAAAATATTTATCAGAAGAAACAGAATAATCATGGAAGAAAAAACAAGATGTAAATGGTGTGTTGGTATTGATATTTACGAAAAATACCATGATGAGGAATGGGGAGTTCCTGTTTATGAAGATCAAAAATTATTTGAATTTCTAATCTTGGAAACTTTTCAAGCTGGACTAAGTTGGATTACAATCCTAAAAAAGAGAGAAAACTTCAAATTAGCTTTTGATAATTTTGATCATAGAAAAGTCGCTCTTTATAGCGAAGATAAAATTCAAGAATTACTCCAAGACGCTGGAATCATCCGCAATCAATTAAAGGTTCGCGCAGCCGTTTCTAATGCCATTGCATTTATGAAAGTTCAAGATGAATTTGGTAGTTTTTCTAAATACATTTGGAAATTTACAGATGGAAAACCAATTCAAAACAACCGACAATCCCTAAAAGAAGTTCCTGCAACCACGCCACTTTCAGATGAAATTAGTAAAGATTTGAAAAAACGCGGGTTTAAATTTGTAGGATCCACCGTAGTTTATGCACACATGCAAGCCACTGGAATGGTCGATGATCACGTAGCAGATTGCTGGAAAAAAAGCTAGTAATCAGATTGAAGTAGCCATTTAAAGTACTAGAAATCGGAATCTGAAAATTATTTGCTTTTCAAAATCTTCATAAATTCTTCTCTATGAATTTCCCTGCAACCTAAACTTTCCAGATGCGGATTATAAACTTGGCAATCCAACAGTTTGTAATTTTCTTTTTTTAATTGGTTTACCAAAGTAATGAAAGCCACTTTGGAAGCATTAGAGACTTTAGAAAACATACTTTCACCACAAAAAACATGACCTAAATCAATTCCGTACAATCCACCAACCAAAACCTCATCTTGCCAGACTTCAACTGATTTTGCAATACCTAATTCGTTCAATTTACAATAGGCTTCAATCATGTCATTGGTAATCCAAGTCCCATTTTGTCCGTCTCTTTTTATGTTCTGACAGTTTGAAATTACGTCCCTGAAATTCTGATTAAATGTAACCTTGAAACTATTTCGATTCAGAATGTTGCGCATACTCTTGGATACAATCAATTCATCCAGAAACAAAACCATTCTGGGATTTGGCGACCACCACGTAATAGGTTCTCCATCTTCAAACCACGGAAAAATCCCATTCCTATAAGCAAGCTGTAAACGCTCAGTCGACAAATCTCCTCCAAGAGCAAGAATACCTGTAGAATTAGTCTGAGAAACGGGTGGAAAGAATAATGCTGTAGTTAAATAATACATTCTTTATCAAAAAATAAAACCCGACAGTGTTTTGAATACCTGTCGGGTTTGTTTACTATATCAATCGAAAATCAAATGATTAAAAAGGCAAATCGTCTGCTTCTTCTTCGTTTAAGTTAGTTGCTGGTGCAAATGCTTCAGCAGCTGGCATTGGAGGCATTTGCGCAGCAGAAGGAGCTTCAGCTTGCAATTTTCCTATTCTCCATCCTTGGATAGTATTAAAATAAACTGTTTCCCCTTGAGGATTTGTCCATTCTCTACCTCTTAAATTAATATCAATTTTTACAGGCTCTCCTACTTGAAAACCGTTCAATAAGTCACATTTGTCCTGAACAAACTGAACTAGAATATGTTGCGGATACTGCTCATCAGTTGTAACTACAACATCTCTTTTTTTGAAACCTCCAGATCCAACTTCCTTAGTTTGATCGATCATTTTAATTTTTCCTGTAACTTCCATCTTCTATGTTTTAATTGTTTTGCTCTATTTTTTTCTTTCAGCCAAAAGTACTTTCCATGCTGAAAACACATCATTACTATCTAAATATTTTTTAGCTTCTAAGTGTACTTTTTCGGCATCATCGGAGCTTAAAACTCCTTTTACCGCGAAATTTTGTTTTACAAATATACTAACTTCTTCCTTTGTAGGCAAGGCTTCAATATTGCCTAAAATCCCTAAATCGTTTCCATCAAAAATAGGACTTTCTTTTATAAAATTAGGAATCGCATCCACTCCAATTCCTAATGTGGATAATGGTTTTGGCACTTCGAAAAGACCTTGATTCGATCTGGAATACCAGTTGCCGCCTAATCTGGAAACTAAATCTATTTTATGTTGATCAATGGCTCCGTTTTCGTCTAAAACGGATTCGTCAATATGAATGCGAACTACTTCACAAAGTACTAAATTCCCGGCTCCTCCTTCAGTTCCCAACGGAATAATCTGAGTGACTTTACACTCAAATTGAACTGGTGATTCTTTTACTCGAAAAGGTCTCACCACATCCGAAGCTATTGGCGTCAAGCCCGATTTTACAAACTCATTTACTCCATCAGCATATTCTGTACTAGCTAGAGAAGTTTGCTGAACCATATCATAATTTACCACATTAATCACCACTTCACGAGTCGCTTCGGCATTGATTAACGTGTGTTTTATCGAATTATCACGAACGCGTCTTGCAGGCGAAAATATCAGAATCGGAGGATTAGCACTGAACACATTAAAGAAACTAAAAGGCGATAGATTAGGATTCCCTTTAGCATCCATCGTACTGGCAAAAGCAATAGGCCTTGGTCCAACGGAACTTTGCAAATACCCTTGTAATTTTGCTGTTTCAATACTTTTAGGATCAATAGTAATCATACCTTTTTAATTTATTGCTGAAAGATACAAAAGTAGACAAATGAATTAAGTTTAAGAAATGTAACCTCAAATTAGAATAAAATAAAGGTTTGATTTTCTTAAAAAAAATTCTTTGTCTAAAACTAAAATACAAAAGCATTTATTTCGTTATATTTATATTTCTAAATTATATTTATGCAGTTTTCTGAAAGAAGAAATACAACTCGTTGGGTTATTATTTTTGCATCCTTTTTAATCATTTCATTAATTCTCTGGAACACTTATACTTTTTTTCAAATCTTCAAAAATGAAGAACGATTAAAAATGAACCTTTGGGCAAAAGCTCAAAAAACACTTAACAATGCCGACGAAAATACAGATGTTGAACTTCCACTGCAGATTTTCAGTAACAACACATCTATTCCTATCATTGTCACTGAGAATGACAGCATCATAAACACGGTAAATATTGACGATGCCATTGTAAAGAATGAGCGCAAAGCCAAGGATTTTTTATCCAAATTAAAAAGCGAAAATGAACCTATTGTCATTGAATATGTACCCGGAAAATTTCAAAATCTGTATTATGGTAATTCCGCATTACTGAATAAATTGAAATACTATCCCGTTGCCTTAGTGCTTATCATTGTGCTTTTTGGAGCGCTCGTTTACAATTTTTACAGAAGTACCAAAATGGCTACGCAAAATAAACTTTGGGCCGGAATGGCCAAAGAAACTGCACACCAGATAGGAACTCCGCTTTCTTCATTGATTGGCTGGGTCGAACTCTTGAAATCTGAAAATGTGGGCGAAAGCACCACTTTCGAGATTGAAAAAGACATCGAGCGTTTACAAACCATAACCGATCGTTTTTCTAAAATAGGTTCAGAACCCAAATTAGAAAATAAAGACATCGTTGCAGAAACGCTTCAGTCTTACGACTATTTACAATCCCGATTTTCGAAACAAATTGAGTTTTCATTCAAAGCACCAAAATCTCCCATCCTTGTTTCTTTGAATCCAACTTTACACAGTTGGACCATTGAAAATCTTGTCAAAAATGCCATCGATGCAATGAAAGGAAAAGGACAATTAGCGCTGGAAATTGAGCAAGAAGGTGATTCAGTAAAAATAAACGTTTCAGATACTGGAAGCGGGATTCAAAAAAGTCAATTCAAAAGCATCTTTGAACCTGGATTTACAACTAAAAAACGCGGTTGGGGATTGGGTCTTTCATTGACTAAAAGAATCGTGGAAGAGTACCATAAAGGAACCATCAAAGTGCTGAATTCCGAAATTGGAAAAGGAACAACAATGCAAGTCAGTTTCAAAAAAAGTAATTTAGTTTAGCGGAACTCCAAACCAAGAGACTTTAGAAAACATCGTTTTTCTGACTATTTTAGAGGCACTCAAATATTTTTTCACAAATAATGAGTGTTCTTCGGCTTGCGCCAAAGCTGCTCTAATTGATGCTTTAATCGACGCTACATTAGATGCATTTTTATTACCAACTGCACCAACGCTGTAAATATCGTTCTGACATTTGGCTAGTTTTGCTCTTGGCGTTTCAATCATACTGCTAATTTCATCATCAGAAAAAGTAGGCTTGAACTTATTGTTTCTGTAATGAATAAAATCATTCAACAGGACAACTGCCTGATTCATTTCATTCACAATAGCATTCAATTTTTCAATATTTGTATTTTGTCGCAAATAAGTCAACTGCTGCTTTTTCCCTTCATAACGTTCGAGAATCATAGCATTTTTCAACCCGTTTTTCTCTATTCTTTCTGCCGAAGTAAATAATTGATCCACTTCAGGCAAAGCATTGTATTTGATGATTTCTTTCTCAAAATCAAAGTATTTCTTAGTTTTATTAATTTGAATTTTCCCTTCATAAAACTCATTATTGGTAATAGGATAATTCGAAAATTGCCACAAATAATCAAATGGAATGTGGGAAGCGATTATTTTATCAGGTTGCGCCTTAAAATAATAGTTGTTTATTTTTTTTGAAAATCTCCCATTATTGACATAACCCGAACCCCAAGTTGGATCAAACACATACCACTTTTTATCAATTTTTGCAGCTGTCCGAGCGTGAGCTAAGTCACCTACTTTTCCGTTTTGCTTTGTATATCCGTCAATTATATAGGACTGGATTCCTATTTTTTGCGAAAGCTCATTAAAAACAACAGCATAATGAATACAAACCCCTTTTCTGGTTCGCAATGTCTTTGCGATTTTTTCCTGTTCGGTTTCATTGAAATTTATGACAAACATATTAGCAACATCATAGCTGATATTGGATGCGGTCCAGTAAAAAATAGCTCTGATTTTGTCTGTTTCTGTTTTGAAATTACTATTGATATATTTAGCAATTGCATCAGTAGAAGTAGTTGAACTAGCAGGAATAACAGCCATTTTAGCATCAACCAAAGAATATCCTGTGTTGACCTGTCCAAAACTCATAAACGAGAAAAAGAAAAAAAGTACTAAATAAATATTTTTCATAGTAATAATGTAGGCTCAAAAAATTAAAAGGGGATAGGTTTTCACCTATCCCCATTCTAAACTAAAACCGTACCAATTTATTTTACACAACTATTATAAATTGGTTTTTATGCTTTCTGCCAAAGCTTCAAATTCGTCTTTGGACAGCGATACTTTATTTTGAAAACGCATTTCATCCATTTCATTCAAGGGAATCAAATGAACGTGCGCATGGGGAACTTCAAGTCCTACAACTGCCATTCCGATTCTTTTACACGGAACCGTTTTTTCCAGGGCAACTGCTATTTTTTTAGAAAACTGCATCAGTCCGATATACAAATCATCTTCCATCTCAAAAATCTTATTTACTTCTTGTTTCGGAATACAAAGCGTGTGTCCTTTTGCATTTGGATTTACATCCAAAAAAGCCAAGAAATTTTCATCTTCTGCGATTTTGTAACAGGGAATTTCTCCGTTTATAATTTTTGTAAATATGGAACTCATGAATAAGACTTTTTAGATACTAAATTTTAAGATAATCGATTGTTTACACCAGAAACTAAATACTAGCTTTAGTCTCTTGTGATTTCTAAAATTTCGAATTTCAACACACCATTAGGCACTGTAATTTCAGCAACTTCTCCTACTGATTTTCCAAGTAAACCTTTCCCAATTGGTGAGGTTACGGAGATTTTTCCAGTTTTCAAGTCGGCTTCACTTTCAGCTACTAACGTGTATTTCATTTCCATTCCATTGGTTTGGTTTTTGATTTTCACATTAGACAAAACCAATACTTTAGAAACATCAAGATGTGTTTCGTCTATTAATCTGGCATTAGAATGTACTTCTTCCAGTTTAGCAATACGCATTTCCAACATTCCTTGTGCTTCTTTAGCAGCATCGTATTCGGCATTCTCAGAAAGGTCGCCTTTATCTCTTGCTTCGGCTATATCTGCAGATGCTTTTGGACGCATTACGCTTTTTAAATAATCTAATTCTTCTCTTAATTTCTTTAACCCTTCTGCGGTGTAATACGATACTGTACTCATAACTTCATCATTTATATAAATAGAAAAAATCCCATCAGGACGGGATTTCTTTCCACAAAGATACTATTATTATTTTTTCGTCTATAAATATATGTTAATCATATATAATTCAAAGTTAAATAAATTAAATTTGTTTCACTAATACTTTGACACTATTTTAAAATGAAAAAATACCTGCTGCTTTTCGTTATAATTCCTTTCTTTTTCTCGTGTAGTGATTCAGGTTTTGATAATACAAATCCATTTGTCCCTAATTATACTTTTACGGTAGATATTAATATGAATTTGCCTGCGTATTCGAATCTTAAATATGCAAGCAACGCTATTTATTATGCCGGAGTAGGTGCGCGTGGCATTATTGTTTTTAATACCGGCAGCGGTTACAATGCTTTTGATGCGGCTTGTCCCAATCAGGCTATAAGTTCCTGCTCTACCATGACCATAGATGGGATAAATGCCGTTTGTGGATGTGACAGTAAAGAATACAGTTTATTTACCGGACAGGGTACTTTACAGTATCCTATGAAGCAATATCGTGTTCAAGTAAACGGAACATCACTTCGGGTTTATAATTAAACTTCTTAAACATAGATTCAATTTTGTTTGCTTGTATTTTCTTTAAAAGCATTTAATTGACTACAATTCTCATTCAAATTATGATACACTTTATGGATTATTTTTTTTAGTGGTAAGTTTTCATCCATTTTTTTTTAAATTTATTGCAAAACTTGTAAAGAAAAAAATCCAAAACGTATTAACCTTTTCGGATTTTTTGAAATGATGAAAAAACTTTTATTTTAAGAGATAAATATTAAATTCATGGGTTAAAATTTTGAGCTATTTTTTTGTCAAAAGTATATCTAATACCAAAAAGGCTTCTAATATTAACATCATCTTCAATCCTTAATTCGGGTGTTAATTCAAAAACAATTGCTATTTTTTTAAAATCTTTTATTGGAAAAATTTCTAATACGATTGGAATTACAAATGAATTCACTTGATCAGGACTACTAAATGGACTAAGATTAATTCCTAATCCAATTGAGAATCTGTGGTATTCTTTGGTTTTAAAATTATAAAACACATTACCCTCTATTGGAATATCTTCTACATAATGGTTAGTGAAAATCTTCATTTCAAAACTTATCACCTTTTCTTTACTTGTATTTAATCCCAAAGCATAATTAGAATAGCCCGTCACAGCGATTTGCGAATAGCTTTCAAAACCAAGACATAACAAAATGATAATGAATATATGTTTGAAATTTTTCATTTTTAATACTAGTTTAAATTTATAATTAGTTTTGGCGAACCATTGTAAATATAAAAATAAAAAAAACGTTATTTAAAGAATTATCTTATTTAAATAATAGAATTTAACAAGTTAAGGTTTATATTTACATATATAGCTATACTGTATTTTACCATTTTAAATTTAATAGATTTAATTTTATCATTACCATAAATACTAATCCCATCAATATTAATTGTACTTTTTTACAAAATTAAAAAATCATATTCTTCTTATAAAAATCTAAGAACCATATAAATAAATTTTCGAAGAAATTTACATCAAAAATTCTCAATAAATCGCTATAACCAAAAAATCCTGACAGGTAAGCCATCAGGATTTTTCTCATTATAACTAAAACAATATTCTAAAACTTCAATGTCAAACCGGCAAGAAAATTAATTCCCGCCTGTGGATAATAATACGGATATACATCATACATGTATCCGTTAGAAACATATTTTTTGTCTAAAAAATTATTCACTAAACCAGTCAACACAATTTCTTTGAAGATGGTTTTAGGTTTAAAAGTGTAGGCAACATTCAAGTCATTCACAAAGTAATCTGCCAACTTTGCCTCCGGTAATTCAATGTTATTCATGTATTGTTCCCCAACGAATTTTTGCAACCATGAAATATGAAGATTTTCCACTGGTGTATAAACCAAAATATTTCCCGCAATAATCGATGGTGAATACGCGATATCAGTAGTACCATAATCCTGTCCTTCTACCGCTAAATCAGTATTTTTATTAGCACTTAAAGTGAAATTAGGACGGATAATCAATTGATTTGTCAACGCTATTGTAGCGTCTACTTCCAGTCCTAAACGGTAGCTTTTTTCGCTATTGGAACGTATTGGAGCGCCTACATCATCTAAACTTCCTGTCAAAATCAATTGATCTTTATAGGCCATATAATACACATTCGAATTGAATTGTATTTTCTCTGCAACATATCTCCAACCCAATTCAAAGTCATTCAACTTTTCTGGCTTTACGTTTCCGCCTTCATAATCAGTTCTGTTTGGTTCTCTATTTGCTCTTGCATAGGAAAAATACAAGGCATTATTAGCATTGATGTCATACGTAAATCCGGTCTTTGGATTAAAAAAATTAAACGTGTCATCTACTACAGTGGCCTGAACTCCGTTGGCTTTATAATTAACCGTACGATATTGTAAATCTCCAAATAAACTTAATTGCGCTGTGATTTGGTAATTGGCTTTAGCAAAAACAGTTCCATCCGTTTTAACTGCATAATCATCATAATAACGATCTCCTAATTCGCTCTGTGAAGCAAATCGTGCCCAAATGACTTTCCCGAAGTGACTCCCTTCATACTTATTCCATCCGCCGCCAAAAATCACATCCAGTTTGTCTTTCTTGTAATTTGCAGAAAATGTAGTTCCATAAAAGTCATTATCCAACCATTTTTGACGAATCAAATCAGTTGTTACCACGGCACCAACTGGCTGTAATCCATAATCAGCTAAATCAGCGTCTTCTTTATAATTTTCATAAAACCCTTTTCCTTTGGTGTAATGCAACGCAAAATTAGTACTCCAGTTTTCTGATATTTTTTCGTTCCAATGCAATTGAGAGTGGTCTTGTTGGTAATTATCGGTTTCATTGTCATAAAAACGAGCATTTCCTTGTTCATCCGTAAAAGCTCCTGCTGAGTTAAACGTGCGATCATTGTTCAGCGTTTCGCCATCAATTCCGTTCCAAGATTGATACGTTTTTTCTTTTCCTCCAAATACCAAGGCTTTTATCAAAGTAGTTTTCCCTACATAGGTACCCTGAAGAAAATAGGATTTCAAATCAGATGCGCCTCGATCCACATACCCATCTGAATTTAAAGCAGACAAACGTCCCGCGATTTCGAAATGGTCATTCATCAAACCTGTACTGAATTTTACCGTGTGTTTTCGAGTATTGAAACTTCCAAAAGAGTTGGAGATTTCTCCTGTGCTTTCTTTGGCAAAATTATCGGTAAGCATGTTTAAACTGGCACCGAAAGCTCCTGCTCCATTAGTAGAAGTCCCTACGCCGCGTTGCAATTGCAAACTCTCCAGTGAGGAAGCAAAATCAGGCATATTTACCCAATACGTTCCATGACTTTCAGAATCGTTGTACGGAATTCCGTTGATAGTAACATTCACTCTTGTTGCATCGCTACCACGAACGCGAATTCCGGTATATCCTACTCCATTTCCGGCATCAGAAGTGGTGACAACAGAAGGTAGATAATTCATCAGAATAGGAATATCTTGTCCTAAGTTTCGGAATTTGATTTCCTTTTTGTCCAAATTGCTAAAACTGACCGGCGTTTTTGTAGTAACACGTACCGCTGAAACCAAGACTTCATCGAGTTGGTTTACTTTAGCGGTGTCTTTGACTTGAGAAAAAGAGATAAAAGAGGCGAGAAGAAAGACAGAAGACATATAATATGTCAGATTCTTGGACTTTGGGACTTTGAGACTTTGAGACTTTGTAACTGTAATAATAGTATTCATCCGTAAAAAGATTACGAATAAAAGGGGGAATTATTCTTTTGTTAAATTAAAAAATGATTGTTTCCTATGACAAATAAAGTAGTGTGCACGCTATTTGTTTGTCATTTTTTCCCTTGACAACATTACTTGTCCAGGTTCTTTGGGTATAATCTCAGCTCGTTATTTAGAGCACCCCTTTGAGACAGCGCAAAAGTAGTTTTTTTTGTTTAAAATTTAAAGTTTTAAAAAATAAAAATAAACTGCCTACTCTAAATTAGGTCTTTTTCTATTTTTCTTGACCTCAGACACGTTTTTTTTATCCTTTATTCTCTTTCTAATAACCGACTTAGGAATTTTAGTAGGCTTACGTTCTTTAGGAATAAGCAATGCATTTTTTATAAGTTCCAAAAATCGTTTGGTTACAATTTCTTTGTTTCTAAACTGACTTCGATCTTCATCACAATTCAAGATTAAAACAAAATCAGTTGTTACCCTGGAAGATAATTTGGTTTCGACCAAAAGTTTTTCTTCTTCGGTTAAAGCCTGAGAATTTTTCAAATCAAAAGTCAATACCACTTTCGAGGAAACTTTATTTACGTTCTGACCACCGGCTCCACTACTGCGGACGGCTTTAAAACTTAACTCAGATATAATTTTTTCGTTTTCCATTTATATTTTCCCGAAACTTCGGGATTGTTTCCGTAAAATTATTACGGCTGATGTGCTGGTTTTAATAAATCATTTACTGTTTTTACGGGATTAAAAGTAATCAAAGGCACTTGAACAAATACAGTAATCCATTTTGCCATAGCACCATTCCATAAGCCAGGCAATTCATACGATTTAATACCTCTTTCAAAAGTAGTTTTCTCCACTATAAAACCACTATTATGATCCACAAACTGAGTCAGGTCAAACTTCTCCTTTTTATAGTTTTTGATTCCGCAAACTATATCAACAGGGTTAAAATGTGTAGATGCATTCAAGATTCCTCTTTGATTCTCATCTGATAAATCTACTTGGGAGCTCTCAACAATCTGCAACGAAATAGAACCTTTCTCATCTTTTACCCAAAAAGGGCCACCGCCAGCTTCACCTTCATTTTTTACCATTCCACAAACTCTGATAGGTTTGTTTAAAATAGCTTTTATTTCGGTCATTTTATCTTCAAAACTAAGTTGGTAAAAACTGTTCGGAATACTAATATTTAGTTTTTCCTGTAAAAAAAGTAAAATCTCCCAACCATTTTCCTGTTGAATTTCATCAGCATCAATTGCATGTAAATATTTAAATACTTGCTGTTGCAATTCTATTAAAATTCCTGCCAATGCTTTTTTATACAAAGCAATTTTATTAATATTATTTTGGATAACGTTGTCAATATTTTTTATAAAAATAATATCGGCATCGAGATTGTTTAGGTTTTCTATCAACGCTCCATGACCGCCAGGCCTAAAAAACAACTTGCCATTTTCATCTCTAAAGGGGTTATTTTCAAAATCTACTGCAAGAGTGTCTGTACTCTTATTTTGATAAGAATAATTAATATGTAATGAAGTACTGGATTCTTTTTCTATTTCATTTTTAATGCTATTTACAACACTTTCAAATTGCTTTTGATGTGATTCAGAAACCGTAAAATGCATATTTGAATTTGCATAATGAATACATTCATTCAAATGTTCATCAACAGGAGTTGCAATGTGTGTTTTGTATTTATGAAAAGGCAGAGTTGCTTTTGGTTTATTGGAAAAATTAAAATAATCCGGAGCCAAAAGTAATTTTATGAAATAATAATTTTTATAATCTCGATGAAGAAACTCAAAATCAATAAATTCCTCTCTCAGTTTTTCATCAACTGCCCTAAAAAACGGGAACTTCTCTAAACCTACTATAAAAACAGGAAGTTCTGTTTCTTTTTTTCTATTGACATAAGCATTAATCGTTTCATTTTCGACATCAAAATCCTTTAGAAAAGTAAGCAGAAACTTAAACATTCTTGTGGCTGCTCCAGAGGCAGGAACAAATTTTTCCAGTTTTAAACTGGATTTATTTTCATCAAAATAATCTGCTTTTAGTCGAAAATCACTTTCTGATAATTTTAAAATACCATTGAATAAAGTTGCTGGTCCAACCAGATTACTCTTCGTAATTCCATTTCTAAAAAAACCAAGTTGTTGTTGAATGTTTTTTAATGAAACTCCTTTTTCATAAATCTGAATAAAATCTAGCGAAGAAAGTCCCATTTCTTTGGCTTTTGCCAAATCATTGATTATAGCAACCGCTTTCTTAAGTCGTAATTTTTTATCTCCAGAAAGAATTACAAATGGTTTTTTATTATCAATTAAAGATTGTTTGAAAATTGCAAATACAGATTCTCTTTCTTCTGGACGGTCTCTTAAATCATCTTTTTCCCATGGAACATCAATATCCGTAAGAAAAAACAAATCATATTCATGTTCGCGAGCCGCTTGGTCTAATAATGGATCACAATAATCATAATACACTTCCGAAAAAACTTTGGTTACCAATAAATTAGTATCACAAAAAAGATATTTATTAGCCATTACAGCGCTTTCATTTTCTAATTTGGTTTGTCCTAAAGCAATAGGAAGCATGTCGTCAACAGTACATATTTGTTGATTTGCATCCCATTTTTCTTGAAGATATTCTCGTGCATATTCAGGAACCCATTCTGTTTTATAATATTCAGCGAGTTGTTTTGCTAATGTGGTTTTTCCCGTGCTTTCTGGGCCAAACAGCGCAATTTTAATTATTTTTGTAGCTCCGTTTGAGAGCTGTCTGAGATTTTCTTCCATTCTAAATAGCCAAAAACGGCAACTATTGTAAATACTACGTATTGAAAACTTGTAAAAGTAAATCCTTTTGAAAAATATAACGGAATAGAAATTACATCTCCAATTATCCAAAATACCCAATTTTCTACTTTTCTTTTGGCCATGAGCCACATTCCTACAAAGAAAACCCCTGTGATAAATGTATCTACATAAGCATACCAAGTGGTGAATTTTCCGAAATAATGATATACCGAAACCACAAAAGCGACCGTAAATATAAAAAGAATTATCGCAATTCGTTTTTCAGAACTCGAAATTTTTGAAATTGGAAACTCAACCGTATCATCTTTTTTTCTGGTCCAATGATACCAACCATAAATACTCATCACAAAATAATATCCATTAATCATCATATCACCCCATAAAGTCCATTTCCAAAGCAAATAAACGAATATTAATGTACTTACAATCCCTGTTGGAAATACTAAAATGTTATCTTTTTTAGCGTACCAAACACTTAATAAACCAAAAATAACCGCTACAATTTCTAGAACAATATCTAATGTTGGGTAATCTGCGTATTGAGAAAAAAAGTATTCTATCATTAGAAAAAATTAAATTATTTATCAAAAAAACTATTATTCTTTTCAAAAGCAGTTCCTATAATTACTAAATCGGCTCCAGCATGGTAAGCGTTTTGAATTCCTTGCAAAGCTACAATTCCGCCGCCAACCAATACTGGAATTTCAATATTTTGAGAAACTAATGCAATCATTTCTAACGGAACGACTTGTTTTGCTCCACTTCCCGCTTCCAGATAAATCAACTTATTGCCTAACATTTCGCCAGCTTGTGCCGTTGCCAATGCTAAATCCAGATTATTTCTATCTAAAGGCTTTGTCTTACTAACGCGTTCCACGGCGGTTTCATTTCCACTTTCAATCAAAATATAACCCGTCGAAATTATTTCCAGTTGAGTTTGTTTTAAAATGGGCACCGCTTTTACTTGATGTTCAATTAAAAAATCAGAATTGCGACCAGAGATTAAAGACAAAAACAAAATTGCATCTGCCTTATTTGATATTTGGGATGGATTCCCTGGAAATAAAACGATTGGTAAATTACAGTTTTGTTTGATTTTAACAATTAATTCATCTAAAATATTGTTTTCGACCTGGCTTCCGCCAATAAAAATATGGCTTGCTGGCGAAAGATTTATTTTTGAAATTAAAATGGATAAATTCTCCAAAACTACTTTATCAGGATCAAGAAGAATGGCGAGTAATTTTGTATTCTCGCTTTTTGCTTTTAAAATGTCTTTATAAATATTTGTCATACTTTTTACCGCTAATTCGCAAATTTGCGGTTTGTTTTTAATTTTCGAAAGCGTAAACTAACGTAAAATCCTCTATTTCTTCAAAATGAATATTGAAATCCTTAACTAAATTATTAAACTGAAGTTTAGCATCAGTTTGTTTAACGTTAACACGGAACTCCTCAACACTTATATGATCTTTGAAACTGATTCCTTTTTCGTTTCTAATTTTGAAAATGGCTTCTTTGGCTCCCCAAATAACCGTTAATTTCCTGATATATTCGTCACTGTCCACATCCAAGAATTGAAATTCTGAATCACAGAATTTATCGGCGATTCGGATGATTTTGTCTCTTTGCAATTCAATGTCGATTCCTACGGTTTCGTCGCTGATAATAATTGCCGAAAAATTATGGGAATGTGTTATGGAAATATGTTTCTCTCCTTGTAGATGTGGTTTACCGAATTCATCATAATACAAATCTAAATCCGTGTGACCCGTTTCCTGCAATAACTTGCGAACACTCAGAAAGGCGCGCTGGTGCATTTCAGATTTCATTCCGTCGAGGCGAATGCGATTGCTGCCGTTTAATACCACTTGTTCTAATAATTCCGCATAGGATTCGGTTACTTTCCAAACGAGGATTTGAGTAGTGGAATTGATATGTTTCGTTTTGTAAAGCGGCATCGTGTTATGGTCTTGGTTTTTAGCCCCGGTAGTAGCGACATCCTTTTTTCACGCTTTTTTGCGTGGAAAAAGATATAGCGAATAACGGGAAATAGCTCTAGAAACTGAAACAAGTTCAGCTTTAAGAAATTATTTAGTTAATGTTCAAAAGATTAGCGAATTAAACAATTCATAAATCTTTTAGAAAACAGTTAAATTCTAAAGTTATTACGTAAATTTGCAAAAAAATTTTACAATTACAAATATACTATAAATGAGTACTACAACTATGCCTTTTGTGGCTTTCAAAGTTAAAGACATTTCTCTAGCGGCTTGGGGAAGAAAAGAAATTGAACTAGCTGAAGCTGAAATGCCAGGTTTAATGGCCCTTCGTGCGGAATACAAAAACGAACAACCACTTGCTGGTGCTCGTATTGCTGGATGTTTGCACATGACAATCCAAACTGCGGTTTTGATTGAAACTTTAATCGCTCTTGGTGCTGAAGTGACTTGGAGTTCTTGTAACATTTTCTCTACTCAAGATCAGGCTGCTGCTGCGATTGCTGCTGCAGGAATTCAAGTTTATGCTTGGAAAGGTTTGAACGAAGAAGATTTTGACTGGTGTATTGAGCAAACATTATTCTTTGGTGAAGACAGAAAACCATTGAACATGATTCTTGATGACGGTGGAGATTTAACGAATATGGTTATTGACCGTTTCCCGGAATTAGTTTCTGGAATTAAAGGATTATCTGAAGAAACTACAACAGGAGTTCACAGATTGTACGAAAGAGTAAAAGCGGGAACATTGCCAATGCCGGCTATCAACGTAAATGACTCGGTTACTAAATCGAAATTTGATAACAAATACGGTTGTAAAGAATCTGCAGTTGATGCGGTTCGTCGTGCAACTGATATTATGCTTGCTGCAAAAAGAGTAATCGTTTGTGGTTACGGTGACGTAGGTAAAGGAACTGCTGCTTCTTTTAGAGGTGCTGGTTCTATTGTTACGGTTACTGAAATTGACCCAATTTGTGCTTTACAAGCTGCAATGGACGGTTTTGAAGTGAAAAAATTAGATACAGTTATCGCAACTGCTGATATTATCATTACGACTACTGGAAATAAAGATATCGTTTTGGGTTCTCATTTCGAAAAAATGAAAGACAAAACTATCGTTTGTAACATCGGACATTTTGATAACGAAATTGATATGGCTTGGTTGAACACAAACCACGGGGCATCAAAAATTGAAATCAAACCACAAGTTGACAAATATACTATTGCCGGAAAAGACATTCTTATTTTGGCTGAAGGTCGTTTGGTAAACCTTGGTTGTGCTACAGGTCACCCAAGTTTTGTAATGAGTAACTCATTTACAAATCAAACTTTGGCTCAAATCGAATTGTGGAAAAACAGCGCGGCATACAACAATGACGTGTACATGTTACCAAAACATTTAGATGAGAAAGTAGCAATGTTGCACTTAGCTAAATTAGGTGTTGAATTAGAGACTTTACGTGTTGATCAAGCTGATTATATTGGTGTTCCAGTTGAAGGTCCATTCAAACCAGAATATTACAGATATTAGTCTTTTTTAATTACGAATTAAAAATCACGAATTACCATAGAAACCCTTGCAGAAATGCGAGGGTTTTTTGTTTTTGATTGGCCCTGTTGCGCGACTTTTTGTTATTAGTAAAACCCACCTCACAGATTTATCTCCCATTTATTAGCGCAAATCCAGATTTAATTTACTAATTAGTCCCTACACAGGCCAAAGTTTAATTGACAGCATAATAAAAGTAACTGCCATTATTAATAAGTCAACAACGGAATCATTATGTTCTAAGTTTATGGTATATTTGAGTATATTATATAGTTTACAGAAAACTAAGCTTACTCAAAAGCCATATTTATAAAACCGACGAAGAGAACAACTATAACCATAAAACTATGAATATTTATACTATTATTGCCCAACTTGTAATCGCGTTGTCCGTAAGTTATGTTTGGATTTTTAGGCTTGACAACATCGTTGCCGAATTTAAACAATATGGCTTGTCTGATTTGACAAGAAACTTCGTAGGCGCGTCAAAAACAACTTTGGCAACCTTATTAATAACAGGAATATGGTTTCCTGAATTAGTATTTATACCGGCACTTTTAATGGCTTTTTTAATGGCATGTGCACAATTTTTTCATTTTAAAGCAAAAAACCCTTGGTCTAAACATTTCCCATCTTTATTCCTTTTGGCGTTATCCCTTTTTGTAGCGCTATTCGCTTCCAAATAATTAAAATATGAATTTCTTAAATGTACTTATTTTTTTTTCGGCAATCTCCTTTCTCATCTACGGAATCGCTTATTTTGTCTCTACAAACATGAAAAATGAATTCAAACGCTTTGGCCTTGAAAAGTTTGGAATACTAACCGCTGTTTTAGAATTGACAGGCGCTTTTGGTTTATTTATAGGCATCCAGAATTACACTATTTTAGTTTTTGCCTCAGGAGGCTTAGCTTTGTTGATGCTGCTTGGCGTGGGCGTAAGAATAAAGATGAGAGATTCTTTTTTAGTTTCCTTACCAGCCTTTTTCTACTTTCTGTTGAACGTCTATATTTTATATAAAACCTTAGAATAAATCAATCAGAAGTTTAATTTTTATTGTAAACAGCTGGAGTTTTTTATAAAAAAGTAATAACTCTACTTAAATGAATATACAAACTCATTTAGGCACCTAGCTCTTCGAAGGCTCCCGACTTCGTAAGCAAAATATAATATCAATTACATCAAAACGCTCCTAGCCTTCAGAAGGCTAGGAGCGTTTTTAATCTAAAAATAAAACCCTTCAATTTCGACTATCGGCTCCCTTTCCTTCGGAGAGGGCTGGGGTGAGGAAAACAAAAAACCCGTTTCTTTCGAAACGGGTTTTATAATAATTGAGAAAATCAATTATGCTTCAACTTCAAATGGAAGTATAGAAACGTATGATTTGTTATCTCTTTTCTTTTGGAAGAAAACAACTCCATCTACTCTTGCGTGTAGTGTGTGATCTTTACTAATGTAAACGTTTTCACCTGGATTATGTTTTGAACCTCTTTGTCTTACGATGATGTTCCCAGCAATAGCAGCTTGACCACCAAATATCTTAACGCCTAAACGTTTTGATTCTGATTCTCTACCATTCTTAGAACTACCGACACCTTTCTTGTGAGCCATGACGTATTAGTTTTATTTTGTTATTATTCTTTTGTGTCTTCTTTTTTAGCTTTAGCTACCTTTTTCTTTGGAGCTTCAACTTCTTCTGTAGTTGCTTCAACTGCTGCTTTTTTAGGAGCTGCTTTCTTTGCACCAACACCAGTAATACCTTCAATTACAATTTGAGTAAGATATTGTCTGTGACCGTTTCTCTTTTTGTATCCTTTTCTTCTTTTCTTTTTGAAAACGATAACTTTATCTCCTTTTAAGTGTTGTAACACTTTAGCTTCTACTGAAGCACCTTCTATAGCTGGGGCGCCTAAAGTGATAGTTCCGTTATCATCTAATAAAAGAACTTTGTCAAAAGAAACTTTTGAACCTTCTTCATTAGTCAAACGGTGAACATAAACCTTTAAGTCTTTGCTTACTTTGAACTGTTGCCCTGCTATCTCTACGATTGCATACATACTGAATTGTTTTAATAATTTTTAAGGTTGCAAATATACAATTAAATATTTAACCTGCAATTAGTAAAACAAAAAATATTTACTGCACCTAACACCCTGATTTATCATCCTTTTGAAGCTATTTGATAAAAAATTGAAATGAACAGTTGTTAAAGTTTCATTCTGCAGTATTTTTGATGTAACAATACCCCTTTTTAAGTTACTTATAGTAAATAAAATTATTAATCCAATATGAAAAAATCAATAATGGCCTTAAGTACAGTGCTCATGCTTGGTGGAGTAGCCTCGGCTCAAAAAGTAGTTTTCGAAGAATACAATTTAGACAATGGCATGCACGTCATTTTGCATAACGATCCTTCTGCGCCTGTAGTAGTCACTTCTGTGATGTATCATGTAGGTTCCAAAGACGAGAAACCAGACCGAACTGGTTTTGCCCATTTCTTTGAACATTTGTTATTTGAAGGAACTGAAAACATCAAACGTGGCGAATGGATGAAAATTGTTACCGCTAACGGCGGAACGAATAACGCTAACACTTCGGATGACAGAACCTATTATTATGAAGTATTTCCTTCTAATAATTTAGAATTAGCACTTTGGATGGAATCCGAAAGATTAATGCATCCTGTAATCAATAAAATTGGTGTTGACACTCAAAATGAAGTTGTAAAAGAGGAGAAAAGAACCAGTTTTGACAATCGCCCTTATGGAAATATTCTTACGGTTGTAAAAGAAAACATGTTCAAGAAACATCCCTATCGTTGGAACACTATTGGCTCTATGAAAGATTTGGATGCCGCAACCTTAGAAGAATTTCAGGCATTTAATAAAAAATTCTACATTCCGAACAATGCCGTTTTAGTTGTTGCCGGTGATTTCGAAAAAAATCAAGCCAAAGAATGGATTCAGAAATATTTTGGACCAATAAAAAAAGGAACTGCTGTAACGAAACAAACTTTTGTTGAAGAGCCAATCACTCAAACGATAAAAGCAACGTATCAGGACGCTAACATCCAAATTCCAATGTTAGTTGCTTCGTACAGAACTCCCTCAATGAAAACAAGAGACGCCAGAGTTTTAGATTTCATCTCTTCTTATTTAAGTGATGGAAAAAGTTCAAAATTGTATAAAAAAATCGTTGATGAGAAAAAAATGGCATTACAAATAGGTGCCGTTGGTTTTAGTCAGGAAGATTACGGAATGTATATTTTGTATGGTTTACCAATGGGAGCTAACACAGCTGCTGATGTCTTAAAAGAAATTGACGAAGAAATTGTAAAAATTCAAACCGAATTGATTTCTGAAAAAGATTTTCAAAAATTACAAAATAAGTTTGACAATAATTTCGTGAATGCCAATTCAAATGTAGAAGGAATTGCCGAAAATTTAGCAACCTATTATATGCTTTACGGCGATATCAATTTAATCAACAACGAGATAGAACTTTTACATTCTATTACTCGTGAGGAAATTAGAGACGTAGCAAAAAAATATTTAAATCCAAACCAAAGATTGCTTTTGGATTATATTCCTTCCACAGAACAGGCTAAAAACTAAGACATTCTAAATCATGAAAAAAACAAATATATTATTATTCATTTTGTTGGTAACAGGAATTATGCAGGCACAAGATCGCACACAACCAAAACCTGGAGCTTCACCAGTAGTAAACATCAAAAAACCACAAACTTTTGTTATGCCAAATGGTTTGAAGGTCATGATTGTTGAAAATCACAAACTTCCAAAAGTTAGCTTCAGTCTCTCATTAGACAATGCTCCTTATGCCGAAGGTAATAAAAAAGGAGTTGATGACTTGACGAGTAGCATGATAGGAAATGGAAGTAAAAAATTAGCCAAAGATGCTTTCAATGAAGAGATTGATTTTCTAGGAGCTGATCTTAATTTTAATTCTCAAGGCGCTTACGCAAGCACTCTTTCTAAATATTCTAAACGAATTCTGGAATTAATGGCCGAAGGAGCTTTATATCCAAATTTTACTCAAGAAGAATTCGAGAAAGAGAAAGCAAAATTACTGGAGAATCTTAAATCTCAGGAAAAGAGTGTTCCTGCAATTGCAAACAGGGTTGTTGATGCACTTGCTTTTGGAAAAAACCATCCTTCAGGGGAATACATGACCGAAGAAACGATTAAAAATGTAACTCTTGCAGATATTCAAGCTAATTATGCTAATTATTTTGTTCCCGAAAACGCTTATTTAATAATCATTGGAGACATTAAATACAAAGAAGCAAAGCCAATTGTAGAGAAACTATTTGGATCATGGCAAAAAAGAAGCACGCCAAAACTGACGTACGCAGCACCAGAAAATGTACCGTTTACTCAAATCAATTTTGTTGACGTTCCTAATGCAGTACAATCGGAGATTTCATTAGTAAATACTTTAAATTTAAAAATGAGTGATCCTGATTTCTTCCCTGCTGTAATTGCCACTTCTATTCTTGGCGGCGACTTCAATAGTTACCTTAATATGAATTTAAGAGAAAAACACGCCTGGACTTACGGCGCCAGTTCCGTAATAGGAAGCGGAAAATACGTTACAAAATTAAGATCGACTTCAGCGGTAAGAAACGTAGTTACAGATAGTGCAGTAGTTGAATTTATCAAAGAAATCAAAAAAATACGTACCGAAAAAGTAAGCGAGGAGTTATTGAGTAACACTAAAGCAGGTTACATCGGACGATTTGTGATGCAGGTAGAAAAGCCGCAATCAATCGCTCGATATGCCTTGAATATTGAGACGGAAGATCTTCCAAAAGATTTTTATGAAAACTATATCAAAACTATCAATGCGGTAACTGCTGATGATGTACTTCGTGCAGCCAACAAATATTTCCTTTTAGACAATAAACGAATCATTATTGCCGGAAAAGGATCGGAAGTAATTCCAGCTTTGGAAAAACTAAAAATTCCAATGTTTTATTTTGACAAATACGGTAATCCATTGGAAAAACCAGTTTTCAAAAAAGACATTCCTGCCGGCGTAACTGCCAAAAGCGTTATTGATAACTACATCAAAGCTATTGGTGGAGAAAAAGCAGCTTCTGCTGTAAAAACAATTGCGATGAACGGAACTACAACTATTCCGCAAGCACCTTCACCTTTAAATTTCACAACAAAAATTGATGCTAAAGGCAAACTAATGGTTGAATTAGCGATGGGAACCATGAGCTTGATGAAGCAGGTGGTAAATGAAAAAGGAGCTTACGTAATGCAACAAGGACAACGCCAGAACATCGAAGGAACGACGCTTACTGATATGAAAGCAAGCGCAACAACTTTTGAAGAATTATTGCTTTCTAAAAAAGAAGGATTGGTATTAAGCGGTATTGAGTCAATCAGCGGAAAAGAGGCATATGCCGTAAAAAACGGAAAAACAACATTCTATTACGATGTGACTTCAGGATTAAAACTGGCAGAATCTAAAGTAATAGAACAAGGTGGTCAAACCATAACGCAAACTACAAATTACGGAGATTACAAGGATGTAAAAGGCGTTAAGATTCCTTTTAACATTATTCAAAATATAGGATTTGAATTGGATATTAAAATATCTGACGTAAAAATCAATGAAGGTGTTTCAGATGCTGATTTTCAATAATCAAAACTTGAATTAGTGAATAAAGGCTGTCTATTTAGGCAGCCTTTATTGTTTTATAAAGTTTTCGAATCTATTTTTTAGCAGACAAATACACTCCGATTAAAACGATAAAAGCACCAAAAAACTGAACCACAGTAAGCATTTCATTGTCTAATAACCCCCAACAAAAAGCAACAACAGGAATCAAATACGTTACCGAGGTAGCAAAAACTGGTGAGGACATTTGGATGAGTTTAAAGAACAGAATATTTGCGATTCCAGTTCCTACAACCCCAAGAATTACTATAAACAAAACCGATTCCTGCACTTTCACATCGTGAATCACTTCGAAGAAACCGGAGAAAAACAGAATTATGAATGCCGGAAAAAACAATACCATAAAATTACCGGTAGTAATACTCAACGGACTCAAATCATGTAAATATTTTTTGATTAAATTCACATTGACGGCATAACATATTGAAGCTATTAAAACCAAAATAGCATAATAATAATTCTGTTCCGGATGATGAATAGCACCATTCAAAATCAACAAAGCGCTTCCTATTAAACCAATTAGAATTCCAAAAATCTGATTTCTTTTGAATTGCAATCCAAAAACTAAAGCCCCTAAAATTAATGTATTCAAAGGAGTCAGAGAATTTAAAATAGAACTCACGGAACTGTCAATTTCGGTTTGGGCAATCGCAAACAGATAAGCCGGTATAAATGTCCCAAACAGGGACGTTAAGGCAATGAATTTCCATTTATGCAATGGGATTTTAGACAAGCTTTTAAATCCTATCAACAATAAAAAAACAGCTGCAAATAGGATTCGCAACGACCCTAATTGCAAAGCCGTCAAACCTATTAATCCTTTTTTTATTAATATAAATGAACTTCCCCAAACCAAGGCAAGAACCATCAAGTACACCCATTTTAACTGCTTCGATTCCATAAAGATTATTTTGCCCCAAAATTGTAATTATTTTATGAATTAGTCCTTCTTTTTTTAATTAATTTTGCAGTTCAGAAACACGCTTTTAATCTTTAAAATTTACATCATAATGAATTTCAAAAAATCAATAGTAACTCTAGTACTTACAAGTGTTTTATTTGTAGGCTGTAAAGAGAAATCAACAGAAATAGTTTCGAAAGAGACTGCAACAACAGAAGTTCCCAAAGTTAAAAAAGAAATCGCAGCTGCCAATCTTCAAACAGCGAGTTTCTCTGTAGAAGGGATGACATGCGCTATAGGCTGTGCCAAAACGATTCAAGAAGATTTAACCGGACTGGACGGTGTTCAAAAAGCAACGGTAGATTTTGATACAAAATTAGCCACCGTAACTTTTGATAAAACGGTTCAAACTCCAGAAAAATTGACTAAAGTTGTCGAAGCCGCTGCTGACGGTAAAACATACAAAGTTTCGAATATGAAGTCGTAATTCAGACTTTCAAATTATATAAAAAAAGCATTCGTTACTGGCGGATGCTTTTTTTATGAAATATCATTTCCACTTCAGGGTTTCCATTAGTCGCTGCATGTCATTTTTGATATAACTCGCCGCTGGCATAATAGAATCATAATTGGGTTTTGCATAGAAATAAACAGAACCTGTTACAAAATGTTTAGTGCTGTCTGTAGCGTAAAACTGTGAATTTGTTGCCGCATTTCCTTCTACCTGATAAAACATTCCATACACTTTTTTATCGGGATTCAAATAGGGCTGTTCTAATATATCATCCGCTTTAATCACGTGTTCATAAGTCAATTTTTGCGCATCACGCAACAGTTCATTAATGTTTTTCGTGACTGGCTTATAGGTAAGATAAATAGTCGCTTTCATTTTTGGATACGTAATTGTAAAACCACAATCCGTCTCTTTTTTGATAACGGCATCTGAATTCATTTCGAAAGCAAAAGGACACTCATTCTCAAAATTTACATATTTAGCTTCCGGATAATCCAATCGCAAATAGCTTGATGGTTTTGGCAAGACATCATCTTTACAACTAAAACTCAACAATGACATTATTACTATTGCCGAAAAAGCGATTATTTTTTTTAACATTTCTATTCTAAATTTATTTGATCTTTTATTTTTCAAAAGAAACAAATTCCGCAATAATTCCCCTTCCTTCGGAGGGGGCTAGGGGGAGGATTTATTCAATTGTTACTTTTATTTGCTTCACCCGTTTTTGGTCCACAGCTTCTACTGTAAACAGACAATTTTCGAATGAAATTTTTTGATTTTTCTTCGGAAAATTTCCCAAAATTTCAAGAATAAAACCAGCCAGTGTTTCGGCTTCTCCTTTTTTGATTTCGAATAATTCTTCATCGACATCAATTATTCTGTAGAAATCCTTGAGGTTTATTTTTCCTTCAAAAAGATAATTTCTATCGTCAATTTGGGAAAAATTAATGTTTTCGTCGTCAAATTCATCACTGATATCCCCTACAATTTCTTCGATAACATCTTCAAGCGATACCAATCCTGACGTTCCTCCATATTCATCGACCACAATCGCGAGATGACTTTTCATGCTTTGAAAATCTTTCAGCAAATTGTCTAGTTTTTTATTTTCCGGAACAAAGAAAGGCTCTCGCAACAACGATTTCCAGTCAAATTCATTTGTATTAATATGCGGCAGCAAATCTTTGACAAATAAAACACCTTCTATCTGGTCTATATTGTCTCGATAAACCGGAATTCTGGAATATCCTTTTTCTATTATTTTGGGACAAATAACAGAAAAAGATTCGTCTATTTCTAAAGCAAAAATATCGATTCGAGGACTCATCACTTGTCTTGTATCCGTATTTCCAAAGCTCACAATTCCTTCTAAAATTTTTTGCTCTTCAGTAGAAGTTTCATCCGAAGCAGTTAATTCTAAGGCTTGTGATAATTGATCAACAGAGAAATTTGTTTTTTGCTTTCCTAATTTATTGTGCAAATAAATCGTGGCAGCACGCATGGGTAAACTTATTGGCGAAAGCAATTTGTCCAAAAAAGCAATTGGATACACAATCAGTTTAGCAAATTTTATATTGTTTCTGCTGGCATAAACTTTTGGCAAGACCTCACCAAATAATAAAATCAAAAAGGTAGCTGTAAGCACTTCCAGAATAAATTTTAAAAGTGGTGCTGTTACTGCAGAAAAAATAGTTTTTCCAACAAAGGAAAACAATAGTATTATGGAAATATTGATGAAATTATTAGCTACAAGAAATGTCGCTGCCAGTTTTTTTGGTTTTTCTAAAAGTTCCGAAATAATTTTTCCTTTGGAATTATTTTCTTGTACCGTTTCGTCGATGTCTTTTTGTGACAACGAAAACAAGGCTACTTCAGCACCTGAGATTAAAGCGGAACAAAACAGCAAAATGGCAATTCCTGTAAAGCCAAATACTACATTAGCATCAATAGCGTAAGCAAAAAATAAACTGGGCTCTGGGTCCAAATTAGTTAGGATTAATTAAACAATCAAAATGGCAAGTCATTAATAGGCAAGACATTATTCTCCGGGTCAAAATTAGTGTTTTTCGCAACATCAGCTGCAGGAATTTGTTTGTTGTTTTCACTGTCTTTTTTTGTTGTAAGAAAAGTGAATTCCGTTACCTGAATTTCAGTGGTGTGTTTAGTGCTTCCATCCTCTGATTGCCATTGACGGGACTTAATGCGTCCTTCCACATATATTTTATCTCCTTTGGAAAGGTATTTTTCACAAAGTTCAGCCGCTTTATTGCGTACTACCAAATTATGCCACTCTGTAGAAGTGATTTTTTCGTTGGTCGTTTTGTTGATGTACACTTCGTTTGTTGCCAACTGAAATCTTCCGATACAATTGCCTCCGTCGAAATAATGCATTTTGATATCATCACCAAGAAAACCGATAAGCATAACTTTATTTAATGTTCCGTTCATTGTAGGATTTGGTATTTCTATCAAAGATACATTTTTTTAGAAACTCTATAAATCCTTTTCAATAAAATTATGAATCACAATTGGAAAAGGAAAAGTTCTCAAAGTTACCCCATCAATTCCGTTTTCAATGGTTCCTTTTACAGCTACTTTCCAAAACTTGATATACAAATGCTGGTGTGACAATTTATGAATGATACTTTTTTCGTTGTATTCTAACATACTTATAATTTCATATTGGGCGCTAAAATCGGTTTGAACCTTAGCAGCAACACTATCAAAATCTTCTGCTGCATCGGTTTCTATCAAAGGGAATTCATATAAGTTGTGCCAAATTCCTTTATCTGTTCTTTTCTGGATAATTGTATTTCCCGTTTCGTCTTCAAGTACCAAATAATTAAAGTATCGGTTCCTAACTTTTAGTTTTTTGGATTTCACGGGCAACTGATCGACTTTGTTTTTTTGCAAAGCGGCACAACTTTCGTTAAAAACACAAATACCGCAATTGGGACTTTTAGGAACACATTGCAGAGCACCAAACTCCATAATAGCTTGATTGAAGGTTGCCGGATTATCTTTTGGCATCAGTTCGAAAGCCAAAGCAGCGAATTCTTTTTTGGCGGAAGCCTGAGCAATATCAGTATCCAGATCAAAATAACGCGATAAAACCCGGAACACGTTTCCATCTACAACAGGAACGACTTCATTATAGGAGAAAGAAGCAATTGCCGCTGCGGTATATTCCCCTACTCCTTTTAATTTCAATAAGTCATTATAAGTTCCCGGAAAGATTCCCGATAAATCAAAAGCGATATGCTGTGCTGTTTTGTGCAAATTTCTAGCTCTGGAATAATATCCTAATCCCTGCCAAAGTTTCAAAACTTGTTCTTCATTGGCTTTCGCCAAATCAAAAACGGTAGGAAAAGCGGTTGTAAAAGATAAAAAATAAGGCATTCCTTGTGCAACACGCGTCTGTTGTAACATGATTTCAGAGAGCCAAATAGGGTACGGATTGGTAGTGTTTCGCCAAGGCAAATCACGTTTATTTTGTAAATACCATTGTATTAGCAAGTTAGAAAAAATCATGTTTTAATTATTTGTTAGCAAAAGTAAAAGTTTATGTGATTAAAATTTAATGAATTAGCTTGAATAATTGTTTTTTAAATTCCTATATTTGCAAACTCAAAAAAATAGTACAACATTATAAATAGGAAAGAAAATGACGAAAGCAGATATCGTAGCAAAAATTTCAGAAAAATTAGGTCTTGAAAAAGGAGATGTACAGGCAACTGTAGAGACTTTTATGAATGAAGTAAAAAATTCATTAGAAACTGGAGACAATGTTTATTTAAGAGGTTTTGGAAGTTTTATAGTGAAGACTAGAGCTGAGAAAACAGGAAGAAATATTTCCAAGAATACAACAATAAAAATTCCTGCACACAACATTCCTGCATTTAAACCTGCAAAAGTTTTTGTAGAAGGAGTGAAAACAAATAACGAAGCAAAATAACAATATTAATTAATCATAAAATCTACAAGATATGCCAAGTGGTAAAAAAAGAAAGAGACATAAGGTAGCAACGCACAAACGCAAGAAAAGAGCGAGAGCTAACCGTCACAAAAAGAAAAAGTAGTTTTAAACTACTTTTTTCTTTTTAAACGTTCATTGAAATTGAGATTTAAGATTGTAGATTACCGATTTAAGATTGCAGATTTGAAAAATCTAAAATCAAGAATAAAAACTCACAAATCTAAAATCTCCCCGGGTTCAATACCTGTTAAAATATTGTTTAATCCATTTGTTCGCCTTGGCGAATAGATAAAAAATTTACAGTGTGAATAAAGAATTAATCATTAGATCTAGTTCTGAAGCCGTAGATTTTGCCTTATTAAAAGATGGAAAACTAATTGAATTACACAAAGAAGAAGAAAAAAGCAACTTCCAGGTTGGTGATATTTTTATTGCCAAAATCAGGAAACCAGTTGCTGGATTGAATGCTGCTTTTGTAAATGTAGGCTTCGAAAAAGATGCTTTTTTACATTATCACGATTTAGGCCCTAACTTATCTTCCCAACTGAAATTCATAAAACTTGTAAGCGCAGGTAAATTAAAAGATTTCTCCCTAAAAACCTTTCAGTTTGAAAAAGAAATAGATAAAGATGGTACTATTACTGATGTATTAAGTGCCAATCAATCTGTTTTAGTACAAGTCGTCAAAGAACCTATATCTACAAAAGGACCAAGAATTAGCGCTGAGCTTTCTCTTGCCGGAAGATTTATAGTTTTGGTTCCGTTTTCTGACCGCGTTTCTATTTCACAAAAAATAGAAGATAAAAAAGAAAAAGAACGCTTGAAACGATTAGTACAATCCATCAAACCAAAAGGATTTGGTGTTATTGTTCGCACAGTAGCCGAAGGCAAAAATACAGCCGAATTAGAAAAAGATTTGCAGAACCTGCTCAGCAGATGGACTGCAATGTGTAAAAAATTACCAACTGCTCATCATCCGTCCAAAGTATTAGGAGAACTCAACAGAGCCTCTTCAATATTAAGAGACGTATTTAATGATACCTTTAGTGGTATTCAGATTGATGATGAAGAGTTGTACAACCAAACAAAGGATTATTTGCAAGAAATTGCACCATCCAAACAATCAATTGTTAAATTTTATCAATCAAAAGACACACCTATTTTTGAGAAATACAACATAGAGAGACAAATCAAAACTTCTTTTGGAAAAACAGTATCCATGAGTAAAGGGGCGTATCTTATTATCGAACACACTGAAGCTCTGCACGTTATAGACGTAAACAGCGGAAACCGTTCTAATAAGGCTACCAACCAAGAAGATACCGCCATGGAAGTCAATATGATTGCAGCTGCCGAAATTGCAAGACAATTACGTCTTCGTGATATGGGCGGAATCATCGTAGTCGATTTTATCGATATGTCAAATCCTGAAAATCGTAAAGTTTTGTTCGATTTCTTGAAAGAAGAAATGAGCGACGATAAAGCTAAACACAAGATCTTACCTCCTAGCAAATTTGGATTAGTTCAAATTACAAGACAAAGAGTAAGACCAGAAGTAAATATTAAAACTAGAGAAGAAGATCCAAACAATGAAAGTGGCGAAATTGAAGCGCCAATTCAAATCATTGATAAAATCGCTTTTGATCTAGAAAGAGTATTAAAAAACCACAAAGATGTTGTGCTTAATGTACACCCTTTTGTGGCCGCATACCTTACCAAAGGTTTTCCATCATTACGTTCAAAATGGTTTCTTGAACATAAAAAATGGGTGAAAATTATACCTCGTGATGCTTACACGTATTTAGAATATCATTTCTACGACAAAAAAGAAAATGTTATTATAGAATAGATTCTGAAATAAATTCAGAATAAAAAACCGCCTTTCGTGAGATTGGCGGTTTTTTTATGTCTTTTTATTACTGATAAAATCGTTGGATTTAAACAGCTTGCAGTTTCAAAGCACTTCTCTTTATCTGGAGAAATATAAAGGTAATTAGAACTCCTACTATAGACATACCAACACCTACTAAGTTGGGAGACGCATAACTAAATCCAAACACCAAAGGCAATCCGCCAAGAAAAGCTCCTAAAGCATTTCCAATATTAAATGCGGCTTGTATCGCAGCTGAAGCAATCATTTCTGCACCTACAGCCGTCTGAATCATCAGAACTTGAATTGGCGCTACAACTGCAAAAGAAATACAACCCGTAGAAAACACCAATGCTAAAGTCATATATTGGCTTGAAGAAAAGTAATAGACTAATAATAAATCCAAAGTCATTACAAAAAGTAACATTATAATTGTTTTTGCAGGAGAAAATCTATCCGCTAATTTCCCTCCAATAAAATTTCCAAAAACCATTCCTAAACCAGCTAAAATTAAAATATAAGGTACATCTTCGGCAGAAAATTTAGCAACATCTGTCAGCAGTGGAGCGATATAACTAATCCAGCAAAATAGTCCCCCAAAACCAAAAGCAGTAATTGAAATAATCAGCCAAGCTTCTGTTTTTTTGAAAAATTGCAACTGACTCTTAATTGTTTCTTTAGGACCTGCTTTTAGATTCGGCATCCAAAAATAAAGAGAAACAAAAGTTAGAAACCCAACAAGTGCAATTATTATAAACGTATAACGCCACGTATAGTGATGCCCAATATAAGTTCCTATTGGGACTCCCGCAAGGTTCGCAATTGTTAATCCCGAAAACATAATAGATATGGCCTGCGCTTCTTTTCCTTTGTCAGCCAGTCTGCTGGCAACAACAGCTCCAACTCCAAAAAAGGCTCCGTGAGGCAATCCGGAAAGCAATCTTGTAGCGAATAAAAATCCATAATTTGGCGCAATAATTGAAAGTGCATTGAAAAAGGCTAGCATAGCAGCCAAAATCAAAAGTGTTTTTTTAGGAGGATAATTTCTGGCAATAATGACTAACAAAGGCGCGCCAATTACTACTCCTAAAGCATAGGCCGAAATTAAATGTCCGGCGACTGGTATTGAAATCTTTAAATCTGATGCAATGTCTGGCAATAAACCCATCATCACAAATTCAGTTATTCCTATAGTTAAACCGCCCAATGAGAGCGCGATGAGACTTTTCTTCATTTTGTTTTTATAAAATATTAATATGTGTGTTTTAAAATCGATTGTTATTTATCGGACAAATTTATTTATAACAAATTCAAACAAGTTGTATATTTGCAATATAAAATTGCAATTATACGCTATGCCAAAATTAAATCAATTTGAAACATTAGTCATTGACGAATTTGAAGAAGACAAATTTCACCTTCCAACTCACAGTCATACGTATTATGAAATCATCTACATCATAAAAGGAAATGGAGTCCATCACCTGAACAACAATCTATTATCATATAAAACGGGAGATTTATTTGTAATTTCACCTGACGATGAACACTATTTTGATATTAAAAAAAGCACTCGTTTTGTCTTTATAAAATTCACAGATAATTATTTCAATTCCAATAAAAAGCTGTCTTGTGATGAATTTCTATTGAATACTCCGGAAAATTTTATGCGGGATAAATCATTAAAAGAAAACGTTTTAAAACTAGACGAACCTTGTAAGACCATTTTAAAAAACACGATAGAAAATATTACTGCTTACAATAGCAAAACTAATGTTTCTACATCGCCAATCGTTTTTTACCAAGTTTTGTCAATTTTCGGATTAATTAAGGAAACTATGCGCTGCATGAATATGCAAATTATAGGAACTGGTATTGATAATGAACAAATCATATCTTATATTCATCAAAACATTTATAATCCAAAACTGGTTCAAATAAAATCAATTTCGACGCATTTTAATATAGCCACTACCTACTTTGGCACGTATTTTAAACGAAGTTTTTCAATAACTTATAGAGATTACATTAACAACCTGCGAACCAAATTAATCGAAAAAAGATTTTTCAACAATCAAGTGCCCATCAAACAAATTGCCTATGAATTTGGCTTTACAGATGAAAGTCATCTGTCTAATTATTTTAAAAAACAAAAAAACATGAAGCCCAGCGACTTTAAGAAGCTGTAGTTTTTTCTAATTTAGGATTGTTTTTATTTTCTTCTTTCGGCAAAAAATCGCTTCATCAACTCCGAAGCCTCATTTGCCAGAATTCCAGAAACAACAGTAGTTTTAGGGTGCAATTGTGTTCCCATTTTCACAAACCCTCGATTTTCATCGCTGGCACCATACACAATTTTAGAAATCTGACTCCAATACAAAGCACCAGCGCACATCTGGCAAGGTTCCAGTGTGACATAAAGCGTGCAACCAATTAAATATTTACCTCCAAGAAAATTAGCTGCTGCAGTAATAGCCTGCATTTCAGCATGAGCCGTAACATCAACCAGCATTTCAGTAAGATTATGACCTCTGGCGATGACTTTATTGTCAATGACGATAATAGCACCAACAGGAATTTCGCCTTTTTCAAAAGCCATTTCGGCTGCCTGCAAAGCTTTTTTCATAAAATATTCGTCGGTGAAAGGATTTATCATAGCTACAAAAATAAGAATTCAATTCGTACATTTGCTTTATGTCAGATAATTTACTTTCAAACATCAATAACCCAACCGATTTAAGACTGCTTGATGAAGCCCAACTTCCTCAGGTTGCTCAGGAATTACGTGATTTCATTATCGATATTGTGGCTGTAAAGGAAGGCCATCTTGGCGCCAGTCTTGGCGTTATAGAATTGACTATTGCTTTGCATTATGTGTTTGACACGCCAAATGATTTATTGATTTGGGATGTAGGCCATCAAGCCTACGGACATAAAATACTGACAGGAAGAAGAAAAAATTTTCATACTAACAGACAATTGGGCGGTATTTCCGGTTTCCCAAAAAGAAGTGAGAGTATTTACGATGCTTTTGGCGTAGGCCACTCCTCTACTTCCATTTCGGCAGCTTTAGGAATGGCAATTGCCTCTAATTTGAAAGGCGACTTCAACAAACAACACATTGCGGTGATTGGAGACGCTTCCATTGCATCAGGAATGGCTTTTGAAGGATTAAATCACGCCGGGGTTACCGATGCTAATTTATTGGTTATTCTTAATGATAATGCTATTGGAATTGACCCAAGTGTAGGTGCTTTGAAACAATACCTCACTGCCGTAAAAGCAGGAAAAAATCCGAGGCAAAACAACATGATTAAGTCTTTGAATTTTAATTATTCAGGTCCAATAGACGGTCATGATATTTTTGCTGTCATCAAAGAATTGAAACGTTTACAAAAAACCAAAGGACCAAAATTCCTTCATATCATTACCACCAAAGGAAAAGGACTACAACAAGCCGAAGAAAATCAGGTAAAATATCATGCACCCGGAAAATTTGACGCTGCAACAGGAGAAATTCACATCAAATCCGAAGAAAATCTACCTCCAAAATATCAGGATGTTTTTGGTTTGACCGTATTGGATTTAGCTAAAAAAAATGAAAAAATCATAGGAATTACGCCTGCAATGCCATCTGGAAGCTCGTTGAAATTTATGATGGAGGCTTTTCCAAAACGTGCTTTTGATGTAGGAATCGCCGAGCAACACGCTGTGACTTTAGCAGCCGGAATGGCAACTCAAGGAATGGTCGTTTTTTGCAACATTTACTCCACTTTTTTACAAAGAGGATACGATCAGGTGATTCACGATGTGGCTTTACAGAATCTTCCAGTGATTTTTTGTTTGGACAGAGCCGGTTTAGTGGGAGAAGACGGCGCAACGCACCACGGTGTTTTCGATTTGGCTTATTTACGTTGCATTCCTAACATGATTGTTTATGCGCCTCGCAACGAAATAGCATTACAAAATATTTTATACACCGCACAATTGGGATTAGATCATCCTATCGCTATCCGTTATCCAAGAGGGCGCGGTGTTATTGCCGATTGGCAGACGCAACATCTTGGAACGTATAAAAAAATAGAAATTGGAAAAAGTATTTGCATTAAAGAAGGTTCGAAAGTAGCCATTTTATCCAATGGAACTATTGGTAATAATGTCACTTTGGCTATAGCCAAAATAAAGCATCCAGAAACCATTGCGCATTATGATTTTTCATTTGTTAAACCATTAGACGAAAAGGCATTACATACCATTTTTACTACATTTACAACTATCGTATCTATAGAAGATGGCGCTGTAAAAGGCGGTTTTGGAAGTGCCATTCTCGAGTTTGCCTCAGAAAACAATTATACTTCAAAAGTAACCATTCTAGGTATTCCTGATGAGTTCATTGAACACGGAACTGTAGCTGAATTACAACAATACTGCAAAATTGACGTTAAAAGTCTTGAAATATTTTTTTCAAGCTATTAAAATAATTATTTTGCAACCTTAAACACAACTAGCCCAAAATGAAATTATTAACCTACACTTTCCTTCTACTTACATTTACAATCTCTTTCAATTGTTTTTCTCAAGAAGTAAGAATCACACCGTTATCAGACACACTCAAACCTATAACAACACTAACAACTGCAAATAAACAGCTGAAAGTTGCATTAAAAATACAAACCTTAACACATTATCTTCCGTTATCCCATTGGAGTAAAAAAAACAGTTTAGGCTTTGACATTTCTGAAGTTGCCTTTGTTAACTGGAGTGCAGGTGGAACAAGTTCGATATCAGGATTGTTTAAAGGGAAATTCCATAGAGGTTATGCCCGAAGCAATTACAACTGGTCAAATGAATTAATCGTTAAATACGGATTGAATAAACAAGACGGAATCGACATACGAAAAACAGAAGATGCAATACAATTAAACTCCACGTTTGGCTACAGAAAAGATACTCTTTCTAACTGGTATCATTCAGCTAAATTCAATTTTAATACGCAATTCGCTAATGGTTATGCGTATCCAAATACTGAAAAAGCAATCTCAAAACCTTTTGCTCCCGCTTATATTTTTATGGGTGTAGGCGCTGAAAATATCAATAAAGAAAAGAAAAGAACATTTTACATCTCGCCATTTACTTTTAAAACAACCCTAGTTTTAGACCAAAGATTAGCAAATCAAGGTGCTTTTGGTGTTGTTAAAGCGACTTACGACTTGGATGGAAATTTACTTACCGAAGGAGAAAAATCAAAAATGGAACTTGGCTTTTTAATAACCAATAAATACAAAAAAGAAATCTTCAAAAATGTCAATTTAGAAAACCGCCTGAGCTTATATTCTGATTATGTAAACCGTTTTGGAAATATAGATGTGGATTGCGACTTTCTAGTAGAACTTGTGGTGAATCAATATGTGAAAGCGAATATTGGAGCGCATGTTATTTATGATGACGATATCAAATCAAAAAGAGAAATCGCAGGAATACAAGTAACTGAAGGCCCAAAAACGCAAGTTCGACAAGCAATTGGTGTTGGAATCGAATATATATTCTAAAAAAAATCCTAAAATAATTTTTCAGGATTTTTTTTAAAATATACTTTATTAATTGATAATAATTTTTTCTTTATAACTCAGGGCTTCTCCTTCTATTTCTAGAATATAAATTCCCTGAGTAAGTTGACTTAAATTAATATTTTTCTCATTATTAAATTCTTGCTTTATTGCTTTATAAACAACTCTCCCATTACTATCAATAATTTTAATATCAACATCACCAATGTAGTTGTTAATTCTTACTGTAATTTCTCCTCTAGATGGATTTGGAAAAACTCTCATCACATTATCTGTATCAAAATTATTAACAGCTAAAGAACAATTAGATCCATCAGCAGGCCTAGTAAAATCTTCCACTTGATCATTGCCTTTATTTTTATCACCAGCTGTTGCGTTAATCCCCAAACCTCTAGCTGCAAATACTTCCCAAATCATACAGTAATCTTGCCCCCCAGTTATTGCTTGATCAGCTGCTATAATGGCATTTCTTGCATCTACAAAAGTGGGACTACACGGCTGTAATTTTATTCCATCTAAAACAATTCGCATCAGTTTATTATTTCCTCCTTGACCTGAGTATTTATTATTATCATACCCGTATTTATTGATATAAGCCCAAGTTAAATCCCATAGCATAGTAGCCCAAACAGAGCCAACACCATGAACCGAAGTTTTTTCAACACCTTCAGCATCAATAGATTGGTAATTATTAGTAAATACATATGTCATTGGATTAATAACTCTATCAGTTGAATAGGGATAATCTCTTATGCCTAAACCATCCGTAGGTTCTGAGGAAACAAAAGTTCCGATTCCTCTTCTTGCCCCTCCAAAATCACCAGGCTTAATTTGCATCATCAAGGCAAACCAGTCAGACCAACCTTCACCCATTTGATCAGTATTGCTTAAACAACCTGAATTATTAGGACCACCAGCTAAACGAATCGAAATTCCATGACCATATTCATGCGCAATAATCCCGTTATCAAAATCTCCATCTACATTAATAAATGGAGAAGATTGTGTTTGTATTTTTACATTTACAGCCTCAGTCTTCATTTGATTTAAAATAGTTTCCCCAATGGAACTACTAACACTGATAGCAGGTATATTAATTGTTGCATCAGCTCCTGACATAATCAAATCTGAGTCAACATTATTTACAACAATAACTGCTATTGCCCCTGCATTTTGAGCAGCTTTTACCTTAACGACAAAATTGCAGCCTCCTCGTCTTAAAACAACTATTTTCCCATTTAAATCAGCTCTATTAGAAGGAGACACACAGCCCTCTGAAGTCCCTCCAAAACTATCAAGGTACAGCACTAAATCTGATTGCAAAAAACTAGGTGTAATAGGCAAATCAACACGTCCAGGGTTAAAAGAATTCTGCTTGGCTACATAGTTCCCTGATAAACTTGATGGCGAATTAACTATAATTGGTTTTATTTCAGGTGCACTATTCCATAAAAACATCTGCATTCTACCTCTATTGCCATCCACTGGAACAGAAAAATTAGCATTATTCAAACTCATTGGTACAGCTAATGAACCATCTTGCGCTTCGGCATTAACATAATCACCAGCTAATCCTCCACGTCCATAATTATTTTCTTGAAAATTACCACTACCCTCATCAAAACCATACTGATACCACACATCATGCATTATATTATTCACATAAAATAAATTCGTATTTGCTGCATCAATATATGTTCTAGCATCAACATTTGTACCTCCATACGGAAAATCAAAAATTAAAGAAGGTCCTCCATCAGGACTACTTGTAACAGTTGAATTATCACCAGCAAAGTCATCTTTGGCCCATACATTATTACCTCGCGTTATAGTATAATCCGCACCATCAACTCCGTCAACATCATGCCAACCAAAAGGAGATGCTTTGGTATCCGAAGGATTTGAGATAAGTTGAAAAGAACCATGATTCGGGCTTTCATAATTGAATGGAATAACACGATAAGACCCTCCTGGTGCTAATGATGATGACCCCGAATAAATTTGTTTATAAGTTGCATCGAAATTTCTTATTAGCGAATCTTTTGTTGACGAATACACTTTATTTCTATCAAAGCTACAAGAAATCACAAAGTCATTTTTTTCTAAAATTTTACCATTTAGCGCATCTATTCTGACACTCCAGATATGATCATGAGTTGGTGTATGAATTGTAAAATCCCATGCCAAAATCAATTTATTTTCACTCAATTGATGATAAACTAAATTCGCGGTAACAGGTTCTTCATTACCTAAACCATTACTTATTTTAAACTTATTCGATTCTGAATTTTCTAAAATATTAAATTTATCCTTAACCGTAATACCTAATTGAAAATAGGCTTTCGCCAAAGCATCTAATACAGACAAAAATGGAGTAGTAGTATTTACTTTATTAGAAACATCATCGACTACTCTTTTTTGAACATCTATTATTTTTTTGTTTTTTATAGAAAAATTTGAAACTGCCCTAAATATATCAATTCCTTGATAACGTTGTACAACGAAACAATTCTCTATCCCGGAAGTCGTAAAACTTCCTTCACTTTGAATTACCCAATCTTTAAAATCACGATTTGAAATGCTGTTCCTAGCATTAGGGGTATTTAAATAATTTTGAATTATTTCTTTATTAGATTGAGAAAAAACAAATAATGGAAAGATAAAGAATATAAAGAGTATTGTTTTTTTCATAAAAATATTGATTAAAATATTTAGTTAAGATATAAATTAATTTTTATTTATACCGTAAATTAGAACTAATTGTTAGGCAATTAACTTTTTGCAGCAGTAATTGTTTTGTACAATAATAACGCATTCCCGTCAGTCAGCAGCGATACATAATGACAAATATGAAGTAATCTTCCATAAAGATTCTCTTTTTCCAAATGATGTTTCTCCGGTAGCATTTTCATGATTAAAGCATCATAATTTGATGCTTCTCCGTCGAATTTATTATTGAAAGCAGTTATGAATTTATCCAATAGCGTTTGTATAATCTGATAGCCTACGATTTCTTTCTCGATGACTTCTCGGCTTTGATAGATGTTTTTGACACTAATTTTTATAATATCATCCATTTGCGCTTTGTACTTGCTTTTATCCATGATGGCAAAAGGGAATTTTCCTTCCAGAATTAACGCTTCATTTTCGATAAAAACTTTGACTGCATCATTAATTAAACTACCAATTGCCAAAGCACGCAAATAACTTATCCGGTCTTCTTTGGTTTCTAAAGTCTTGTATTTAGAAGTATCAATGCTGTCTTTTACCAATTTCATCAAATATTCCAAGGCAAAATCTTCAGAAACTAATCCTAAATTGATTCCGTCTTCAAAATCAATAATGGTATAACAAATATCATCCGCAGCTTCGACTAAATATGCCAAAGGATGTCTTTCGAAACCTATATTATCTCCCGATTTATTTGGAATCAAACCCATATCAGAAGCCACATCTTGAAAAAAGGCCTTATCGGTTTGAAAGAAACCGTATTTTTTATCAGCAATGTCTTTGGTTGGTTTTTTAGGCAAGCTTTCTTTTGGGTATTTCATGAAAGCACCAAGAGTCGCATACGAAATTCTAAGTCCTCCTTCAATTCCGGGACGACCTGCTGTCAATACCGAAAATCCATTCGCATTTCCCTCAAAATCAATCAAATCCTGCCATTCTTTTGCAGTAAGCTGGTCTTTGTATTGCTGTCCTTTACCAATAGAAAAATACTCTCCAATCGCTTTTTCACCAGAATGTCCAAAAGGTGGATTTCCAATATCATGCGCCAATGATGCTGCGGCGACTATAGCACCAAAATCATTCATATGATAGCCGTGAACTTCTTTTAAATGCGGATATTTTTCTATAATTTTCTTACCAACTAATCTTCCTAAAGAACGTCCTACAACCGAAACTTCTAAACTGTGTGTCAATCTGGTATGTACAAAATCAGTTTTTGACAATGGAATAACCTGTGTTTTATCCTGCAAACTTCTAAAAGCGGCCGAAAAGATAATACGGTCATAATCAACTTCAAAACCCAAACGGGTATCGTCCTGTTCTACACGTAATCTTTTGCCTTTGTCGCCTTGTCTTCTTAATGATAAAAGTTGTTCCCAGTTCATGATTTCTTTTTAAAATTTCTTTCCAAAGATAGCAGAAATAGACACATTATCAAGTGAAATAAAGTCAGGTATGACTTAATTTATATGAAAAACCTAACGTATTGGCTCCTATTAATACAATATCCTAAAAATAACAAATTTATAAACCTATCGAAAAAAACTTTAAATGATTAGTGCTACTTTTGTACCGAATTTAAGTTCTTAATTTATTTCTTCATCAACCGATAAGGGTTTTACTTAACTGTAGATTAATAGGGAATCGTGTGTAAATCACGAACTGTCGCGCAACTGTAAGTAACACAAAAAGTTTTTACCTGAAAAAAGATCCACTGTATGCCAATGGCAAATGGGAAGGATGATAAAAATGTTACAAGTCAGGAGACCTGCCTTTTATCGAATTGACAATGCTTTCGCGATTTGAAGCAATAGTCAGGTATGGTGCGTTCTGAACACAATAAGCGTAACTATTTATGCCTTATTGTGCATTTCTCTTTTGCAACGTATTCTCCTTTCTACTTTTCATTTCTAACGAGCATTCTGAAATGCATCAAGAGCTTTTAACTGATTTATTCATCATTTAAAAAGCAAAAAAATGCTAACAAACAATCTTGGCTACCCGCGAATTGGTAGTAACAGAGAATTAAAAAAAGCCTGCGAATCGTACTGGGCTGGAAAAATTTCCGTAGACGAACTTTTGACTACAGGAGCAAACATCCGCAAGGAAAACTGGCAATTACAGGCCGAAGCCGGAATCGATTTAATCCCTTCCAATGACTTTTCGTTTTACGATCAAGTACTCGACTTATCACTTACATTGGGCGTTATTCCAAAACGCTATCAAGAATTAGCCAAAACAAACTCCACTATCGATTTGTATTTTGCCATGGCCAGAGGTTCGCAAAAAGACGGACAAGATGTCGTTGCTATGGAAATGACAAAATGGTTTGATACGAATTATCATTACATCGTACCGGAATTTACCAAAGACCAAGAATTCAAATTATTCTCCGAAAAAATAATCAACGAGTTCAAAGAAGCCAATGCATTAGGAATCGCAACAAAGCCTGTGCTTATGGGACCTGTTTCCTACTTACTTCTTGGAAAAGAAAAGGAAGAAGGTTTCCATAGAATAGACCTTATCGAAAAATTACTGCCGGTTTATTTTGAAATTCTTCAAAAACTGGAAAATGAAAATGTAGCATGGATTCAATTTGACGAACCATTTCTGGCTTTGAATCTAACTGATAAAGAAAGAAGTGCTATCACTTATGTGTATACCGAAATCAACAAACGCTTCCCTAAAATCAAATTAATTCTTGCTAACTATTTTGATTGTTTCGGAGAAAATCTTGACACTGTTCTTGCCTTGCCCGTTCATACTTTACATTTGGATTTGGTGCGTTGTCATTCTCAATTGGATGATATTCTGGAATCAGGACAATTATCAGATAATGTGAATCTTTCACTTGGTGTTGTCGATGGAAGAAATATTTGGAAAAATGATTTCAAAAAATCGTTAGCGCTTATCAAAAAAGCAACGGACGTACTTGGCGAAAATAGAATACTAATTGCGCCATCGTGCTCTCTTATTCACTCCCCGTGTGATTTAGAACTAGAAACCAACAACGCAACACTAACTCCTGAAATCAAGCAATGGCTGGCTTTCGCCAAACAAAAAACAGAAGAAATAGTACTGCTTAAGTATTTTGCCTCAAATGAAATAAACACGACTAATTCTATCCGTTTTCAAGAAAATACCGTTGCCAATGAAAACCGAAAAACATCAAAATTAATCCACAATAATGCGGTAAAAAACCGTGTTGCCAGCATTACAAGTGGTGATGACCAAAGACAAAATCCATTTTCCGTTCGAAGAAAAAAACAAATAGACGTATTAAATCTTCCGTTATTCCCAACTACAACTATTGGTTCTTTCCCACAAACCACCGAAGTTCGAAGCTGGAGAGCGAAGTTCAAAAAAGGCGAATTAAACCAACAACAATATGATGATTTGCTTCAAAAAGAAACCGAAGAAACGATTCGTTTTCAGGAAGAAACGGGCATTGATGTTTTGGTTCATGGAGAATTTGAACGCAATGATATGGTAGAATATTTTGGAGAACAACTCGACGGATTTACGTTTACCAAAAACGGTTGGGTACAAAGTTACGGCAGCCGTTGTGTGAAGCCACCCGTTATTTATGGCGATGTATCACGTCCAAATCCAATGACTGTGAAATGGTCGGCTTTTGCACAATCGCTTACGCCAAAATGGGTTAAAGGAATGTTAACCGGCCCCGTAACTATTTTGCAATGGTCCTTTGTCCGTAACGACCAGCCGCGCTCGGAAACCTGTACTCAAATTGCATTGGCGATTAGAGATGAAGTTGTCGATTTAGAAAATGCAGGAATTAAGATCATTCAAATTGATGAACCTGCTATTCGAGAAGGATTGCCTTTACGAAAAGAAGAATGGGCAACCTATTTGGATTGGGCTGTAAAAGCATTTAGAATTTCGGCAAGTGGCGTAAAAGATGACACCCAGATTCATACCCACATGTGTTACAGTGAATTCAATGACATCATACAGAATATTGCCGATATGGATGCCGATGTAATCACCATAGAGTGTTCGCGTTCGCAAATGGAATTGCTGGATGCTTTTGCCGATTTCAATTATCCAAACGAAATAGGACCTGGCGTATATGACATCCATTCCCCTCGCGTTCCTTCTAGTTCCGAAATGGTTAAATTATTAGAAAAAGCTTCGGCAGTTATTCCTGTTGACCAACTTTGGGTCAATCCGGATTGTGGTTTAAAAACCCGCCATTGGGACGAAACCAAAAAGGCTTTAGTCGAAATGGTAGCCGCAGCTCAAGAGATGAGAATTGCGATAGAAAACATTGCAACTGTTTAATAATTAAATAAAAAAACCTAGTAGATTTAAAAATTTACTAGGTTTTGTTTTTAAGTAAAACTATTGTTAAACTGCAATTTCATCAGATGGATCAAGCAATTTTTTTTTTGCAATAAACTCATGCTTTTTCACCACATACGTAACGGATAATGTGTCGTGCCATCCTCGCTCAGCTGTTAAAAAAGAAAAAGGCTCCAAAGGAATTAATCTGGATACTGTTCGTATAATAACGCTTTTCATATTTGGTTTTGAACCGTCATGCTTTACAACTAGTGTTTTAGTAAAATATTTAGCGAAGGTTCTGGAGAAATACATTTCGGTAAGTCCGTAGTAAAAAAACAGGATAATAAGTCCAAAAAAGAAGCTTTCGATTGGGCTCAGTGCTTTAACCCAATTTGAGGCTGCATAACTATTAGTCAAGTCTCCAATTATAATTATGGTGGTGCCAATGGTGATTTCAATAACATAAACTATCAACACATCGATAATGAAATTAAGGAAACGCTGGCTTTTGGAAGCTAATAAATCATCTGTAACAGTAAATTTTTTATTTTCCATAATAGTAGTATAAAAATGATTATTTATAATGACAACCATCTCAAATATAATGAATTATTCTTATAGTTTTAATCCAAATATTCAATATTAAAGATTTATGTAGCCTTCTATTTTGGGATATATTAACGAAAAGGAGCATTTGACAATTCAAATGCTCCCTTAAGTTTAAAATTTAATAAATACTATGCCGCTGAATTTATTAATTCTAAAGAAATCCTTATTAATGATTCGAATGTGGCCTCTCCATCCTCAAATTCAAGCATTGAAGTAACATTAAAGCTTGTTCTAATTTTCTCTTTGTCCTTAATGTAAAAGGTTTTCGAAACACCATTGTGACCAATCACAAAAGTTATCTCATCATATGCACCTTGATTCATAAAAGGAATTTTATCTTGAGATGAAAAATTATCAAACAACTCAACCAAAACATTTTTCACACTTTGATTATTTGTTGAACTATTCAACTTTATTACACGTTCCTCTCTACCTAAATTTACATTTAATGTTTCTATAGCAGATTGAATTGTACCATCAATTAACCTAAATTCTTTTAGCTTTCCAAATTTCAAAAAATTATTAATCAGATATCTTGCCGGCGCTTGTTTTAATTGTAGAAAATAATTTGAAACTCCTTTCAACCTCATAAAAGAATTGAAAGCATTTTCAAATATCATTTTCACACCATGATTCTCTTTTTTCTGAAAAATAAAAAACCCATATTTTGAATTTTTAGGAACATGAATAAGATAAAAAAAATCTTTACTAAATAAATCTCCTTTTAAAATGTCATATTTGAGATTAGAAGTTTTCCCATCCTTTATTTGCCCATATTCCCCAGTGTATCCAGAATCAAAATAGCCTGTGATAATCCTTTTTTCAACATCTTTAATTTGATTATTTGCAAGTGAAAAAGTTCTATACTTTCCCTGTACATCTGTATAAGATTTAGTATTTTTATGGATGTGACTACAGAAGTCATTCATGGTATCTAACAAGTCTTCCTCTTCATTGAAGAAGCTAAGAACTTGTTGTTCTTTCGCTTTATTTAAAAGCGTAAATCGGTAAATTGATAAATTTATCATACTGTCTTTTTTTTGTTAAGAATTTTCTCAAAATTCATTTTCTTCCAAGCCTTTGTTTTGCTTGGGTTTAAAAAAATATTTTAAATTCTGTGAATAATTTAACTTGGAAAAAAGATATTTTTATTTACTTTTGGTATAATAAAAAAGTAGGTGAGGTAATCTCATGATCTTTATAACTTAATTTTTTAAAAGCTTCCCGGCCGTTTTAATTTTAAGTTTCCAAGTTAGGGATGTCACAGATATCCCTTTTTTTATGCGTATTACTTTTTTTCTTTACCTCAGCAGAATAGATTAAAGGTTAATATTCTTACAAAAGGCCTCAATTAAGAAGCCTTTATTATTTTCCTATTATAATTAACTACCACACATTTCACATTCGTCTGGACCGGCATTTTTAGCCAATTCAATCATTGCTTTGTATTCTTCGGTAGTCATTTCTACTTGTTCTGCTACTACAGGAACAGCGATTGGTTGCTCTTTAATTTCAATTGGCTCCGCTTTTTTATCATTGTTCAATGTAAATTTAATTGCATCCACCGCAGCTTTTGTTCTTAAATAATACATTCCCGTTTTCAATCCAGATTGCCAAGCATAGAAATGCATCGATGTCAATTTAGAATAATTGGCATTTTGCATGAATAAGTTCAACGATTGTGATTGATCCACAAAATAACCACGTTGACGAGACATATCGATAATGTCTTTCATGGACATTTCCCAAACGGTTTTGTACAATTCTTTCAAGTCTTGCGGAATGTTCAGGTCTTGAACGGAACCGTTATTTCGCATTAATTCTTGTTTCAATGTTTCGTTCCACAAACCACGCTCCACTAAATCGTGTAACAAGTGTTTGTTTACCACAATAAATTCTCCCGAAAGTACTCTTCTGGTGTAAATATTAGAAGTGTATGGTTCGAATGCTTCGTTATTACCCAAGATTTGAGAAGTCGAAGCTGTTGGCATTGGCGCTACTAATAATGAGTTTCTCACCCCGTGTTGCATCACTTCTTTTCTTAATGAAGCCCAGTCCCAACGACCGGATAATTCCTCATCTTTCATCCCCCACAAATTGAACTGGAATTCTCCTTGAGACATTGGCGAACCTTCAAAAGTAGAATAAGGACCTTCTTCTTTGGCCATTTCCATTGAAGCGGTAACGGCAGCAAAATATAAAGTTTCAAAAATTTCCTGGTTCAGTTTTTTAGCTTCATCACTCGTAAATGGCAAACGCAACATAATGAAAGCATCGGCCAATCCTTGCACTCCAAGACCAACTGGTCTGTGACGCATATTCGAGTTTTCGGCTTCTATTACCGGATAATAATTTCTGTCGATAACTTTATTCAAGTTTCTGGTCACGCGTTTGGTAACGGTGTACAACAAATCGTGATTGAATTTTTTGTTTTCCACAAACATTGGCAACGAAAGTGAAGCCAGGTTACAAACCGCAATTTCATCTTTCGAAGTGTATTCCATAATCTCGGTACACAAATTCGAAGAACGAATCGTACCTAGATTTTTTTGGTTTGATTTTCTGTTGGCAGCATCTTTGTACAACATATAAGGCGTTCCAGTTTCGATTTGTGATTCCAGAATTTTCTCCCACAATTCGTGTGCTTTGATGGTTTTTCTACCTTTTCCACGTTTCTCGTAATCAATGTACATCGCCTCAAATTCTTCGCCATACACATCATACAATCCTGGACATTCATTAGGACACATCAACGTCCAATAGCTATCTTCTTGTACTCTTTTCATGAACAAATCCGAAGTCCACATCGCAAAAAACAAATCTCTTGCACGCATTTCTTCTTTTCCGGTATTCTTTTTCAAGTCCAGGAATTCAAAGATATCCGCATGCCAAGTTTCGATATAAATAGCAAAACTACCTTTACGTTTTCCACCACCTTGATCTACATAACGAGCGGTATCATTGAAAACACGTAACATCGGAACAATTCCGTTTGACGTTCCGTTTGTCCCACGTATGTAAGAACCTGTAGCCCTTACATTATGAATAGAAAGTCCAACTCCACCTGCTGATTGAGAGATTTTTGCCGTTTGTTTCAACGTATCATAAATCCCGTCAATACTATCGTCTTGCATGGCCAAAAGGAAACAAGAAGACATCTGAGGTTTTGGCGTTCCAGCATTAAATAATGTTGGCGTTGCATGCGTAAAGAACTTTTTCGACATTAAGTCGTAGGTTTCTATCACAGATTTCAAATCGTCTAAGTGAATCCCAACAGACACACGCATCAACATGTGTTGCGGACGCTCTACGATTTTACCGTTTATTTTTAGCAAATACGATCGTTCCAAGGTTTTAAAACCAAAATAATCGTAGTTGAAATCTCTGTTGTATATAATATGTGAGTCTAAAAACTCTGCATTATCCATAATCACTTTATGTACTTCCTCAGAAAGTAACGGAGCATATTGACCGTTTCTTGGGTTTACATAATTGAACATATCACTCATCGTTTCAGAGAATGATTTTTTTGTATTCGAATGTAAATTTGAGATTGCAATACGAGCGGCTAATTGTGCATAATCAGGATGCGCAATAGTCATTGACGCGGCAGTTTCGGCAGCAAGATTATCCAATTCAGATGTCGAAACACCATCATAAAGTCCTTCAATTACGCGCATTGCCACTTTCACGGCATCAACCAAATCATTCAAACCATAACATAGTTTTTTAATTCTATCTGTGATTTTGTCGAACATTACCGGCTCTTTGTGCCCATCTCTTTTAACTACATACATACGCTTAATTGTTTTAAAAAACAGAAAATCCCTTTCCCGTTTTTGAGTATTTGTTTCATTTTTTTGGGAAGCTAATCCCGCTGTCATTCCAATCTTTCTAGTCCTGAAAAAAGTTCAGGACTAGAAAGGATATTCCCTTCCATCGGGGCTAAAACACCCGCTGATGCGATAACTGCTTTCTAAAAATCAGCGTCAAAACTAATTTTCTGAGCATCTTCATCGGTATTCATAACACCTGCTTTTTGATATTCGGCAACTTTCTTTTCAAAGAAATTTGTTTTCCCTTGAAGCGAAATCATATCCATAAAATCAAAAGGATTTGAAGTGTTGTATTCTCTCTCGCAACCTAATTCAACCAATAATCTGTCGGCAACAAATTCTAAATATTGTGTCATTAACACTGCATTCATTCCTATTAAACTCACAGGAAGGGATTCAGTGATAAATTCTCTTTCAATATTCAAAGCATCAACAATAATACTTCTGATCCTTTCTTTTGGAACTTTATTTACTAAATGGTGGTTGTGCAAGTGTACTGCAAAATCACAGTGTACTCCTTCGTCGCGAGAAATCAATTCGTTAGAAAACGTTAATCCTGGCATTAATCCACGTTTTTTCAACCAATAAATAGAACAAAACGCTCCCGAAAAGAAGATTCCTTCCACAGCTGCAAAAGCAATCAAACGTTCCGCAAACGAATCAGATTCAATCCATTTCAAAGCCCAGTCCGCTTTTTTCTTAATTGCCGGAAAAACTTCCAAAGCGTTGAACAATTCATCTTTCTCTACTTCATCTTTCACATACGTATCAATCAACAAAGAATACGTTTCACTGTGAATGTTTTCCATCATGATTTGAAAACCGTAAAAGAATTTTGCTTCAGCATATTGCACTTCGTTCACAAAATTTTCGGCTAAATTCTCATTTACAATTCCGTCAGAAGCAGCAAAAAAAGCAAGAATGTGTTTTACAAAATAACGTTCCTCATCAGAAAGTTTATTATTCCAGTCATTTAGATCTTGTGACAAATCGATTTCTTCAGCAGTCCAGAAACTGGCTTCCATACTTTTATAAAATTCCCAAATATCATGGTGTTTGATAGGGAAAATTACGAAACGATTTTTATTTTCTTGTAAAATTGGTTCAACTTGCGCCATTATAATTGTTTATTTTTTTGAGGTTTTAACGAAATTTTATGCTTTCTGTGGATTACAAAGATTGTGAAATATTGCCGGAATTAAAAGCCAAACTTATTCACAATCGGCCATAGTTTTTAACAAACTAAAAAATTAAGACATTTTTTATATGAATTTTAAATGTCTAAAAATCAGTGTTTTAAAATTAAAAAAGAGAGGTGAAGTACCGTAAAATATAGGATTTTAAAAACAGGGAACAAGAAAATTTGAATTTATTTTAGATTTATTTTTTGAGTTCTTGTGCGACTATTTCAAGCTCTGCATACCAGTCCTCTCCAAACCTTCTAACCAAAGCTTCCTTGACAAATTTATACACTGGCACTTCAAGTTCCTGACCTAAAGAACAGGCCGGATCACAAATATCCCATTTGTCATAATTGACAGCGGCAAACTCCGTGAAATCTTTCACACGAATAGGATACAAATGACAAGAAACAGGTTTTTTCCAGTCAACAATCCCTTGATTGTACGCTTGCTCGATACCACACAAAGCCGTTTTACCGTCAAAAATCACATAAGCACAATCCTTATTATCAATCAGCGGTGTTTCAAGATCACCATCTGTTCCTTTTGTCCAAGTTCCTTGCGCTTCAATAGCAGCAATTCCTTGTTTGCGTAAAAACGGTTTTACTTTAGGATAAATTTCCTCTAATATCTTGGTTTCCTCAATGCTCAATGGAGCTCCCGCATCGCCATCAACACAACAAGCCCCTTTACAGGCTGACAAATTACAAACAAAATCTTTTTCGAGTATGTCTTCTGAGACGATGGTTTTTCCTAATTGAAACATTATTTTGGGGTACAGAGATTATAAAGTGCAAAGGTAGTCAAAGTAAATTGTAATTTTTTAGATAAAAACCAACTTTAACTTTTGGAAAAACCAACGAAACAATTGATTTTTAAAACCAACTAACAAACTAATATTAAACAACATACAATTATAAAAAATAAAAATTCTATTGAAAATCAGTCTGTAAAAAAATGAATCAGAATTGTTGTAATAAAATTTAATTTTAATCAAAAATCTACCGAAAAGTTTAACTTTGCAAACAAAAAAATTATGTTTGAAATCGATTTTAGAGAAATAATTACGGTTGGAATGGTACTTTTTGCCGTAATTGATATCGTGGGAACTATTCCTATTATTGTTGATTTAAGATCAAAACACGGACACATAGAATCTGAAAAAGCTTCAATAGTAGCATGCATAATCATGATTGTTTTCCTTTTTGTGGGAGAGGAATTATTGAATTTAATAGGAATTGATGTAAACTCTTTTGCGGTTGCAGGTTCATTTGTATTATTCTTTCTGGCATTAGAAATGATTTTAGGCATTCGGCTTTATCGCGATGAAGAAGCGAGTTCCGCATCTATTGTCCCTTTGGCGTTTCCCTTAATAGCCGGAGCCGGAACAATGACTACTTTACTGTCTTTACGTTCCCAGTTTTTTACCATAAATATTGTTATTGCCATAATTTTGAATATTATACTGGTATATATTGTTTTGAAATCATCCTCTAAAATTGAAAAAATACTAGGAGAAAATGGACTTGGCGTCATTAGAAAGACTTTTGGCGTAGTACTTCTTGCAATTGCTGTTAAATTATTCGCTGCGAATGTTAAAGGTTTGTTCGTCTAAAATAAATTTTCATAAATTTACCCCCTAAGATAATTTTAAAAGGTAATCTGATTTTTGAACTGACATGTGTTTCTAAAATAAAAAATCTGTTTCTTTTATATCAAAAACAAAAACGTATTATGAAAATTTTCACTAACATCTTGGTGTTTTTAGCAATAGCGCTAATCATATTTAATGTTACTTTGTTGGATTTTAGAAATCCATTTCAAGGAGATAGCGTAGTTGCTTTTATTGGAATTGCTGCTTCTTTTTGTGCCGTTTTGATTCTTCTGATTTTTAAAATGGCAAAAAAGATTGAAGAAAAATCAAATGACCAACTGTAATAATGTTTGATGTTCTCATAGTTGGCGGTGGCGTTTCTGGGATATCCTGCGCACTCGTTTTGGGTTCTGCAAGAAATAAATCCTTTGTCACTGACAAAAGAATTGTCATTTTCACCCATCAAAAAACATCATCTCTTCAAGAAGCACTGTTTAATAATGCTTATGGTATAGCTCCAGGCAAATTAGGGTCTGAATTATTGGAGGAAAGCACCGAACATCTTTCGAAAGCGTATCCTCATATCACTCAAATTCCAGATGAAAAAGTACTGAAAATTGAAGGGCAATTTCCGGAATTCACAGTCATAACAAATAAAAATTCCTACCAAACAAAAACAATCGTCATAGGCATAGGCTCCGCAAATACTTTTGCAATTGATGGATTGATGCATTATGTAGAACCCCATCAAAAATCCCTTCCCGAAAAACAACGAATCCAACTAAAAAACAACGACCACAAAGTGGCTGAAGGAATCTATGTCATAGGAACTTTAGCAGGTTGGAGAAGCCAGCTGGCCATTGCTGCCGGAAGCGGTGCCGCAGTTGCAACAGATATTCTCACCTTATGGAATGACGGCGTGCAGACTCATGCACACGATAGTATCAGGTAAATAGAATTTCATTCTAAAAAATCTCTAGAAAAATAGTGGTAGGTTTACATTTTCAACACACTATTTTATGTTATCACTATTATTAGGACTGACCAGGCTCATCATTTTTATACTATTTGTTTCCTTCTTCTCGATTCTTTTCTATTTGACGAGTTTCTTTTGTAGCAAAGAAATTAATTCCAAAAGAGCACTTCATCTACGCGATTTTTTAATAAGAGGACTTAATATCATTTTAGGCATTCGCACCATTATTTATGGAGAAAAACCCACGATACAAGGACTCATTGTAGCCAATCACCGTTCCTATTTTGACCCAATTGTTATTGTAAATCAAATACATGCTTTTCCGGTAGGCAAGAAAGAAGTTGCATCATGGCCTATGATTGGCTACATCTGTAAAATATCAGGTGTTTTATTTGTAGACAGAAACTGCCAAAAAAGCAGACAAGAAACTGCCGAAAATATTCGAGAAGTTCTAGCCAAAGGATATTCTATCATTAATTTTCCCGAAGGCACGACAGATATTTTGCCAACGACTGTAGATTTTAATTACGGTTCGTTTGTGATGGCTACTAAGATTAAAGCAGCGGTTATTCCTATTGCTATTGATTATAAAGAAAAAACGGATGCTTTTGTGGGAGATGATACTTTCATTCCGCATTTTTTAAAGTGTTTTGGGAAATGGACTACCGAGATTAAAATCACTTTTTTTTCACCTATTTATTCTGAAGAGGCGACCTATTTATTAAATACGTCTAAGAAGATGATAGATGAAGAACTCATTCATTATAGAAAAGATTGGGACAGTAAAAATTAGTTGTTTTTAAAAACGAATATTTTTCTTCACAATTACTTCTTAGAAATGGCCTTAATCATCGCATCTTCTTTCAATACAATTTCATAATAATAGCTTTCCCCATACAATTGCCGGGCAAATTCAGCAGTTAAGTATTTTTTTACCAACGACTTGCTTTTTCCAAAATTCAAATCCAATCCGTTTCCGAAAATAAATTTTTGAAACAAATTAAAATACAAATCCGTTTCATTCATTTTAATTTTAAATTGTTCGAAATTAAGTCCTTTAAAAGCGCTTCTGTTTTTATCTAATTGTTCGAAAACAAAATTACCCACGATTCCGGATTGCAATAAATAAGCGGTACTTTCATTTCCGTGCTCTACTTCTAGCGGTACAAAAACATCAGGAACAATTCCGCCTCCACCGTAAACAATCTTCCCTTTTTTAGTTTTGAATTTTAACGTATCCGAAACTTTTATACTGTCTTTTTCATACAATTCTCCATTTCCAAAACGAGCTTCTGATTCTTTAAAATACGCTTCATTTCCTTTCGAATAAGGTTTTTGAATCGAGCGACCGGTTGGTGTGTAATACCTGGCAATAGTCAATCGAACGGCGGAACCATCGGCAAAATCCATTTCACGTTGCACCAATCCTTTTCCAAAAGAACGGCGGCCCACAATTGTTCCTCTGTCATTATCTTGAATGGCACCCGCTAGAATTTCACTGGCAGAAGCACTGTTTTCATTGATTAAAACAAATACGTTTCCGGTTTCAAAACTACCTTTTTTGGTTGCAAATGTCTTGTCTATATTCCCGTTTTTATTCTTGGTAAAAACAATCAGCTGCTTATCCGTCAATAATTCATCGGCAATAGCAATCGCTTCTTCCATATAACCGCCCCCATTATCACGAACATCAATTACGAGTGATTTTGCGCCTTGTTGTTTCAGTTTAGTCAAACCTGTCATAAACTCGCTATAGGTCGTTTCGGCAAATCTGTTTATTTTTATATAACCCGTTTTATTGTTCAAAAGTAGTACCGCATCGACACTTTTTAGAGGAATAACATCGCGCTTTATTCTTACTTTTAGTTTTTTGCCTTCGGATTTTCTGTAGATAGTCAATTCAATATCAGAACCTACCGTTCCTTTTAATTTAGAATACAAACTGTCACTTGGTAATTTGCGTCCAAATAATTTTGTTTTATCGGCATATAAAATTCGGTCACCTGCCTTTATTCCAGCTTTTGCCGAAGGGCCATTCTCTACTGGTTTTATAACCGCAACTGAATCGTTGTACATATAAAAATTTACGCCAATCCCCACAAAATTTCCTTTCATACTTTCTACCACTTCCAGTTGTTCGCTTGGCGGAATATATACGGAATGTGGGTCAAGTTGCGCCAGAATATTATCTACGGTAAGGTTTACTATAGAATCCGTATTGATATCATCGACATATTCATTGTCAATAAAATCAATCAGCTTGTTGAGTTTGCTCCTAGAATTATTTCTGTCTGCAAAATCAACTGCATTAGGAAAATTCAACATTCCGCCCAGCACAACACCCAAAGCAAGTGTTGAGAAAATAAGAATGGGCAAATATTTTACGTTATATTTCATACGAAGACAATAATTATTCTTCTAATACTGGGATATGTTCTACCTCTACTCCTGCTTTTATAAGGAACTGAATTCCTGAATCGTCACGATAGCCATTCTGATACACCACTCTTTTTATTCCGGATTGATGAATCAATTTGCTGCACTCTTTACATGGCGAAAGCGTAATATACAAGGTTGCGCCTTCACACGATTGTGTAGATCGTGCCACTTTCAGAATCGCATTTGCTTCAGCATGTAAAACATCCCAACGCGTTAATCCTTCTTCATCTTCACAGCAATTTTCAAAACCAGATGGCGTTCCGTTATATCCGTCAGAGATTATCATTCTATCTCGCACAATAATCGCACCAACTTGTTTGCGTTTACAATATGACAGCAAACCCCATTCTTTGGCAATTCTAAGATACGCTTTATCGTATTTATTTAATTTTTTTTCGTTCATTTTTATCTAATCCAGATTTCACTTTCAACAATCAATGGTATCACTACTCCTATTATAAATGCCGACATCACTAATGTCCAATCACGTTTCGAAAATCTAAAAACGGTTTGAACAATATACGACAAAATCAAAACCACAAAAACCACTACAATCTGTGCCGCTTCTATTCCTAATGCAAATTCTGACAATGGTACTATTTTAGAAACAGCATCGCCTCCAAGAATCGATTTGAAATAATTTGAAAAACCCAATCCATGAATTATTCCAAAGAAAAGCGTGATGAAAAACACCAAATTTATACTTTCTTTCTTGCTTGATTTTCCAGCCGTAAAAAGATTAAACAGCGCCGTTATCAGTATAGTTATTGGAATTAATAATTCGACAACATTTACTTTAATTGCAATTATACCAAAAACAGAAAGCATTAAAGCCATTGTATGTCCAATGGTAAAAAGCGTCACCAGAAGCACAATTCTCTTCCAATCTTTAAAAGAGAAAGGAATTGCTAATGCTATTAAAAATAAAACATGGTCATACGCATGAATATCTAAAACGTGTTTTAATCCTATTTGAAAGTAAATCCAAAATTCTGACATGGGTAATTTATTAGGTTGATAAAGGGGTTGTAAACTTACGATTAATTTTGAAAATGATTGATTTGATTATTTAAATAAATGCAATTCAAAAGAGATCAAATTCAAAGAAAAAATATAAAAAAATTAAAATCATTAATTTAAAAATAGATTTATCTTTGTAAGATAAAAAAACAATAATTATGTCATTTTCAGATTTATTTGATAGCGAATTCAAACAAAGAAATAAAGGTCATTTTTCAGCTATTGTTCGTGTAGCACTTGCTGACGATACGTTTGCTCCAGAAGAGAAACTATTTTTAGACAAACTGGCTGTTCGATTAGAAATTTCTCAAGCAGAATATGAAGAAATTTTAGAAAACCCATTAAAATATCCTATAAATCCTCCTTATTTACATGAGCAAAGACTGGAGCGTTTGTTTGATTTAGCGAGAATGGTTCATGTTGATCATCAGTTAGGTGACAAACAAGAATTATTATTAAGAAAAATTGGAGTAGCACTAGGCTTTAATGCTGAAAATGTAGATTATATCATACATAAAGCACTTAAATTAGTAGATAAAAAAGTAGATTTAGATACTTTCCTTTTCGAAATGCAAAACATGAACAAGTAATTGTAAAAGTATAAAAAAAGCTCTCAGATATCTGGGAGCTTTTTTATTAAACCTATATTTTAGTATTTACTTAATTTTGCTTTATGCATAAATTCTTCCGCCTTTTCGACCATGTTGTAGCTTCCGCAAAAGAACGGAACCCTTTCATGTAATTCTGTCGGTTCAATTTCCATGATTCTATTAAATCCATCTGAAGCCTTTCCTCCAGCTTGTTCAGCAATAAAAGCTAACGGATTGCATTCATACAACAATCGTAATTTCCCTTTTGGTGCTTTGGAACTTGTAGGATATAAATAAATTCCGCCTTTAATCATATTTCTATGAATATCCGAAACTAAACTCCCTATATATCTTGAAGTATAAGGCCTGTCTCCTTCTTCTAACTGACAATATTTTATATAATCTTTTACTCCTTGTGGAAAATGAACATAGTTCCCTTCGTTAATGGAATAAATATGACCGTCAGTTGGGAATTGCATTTTTGGATGCGATAAATAAAAGGTTCCAATGGCCGGATTCAGCGTAAATCCATTCACTCCGTGTCCTGTCGTATACACTAACATCGTCGAGGTTCCGTAAATAACATATCCCGCAGCAACCTGATTGATTCCCGGCTGTAAAAAATCTTCAATGGTAACCGGAGTTCCTATTGGAGTAACTCTCCTATAAACCGAAAATATAGTTCCTACTGAAACATTCACATCAATATTTGATGAACCGTCAAGCGGATCCATTAAAACCACATACTTATTATTATGACTATTGTCGCTTCCTTCAACAGTAATGAAATCATCATTTTCTTCAGAGGCAATACCACAAACAATTTCACGATTAATTAAAGTTTGAATGAAAACTTCATTAGCATAAACGTCCAGTTTTTGTTGATCTTCACCTTGTATGTTTTGTTCTCCAGCAGCACCTACAATATCAACTAATCCTGCTTTGTTTACTTTATAATTGACTACTTTGGCAGCCAATCGAATGGAGTTAATGATTCGGGATAATTCGCCTGACGAATATTGAAAAGCATTTTGGTTTTCAATGATAAATTCTCCTAGTGTTTTGTTGCGTTCTTCCATTACGAAATCGATGTAGTTATTTTGAAGTCACAAATATCGTTTTTTTTGTGAAAACAATTTGAATACTATTTATTTAGTTTGACAGTATTGTATATTTGCTGAATAAAACACAAAATTAATACGTAAAAATGCAATTTTATTGCATTTTTGAATCATTAAAATAAAAATTTATGAATATTAGAAAAGGAAAACCTGAAGACATGCAGGCTGTTTTAGGCCTTATTCAAGAATTAGCCGATTTTGAAAAGGAGCCGGATGCAGTTCTTGTAACTGTTGACGATTTAGTTCGTGATGGTTTTGGTCCTGTTCCTCTATTTCATGTTTTTGTTGCCGAAGTTGATGATGAAATTGTTGGTATTGCTTTGTGGTATTACCGCTATTCTACCTGGAAAGGAAAAATAATTCATCTGGAAGATTTAGTAGTAAAAGATAAAATGAGAGGCACAGGATTAGGTTATGCTTTGTATTCTGAAATTATAAAACAGGGTAAAAGAGATAATGTTCGAAGAATTGACTGGCATGTTCTGGACTGGAACGCTCCTGCTATTGAATTTTACGAAAAATCAGGTGCAAAAGTGTTAAAAGATTGGTATGTAGTGCAAATGGATGAAATAGGAATCAACCATTTTGTAGAGAATAAATTGAAATAAAGTATAAAGAACAATTTTTGTTTAAAACTATGAGAGTATTCAAATTTGGAGGAGCTTCTGTAAAAGATGCCGCAGGAATTAAAAACGTATATGACGTTTTACAAAAAGTGGGTTACGAAGATGTATTGTTAGTTGTTTCTGCAATGGGAAAAACGACGAATGCATTGGAAATTGTCATAAAAAACTATTTCGACAAATCGGCTGAGTTAAATTCTTCAGTCCAAGAAGTAAAAAAATACCACAATCAAATTTTGATGGATTTATTTGAAGATGACAAAAACGAAGTTTTTGCTGCTGTAAATACTCAATTTGCTGATTTAGAATACTTCTTGACACATAATAAATCTCCTAATTATAATTTTGTTTACGACCAAATTGTAAGTTATGGCGAGTTAATTTCGACAACTATTCTTAGTCATTTCATGAATTTCATGGGAATAAAAACGCAATGGCTGGATGTTCGTAATTTCATAAAAACAGATGCAAATTATAGAGATGCAGAAGTAGATTGGGAATTGACACAGAAAAACATTGCCAAGAACGTAAAACGAAAAATCTTAAATATTACACAAGGATTCTTAGGTTCTGATGAGAATAATTTCACCACTACTCTAGGCCGTGAAGGTTCTGATTATACTGCTGCGATTTTTGCCTATTGCCTAAATGCCGAAAGCGTAACCATCTGGAAAGATGTTCCCGGAGTAATGAATGCCGACCCAAGATATTTTGAAAACGCAAGTTTATTAAATCAAATTTCGTATCGTGAAGCCATTGAATTAGCTTTTTATGGCGCAACGGTTATTCACCCAAAAACGCTGCAACCTTTACAAAAAAAGGAAATTCCTTTGTATGTAAAATCATTTATAAACCCATTATTAAAAGGGACAAGTGTTTCTAAAGGTGTCGATTTAGAACCGTATTTACCTTGTTTTATTGTTAAAAGAAACCAACTTTTAATTTCACTTTCCTCAATAGATTTCTCTTTCATCATGGAAGAAAACATCAGCGAGATTTTTGCGTTGTTTCACCAATTCAAAATAAAAGTAAACTTAATTCAGAATTCTGCCATTAGTTTTTCTGTATGTGTGGAAGATAAATTTGATAATTTTAAAGCACTGAATGCCATTTTATCTAAAAAATTTAAAGTTGAATTTGACGAAAATGTAACCTTATATACGATCCGACATTTCAACGACAAAGCAGCACAAACTGTCGAAAAAAATAAAGTAGTTTTATTGAAACAAGTCAGCCGTGAAACTATGCAAGTGATCACTAAAGAAGTTTAAAAACTGTTTCAACAATATTAAAATGGGAATCGAAATTTAATTTTGATTCTCATTTTTTGTTGTTCCAAAGCATACAATCAAGAACTCTAAACTAGAATATATCGATTTAACTATTCCCAGACTTTCTGACTGGCACATTTTCTAATTATCGAATTATAAATACTACTTTTGGTACTTTCAAGTTATAGTATTTATGTTGAAAAAATTACTTTTTTGGATTGTAATAGGCTGTTTTTCTGGGCTCCATGCTCAGGAAATTAATTCGCTGTACAAAACCAAAAAAATTCTTCCTTCCCGCGACACGATTTACATCGAAAAAGAAAGTATTAATTCCAGCTTTTTCAAACTGCTTGACGCCAATGGCAAACCTATCGACAGCACTTTATTTAAAATAAATTTCAAAAAAGGGACTTTAATTTTAAAGGAAAACAGCGCTTTTAACTCCGATTCACTTACAGTACACTATCTTAAATTTCCTGAAATACTAACCAAAGTATACCGCATTTACGATCCCAGCAGAGTCGTCAGTAATGAAGCAGGAAATGGGAATTTATATAAAATTGAAGAGAAAAACCTAAAGAAAAACGTGCCTTTTGATGGTTTGAATACTTCCGGAAGCATTACCCGTGGCATTACCATCGGAAACAATCAAAATGCGGTTTTGAATTCCAATTTAGATTTACAAATCACAGGTAAAATTTCCGAAAAAGTAAGTTTGAGAGCCTCCATTCAAGACAGTAATATTCCGTTGCAGGATGGCGGCTATTCTCAAAAACTAGATCAGTTTGACAATGTTTTCATGGAATTGTTCAGCGACGAATGGAACATTCGAGCAGGAGATATTTTTCTGGAAAACAAGAAAACCCAATTCCTGAATTTCAACAAAAAAGTACAGGGACTGGCGACTAACTTCAACTTTGGAACCGAAGAAAACAAAACGAATGTATTTGCATCAGCAGCATTAGTTCGAGGTCAATATGCCAAAAGTAATTTTGTGGGACAAGAAGGGAATCAAGGTCCTTATAAATTAAAAGGGCAAAATGGAGAATTATATGTTCTGGTTGTCTCAGGTTCAGAGCGGGTTTATGTAAATGGAATTTTACTGAAACGTGGCGAAAACAATGATTATACGATAGATTACAATGCCGGTGAAATTGTATTTACGCCTCTTTCTACCATAACTTCCGAAATGCGTATTGCGATAGAATATCAATATTCCGACAGGAATTACACTCGTTTTGTGACGTATGCCGGCGCTACGCATGAAAATGAAAAATGGAGTTTTGGAGGCTATTTATATTCTGAAAATGACTTGAAAAATCAACCGCTACAACAAAATTTATCACAAGAACAAGCCCAGATATTAGTCAATTCAGGAGACAATCCTGATTTAATGACAGCACCTTCTGCTTATGCTGATTCCTACTCCGAGAACAAAGTGTTGTATAGAAAAACGATATTCAACGCCGTTGAAATTTTCGAATATTCAAATGACGCGCAACAGGAATTATTCAACGTCCGATTCACTTTGGTAGGAACCAATAATGGGAATTATATCGTAACAAATTCGGCTACCATTACCCGAGTTTATGAATATGTAGAGCCAATAAACGGTATTCCTCAAGGAAATTACGAACCCATAATTCAGCTCATCGCGCCAACAAAAATTCAAGTCGCCACCTTTTTAGGAAAATACAAACCCAGTGAAAAAATGGCTGTCGATTTTGAAATTGGCCTGAGCAATAATGACCAAAATTTATTTTCATCCATTGATGATGCCAACAACCAAGGCTTGGCAGGGAAAATCAATGCCAAGCAACGGCTTTTTTCAAGAAAATGGCAGTTAGATGCTTTTGCAAATTATCAATTCATTCAGAAAGATTTCAGATCAGTGGAACGACTGTACAATATAGAATTTGACAGAGATTGGAATTTAGGAACTGCGGCCGTGGGAAATCAAAGTTTATTGGTTTCCGGTTTGCAATTGGACTTAAATCCCGAACCAAAATCTACTACTAAAGGACTGTTATTGTATCAGTTTGAAAAACTTGATTTCTCCGAAAATTTTTCAGGGAGCAGACATATTTTAAATGGTTTGTTTCGAATAAAAAAATGGACCTTTCAAAACCAAGGCAGTTTCTTAAAAAGTGACGGTACTGTTTTATCTTCTAAATTTTTAAGAAACCAATCTCAAATGCGTTTTCATTTTGATAAAAACTGGGTTGGCTCCAGCTTACGATTAGAAGACAATCAAGAAAAAAACAAAGCAACCGATCAGTTTTCGGCTTTAAGCCAAAAATTTACGGAGTATGGTTTTTTTACCGGTCGTGGCGATAGCACTAAAGTTTTTGTAGAATTGGGGTATTTAAGAAGAACCAATGACAGCTTACAAAACGGCTTGATTCAGCGGGTAAATTCCTCCCAGACTTTGATGCTGAAATCTAAATTGATACAAACCAACAGAAGTGATTTGTCCCTTTATGTCAATTACAGAATCTTGGATTTTGTGGATGCAACAAGAAAAAGAGAACCTACATTAAATTCCAGAATAGTGTACACGGATCGTTTTTTCAATCAATTAATCCAAAGCACAACGGTTTATGAAACGAATTCCGGAACCATTCCGCAACAGGAATTTACGTATTTGGAAGTCTCTGCAGGTCAGGGTGTTTATACTTGGAATGATTATAACGGCAATGGAATTCAGGAATTACAGGAGTTTGAAGTCGCTCCATTTATAGATCAGGCAAAATTCATCAGAGTATTTTTACCCAATCGGATTTATATAAAAACACATCAAAATAAATTCTCCCAATCCGTGACCTTAAACCCAAATCAGTGGCAAAATGAAAAAGGATTAAAAAAATTACTTTCTTATTTCTATAATCAAACTGCCTTTATAATCGACAGGAAAACGAGAAGTGACGGAGACAATTTTGAATTAAACCCGTTTAGCGGTTCTAATGAGAATGTACTTGGATTAAATTCCAGCTTGAGGAACAGCTTGTTTTACAATCGCGGAAAGCAAAACCATTCGGTTACCTATTCTTATCTTCAGAATAAAACGAAAAACTTATTGTCGATAGGTTCGCAAGAAGCTACAAACAGTTCGCATCAATTACAATATGGACATTTGTACCAAAAAAGCTGGCTGTTCGGTTTTTTTGCCAAAACAATCCAGACAACTATTCAATCTGAAAATTTTCCAGAAAAAAATTATGATATAAACGGATATCAATTGGCGCCAAAAATCAGTTATTTATTCTCTAAAAATACCAGTTGGGATATCTTTTATGAATTACAAAGCAAAGAAAACCAAATTGGAGTTTTCGAAACCTTGTTGCAAAACCGTTTTGGAACTGCCTTTTCTTATGCCAGTGATAAAAAAATAACGCTGAACGGAGAAGTCTCTTTTTACCAAAATAAATTTGAAGGAAATGAATTTTCTTCGGTTGGATTTCAAATGCTGGAAGGATTACAAACTGGGCAGAACCTGACTTGGAGATTGCTTTTACAAAAAAACATCACACAGTTTTTAGACATTAATTTCAATTATCAAGGAAGAAAAAGTGAAACGAGCCAAGCCATTCATACTGGAAATGTTCAATTGAGAGCTTATTTTTAATACTGGAATTTGGAATAATTTCATTGATTGAATTTATAAACTATGATTATTTTTTATTATTTTTATTACATCAAATTTAAAATCAAATTATTATGAAAAAATTACTGTTGTTATGTTTTGTAATTATTTTGTCAGTAAACTTACAAGCACAAGAAACTGCAACCGAAAAGAAAGCAGCAAAAGCTAAAACTGAAAAATTGGCTAAAGCCAAAAAAGAAAAAGCGGAAGCAGCAAAAGATAAAGCAGCTGTAGCCAAAGAAAAAGCAGCCACGGCTAAAAAAACAGCTAAAGACAAAGCGGAAGCTGCCAAAGACAAAGCAACTACAGCTAAAGAAAAAACAACAAGAGACAAAGCCGAAACTGCAAAAGATAAAGCTGCTACTTCTAAAAAAATAGCAAAAGACAAAGCGGAAGCTGCCAAAGACAAAGCGACTACAGCTAAAGAAAAAGCGGGAACTGCAAAAGATAAAGTAGTCAAAGATAAAGCCGAAACCGCAAAAGATAAAGCTGCTATAGCTAAAGAAAAAGCAACAGCATCTAAAAAAACAGCTACAAAAAAAGCAGAAACTGCCAAAGATAAAGCAGCGACGGCTAAAACTGCGATAAAAGAAAAAGCTACAAGCAGCAAATCAGTAAAAAAAATTAAAGAAACCAATGAAAAAGCACCTAAAGTAGCCGACAAAATAACAGGTGAATACAATGGCAAAAAAGTGTACACTGGTCCTCGAGGAGGAAAATATTACATTAACTCAAACGGAAATAAAACCTATATCCAAGAATAATTTTTATAGAAAGTATCTTGAAAAGGCTATCCCTAAAAAAGATAGCCTTTCTTTATTTTAGTTTATCAGAAAGAATAAAACAATCTGAAACAGTATTTAATAACTGGATAACTTAATAGTTTAGTAATATTTTGCAAATACAAAAAAGGGCTTAACTTATGTATCTTTCACCTAGAAAAAACATTTGATACAATTAGAAATGGATATAAAAACTACCCCTAAAACTATTTTGATTGCACCTTTAAACTGGGGTTTAGGCCATGCCACCCGTTGCATTCCAATAATCAGGGCTTTACAAGATAACAACTACATTCCAATAATTGCCTCAGATGGCATTGCGCTTGAATTACTACGAAAAGAGTTTCCCAACATCCAAACACTGGAACTGCCATCCTATCAAATTGAATATGCTAAAAATGGCGCCAATTTTAAATGGAAATTAATAAAGAATGGTCCAAAAATGATCAGAGCCATTCTAGAAGAAAAAAAAATAATTCAAAATTGGGTTAAAAAATATGCAATAGACGGTATTATTTCGGATAATAGATTGGGTGTTTTCAGCAAGAATGTACCCTCTGTGTTTATCACCCATCAATTGAATGTGATGACCGGAAATACTACTTGGATAACCAGTAAAATACATCAATATATTATAAAAAAGTACACAGAATGTTGGGTTCCTGATCTTGCGGGAACTCTAAATCTAACCGGTAAACTTGGTCATGTTGACAATCCAAATCTCAAGACAAAATACATTGGTCCTTTAAGCAGGCTCCAAAAGAAATTATTGCCAAAAAAATATGATTTACTGGTAATTCTCTCTGGTCCTGAACCTCAACGTGGCATGTTAGAAAAACATTTAAAAGGAGAAATCGTTAAATACAACGGCAATGTAATTTTCATTGAAGGAAATATAGAAAAGGAACAAAAAACAACAATAATTGGAAATGTCACCTATTACAACTTCATGAATTCAACCGAACTGGAACAGGCTTTTAATGAAAGTGAAATGGTGCTTTGCCGCTCCGGATATACTACAATCATGGATTTGGTACAACTGCGAAAAAAAGCTTTTTTTATTCCAACACCAGGACAATATGAACAAGAATATTTAGCCAAAAAACTGAAGAAAGAAGGTCTGGTTCCTTATGCTGCGCAAGATGATTTTAGAATGAAAAACATCCTAGAGATTGAGGAATATAAAGGATTGCCTCGATTAGACACTACATTAGACTGGAAAATATTATTCAAAATTTTTGAAAAAAAATAATAGTTATTACTACTGTGATTTGTAAAATACTTCGAATAAACAACCCCTACTTTAGGCTTCTTCTATAATCAAAAAGCACACTAATTACTATACTTCAAGGTGTATAATTAGTGTGCTTTTATAAAAATACAAAAAATTAATCTAGATTATCTGTGTCAAATTTTTTCTCTCCAAATTTTTCGTGTTTGATAATTTTGGCATTAATCATAAAATAAACATATTCTGCAATATTTGTACAATGTTCAGAAATTCGTTCCAAATGTTTTAAAACAATCACAAGATTTGTTCCTGAAACTACGGTCTTAGAATTAGACTTCATTTCATTGATAATATTGTGAATTGCTTCATCACTTTCATTTTTTATGGTATTATTTAAAATAAAAATCTCGCCAATTGTACTTTGATTCCGAGTTAAAAAACACTCGTTTGTTTTTATCGTAATTTCTTCAACCAGTCTAGCAATATCAGCAATTGAAAACTTAACAATTAAGTCATGTTTATCTTTAATATTTTTAGATTTTTTTATGATGCTTATGGCTAAATCCCCTATTCTTTCTATCTCATTGCTAATTTGCATGGCTGACATAATAAACCGTAAATCAGAAGCCACTGGCTGATGCAAGGCAAAAACACTTTGACAAATTTCATCAATCTTAACATCCAATTTATCAATCCTATTTTCTGTTTTTTTTACTTCTTTACCTTCCATGACAGGTTCTGAAAGTAATGCTTTGACAGCTTCCGCCACTTGACTTTCGGCTAAATTTCCTATTTTTAATATTATACCCTTAAGTTTTCCTAGTTCTGTTTCTATGTGTGACCCCATTTTTTAAAGATTTAAAAGATTTAAAATTAAACGATTCTGAATTCAAATCAAAATCAATCTTATCCAAATCTTCCCGTTATATAATCTTCCGTTTGTTTTTGTGACGGCTTTGTAAATATAGTTTTTGTTTTATCATATTCAATCAATTCACCCATATAGAAAAAAGCAGTGGTATCACTCACACGTCCAGCTTGCTGCATATTGTGTGTTACAATAACGATTGTATATTTATTTTTTAATTCATAAATAAGTTCTTCAATTTTAGAAGTAGAAATTGGATCCAAAGCTGAAGTAGGTTCATCCATTAACAATATAGAAGGCTGAATCGCTAATGCGCGTGCAATGCACAACCGCTGTTGTTGTCCCCCAGAAAGTTCAAAAGCTGACTTTTTCAATTTGTCTTTCACTTCTCCCCAAAGAGCGACTTGCTCAATAGAAGTAATCACGCGTTCTTCGATTATCTTTTTATCGGTAATTCCGTTTACCTTTAAACCATACGCTACATTTTCATAAATGGATTTTGGAAACGGATTAGGTTTTTGAAATACCATACCCACATTTTTACGCAAATCATCTACATTGGTGTTTTTTGCATAAATATCTTCTCCTTCGATTAAAATTGTACCTGTCAATTTCGTGTTGTCAATCAAGTCATTCATTCTATTCAATAAACGCAGGTACGTCGATTTCCCGCAACCGGAAGGACCAATTAATGCCGTAACGGTATTTTCTTTCATTGACAATGAAACATCATGCAAAGCTTGCGTTTCTCCGTAATAAAAATTGATGTTTTTTGATTCTATTTTGTGCATACTAATTCATTTTTACTTTTTTTCCAAAATATTTACGAAGTGCATTCGCTAATAAATTAGAAATTAATACGATTATAATTAAAACAAGTGCCGTTCCATAAGCCATTGCCCGAGAGGCTTCTATATTCGTCCCACTGGTTGAAATCACATATAAATGATACGGCAACGCCATAGCCTGGTCGAAAATTGAAGTAGGCAATTTTGGTAAAAAATAGGCCGCAACGGTAAATAAAATCGGAGCTGTTTCTCCGGAAACCCTTCCTATAGAGAGAATTAATCCCGTAATAATATTTGGAAAAGCAATAGGGAAAACTACTTTGCTGGTAGTTTGCCATTTACTGGCTCCCAACCCTAAACTGGCTTGTCTAAAAGTATCATCAACTGACTTTAATGATTCTTCGGTAGTTCTGATTACCACCGGTAAAACCAATAATCCCAAGGTCAATGATCCTGCCAAAAGGGAATCTCCAAATTCTAATTTATTAACAAACAACGCCATCCCGAAAAGTCCAAAAACTATCGATGGAACTCCAGCAAGGTTATTCGTCATTTGTTTAATAATTTTTTTCATCCAGCCATCTTTCACATATTCATTCATATAAATAGCTGCCAAAACACCCACAGGAAATGCAAAAATCATACTTCCAAAAACCAAACAAAGCGTTCCTACTATAGCCGGAAAAATTCCGCCTTGCGTCATACCTTCTTTTGGCATTGCTGAAATAAACTCCCAACTGATAACGCTAATTCCTTTTATTACTATAAAGGATAATATCACAAATAACAGTCCAACAACGGTATAGCTCGTAAATTGAAATACACCAAAAGCAATTTTTTGGTTTCTTCTTTTTTGTTTTGCTAAACGAATTTCTTTAGTCATCTTTTAATGTTTTTTATGGGAATTTCTATTGGTGACAAATTCCACCATCATATTTATGCAAAAAGTAATTAGGAATAAAATACATCCTAGCGCAAATAACGACTGATAATGCAATCCGCCATTTGCAGCTTCACCCAATTCGGCCGCAATGGTAGCGGGAATGGTTCTTAGTGGTGCTAAAAGTGTGTGCGGAATTATGGCTGCATTACCTGTTACCATTAAAACTGCCATCGTTTCACCAATAGCACGCCCAATTCCTAAAATGGCTCCTGCAGTAATCCCGGAAGCTGAATAAGGAATTACTACTTTATATATCGTTTGCCAATGACTCGCTCCTAAGGCTAAGCTGGCTTCTTTCATCGCACGTGGAGTCGTACGCATTGCATCTTCCGAAATGGTGATAATCGTTGGCAAGGCCATGATTGCCAAAACAATACTTCCTGCTAAACCTGTTTCTCCAACGGGTAATCCGAAAACATTTTGAATTAAAGGGACAATGACCACTAATCCGAAAAATCCATACACTACCGATGGAATTCCCGCCAATAGTTCAATGAGCGGTTTTAAAATATTGCGGGTTCTTTTTCTAGCTATTTCGCTCAAATAGATGGCTGCTGCCAAGCCAATTGGCAATGCCAATAGTATTGCACCAAAACTGACCCATAGCGTCCCATAAATCAAAGCCTTAACGCCCATTTGTGCAATAGGTTGTGCCGTTGGAAACCATTCTTCTCCGGAAAGAAATTCAAAAATTTTAATTTTATTAATTTCTAATTCTTTTCCATGAAAATTTTTAGCCTTGTATTTATCCGAAAAAAAGGCAATTACACCAGGTGTTTTTGAAACATATTCATCTATTTTTGCTGGAAAATGTTCGAAGTTTTCTCCTAGCTCCTCGTCTGAATAAAATTCGGTAATATCTTCTGTTCTAAACAAAACGATGGGTTCGTTTTTTCCGCCTAACTGTTTCCAATTGGTGATTTTTTGATCGAAAATATCTTTCACCTGCGAAGGTTCTAATTTTTTTATTGGATTGGTCGAATGTACTGCCAATAAAAACCCTTCTTCAATAGGCTTTTTGGTAAAAACTCCTGCTCCTTCAATAAATAGAAAAAAAACAATCAAAACAACAGTAATACTTGTAGCGGCGCTACTTAGCATTAATATGGTCTCTATTATTTTCTCTTTTATTTTTTTAAAATTTGTTTTCAAATCTATAGTTTATTTTAACAGCAAAAGTACATGAGCCTTATATTCCTAATGTGTTTTATACATTAACCTTGTGTTAATTTAAAGTTAAGTATACAAATCGTTTCCTCTTTGCATAAAAAAATTACAGAAATGAGGCAACAAAAAAGGCTGTCTAAAAATAGACAGCCTTTTATCACTTAAAAATAAATCTTATTAATTTAAAGGTACATAACCTACTTCCAAAACAATTTTTTGACCTTCTGGCGACAAAGCATAATCTACAACCGCTTTTACTTTTGCAGCATTTATTTTATCAAAAATATAGAATAATGGTCTTGAAATTGGATAGCTTTTATCTTTAGCAGAAGCTACGCTTGGAGCAACAAAAGTTTTTCCCTGATCATAAGAAACCGAAAGTTGTTTTACTTCTTTAGTTTCGTAAGCTAACCCAACATACCCAATAGAACCCTTTGTTTGGCTTACTGCCTGAACAATAGCCCCAGTCGCAGGCATACTCAAGATATCAGAAGCATAATTTTTCTTATCCATTACTTCTTCTTTAAAGAACTCATACGTTCCTGAAGAAGATTCTCTTGAATACGCTACAATTTTTGCGTCTTCTCCGCCTACTTCTTTCCAGTTCTTGATTGCTCCTGTATAGATTTTCTCTAATTGCTCACGCGTTAACTGACTAACTTTATTAGCTGGATTAACAATAACCGCTAAAGCATCATAGGCAACAGTTACTTTTTCTATTTCTTTTTTGGCTTCAGAAAATTTTAATTTTTCTTCTGTTTTTAAATCTCTGGAAGCCATTGCGATATCCGTTGTTCCGTCTAAAAGTGCCGTAACACCAACTCCGGTTCCTCCTCCTACTATAGTAACACTAACTTTAGAATCTGTTTTCATCATTTCCTCAGCTTCTTTCTGTGCTAATGGCAAAACGGTATCACTTCCTTTGATTGTAATTGATGTTGTATTCCCTTCTTTATCTTCAGTTCCTTTATCTTCATTTTTTGCTTTACCGCAACTTAACATGCCTATTAAAGGCAAGATTAAGAATAATTTCGTTTTGATAGTCATCTTATGATTATTTATAAATTTATACAAAAGTATATGCGCTACATTAACAATATGTTAAGCCAGTATTATACTATCTTTATTATTTAGCTTATTTTAATAATTATTTAATCCATTCAAAATAAATGGTAACAATTTATTAAAAGTTGAACTGAGCTTGCAATCTTAATAAGTTGCCTCTTTGTCTGTTATTTGGAAGAGCACTATCTTCAAATGTTCTATCAGCAATTACCCATTCTGCAACTAATTCAAATGCTTTAATAGGCTGCCATTCAATTCCAAGTTCATAATCTCTTACAACATAACTCCTGGCATCTTTCTCAAATTTCTTTCCACCATCATAATATTGGAATTTGGCAAAAGGATAAATATATTGGTGTTTAGGTAAATCCCATTTATAGTTTAGTGTTACATAACCACCCTCTAAATCAGACACATCAACAGTATTAGTCAATTTATTATAGCGAGGTCCTTTCCCAATATTATATTCCGCCTGAATCCCAAATGGTTTAGGATAAAGCACAAAGGAAGCCGCAACCCTTTGATCTGTTGTGTATTGTTTGTCTGGAGTAGTCACTCCTGCAGAAAGCTCATTAGTAAAAGCCCATTTCCCAGTATAGGCCTGTATGCCTGGTTCTATAATTTGACTCCCAATTTCAAAAGGATAACTTACCCTTGTCACAATATGTAGGTTTCTGTTCGCTTCTGACTTGTTGGCAGTTTGTCCATTATATAGCCCAAAACCAAATACGCCATAATCTCCCGAACCTTTATACCCATCTTTGATAAGCATTGCGAAACGATCCCTGATTTTACTTGGAGCCCAATAGAAAAATGCTCCCAAATCTCTTTCATTAGCTACTGCACTATTCAAAGCATCATTTCGATCTAATGTTAATCTATTCTGACTAGATTGCAAATTTTCAAATCCAAAAGGCACTTTACTTTGCCCTATTCTTACGCGATACTCTTTTTTAGAATCAAAGGATAAATCAAAATAAGCATCTCTGATTTGGACAAAATTATTAACTCCGGATGAAGGCGAACTGGCAAAATCTGGTTGAAAATAAAAATACACATTAGGATGTATTTGTCCCGAAAATACAATTCGCGCTCGTCTGATAAATAGACCGTTATTCGATTTTGCACCTTCTTCAGTTGAAGTTGTTCCCCAGGATTTATCACATTGATCACAGGAAACTTTGTCATTAGAAGAAAACAATCCATTGTATCTAATCTGTGCATAACCCCTTATGCTAATTTTATCGTACCATTGTTCTTTTTTCTCTGTACTTTTTTCTTGGGCATCCTTTACTTTTTTAATGGAGTCCAAAACATGAACTATAGATTTAGTAAGCTCTTCTTTACTTAAAGGGGCTGTTTGGGTAGTAATTTCTATTTTTTTAGAACTTTCCACAACAGGGGTAACTTGTGCAGCTGCTAGATTAACTACAAATATATTTGCAATAATTAATACTATTTTTTTCACGATTAAAAGTTGTTTATTTAGTACCCCAAAGATGATTGCGTAATGTTAATTAAACATTACGCAATTGTTAATTTAACAAAAACCTAATGTTAATAAATCATTACGAATAAACACTAATTTATTGTAAATTAACTAGTTACAAATATACCTTTTTTACACCAAATAAAAACCTTCACATTATATTAAAAATTACCTAACTTTAAAATGACATTTAGCGCTATTATTATTTACTGCGCTTATTTGATTTTTCAAGAGTAAAAGAAAACTCAGATCCAATTCCAAATTTACTATTTACATAAATTTTCTCGTCATGCGCTTCAATAATATGTTTTACGATAGACAAACCTAAACCTGAACCACCTTCAGTTCTTGCTCCGCTTTTATCAACTCTGTAAAAACGCTCAAAAAGTCTTGGAATATTTTTTTTCTCTATTCCTTCGCCATCATCAGTTACTCGAACGATTACTTTTTCATCAGTCAAATCTTCAATACTTACTTCGGTAGAACCTTTTACTTTTCCGTATTTGATTGAATTTACGATAAGATTCATCACTACTTGTTGAATTTTTTCCTGATCCCCAACCACCATAACAGGCCTATTATATTTCATATCAAACATCAGCAGAATATCTTTCTTGGAAGCTTTCATTTCGAGCAAATCAAAAACATTTTGAACTAATTTAACAATATCAAATTCGGCAATTTCCAAGTTCAAATCCCCAATTTCGAGTTTAGAAATCATGTCTAAATCTTGTACGATATAAATCAGTCTTTCTACTCCTTTTTCGGCACGCTCTAAATACTTTTTTCGGATTGTTTTATCGCTCATCGCTCCATCGAGCAGGGTTGACAAATACCCTTGAACCATAAAAAGGGGCGTTTTGAGCTCGTGGGAAACATTCCCAAGAAATTCTCTTCTATATTCTTCCCGAACTTTTAAAGTTTCGATTTCTAACTTTTTATCTGTAGCAAACTTTTTCACTTCACGTGTTAACGTTGCCATATCTGTTGTAATAGGTTGGTTTCTAAAAGTACTTGATTCTAATAAAGAAACATCATCGTATATTTTTTTTACTTTTTTATAGATAAAGCGCTCCACTCGATACTGTATAACCATAAATGAAAATGCAGCAATCGCAATGGCAAAAATCAAACAAAAACGATATGAAAAAGTAAAAAATAAATACGTGAGGAAACCAACTAATCCTGTAGAAAAAAGAGTGATGTAAAGCGCTGACTTTACGGCAAAACGATATGTTTTTTTAAAATTTATTGTCATTTATACTTCAAACTTATAGCCAACTCCTTTTATTGTTTTAAACAATTCTTCTCCAATTTTTTCTCTTAATTTTCTGATGTGAACATCAATCGTTCTTCCACCAACAACTACTTCATTACCCCAAACTTTGTCCAGAATCTCATCACGTTTGAATACTTTTCCAGGTTTTGAAGCAAGCAAGTAGAATAATTCAAATTCTTTTCTAGGCAATGCGATTTCAATATTATCTTTAACGATTTTATATTCTTCGCGATTTATTTCGATTCCACCTACGTTAAGTGTTTCGCTGTTTTGCTCCTTTTCTTTTAATCGGCGTAATAATGCTTTTACTTTACTGACTAATAATTTAGGTTTAATTGGCTTAGTGATATAATCATCCGCACCAGCGTCAAAGCCTGCAACTTGAGAATAATCTTCGCTTCTGGCTGTCAAAAAAGTGATGATTACATTGCTGAGCTCCGGAATCTTTCTAATGTTTTCGCAAGCTTCCATTCCATCCATTTCCGGCATCATTACATCCATTATAATTAGGTCTGGCATTTCTTTTTTAGCTTTCGCTATTGCCTCTCTCCCGTTTGCTGCTGTAACGATTTGATACCCCTCCTGAGAGAGGTTATACCCCACAATTTCTAGGATATCCGGTTCATCATCTACTAATAGAATCTTTGTGTTTTTTTTCTTCATAAAGTGCCAAAAATTGTTTTTGAATTGTAAATGTAATAATAAATGGGGTATTCAAATGCTGTTAACCATAATTTAATATTGGGGTGATTTTGAGACCCAAAACAAAACATAACCATAACAAGTCAGTAACCTATATTTTACATTTCGGACGTTACTTTGCAAAAAAATTAAAACCAAATGAAATTCAAGTTACTATTTTTCACGTTATTAATAACAGTTATTTCTTTTTCACAGAATAAAGGAACGATTTCTGGAATCTTAACAGACAAAGATGCTAATAATCAGTCATTACCTTTTGCTAACGTTCTTATTAAAGGAACAAATATAGGGACAAATACTGATATTGATGGTAAATATACCATAACAATACTACCTGGAAGCTATACTTTACAACTAAGCTTTGTGGGTTATGAATCTGTAGAGATTCCTGTAACGGTAACTGCCAATGAAACCATAACCGTAAACAAAGCGTTAGGTTCTGGAAGCTACAAACTAGAAGATGTTGTCATAAAAAATACAGCAAGCAGAGAAAAGGAAACAGCTCTTTTATTAGACCAAAAACAAGCGGTCGTAATTAAACAAAGTATCGGTGCTCAAGAAATGGCCCGTAAAGGAGTTAGCGATGTTGAGGAAGGTTTGACAAAAATTACCGGAATCACTAAAGTTGACGGAAGAGGTTTGTTTATTAGAGGATTAGAAGACCGTTACAATAACTTATTGATAAACGACTTACAATCACCATCAAACAGTCCTTTCAAGAAAATCATTCCATTAGATTTATTTCCTACTGATGTTGTGGGAGTATTAAATATCTACAAAACTTTTAATCCTAATATTTCTGGAGATTTTGCTGGAGCAACAGTTAATATTGAAACACCTCAACCAAAAAACATCACTAAATTGAATATTGGTTTTGGATATACGACTAACAATAATCTTCAAGATTTCTTACTTTCTGATGACGCAAATTCTGCTAAAGGAACTTTAGGAATGATTGGTAATGACAGAGCACTTCCTGGTATTTTTGGATCTGTTCCAAGCGGGCAAAAACTTTCTCCTGCTGAATACGAAAATGGATTTGGTAAAAAATCATGGGATGTTAACAATACGAAAAGCCCTTTGAATTCTAGCATTGGTTTTTTACATGCTCAAAAATTCAGTCTTGAAAAAGAAAGAAACATCAGCTACATCATGTCTTTCAATTTTGACAACAAATATTCTTACAGAGAAGGTGTTGACAGAACTTTCAACCTTGGACAAGGGAACTACGACAATAATTTATACAATACGCAATACAGCTACCAAACTACTTTTTCTGGCTTAGCAGGTTTGAAGTACAAGACAAACCGTTTTAATTTAAACTTCAATACGTTCTTGATTAAAGCGACTGAAAGCAAAATTCAAGATCAGTTAGGATACACAAACAGTTTAGCAAATCAGACAAATAATCTTATCAGATTAAACCAATACGAAGAATCTAACTATTGGAACACACAATTATACGGTGATTATAAGTTAACCGAAGACGGAAAACACAGCTTAAAAGCTGGAGGTTCTTATGTGAAAACTTCTTTTCAACAACCAGATAGAAAATTTATCACTGGTGTAAAAGTAAATGACAGCCAAATAAACATGTCTTATGGTGGTAATAACTTGAACCGTCAATTCCTTGATGTAAAAGGAAACTTCTATTTCTCTTCACTTTTAGAATATAATTTAAAATTTGGAGACAAAGAAGATACTAACAAATTATCTATTGGATACAACAGTTCGCTGAACGACATGGAATCTTCTTATCGTTTCTTCTCTGGAAGAAGAAATTTGGAGAAAAACTACACTGCTGATTTAAGTACTATAAGCCAAAACATCAACGAAGACATCAATAACGGAATTGTTTATGTTCAGGAAGAGTCTAACGGAGATTATAAAGTAAAATTGAATCAGTTTGTTAATGCGGGTTACTTCAATTTGTTTATGAATCTTGGAGAAAAATGGGATTTGAATGCTGGAATTAGAGGGGAGAGTTCAACTCGTGAAATAAAATACAGACAACAAGGTGATCCTTTTGGAAGCGCTTACCGCAAAAAGACAGATGACAAACTTGATATATTACCATCTGTAAATGCGAAACGTATTTTGAATGAAAACAGTAATTTGAGAGTGTCATTGGCAAAAACTATAACTCGTCCAGTTGCTATGGAGTTGTTACCAATAAATTACATCAATGCCGATGGAACTTCAGAAAGTGGAAACCCGGATTTAAAAGACAGTGAAAACTATAATGTAGATTTCAAATATGAATTATTCCCTAACAACAAAGAAATGTTTGCTGTAGGTGTATTTGGAAAAATGATCAACGATCCAATCGAAAGAGTTTTCAAACCAACTGCAAATAGTGGTGGTCAAATCACAACTTTCAAAAACTCAGAACAAGCGATTATTTATGGTGCCGAAATAGAAATGCTTTTCCAATTGAGCAGAATAAACGAATCTCTTTCTAATTTTTCTTTAGGTTTTAATACATCATTAATGAGTACTGATGTTAAAATTGACCTTAAAAAACAAGGGAATGAATTAGAAAATAGTACAAACCGTAAACTGCAAGGTGCTTCAAGCTGGTTAATTAATTCTGATTTAAAGTATGATTTCATCCTTAATAAAGATTGGAAAAACTCTATGACCTTAGTATATAACGTTTATGGAGACCGTATTTTCGCTGTAGGTTCTTCAGGAATTGATCACATCTACGAGAAATCTTTTAGTAAATTAGATTTTGTTTGGACAAACTCAATTTCAAAAAGTATCGAACTTAAATTTGGAGTAGACAACATCTTAAATCCAAGTTACAAAAAAGAGTTGGGAAGTAAAAGCACTTTAAACATTACAGAAGACTCGCTAATTTTAAGAGAATTCAAAAAAGGTGTCGGGTTCTCCTTTAACATAGGATATACGTTTTAAAAACAACAACAAAAAAGAGCTGTCATAGCTCTTTTTTTGTTTACATAAGTAACATAAACTTTACATCAAATTCATTGTTATATAATACTTTAATAACAATTACATAACTAAATTTCAGAAGCTCGGAAGTACTTTTGAAATAAATAATTAACAAAAAAATTTATAATTTTAAAATCATTAAAAATGAAAAAATTAGTATTCAGTCTTGCATTATTGAGCTTGGTTTTTACAAGTTGTACTTCAAGTGATGACGATGTAGTAACAACTCCACCAACTGCAACGGGTGAAATCACAGGAGATATCACAGCTGCAAAAACGTATACAAAAGGTGTTTATACTATTAAAGGTACTGTAAGAGTAAAAAGCGATGTTACATTAACTTTTGAAGCTGGTTCAGTAATTACTGCTGATGTAGCTGACGGTACAGATGCTTTATTAGTAGAAAAAGGCGGAAAATTAAATATTTCAGGAACTGCAGCAGAACCTGTTGTATTTACTGAAAAATCTAAAACTGCAGGTTCTTGGGGAGGTATAATCATGTTTGGTGATGCTCCTATCGTTTCTGGAAAAACTGCTGACGGAACTCCTATTACAACTGCAACTTCTGAAGACGGAACAAATATTGTTTACGGTGGTACAAATGCCGCTCATAATGGTGGTTCTTTGAAATATGTACGAGTAGAATATGCAGGTAAAAAAATCCTTGACGGAAATTCTGAAATGAATGGTTTCTCATTTTACTCGGTAGGTTCTGGAACAGTGTTAGAAAACCTTGTTGCTTACAAAGGAGCTGATGACGGTTTTGAATTTTACGGAGGAACTGTAAGCGCTAAAAACCTTATTTCTTACGGAAACACAGATGATTCTTTTGACTGGCAAGATGGATGGCAAGGTCAAGCAAATACTAACTGGTATGCTTATCAAACTGGAGCTGGAAATTTTGGAATGGAAATCGAAGCAAAAAGTGTAAACAATACTTTCTTCCCAAAAGTATCTAACATTACTTTAAGAAGAGCTGCTGGTACAGCAACTGAAGCTGGTAACCCACTTGAAATAGATGCAATCCAATTCAAAAAAGAAGGAAACGGAGAATATACTAATGTAGTAATCTCAGGATACACAAATACAGCAGTTTCAGGAACTACAACAGTAAATGCCGTTGCCGTTAGAATACAAGATGCTGCTACAAACACTAATCAAGTTCTTACTGGTAAGATAAAAATGTTGAATGTGAAAATTGTAGACACTAATACTGCTCAATGGGGTGCTGGTGCAGCTTTTACAGTTTCATTTTTACCTGCAAATTTCACAACAAGTGCAGCAGCATCTGGAGCAGTATTGACTCCTGGAGCATGGGCAATTGTTGATGGCGTTAATTTATTAGGAAACTTATAAAAAACATCGCTTTTATTTATATCAAACATCCTGAGTTTTCAGGATGTTTTTTTTTGGTACGCTTTTTGAATTATTTTTTGTATATTTACTATTCAAACTAATCCAATGGCAAAAAACTACTTTTATATTACCATCTTATTGGTTTTTCTATTCTCTATGAGCGCTAGTGCTCAGGAAACTAAGCAACAACCAAAAACACAAGAAACCGCCGCAATTGAAGGTTTAAGCTTGTACCCGAACCCTGTGAGTAATGGCAAAGTCTACATTACTTCGAAAAACGACTTGGATAAAGAAATTATTATCTTTGATGTTTTAGGAAAAAAAGTGCTTCAAACAATGCTTAGTTCTAGAGAACTAAATGTCTCTAATCTAACTTCAGGTGTCTACATCATAAAAATTAATGAAAAAGAGGCATCTGCGACCAGAAAACTAATTATACGATAATACATCAACATTTAAATACAAAGTTCCAATTTCTATTGGGGCTTTTTTTATGCATAATTTTAATGTAATGGATTCCAAAAAACACACTATTGCTATTTTGCTAATGAGTTTCCCTTAAAAATTTTGATTACTTTTGCAAAAAAAATTCTTGATTACATCCTCCGATATATTTGCTATTTCCAGTCAAAAACAGTTTGAGAAAATCGCCTTGAAAGTGTTTCGTTTCCAATACGAAAACAACTTGGTCTATCAAGAATTTTGCAGTTTTTTAAAAACTGATCCTCATAAAGTAAAGTCATTACAACAGATTCCGTTTTTGCCTATTCAGTTTTTTAAGAGTCATGAAGTGGTTTCTAACACTAATCCCATTCAGGAAACCTTTACCAGCAGCGGAACAACCGGAATGATTACCAGTAAACATTTGGTTACGGATGTTACCTTGTATGAAGAAAGTTACCGCAAAGGATTTTCAGAATTTTATGGCAATATCGAAGATTATGTTGTTTTGGCCTTGCTTCCATCCTATCTTGAAAGAGAAGGCTCTTCCTTAATTTACATGGTTAAGGATTTAATTGCATTATCCAATCATCCCGAAAGTGGGTTTTACCTGCACAATCATGACGAACTGATTGCTAAACTAATCGCTTTAGACCAAGCAGGTCAAAATGTGATTCTGATTGGTGTTACTTTTGCGTTATTAGATTTGATCGAGAAACATCAGTTTCAATTGCAGCATACCATTATCATGGAAACGGGCGGCATGAAAGGCAAGCGCAAAGAAATGATTCGGGAAGAATTACACGAACAATTGTGTAAAGGATTTGGCGTTTCATCCATACATTCTGAATATGGAATGACCGAATTGCTTTCGCAAGCCTATTCATTAGGAAACGGGGTATTTGAATGCCCTTCTTGGATACAAATCCTCGTTCGTGATACCGAAGATGCTTTAACCTACATTCAAGACGGAAAAACAGGTGGAATCAACGTGATTGATTTGGCCAACATTAATTCTTGTTCGTTTATTGCCACGCAAGATTTGGGCAAAAAAAATCCCAACAACTCTTTCGAGGTATTGGGACGTTTTGATAATTCTGATATTCGAGGTTGTAACCTCATGGTTATTTAAAATAATATTTAACCTTTCCAATCTATGCGTATCATTCCTCTCATTTTTTTATTTTTTTCAATTTGCAGCTTTGCACAGAACACTGAATTGGAAATAAAAATTGACTCCATTACTTTTATAGATTCAAATCCAACTGAAAGAAAATTTACAGTTCTCTATCATATAGAAAACCTTACTAATAATCCCGTATCATTTATTTTAAACACAAACTCCATAAGACCAAACGCAACGAGCTCAATGTCTTATTACCCAGCCTACAGATTATACCAAGGAGATGAAATCGTTAATTCTGTCAGTATTTTTAATTCTAAAACAGCTAAGGAAGAACTTCATAAGATAATAAAAGACTCAGAATTAAAATTAGCACAAACAAAAAAAGGTTCTAAAAACAATATTTATGATGACATTACAAAAAATAAAATGCAAATAACTCAAAACATACTTAACAGTATTATCAAATTGAATCCTAAAGAAATTAAAAAAATTTCAGCTACTTTGAACTGGGACAAAAACAGATATTCTCAATACTTTGACATCGAATATTATTTAAACGAAAAAGCAACTCATTATTTTGATTTATGTATTAACTTAATGAAAGAAGAATTCAAAGAAAAAGTATCATCTGAAGATTTTAAAAGAATAATAGAAGATAAAACAATCATAAAAGGATGGATCCAATCCGACAAAATGGAAATTAATTTTAAAGAATAAAAAAGTCCGCAAGAAACCTTGCGAACTTTGCGAATATCTTTGTGAACTTTGCGGTTAAACAATTCTCACCACGAAATAATTTTTCTTTCCACTTTGCAACAATACAAATTGATTATTGATTAAATCTTTTGTTGAAAGCACAAAATCCTCAGCAACTTTTTCTTTATTCACTGAAATAGAATTAGCTGTTAAAGCGCGTCTTGCTTCTCCATTGGATTTCATAAAACCTGTTTTTTCATTCAAAACAGTAACGATATCAATTCCTGCTTCGATTTCGGTTCTGCTGATTTCCGCTTGAGGAACACCATCAAAAACATCTAAAAAAGTCGCTTCATCTAATTGCTTCAAATCATCCGAAGTAGAATTCCCGAACAATATATTTGATGCTTTTATCGCATTTTCTAAATCTTCGGCTGAATGTACCATCACCGTAATTTCTTCGGCCAAACGTTTTTGCAACAAACGTAAATGTGGCGCTTCTCTATGTTTTTCAGTTAAAACTTCGATTTCTTCTTTTGATAAAAAAGTAAAAATCTTAATGTATTTTTCCGCATCAACATCCGAAGTGTTCAACCAATATTGGTAAAATTTATAAGGAGAAGTTCTGACCGAATCCAACCAAATATTTCCACCTTCTGATTTTCCAAACTTGGTTCCATCCGCTTTTGTAATCAACGGACAAGTCAACGCATACGCCTTTCCACTGGCTATTCTGCGCACTAATTCGGTTCCTGTGGTGATATTTCCCCACTGGTCACTTCCTCCCATTTGCAACGTACAATTCTTTTCTCTGTACAAATGCAAAAAGTCATATCCTTGAACCAATTGGTACGTGAACTCCGTGAATGACATTCCTTCGGCAGCTTCAGAAGATAAACGTTTCTTCACTGAATCTTTGGACATCATATAATTTACCGTAATGTGCTTTCCAATATCCCGAATGAAATCTAGAAAAGAAAAGTTCTTCATCCAGTCGTAATTATTCACTAATTCAGCCGCATTAGCCGCATCCGAAGTAAAATCCAGAAAACGAGCCAATTGTCCTTTTATAGCTTCTTGATTATGACGCAAAGTAGCTTCGTCCAATAAATTTCTTTCATTCGATTTACCTGACGGATCACCAATCATTCCTGTTGCACCACCCACTAACGCTAACGGCTTGTGTCCCGATAGTTGAAAATGTTTCAACAACATCACACCAACTAAATGTCCTATATGCAATGAATCGGCAGTTGGGTCAATTCCCACATACGCCACACGCATTTGTTCCATCAAATGTTCTTCTGTGCCGGGCATAACATCGTGGAGCATTCCTCTCCAAGTTACTTCTTCAATAAAATTCTTCATCTTTTTAATCAATTTACTTTCATCAGTTCAGCCTTTAAGGCTTCGTGTGCACAAAGATAAAATTTATTGTGGATTCGGTTATTTGTTTAATAGGTTATTCGAAAAAAATTATTCGTATTTTCGTAGCATGATTTTAGTCACAGGAGGAACGGGTTTAGTAGGCGCACATCTATTGCTTCATTTAATTGAAAATGGAGAAAAAGTTCGTGCTATTTATCGAAGTGTCACTTCAATGGAGAAAACCAAATCGCTGTTCTCCATGTATAAAAAGGAATCGTTGTTCGAGCAAATTGAATGGATTCCCGCAGATATTACCGAAGTTCCTTCCTTAGAAATTGCCTTTCAAAATATTGACACCGTGTATCATTGCGCCGCTTTGATTTCTTTTGATCCAAAAGATGAGGATATATTGCGAAAAACAAACATTGAAGGAACGGCGAATATTGTGAATTTTTGTATCGCCTATGAAATAAAAAAACTGTGTTTTGTAAGCTCCATTGCCACTTTGGGAGATTTACTACCTCATGAAAAATTCATCACGGAAGAAACCGAATGGAACCCAGAAAAGCCACATAATGATTATGCTATTTCTAAATATGGCGCCGAAATGGAAATTTGGCGTGGGCAACAAGAAGGTTTAAATGTGATAATTGTAAATCCAGGCGTTATTCTTGGACCCGGTTTTAGAGAACAAGGAAGTGGACAACTTTTTACGAAAGTAAAAAACGGATTAAAATTTTATACGCTGGGCTCAACGGGATTTGTTGCCGTTACTGATGTTGTTCGAATGGCGCATCAATTAATGCAAAGCGAAATTAACAATGAACGCTTTACCTTGATTGCAGAAAATAGTGTTTTTCGTGACATTCTGAATACTATGGCCGATGCATTGGGTGTTAAAAAACCTGAAATTCATGCAAAACCCTTTTTTATGGAAATGCTTTGGAGATTGGATTGGTTTGTTTCGAATATTTCACAACAGAAGAGAAAATTGACTCAAACGACTGCTAAAGCTTCGTATGCGAATAGTATATATTCGAACCAAAAGATTAAAGACACCTTGAAAACAGATTTTATAAATGTACACCAATACATAAAAGAAATCTCCAACCTGTGAGTTCTTTTCTTAGTTTAATTTTGTGGTATCTCTGCTAATTACAGCTTGTTTTTCCCCTTTTTTAATAATTTTTTTCTTTTTTTTCAATTTGATCAAAGAATCTACACTCTTTGTATTTGCTTGTAATCGCTTGTTGATTTGCTCAAACATGCTCTTGTATTCATTATAATCAGATGCGTAGTAGACATTACTTTTAGCAAATTGAACACTGTCAATTTTATATTTTTTAAAAATATAATCTCTGGAATTTATTTTAAAAGTGTCCAAGGAAGCCGGATTTTGATTTCTTATGGCTTCCAAAATAGATAAATCATACATAATATCTACCATAACGTCTTTCTCTATAAGTCGTTCCGGCTTATTCACCACTTCTTCTTTACAGCTTACAAACAGTGTTATGATCGTTAAAAGTGCTATGATTTTTTTCATTTATGAAATTTTATCTTTCGAATAATAAACGTTTTCCTGCACGAATGTCTTTTACTTTAAAAGCAGTATACACCAATTGTCCGTTGACAAAAGTATGGGTAATTCTAGATTTAAAAGTAAAACCTTCAAATGGAGACCAACCACATTTAGCTAAAATATTTTCTTTTTTTACGCTCCAAGGCAAACCTGAATTTACAATTACTAAATCCGCATAATAGCCTTCTTTGATAAAACCACGCTTTTCTATTTTGAAGATTTTAGCCGGATTGTGGCACATTTTCTCCACAATTTTTTCAATGCTTATTTTTCCTTGATGATACGCTTCAAACATAGCCACAACAGCATGTTGCACTAATGGTCCACCGGAAGGCGCATTCAAATACGATTGTTTTTTTTCTTCTAATGTATGAGGTGCGTGATCCGTAGCAATCACATCAATTCTATCATCCAGCAAGGCTTCCCAAAGCACTTTTCTGTCATTAGCCGTTTTTACGGCTGGATTCCATTTTATCAAATTGCCTTTGGTAGCATAATCATCATTGGTAAACCACAAATGATGCACACAAACTTCGGCAGTGATTTTCTTGTCTTCCAAAGGAATTTTGTTCGTAAACAAATCCATTTCTTTGGCCGTCGAAAGATGAAAAATATGCAAGCGAGCCCCTGTTTTCTTAGCCAATGCAACCGCTTTGGAAGACGAAATATAACACGCTTCCTCGCTTCGGATAAGGTGATGAACCGTAACGGGAACATCCTCTCCAAACTCTGCTTTGTATTTCTCTAAATTATTTTTGATAGTGGCTTCATCTTCACAATGCACCGCAATAAGCATGGGTGTACTGGAAAATATTTTCTCTAAAGTCGCTTCATTATCCACCAACATATTCCCTGTTGAGGAACCTAAGAATATTTTTATTCCGGCAACATTCTTTGGATTTGTCTTTAGAACTTCTTCCAAATTATCGTTGGTTGCGCCCATCATAAAAGAATAATTCGCGTACGATTTTTGGGCAGCCAACTCGTATTTTTGTTCTAATATTTCTTGGGTAACCGCATTAGGAACCGTGTTAGGCTGCTCAATATAAGAAGTAATTCCTCCTGCAACCGCCGCTCTAGATTCTGATTCGATGTCTCCTTTGTGTGTCAGCCCTGGTTCTCTAAAATGCACTTGATCATCAATTGCACCCGGAATCAAATAATTTCCTTCGGCATCAATGATTTTACATTGAGAGGATTTTGCACTAATACTTTCTGAAATCTCAACAATTAAGTCATTTTCAATTAATACATCGCCCTCAAAAATCACTCCTTCATTTACTATTTTGGCATTCTTAATTAAAACCCTGTTCATCCTGTCTTTTTCTTATAAGGTGTTGACTAATCTTTTTAATCTAAGTGCAATAACTCCAAAAACAGCTTCAATAATTATCGAATTACTCATTTTGGATTGCCCTTTTGTTCTATCGGTAAAAATGATGGGAACCTCCGTAATTTGAAATTTTTTACAGTACGTTCTGTATTTCATTTCAATTTGAAAAGCATATCCAACAAATTTTATTTTATCTAAATTAATCTCTTCGAGCACTTGCCTTTTGTAACAAACGAAACCCGCTGTGGCATCATGAATTTTCATTCCGGTAATCATTCGTACATAAACCGATGCAAAATAAGACATCAATACACGACTCAACGGCCAGTTTACCACATTTACTCCCGTAACATAACGTGAACCAATCGCTAAATCGGCATCACCAAAATGACACGCATTGTATAATTTCTCTAAATCATTTGGATTATGGGAGAAATCAGCATCCATTTCAAAAATGAAATCATATTTATGCGCTAATGCCCATCTAAATCCATGAACATAAGCCGTTCCCAGACCCGATTTTTTTTCTCTTTTTTCCAAAAATAATCTCCCTCCAAATTCTGATTGAAGTAAAACGACCTTATCAGCTGTGTGATCCGGTGAATTATCATCAATAATAAGAACATGAAAAGATTTATGTTGCGAAAACACCGATCGAATAATGCTTTCTATATTTTCAATTTCGTTATAGGTAGGAATTATAACAATACAATCATTCATATTTTTGACTAATTTCACCGCAAAAGTAAACTTTTTATGCCATTTCATCCTTAATAAAATTATAATAAAAAGAATGATATAAAAATTAGTAATTTTGCAGTGTTATGATCGAAAATATACTTCATCCAAGAATAACTGACAGCAAAGACTGGGCAACCGTGCTTTTTGTTCTGTCATTTGCTATTATTGCTGTTACAAAATCTGTTTTCGAAAATAGATTTGGTGATTTCGCCAATTTAATTTTTTCTAATAAATACAACAAAGTTTACAGAGACAGCAGCCACTTAAAAAGCGGTTTCACCATCTCCTTGTTTTTTGTCCAAGTGATTTCAATTGCTTTCTTCATCCAAATTTCGTTAAGTTATTTTGGCCATGCCTCAAAGACAGATTGGATCCTTTATATTCAAATATTTACCTTCCTAGCTTTCTTTATTTTATCTAAATATTTGATTGAGAAAATAATAGCCACATCCTTCAATATTGAAGAATTTATGGAGCAGTTTAACCTCCAAAAGGTGACTTACAGAACCTATATTGGACTAATCATACTGCCATTGAATATTATTTTGTTTTATTACGACTCGTTTTCAAGAAATATTCCATTACTAATTATTGCTACAGTATTGATAATAAACATATTAACTTATTTGATTTCAATAAAAAATTATCAAAATATAATATTCGGTAAGTTGTTTTATTTTATTTTATATCTTTGCGCTCTTGAAATAGCACCCTATTATTTTATGTATTATTGGTTTACAAAAGGGAGTGCTTAGAAACCGTTAAATATGAAAGTGAAAACAATTTTGGTGTCACAGCCTGAGCCTAAAGTGGAGAATTCCCCTTACTTTGAACTTCAACAAAAGCATAAAGTAAAAATTGATTTCAGACCTTTTATTCATGTAGAAGGAGTTAATGCAAAAGAGATTAGACTTCAAAAAATCGATCTTAATCATTACACCGCAATTATTTTAACGAGTAAAAATGCCGTAGATCATTTTTTTAGAGTGGCTGATGAAATGCGTTATAAAGTTCCAGAAGGATTAAAATATTTCTGCCAATCAGAAGCTATTGCTTTTTACCTGCAAAAATACGTTGTGTATAGAAAACGTAAAATCTACGTTGGACCAAAAGATTTTGCTGATTTATCTCCACTGATAAAAAAATACAAAGACGAAAAATTCTTATTACCAGCTTCAGATCAATTGAATGCCGATGCGCCAATAACGCTAAACGCACTAAAAGTAGATTGGACACCAGCCGTTTTTTACAGAACCGTAATGAGTGATTTATCAGATTTAGCCGATGTATATTATGATGTTTTGGCTTTCTTTAGCCCAACCGGAATAAAATCATTGTTTATGAACTTCCCAGACTTCGAGCAAAACAATACTCGAATTGCAGTTTTTGGGAGCACTACTCAAAAAGAAGCGTTGGATCATGGCTTAAGAGTGGATATTCTTGCGCCAACACCAGCAACACCTTCCATGACAATGGCTTTGGAAAAATACATTATTGAAGCTAATAAAGGAAAATAAAAAATTACTTTTCAAAATAAAATCAAAAAGCCGTTCGCAATCCGAATGGTTTTTTTTATGACGTAAATTATAAAAAAGGCGACTTATTCTTTACACTAATCGTTTTTTACTTAAATTTGATTTTCAATTCAAACTAAATTTCATATTTTAGTTTAAAACAATAACTCATGAAAATCAATTCCCTAATAGTAGAAATTGACGGTATCGACAAAGAAATTTTACGCGACCTGATGGAAGATGCCCGAAAACCAATTCTTCAAATCGCCAATAAAATAGGAATTTCAGGAGCGGCAATTCATCAACGTTTGCGAAAGCTGGAGCAATCCGGTGTTATTTCGGGTTCAAAATTCACAGTAAACAATAAAATTCTGGGTTACAATACGATGGCTTTTGTTGGAATTTATCTGGACAAAGCCGCCCGAAATCCTGAAGCGGTACGTGATTTAAAGAAAATTCCTGAAGTATTGGAATGCCATTATACCACAGGAAACTGGTCGATTCTTATCAAAATTATCTGTAGGGATAACGAACATTTAATGCAGCTCCTCAACACCAAAATCCAAGCGATAGAAGGTGTTTCCAGAACAGAAACCTTCATTTCCTTAGACCAACAAATCGATAGACAGATTCAACTTTAGTCAGATTTTTAGACAATTGGATAATTAGATTTTTAAAACAAGAAAACCGTCTCGTTAAGATAACAAGACGGTTTTTTATATAATTCTCTAAAGATTTAGTTTTCTAAAAATCTAATCATCTAATCTCTCCTACTTCCCCCCATATAAATCGAAACGTAATACAACAGCGTTGCAATAGATCCTAAAGCAGCCACGACATACGTCCTAGCAGCCCATTTAAGCGAATCTTTCGCTCCCGCTTGTTCTTGTTGCGTCAGCATTCTTTTGTTTTCTAACCAAGTCAATGCACGATTACTCGCGTCATATTCGACTGGCAAAGTAACAATCGAAAATAAAGTTGTTGCTGCAAAAATGATAATTCCTACCAATAGCAATTGTGGGAAAGTTTTCATCATTAAGATTCCGGCAAGCAAAATCCATTGCATGTACGTTGACGCCACATTCACCACAGGCACTAATTTAGAACGCATCGTCAGCCATTGATATCCTACAGCATGTTGTACGGCGTGACCACATTCGTGCGCAGCAACAGCAGCCGCAGCCGCATTTCGTTGGTTGTAAACCGCCTCACTTAAATTCACGGTTTTATCTACTGGATTGTAATGATCCGTCAAACGTCCCGGCGTAGAGATAACTCTCACATCGCGAATTCCGTTATCAGCAAGCATTTTTTCGGCGATTTCTGCGCCTGACATTCCGTTTTGTAATTGTAATTTAGAATAATGTTCAAATTTGCTTTTTAGTCTTGAACTAACTAACCAGCTGAAAAGCATAATTGCTCCGGCAAGAATCAAATAACCCATTCCCATATTTTTGTTTTTTAATTGTATTGTTAAAGTTATAAAAGAATCATCAAAATCTGAACCAATTTTTTATTGTGTCAATTTGGCATTGAAAAAATGGAACGCGGATGAAACGGGTTTATGCGGATTTATATTTATTAATAATTAAAAAATCCAAATTCTAAAAATAGAATTTGGATTGATATTATTGTGATTGTAGAGACGCACTGCAGTGCGTCTCTACAATATGACGTTTTGTATTTACCCCACCAAATTGATAATTTTTCCAGGAACAATAATCACCTTGTTTGGCGTTTTCCCTTCTAATTGTTTGATGGTTCTTTCGTCTTTCATTACAATTTCCTCGATTTGTTCCTTGGTTAAATCCAAAGGTAAAACCATCGTGAAACGCATTTTCCCGTTGAAAGAAACTGGATATTCTTTGCTGCTTTCTACCAAATGTGCTGGTTCGAATATTGGAAAATCAACCGTTGCAATAGAACCTGTATTTCCTAACAACGACCATAATTCTTCAGCGATGTGTGGCGCATAAGGCGAAATCACAATCGCTAATGGTTCCAAGATTGCACGTGAATGACAGTTTTGTGTTGACAATTCATTCACACAAATCATAAATTGCGAAACCGACGTATTGAAAGAGAAACCTTCAATATCTTCCGCTACTTTTTTGATGGTTTTGTGTAATGATTTTAAGTTGTCTTTGGTTGGTGCGTCATTGGTAACAATCAAACCATTGTCATCAAAATACAAACGACACAGTTTTTTCAAGAATCCAAAAACGCCCGAAATTCCTGCCGTGTTCCAAGGTTTCGCTTGTTCCAATGGCCCTAAAAACATTTCATACAAACGCAACGTATCGGCTCCGTATTCATTACAAATATCATCTGGCGTTACCACATTGTATTTGGATTTCGACATTTTTTCGATCTCACGACCTACTATGTATTTCCCGTTTTCATCATTTATAAAAATGGCATTTTTATACTCATCTCTAGACTTTGTAAATTTTTCCAAATCTAATTCATCTGATGAATTTACTATTGAAACATCAACGTGAATTGGCGAAAATCCAATTGTAAACCGTTCGTTAAATCCATCAATATTAAATTGTTGATGAATCTTAGTTAATTCAGAATAAACAAAATCTAAATTATTGCTTTTATATAAACTTGAAGTAATAAAAATAGGAGGAATACCCATAGTTCCTAAAACTCTATAAACAAACGCACTCATTCCTAAAATCATTCCCTGATTAATCAGTTTTTTGAACGGTTCTTCTGTCGGTGCAAAACCTTTGTCTTTTAAGAATTTGTTCCAAAAACGGGAATACAATAAATGCCCGGTTGCGTGTTCGCTTCCGCCAATGTATAAATCCACACTTTCCCAATATGCCAATGCGTCTTTGCTGGCAAATTCGTTTTCGTTGTGTGCATCCATATAACGCATCCAATACCATGAACTTCCCGCCCAACCTGGCATCGTGTTTAATTCTAATGGAAAAATCGTCTTATTGTCGACTAAATCAGTATTAACTACTGAATTTGTTTCGGTATTCCAAGCCCAAACCAAAGCATTTCCTAAAGGAGGCAAACCGTCTTCGGTTGGTAAATATTTCTCTACTTCCGGAAGGATTATTGGTAAATGTTGTGCATCAATCATTTGCGGCAAGCCATTCACATAATATACCGGAAAGGGTTCTCCCCAATAGCGTTGGCGAGAGAAAACGGCATCACGCAAACGGTAATTTATTTTTCCTTTTCCTTGGTTTATTTTTTCTAACTCGGCAATTACTTTTTGAGTTCCTTTTTTGTAATCTAATCCATTTAGAAAATCAGAATCTACCAATTGAAAACCTTCTTTGGCTCCAAAAGCAGCTTCAGATATATCTTTATCAAAAATATTTTTAATGTCCGACATACCTTGTTTACCTTTGAAGAAATTCGCAAAAGCATAATCTCTTTCGTCGCCACAAGGAACTGCCATAACCGCGCCTGTTCCGTAACCAGCCAAAACATAATCCCCAATCCAAACCGGAATTGGTTCTTTCGTAAACGGATGTTCTGCATATCCTCCCGTAAATACTCCCGAAATGGTTTTTACATCAGCCATACGTTCTCTTTCGGAACGTTTTGAAGTTTTTTCTATATAGGCTTCCACTTCCGCTTTTTGTTCAGTAGTAGTAATTTGCGAAACCAATTCATGTTCCGGAGCCAATGTCATGAACGTAACTCCAAAAATAGTATCAGGTCTTGTAGTAAAAACATCTATATATTGTTGCTCACTTTCGGCGTTTGACTTTTGACTTTCGACTTTGAAAGAAACAGTCGCTCCAACGGATTTTCCAATCCAGTTTCTTTGGCTTTCTTTGATGCTTTCGCTCCAATCAATATCGTTTAATCCTTGTAACAAACGTTCTGCATAAGCCGAAATTCGCATACTCCATTGCGTCATTTTTTTACGAACAACCGTAAAACCGCCACGTTCTGAAACACCATTTACGATTTCGTCATTCGCTAAAACCGTTCCTAATCCCGGACACCAGTTCACTTCGGTCTCGGCTAAATAAGTCAATCTGTATTGCAGCAAAATTCTCTCCTGCTGTTCTTTTGCGAAAGCGTTCCATTCATTTGCTGAAAAAGCTTCAATATTTTCATCGCAAACCGCATTGACATTTGCATTTCCTTCCGTTGAAAAAATGGAAACCAAAGTCGAAATATCTTCTGCTTTATCGCTGTTTTTATTGTACCAAGAATTAAATAATTGGATAAAAATCCACTGTGTATGTTTGTAATAATCCGGATTTGAAGTACGTACTTCTCTACTCCAATCGAATGAAAACCCAATTTTATCCAATTGCTTTCTGTATCCCGCAATTTTATTTCCTTCTTTATCTGTTCCACCGTCAATATTTACCGAAGTCGTATCCTCAGGACGTTGCCCCGTTTGAATGGCGTATTGTTCCGCAGGCAATCCAAAACTGTCATAGCCCATTGGGTGCAACACATTAAAACCTTGGTGTCTTTTGTATCTTGAATACACATCAGAAGCGATATATCCCAGAGGGTGTCCTACGTGTAATCCCGCTCCAGATGGATAAGGAAACATATCAAGTACGTAATATTTAGGTTTTTCTGAGTTGTTTTCGGCTTTAAACGTTTCGTTTTCTAACCAATATTTCTGCCATTTGGCCTCTATTTCGTTCGGATTGTACTTCATTCTACTTTCTTAATTGTTCTTTTTTATGGATTCATGCTATCGCATACTCAAGTCATTTTTTTAAGGTTCTGAGTAACTGAGTAACTAAGGTTCTAAGTTTTATTGCGATGACTATTTTCAGGTGCCAAATTTACGTTTATTGTACGAAAGTTGAAACTTTGAGCGTTATTAACTTTAAATAAAGAAATTCTTTATTATTTTTACCCAATAATTTCAGTAAACTATGAGTTCTTCCTTTGATAAATTTCAAAAACGCAGATTAATTTCCTCTTATTTTTCAGTAGTGCTAAGTGTATTCTTGGTTTTATTTTTATTGGGTGTATTGGGTCTTTTTATTATAAATTCTAAAAAATTAGCTGACGATTTCAAAGAAAATATTGCCATGACCGTTTTTTTCAAGAACGAAGCGAATGACAGTATTCTGAAAGCTTTTGGAACTGAATTAAAATCGAGCCGCTTTGCAAAATCATACGATTATGTAACTAAAGAAGCTGCCGCAAAACAACATACAGATATTATTGGAGAAGATTTTATGGAATTTCTTGGCGAAAATCCATTGCAAAACTCTTACGATATTCATCTGAAAGCCGATTATGTAATCAAAGACAGTATTGCAAAAATAGAAACCCGCTTGCGCAAAAACGCTATGGTTTCAGATATTGTGTATGACAAGCAATTAGTGAATCTAGTAAATGACAACATCAAAAAAGTAAGTATGTGGATTCTTGTAATTAGCGGATTCTTGGCCGTGATTGCCGTATTACTGATTAACAGTTCATTGCGTTTATCGATACATTCCAACCGATTCATCATTAAAACCATGCAAATGGTAGGGGCAACCAAAGCCTTTATCAGAAAACCATTTGTGATGCGAAGTATAAAATTGGGAATGATTGGCGCAGGACTTGCCATTATTGCATTAATTGGCGTTTTGATTTATGTTCAAACTAATTTTCCAAATCTTGGAATACTTGATGACAAAGCTTTAATTGGAATGGTATTATTGACCGTTTTAGGTATTGGAATATTGATTACCTGGTTAAGCACATATTTTGCAACACAACGCTTCTTGAATTTAAGAACGGACGATTTATACTAATGTTTATTTGTTGATTTGGTTATTTGTTTATTCGAATTTTCACCATTCAGCTTTTTAAATCAACACCATAAAATGAAAAATAACGAACAGCAACCGGAATTTCTTTTTGACAAAATAAATTATAAAATTCTATTACTTGGGATTGGAATAATTGCCTTAGGATTTATTCTAATGGCTGGCGGAGGAAGTGATGACCCAAATGTTTTCAATGAAGATATCTTTAATTTCAGAAGAATTCGATTGGCGCCGACTACCGTTTTAATCGGGTTTGGAATTACCGTTTATGCCATTCTTAAGAATCCCAAAAAAGCATAAATGAATACATTACAAGCATTTTTAATTGCTGTTATCGAAGGATTAACTGAATATCTTCCTGTTTCTTCAACAGCTCACATGGTTTTTCTAAGTTCTTATTTTGGAATTCAAGAGGATGATTTTGTAAAACTATTTCAGGTTTCCATACAATTTGGAGCCATTCTGGCTGTTGTCGCTTTGTATTGGAAGAAATTTTTTGATTTCTCTTCAAAAAGTGTTGCCATCAACTTTTACATTAAACTTATTTGCGCCGTAATACCGGCTTTGGTTTTAGGGAAATTATTCGACGACAAGATTGAAGCAGTGCTGGGAGACCCTATTCCTATTGCCATTGTGTTAATTCTAGGTGGAATCATTTTATTATTTATTGACAGTCGTTTTCAAAGTCCAACGGTTCTTCAAGAAGAAGACATCACCATTAAGAAAGCAGTAACCATCGGTTTTTGGCAATGTTTAGCAATGATGCCTGGAACAAGTCGTTCTGCCGCTTCCATAATTGGCGGTATGCAACAAGGATTAACGCGTCACGCTGCAGCGGAATTCTCTTTCTTTTTAGCGGTTCCAACGATGATGGCGGTAACATGTTACTCCGTATTCTTGAAAACCTACGAAACGTCACAAATGAAAGGCTACGAATTGATTTTAAAATCAAACGAAAACATACAATTGTTCTTGATAGGAAATGTTGTTGCTTTTATCGTTGCCATTATCGCTATTAAATTCTTCATTGAAATCATCAAAAAATACGGTTTCAAACCTTGGGGATGGTACCGAATAATAGTAGGCGTTTTTTTATTGATCTACTTTTCATACTTAAAATAATTCCCATTGAAAACAGCCGAAGATTTCCAAAACGGACAAATTTTACTCATTGACAAACCCTTGAATTGGACTTCTTTTCAGGCGGTAAATAAAATGAAATGGGCTTTAATCAGTAAAGCTAATCTTCCGAAAAAATTTAAGATTGGTCATGCCGGAACTTTAGACCCCTTAGCAACTGGATTATTATTAGTTTGTACGGGAAAATTCACCAAAAGAATTACCGAACTTCAAGGTCAAGCCAAAGAATATACCGGAACGTTCTATATTGGAGCCACAACGCCTTCGTATGATTTAGAAACTGAAATAGACCAGACTTTCCCAACAGAACATATTGACGCAGCTTTAATTCACGAAACCGTAAAGCAGTTTTTAGGGGAAATAGATCAAAAACCACCCATTTTCTCGGCCATAAAAAAAGATGGTGTTCGCTTATACGAACATGCACGCGCTGGAGAAACAATTGAAATTGCGAGTAGAAAAACAACGATACACGAATTTGAAATTACTCGAATCGCACTCCCGGAAATAGATTTCAGAGTTGTTTGCAGTAAAGGAACTTACATTCGTTCGCTGGCTTTTGATTTTGGAAAAGCCATGAATTCCGGTTCCCATTTAACCGTTTTACGCAGAACAAAAATTGGCGATTATAACGTGGCTGATGCAATGGATGTTACTTTATTCGAAGAAAGTCTTACCGAAGGATTGTAACCAAAAGCAAAAACACATGACAAATCCAATATTAAATTGAATTTGCGATGTGTTTTTTCTAAAGTTAAAGTAGTTTTAATCCATACTCTATTTGTCTACTAGGCTCGCGCCGATTGTTTAATAATTAGTTGCTTTTTTACCTCCAAATAGTAAATGTGACAAATAATCATAAAACTTTTCAAATCGATTTTTCATGATGATGTTTTTTAAGTTGTGAAACAATATTTAAACACCAATAAAAAAAGTAAATTAACAATAGACCTGGTTGGCAGTCACCAATTTACGAATTTTTTTTCGATACGCAAAAAAATTAACAAAAAAATAAACTTAATTATTTTACCTCAACAAACATAGAACTTCAGGTGTCTTTTACATTAAAAAATTCATACCAAAACAATGATTTTTTGCTCAATACTGAAGTATTTTTGGCAATTATGAAACACTAAAAGTTATGAAAGTTGCCCGTTTTTAAAATTCTATTGTTGCAAATCAAGCATCAAGTTAACCAACTCATTTTGGGTACTGATTCCTTTATCATGCAAATACCATAATTGCAAATTGGTTTTTACTATTTCGTCAATAACTCCAAATTCCTTTTTATAATCCGTAATTAAATCGGTTGCTCCTTTGGGTCTTGGGCCCCATTTTCCAAGAACACTTCCCGTTTCTTTATCTACAACAATCACCACTGGAATTGATTTCTTTTTATTGGTTAAAAACAGTTTCATCAATTCGTCATTTTCATCACGCAGAACAATTCTCAATTCTATTTTACCGGCATCAATCGCCATTTTATTGATAACTGGCAAGAGTTGAGCAGCATCACCACACCAACCTTCGGAAATAACTAACCAAATGTATTCATTATTTAAGTTCTTTAATTTCAGACTATTTTCATCGGTAATTTTTATCGTTTTATCCAAACGATTCATTCTAGTTTCATTCAACTCACTGTAATGTTTTAAATCATCAGATTGTTCATTCCCGGTTGACTTTCCTTCCAGTAATAAATCTGAAACTAGTTTTCTATACTCAGAATAGGAATGACTATTAAACAATGCTTTAGCTACTGGGATTTTCATAATGAATTATTTATTTTCACAAAGTTACCACAAAATTGGAGCATAAATATGATATATGTCACTTTCAATTCCACAAAAAGAGTAATTTTATCACAAATAAAAAAGATGGATTTAAAAACAAAATCGATAGGATTAGTACTTTCCGGCGGAGGCTCTAAAGGTATCGCTCATGCTGGTGTGATTAAGTTTTTAGAAGAAAAAAACATTCGCCCATCTCAAATGGCAGGAACAAGCGCTGGTTCAATTGTTGGCGCCATGTATGCCTGGGGAAAAACTCCCGAAGAAATTTTGGAATTCTTTAAATCGATATATCTTTTTCATTGGAAGCATTTAACGTTCAAAAAAGCCGGATTAATTGATTCTGAATCCTTCAAACCTTATTTTTACACTATTTTCAAGGATGCTACATTAGGTGATTTAAAAATCCCGATTCAAATTACAGCAACCGATATGGTTCGTGGAAAACTAAAAATATTTGACCCACAAACAACAATTATCGATGCTATTTTAGCTTCCTCGGCATTTCCCGGAATCTTGTCCCCTTATGAAATTAAAGGAAAAATATATAGTGACGGCGGGATATTGAATCATTTTCCCACTGATATCTTACAAGGACAATGTGACACACTAATAGGTGTTTATGTGAGTCCTATTCAAAAAATTGAAGCCAAAGATTTAAGTTCTATCAAAGCAGTAACCACGCGAGCATTTGATATCCTTTCGGCAAATTCAAATCTGCATAAATTTAACATTTGTGATTGGGTTATTGAACCAAAGGATTTGTGTCTTTACAGTACCTTTGAAACTAACAAAGTGAAGATGGATGCCGTTTTCAACATTGGCTATGAAGCCGCCAAAAAAGCGTACGAAAAACTTAATTTATAAAATTTCAGCAACATTATTTTAAAAAAAAAGAATATTCTATATTTGCACCAATCAACTCAACACACACATGAAATACAAAAGAATTCTTCTAAAACTAAGTGGAGAAGCTTTAATGGGCGACTTGCAATACGGAATTGACCCAAAAAGATTAGCTGAATATGCCGATGAGATCAAGCAAATTCATGAAAAAGGAGTAGAAATAGCCATTGTAATAGGTGGTGGAAATATTTTTAGAGGAGTTGCCGGAGCGAGCGCAGGAATGGACAGAGTGCAAGGTGATTATATGGGAATGCTGGCTACAATTATCAACGGAATGGCTTTACAAGGCGCGCTGGAAGATAAAGGAATGCTTACCCGCTTACAAACTGCCCTAAAAATTGAAGCGATTGCTGAACCGTATATTAAGAGAAGAGCAGTACGCCACCTTGAAAAAGGAAGAATTGTAATTTTTGGTGCAGGAACTGGAAACCCGTATTTTACAACAGATACTGCAGCCGTTTTACGTGGTGTAGAAATCAATGCCGATGTAATCCTGAAAGGAACCCGTGTTGATGGTATCTATGATTGTGATCCGGAAAAAAATGCTTCTGCCGTAAAATTTGACCATATCTCTTTTGAAGATGTCCTTAAAAAAGGATTGAATGTAATGGACACCACTGCATTTACACTAAGCCAAGAAAATAAATTACCAATCGTAGTTTTCGACATGAACAAAGTAGGAAACTTATTGAAAATCTGCGATGGAGAAAACATAGGAACCGTAGTAAATATATAAATAGACAAATTAGATTGTTAGACTTTTAGATTGTCAGACAGTCTAAAAATCTAACAATCTAATAATCCAAAGATCTAAATTATGACTGAAGAAATTGAATTTATATTAGATAGCACAAAAGAATCTATGACAGGTTCTATTGCGCATTTAGAAAAAGAATTTTTGAATATTCGTGCTGGAAAAGCATCACCAGCAATGCTTGGAAGTGTATTTGTTGATTATTATGGTTCTGCAACACCGCTGTCACAAGTGTCAAAAATTAGTGTTCCAGATGCCAGAACAATTACGTTACAACCTTTTGAAAAAAACATGCTACACATAATTGAAAAAGCAATTATGGTTGCCAATATTGGTTTTAATCCAATGAATAACGGTGATGTAATTATCATCAGTGTTCCCGCATTGACCGAGGAAAGAAGACGCGATCTTGCGAAACAAGCCAAAGTAGAAGCCGAAGACGCCAAAGTGGGGATTCGAAATGCTCGAAAAGATGCTAATACTGAAATCAAGAAATTAGAAAAAGAAGGAACATCAGAAGACATTTGTAAAAGTGCCGAAGAAGAAGTTCAAAACTTAACGAATACTTTCATCAGAAAAATAGATGAACTTTTAGTGGTGAAAGAAGCCGAAATTATGAAGGTGTAATTCCCTTTCAAATTATATTAAAAATCCGTCTCGTTAGTTTAACGAGACGGATTTTTTTATTGTTATTTTTGCGATACCAAAATGAGATTATACCCGTTTTGCAGTAAACCCTATTTATGAAGCAATTGTGTTTGTTATTCTTTTTTTTAACGCTTTCGCTACAGGCGCAATTTCAGGTAAATGGAATTGTGAAAGAATCTACAACCAACAAACCGTTGCCGTTTGCAACGATTACCACAAATAATGGCCTAAATTCCATCTCTGATGTCGATGGAAAGTTTAGTATTCTAGTTCCAATTCCCTTTACAGCTTTTGATGTTTCTTATATTGGTTTCACCAAAGCTAGGATTATCCTCGAAAAAAATAAAAATTATTATGTGGTTGTTCTTTCCCAAAAAACGGATAATTTGAACGAAGTGAGGATTTCAAGCGAAAACCCTGCTTTGGCAATTATCAAGAAGACAATCGAAAATAAAGACAATAATAATCCACAAAAAAAGCTCCGTAGTTTTGAATTTAAATCCTATAACAAACTCACTGTAACTGCAAATCCTGACTCTATTGACGGAAGAATCGATTCTGTTTTTGTCCAAAAATCGATTGGGAAACAATTCTCAAAAATTGATTCCTCGGATTATAAATTTAAAGACGTCATTAGTAAACAACATCTTTTTCAAACCGAAAAAGTATCACAATATCAATTTGCAAATAGTACATTAAAAGAAACCATATTAGGCACCAAAATGGCGGGTTTCAAGCAGCCTGTTTATGAAATCATTGCTTTTAACTTGCAGTCTTTCTCTATTTACGACTCCAGTTACGAGCTTTTTGAAACCAAGTACAACAGCCCCATTGCCAATGATGCGCTAAACGATTACAACTACAAACTCTTGGATTCACTCCTCATTGACGGTAGAAACACTTATATGATTTATTTTAAAAACAAGAAAAAAAGGAAAGCATCAGGACTGGAAGGCGTACTTTATATTGACCAAAATAATTTTGCTGTCGCCAAAGCGGTAATGCGTATAAAAGGCGTTCTTGACATTAGCGGAATTCATGATTTTAAGTACATCCCAAGTGAAAAATTATGGTTCCCAACGGACAAAACTTTTAAAATTGTAAAAGGCAAAAATGATGACGATATAAAAATCCTTGGCGGAACGATTCAATTTGATGGTGATGTAGAACAAGATTTTAAAGAAAGAAAGAAAGTCGCCTCAGATTTCACCTACTTACTTTCGCACACGAATAATTTTGAAATTCAGTATAACATTCCGATACAAATTAAAAAATCGGCGATTTATATCGAAATCAAAGACGATGCAATTAACAAACCGGAACGTTTTTGGAACACCTACAGAAAAGACAGTTTGGACAGCCGAAGCCAAAAAACGTATTTGGCACTGGACAGTATTTCAGTTAAAAAACGAATTGAAAGCCGCATCCGTTTTGGACGAAAAATCATCAATGGATATTTACCCATTGGAAAATTCGATTTAGACTTACGTAAATTATTCAGTTATAATAATTACGAAGGATTCAGATTGGGAATTGGCGGAGTGACCAATGAACAATTTTCAAAAAAATTCAGAATAGAAGGCTACACAGCCTATGGAACAAAGGATGGCAATTTCAAATATAATTTGGGAATGGCAACTCGTGTAGGTAAATTTTCCAATTCTTGGATTGGTGTTTCCTATACTGATGATGTTCGGGAAATTGCAAGCACCGTGTTTACAATTGATAAAAAAGCATTCAAAATCTATGATCCAAGACCTATAAACATCAGTACATTTTACAATTATGTGAGTTGGAAAACATTTATAGAAACCAAAATTATTCCAAAAACAGAAAGTTTCTGGGAGCTTTCCCGTGCCGCAATAGAGCCTAAGTTCAATTATATATACAACCTCAACGAGAAATTATATACGAGTTATGTTATGACCACCGCGATGGTTTCTCTACGTTGGAATCCATTTAGCGATTACATGCAAACGCCTACGGGACGAATTGAAGTAGAAAAACGTTTCCCAAAATTTACTTTTCAATACACACAATCCCTGCCTAAGGTTATGCAAAATGATTTTGAATTTAGCAAATTCGATTTCAAAACTGAGTATGAAAAAAAATATTTAAACGGTCAAAAAACAAGCTTACTTTTCGAAGCCGGTTATGCTCTTGGCGATGTACCACTGACACATTTGTACAATACGTCTCCCAATAATATCACCAAGGAAACTATTATGCAGAGAATCACTTTTGCAGGAAAAAACAGTTTTGAAACCATGTTTTTCAATGAATTTTTCTCCAGTCAATATGCTTATTTTCAATTCAAACATGGCTTTAGCCGCGTAACATTATTCAAAAAAGTAAAACCTTCCTTAGTTCTCGTTTCCAGAATAGCTTGGGGAAATTTACAAAAACCGGAACAACACATTGGATTGAATTACAAAACCTTAGACAAAGGTTATTTCGAATCTGGAATAGAGCTAAACCAAATTTATAATGGCTTGGGATTAGGCGGATTTTACCGTTACGGTCCAAATCAGCTGAGTAAATTTCAAGATAATATAGCTGTCAAAATAAGTTTCGTTCTTAATCTGGGGCTTTAATGACTCGAAACGAATTTTAGTCCAATAATAGAACTGATCAAAGTGGTGATGAAGAAAATTCGCCAGAAATCAGCCGGTTCTTTAAACACAAAAATCCCAACCAGAACCGTTCCCACCGCTCCAATTCCTGTCCAAACCGCATAAGCCGTTCCAATAGGCAGGGTTTGTGTGGCTTTGTAAAGTAATACCATACTTATTGCCAGGCAAATTAAAAATCCGCCCAACCATAATGTTGCTGTCATTCCGGAACTTTCCTTGGCTTTACCCAAGCAAGTTGCAAAACCCACTTCAAAAATTCCACCTATAATTAATAAAATCCAGTTCATGTTAATGTTTTAAAATTAATACCGAAGGAACCCCGCTCAACCAGTCACTTCTGGAATCAACGAGTTCTTTCCAACTTTCAAGGCTAATCAACATTAAATCCTGTTGAGCCAAAAATTCTTTTTTGATTATTTTATCGGTTATCAAACCAATGTTGTTTGGATATTTTTGTTCCAAAGAATCAATAGCGCTCTTGATTACAAAATTAGTATTTACATGGCCATTGACATCCAAAATAACAATTTTAGAGTTGTTGTTGTAAATTAATTTTTGGATATAATCAATCACAAATGAATCTTCGGGGCTAAAAATTGGAATAAAAACATGGTTTACATGCTGTAAATCTTTATCAATCAAAATCCCTATTGGCATCTTGGTTTTAGAAATAATCTGTCTGGTTCTTTCATCAAAAGGCGAATTTTCAAACAAGCCTTCTTTTCCGGTAAACTTATCTATTAAACGATCCGGATTGATTATCCTTGTTGTAAAACCGATTACTTTTCCAAGAATGGTGCCTTCAAATATTGATTTTCCCAAACCTACCAACAACAAATCATAATCCCCTTGATTAGCAACATCTGCAATTTCGGTTTCAATATCCATAGTTGCTTTAAAAATAGTGGTAATGTCCTGATTTAACAGTTGAGATTCTTCAACAATAGGATAAAAACTATTTTTCTCTTTGTCTTCCATATTAAAAGTATGCATCTCGTCACTTAAGGACAAATGCATTACCGTAATACTGGCAGAATCTTTTTGCTTTTTTATTAAGCTATTCGCTAATCGCAACAAGGATTTTCCTTTTTCATTGTTCCCAAACGAAATTAAAATTCGGTATTTATTATGGTTTGTTTGTTCAACGATTTCAACACCATCTTTAGTTTTAAAAATATAATTGATTAAATCTAAAGCCGGCCCAGTCATAAAAGTAGTGACCAAGGCCATGATTACCATCATTGTAAACACTTCGGGAGTCAAAACTTTAAGCTCTAACCCGATGTTTAAAACGATCAATTCCATCAGTCCTCTGGTATTCATCAAGGCGCCAATTGTCAAACTGTCTCGCCACGTCTGCCCTACAAATTTGGCTGCCAAGGCGCTTCCTAAAAATTTTCCCACTACGGCTACCAAAATAATAAAACCGGTAACTTTCCATAAATAAGGATCATTAATCAGACCAATTTCGGTTTTCAAACCCGTAAATACAAAGAACAAAGGCAGTAAAAGAATCAATGCAACATCCTCTACTTTTTCTATGAATATGGTTCTGAATTTTGGAACATCCGGCATAATAGCACCAGCCATAAACGCTCCAAATAATGCATGAATACCAATCACTTCAGTCGCATATGACGAAAGAATCAGTACCAGAAAAAAGATAGCTACAACCGGTTTGATTATAGTGTCTTTTGAACCGTACAAATCCCCAATTCTTTTCAAAAATGGTTTTACAATAAAAATCATGGCAACAACATAAATCACTGCCAACATAATAATGTATAAAGAACTAACGAAAGTTCCCGCTTTTACAATTGCAATTACCACTGCTAGAATACACCAAGCGGTAATATCATCGGCGGCAGCACACGTAATGACAATAGCTCCTAATTTCGTTTTATGAATTCCTCGTTCCTGAACAATTCTTGCCAGAACCGGAAAAGCAGTAATACTCAAGGCAATTCCCATAAACAAACTGAAAGCAAGGAATTTCACACCTTCGGGAGCAAATCTATTGTAAACAAAATAAGCCAATCCAATCCCGAGTGCAAAAGGAATCACGATACTGGCGTGACTGATAACCACCGCTTCATTTGCTTTGTTTTTCAGCACTTTCAAATCGAGTTCCATTCCTATGACAAACATAAAAAGTATCAACCCTATCTGGCTCAAAAATTTTAAATTTCCTAAGGATTCAACCGGAAATAAAGCACTTGAAAATTCCGGAAAATACAATCCCAATAAGGATGGTCCAAGGACAATTCCCGCAATAATCTCTCCAATTACTGATGGCTGTCCAATTTTCTTGAAAACCCAACCAAAAACACGGGCAACAAGTATTATCGTAATAATTTGTGCCAAAAGGATGGCCAAAGGATCCTGAAAATTGTGTTGCATGGAAGCTAAAAAATCATTCCAAGAACCGTTTCCACTTTCAGGTGTTACGATAACTTCATTTGCTTCTAAGCTTTTTCCTTTACTTATAATCCAATACATCAATGCCGTGAAACCACCTGTTACACCTATATAAAACAATGTGTTTTTATAATTCTTCATATTCATTTTTATGTATTCACGCTCAACTCTAAAAAACAAAGATGAGAAATTCAAATGTATAATTTATATCCCACAAAATTATTTAATTGTAAAATAAAAAACTAGTATAATTAGCCCCATAAAACAACAAAAAGTTTTAGTTAAAACAAATGATATATAGCAGTTTTGACTACCTTTACCGCCGTTAAATATGACTTATGATGAAGTGGTTTAGTTTAGGATTTTGGGAATTAATAGCCCGAATTGTCCTTAGAAATAGAATTTTGATGTTATCCATTATTGTAGCGATAACAGCTCTTTTAGCAATGCAATGGAAAAATATCCACTTCACTTTTACCGAAGCCAATTTATTACCGGATGACAATATTGTAAATATTCAGTACAATGCATTTTTGAATAAATTTGGTGAAGAAGGAAATCTAGTCATCATAGGTGTAAAAGACAACGCTATATTTACCCCGAAAGCCTATGCTTCCTGGAGTAAACTGATGAACACGCTGAAAGAAGACAAAGCAGTAGACTTAGTAATTTCGTTAAATGACTTAAAGAAATTACAAAAAAATGATTCTTTGGCAACCTTTGAATTGGTTCCTTTTGTAGACCAAAGTAAAACTGTTGACCAAGCGTATCTTCAAAAAATAAGGAAAGAGCTATTCAATGATTTGCCTTTTTACGAAGGATTACTTTTCAATAAAAGATCGGGAAGCATTCGCTCTGCGGTTTACATGGATAAAAAAATTGTAAACACGGCCGCCCGAAAAGATTTTATTCTTGATAAATTAGTTCCCGCAGTTGAAACATTCGAAAAAGAAACCGGAATCGACCTGCGTGTTTCGGGAATGCCTTACATCCGAACGCTGAATGCAAAAACCATTACTGATGAGATAAGCATCTTCATCGGAGCCTCATTATTAGTCACCTCATTGCTTTTCTTTTTCTTTTTCAGAAGTTTTAGAGCAACATTAATATCAATGATAATTGTAATTATTGGCGTGATGTGGTCTTTTGGATTTCTAGGATTACTGAATTACGAAATCACGGTTTTAACGGCTTTAGTTCCTTCTTTAATTATCGTTATCGGGATTCCGAATTGTATTTTCCTGACCAACAAATACCATCAGGAATACAAAGTGCATCGAAATAAAGCCAAAGCATTACAGCGTGTCACGACCAAAGTGGGAATGGCAACGCTAATGACGAATCTTACCACAGCCATTGGTTTTGCTACGTTTGTCGCTTCAAACAATCAATTATTATTAGAATTTGGAGTGGTGACTTCTATCAATATCATGGCACTTTTCTTTTTGTGCATCATTGTCATCCCTATTTTTCACAGTTATATTCCACCACCAAAAGACCGTCACATTGAGCATTTAGACCGCAATTACGTCAAGGTTTTTATGGATTGGATTCTGAGAAACGTAAAATACAATCGATTTTCGATTTATGTCGTTGCCATTCTTCTTTTGGTTGTTAGTATCGTAGGTATTTATAAAATGCGTATTTCGGGCAGCTTGATCGAAGACATGCCTAAAAAAGAGGCCTTTTTTGAAGATATTGTTTTCTTCGAAAAAGAATTTGACGGCGTTATGCCGCTGGAAATCATGATTGACACCAAGCGTAAAAAAGGAGTCATGAAACTGTCTACGCTGAGGCGAATGGAAGAACTCGAGGAAACTATCGATGAAATCCCGGAATTGTCAAAACCCATTTCTATTGTCAATTTGGTTAAATATTCCAAGCAGGCTTATTACAACGGAAACCCCGATTATTACGAATTGCCAACATCACAGGAACAGTCGTTTATTTTGTCGTATGCTAAAAATGCCACAAAAAACTCGAAAGACAATCTAATGAAAAGCTATGTGGATTCCACAGGACAATTTGCCCGAATCACGACTTTTATGCGCGATGAAAACGGCGATAATATTGCCAAAATTGAAGCTGAAATTCGTAAAAAAGCCGATAAACTTTTCCCGCCAAGTCAGTACAACGTTAGCATTACCGGAAAAGCATTGGTTTTCCAAAAAGGAACCGGTTACCTGCTGGACAATTTGCTTTCGTCTTTGGTTTTTGCCTTTTTCCTGACCTCCCTTTTGGTGGCGTTTATGTTCCGTTCGTTCAAAATGGTACTGGTTTCCATTATCCCAAATCTATTACCGTTGCTGCTGACTGCAGGAATTATGGGCTATTTGGATATTCCGTTGAAACCATCGACGATCTTGGTTTTCGGAATCGCGTTTGGACTTTCGGTAGATGATACCATTCGGTTTTTAGCGCAATACCGCGAGGAATTAAAGAAAAATAACTGGAAAATCCGCAAGTCGGTTTACGCCACATTTACAGATGCCGGTTTGAGCATGTTTTATACTTCTATCGTGTTATTCTTCGGATTTTCGGTATTTATGTTGTCCAGTTTTGGAGGAACAATCGCTCTTGGCGGATTGATTTCGTTGACCTTATTGTTCGGAATGCTCTCGAATTTAATGTTATTGCCGGCTTTGGTATTGACGTTGAATAAAACATTGGCTAACGAACAGGAATTTATCGAACCAAAAATTGACATCATCGAACCAAGTGATGCCGAAATTGATGCTTTGAAGAAAGAGTAAATTGTCTAATTTAACTTGTCAGGGTTACATTTTTATTATACTAAAACTCAAAACCCCGTCTAGTAAGGCGGGATTTTTTTTATGTTTTAAAAACAAAATATTACAAATTTCTTCAAATGTTCTATCTGCTAAATCTTCTATTAATTACGATTACTACATCATTCAACCAATTACTTTTATTATTTTTTATTTCATCCTCTTCTATTAAAAATTCTGAAAGATTATTTTTTCTATATTGTAGAATAGAATTGAGTTCCAAAGAAGTAATATGAGGCGATATATATTTCAAAGAAACAATAAAAATATAAAAACCTAAAACACGAAAAAAAATTGACACTTTTGAAAAGATTCTAATTGTTTGATGTTTTTTGTTTTCTTTAATTGCTTTTCGGACAAAATAAAACAGTTGAATTACAAAAAACATTATAAGAACGCTAGACACAAATTTTGTATTATACCTTTCTTCAAAACTTAACGAAAAGAAAACTACAGCAAATAAAGCTACTACAATTGAAACTATTACATTAACTATAACAAAATAGCTCGCCCATTTTACATCTATTTCAAATTTTTCCAAAGTCAGTTTTATTTTAAATATTAGCAAATATAGCTAAAAACTCACATAATAATATTGGAGAATATCTTCAATATTATCTCTTTGATTTTTGTACCTAAAAAAACTTGCATGAATAATAAATTCGTTTAAAAAATATAATTCCACTATTCTCTAGCCCCGATAATAGCGGCATCCTTTTACTTTTTCCTTTAAAAAGTAAAAGATATAGCGAATAGCGGGAAATAGCTCCTGATTACCCTATTTCTCACAATGAAAATTAGAAACAAATGATTTATATTTGCAGTTCGATAAAAACACAATTTTTCAATATCAATTATATTTAAAATGAGACATACAAAAGTTAAAGACTTACTAAACAGCACAACAACGCTTCATGAAGTGAATGCAAAAGGATGGGTGAGAACTTTTAGAAACAATCAATTTATTGCCTTAAACGATGGTTCGACCATTGATAATATACAATGTGTTGTCGATTTTGAGAACACGCCAGACGAGACTTTGAAGAGAATTACTACTGGAGCAGCCATATCTGTGACAGGAACTTTGGTGGAAAGTAAAGGTGCCGGACAGAAATTTGAAATTCAGGTGGTAAAACTGGAAATCCTTGGAGATTCGGATGCGGAGAAATTCCCGATACAACCTAAAAACAAACCGAGCTTGGATTTCTTGCGTGAAAATGCGCATTTAAGAGTTCGTACCAATATGTTTGGAGCCATAATGAGAGTACGCTCCGTTTTATCGTATGCGGTTCATAGTTATTTTCAGGAGAAAGGTTTTGTGTATGTAAATACGCCAATCATCACGGGTTCGGATGCTGAAGGTGCCGGTGAAATGTTTAAAGTTACCGCTTTGCCATTTGACGGAACACCAAGAACCGAAGACGGAAAAGTAAATTACAAAGAAGATTTCTTCGGAAAAGAAACGAATCTTACGGTTTCGGGACAACTGGAAGGAGAGACTTTTGCGATGGCTTTGGGTCAGATTTATACTTTTGGGCCAACATTTAGAGCTGAAAACTCGAATACTTCTCGTCACCTTGCGGAATTTTGGATGATTGAGCCGGAAGTGGCTTTCAATGATTTGAATGACAATATGGATTTGGCCGAGGATTTTATTCAATACGTAATCAAATACACGATGGACAAATGTCCAGAGGATTTGAAATTCCTTGAAGGAAGATTATTGGATGAAGAGAAATCAAAACCAGTTGCGGAGAGAAGCGAAATGGCTTTGCTTGACAAATTAAACTTTGTTTTGGAAAACAATTTCAAACGTGTTTCATACACCGAAGCAATTGATATTTTAAGAGATTGTACGCCAAATAAAAAGAAAAAATTCAACTATATCATTAACGAATGGGGTGCTGATTTACAATCGGAACACGAGCGTTATTTAGTGGAAAAACACTTTAAATGTCCGGTAATCTTGTTTGATTACCCAGCAAATATCAAAGCATTTTACATGCGTTTGAACGAAGACGGAAAAACAGTTCGCGCGATGGATATCCTTTTCCCTGGAATTGGAGAAATCGTGGGAGGTTCTCAAAGAGAAGAGCGTTTTGATGTTTTGGTTGAAAAAATGAAAGCCCTAGGAATTGATGAAGAAGAATTGTGGTGGTATCTTGATACCCGAAGATTCGGTTCAGCGGTTCACTCTGGTTTCGGACTTGGATTCGAAAGATTGGTATTGTTTGTAACAGGAATGACAAACATTCGTGACGTAATTCCTTTTCCAAGAACGCCAATGAATGCGGAATTCTAAAAAGGTTTATTCGGTTAATCGTTTATTTGTTTAACCGATCATCCCGAATAAACGATTAAACAAATAAACGATTAAACTTAATGCTAAAGCAATTTCTAAATTTAAAATTATCCCAGAAATTATCTCCTCAACAAATTCAGTTGATGAAGTTAATTCAATTGCCTACGCAAGCTTTCGAACAACGTTTATTAGAAGAAATGAACGAAAATCCAGCTTTGGAAGCCGGAAAAGAAGAAGATGAATATGAAAAGGATGAGTTCGAAAACGAAGATTATGACGATTATGACGATGCCGAATCGGAGCGCATTGACGCCGAAGACATCAACATTGATGAATATTTAAGCAACGACGAAACGCCGGATTATAAAACACAGGCCAACAATTACAGCGATGATGACGATGATCGCGAAACGCCTTTTGCTGCGCCAGTGAGTTTTCATCAGGATTTAATCAATCAGTTGAATACTTTTATTCTGAATGATGAAGAGCGCGATATTGCCGAATTTCTGGTTGGAAGTATTGATGACATGGGTTATATCCGTCGCAGTGTTCCTGATATGGTAGATGACATGGCGTTTACGCAAGGTATTTACACCGATGAGAAAATGGTAGAAAAAATGTTGCAGGTGATTCATGAACTGGAACCATCCGGTGTAGGAGCACGTGATTTACAAGAATGTTTGTTGCTGCAATTGAAACACAAAACACCAACGGAATCCGTGGAATTAGCCACTGATATTATCGAAAATCAGTTTGATGCGTTTACCAAAAAACATTACGATAAGCTGTTACAAAAATACAATGTTTCGAATGAGCAACTTAAAAAAGCCATTCATGAAATAGAAAAACTGAATCCAAAACCAGGCGGATCTTTTACCGGAAACAACAAGGTAACGGAAAATGTAGTTCCTGATTTTGCTATCAGAATTGTGGACAGCGAACTGGAACTGACCTTAAACGGACGAAATGCTCCTTCGCTGCACGTTTCCAAGGATTATCAGGAAATGATGCAAACGTATAAGGATTCCAGAGATAAATCAGCGCAGCAAAAAGATGCGGTGCAGTTTATAAAACAGAAATTGGATTCGGCTAAATGGTTTATCGATGCGATACGCCAACGTCAGGAAACGCTTTTTGTAACCATGAATGCGATTATGCATTATCAGGAGGAATATTTCCTGGATGGCGATGAAACCAAGTTGAAACCGATGATCCTGAAAGACATTGCCGATATGGTGGGTCTTGATATTTCGACGATTTCACGTGTTGCGAACAGCAAATATGTAGAAACGCCTTATGGCACGAAACTGATTAAAGAATTCTTCTCGGAAGCGATGAAAAACGACCAAGGTGAAGACGTTTCTACATTGGAAATCAAAAAAATCCTTCAGAATACAATCGAGGAGGAAGACAAGAAAAAACCACTTCCAGATGATCAATTAGCCGAAATTCTAAAAGAAAAAGGCTATCCAATCGCCAGAAGAACGATTGCAAAATACAGAGAACAACTCGATATTCCGGTAGCGAGAATGAGGAAGAAAATGTAAGATTGTTGATTTTAGATTGCTGATTAACGATTTGAAATTTAGTGTTGCTAAAAAACAATGTTTCTATAAAAAGACAAACCCTTTCGGAGTTCTAAACTCTGAAAGGGTTTTATATTTTCAATACTTTTATATTTCAATCTAGTTTGAGCTCCCTTTCCTTTGGAGAGGGTTGGGAGAGGATTTCTATTTTTTCTCCTGATCTTTACGCATCGCATGATAATACGCAGCACGGCTTAAAGGTTCGTATTCTTCGGTTTCGCCCAGCATAACAAGTTTGTCATTATCGGTTTTACGGAAACTGTAATTGGCAAGATTTCCGGTGCGGGTACATACGGCGTGTACTTTGGTAACATATTCGGCAGTTGCCATTAATGCGGGCATCGGACCAAAAGGATTCCCTTTGAAATCCATATCCAATCCGGCAACAATTACTCGGATTCCCTGATTTGCCAAATCATTACAAATTTTGACAATTTCGTCATCAAAAAATTGCGCTTCGTCAATGCCCACCACATCACAACCTTGCGCCAAAATAGCAATATTTGCTGCAGCAGGAACGGGCGTGGAACGGATTTCATTTGCATCATGTGACACCACCATATCGTCATGATAGCGCGTATCAATTTCAGGTTTGAAAATTTCTACTTTTTGCTTGGCAAACTGCGCTCTTTTCAAACGACGGATCAATTCCTCGGTTTTACCCGAAAACATGGAGCCACAAATGACTTCGATCCAACCAAATTGTTCTTTATGATTTACTGTATTTTCGAGAAACATTTTGTATTTTTCTGACTTAAAAAATGAATAGTTTTTATTACTTTGTAATGGATAAAACCGACTTAAAAATTTTATACTTTTACGTCGTTTCAAAAGTATAACATTTTTATTAAATCGGAGATTCGCGAGCTCTTATTTAAAAATAAAATAACGCGAGCTAAAGTTTCTTCTTCCTTATACTAAATAAAAACCAGGAAGATTTTTATTAAAAAGACCCGCCTAACACACTATAATTTCAAAAGTTATGAAAAAAAAATTGGAAGCCGATTTAATCAGCATTGCACACAGAGTATTACAACTAAAGAATAAATCTGACATCAATCAATTATATCTGGAAACGCAGAAATTATATGAAAAACTTTCTGTCTTACGATTTGTAGACGAGTACTTTAGTGAGGCAAAACCAACTATTGGCGCTGCTGAAGTGGAACAAAAAATTGAATCTATTTTTGATAAAACAGAATCGGTTCAACCGGAAGCTAAAGCAATAATCGAAAAAACTGTCGTTGAAGAAATCGCTGAAACGCCTTTGGAACAAGCAACAACAACTGCTGATGAATCTGAATCTGAAACAAATATTGTGGAAGAAGAAACTATTGAAGTTCCTTTGGAAAAAACAATTTCTAATGAAGAAGTAACTCTGGAAGAAGAAAAAGAAGAACCTATTATTGAGGAAGAAATAGTTGTAGCGGAAAAAGAAACTTCAGAACCTGAAACTGCAGCATTCACACCAGCTTTTGAATTGTCTCAAGAAGAGGAAGTACAAACGGAACTGGAGGTGCCAAAGAAAATGGAACCGGTACAAATTTCTTTCGAAGATTTATTGGGCGGAAATTACCATGACACACAGTTTGTAAAAGTGCAACAAATTGAAAATATCCCTACTGCAGTTGTAATCGAAACTCCAAAAGAAATTGTTCCAGAGGAAGAAAAAGTAATACCTGCCAAAGAAGAAGCTGTTGAACCAAAAACAGTTTCGCTGAACGAAAAATTAGCCAAAGGAATCAATATCGATTTGAATGATCGGATTGCTTTTATAAAACACCTTTTTGGAAATAGCAGCGAAGACTACAACCGCGTTTTAAATCAATTAATCACATTTGATACATTCTACGAAACCAGAGATTTCATTCAGGAAATGGTAAAACCGGACTACAACAACTGGGAAGGAAAACAGGATTATGAGGAACGCTTTATGGATATTATAGAGAAAAAATTCTTGTAAATTTCCTTGAATTTTTCTGAATATACATTTGAACAAATACAGATTTTCTATAAAATTTGTATTTAATTATTTTATCTATGTCAAAATTATACATCGTTCCTACGCCTATTGGCAATCTCGAAGACATGACTTTTCGAGCGATTCGGATTCTTAAGGAAGTCGATTTGATTCTCGCCGAAGACACGCGTACGAGCGGAAAATTGTTGAAGCATTTCGAAATTGGCACACACATGTACAGCCATCACATGCACAACGAACACAAAACCATCGAAAATTTAATTTCGAGATTGAAAGCCGGAGAAAATATCGCTTTGATATCAGATGCAGGAACGCCTGCCATTTCGGATCCCGGTTTTTTATTGACCCGCGCTTGCGTTGAAAACGGAATTGACGTAGAATGTTTGCCTGGAGCAACCGCATTTGTTCCGGCATTAGTCAACAGCGGCTTACCCAATGACAAATTTGTTTTTGAAGGATTTTTGCCTGACAAAAAAGGACGTCAAACCCGATATTTAGCATTAGCGGAAGAAACAAGAACGATGATTTTATATGTTTCTCCCCATAAATTAGTGAAGACTTTAGCAGAATTCATCACCTATTTTGGCGAAGACCGCCAAATATCGGTTTCTAGGGAATTATCCAAACTGCACGAAGAAAATGTTCGCGGAACAGTTAAAGAAGTGGTCGCTCATTTTGATAAAATAGCGCCAAGAGGAGAAATTGTAGTCGTGGTCAGCGGAAAAACAATCACCAAAGAACCTAAAAAAAGTAAATTTTCGGAAGAAGAATAACCTATAAAAATACCATGAATTTAGAAACCTTTTTAGAAAAATTAAAGCAGGCACCAGAATCCATCGCTTTTGCAGAAACCATTGCAACAATTGAAGAAAACTACGACTTTACTCCAACGGCATTTGAGAACGGTTTGCAACACAATGCAGCTGGAGAAAATTCAGGCTCATGTAAATTATTTGCTTTCGCCGAAATTCAAAACCTATCAGAAGCAGAAACATTAGCTTGTTTTGGAGCATATTATTACGAAGATGTTTTAAAAAATCCAAACGGAACTGATCATCAAAACATTCGCAATTTCATGAAAACCGGTTGGGATGGAATTGCATTTTACGGAAGTGCTTTAGTATTGAAATAAAATAGTTAAAACGCTGTCAGGTCGAGTGTAATGTCATTAAGTTAGGGGCTCGTCAGTTCGAGTTGAGTAGAAATTTGCGATAGAAAATTTCTACGAAGTATCGAGAACCCTTTGAGAATAAAGGCTTCTCGATACAATTTTAAACATTAAAGCTGTCGCATTAATGTTCCAAATTACTCGAAGTGACGGTCAAAACTCCTTAAACTTAATGACATTGCGCTTGACTTCATAAAAATCCTAAATCTTATAATCCCAAGTAAATATGCGTTGGACACTTAAATCAAAACCTTCCGAAGATACCGTTCAACATTTGGCGAAAGCTTTGAATGTGGAAGATTTTGTGGCCACTTTATTAGTACAACGCGGCATCGAAACTTTTGAAGATGCCAAACGGTTTTTTCGTCCGAGTTTAGATGATTTGCATGATCCATATTTGATGAAAGATATGGAAAAAGCAGTCGCTCGAATTGAAAAAGCGATTGAAAATGAGGAAAATATTCTTATTTTTGGCGATTATGATGTCGATGGGACCACCGCAGTTTCACTCGTTTCTTCCTATTTAAAAACGTATTATCCAAACGTGGCGACCTATATTCCGGATCGTTATGACGAAGGTTACGGAATTTCATTTAAAGGAATTGACTTTGCTGATGACAATGGATTTTCACTCATCGTTGCTTTAGATTGCGGTATAAAGTCTATCGATCATGTGGCTTACGCCAAAGAGCGAAACATCGATTTTATCATTTGTGATCACCACAGACCGGGAGATTTTTTACCTGAAGCCGTTGCCGTTCTCGACCCAAAACGAGACGATTGTAATTATCCTTATGATGAATTGTGCGGTTGCGGAATAGGTTTCAAATTGATTCAGGCATTGGGAAAAAACAGAAACCAGACAATCGATGATTTGATTCCGTATCTGGATTTAGTTTCGGCTGCGATTGCTGCTGATATCGTCCCGATGACCGGAGAGAATCGGGTTTTGGCTTATTTTGGATTGCAAGTCATCAATTCTGACCCAAGACCAGGAATCAAAGCCATCATTCACCAAATAAAAAAACAAACCTTAGATATTACCGATGTTGTTTTCATCATCGCACCCAGAATAAACGCTGCCGGACGCATCAAACACGGGAACCATGCCGTGGAATTATTAACCGAATTTGATTTTGAGCAAGCCCAACAATTTGCTTTCGAAATTGAAGCCTATAATTCAGAGCGAAAAGAATTAGACAAATTAATCACCAAAGAAGCGTTACAACAAATTGAGGAAAATAATGAAAAAGAACGTTTTACCTCTGTAGTTTTTCAAGAAGATTGGCACAAAGGTGTAATTGGAATTGTCGCTTCTCGATTGATAGAAACCTATTACCGTCCGACACTTGTTTTTACCAAAAGTGGCGATAAATATGCAGCTTCGGCACGTTCCGTAAAAGGATTTGACGTATATAATGCACTCGAAGCGTGTACCGAACATTTGGAACAATTTGGTGGTCACATGTATGCTGCAGGAATGACTTTAAAGGAAGAAAACTACCAAATCTTCAAAGATGCTTTCGAAAAAGAAGTCGAAAGAACCATTCATCCGGATATGTTGACGCCCGAAATTGCGGTTGATGCCGAAATTGATTTTGCGGATATCACTCCAAAATTAATTAGAATCCTGAAACAATTTGAACCGTACGGACCACAAAATATGACTCCAATTTTCCTGACCAAAAACATCAAAGATACCGGTTACGGAAAACCGCTTGGACAAGAAGACGAACATTTAAAACTTTTTGTCAAACAAAACAACTCCGAAGGCATCGTTGCAATTGGTTTTAATTTGGGAAGCAAAATCGAACTGACTACCTATCAAAAACCTTTTCAAGCGGTGTATTGCATCGATGAGAACGAATGGAAAGGCAAATTAAGTTTGCAATTGCGATTGCGAGATATTAAAGAATGATTCTTTTGTTATGAAAAAAAAAGACCCTTACTCAGCCCTGCGTTATAAAGAATTCAATATTTTTTTGTTATTGCGTTTTGCTATGGTTTTTGGCTGGTCCATGCAGTTTATCGTCATTGAGTGGGAAGTATATAGTTTGACCAAAAATCCGTTATCGTTAGGAATCATCGGATTAATGGAAGTCATTCCAGCAATTTCGATGGCTTTGTTTGCCGGACACATTGTTGATCAAAAGGAGAAAAAAGGATTGCTTTTCAAATGTATTTTAGGGTTTTCAATCATTAGTTTGGGCTTGTTTTTATTTACGTGGCCACCATTCATAAAAGATTTTTCTACCCAAACTATTTTATACTCCATTTACTTTTTCGTGTTTTTAGGAGGATTGGTTCGCGCTTTTCTTGGCCCTACGATATTTTCTCTTTTGGCGTTGATTGTTCCTAAAAAAATATATCCAAATGCTGCCACTTGGAGCAGTTCAGTTTGGCAAATAAGTTCCGTTTTAGGTCCTGCAGTAGCCGGTTTTTCCATCAATTGGATTGGCGTTCACTGGTCAATGTCCATCGTTTTGGGATGTTCACTTTTTGCGTTAATCGCTTTAACCCAAATTGCAACGAAGCCTATTTTGAATCCAAAAATTGGGGAACCTATTATGGAAAGTTTGAAAGAAGGTGTGAAATTTGTTTTCAACAATAAGACGATTTTAGGCGCTTTATCATTAGATATGATTGCCGTTCTTTTTGGTGGAGCCGTTGCTTTATTACCTATTTTTGCACAGGATATTTTGAAAGTAGGGCCGCAGGGATTTGGTGTTTTGAGAGCCGCTCCTGCTGTTGGCGCTTTTTTGATGTTGATAATCTCCGCTTATATTCCTTTTACTAAAAATGCAGGCATGAAACTGCTGTCGGCAATTTTTGCGTTTGGGATTTGTATTATCGTTTTTGGACTTTCCTCTATTTTTTGGTTGTCCGTAGCGGCTTTATTTTTAAGCGGTGTTTTCGACGGAATTTCGGTGGTGATACGCCAAACTATTTTGCAATTGAAAACACCAGATCACATGCGAGGCCGAGTTGCGGCTGTAAATTCTATATTTGTAGGTTCCTCTAATGAATTGGGTGCTTTTGAAAGCGGCTTAACTGCAAAGCTAATGGGAACTGTTAGCGCAGTCGTCTTTGGCGGAAGCATGACACTAATTACCGTATTTCTAACCGGAGCCGTATCGCCTACTTTTAGAAAACTGGACTTACAAAAAGATATTGAAGAACACGAAAAGAGCGAGTAATAAATAGTTTTTTTAGAAAAAAAAACCTCCTATAGCCAGTCGGTAAAATAATCTCAAGATTACTTACCGACTTTTTTATGCCTTTTTTATGTTTTATTATTTAGAACAAATATAAATAATACTTATATTTGTTTCAAACTGATGACACATGCAAGAAATAAAACAAATATATCATAACAATTTAGGTACTTCTTTTTACTGGAGAAAGGATAATGGCATTGTATTGGACAAAGTCCAACTGGTTTTTAGAGAAATGGGTTTTTATTTTACCCAACAGGAACTGCAACTATTTAAGCGCTGTATTGAGGACAGCTATATCCAAAATAAATGCTGCGACGATTGTGCACTAAAAAATAAATGCCACAAATTTTTACTAAAAACACCTTGTTCCCAAATTGATTTAGCCGTTTCCATGGAAGAATTAGATGCCGTAAAAGACTTGGTGGAAGGTACTTTGTTTAAAATAAATCTGGATGAATATTTGTATGGAGAGGGAATGAATTAGGGCTTAATACTTTTTAATCTCAAAAGTCTCGCCATCAAAAACGCCATAGGTAAAATACGTAATCCAATCACCCAGATTCACATACTCGGCATTTTCTCCTACGGTTACTTTCATAGGCAAATGACGGTGTCCGAAAATAAAGTAATTGTAGTGTTTGGTTTCTAGTTTTCTTTTGGAATAAAGGATAAGCCATTCGTTGTCTTCGCCAAGAAAAGTCACATCTTCATCACCAGAAATAAGTTTGTTTTTTACGGAAAGGTATTGTGCCAATTTCACACCAATATCCGGATGAAGCCATCTAAAAAGCCATTTAAAAAACGGATTTGTAAATATCTTTTTCATGCGTTTGTATCCTAAATCGCCAGGACCTTTTCCGTCACCGTGGCCAATAAGGAATGTTTTATCCCCAAAAGTGTATTCTTGATTGTCATGAAATACGGGAATATTCAGTTCTTTCTGGAAATAATCTTCCATCCATAAATCATGGTTTCCCACGAAAAAATAAACAGGAATTCCGCTGTCTCGGATTTCGGCGAGTTTGCCTAAAATACGAATAAAGCCTTTTGGTACTACGGTTTTGTATTCGAACCAAAAATCAAATAAATCACCCAATAGAAAGATAGCTTCGGCATCGCCTTTTACCTCATCGAGCCAAGCCACAAATTTTTGTTCTCTCGGAAAACTCAATTCGGGTGTTGGTGCTCCAAAATGCTGATCGGAGGCGAAATATATTTTTTTGTTATTGGGTAATTGCATGAAGTTACAGTATGGATTTCATATTATCACTGGCAAACCATTCTGCAAAAGAAGATTCGGTTTCTTGTAGTTTTAAGGAAAAAAGAGTAATTCCTTCCGGTAATCTTCTGATGATTCTTTGAGAAAAATCAACTACCATATTTTCGCTTGTTGGTTGGTAATCTACCAAAATAACGTGGTGTCCGCGGCTCATTAATTCGTTTGCCAATTCGATATGCGGCGTTGTTCCGTTGAAAACAGTCGCATGGTCAAATTGATCTACAATTTCTTCTTTTACAATTTTCTTTAAATCCGTAAAGTCAATCACCATTCCAAATTTCACATTGGAACGATCCGTAATTGGAGTTCCAATCACCGTTACTGACAATTTATAACTATGTCCGTGCACATTTTTACATTTCCCGTCATAGCCATATAAGGCGTGTCCGGTTTCGAAACTAAATTGTTTTGTAATTCTGATATTGCTCATCGGAGTTTAATTTTGATGCAAATTTAGCAAATTGATATGAGAAATGAGATGTAAATCTTTCCCCTCCCCAACCCTCCCCAAAAGGGAGGGAGATAGGATGGAATTATTTTGTTTGTAATCTGAATTTGATAATTCCCAAATGTTCTAGCCCTGATGGAAACGGCATCCTTTTTATAAGGTGATTTTTCTTCACCTTATAAAAAGATATAGTGAACAGCAGGAAATAGCTCCTGAAATAAATTCAGAATAAATCCTGAAAAAATTACTTTTTGAATTGGGACAACGCTTTTCTGGTAAAATCAGACAACACCAATTTACCCGAAATCGCGGCGCGCTCCAACAACAATGTATCCCAATGTTGCGTTCCGTCCCACAAAACCTTTTTCATTTCGTGTAAAGCTTCGGGATTATAACTGGATAATTTAGCGCTGAAATCAGCTATTGCGGCATCGAGCGCTTCGATGGTTTCAAAAGTATTGGCGTACAATCCTTTGGCTGCAGCCCAATCAGCGGTTTTCCATTCGTGGGCTGCGAGCGTCATTTCGGCCATTGCCGTCTTACCGATTTTCTTGGAAACTACAGGTTCTATCACAAAGGGACCTATTCCGATTGCCAATTCCGATAGTTTTATTGATGCGTTTTTTGTCGCCAATGTATAATCACAAGCGGAAGCAATTCCTACGCCGCCGCCAACTGCTTTTCCGTGAACGCGACCAACAATAAGCTTGGAACACGAACGCATTGCATTGATTAAATGCGCAAATCCGGAGAAAAACTGGGTTCCTGCTGCTTCATCAGAAACAGCCAAAAGTTCATCAAAAGAAGCTCCTGCACAAAAAGCTCCCGAGCCTTCGCTTTGAATAACAATCACCGAAACGGCTGGATTCGTGCTCAAAATAATGAACTCATTCGTTAAACGATCCAACAATTCTCTTGGAAAAGAATTACTCGAAGGGTGACCAAATGTAACGGTTGCGATTTTATTTTCGATTGTTGTGAGGAGCGAACCTGTTGGGTTTTCTGATACCATAGCGGGGATTTTGATGTAAAGTTAAAAAAAGTAAAGGAGGATTTGGCTTTTTTTCAAATAGAATGGATTTGCTTTTTGAAATTTGCTTTTTGGGAAATTTATATGTTATATTTGCGCTCTAGTTTGGGGGATTAGCTCATTTGGCTAGAGCGCTTGCCTGGCAGGCAAGAGGTGATCGGTTCGAATCCGATATTCTCCACAAAATAAAACCGTAAAATCTTTTAATTAAGAGTTTACGGTTTTTTATTTTCAGAAATTGTTTGATTGTGTTTCTGAGGTAAGAAAAACTATTTTGAATAGTCTATTTTCCCTACTTGTCGCATCACACGAACGATTTTAGCTTTTCGTCTGTTGATATACGAAGAAGAACTGGTCGCCGAATATTTTCTTGGATTAGGTAATATTGCGGCAATACCTGCGGCCTGCATCGGCGTGAGACTGGAAGCTCCTTTTCGATACCAATGTTCTGCGGCTGCCTGTGCTCCATACACACCATTTCCCATTTCGATACTGTTCAAGTACACTTCCATGATGCGTTCTTTTCCCCAAATAATTTCAATCAGAACCGTAAAATACGCTTCAAGTCCTTTTCTCAAATAACTGCGGCCTTGCCAAAGGAAAACATTCTTGGCTGTTTGTTGTGATATGGTACTTCCACCCTTTATTCTTCGGCCTCTTTCATTGCTTTTATACGCTTTTTGCATTGCGACAAAATCAAAACCATTGTGTTTCAGGAACGTTCCATCTTCACTGGCGATTACGGCTTTTTGAAGATTCATCGAGATGTTTTCAATAGGTTCCCAGTCATGGCTGAAAAAAACTTCTTTCCCGGTAGCTTTGTTTTCAATCGCCCGAATCACCATTAAAGGCGTAAACGGAACCGGAACAAATTTAAAAAGTACCACAAAAAACAAAGAGAGTCCAAAGAACCATAACAATGCTTTGAATAAAAAACGGGTTAGTTTGCTCATAAAAGAGGTGGATTCTTTTTTAACGGGTTGTCTTGATTTTCTTGGTGTTATTTTCGTTGCCATTATACTAAATCTGCTAATTCTGTTCCAATTAAACTTCCTATTGCTACTCCCATTCCGCCCAATCGTACGCCACAATAGACATTCTCGGACAGTTGTGAAACAATGGGACTTTTGCTGTTGCCAATACCCATGATGCCACTCCAACGGTGTGCAATTTGGAAATCCTGATGAGGCAAAATTACTTCTTTTAATAATTGTTCCAATTTTTTTTGGACGATTTCTGTTTGCCCAAATTCTGCTGTGTTCTCCGTCTCAAAATCCAGGTTTCTTCCTCCGCCCAGTAGTATTCTATCCCCAATATTCCTGAAATAATAATACCCTCTATCTAAGTGAAAAGTCCCTTTTATGTCTAAATTTTTAATAGGCTCCGTAATTAAAACCTGTGCTCTTGCTGGTTTTACGGCTCCATTTGTCAATGTATGGGCAAAACCGTTCGTAGCAAACAATATTTTTTGGGTACTAAAACTGAAATCGCCAAGAGCCACTTCCACTCCATTCCCTTTGTCGAAATAAGAGGTAACAGTTTGTTGGTTTAAAATTAAAATATTTTTAGAAACCGCTTCTTTCAACAACGCCTGCATCATATTTCCGGTATCTATTTGTGCTTCAAAAGGATTGAAAACCAAATATTCCTGTATGCCGTTGAACCCAAAACGGTCTACTTCCTTGGCAAAAACATCCGCTTTGAAAAGTGGTCTTAAAATTTCATTGATAAACGGTAATTTCCCGACACACTCACTGTAACAACTTTCGTCGTCTTTTAAAAACAACTCATAACCGCCATACGGTTTGAAATCTATCGTATCATCACCGAGTCTTTTTCGTAACAATTGCAAGCCTTTCCATCGTTTTTGAACAAGATGAATCACTTCTTCTTCCGAATGGGATTTCAAATCATCTATGATTTCTGAGAGGCTTCCGAAACACGCAAAACCGGCATTTTTAGTACTCGCTCCTTGCGGTAATATTCCTTTTTCCAACACTAGAATTTTGCTTTCCGGGAATCTTTCGCGCAAGCGTAATGCAGCATGTAAGCCTACAATACCGCTTCCTACGATGGTATAATCTACATCAGTAAACCAGTTTTTTAACTCCCAATAGCTCAAATCCATGTTTAGATATTTTTCATAAAAATAATAATTTTTTGGAGCTAATCCCGCTATCCGTTGCAAATAAATTCACTGAACTCCAATTAAAATAAAAGTAGTGTGAAGTAATCTTTTATTTTATAAAGAAAAAAATAAAAGGATTTCCACTGTTATCGGGGCTAAAAAGCAAGTGTTAAAAACGAAAAAACATCAAATTAAATTGGCTAATTTTATAGCTTGAAAAAATCAATTATTAAAATGAAAAAAATACTGCTTATTCCTTTATTAATGATGAGTTTAAATGCTATGGCACAAAATGTAATGACTCCAGAGCTGCTTTGGAAATTAGGAAGAGTAACTCCTTTAGGCATTTCCAAAGATGGAAAGAATGTAGTTTACAAAGTAACAACTCCTTCTGTTCAAGAAAACAAATCGGATACAAAATTCTACACTTTGCCCGTAAATGGTGGAAATCCAACCGAAGTAAAAGATACCGCAGCCCTATTAAAAGATAAAAATACTTCTCCAGACGGGAAATATATCGTTTACAATGAAGAAGTAAAAATCGAAAAAATTCACGGAAAAGATTTTTATCCGGAACTGGAAAAATCAGACGTTCAAATCTACGACGGATTGAATTATCGTCATTGGGACACTTGGAACGAAGGCAAATACAACCATGTTTTTTACAAAGAAAATAAAGAAGGTGCAACGGGAATTGACATTCTGAAAGGCGAAAATTTCGACAGCCCACAAAAACCTTTTGGTGGAGACGAAGATTATATTTGGTCGCCAGACAGCAAAAGTATCCTTTACATAAGCAAGAAAAAAGCAGGAACGGATTATGCTGTTTCTACCAACACCAATATTTTCGAATACAATTTGGAAACGGGAAAAACTAGCAATAAAACTGAGGAAAACCTCGGATATGATACCGCCCCACAATTTTCTCCTACAGGAAATTTGACTTGGTTGCAAATGAAACGAGACGGTTATGAAGCCGATAAAAATGACCTGATGGTGAGTTTCAAAGGAATGAAAATGAACTTAACGGCCAATTGGGACGGAACAGTTGATCACTTTATATGGAGTGGTGACGGGAAAAAAATCTATTTTGTGGCACCGATAGACGGTACAAAACAATTATTTGAAGTTAATTTTCCAGGTCTTACCAAAATAGCAATTACCGTTCGCCAAATTACTACCGGAGAATTTGATGTCAATGATTTAGTTGGTTTTTCTGGTGACAACATTATTGTAACGAGAACTGATATGAATCATGCGGCGGAAATTTTTTCCTATAATTTAAAGAAAAATACTTGGAAACAAGTATCGAATGTCAATTCGGCAACTTATAATTCTTTGGCGTTAAGCAAAACAGAAAGAAGATATGTAACTACTACGGACGGCAAAAAAATGTTAGTTTGGGTCGTTCTTCCTCCTAATTTCGATGCTTCAAAAAAATACCCAACGCTTTTGTATTGTCAAGGTGGACCACAATCTCCATTGACACAATTTTATTCCTACCGATGGAATTTACAGTTGATGGCTGCTAATGGTTATATTGTTGTTGCTCCAAACCGTCGCGGCATGCAAGGTCATGGCGTGGAATGGAATGAGCAAGTCAGCAAAGACTGGGGCGGACAAGTAATTGATGATTACCTATCGGCGATTGATGATGTGACGAAGGAGAAATATGTTGACGCGACACGTTTAGGATGTGTTGGCGCCAGTTACGGTGGGTATTCTGTTTTCTATTTAGCCGGAATGCACAACAATCGATTCAAAACGTTCATTGCCCATGATGGTATTTTTAATACACAAAGTATGTATGGAACTACAGAAGAAGTTTTCTTTACGAACTGGGATTTTGGCGGCGCCTATTGGGAAAAAGACAATGCTGTTGCACAAAAAGCTTACACAAAATTCAATCCAATGACGCTGGTAGAAAAATGGAATACACCTATTTTAATTATTCAAGGCGGAAAAGATTTTCGTGTACCTACTGGACAAGGACAAGAAGCTTTTCAAGCGGCACAACTACGAGGAGTAAAAAGTAGATTCTTGTATTTCCCAGAAGAAAATCATTGGGTATTAAAACCTCAGAATGCTCAGGTTTGGCAAAGTGAATTTTTCAAATGGTTGAAAGAAACCTTGTAAACTAAAACTTAAAGAAAATAAAACCTCACATTCCAGTGGGGTTTTTTGTTTGTATCAAAAACATTTTGAATAACTTAACTTTAAACGCTTTTGTAATTTTTATCTTTGAAAAATGGACAGTAAAAAAAGTTATATTCCGATAAAAGTTTTCATAAGTTACCTAGTGCTGGCGTTACTTTTTGTAAGCGTAGGCTGGTTTTTATATACTGAAAATAAGAGCTTTTCTAAAACTGAAAATAGAATTACTGAGGAAAGCAGCACTATTTTGAAAGTGAGCAACTTACTATCCAACATGCATAAAACGGAAAGTTTAGCCCGAATCGCAATTCAAACAGAATCAGAGGAAGATTTTAAAAATTACATTAACAAAACTGCATCTTTAAAATCAGATATTGATTCTTTAAAACTACTGGTTTCTACTCCCTATCAAATCACTTTATTGGATAGTGTTAAATATTTATTGTCCAAAAAAACTAAAAACATACAGCAACTAAAAACGATAAAAAACAAAACCGAAGACGAAACTTCTGTAAAAAACGCTATTGATGATTTGACAAAAATGGAGTCTTCGTTGCGAAAACTTCAATTGGAAGATTTTGTAAAATACCCTTCGGAAATGGGGCAATACCAGCGAAATGTACTTAAAAAGTATGTGGCTTATTTGAATCAAAACATTCCCGATGACAGCACCAATACATTAAGTAAAAAAGCTTCGGATTCTATTTTAATGGCTTCCAAAAATTTGCTGAATGACGTAAAAAAAGAAACCGCTAAAAAGAAACAATTATTAAATCAGGAAGAAAATAAACTGCTGCAAAATGAACTTTCGATATCCGACCAATTAAGAAAAGTACTCAATATTATCGAACGCGAAATTATTATAAACACAACCAAAAGCTATTCAGACCGAGAAAATTCCCTAAAAAAAACAAACCAAATTGTTACCACAGCCGCAATAATTGGATTGTTGCTGACCTTGTTCTTTTTGATTATTATTTTAAATGATTACTCCAAAACCCAATCCTATAAAAAACAACTGGAGGTAGCAAATTCAAAAACAAAAAAACTCTTAACGAGCAGAGAACAACTTATTTCGACAGTAAGCCACGACTTAAAAACACCATTGAGCACTATTGTTGGTTACACGGAACTGCTGGGGAATTCTGACTTAAATACCAAACAATTGTATTTTACTAAAAACATCAAAGGATCCTCCGATTACATTTCACAATTAGTACAGGATTTATTAGATTTTACTCAAATTGAAGCTGGAAAAATTACCATAGAAAAAATTCCATTTTCGTTATACGACATCATTAACGAAGTCGGAAATAGTATTCAATCCGTTTATACGCAAAAACAAATTGAACTGATTATAGAAATTGATCCTAATCTTAAAAAAAGAATCATTGGAGATCCATTTCGACTAAGACAAATATTGTCTAACATTATTGGAAATGCTTTCAAATTTACGGAGAAAGGATTCATAAAAATTGAAGCCAAAGTTCATTCAGAAACGAATACAATAATTATCCTAATTGAAGATTCCGGCATTGGAATAGAAGAAAAAAATCAACAATTAATTTTTGAAGAATTCACACAAGCCGATGAAAATATTGAAAAAAAATATGGCGGAACGGGTTTAGGACTTACCATCTCTAAAAAAATGACGGCTATTTTAGGTGGTGAATTAAGTTTAAAAAGCGACCTGAACAAAGGAAGTATTTTTCAGATCCAAATCCCATTACAATTTGACGATGCGATTCAAAAAGAATCAAATAACAATCCATCAGAAGAAGAATTTACCGCAATAATTATTGATGATGACGAGAGTTTATTAAAATTGACAACAGAAGTTTTAAAACAGCATCGCTTCAATGTAATTCCATTTAACAATGCGAGCGAAGCACTTCATTGGATCAAAAACAACACTTTTGATTTCATAATTACGGATATTCAAATGCCGGTTATGGATGGTTTTTCATTTTTAAAAGAACTCCAAAACACACCCGACTCTAATTATCAAAAACAACCCGTAATAGCGGTAACCGGAAAAAGTGATTTGGATTTAGAGAATTATAGAAAAGCCGGATTTACAACCGTTGTCAGAAAACCATATTCGCCCAAAACACTACTTAAAATTATAAAAGCAATCTTGAATAATGACGAAATTCCTATTGGATTGAAAAACAGAATCGATTCTAGAAAAACTGATAAGCTCTATTCTTTAAAAGCATTGAAATCATTTTTGCCCAATGAAAAAGAGGCTTTAACTGAGGTTTTAGAATCGTTTATGACAAGCACCAAAGAAAATTTAGGGAATTTAAATCGGGCAGTTTCAGCAGAAAATTTTATTGAGATTAAAAATATAGCCCATAAAATGGGGCCAATGTTCAAGCAAATTCAAGCCAACGAAATCAGTACCATATTAGATCAATTAGAGCTGAACGATTTTACAATTGCAGTAATTAAAATTCATTCTGAGAAGTTAAAAGATAAAATTGACAGTCTTTTTACTCTTTTGCAAAAGGAATTAGACTAATTAATATCGTAACGATTTAATTTATTATATAATGTTTTTCTGTTGATTTTAAGCAATTTTGCCGCTTCAGATTTGTTGTTATTCGTTTGATTTAAAGCCTCAAGAATGGTTTCTTTCTCATTTTCAAACAAAGAAAAATCGGTTGTTTTTTTGTCTTCATTTTGAAAAAACTCCATAGGAAGTGCCATTTTTTCAATAAAATCTCCTTGCGATAAAAGTGTTGCTCTTTTAATACAATTTTGAAGTTCCCGAAGATTTCCTGGCCATCTGTAGTTTTGAAAAATAGTCATGACTTCAGAAGAAAATCCGATGACATTTTTATTCAATTCCTGATTTGACTTTTCAAGAAAAAAATCTGAAAAGATCATTAAATCTTCATTTCTCTCGACTAATGACGGGGAATGAATTGAGAATTCGTTGATTCTATGGTATAAATCTTCCCTGAAATCTCCATTTTTAACCGCTTCACGCAAATCTTCATTTGTGGCGGTAATGATTCTGATATCGACTTCTATTTCTTTATTACTACCTACGGGTTTTATTTTTCTTTCCTGCAAAGCTCTCAAAAGCTGAATTTGATTCTCATAAGACAGATTACCTATTTCATCCAGAAAAATAGTCCCCCCGTTTGCCGCTTCAAAAAAACCAATTTTATCTTGGATTGCTCCAGTAAAAGATCCTTTAATATGCCCAAAAAATTCACTCGCTGCTAATTCTTTTGGAATGGAACCACAGTCAACGGCAATGAAATTAGTGTTTTTTCTGGAGCTATTTTGATGAATACTTTTTGCAATGACTTCTTTTCCAGTTCCGCTTTCGCCAATAATTAAAACCGACATATTTGTCGGACTAACTAATTGTATGTATTCGGCAAGCTTTTGGGACGCTTTAGAAATCCCTTTAACGAATTCGCCGGTAGCTTTTTTTACACTTTGTTTTCCAATTTTTGGTGCGGTGACAGTTTGATTTAACTCCGTGTTATTTGAAATTTGCAAAGCATTGGTAATAACTAATAAAACTTCTTCAGGATTAAATGGTTTGGAGATATAATCAGCAGCACCATTTTTTATAGCTTTCACAGCTGTACTCACATCAGAATATCCTGTCATTAGTATTATAGGAACATTTGGGTGAGTCAATTTTATTTCTGACATAAGTGCAATCCCATCAGAATCGGGAAGTCTTAAATCCGTAATGACCAAATCGAATTCGTTGCTCTTAATTTTGGATTTTGCTTCTGCACCTGAAAATGCTGCCGTTACATCGTACGATTTTTTTATTAGAAATTTTTCTAATAATTTACAAAAGGCAACATCATCTTCAATCAATAAAATCTTAGCCATTACGTTTTAACTTTAAGGCTAAAATAAAGTTATTAAATTTGTATTTTCATAATTTTATGCAAAAAAAGAGAGACTGTTACAAACAATCTCTCTTTTTAAAAACAAAAACTCACCTAAATTATTTATTTATCCAGTTCCCATTGGCATCCGCATAAACAGTAGCTTTCTGGCTTCCAACTGTAATTTCTAATTTGTATTCTTTCTTTGCATTTATATATGCTTTTCCAAGAACTGCTCCTGGATGTGCTGTTTCCAGTGCCTTTTTGACAGCATCTGGAACTGTTTCTACTTCAGTATATCCTTCTTGAAATAATGAGGATTGAACTTGAAAATTCTGATTTGAAACTGTAGTCGCAAATGCTGACAAACTCCCTAAAACGATTGCTGCTGATATCATTAACTTTTTCATACTATTTATTTTAATTGATTATTATAATTTTATTTTTGAATCCATTTCCCAGCTGCATCTACAAAAAGATTTCCTTTTTTATCCCCAATGGTTACATCTAGTTTATATTCTTTGGTAGCATTTACATATGCTTTGTCAAGAACAGCACTAGGATAAGCCGTTTTTAATGCCGCTTTTATTGCTTCAGGAACCTCTTCTAATTTTACTTCAGTGTATTCCTCTTGAATTGATACTGTTTTGACAACCTCATTAGTTGCAGGAACAGTGCTTGCAAATGTTGATAAACTTCCTAATAGAATTGCTGCTGATAAGATTAACTTTTTCATAGTATTTAAATTTTAATTATTTATTTGTTATTGTTACTTAAGACAAAGAAATAATTATACCAATCATTTAAAGCAAGGCACCACATCGTTAATGCATTTAAAAACAACGTTTTAAAAATATTTACTGAATTCAAAACACATGAAAGATGTATAGATACTGGGGCAAAGTGTATAATTATTATACAGTTTCGCGTAGTCTCAAAATATAATAAACAAAAAAACCTTGCATCGCTGCAAGGTTTTTACTTAAATAAAAGTATTTTTTATTCCGGATCGTTCATTTTGAAAGTATCCATAAATGCGGTAGTGTACTCTCCTGCAATATAACGAGGATCGTCCATTAATTGTCTATGAAACGGAATGGTAGTTTTTATTCCTTCGATTACAAATTCATCCAAGGCTCTTCTCATTTTACTAATCGCTTCCTCACGAGATTGGGCAGTAGTAATAAGTTTTGCAATCATTGAATCGTAATTTGGCGGAATAGTATACCCTGAATACACATGAGTATCTAAACGAACTCCATGTCCACCCGGCATATGTAATGTTGTAATTTTTCCTGGAGAAGGACGGAAATCATTATAAGGATCTTCTGCATTAATTCTGCATTCGATCGCATGTAATTGTGGCAAGTAGTTTTTACCCGAAATAGGTATTCCTGCTGCAACCATAATTTGCTCACGGATTAAGTCATAATCAATAACCTGCTCCGTAATTGGGTGTTCTACTTGAATACGGGTATTCATTTCCATAAAGTAGAAATTACGGTGTTTATCAACCAAAAATTCTACCGTTCCAGCACCTTCATATTTGATGTATTCGGCTGCTTTTACAGCTGCTTCACCCATCTTTTCACGTAACTCATCTGTCATAAATGGAGATGGAGTCTCTTCCGTTAATTTTTGATGACGTCTTTGAACGGAACAATCTCTTTCAGAAAGATGACAGGCTTTCCCATAAGAATCACCTACAATTTGAATCTCGATATGACGTGGCTCTTCGATTAATTTCTCAAGGTACATTCCGTCATTTCCAAAGGCTGCCGCAGATTCCTGACGTGCATCTTCCCAAGCTTTCAACAGTTCCTCTTCTTTCCAAACAGCTCTCATTCCTTTTCCACCACCACCAGCAGTTGCTTTAAGCATTACTGGATAACCAAAATCTCTCGATAATTGTAAGGCTTGGTCATACGATTCTAAAATTCCTACCGAACCTGGAACACAAGGAACGCCTGCTTCAATCATAGTCGATTTTGCGGAAGCTTTATCCCCCATTCTATCAATCATCTCTGGAGAAGCTCCAATGAATTTGATACCATGTTCTTGACAAATTTTAGAAAATTTAGAATTTTCAGAAAGGAATCCGTATCCCGGATGTATTGCATCTGCATTTGTAATTTCGGCAGCGGCAATAATATTTGACATTTTTAAATAGGACAAGTTGCTTGGAGGTGGCCCAATACAAACCGCTTCGTCAGCAAACTTTACATGTAGACTTTCGGCATCTGCAGTAGAATAAACAGCTACTGTTTTTATACCCATTTCCTTGCATGTTCTAATTACGCGTAACGCAATTTCCCCTCTATTGGCAATCAATATTTTTTTAAACATCTATTTTGAGTTATCAGTTATGAGTTATGAATTTTCTAAAATTAAGACTGATGATAAAAACCAATTCATAATTTATAATTCATAATTTATAATTCCTTATGATGGATCTACTAAGAATAATGGTTGGTCAAATTCTACTGGTGACATATCGTCAACTAATATTTTTACAATTTTACCAGAAACTTCAGATTCAATTTCATTAAATAATTTCATGGCTTCAATTACACAAAGCACATCACCTTTAGAAATTGTTTTTCCTACTTCAACAAACATTGGTTTGTCTGGAGATGGTTTTCTATAAAAAGTTCCAATGATTGGAGATTTTATGGTGATATAGTGCGCATTTTCTACTACTGGAACTTCTGGAGCCGCTGCAACCGGAGCAATTTGTTGCGGAGCTACTGCTTGTTGAAGTGTAGCTTGAGCTGGCATTTGTTGAACATACGTGGTTTCAGTTACATTTCCTTCTAAAGTTGTTCTGATGGTAATTTTCACATCATCCATCTCTAATTTAACTTCTGCAACTCCTGAATTTGCTACAAACTTGATTAGATTTTGAATTTCTTTTAAATCCATAATTATTTGTTTTTAGTTTAAATTTATTTTTTATCGTATGCCCATTTTAGGTAAATAGATCCCCAAGTGAATCCTCCTCCAAAAGCAGCTAAAATTATCGTATCTCCTTTTTTGAATAAATGTTCAAAATCATTAAGGACTAATGGTAAAGTCGCAGAAGTTGTGTTTCCGTATTTTTCAATATTCATCAGTACTTTAGAATCTTCTAAATTCATTCTATTTGCTGTTGCATCGATAATACGTTTGTTGGCTTGATGCGGAACTAACCAATCTACATCTTCATTGGTCAAATTATTTCTTTTCAGAATTAATTCACTTGAATCAGCCATATTGGTTACAGCATATTTAAATACCGTTTTTCCGTCTTGAATAATATTGTGTTTATTATCTCTTACCGTTTCGTAAGAGGCAGGAAGTAGAGAACCACCAGCATCAATTTTTAAAAAATCTCTTCCGATTCCATCACTGCGCAAGTATTCGTCTTGCAATCCTAATCCTTCATAATTAGGCTCAAACAATACTGCTCCAGCTCCGTCTCCAAAAATGATACAAGTTGATCTATCCGTATAATCTACGATAGAAGACATTTTATCAGCACCAATTAAGAGTACCTTCTTATATCTTCCGGACTCTATATAAGCTGCTGCCGTTGACATCCCAAATAAGAAACTGGAACATGCTGCTTGCAAATCATATGCAAAAGCATTTAAAGCTCCTATTTCGGTTGCTACATATACACCTGTTGAAGCAACTGGCATATCTGGCGTTGCAGTTGCCATTATCAACAAGTCTATTTCTAGAGGATCGATATTGGCTTTAGCTAATAAATCTTGTGCAGCTTTTATGGCTAAAAAAGAAGTTCCTTTACCCTCTTCTTTGAGGATTCTTCTTTCTTTTATTCCTGTACGAGAGGTTATCCACTCGTCATTGGTCTCTACCATGGCCTCAAGAGCTTTGTTAGTTAAAACAAAGTCCGGAACATAGGCTCCAACAGCGGTTATTGCGGCTGTAATTGTATTCATTGTATGCGATTATTTTTTGTCAAATGTTGCCATTTGAAAAATTTTTAAAAGACTTGAAAATTACAAAAAAAATTCCATTCTCATTGATTTGGAACTTCTTATTTAATGAAAATTATAAACAACAAAAAAACTCTCACGATGTGAGAGTTCGAATATCATTTACCAAAACGTATTAAGCAACAGCTACAGATTTATCTATAACAACTTGCCCTCTGTAATACATTTTACCTTCATGCCAGTAAGCTCTATGGTATAAATGCGCTTCTCCTGTGATAGGACAAGTAGCAATCTGTGCTACAGTAGCTTTGTAATGTGTTCTTCTTTTATCTCTTCTTGTTTTGGAGATTTTTCTCTTAGGATGCGCCATTTTACTATATTATTTATCCGTTAATAGTTGCTTTAATTTGTCCCAACGCGGGTCAATATTTTCTTCTTGTTTATTCTCTTTTTTTACTTCTTTTACTATCAGTTCATTAAGTTTAGTCAAAGCTTCCGTTTTTAAACTTCCATCTTTAACACCTGGATGAACTCGTCTTAGAGGCACTGACAATACTATCATTTCATAGATATATTGTGCAATATCTATTTCAAACTCCCCATGAGGTAAAATCAACAATTCTTCATTGTCATTATTATATTCCTCACCAAAACGAACAATTAAATTCATTTTGCCTTTAATTGGCAAGTCAAAATCTTCGCTTGTCAAATCACAAGGCACATTTACTAGCCCTTTATGCTTAAAACTTAATTCTAACAGCGTACTTTTTTTCTCTAAAACTACATTTACTTTGATATTTGAATCTTGATATTCATTATAATCAAAGATTTCAAAGAACGAATTATTTATTTGATACTCAAAATGATGTTTTCCTAGCTTTAATCCTATAAAAGGTATTAAAAATTCTTTTGTCTTCTTCATTTCAACAACATTTTGACCCTAAACTTCGGGAGTGCAAAGATATAAAATTATTGCAAATCTAATAATGTTATTCACTTTTTTTTGTTCACAACTGTTTTTCTTTTGTTTTCAATGGCTTCACACTGATTTCGGCATATTGATTTCTCGAATGATAAATATCAATTGCCAGATACACAGCCTCTTTGAATGAGTTAAAATCAGCCACTCCTTTTCCCGCAATATCATAAGCCGTACCGTGATCTGGCGAGGTTCTTATTTTATTCAAACCTGCAGTATAATTCACTCCATTCCCAAAAGACAACGTTTTGAAAGGAATCAACCCCTGATCGTGATACGCTGCAATAATAGCATCATACTTCTCATATTGATTACTTCCAAAAAAACCATCAGCTGCGAAAGGTCCAAAAACCAAGGTTCCCTTGTCAAATATTTTTTTTAATGTTGGCTTTATAATCAAATCATCCTCAGTACCAATAACTCCTCCATCACCACAATGCGGATTCAATCCCAAAACAGCTATTTTTGGCTTATTAATACTAAAATCCTGTATCAATGATTGCTTAACCGTTTCGATTTTTCTTTTAATCAATTCCTCCGTAAGATGAGAAGCCACTTCACTTAACGGAATATGATCCGTCAAAAGCCCTACTCTCAAATTATCCTGAACCATCAACATAAGTGCATTTCCTTCCAGTTCTTGATCTAAATAATCCGTATGTCCAGGAAATTTAAAATCCTCTGATTGAATATTATACTTATTTATAGGCGCAGTAACCAATACATCCACAAGACCATCTTTCAAAGCTTTGGTAGCCGCAACAAATGATTTTATAGCATATTCACCTGCCTTAGGATCATTTACCCCTAGATTCAAATCAACTCCTTCTCTCCAAAGATTGAGAACATTAATCTTTCCCGGAACAATTTGATCCAGTTTATCAATTCCATGTAATAAAGAAGCCGATTGAAAGCTTTTCTTTACAAAAGACAACAACTTAACATTAGCAAAGATAACAGGAGTACACAACTCTAACATGCGAGAATCCTCGAATGTTTTTAAAACAACTTCGCTTCCAATACCGTTTAAATCTCCTATAGAAATCCCAACGATTATATTTTCTGCTTTTTTCATCATGACCTAACGTTATTTATTGCTAATTTTGAAGTGCAAATTTAGTAAAATAAAACAAGAAATGTTTACAGGAATCATAGAAACCCTTGGCACCATCCAAGAAATAAAAAAAGAGAACAGCAATGTTCATATAACGATGAATTCATCGATTACCAGCGAACTGCAAATTGATCAAAGTGTTGCCCATAACGGAATCTGCCTTACTGTTGTTGCTATCAATGATACTTTTTATACCGTGACCGCCATAGATGAAACGATAAAAAAAACAAATTTAGCCGATTGGAAAGTTGGAGACACCGTTAACTTAGAAAGAGCGATGAAACTTGGCGACAGACTTGACGGACACATCGTACAAGGACACGTAGACCAAACAGGAGCCTGCATCACAGCTGAACAAACAGATGGAAGCTGGCTTTACACCTTTGAATACGATGAAAAACTAAGCAACATCACTATCGAAAAAGGTTCAATTACCGTAAATGGCGTAAGCTTAACCGTGGTGAATTCTAAAAAAAATCAGTTTAGCGTAGCCATAATCCCTTATACACATGAGCATACCAATTTCAAAAACTTTGAAGTTGGCACAAAAATAAACCTTGAATTTGATGTGATTGGCAAATACGTTTCTCGATTATACGCTAACAAATAACACCTTTTAAATACAAAAAACAAAAACCCCAATTTAAATTGGGGTTTTTGTTTTTAACATATTGTTGTAAATGATATAAATCCCAAATAACAAGGCAATTATCATTATTATAACACTATTTTCATCAATAGACAATCCAGGTGGTGGCGGTGGTTTTTTAGCCGTAGGCGCAGGAGGACCAGAACCTCCAGGACCTGCAAAAACATTCATAATCCCAAAAAGGAAAATGATTAAAAAATAAAATTTATTTGACTCAATCTTCATCGGCTTCAAAAATAGTAAATTTACTGAAATAAAAAAATCTATTAAACCATTAAACAGAAAGTACTTATTCTCAGTATACAAAGATACGTGTTTTAGTCCATTTTGGTTTTTAGTAAAAAAAGAAAACCCTCTAAAACATTTGTCTTAGAGGGTTTTGTGGTCCCACCTGGGCTCGAACCAGGGACCACCTGATTATGAGTCAGGTGCTCTAACCAGCTGAGCTATAGGACCGGTTAAGAGTGTGCAATATTACCACTATTTTTCATTTGCTCCAAATATTTTTGACTTAGATTTTAATATAGTTCAATTATTAGCTTTTTTCAAACAGAAACCAACTGAATATTAGAATACTACCCAATTATCTGTACTAAAATTATTTTATTTCCTGGCACAATTCAATCAAAACACCATTAGTGCTTTTTGGATGTAAAAACGCAACTATCTTATTATCAGCTCCTTTTTTTGGGATTTCATTCAAGACAACAAACCCTTCTTTTTTCAAACGCGCTATTTCTGAAACAATATCTTCAACATCAAAAGCAATATGATGAATCCCTTCTCCCTTTTTTTCTATGAACTTAGCAATAGGACTTTCTGGATTGGTAGCCGCTAGGAGTTCAATTTTATTGGGTCCATTCATAAAAAAAGAAGTTGTCACTCCTTCGGTTTCTACATCTTCAAATTTATAAGCCGGAGCGCCAAAGAGTTTTTCGAAAACTAAATTCGACACTTCTAAATCTTTGACCGCAATCCCTATATGTTCTATTTTTCTCATTGTTTATACTATCAATTCAACATTGGTTTTAAATTCAAGCAGTACACTAAACGCGATACAATTTGTTTGACGTAAATTTAAACATTAAAAACAAAAAAAGGGCAGCATTCTAAAAAGTAAGCTGAATTAAATCGCTCATAATAATTCTATAAAAAATTTCGATTGCATGAATTATAATTGTTATTTTGTAGATTCTAATTATGATTTGATATGTTGAAAAACAATTTAAAATACACCTTCTTTCTATTGCTCTTAATTATTGTTGGATGTGCAAAAAGAGGCTCCATCACTGGCGGTTTGAAAGATACCATTGCACCTGTTTTAAAAGTAAGTTTCCCGGAAAATTTCAGTAAAAATTTCAAAGGAAACGAGATCAAACTAGTTTTTGACGAGAACATTAAACTCAAAAACCTTAACAAGCAATTGATTGTTTCACCACCAATGAAATACGAACCATCAATTCTGCCTACTACTCCAAGCAAAACGATTACAATAAAAATCAAAGATACATTACAACCTAATACTACTTACAGCTTTAATTTTGGCCAAAGTATCGCTGACAATAACGAAGGAAATCCGTTAAATCAATTCAAATATGTGTTTTCAACTGGCGATTATATTGATTCTTTAAGCCTTGGCGGAACTGTAAAAAGCGCTTATGACAAAGAAGTAGAGTCATTCGTTTCGGTTATGCTGTATGACGTGAATGACACTTTTAAGGATTCGGTAGTCTATAATGAGAATCCAAGATATGTGACTAACACATTAGATAGTCTGAAGACTTTTCGCTTTGAGAATTTAAAAGCCGGAAAGTATCTTCTTGTAGCCATGAAAGATTACAACAGCAATAATAAATACAATCCAAAAACGGATAAAATAGGATTCAGTAAAGAATTTATTACTATTCCAAACGACACCCTTTACGAGTTGGAATTATTCAAGGAAACGCTCCCTTTTAAAACGTTCAAACCAACTCAAGCATCTGGAAACAGATTGTTCATGGGGTACGAAGGCGTTGTCAATTCAGCTGCCGCCCTACCAAAGTTAATTTTGAAAAACAATACTGAAGTCCTGTCCAATATCATTACTAAATTCCCTAAAAAGGATTCTCTTCAAGTCTGGTATAAACCTATCAAAGTAGATTCGCTTACTTTGGCTGTAGCCAAAGACAAATACGAAACCAATTTCACCTTTAAAATAAAAGACCAAAAAAAGGACACCTTAAGCATCTCTGCCTTACAAACCGGCAACTTAAAATTGCGTGAGCGTTTTACATTAGAAAGCTCAACTCCATTAATCCGCATTGAGAATTCTAAAATAAATTTAATCAACAATGCAAAAACCGCAGTGCCTTTTACCACTGAATACGACGAATTCAATCAGAAATTGTATTTTGACTTTAAAAAGGAACCCTCAGAAAATTACACTTTTGAAATTTTGCCTGGAGCGTTAACTGATTTTTTCGAAAAATCGAATGATACCTTGACTCATAAACTAAACACGGGAAATACCTCTGACTACGGGAATCTCACCGTTGTATTAGAAAACATAAAAGAATTTCCTGTCATTATAGAACTGACAAATATAAAAGGTGATGTTTTAGCGACTGAATACACTGAAAAAAACACCACAGTAGAATTTAATTTAATCGAACCTGCGCTTTATACATTACGTGCTATTTATGACACTAATAAAAACAAGGAATGGGATTCCGGTAACTATTTAGAAAAACGCCAAGCAGAAGAAGTGATCTATTTTTCCAAGGAAATCGATGTTCGAGCCAATTGGGATGTAAATCAAGTTTTTGACTTGAGTATTCCTTACACTCCCGAACCTAAAAAGAAAACCGATAAAAAAAACTAGGGCTAAATATTTTTTATTTCAAAAGAATCTCTGTCGTTCAAAAAACCTAATTTTTGTCTGGTTTCCAGCATTTTTTCTTTGTCTAATACTACTAAAAAAGAGCCTTCAGATTCTTCTGGGTCCAAGACATAATTCCCAAGAAAATCGACTGCTTGTGAGTGACCAATGTATTCGTAACCATTCGAATCAGTTCCTATTCTATTGACACCAATTGCATAACTCATGTTTTCTATCGCTCTGGCTTTCAACAAAACATCCCAAGCATTTGTTCTGATTTTTGGCCAACTTGCCACATAAATCAATAAGTCATAATCCTCTGAATTTCTGGAAAAAGCCGGAAATCGCAAATCATAACAAATCAACGGACAAATTTTCCAACCCAAATAGTCTACAACTATTTTTTGATTGCCACTTGTATAGACTTTGTCTTCTCCAGCCAAAGTAAATAAATGCCTTTTATCATAAAACTGAATTTCTCCGGAAGGAAATACAAATACTAATCGATTGTAAAAATTTTCATTTTCCTTTATAACTAAACTTCCCGTAATGGCACAGTTCCTGGCTTTTGCCAACGCTTTAAGCCAAGTTATTGTTTCGCCTTGCATTGTTTCAGCGACATTCTCAGGGCTCATTGTAAAACCGCTCGTAAACATTTCCGGCAATACAATTAAATCAACATTTTCTGTAATTAAATTGATTTTTGCTTCGAAATAATCACGATTTGACTTTGGGTTTTCCCAAATTAAAGGAGCTTGAATAAGGATGACTTGCATTGTTTTATTTTTTATAAAAATAAGAAATATCACAATACCATAAGTTTATTATATTAGCAAAAAACAACTTTATGAAAAAGATACTTCTTGTATGCACACTGTTATGCTCTATTTTGATTTTTGGTCAAGAAAAATCAGGTGCTAAACAATTTTGGGAAAACTTACAAAAACAATGCGGAAAATCATTTGAAGGAGAAGTAAAAGAAGGCGCTGCCAATGATACTTTTCGAGATAAAAAGCTAGTGATGCACGTTCGCAATTGCGATGAGAACACGATTCGAATTCCATTTTTTGTAGGAGATGACAAATCGAGAACTTGGGTGTTAACCTATAAAAATGACCGTATTCAATTGAAACACGACCACCGCCACGAAGACGGTTCTGAAGACAAGGTGACACAATACGGCGGAACAACCTCTAATTCTGGTTTATCGACGCTTCAGTTTTTTCCGGCAGATCAACAAACATGTGATTTAATTCCAAATGCTTCCGCCAATGTTTGGTGGATTACTTTAGACGAAACTTCTTTTACCTATAACCTAAGACGCATCGGTTCAGACCGATTGTTTACCGTTAAATTTGACATTACAAAAGTAGTTCCAACACCTTCCGCACCTTGGGGATGGAAAGACTAAACTAATTCTTAAATCTAACATTTAGTTATATAAAAAAAACGCATTCAACTTTGACATTGAATGCGTTTTTTAATTGTATGCTTTGAGTTTTTATCCTTTCAAACTTGCAGACATATACTCTCTGTTCATTCGAGCAATATTTTCAAGAGAAATTCCTTTTGGACATTCTACTTCACAAGCTCCAGTATTAGTACAGTTACCAAAACCTTCGGCATCCATTTGGCTCACCATGTTTAAAACCCTGTCAGTAGCTTCAATTCTTCCTTGTGGCAACAAAGCATATTGAGATACTTTAGCAGCAACAAATAACATTGCCGATGAGTTTTTACAAGTAGCAACACAAGCTCCGCAACCAATACAAGCAGCAGCATCAAATGCATCATCAGCATCTTTCTTGTTCACAGGAATTGTATTTGCATCAATTGTATTTCCTGATGTGTTTACAGATATAAATCCTCCGGCATGTTGAATTCTGTCAAAAGAACTTCTGTCTACAACTAAATCTTTAATTACAGGAAATGCTTTTGCTCTGAATGGCTCGATAAAAATAGTATCGCCATCCTTGAACATTCTCATGTGCAATTGACAAGTGGTAACACCTCTATCCGGTCCGTGAGCTTCCCCATTGATGTACAAAGAACACATTCCGCAAATTCCTTCGCGACAATCGTGATCAAATGCAACTGGTTCATCCCCTTTCATGATTAGTTCGTCATTCAAAATGTCAAGCATTTCAAGAAACGACATGTCCGGTTCAATATGATCTATCGGATATTCAACTATTTTTCCTTCTGCAGCGGCATTTTTCTGACGCCATATTTTTAATGTAAGTTTCATATTTTTTTAGTTTTAAAGTCTGAAAGTCTAAGGTCGAAAGCCCTTTACTTTAAGACTTTTGACTTTTAACTTTTGACTAAATTCTATTTATAACTTCTTTGAACTAATTTCACGTTGTCAAATACCAACGGTTCTTTGTGTAAAACAGCTTCACTTGGTTTCCCAGTGTATTCCCATGCTGCTACGTAAGCGAAATTCTCATCGTCACGTTGCGCTTCACCTTCTTCAGTTTGGTATTCTTCACGGAAATGTCCTCCACAAGATTCATTACGATGTAAAGCATCTTTAGCGAATAATTCTCCCAATTCAAGGAAATCGGCAACACGAGTCGCTTTTTCCAATTCTTGGTTAAAACCATTAGCGTCACCAGGAACTTTTACCTCTTTGTAGAACTCTTCGCGTAAAGCGGCAATCTCAACAATTGCTTCATTTAATCCTTTAGCATTACGAGCCATACCCACTTTGTCCCACATGATTTTCCCTAATTTCTTATGGAAATAATCAACAGAATGTGTTCCTTTATTGTTCATGAATCTTTCGATTTGATCTTTCACCGCTTTTTCAGCAGCAACAAATTCAGGTAAATCTGTAGATATAGCACCCATTTTAATATCTGGTGATAAATAATCTCCAATAGTATATGGCAATACAAAATATCCATCAGCTAAACCTTGCATCAAAGCAGAAGCTCCAAGTCTGTTTGCTCCGTGATCAGAGAAATTAGATTCTCCAATAGAGAAACATCCCGGAATGGTAGTTTGTAAGTTATAATCAACCCAAGTTCCACCCATAGTATAATGTACCGCAGGGTAAATCATCATTGGAGTTGAATATGGATTTTCATCAACGATTTTTTCATACATCTGAAACAAGTTACCGTATTTATTGGCAACAACTTCTGTTCCTAATTTAATAACTAGAGCAGTGTCTTTTTCGTCTAAATGTTTGATTCTTGCTTGGTCAACTCCATATCTTTGGATAGCTGCAGCGAAATCTAAATAAACAGCTTCTCCTGTTTTATTTACTCCAAAACCTGCATCACATCTTTCTTTAGCAGCACGAGAAGCAATATCTCTAGGTACTAAATTTCCAAAAGCTGGATATCTTCTTTCTAAATAATAATCTCTTTCTGCTTCAGACAAATCCGTTGGTTTCTTTTTTCCTTCACGAATCGCTTTTGCATCTTCTAATTTTGCAGGAACCCAAATACGACCATCGTTACGCAACGACTCTGACATTAATGTCAATTTCGATTGGTGATCTCCAGAAACTGGAATACAAGTTGGGTGAATTTGTGTGTAACAAGGATTTGCGAAGAAAGCTCCTTTTTTGTGGATTTTCCAAGCTGCAGTAGCATTACTTCCCATTGCATTTGTAGAAAGGAAAAATACATTTCCGTAACCACCAGAAGCAATAACAACAGCATGAGCTGAATGTCTTTCTATTTCTCCAGTAACTAAGTTACGAGCGATAATTCCTCTTGCTTTTCCGTTTACGATTACTAAATCCAGCATTTCGTGACGGTTGTGCATTTTTATTTTTCCACGACCTATCTGGCGATTCATTGCTGAATAAGCACCTAATAATAGTTGTTGTCCTGTTTGTCCTTTTGCGTAAAAAGTTCTAGAAACCAATGTTCCACCAAAAGAACGGTTATCTAACAATCCGCCATATTCACGAGCCAATGGAACACCTTGTGCCACACATTGGTCAATAATATTCCCGGAAACTTCAGCCAAACGATGTACGTTTGCTTCACGAGCACGATAATCGCCACCTTTTACAGTATCATAAAACAAACGGAAAGTGGAATCCCCGTCTCCTTGATAATTTTTTGCCGCGTTAATTCCTCCTTGTGCCGCAATGGAGTGCGCACGACGTGGCGAATCTTGAAAACAAAATGCTTTTACGTTATACCCTAATTCTGCCAATGTTGCAGCAGCAGAACCTCCAGCTAAACCTGTACCAACAATAATAACATCTAAGTTACGCTTGTTTGCAGGATTCACTAAATTAATATGATCTTTATAATTTGTCCATTTGTCCGAAATCGAACCTTCTGGTATTTTTGAGTCTAATGCCATTATAATTGAATATTAATGATTGAAATGATGAAATAATGCAATAAAAATAAATCCAAAAGGAATTATAATTGCAAACGCGTAACCGAATTTTTGAGTTCCCAAAGAAACTCTTCTTGCTCCAACAGATTGAAAAGAAGAACTGAATCCGTGCCACAAGTGCAATGCCAATAATACAAATGACAAACAGTATAAACCAGTACGAACCGGACTTTCAAATTTAGCAGTCATTTCATGAAAATATCTAGTTTCGTCAAGCGAATTAACTTCTACATATTTATACACCATTTCTGGAACCCAGAAATCATAAAAATGCAGTATAATAAAAGCAAGAACCACTAGGCCAGTTATAATCATGTTCCTAGAAGCCCAAGATGAGTTAGCAGCGCCGTTGTTCTTTGCATAAGCAATTGGTCTTGCTGCACGGTTTTTAAAATCCAAAACAATACCCATGATGAAGTGAAAAACTACCCCAACAATCAATATAGGTTGAATTACGAACTGAACTAATGGATTATTTCCCATAAAATGAGAAATCGAGTTGAATGTGTTTTCACTAAACACCGATGTCATATTGATAAAAAAATGCTGTGCTAGAAACAACATCAAAAAAAGTCCTGAAAGTGCCATAGCTACTTTTTTTGCTATTGACGATTTCAATAATGCAGATTTTGCCATAAGATTTATATAATTTGTTTTAAAAAATTATACAAAAATAGAGCAATTAGACAGTAACTACAACCTTTTCGCTGTTATTTATAATGATTTTAAAGTGTTTTACACAAAATATCAAGAAATCCTTAAATATCAAACATAAATCCAAAAACAGCCAGAAAAACGGTTAAACAAAAAAGAAAAAAATCTTAAATAATACGCCACGAAATTGACTAAATACCAACCTCTAAACAGCCCAAAATTACTAATTCAATAATTTTTATTGTTCTTTATTTCTAAATCAATAAAAACACCAAGTACCATCATTTTATATCCTTAAAATAATTGTATCGAGACAATGCGTTTTTAACTTTACACGTTAAAAATTGAAGAATGAAAACAGGAATTGACGCCATCTCTTTTGATGTTGCAAAAATACATTTACCAATAAATACTTTGGCAAAAGCCAGAAATATCGAACCCGAAAAACTGGAAAAAGGACTGGGTTTAATCAAAATGACATTGCCGGACACACATCAAGACACAGTTGTTTTTGGTGCCAATGCATTGACAAAATTAATTTTAGACAACAACATCAACCTCAACGAAATCGCCCGAATTTATGTAGGAACCGAAAGTGCCATTGACAGCTCAAAGCCAATCAGCTCGTTTTTGATTGCATTAATGGAGCAGAAATTTGGAGCAAACACTTTATCAGAATGTGATGTGGTTGATTTTACTTTTGCTTGTATTGGCGGAGTTGATGCCATGCAAAACTGTATTGATTTTGTAAAACTGAATCCAACCAAAAAAGCAATTGTTGTCACTACTGATTTTGCAAAATACGATTTAAATTCTACCGGAGAATATACGCAAGGCGCAGGCGCTTTAGCAATGTTGATTACTTCAACCCCAAGAATTATTGCTTTCGAAAATAATTGGGCAACGAGCACAAAAGGAGTTTTTGACTTCTTCAAACCGTACCGAACGATTTCGAAAACAGCAATTACAGGAAATCCAACTAATGAACCGTGGTTTGAAAATTTAGAAAATGAAGTTGAAATTCACAAAGACCAACCGGTTTTTGACGGTCAATATTCAAATCAATGTTATATGGATCGAACTAGAGATGCGTATTTTTCATTCAAAAAATTAAAAAACACTACCGAAACCGTTTACGATTCCTGGAAAAGTATCGTCATGCATTTGCCTTATGCTTTTCAGGGACGCCGAATGTTGTCTGAAATTTATGCTTTAGACGCTTCCAATACGATTATTTCCGGCGACGAAGAGGCTTCGGAATACCAAAATAAATTGAAAGAAATCAGCAAATCAGAAGCCTATAAAGAATTCATAAACGAAAAATTAATGCCTGCCGAAATCGCCTCTTCTCTAATTGGAAACTTGTACACTGGCTCTATTTTCATGGGATTACTATCTACTTTGGCCCATTTTTATGATACCGAAAAAGAAATAAGTGACAGTAAATTTGGTTTTCTAGCTTACGGAAGCGGTTCAAAATCGAAAGTTTTTGAAGGAACAATTCAACCGGAATGGAAATTAGCAATTGCTGGCGTAAACCTTTTTGAAACAATAGAAGAAAGTTTCAAAATTGATTTTGACACCTACAATAAACTACATAAAAAGGAACAAAAAACCAGCATTCAAACTCCAAAAAACGAATGGGCTTTAGACCGAATTGAAAACGAAATTCCTAATTTAATAGGTGCTCGTTATTACAAATGGGTTGATTAATTTTATACTTCCACAAAAAAGCACCGTGAATTCATACTTGAACTTTCGGTGCTTTTTTTATTTAAAGACAGTATTACGCTAACTAAATTTTGTCATGTATTGCTGCACGATTAAATCGGTGTTTTCATGGCGCATTTTTTGCTCTAATTGTATTGGCGGCGAAGCTCTTTCTAAACAATTTTTAACAGCACAGGTTTCACAGGTAACCCCGACAATCTGTTTTTTAATCGAATCATTTTCAATAAACTTAAATTTTTTCTTCATTCCAGGTGTTATCAATATCCCTACCGAAATACTACGGATGCAATCTACCTTAAACGGATCCGGTGTTGCTGATGAAAAAACAAGATATTCATTTTTGCTGTTTTCATAACTGGAGATTTGCGCATCAAAAAAATGGCTTTTCTTTTGCTTCAAAGATTCCTCAATCGTGCGTATAGAAACCCATCTTCGGCAGTAATGCTCATTCATTTCATTAGCGTGTGGCTCCTGCTGATTGGTGATGTGTAATTCTTTTTTTATTTGATACGTATCCGTTCCTATTTGATGGGACAATCGTAGAAAAAAGAGGTTTTTCAGCTGAAAATCTTTTGGTAAAATATTAGTCAACCTTTGGTAAAACGATTCCGGAGAAACATTAAACCCACTCATCAAAGCAATCATCTCCTGAGGTTTTGGATCTGTTTTTGACAAAAATAAATTCAGCTCGTCTATCAATTTTTGTCTTGGAATAAGCAATGCTCCAGCAAAATACGAAGCATAAAAGTTATTCAGAACCTGATCAAAATTATCAAACTTAATCCAACTGAACGTATACAACCTTTCGGTAATCTCAAGGTAATTATACGCAATTTCTTTGGCCAGAATAAACGCTTTCTGAGGCTCGTCAATATCTAATGAAAGTAACAAAGTCTTGCTTTTTGGAACAAAAATCGACCTCAAATCCCCCAATTGTTCTTGTTCAGAAAAAATAAGTTCTTTGATGGTATACCCATATTCCTCAATCAATATAGCCATTAATTCTTCGATAGAAATTTTGGTGTCAATATTTACATGGAACGCTTTGGAAAACTGCAATACCTTCTGCTCTAAATCTTCAAAATAATTCGTATGCGCTTCTTGGTACGAACGCAACGAAGCCAAAAAGAAACTTTCTCTTGTCAAATTATAATGTTGTGCAATCTCAATAATCGTACTTATAAACGCATTGACTTTTGCAGGAGCATTAGCAATAATATCGATAAGGTCATTTTCTTGAATCCCGAAAATCTCTAAAGGAATCTCTTTCAGAATACCTGATTTTAGAATTTCTCCAATAGGCGCCAAATTATTATCCAGTTTTAACGAAACCATGCTGTCATAAGAAATTTCTAATTTCTCTGAAAGCAGGATAATTTTATCTGTTTTAGGATATTTTTTTCCTTTTTCAATTTCATTCAAATACGATTTTGAAAGATCTGTAATTTTAGCCAAACCAAATAAAGACAACTTCTTATTGGTGCGCGCCTGCTTGAGTTTAAGCCCAAAAATCAACTTGATATAATCCTTTTCTATATTCATATTTCAAAGATAAGCTAAAAAATATTTACGCCAAAAAAAATATTTTTAATTTTTAGCGTACGTTCGCTTGTTTTGTAAAAAACTTTTTGTACTATTGCAGTGTTGAACAATTAGAAATAATCAACAAAAATTTAGTATTGTCAAATTAAATATATTTAAAAATGGATTTTAAAGAAGTATATTCGAAAAATTTGTTAAATTTTTCAGAAGAAACTACCGAGCAGTACCCGGAAATCTTAACTGATGAAGCAATGACTTTTTTGTCTTTACTTCATGAAAATTTCAACGAAAAAAGACTAGTGCTTTTAGAAGAACGAAAAAAGCAACAAGTTTTATTTGATCAAGGTGCCTTCCCTACTTTTCCTGCTGAAACAAAAAGCATCCGAGAAAGTAATTGGAAAGCGGCAAAAACACCCGAGGATTTATTAGATCGAAGAGTCGAAATAACGGGTCCTGTCGACAGAAAAATGGTCATCAATGCATTGAATTCGGGAGCAAAAACGTTCATGGCTGATTTTGAAGACAGTACTTCTCCTACTTGGAGCAACTTAATGACAGGTCAACAAAACCTGAAAGACGCGGTAAATAAAACTATCACTCTTGAAGACACTGTGAAAAATAAAAAATACAGTCTGAGCGACAAAACTGCCGTGTTGCTAGTTCGCCCAAGAGGACTGCATTTACCTGAGAAAAATATTTTGATTGATGGAGAACAAACTTCGGGATCACTAATCGACTTTGGATTATATGCTTTTCACAATCACAAGCAACTTATTGAGGATGGAACGGCGCCGTATTTTTATATTCCAAAACTAGAACACTATCTGGAAGCAAGATGGTGGAATGAAGTTTTCGAATTTACACAGGAATATTTAGGCGTAAAAAACGGAACATTCAAAGCCACAGTTTTAATCGAAACGATAACTGCCAGTTTTCAATTGGACGAAATCATTTTTGAATTAAAAGACCATATTGTAGGTCTTAATTGCGGGCGATGGGATTATATTTTTTCGTACATCAAAAAACTAAGAAAAAACCCATCTTTCATTGTTCCAAACAGAGATCAAGTGACGATGACTTCGCCATTTATGAGTGCATATTCCCAATTGGTGATTCAAAGGTGTCACAAACGAAATATTCACGCAATTGGCGGAATGGCGGCACAAATTCCGATAAAAAACAACGAAGAGGCTAATAAAGTAGCTTTCGACAAAGTAATTGTCGACAAAGAGCGGGAAGTAAAAAATGGTCATGACGGAACTTGGGTCGCACATCCGGATTTGGTTTCGCTAGCCATGACGGTATTCGATAAATACATGCCAACTAAAAACCAAATTCATGTAAAAAGAGAAGATGTACACGTTACCGAAAGCGATTTACTGGAAACTCCAAAAGGAACCATTACAGAAGAAGGTGTTCGAAAAAACATCAGTATTTCGGTTTTATATATCGCTTCATGGCTCAACGGACAAGGTGCCGCAGCCTTACATAATTTAATGGAAGATGCCGCTACTGCTGAGATTTCGAGATCACAATTGTGGCAATGGCTACAAAACGAAGTGGTTTTAGACAATCAAAAAGTATTGAATGAAAAATACTATCACCGACTAGCCATGGAAGAATTTGAAAAAATAAGAAAGCTCGTTGGAGATGAAAATCATGAAAAACAAAAATACAGATTGGCCGAACAATTATTAGACATTCTGGTAGTGAATGACAATTTTATCGAATTTTTGACAATTCCCGGATACAAATACATTTAAAAAATTAATTACAATCCCTATTAACAAACAACCAAAAAAAAAAATGAAAACTACAGAAACAAGAATTCAAGAATTAGTTACCGACTGGATTACGAACCCAAGATGGAATGGCATTGAGCGACCATACACCGCTGAAGAAGTGGTAAAATTGCAAGGTTCTTATCAAATAGAGCATAGTGTAGCCAGAATTGGGGCGAATACTTTATGGAATAAGCTAAATTCTCAGGATTTTGTAGCCGGACTTGGCGCGCTTACCGGAAATCAAGCCATTCAAGAAGTAGAAGCGGGATTGGACGCTATTTATTTGAGCGGATGGCAGGTAGCTGCTGATGCAAATGTAGCCGGCGAAATGTATCCTGACCAATCTTTATATCCTGCCAACAGTGTTCCATTGGTAGTAAAACGAATCAACAACGCCCTTTTGAGAGCGGATCAAATACAAGTCGTTAACGGAACTGCAGACAAAAAAGAATATCTAGTTCCTATTGTTGCTGATGCCGAAGCTGGTTTTGGAGGAAACCTTAATGCTTTCGAATTAATGAAATCGATGATTGAAGCGGGAGCTGCCGGAGTTCACTTTGAAGATCAATTGAGTTCTGCAAAAAAATGTGGGCACTTAGGAGGGAAAGTATTGGTTCCTACGCAAGAAGCCATCAATAAATTAATTGCAGCACGTTTAGCAGCTGACGTAATGGGAACGCCAACAATTGTTGTTGCCCGTACAGATGCTGACGCAGCCAACTTATTAACTAGCGATATTGACCCTAGAGACGCTAAATTCATCACAGGTGAAAAAACTGGAGAAGGCTTTTTCTATGTAAATTGTGGTGTAGAACAAGGAATTGACAGAGGATTGAGTTATGCGCCTTATGCTGATTTAATTTGGATGGAAACCAGCAATCCGGATCTTGATTACGCAAGAAAATTTGCCGAAGGAATTCACGCAAAATTCCCTGGAAAAATGTTGGCTTACAACTGCTCGCCTTCTTTCAACTGGGCTGCAAAATTATCAGTTGCCGAAATGGAAACATTCAGAGAAGATCTTGCGGCAATGGGATACAAATTCCAGTTCATCACATTAGCGGGATTCCACGCGTTAAATACCAGTATGTTCGAATTGTCTAAAGCCTACAAAGAAAGAGGAATGGCCGGATATTCTGAATTACAAGAAAGAGAATTTGCTCTACAAAAACACGGTTTCAAAGCGGTAAAACATCAAGGTTTTGTAGGAACTTCTTATTTTGATGCGGTACAAAATACTGTGACAATTGGAAAATCTTCTACCACTGCCATGAAAGATTCTACAGAAGTAGCACAGTTTTAAACAAAGTAGCAGCCATAAAAAAAACACGATTTCAGATGGAATCGTGTTTTTTTTTTAAAACAATAGGACTGTTTATTTTGATTCAATAATTTCAAGATCAGTAACGACTTTCTCACTTCCTTTTTGAATGCTAATTTTATTCACTGAAATTGGAAGGTAATATTTACCGTTTTTAGCTTGTTCCAATTTTAGTTTTTTGTCTTTATTTTTCCAATTATCGGCAGTTGCTTTCGTTATGGAAAGATCATAAATATGTTTGTTCAATCCTTTTACGGCTTTCACTTTCTGAGAATAAACCACTTCTTTCAAGCTATTTTCAATTTGCAAAAGCACTTCTGCATTTTCATTCGAATAAAACCAAACCTCTGCTTTTGGTTCTGAAGCCTTAGCCCAAGAACTCCAACTGTTGCCCCATTCTCTTGATTTTTTTATCTTTTTAAGCTCAAAAACATGAAGATTTTCCGCTATGACTTTATCACTCAATTGTTGCACTTGTTCCAAATTAACTTTGTACACTGAACGACCGTGAGTTCCCACCACTAAATCTTTTGCTTTCTTTTGAATCACTACATCATGAACGGCAACGTTTGGAATTCCGCTAGAAAAATCATCCCAGCTCGTTCCTTTGTTTAACGAAACATACAATCCGTTATCCGTTCCCACGTACAAAACATTCTCGTTGACATTATCCTCCACAATTACATTCACTGGACTTACAGGCAAATTATTGGCGATGTTTTTCCAGGTTTGCCCAAAATCATCTGACACATATACATAACTTGTGAAATCATCATTTCGATATCCGTTTAAAGTTGCATACACTCTTTCTTTCTTGTGGGCCGAAGCCACGACTCTGGAAACCCATCTGTTTTGAGGCAAATTCCCCGAAATTTTGTTCCAAGTCGCACCACCGTCTTTCGAAACATGAATTAATCCATCATCACTTCCTGTATAGAGTAAACCAAACTGCAAAGCGCTTTCGCTGATAGCAGCGATAGTTCCAAAAGCTACATTTCCTTCTTTAACTCCTTGCGTCAAATCAGGTGAAATAGCCGTCCAAGTTTGCCCTTGATTCATAGAACGATGCAAGAAATTAGACCCCATATATAAAATATCTTGGTTGTGCGAAGACAATAAGATAGGCGTCTGCCAATTGAATCGGAATGGTTTTTCATCCTTTTTTGGCTTTGGCGATACATACTCTCGTTTGTTATTCGCACGATCAATTCTATAATAATTCCCAAATTGAAAACCAGTAAAAACAATATTAGGATTTCTTTTGTCGATTTGAGTTTGCATACCGTCACCACCCATCAAATTTTCATAAGGATATTTTCCGGTTTGGTACCATTCTGAGGAATATTTGTAAGTACTTGGTCCAACCCAAACACCATTATCCTGCATGCCGCCATAGATATTATACGGTTCCTGCTCATCTACATTCACTGCATAAAACTGACTTACGGAATGCGAATTACTTTTTACCCAATGTGCTCCATCATCATATGAAATGTTCAAACCGCCGTCATTTCCATTAATTAAATGCCCGGATTTATTTGGGTTCAGCCAAACTACGTGATGATCTGCATGAACATTCTCTTCGCTTATGGAGGTGAATGTTTTTCCGCCATCATTTGATTTTATAATGGGTACGCCCGATAAATAAATTTTATTGACATCGTTTGGATCAACAGATATAACACTGAAATAATAGCCGTACGAATAAAAGAAATCATCAATAAAATCCTGGTGGGTCTTCGTCCAGTTTTTTCCTCCGTTACTTGATTTGTAAACTTCAGCTCCGATAACTTCTGTTTCAGCTAAACTATTTATCGCATCCAAAACTACTTTGGCAGCTTCATTAGGTTGCAAATACCCGTTTTGAACCCAATGCTTGATGTTTTCAGCTCTGTATTTTTCGGTTAAACCGTAATTCTTTAAAATAGAATTCAAACTTTTATTGGGCAATTTCAGGAATTCGTCTCCCGGAACAGAAAATGCAATCGGTAACGAATTGCTTTTTTTGGACTGCAACGGTCTTTTGAATTGGTTATCCAAAATGGCATACACGTTATCATCATCATACACCGCTAAACCAATTCTCCCAACGCCTTCCCCTACAGGAAATCCGCTTTCACCAGTTGTGAAAAGCTTCCATGTCAATCCCGCATCTTCACTTTTATAAATTCCCGAAGTCGCGCCACTTCCTATAAAATCCCACGCTTTTCTGTCTTTACTCCAAGAAGCCGCATATTGAACCTTGAAGTTTTTTGGCGAAACAGCCACATCAATAATCCCCGTTTCATCGTCGATATAAAGTGTTTTACTCCATGTTTTTCCTCCATTTGTCGTTTTATAAATTCCTCTTTCTTCATTTTTTGAATACAAATGCCCCACTGCGCCCACAACAACTTCATCTGGATTTGATGGATTAATCAGGATTCTGCTGATGTGATGACTGTCGTGTAATCCCATATTTTGCCAAGTCTTTCCTTTATCTTCAGATTTCAAAATTCCAATTCCGGCATAAGAGGATCGGGACGAATTTACTTCGCCAGTTCCTACCCAAATCGTCCCTCGTCTCCAGTCTATCGCGATATCACCCACATTTTGCGTAGGCGCCGCATCCATAACTGGCGAAAAACTCATCCCATTATTATTCGTGTACCAAAGTCCACCTGAAGCATAACCCACATAAAATTCGGTGGGATTTTCCGGGTTTACGTCCACATCCACCACTCTGCCGCTCATCACCGTTGGCCCCACATTTTCGAAAGTAACACTTTGAAAAAGCGATTGATTTTCCATTCCTTTTTTGGCTTCCAATGATTGCTGAATCGCTTCCGCAGAAACTTGTCCCCAAGAGATACTTTGTACGATAAGGGCTGAGAAGAGTACTATTTTTTTCATAAAAACTGATTTGAATTGGAAAATTAATCATAAAAATAGTTATCTGAAAATTTTATAGTGTAATTAACATCCGTTTCTCTCAAAGTTAGTATTTTTGAATATTCAATGTATAAAAACGAATTGTTATGAAATATCATCAAATTGACCGAGATTTATTTATAAAAAATAGAGAAAAATTCATGGCTCAGATGAAGCCAAAAAGCGTTGCCATCTTCAATTCTAATGATATTTATCCCGTTTCTGCCGATAGTACTTTGCCATTTGCACAACACCGCGATATCTTTTATTTAAGCGGAGTAGATCAGGAAGAAAGTATTTTATTGCTTTTCCCGGATGCGCCATACGAGCACCAAAGAGAAATGGTTTTCTTGAAAGAAACCAGCGAACACATTGCAATTTGGGAAGGTGAAAAACTGACTAAAGAGCGTGCTTTTGAAGTAACAGGAATCAGAACCGTGTATTGGTTGCAGGAATTTGAGAAAGTCTTATTCGAAATGATGACGCACGCTGACACGATTTACATCAATACAAACGAGCATTACCGCGCTACAGTAGAAACTGAAACGCGTGAAGCCCGTTTTGTAAAATGGTGGAAAGAAAAATATCCGGCACATGCTGTCGCAAAAAGCAACCCGATATTGCAACGCCTTCGTTCTGTAAAAGAAACCGAAGAATTGGATTTAATCCAAAAAGCCTGTAATATTACGGAACTTGGTTTTAGAAGATTATTACCTTTCGTGAAACCAAACGTGACCGAATACGAAATCGAAGCCGAGCTGATTCACGAATTCATTCGCAACCGTTCCAGAGGTTTTGCCTACACGCCAATTATCGCTTCCGGAAACAATGCTAATGTGTTGCACTATATCGAAAACAACCAGCAATGCAAAGCAGGTGATTTGATTTTACTGGATGTTGCGGCTGAATATGCCAATTATTCGAGTGATATGACGCGTACCATTCCCGTTTCAGGAAAGTACACCAAAAGACAAAAAGAAGTATACAATGCCGTTTTACGGGTGAAAAATGAAGCGACAAAAATGCTGACTACAGGAACACTTTGGAAACAATACCATATCGAAGTTGGAAAATTAATGACTTCCGAATTGCTAGGTTTGGGTCTTATTGACAAAGCCGATGTACAAAACGAAAACCCGGAATGGCCCGCTTATAAAAAATATTTCATGCACGGAACTTCCCACCACATGGGATTGGACACGCACGATTACGGAATCCTGACCGAACCCATGCAAGCCAATATGGTGTTCACCGTAGAGCCTGGAATTTACATTCCTGCCGAAGGTTTCGGAATCCGTCTGGAAGATAACATTATCGTTCAGGAAAGCGGTGAACCATTCAACATGATGCGCAACATCCCAATTGAAGTGGAGGAAATCGAAGAATTAATGAACAGTTAATTCCTAAAAACATATAACCAAATCGGTTTACAGCAATGTGAACCGATTTTTTTTTGGGCGCAACCCAGCCTCCGTAAACTCCGGCTGCGTCGGGCTATTCGCTGCAAGTCCTCGTCTCGTCCAAAAAGACGAGACTGTGGGCTTTCCGCTGTTATCCCTTGCGCGCTACAACGAGAAAATCTGTAATTCCAAAACACGAATTCCAAAATTCATGGTAAAACTGTAACTTTATAATCACCCTTTCGACATATTTAAAAAACTTAAAATACAGAAACCATGCAAGCACACGAAATAGACTACCACATTTACGGCGAGGAAATGCAATATGTAGAAATAGAATTAGACCCACAAGAAATAGTAATTGCCGAAGCGGGAAGTTTTATGATGATGGACAATAATATCCAAATGGAAACCATTTTTGGAGACGGATCCGGACAGGAAAACGGATTGTTCGGTAAACTTTTAAGCGCCGGAAAAAGAGTTCTGACAGGCGAAAGTCTTTTTATGACAGCGTTCATCAATCAAAACAATACCAAAAGCAAAGTTTCATTCGCATCGCCTTATCCAGGGAAAATAATCCCAATTGACTTGACGCAATTTGGCGGAAAATTCATTTGCCAGAAAGATTCTTTCCTTTGCGCTGCCAAAGGTGTTTCTGTTGGAATCGAATTCTCTAAAAAACTCGGTCGTGGGCTTTTTGGCGGCGAAGGTTTCATCATGCAAAAAATTGAAGGTGACGGCCTGGCATTTGTTCATACCGGCGGAACATTGGCCAAAAAAGAATTAGCAGCAGGCGAAATCCTAAAAGTGGACACCGGTTGCATCGTAGGTTTTACCAAAAATGTCGATTATGATATTGAATTTATTGGCGGCATCAAGAATTCCATTTTTGGTGGCGAAGGTTTATTTTACGCCACGCTTCGCGGTCCGGGAACAGTTTATGTACAATCCTTGCCTTTCAGCCGACTTGCCGACAGAATCATCGCATCCGCACCAAAAGCTGGCGGAAATAGTCGCGACGAAGGAAGTCTATTAGGCGGATTAGGAAGTTTGCTCGATGGAGATAGACGATTTTAGTATGTAATTTAAACTTTCCATTTCTCGAAATAGCAAAATAATAACGGCTTTCAAAAATGGAAGCCGTTATTGTTTTTATTAAGAGAAACCATGACTTTTTATATAAGTCTCTCTATTGAATTCTTTAGTAATATTTTCAATATTTAATTTAACAAAATAGAATCTTCCAACCTTATTCATTTCTATAATAACATTCTTATCGATAATATTGAATAAATTTTTTAATTTATTCTCTCTATCATGATCATTGTGATAAAATACACATATTTTAGCTTTTTCATTCTTATCAAAATCAAGAAATTTAAATAAATCTTTAATATATTCTCTATCAGATTCGTCTAAAGAATGCCCAATTATATAAAAAACCGCTTCATTAAGTCGATTTGTTCTGTCTAAAGGAATTTTAATGAATTTTTTATTAGAGTTTTTCTTTATTCTCTGATAATATTTAGCAAAATCATATGCTTTGGCTAATTTAACATCTTCAGGGATTTCACTAACTCCAAAAACTAAATTTTGAATTTCGCTATTTTCATGCATTTCGCCATGTAAATAAACCACTTTTGACTTATCAATACCATAAAATTTTTCTAACGTTGGTGTATAATTAAAAGTATATATTTCATCGATTAAATGAAAAGGAATAATTTGATCATGTGATTTATTTTCATAAAATACAGCTAATACATCAATAAGATATTGATTAAAAATAATTATAAAACTCTCAAATGAACTTGACAAATCACGCAATACATGCCCGATTTTAATACCTAATCTCCTTTTATCTAAATACACATCAGGAATACTAAAAAGTTCTTTATCATCATATTTATGCTCAATTATTCCAAATAAACAAAAATCAGAATAATTTATTGGCACATCTCTATAATTATTAATTTTTTTAAATTGGGGAGTTTCTGATTTAAGTAAAATTGATAATTGTTTCAAAACATTTTCAACTTCAATCTCAAAATCAATCCAAGTTTCTATCTCTATTACATTTTTAAAATATTTGTACCATAAATTATTATGTAATGAAACTTTCAAATCATTAATTTTATCTACTTCAAATTTAAATTCAGCAACTTTATAATTTTCAACTATTAACTTGTAATCAATTTGATTTTCATCTTTAAAAAACGAGCCAAATAAATCTTCAAATGAGATGTCTTTTGAAAAATTATTTCCCTCAATAGTTTTCATTATCGACATAAAATGCTGGTATTTTGTTGGCAAATGATGAAATAAATCAAATCCATTTCCTGTAATTAAAATTTTGGCCATATTTATAAATTGCTTTTCTCAAATATACTATTTTTAATACAAGCGTATTCATGAATTGCTTACATGACCTTATATTTCTTAAATGGTTAAAAAAATAAAATGTTACTTTTGTAGACTAAATTTCCATTTTGAAACAAATTCTCTTTAAAAACACCAACATCTCCTATTCCGATACCGGGAAAGGAACCGCTATTATCTTGCTTCATGGTTTCTTGGAAAACAAAGGCATGTGGGATTTTTATATTCCGGAATTTACTAAAAAAAATCGCGTCATCACGATTGATTTATTAGGACATGGCGAAACGGAATGTTTGAGTTACGTACAAACGATGGAAGATAATGCCGATGCAGTCCACGCTGTTTTATCGGAATTGCGTATCCGAAAAGCCATTTTTGTCGGGCATTCCATGGGCGGTTATGTGGCTTTGGCTTTCGCCGAATTGTATCCTGACACGATAAAAGGATTGGTTTTACTAAACTCGACCGCAAGAGCCGACAGCGAGGAACGAAAAACAAATCGGGATCGGGCTATTAAAGCGGTAAAACAATCTTTTATGAATTTTGTTTCACTTTCTATTGCAAACTTATTCAGCGAAGCCAACAGAGAACGACTTTCATCCGAAATTGAAAGCGTAAAAAAAGAAGCTTTAAAGACACCGCTTCAAGGAATCGTTGCGTCACTGGAAGGAATGAAAATACGACAAGATCGGGAAGTGTTGTTGCATCTTACACCCTATCCTAAATTATTAATTCTTGGCGAAAAAGATCCTGTTTTAAATTACGAAGAAACCAAAGAACAAATCGAAAACACTGCAGTAAAACTGGTGACTTTTCCGGACGGACATATGAGTCATATTGAAAACCAAGACCAGTTATTGATTGTATTGTTGGCTTTTTTCAAAAGCATCTAAATCATTCCTGATTTCAAATATCCTTTTTCCACCAATTCACTTTTGTCTTTCAAGTGGTGCATTTTTCCTTCTTTCATCAACGCCAGTTTTGTGGAAACCTTAATCACATTTTCATAGTTATGATCCGTGATAATGATGCCTTTTACACTGGACATTGCAGTGATTAATTTATTAATTTTTTCAATCATTATGGGTGACAAACCATTGTATGGCTCGTCCAGCAAAACAAATTTTGACGCATTATTCAGAATTAATTTAATTTCTAAATACCGTAATTCTCCGCCGGATAAATGTTTTATTTTTTTGCTCAGCATTGATTGAATCATTTCATCAGCATAAAATTCCTGCAATTTATCTTTGGCTATAGACAATTGAATGGTCTTTTTTATCGAGAATGAATTTGGAATAAAATTATCTTGAGGCAAATAACTGATTTGATTTAGCAAATCGCTTGTTTTTGATTTCACAACGCCATCCACTCGAACAAATTTAAAATCGGCAGCTACAATTCCAAAAATGATTTTTAACAAAGTAGATTTTCCAGAGCCATTTCTTCCTAAAACACCAATAATATCAGGCGTTTCACATTTCAAATATACATCGGAAACTATGATTTTTCCATCATATTGTTTTTGAACACTGTCTACTTCTAAAATATTTTTAGTCATACGAGTTTCAGTACTACATTAATGAATAAAATCAGCACCATCGAAAAAACAAAATTCATCAGAAAACCATACACAAACAATTGCATTTTTGAAATTCCGTTGTTGTAATAAAACAGGTATTCATTTTTAGCATTTACTTCTTTTATCAAAATACTGATACAGAAACCAAAAATAATAAGCACGTATTTGAAGGTTTCAAACCCTCCAAAAACCCATGCCAAAACACTTATTGACACGTTTATCGTCAAAGTGCTTTTGTAAAATTCAAAGATGTTGGCTAATTTTCTAATTGTGAATTCTATTTAAATTATTTTCTCTTCAAAAGGAATACTCTCGTCTAAAATTTCGCTCAATAAAAGAACCATTTGTTCTAAATAATTACTCAAAATTTCTTCATTTATAATCGAATTTATTTCTTTGTCTTCTTTAAAATTAAACGGAAGAAAACCTGCCTTTAAATTCTTAAAAGAAATAATTCCTGCTTCAATTGGCTTTCCTTTTGCCTCATGTTCATACATATAAGCATACGCGAGCACCTGAATGATTTTATCGCTTTTAATGTCTTCGGTTAATCCTTTCCAGGATTTCAAAGTGACGCTTGCTTTTTCTACTTTTCCAGTTTTATAATCAATGATTCGAATGATTCCGTTGCGCTCTTCAATTCGGTCCACATTTCCTTTTATCAGTACCGGAAAAGGCAAATTAGGATGATGTAATGGTCGCTCAAAAGTTTGTTCTAACGCTAGAATTTTTATCGCATCTCCGTTCTTAATACTTTCCAGTTCCACTTTCAGGAAATTCGAAACATTACGTTTGGCTACTTCAAAAGCCAATAAATTTCTTCCTTTTTTGATTTCGCCTTCTTTGTAAACCAATTTGAACTGTTTCAAAACCTCAGCGTCAATTTGTTTGAAACAATTTAAAATATCACTTTCCGAAATAAATTTACCAATGAAAGGTTCGTATAAAACTTTCAAAGTTTCATGAATAATAGTTCCTAAGGTATTTAGTGCAATATTTTCCTCGACTTCTTCGACTTCGCTGATGCGCAAAATCTTCTGGAAATAAAACTTAATCGGATTCCTAATATAACTCGTCAATGCTGATGGAGAAAACCCTTTATCGGCAATTTCTTTCAATCGTAACATCACACTTTCCGACTTTGGAATCACCATCGGTTGATACGCCGTTTCGGGTAAAACTGCATTGTAAATTTCATGTGTCAGCGTATGATCTTTTTGCTTTTCGACTTCCAGTTGGGTTATGAATCGGCTTTTTTCACCCGCATCCAAACCTTCACTTTCAGTATTATACAGCAAGTAAATATTTTTGGCGCGTTGCAACAAATGATAAAAATGATAGGTATAAATAGCGTCTTTTTCTTTGAATGTAGGCAAACCCAGTTCACGTTTCACATCATACGGAATAAAAGAATTTTGAGATTTCCCCGCCGGAAATTTCCCTTCATTCATCGAAGTGACAATAACAGTATCAAAATCCAAAACACGACTTTCTAACACTCCCATAATCTGTAAGCCGTTCAATGGCTCTCCTTCAAAAGAAACTTCGGCCAAATCAATTACTTGTTTGTAAATGGCATAAAGCGTTTCTATTTTATCAATATGTTCGTGCTTTGAATAGTAATTAATCAGCTTATTGATGACTTTAAAAATAGCAAAAACAAAAGATTTCGTAATTTTTTCTTCTTCGTTGTCATTGCTTAAATTTTCTTTTATGGTTTGCAATAATTTAGAAATCGTCTCTAATACCGGAATCGATCCATTTTCCCATTTTTGGAATAATAAAAGAAATAATTCGCTTGGAATTACATTCAATTCCATCAATTTATGATGCGTAATAAAAGTATAATTGTTTTGATTGATAACTTTGACTAACACATTGGTTTTCGCATACGGTTCCACCAAAGGATGCGTCAAAATATCCAATACATCTTTGTAATACAAGACATAGCTTTTGGCATTTCTGGACAACGCATTCGTGTGCATTTTGAATAATTTGGCTATCAAAATCTGGGCTGGATTGTTCTTGCTTGAATACCCCATCGTGATATTCAAAGCGCCAACGCTTGACGGTAACGAATATAAAAGCGGCACCAAAAGATTTTCTTCGCCAAGAACCACAGCTACTTTATCCAGCTTGCCTTCAGCACCGAGACTTCGGGATTCATTGATAACGTTCTCGATAATACTTCCGGCTATTTTGGCTTGACCAATTGTTTTGGGCGTTCCAATAACCTGAATATTTTTAGTCTGCGAAAAATCATTTACAATCCATTCAAACGGATGTAATTTATAATGTTTCCAACTTTCTTTGAAACGTCGCACAAACAGACCTGCATCGTGATACGGATCATTGAGAAAGGTTTGGTCTACGTCCCAATAAATTTTAGCCTGATCAGAAGCGATAAGGTGCTGGATTATTTTTTCTTCGGCTGCATTCAACGCATTAAAACCGGCAAACAGGAATTGTTTCTCTTGTACAGAACTTGAAAAATGATTTAAGTTATTTACTGCCTCACGATAAATCAAGCCTTGATAGCCGATTCCTTTATTCAGTAAATGTGTATAAAGAGATTGATAGTAATTGGGTAGTAATTTCCAAAAATCAATGTATTTTTCTAATAATACAGTTTTGTTTTCGACTTCAATTCCCCATTTTTTAATATCCTCGATATCCTTCAAATACGAAAGAACATGAGAAGGCTCTAATAAATAGCGGTCAATTTCATTGAAGTCCTGTAATAGTGTTTTGGCCCAATTAGCAAACAATTCAAAAGTTTGTTGGTTTGCTTTATCGGTAATAGATAAGTAGACTTCGTAGAATTCAAATAATAATTCAATGGGATCTATGGCACGAATACCTGCTATGTTTTGAACAAAATCTTCAATGCTTATAATTTCGGGAGAAAGTATATTTGTTGTGACTTGATTTTTTAACGCTTCAATCAGGAATATTTTAGCTCGTTTGTTTGGCAAAACTACAATGGTATTCGAAAGATTGCCTAAATAATTTTCAATTAAAACTGTGGCTATTTTATCTAAAAAAGAAGTATTTGTCATTCTATAAAAATAAAAAAACGCCCCGATAAATCGAGGCGTTTTAATAAATATTTTAGAAAGAAATTATTCTTTAATCAAAGATATTTCAACTCTTCTGTTCATTGCTTTTCCTTTTGCAGTTTTATTAGTTGCAATTGGTTTAGTTTCTCCAAAACCTGTAGATCTAAGTCTATCAGCAGCAATTCCGTTTTCAATTAAATAATTTTTAACTGCAGCAGCTCTGTTCTCAGATAAAGTTTGGTTCATAGCATTACTACCATCACTATCACAGTGACCTTCGATCATAAATTTAGAATAAGGATATTCTTTTAAGATAGAAGTGATTGACTGTAAAACTGTGTAAGTACCTTTTTGGAAAGTAGATTTACCAGAATCAAACAAGATTATTTTACCATAGTTATTTAAAGTTTTCATAACTTCTTCTGAAACTTCTGGACAACCTTGATTAGCAACAGTACCTCTTACATCCGGACATTTATCATCTTTGTCTAAAACTCCATCTCCATCAGTATCTGGCCAAGGACAACCTGCATTTTCTTTAGGACCTGCAACAGTAGGACATTTGTCATCTTTATCAGCTACTCCATCTCCGTCTGTATCAGGACAACCATTTAATGATTTAGGACCCGCAACTTCTGGGCAAGCATCATCTTTATCAGCAATTCCATCTCCGTCTGTATCAGGACAACCGTTTAATGCAGCTAAACCAGCAACTTCTGGACAAGCATCAGCACTATCTTGAATTCCATCTCCATCAGTATCAGGACATCCGTTAAATTCTTTTAAACCAGCAACTTCTGGACAAGCATCATCTTTGTCATAAATTCCATCACCATCTGTATCTTTACCTCCGAATTTGAAGATAAGACCAGCTGAATGTTGGAAATGTGATGGAGCATCTGGAACACCAGCTGCATCTTCTCTGTCTCCAAAAGATTTTTTATATCTTGTAGCAAGTTCTACTCCAACATTTTCAGTAAACCAAAAAGTTAAACCAGCACCTGGATTTAAAGTTCCGTAGCTACTATCTCCAAAGAAAGTATAACCTCCACCAATAGATAGAGACGGGTCAATAACTTTAGAACTAATCAAATTCATGAAACTATATTTAATAGTTGCATCAACACCGTAATACATTAAATCTCCAGGATTAGACACTACGTATCCACGTGAATCATGACCAACTGCAGTTGGAGCAAATCTCACATATTTATCGATTTTGTTCACAGAACCAGAAAGTCCAAAAGAGAAATTATCTCCTACGTATCTAGATACACTTAAATAAGACACAGAAGGAAGAATATTCCAGTTGTCTTTAACTGCGAATGGTTGAGAAAAATGTTGATCAAGCCAATTATGTCCTCCACCAGCACTAGTTTTAGTGTCTACGGCATTAACTCCAAAAGAGATTGCCCATGGATTGTTACTGTCTTGTGCATGAGAGCTTAATCCCATCACCATCATTACAGCAACAAAAAGTTTGTTAAGATGTTTCATACTTAATTTTTTTAATTACAATTTAGTTAATTATAAACAAAAGTAATGCGTAAATTTTTAACTACAAAACTAAATGTTAAAAAAAACCTATAAAAACTGCCAAAAGTGGAAATTATACAACTTCAAATCAAAATTATATAACATTTAACATTCTGCCAACTTCAACAAAAGCACTGATTGCCTTGTCTAAATGGGCTTTTGTGTGAGCTGCAGATAACTGTACTCTAATTCTAGCTTTATCTTTAGGAACCACTGGGAAAAAGAATCCTATGACATAAATCCCTTTTTTCAAAAGCTCTTCTGCCATTTTTTGTGATAATTTTGCATCATATAGCATAACCGGAACTATTGCAGAGTCGCCATCAATGATATCAAAACCTGCCTTTTTCATCCCTTCTTTGAAATAATTAGTATTCGATTCCAATTTGTCCCTTAATGAAGTATCCTTTTCCAACAATTCAAATACTTTTATGGATGCACCAACAATTGCAGGCGCTAAAGAATTAGAGAACAAGTAAGGTCTTGAACGTTGACGCAATATTTCGATAATTTCTTTTTTGGCAGTCGTATAACCTCCCATAGCACCACCAAGTGCTTTCCCTAATGTTCCTGTAATAATATCTACTCTTCCCATTACACCTTTTGCCTCGAGCGTTCCTTTTCCGGTTGCTCCAATAAAACCTGCGGCATGGCATTCATCAACCATAACCATTGCGTCATACTTATCGGCTAAATCACAAATTTTATCCAAAGGAGCTACAACGCCATCCATAGAAAAAACACCATCCGTAACAATTAATTTGAAACGAGTTCCAGCCGCTGTCGCTTTGATCAATTGCTGCTCTAAATCTTCCATATTGCTGTTTTCATAGCGGTAACGAGCCGCTTTACACAAACGAACACCATCTATGATAGAAGCATGATTCAAACTATCTGAAATTATCGCATCATTTTCCCCTAATAAAGGTTCGAAAACCCCTCCATTTGCATCAAAAGCTGCAGCGTAAAGAATCGTATCTTCTGTTCCATAAAATTCAGAAATCTTTTTCTCCAATGTTTTGTGAATATCCTGAGTTCCACAAATAAAACGCACCGATGACATTCCGAAACCATGTGTATCCAAAGCGTCTTTTGCAGCCTGAATTACTTCTGGATGCGATGACAATCCAAGATAATTATTGGCACAAAAATTCAGAACAGTTTCTCCTGTAGAAATAGTGATTTCTGCTCCTTGAGGCGAAGTGATAATTCTTTCTTTTTTGAAAATCCCATTATCTTCAATAGTTTGTAATTCTGCTTGAAGATGTTCTTTTATTTTTCCGTACATTAGTTAGTGTTTATTAATTCGTTTTATATTTATAAGTATCTCAGGCTACAAATTTACTACATCGATTTCTTTTCCTATATAAATAAGTGCTTTTTTTATCACTTTATAACCCATTAACTCAATTGCTGTTTGATAATTTTCCAATTGTTGTTGGTATTTCACATTATGTGTTCCCGTTTTATAATCCAGCAACAATACTTCTTTGTTTTTAGTTAAAACCATTCGGTCCGGTTTAATGGTTTTACCTTCTTTTTGAATAATAGTTTGTTCATTCAAAACTTCATTTCCTTCGGCAAAACAAATCCCTAATTCACTGTGATTGACAATTTCTTGAATCGTATTAAAAACTATTTCTTTTTGATCAAAAGTTATCAATCCGTTTTCAATAGACTTTGTAATTGCCAAATCAACATCGTTTTTAGTTTTCACAAAAGACAGAATTTCATGAATTACATTTCCATATTCTATAGCTTCCTGCTGATGCGTTCCCCACATTAATGCTTCACGCTGCGCAATTTTTATATTCTTCGGATTTAGAATTTCAGAAACCAAAGGAATCGTTTTTGAAGTATCGATGTGTTGTTTTGCTGAAGATAATTTCACTGAATTTCCAAATTCATATTCTAATTTATCTTCGGCAAATTCGCCTTTATTACTCAAATAATTAATAAAAAATGAACACATATTATTCTTTGGCAATTCCCCTTTACTGGATAAATTCATGTTCGAAATAACATATAATTGTTCTTCGGCTCTTGTTAAAGCCACATACAAAACATTGATGTTATCCAATAATTCTTCCTGTTTCTTTTGATTGTAAACCTCAGCAGCTTCTTCTCCAAAACCTTCTACTGCACTGCTATTGTCTATTAAAACCTTTGGCAAGCCAAAATCTTTTTCTTCAGCATTGAGCCATAATTTATCTTTTGGTTTTCTGGTATAATCTTCTTCGGCAAAAGGAAAAATCACAACCGGGAATTCCAATCCTTTCGATTTATGAATCGTCATAATACGAACTGCATTAGTCCCTTCCGGAGATGGAATACTAAATTTCTCCGCATTTTTATCCCAAAAATTCAAGAAATCTGAAATTCCTGCTTGGTTGCGAATGTCTCGTTCGAGAACAATGTCCAAGAAATACTGAACGTAGGCATTACTAACTTTTGGGTTCAGGAACTTTGCTATTATTGTCTCTACCGCTTCATACAATGATTTTTTTCGAATGTTTTGAAACGAAAGCGAGACATCAAAACTCATCAACCACAATTCAAAATCAGTTTCCTGAAACAACGCCATTCCTTGAGCAATAAAATCATGAATTGGTAATTTATCCTGACTGTTTTTTGCTAAATATTGAAGAAAATTTGCTTTGGATTCTAAATCAGAACTGTTTTTCAGGTATTTCAACAAATGAATAATTAATCGAACTTGGGTTGCATTTTGAATCATCAAGGTTTCCGAAGACAAAAGTGGAATTCCTTGCTCGGTCAAATAATTCGCAATCGCAATTCCCTGACTTCGTTTCCGAGTCAAAATCACAATGTCTTTGTATTGAAAGCCTTGTTGTAGTACTTTTTGAATCGTATTTAATGTCGCTAAAATATACAAATCGGTTTTATCCAAAGTTTCTTCATCTTCCGAAGTTTCTACTTTTGGGATGAAAGAAATATTTACGTATCCACCCGTTTTGTCATTCGTTTTTTGATGACTGTGATTTTCATACAAATCTTTATAATCCAAATGTTCGAATTCGTTCGAAATCAATTTGAAAAAATCATTGTTGAATTCGATTATTTGAGAATAACTGCGGTAATTTTTATCTAAATGTTCGAGTCTTTTATCTGGGTTGTTGAACGGATTTTGGTCTTTACTCAATTCAATAAATTGTTCTGCTTTTCCTCCACGCCATCTGTAAATGGATTGTTTTGGATCACCCACAATCATCAAAGTTCCTCTTACTCCAAAATCATCCTGACCCGAAAGCGCATTATCAATCAACGGAATCAGGTTTTGCCATTGCATTTCGGAAGTGTCCTGAAATTCATCAATAAAAAAATGACGGTAGCGCTCGCCCAATCGTTCATATATAAAAGGTGCCGGCTGATTTTGAATTTCCCGATGGATAATGGCGTTAAATTCTGAAATAGAAAGTACATTTTGTTCTTCCTGAATTTTGGCTAATTCGTTGCTAACCGTATTCAGCAATGACAAAGGTGTAATGTTTTTCAAGAAGGCTTTATAGAAATTTATCTTTTCGAAAGCCGTATAAACTTTAGTCAGGATTTGCAAAAATTCAGGAATTAGATTTTCGATAATCGCACGATCTTTAGCCGTTTTATTGATTGCTATATCATCAAACTCATGAAAAGTTTTATTCTTGGGATTGAATTTCCCTTGCTGAATACTAGTAATATGATTTGGAAAAGTACCTCTAGAAAAGGATTTGATGTCAATTCCGTTTTTATCGATTATGATTAATGCTTCTTCTGCAAAAATAATAGTTTGCTTTTCTAAGTCTTTACAGGCTTCGGATAGTTTGTTTTTGATTTCAACAAACTCAGTAATGGATTTGTCTTGAAAATGCGTGATTTCGTTTCGGTTATTTTCGTTTAAAACCAAACGACCGGTTTCAAGAATTTCACGAGAAATGTCCCAAGATTTGTCATCATCAGTTTTTTCCATCGTGAAATCGATTAACAGTTTTGTTAATGTTTCATCTTCTCCGGCTTGCGCGATGATGGCATCTACGGCTTCTATTAATAAATTTTCGGTATCCAATGTAACTTCAAAAGTCATGGGTAAATTCAAATCATGCGCAAAAGCACGAATCACTTTATGCGTGAATTTATCAATCGTAGAAATATCAAAAGCGGCATAATTATGAATAATGTGCTTGATGATTTGTTGTGATTTAGTTTTGATTTGAATGATGGATAATTCCGTGTTAATGGATAAATCCTGCATTAAATCCTGCGCTTTTGCACTTGGTTCATCTTTAGCAAATTCAGAAAGACTACCTACGATTCGGCTTTTCATTTCGTGTACCGCTTTGTTGGTAAACGTAATGGCGAGAATGTTTCGGTAGGCATCATTTTTTGGTGCGACAAGGATAATTTTCAGGTATTCTTTGACAAGCGCATAGGTTTTTCCGGAGCCGGCCGATGCGTCATATATGGAGAAGGAAGGTCTTTGCATTGCGATTTTAGATTTCTGATTAACGATTTTAGATTTCTGATTTAGAATTAGCGTCCTAATTTCCCAAATCCCCTAGCCCTGATGGAAACGGCATCCTTTTTATAAGGTGATTTTTCATCATCTTATAAAAAGATATAGTGAACAGCAGGAAATAGCTTCTAAAAACACAACAATTTTTAGGTTGTTTTTAAAAATTGTTCGTATAAAACTTAAAAGTAGTATTTTTGCATCATGGAAACAAATAGACAGAAAAAAATAGGTGGGGTTATCCAAAAAGATTTGGTTGATATTCTGCAAGGTGAAGTGAGAAAAAACGGATTGGCTAATTTAATCATTTCGGTATCCAAGGTTACTGTGACTACAGATTTATCAGTAGCGACAGTGCATTTAAGTGTTTTTCCTCAGGAAAAAGCAAAAGAGATTTTAGAGGCGGTTAAGTCGAATGCTAAAAACATTAAGCATGATTTATCACAACGTGTTCGTTTGCAATTAAGAAAAGTTCCAAATTTGGTTTTCTTTATTGACGACTCTTTAGATTACATTGAAAAAATTGACAATGCTTTAGCGAATAGAGATAATCCTATCGAAAACAGAGATCTTTTGGACAAACGCAGATTTCAATAAAATTTGAATTTTCCCCTTTACATAGCCAAACGCTACATTCGTAGCAATAGTAAAAATAATGCTATCAATATTATCAATCGCATTGCCAGCATGGGAATTATTGTTGGCGCAATGGCTTTGTTTGTGGTTTTATCTGTTTTTAGCGGGTTGAAAGTTTTTAGTCTTTCGTTTACGAATGACATTGATCCCGATTTAAAAATAAGCAGCACTTTAGGAAAATCCTTTTTGATTTCTCCAAATCAGGAAGGCCAAATCAAGAAAATTGACGGCTTGATTTCGTATACTAAAATTATTGAAGAGCGTGTTTTATTCACTTTTGACGGAAAACAAGAAGTTACGTACTTGAAAGGTGTTGATTCTAATTTTAGCAAAGTTAATGCTATCGAAAAAAAGCTTTTCAACGGACAATGGCTTAAACCAAATACGTATCAAGTGGTTGTGGGTTACGGAATTTCTCAAAAATTCTCGTTGGGATTATTAGATTTTAATCGTCAATTAGAAGTTTTAGTTCCAAAACCTGGAAAAGGCGTTATCGAAAATCCGGAACAAGCTTTTAACAAAACGGATCTAATTCCTGTTGGGATTTACGCCATTAGCGAAGATTTAGATTCCAAATATGTTTTTACTGATTTAGGTTTAGCGCAGGAATTATTGGAATACAAAACCAATCAGGTTTCTGGGATTGAAATCAAGACGAAAACTGATGCTGATGAAACTGCAATTACAGAACAACTTCAAACTATTTTCAACAATAAAATCACCGTAAAAAACAGGGCACAACTCAACGAATCGCTCTATAAAATGCTGAATACCGAGAATATTGCTGTGTATTTAATTTTTACCTTGGTGATTGTTGTGGCACTTTTCAACTTGATTGGCGCATTGATTATGATGATTTTAGACAAAAAAGGAAACCTAAAAACCCTTTTTAATCTGGGAACTGAAATCAAAGATTTACGAAAAATATTCTTGCTTCAAGGTACTTTATTGAGTGTTTTTGGCGGAATTATTGGCTTGGTTCTAGGAATCATAATCGTGTTGCTACAAGAGTATTTTCAGTTGGTTATGATTACTCCTACACTGGCTTATCCAGTGATTTTCTCTCTCGAAAATGTACTGATTGTTATGGGAACGATTGTCACGCTTGGCTTTATTGCTTCCTTAATTGCAAGTAGTCGCGTGAGCAAGAAGTTGTTGGATTAATTTTTTTAATTAAAAAGAATATTTACATTTACCTTTCTTAAAATCTAAATGCTATGATAGTTTCTGTCTAGTCCTTCTTTATTTCTAAATAATTAGGACCCCTTTATTTACTTTTAAGTTCGGCTAATAAGTCTGAACTGATCCTCTCATTAATCCTAATTTATCATGACAGAAACAACATTAGAAAAAAACTTATTTTCTCGAATTTTCACAACATTAAAACAAGCTATCAAAGGAGATGAATCTTTTGATTATACTTCTGGAAGCATCAAAAAAGGAGTAATTCTTCTAGCCATTCCGATGGTATTGGAAATGCTTATGGAATCGGTTTTCGCTCTAGTCGATTTATATTTTGTCGGTCATTTAGAACAAAGCAGTTATGCTATTCAAGCGGTTGGTTTGACCGAATCAGTAATCACGATTGTTTATTCTATTGCTATCGGAATTAGTATGGCTGCTACTGCGGTTGTTGCTCGTCGAATTGGCGAAAAAGATCCTGTTGCTGCTGCAAAAGCCGGAATGCAAGCCATCATTATTGCATTTGTCATCAATACAATAATTAGCATTTTTGGTTTTATTTACGCCAAAGATATTTTGTTATTTATGGGAGCTTCCGTTGAAGCTGCTGAATACGGAGTTAACTTCACTCGAATTATGATGGGCGGAAGTTTATGTATTATGCTTCTGTTTCTTATTAACGGAATATTCCGTGGTGCAGGAAATGCCGCTATTGCCATGAAAAGTCTTTGGCTAGCTAACATTTGCAACATTATTTTATGTCCAATATTAATTAATGGATTTGGACCCATTCCTGCTTTTGGATTGATGGGTGCTGCAATGGCAACAACTATCGGAAGAAGTATTGGTGTTTTGTACCAATTGTATCATTTATTTAATGGTAGAGGAATATTAAAAATTATACCTTCTTATTTTATCCCAGATTTGGAACAAATTAAAGCATTGGTGAAAATCGCTGCTCCTGGAGTATTACAGTTTGTAATTGCTTCCTGCAGTTGGATATTTCTGGCTCAATTAGTCGCCACAACCGGTGGAGATCATGGTTCAGCTGGATATCAAACGGCATTGCGCATCATGATGTTTTTTATTCTTCCTGCTTGGGGATTAAGTAATGCCGCAGCGACTTTAGTAGGTCAAAACTTAGGTGCTAAAAAAATTGAACGTGCCGAAAAATCGGTTTTTACCACCGCAAAATACAATGTAATTTTTATGGCAATTATTACGGTTATTACACTGATTTTTTCCCGTTCCCTGATTTCATTTTTCACGAATGACCTTATTATTCAAAAGATTGCCGTTGAAGCATTACAAACAATGTGTTTGGGATATGTTTTTTACGGAATTGGGATGGTGTTAATTAATACATTCAATGGAGCCGGTGATACCTGGACTCCAACAATGATTAATTTTTTCGGATTCTGGTTATTCCAAATTCCGTTGGCTTATTTATTGTCCAAATATTATAAAATGGGACCAACAGGTGTTTTTATAGCGATTCCTATAGCCGAAACTGCAATTACTTTAGCAAGTATCGTTCTCTACAAAAGAGGGAAATGGAAACGTATAAAAGTATAAGACAAAAGGCTTAACAAATTTGTTAAGCCTTTTATATTTTAAACAACCTCGTATCCTGCGTACGCTTCTTCGATTTCATTCAAAGCGGCGAACAATTCTTCAGGACGATCTAGTGTTACTAATTTTTGTTTATAGGTTTTAAACGAATGAATTCCTTTGAAATAATTGGTATAATGTGGTCTTGTTTCAACAATTCCTAATCTTTCACCTTTCCATTCCATTGCCCAAGTGAGGTGATTTCGTACGGCTTCTACTCTATCAATAACAGTAGGTTTTGGCAAATGCTCGCCAGTTTTGAAGTAATGTTTGATTTCATCAAAAATCCAAGGATAACCAATTGCGGCACGACCAATCATGATTCCGTCGATGCCGTATTCATTTTTATAGTGTAATGCTTTTTCTGGAGAATCAATATCTCCGTTACCAAAAATAGGCATCGTGATTCTAGGATTATTTTTTACTCGGGCAATGTGCGACCAGTCGGAATGACCTTTATACATTTGGGCACGGGTTCTAGCGTGTATGCTCAAAGCGGCTACACCAATGTCTTGTAAACGTTCGGCAACTTCATCAATATTAATGGAATTATCATCCCAGCCCAAACGGGTTTTTACGGTTACCGGTAAATGCGTGCTGTCGATAACAGCCTGAGTCAAACGAATCATCAAATCAACGTCTTTTAAAACTCCGGCACCAGCACCTTTGCAAACCACTTTTTTGACAGGGCAACCAAAATTAATATCAATTAAATCGGGGTTTACTGCGGAAACAATTTTGGAGGACATCGCCATTGCTTCTTCGTCTCCGCCAAAAATCTGGATTCCTACGGGCCTTTCGTAATCGAAAATGTCTAATTTCATTCGGCTTTTGATGGCGTCACGAATTAATCCTTCGGAAGAAATAAATTCCGAATACATCAAATCAGCACCATGAGCTTTACACAATCTGCGGAAAGGCGGATCGCTCACATCTTCCATAGGTGCGAGAAGTAAAGGGAATTCGGGTAATATTATGTTGCCAATCTTGATCATCTTCAATTAATTTGGTGCAAAATTACGTTTTTTAGATGAAAGGATAAAAGAAGAAAGAAGAAAGACTTAGTATTAAAGCGATTAGTTTGCGAATTCGGGACTTTGAAACTGTTGAATTTAGCTTATATTTGCAGATTAATTGTCGCTGTTTGGCGATTGCGTGAGGGATAGCAGTGTAAAGCCCACAGTAAAGTGTAGCGACAGCGGAACTTTACGAGGACTTGAAACGCATAGCCCGACCCTTGTGGTCACGCCCAAAATAAATTTGATATAAACGGAAAATGAAACATATTAGGAATTTTTGCATTATTGCACATATTGATCACGGAAAAAGTACGCTTGCTGACCGATTACTTGGTGCTACACAAACCGTTACTGCTCGTGAAGAAAAGGCGCAATTGCTTGACAACATGGACTTGGAGCGTGAACGCGGGATTACGATTAAGAGTCACGCGATTCAGATGGAATACACGTATAAAGGACAAGAATACATCCTGAATTTGATTGATACTCCGGGACACGTGGATTTTTCGTATGAGGTTTCTCGTTCGATTGCAGCTTGTGAAGGCGCACTTTTGATTGTAGATGCTGCGCAAAGTATCCAGGCACAAACGATTTCGAATTTATATTTGGCTTTGGAGAATGACTTGGAAATTATTCCAGTTTTGAATAAAGTAGATTTACCAAGTGCCAATCCTGAAGAAGTAAGTGATGATATTATTGATTTACTTGGATGTAAATTGGAAGATATTATTCACGCTTCGGGCAAAACTGGTTTTGGTGTTGAAAATATATTGGCAGCAATTATCGAAAAAATTCCACCTCCATCAGGAAATGTTGACGAACCGTTACAAGCATTGATTTTTGACTCGCATTACAATCCTTTTCGAGGAATCGAAGTTATTTTTCGTGTGAAAAACGGACAGATCAAAAAAGGGCAAAAGATTAAGTTCATGGCTACCGGAAATGAATATTTTGCAGATGAAATTGGTACTTTGAAATTAAACCAAGTTCCGAAACAAGTAATTTCAGCGGGTGATGTTGGGTATTTGATTTCTGGAATTAAAGAAGCGAAAGAAGTAAAAGTGGGAGATACGTTGACGGATGCCAAAACTCCGACAACGAATATAATTAAAGGTTTTGAAGATGTGAAACCAATGGTTTTTGCAGGAATCTATCCTGTAGACACTGAAGATTACGAGGAGTTGAGAAACTCTATGGAAAAATTGCAGTTGAATGATGCGTCATTGGTATTTTTACCGGAAAGTTCAGCAGCTTTGGGATTTGGTTTTCGTTGCGGATTCTTAGGAATGTTACACATGGAAATTATCCAGGAACGTTTGGAGAGAGAGTTTAACATGACTGTTATTACAACAGTTCCCAACGTTTCGTATTTGGCTTACACCAAAAAAGATCCGACGACACCACTTATAGTAAATAACCCTTCGGACTTGCCGGAGCCTTCTCGTTTAGATCATGTTGAAGAACCTTTTATTAAGGCAACTATCATTACCAAATCTGATTATGTTGGAAATGTAATGAGTTTGTGTATCGAAAAACGTGGGTTGATTACCAATCAAACGTATTTGACTACGGAACGTGTAGAATTGACTTTTGATATGCCGTTGGCAGAGATTGTATTTGATTTTTATGACCGTTTGAAAACCGTTTCTAAAGGATATGCTTCCTTTGACTATACGCCAATTGGGATGCGAACTTCTAATTTGGTTAAAGTAGATATCTTGTTGAACGCTACCATTGTGGATGCTTTGTCATCTTTGATGCATGCCGACAATGCCTACTCTATTGGTAAAAAAATGTGTGAGAAGTTGAAAGAATTGATTCCACGTCAGCAATTTGATATTCCTGTTCAAGCGGCTATTGGAGTAAAAGTTATCTCTCGTGAAACGATAAAAGCGTTGCGTAAAGACGTTACCGCCAAATGTTATGGTGGAGATATTTCCCGTAAACGTAAATTGTTGGAAAAACAGAAAAAAGGTAAAAAACGTATGAGACTGGTTGGAAATGTTGAAATTCCACAAGAAGCATTTATGGCAGTTTTGAAGTTGAATGATTAATCTTTTTTAGAGAAAAGAATAAAGAGAAAACCTGATGATGAAAATTGTCAGGTTTTTTTGTTTGAATTGGTCATTGCGAGGAACGAAGCAATCCCATTTATTGCTCTCGTTTTGGGATCGCTTCGTTCCTCGCAATGACAGTTTAACCTATTTCTTCTGCAACCATTCAAACAATCGTTTTGCATCTTCGAGTTTAAACAATTGGGTTCCTTCATTCATTGTAGCTGCTGATCCACAGGCAACGCCCCAACGAATGATTTCTTTCAGGCTTTTATTTTGCGAAAGCGCCCAAACCATCCCACCAACCATACTGTCACCGGCACCAACAGTACTTTTTTTGGCTACATTGGGAGCCGGTACAAAATCATAGGAATCTTTAGTAACCAAAACTGCGCCTTGTGGACCAAGGGAAACGACTACGATTTCGACTCCGCCTTTCGCAATGATTTGTTTTGCGGCTTCGTTTACTTCTTCCAGTTCCAACCGCTCAACGCCTATTAATTTTGCCAGTTCTCCAACATTGGGTTTGATCATATAAACACCAATTTCTAATGCTTTTTTTAAGGATTCACCAGAGGTGTCCACAATTAACTTGGCATTTGATTTTTTTGCGATTTCAGCAATTTTTTGATAAAAATCTATTGACAAACCTTCATTCAAACTTCCACTGGCTACTAGAAATTTTAGATCAAAATTAGCTATGGTTTCTAATATTCTTTTGCTTTCTTCTTCTGAAATTTTTCCACCTGTAAATCCAAATCGGTATTGTGAATTGGTATTATCATCCACAGCGACAAAACTTTCTCTCGTCCAAGTTTGGACTTCGATTGCTTTAAATTCAACCGATTCTTTAGCCACCAATTCCTCCAGCATTTTACCCATTGGTCCACCAGAAGTAAACACCGCTAGAGACGTTCCTCCCAGACGCGAGATAGCCTTAGAAACATTGACTCCACCACCTCCCGCATCATAACGAGGCTCATCACATCTTATTTTTTGTTCCGGGACTAAGCCTTTAAAATGTGTGCTTTTATCTAAAGCAGGATTAACTGTAAGCGTAACTATATCAAATGCCTTCATTTTTTACAAATTTAATACTCTAAAGGTCGGATAAAATTGATACAATTTGATACAAATCAAGGCGAATATTTCTTTGTATATTTGCAACCTCAAAACAATGAAAAAAAATGATTGAAGATAAAACCCCACAACGTACAAGTATTGCTCAATTAGGAGAATTTGGATTGATAGACCATTTGACAAAAAACTTTGAAATCAACCAACCTTCGACTTTAAAAGGAATTGGAGATGATGCTGCCGTTTTGGATTTCAAAGATAAAAAAGTAGTCGTTTCAACAGATTTGTTGATTGAAGGCGTACATTTTGATTTGGCTTACATGCCCTTAAAACATTTAGGCTATAAAGCAGTCGTAGTAAATGTTTCCGACATTTGCGCGATGAATGCTAAGCCAACACAAATCACAGTTTCTGTAGCCGTATCGAATCGTTTTCCTTTGGAAGCATTAGATGAATTATTTGCAGGAATTACGCATGCAGCCCGTGAATATAATGTAGATGTTATAGGTGGTGACACCACTTCGTCTCAAAAAGGATTAATCATCAGTATAACTGCCATTGGAGAAGCAGATGCAGAGGAGATTGTTTATAGAAACGGTGCCAAAGAAACTGATTTATTAGTGGTTACCGGAGATATTGGTGCTGCTTATATGGGATTACAAGTTTTGGAACGTGAAAAGCAAGTTTTTCAGGTTAATCCAAATTCACAACCAGATTTAGATGCTTATACGTATCTAATCGAACGTCAATTGAAACCAGAAGCACGTAAAGATGTTCGAACTTTATTACATGCTTTAGAAATAAAACCAACTTCAATGATTGATATTTCTGATGGATTATCATCTGAGATTATGCATTTGTGCAAGCAGTCCAAAGTGGGTTGTAATTTATACGAAGACAAATTACCTATCGATCCAACATTTATTAATGTTTGTGAAGAATTTAATATCGATAGCACGACCGTTGCCATAAACGGAGGAGAAGATTACGAATTGCTTTTCACAATTGCCATGGAAGACTTTGAAAAAATCAAAGCAAATCCAAATTTCACTATTATTGGCCATATGACACAAAAAAGTGAAGGAATTCATTTAGTTACTCGAGCGAATACCAAAATTGCTTTAAAAGCGCGTGGTTGGGATGCTTTAACTGAATAAAACTTCATCAAACAAAAGAAAAAACGACACTTAATAAGTGTCGTTTTTTGTTTAAGAAAATTTAGAAAAGCAATCCTTTGCTTTTAGCTTCTCGGACTAAGTCGATATCGCTACCTTCTTCTATTTTTAATAATTCTTTTAATTTTATTTTTCTTCTCTCAATTGCTCCTAATGAAATTGGAATGTATTGAGGAATGTCACTTAGCTTAGTTCCTTTAGAAATATGAAATAAAATTTCTTTGTCAAATTGATCAATTTCTATACTATCTTCCTCCGATTGGGCTAACATTTTCAGAACGGACTGACTGTAATATTTTTCATTTTTTATAACTTTATCAAACGCAAAAAGTAATTCATCAAAGGTTAAATCATTTTTTATAACCAGCCCATTAGGGTTTATAGTTTTGATAATGGTTTTTATCTTTAATAATTCTGTATACATGGTAAGCAAAATTATTTTACATTTTGGCATAAATTCCGATATTAATCTTGCCAAATCTTCTCCAGAATAAATATTTTTTTCTTCATAAGGAGGCATACTAATATCTAAAAAAGCGATATCAAACAACAAAGTATCCGGATTTGTAATAATGCCATAAGCCGATTCGCAATCTTTAGCTTGAGTTATAAAAAACTCAAACTCATCAGGATTATATCTAGTAATTGCATTTTTGTATCCTTCTATAATAAAAGGGTGGTCATCAACGATTAATATATTATTTTTTTTTGTTGATTGGTCAATTATCATTTCTGTGTAAGTTTTTATATTTATTCTATTGGGACTGTAATTGTTATGATTGTACCTTCTCCTTTTTTCGATTTTATATCAACAACTCCATCACATTCATTGGTTCGAAAAAGTATATTCTGCAAGCCTATTCCTTTTTTAGCTGTTTTAACATTAAAGCCTATTCCGTCATCACTCATCATCAAAATTAGATGATCCTCTTCTTTTTTTAGTTCAATTTTAATGTTATCAGCGGTAGCATATTTATTGATGTTTTGAAGTGCTTCCTGAAGAATTCGATATAAATTAATTTTGACCGAATTGCTTACTAATTCCCATTTTATACCCGAATCAATAATTGAAACTAATTTTGATTTAAATGTCTTTTTCTGGTCTTCAAATAGGTTGTCAATAATAGCAACGAAGTTATTAATTAATTCTGATTTTTCTCTATTTAGATCATGAGAAATTTCACGAATATCCTGCTCAATACTTTTCAGCTCTGTTAGGTAGTTATTTCTTTTTTCAACAGCAGTTCCGTCATCAATTTTATTTAGACTTTCTAGGTTAATCCGAACTCCAAACATCCTTCCTAAAACGCCATCGTGTAATTCACGAGCTACTCTTTTTTTCTCCTTAATTCTAATCCCTTCAATGGTATTCTGTTGTGAAATCATTAAATTATAGATTTCCTCATTTGCTTTTTGCTGTTGTTGTTTGAACTGTAACTCTCGATTTTTAGCTTTCTGCGTTTTAATCACAAAAGTAAACAACCCTAACATTGCTAATCCACTGAAAATAAAAACTAAATTCCTATTTTGAGTTGTTAAACTTGTGTTTTGTTCTTGTATCTGATCTGTTTCATATTCTATTCTCCAGAATTTATCTCCTTTCTTTCGGTCTGCTTTTTGCAGACTATCATTGATGTGTATATATTCTTTGTTATAAATAATTGATTTTTTTGGCTCTATAATCGCTAATTGCTTAAGACCACCTAAAATATTTCTATGATTTTTAGTTTTTCTAGACAATTCTAGTGCTTCCCTAGAATATTGTATTGCCTTAACAGTATCCTTCCTTGATGCGAAATATTCTGACAAATGAATTTTGTTTAGAAAAATTCCAGAAGTTAGTCCTAAACTATCTCTCAGTTTTAAAGATTGATAAAACAATTCCGGAAGCCCTTCAGATTCATTAAGTTTAAATTTAGAATAAGCTAAATTATCTAATAACATAGCATAAACAAAAGCCTTTTGAGTAGAGAGATTTTGTTGTTCTAACCCTTGCTGAAAATAATTTTTGGCCTGTTTATGCATATTCAAGTTTTGATATACTAACCCCATATTATTTAATGATGTGGCTTTCGACTGAAACTCTAAAGGAATAACCTCTTCATCAATACTTGCTAATGCTTTATTATGATATTCTATAGCTTTATCATATTCTGCTAGTTCATTGTATATTATACCTAAAAGGTTATATGATTCATAGAGTATATCTTTTGCCTTTTCATCTTTTATAACTCGTAAGGCATTAAATACAGATATTTCACTTGCTAAAAAATCACTTTCGTTGTATTGTAAATTTGCTTTATTTAATAATGCTCTGGCGAAATTATAATTATCATGAAGTAGCTGATACATTTTCTCGGATTTAAAATAATACATAAATGCACTATCAGAGATTGCTTGACTACCATAATAATCCCCCATATAAGTGTAAGCTTTCGCAATATTTACGGTATCATTACTGCTTTTCGAATTATCTAAAACAACACGAACCGTTTTTTTATAGCCTTTCCAATCGTTCATATTATAGTAACGATTGGCTACCCTAAACAAGTTTACCTTACTAATTGAATCATTAGGTTGATCAATTATAATAGCAAATGCTTTCTGGTTGTATTCTTGCTTTTTCTGAAGAGTTAAGTTGGCTTCGTTTGCTAAAGATAAATAAGTAGCAATGCTATCCTTTGATGAAATATCGGTAAGCTTTACTTCATTTTTCTTGGTACAACCAATGAAAAAAAACAATAGTAGCAAAATTATGTAGTAAGTATTTTTCAATCGTATTTCTTCAATTTTATCAAAAATACTAAAATAAAGCTATTGAAATAAAAAAAGCTATCAAAAATTTGATAGCTTAATTATTATTTAAATAGAAAAGTATAAACGATACTAGTCTAGTTTTTTATTTCCGCCTGTTGCTGCTCCGCCAACTAAATCTAATTTTTTATTCCCACCTGTTGCTGCTCCGCCAACTAAATCTAATTTTTTATTTCCACCTGTTGCTGCTCCGCCAACTAAATCTAATTTTTTATTCCCACCTGTTGCTGCTCCGCCAACTAAATTGATGGATTCATTAGTGTTTTCAACATTAGTATTCTTTGTAGTCTCAGGTGTAGTAAAAGATGTTAATATCATCACTAAAGAGAATAATCCGATTGTTAAGATTGCTTTTTTCATAATTTGGGTTTTTATGTTGTTGTTTTGTTTTGTCTTATTTTTGGAACCGCATTTTCACTGGATTCTTTTGTAAAACTACAGAGACAACTTCAAAAATTCCTACAAAAAAAGGCGTTTATGGTAGAATGTAGCCGTTTGATAGTGAATGACCATCAAATTAAAGTGGATGACTGTTTTTTAAATTTCTAGATAATTTCCATTGGAAAAATCAGAAATAATAAGGTCGATATTTACCTTATATGATTTGGAGAAAGGAAGTTTTACAGCACTGTTTTTAATATAACACACTGAATTTCCACTATGAATCCTAGAAATATAATTACGATTGACTATATAACTGTTATGAATCCTAATAAAAGGAAAAGATAAAACACCTTCGAAATGCTTCAATGTTTTGAAAGCAGTTATCATTTCACCATTATTTAGATATATATCCGTAGAATTATTATCGGCTTGGAAATAGCAAATATCTTTGGCAGCAATATATCTATAATCACCATAGGATTTGACACACAGGATTAGAGATTGATCTTGATTTGGTGTTTCTTGTCTGGGAAAAACTTTCGGCTCTTCATCAGCAACTAATGATTGTTCTAAAAAAATTTCTTTAGGAGCAATTGATTTATTTAATTTTAAAACTGATTTTACAACATCGATTCGTGTCAGTGGTTTTATTAAATAATCGAAAACCTCATATTTTATAGCATCAAAAGCTAAATCTTTCCTAGCCGTTGTGATGATAATTTTAGGAATCACGTTCAAATACCTGTATAACTCATTAATTAGAGTCAACGACAAATTACTAGCCGGATTAACTGGATCAATTTCCAGAAAAACTATTTGAGGCGTATGTTCTAATATGAGATTTAAACCATCTTCATAATTATTAGCCGATGCTACAAAATCGAGTTCTGAAAAACTATCAGCCATGGCTTTTGTTTTCAAAACACTTTCTTGATCGTCGTCAATAATAATGTACGAATAATTCATCAATGGTTTTTCCTGGAATTGTTAGGCATTACATTATACGTCCAAAGCAAAATATACTTTAAATTATTAAGTAACAATGGTAGTTTTGGGAAACTAGTTAAACAAAAAACTCCTATTTAACATTCTAAAAATAAGCATTTAACCTTTTTTTCATATGTGTTGTTAATATGTTTTTAACAAATGTTGACATGTTAAGATGAAGTGCAAATAAATCCGACGAAGAGCGTAAATATGTGTTCTAAAAGAAACTAATAAATCCGTTTATTCTATTAATTGCATATCAAAAAAATCATTTGATAGTATCCTAAAAACAAAAAGCCTTCCTATTCGGAAAGCTTTTCTTATATAAAAAAACATTTGATTACATTTTCATCAACCAGTTTTTCATTGAAACTTCATTTTCAATAATAGTTTTCAAATCCGCAATAGCTACACGGTCTTGTTTCATTGTATCTCTATGACGAATGGTTACCGTTTGATCTTCGATAGTTTGATGATCTACTGTAATACAAAACGGAGTCCCTAAGGCATCTTGTCTTCTGTAACGTCTTCCTACCGCATCTTTTTCGTCATACGCCACGTTGAAATCCCAACGCAAATCATCAATAATTTTATGTGCGATTTCCGGTAATCCGTCTTTTTTTACCAATGGTAAAATTGCCGCTTTTGTTGGAGCCAGAACTGAAGGTAATTTCAGAACTGTTCTTGTTGAACCATCTTCTAACGTTTCTTCTTTTAATGAAGTTGCAAAAACAGCCAAGAACATTCTATCTAATCCAACTGAAGTTTCCACTACATAAGGAACATAATTCTGATTCAATTCAGCATCAAAATACTGTAATTTTCTACCTGAAAACTGTTCGTGTGCTTTCAAATCAAAATCAGTACGCGAGTGAATTCCTTCTAACTCTTTGAATCCAAAAGGGAAGTTAAATTCAATATCAGCAGCTGCATTTGCATAATGTGCTAGTTTTTCGTGATCGTGAAAACGGTAATTTTCTTTTCCTAAACCAAGTGACAAGTGCCAATTTAGTCTAGCTGTTTTCCAATGTTCGTACCATCTCATTTCATCGCCTGGACGTACAAAAAACTGCATTTCCATTTGTTCAAACTCACGCATACGGAAAATAAATTGTCTCGCAACGATTTCGTTTCTGAACGCTTTTCCAGTTTGTGCAATTCCAAAAGGAACTTTCATTCTTCCTGATTTTTGAACATTCAAGAAGTTAACAAAAATACCTTGCGCCGTTTCTGGTCGCAAATATAAATCCATTGCTGAATCTGCTGAAGCTCCTAATTTTGTTCCGAACATCAAGTTAAATTGACGTACTTCGGTCCAATTTCTTGAACCTGATTCCGGGCAAGCAATTTCTAATTCTTCAATTAATGCTTTTACATCTTCCAAATCTTCGTTACCAAGAGAGCGAGCCATTCTTTCCAGAATTTCTCTTTCTTTGGCTTTGTACTCCATCACACGGGCATTTGTTGTTACAAATTCCTGTTCGTTGAAAGCATCACCAAAACGAGCTCTGGCTTTTTCGATTTCTTTGATTGCTTTTTGATTTAGCTTTTCGGCATAATCTTCAATCAAAACATCGGCTCTATATCTTCTTTTCGAATCTTTGTTATCTATCAATGGATCATTGAAGGCATCTACGTGACCTGATGCTTTCCAAGTGGTTGGGTGCATCAATATTGCCGCATCAAGACCTACAATGTTATCGTTCATTTGAACCATTGCTTTCCACCAATATTCGCGTATGTTCTTTTTTAATTCTACTCCGTTTTGTGCATAATCATAGACTGCACTTAAACCATCGTATATTTCGCTTGACGGAAAAATAAATCCGTATTCTTTTGCGTGCGAAATTACATTCTTAAATAAATCTTCTTGTTTTGCCATAATACTGCAAAAATATAAAAAGTGAACTTAAAAAAAAGAAAATTGTTAAAGATTGAAGCATTGATTTGTCTATTTTTATAAATAAATCCTTGATTACATGTTTGAAAGCATTATTAATCTATTTTTTCCAAAAGTCTGTTCCGGTTGCAGCTCCTTTTTATTGTCCAATGAAAATGTAATTTGCACGGTTTGCAGACACGAGATTCCGCTGACGAATCATCACTTGAATCCAGAAAATGATGCTTTCAAAAAGTTTTATGGAAGAATTCCTGTAATTCACACTTCAGCATTATTTTATTTTCATAAAAAGGGAATTGTTCAAGAACTCATCCATAATTTAAAGTATAAAGGACATGAGGAAATAGGGACAATTCTTGGTGAATGGTACGCCGAAGATTTAAAAACAATCGAATTATTAGAGTCTGTAGATGAAATCATTCCGGTTCCATTGCACCGAAGAAAACTAAAAGAAAGAGGATACAATCAGGTAACGACTTTTGGAAAAGCACTTTCTTCTAGTCTAAATGTAATTTATAATGATTCGCTTTTGATTCGGAATGTGTATTCAAAAACGCAATCCAAGAAAAACTTATTAGGAAGAACTGAAGGAATTGAAACCATTTTTGATGTTTCCTTTACCGAAAAAGACCATGATAAACATTTTCTTTTAATTGATGATGTAATTACAACCGGAGCCACATTAGAAGCCTGTTCGCGCGCTTTACTAAAAATTCCCAATGCAAAAATCAGTATCGTTTGTATGGCAATGGCGCAATCGTAATTTGGAAATTTTGATTCTAAAACGTGTATTTAAAACAGAATGACAATTTAAACCACTACCGTTTTTAGCCCTGATTGCAGTGGAAATCCTTTTTATGCGCCTTTTCGGCGGATAAAAATATTGTAGCGGAAAGCAGGAAATAGCTCCTGAAAATAAGTCTGTTACAATTCCAAAGAGCACACTATCAATTAATTTAATGAAATTATAACGAAATAGAATTTCCGTTTCCAAAGTTTAATGTTTAAATTTGAATAAAAATATTTATAAATCATTTAAACAATCATATTATGGCTTTTGAATTACCACAATTACCTTATGCGTATGACGCATTAGAACCTTATATTGATGCGCGTACAATGGAAATTCACCATTCTAAACATCACAATGCTTATACTACCAATCTTAATGCAGCTATTGCAGGGACGGATATGGAAGGTAAGACGATTGAAAATATTTTGATTAATCTTGATCTAAAAAACGCTGCTGTTCGTAACAATGGTGGTGGCTTTTACAACCATAACTTGTTTTGGACCGTAATGACACCAAACGGTGGCGGACTTCCAACTGGAGATTTATTGGCTGCGATTGAAGCTGCTTTTGGAACTTTCGAAGAATTTAAAGCTAGTTTCAGCAAAGCTGGAGCAACACAATTTGGTTCTGGATGGGCTTGGCTTTGTGTTCATAAAGGCGGAAAAGTAGATGTTTGCGGTACTCCAAACCAAGACAATCCATTAATGCCAGGTGTAGGTTGTGGTGGAACTCCAATTTTAGGAATGGATGTCTGGGAACATGCTTACTATTTGCATTATCAAAACAGAAGACCAGATTATATCGAAGCTTTTTTCAATGTAATTAACTGGACGGAAGTGGCTAGAAGATTTGCTTTAGAGAAATAAAAAGAGAGTCAAGATTAAAGATTTCAAAAATTACTGTTGTCTTTTTTCTTGTTTCTGAAAACAAAAAGCGCCGATTTCAAAATTTGAAATCGGCGCTTTTTTTATATCATTTCTTGACTTTATTCCAATAAAAAAGGTGGAATCTCTTCCACCCTTTTTGCCCCAAATCTACCATAAACTTAACCTACTAATGTTATGGTGATTCAAATTTATACTAGTTCTTCGTTGCCACCAAATAAATTAGATGAACAACTTAGAAAACCGATTAAAAACTCATAGACTCAATTATTAGTATGCTCTAGCATCTTTTCCTTCATAGAAATTCATGAATGCTCGGTTTACTACGCGGTTCCCTCCAGGTGTTGGATAATCACCTGTAAAGTACCAATCTCCTAAATTCTTTGGACAAGCAACATGCAAATCTTCTACCGTTTGAAAAATAATTTTCACTTCGGCTTTTATCTCTGGAGAACTCAACATTTGTGCGATTTTATCTGAAACCTCTTGAGGTTGAAAAGGTTCGTATATTGCCGTTACGTAATTTACAACTTCACTGTCCTTGAAGTTTTCCTGCGCTTTACATTTTACATATACTTCGTCAACGATATGATACAAGTTTCTTTCTTTAAGCAGTTCTAAAGCTGCTTTGAAAGCTACTAAACCTTCTAATTTAGCCATATCAATTCCGTAACAATCCGGATAGCGTATTTGCGGTGCAGATGAAACGACAACAATTCGCTTTGGATTCAAACGATCCATCATTTTGATAATACTCATTTTCAAAGTTGTCCCTCGAACAATACTATCATCAATAATAACTAAATTGTCTGTTGGTTTAATAACACCATACGTAACATCATATACGTGGGCTACTAAATCGTCACGACTGCTATCCTCAGTAATAAAGGTTCTTAGTTTAGCATCTTTAATAGCTACTTTTTCGGTACGTATTTTTACCGACAGTAACTCTTGCAATGATTCCTTTGTTAAGGTATTTCTATTTTGAAGAATGTAATTGTTCTTTCTTTGATTCAAGAAATCTTGTGCCGCTTCAACCAATCCGTAAAATGAAGTTTCAGCCGTATTTGGAATGTAAGAGAAAACAGTATTGTCTGTGTCTTCGTCTATTGACTTTAAAACCGCAGGTAAAATAAGTTTTCCTAAATTTTTTCTTTCTTGATATATTTCGGCATCACTTCCTCTGGAGAAATAAATTCGTTCAAAAGAACACGCTTTTTTAACCGTTGGCGGAAGAATTTCCTGCATAGAAACCGTTCCGTTTTTCTTGATAATTAATGCGTTTCCTGGCTCAATTTCTTGAACTTTTTCGAAAGGAACATTAAAAACAGTTTGGATTACCGGTCTTTCTGAAGCCACTACTACTATTTCATCATCGTGATAAAAATAAGCGGGACGAATTCCTGCCGGGTCTCTAAACACAAATGAATCTCCATGGCCCAAAAGCCCTGCCATAGCATAACCTCCATCTAAGTTTTTAGAAGCTCGGGTTAAAATTTTGGCAACATCCAGCTTTTCAGCAATTACTGGCGAAGCTTCTCTTTTTGTCAATCCATTAACTTTACATTCTTGGTACAAATCAGTTACTGCATCATCCAGAAAATGTCCGATTTTTTCCATTACGGTAACCGTATCTGCCATTTCTTTTGGATGCTGACCCAGTTCAACTAAACTTTGAAAAAGCTCTTTAACATTCGTCATGTTAAAATTTCCAGCCAAAATCAAGTTTCTGTGCATCCAGTTATTCTGACGTAAAAAAGGATGAACACTTTCAATACTGTTTTTACCAAAAGTTCCATAACGAACGTGTCCTAAAAACAATTCTCCTAAATACGGGATTTTCTGTTTTTGAAGCGCTACATCATCCGCATATTCTGGATGAGAAGCCATTTCCTCATTTATTCTGTCGTTTATTTGAGCAAAAACATCCTGAATCGGTTGTGCATGATTAGAACGAACTCTACTGATGTAACGTTCTCCCGGCTCTACGTCTAATTTTATGCTTGCAAAACCTGCTCCGTCTTGCCCTCGATTGTGCTGCTTTTCCATCAAAAGATACATTTTTTGAATTCCGTAGAAAGCAGTTCCGTATTTTTCTTTGTAAAATTCAAGCGGTTTGAGTAGTCTAATTAAGGCTATACCACACTCGTGTTTTAAAGCATCGCTCATTGTAAAGTTGTTTGTGTTGTTGTGTTATTCTAAAAATAAATTGAACTGATTTAAAAAAATCGATAAATCAGATGTAATTCCCTGCTAATTTTATTTAACAAAAAAACCTCGTTTCCGAGGTTTCAGTGCATTATAATTCTATGTCGAATTGTGTCAGTGATTTGAATTGTTGTAATCTGGACACAACTTCCTCTTTATCTAAATTAACCATCCTTTCTGTTCCAAATTTTTCCACACTAAATGAAGCTAAATTAGAACCATATATAACTGCATTTTTCATGTTCTCAAAAGAGATGTTTTCACTCTGCGTTATAAATCCTGCAAATCCACCTGCAAAAGTATCTCCAGCTCCTGTTGGATCAAAAACTTCTTCTAATGGTAATGCTGGCGCAAAAAACACTTCTTTTTTATGAAATAAAAGTGCTCCGTGCTCTCCTTTTTTTATCACTACGTATTCTGGTCCCATTTCATGAATTTTTGCAGCCGCTTTTACCAAAGAATATTCTCCGGAAAGCTGTCTTGCTTCTTCATCATTAATAGTGATTACATCTATACGTTTCATTACGTCAAGTAATTCCGGTAAAGCACAATCCATCCAAAAATTCATAGTGTCTAAAACTACTAATTTTGGTTTGCTTTCCATTTGATCTAAAACACTGCTTTGTACCAATGGATGTAAGTTTCCTAACATCACTACATCGGCATTTTTAAAATTTTGAGGTACTTTTGGTTGAAAATCACCCAAAACATTAAGTTCAGTAGCCAAAGTATCTCTTGAATTCAAATCATTATGGTAAAGACCGCTCCAGAAAAACGTTTTCCCACCTTTAACAACTTCAAGTCCTGAAATGTCAATGTTTCTTGCTGTTAATAAATCTAAATATTCTTGTGGAAAATCATCGCCAACTACAGAAACTATGGCAGATTGTAAATTAAAAAAAGAAGCCGAAAGCCCTATATAAGGTGCAGCTCCACCTAAAATTTTATCTGTTTTGCCAAAAGGCGTTTCTATGGCATCAAAAGCAACGCTTCCAACAATCAATAATTTATTCATTTTCTGAGTTTCGAATTAAGGCGCAAAGATAGTTTATAAGTTGTAAAGTTGCAAAGGGTCTTAATTATAAAGTTTTGCCAATTTATTACACTGAATTACATCGCTTTACAGCAATTTTTCTTCTTCTTTTTCGTAAAAAGCATCGACTGAAAGTTGCTTTTGCATCGAAGCCATAACGGCTAATTCATCACATCGTTCGTTTTGGACATGATTGTTATGCCCTTTGATCCATTTAAAATTTACTTTGTGTCTTCTATAGACCACTAAAAAACGTTTCCATAAGTCGGAATTTTTCCTGTCAACAAATCCTTTTTTCTCCCAACCTAAAACCCATTTTTTCTCTACTGAATCTACCACATATTTAGAATCCGAAACAACCAGAACTCTAGTGTTCGGATTTTTTAATTTTTCTAGACCTACAATTACCGCCAGCAACTCCATTCTATTATTAGTCGTTCGACGAAAACCTTCGTAGAATTCTTTTTTATAAGGCTTTCCTACCCATTCCATAACCACCCCATAACCACCGTTTCCAGGATTTCCCTTGGCAGCGCCATCCGTATATATATGTACGTCGTGTTCCATTTTAGATTTCTTAGATTTTGGATATTTAGATTGGTTAGAAAGATAAACTATAATTGATTTAGGCTTTTCTAAAATTTTAAGCATTGAACCTATTTTATTTTTATGTACAACAGAAAAATCTAACTCATCTTATCTTCTAATAATCTCTCAATTACTTCAGGGAAATATTTTTGTTCTAATTCATGTATTTTTCCAGCCACCTCTTCTGGAGTTTCATCTCCCGATAAAGCTACCTTTTTCTGAAAAATAATATTTCCTTCATCATAATTTTCATCAACAAAATGAATGGTAATTCCAGTTTCCACCTCTTTATTACCAACAATTGCTCTATGAATATACATTCCATACATTCCTTTTCCGCCGTATTTTGGCAGTAATGCCGGATGAATGTTTATGATCTTATTAGGGTAGACTGCAATGATATTTTCGGGAAATTTTAATAAAAATCCTGCCAAAACAATCAAATCAGGTTGAATTTCATTTATTTTTTGTAATACAATACCTTCAATTAGATCTTCTTTTGAGAAAATAATGGACGGAACTCCATAGTTTTTTGCTCTTTCAATCACTTGAGCACTTTGGTTATTTGTAAACACCGCTTCGACAGTTCCAAATTCTGTTTTTGCAAAATACTTTATGATATTTTCAGCATTAGTCCCCGATCCAGAAGCAAAAACCACAATTTTTTTCATAACCTATCAAATTTTAATTGCACAAAAAAAGGCATAAAAATCGAAAATAAATAACATTGCGACAGCTTTGTTAAAATAAATTTCATAAATTAGATCTCACATTTTTTAACTAAATAGTTGTTTTAAAATAAAGTTTTTTATTTTTGCCAACAAATTAAATTCTAAAATTAAAGATTATGTCAGACATTGCATCAAGAGTAAAAGCGATTATCGTAGACAAATTAGGTGTTGACGAAAACGAAGTTGTAACAGAAGCAAGCTTCACTAATGATTTAGGAGCTGACTCATTAGACACTGTTGAGCTTATTATGGAATTCGAAAAAGAATTTGACATTCAAATTCCAGACGATCAAGCAGAAAACATCGCTACTGTAGGTCAAGCAATCTCTTACATCGAGGAAGCTAAAAAATAATAAATTATACACCCGTTTGCAATCCTGCAAACGGGTGTTATTATTTTTTTTTAAAATTAAATTCGAGATTGAATTTCAATCAAAACTATATTTATTGTAATACCCATGGCTCTTTCGTAATAGTAATACAGTAAAGAAAGCATGGGTTTTATTTGTTTAAAGATAACAAAAATAAAGAATTTATGGTATTAAGACGAGTTGTTGTAACAGGTTTAGGCGCTCTTACACCCATTGGAAATAACATTGAAGAGTATTGGAACGGACTTATTAACGGCGTTAGTGGTGCTGCTCCAATCACTTATTTTGACGCTTCAAAATTTAAAACTCAATTTGCATGCGAATTGAAAAATTTTAATGCTGAAGATTTCTTAGACAGAAAAGAGGCTAGAAAAATGGACCGCTATGCACAATATGCAATGGTATCATCAGACGAAGCTGTAAATGATGCCGGTTTCAATTTTGAAAAATTAGATAAAGACAGAGTTGGTGTAATATGGGGATCAGGAATTGGAGGATTAGAAACTTTTCAAATAGAAGTTCTTAATTTTGCTGCTGGTGACGGTACCCCAAAATTCAATCCTTTTTTCATCCCTAAAATGATTGCCGATATAGCTGGCGGTCATATTTCAATAAAATATGGATTTAGAGGACCCAATTTTACAACTGTTTCAGCTTGTGCTTCTTCTACAAACGCTATTATTGACGCTTTCAATTATATCCGATTAGGTCATGCAGATGCTATGGTAACCGGAGGATCTGAAGCTGCTGTAACTATAGCAGGTATGGGTGGATTTAATGCCATGCATGCTTTATCAACAAGAAATGACGATCCAAAAACAGCTTCCAGACCTATGGATAAAGACCGTGATGGATTTATTTTAGGAGAAGGTGCTGGCGCTCTTGTCCTTGAAGAATACGAACATGCTATTGCTCGTGGAGCAAAAATATATTGCGAAATTGGCGGTGGCGGTATGTCAGCAGATGCCCATCATATAACTGCACCGCATCCTGATGGATTGGGTGCTAAAAATGTAATGTTGAACTGCTTGAGAGACGCTGGTTTAAAACCAACCGATGTTGATGGAGTAAATATGCACGGAACTTCAACACCTTTAGGTGATATGGCAGAATCCAAAGCTATACTCCATGTTTTTGGCGATCACGCTTATACAATGAATCTAAATTCAACAAAATCCATGACGGGTCATTTACTTGGCGCAGCAGGTGCTATTGAAACAATTTCTTCAATTCTTTCCATGAAACATGGAATTGTACCACCTACAATAAATCATTTTACAAATGATGAAAGCATTGATTCTAAATTAAATTTTACTTTCAACAAAGCTCAGAAAAGAGAAATGAATGTTGTTATGAGTAATACTTTTGGTTTTGGCGGTCACAATGCTTGTGTATTGGTAAAAAAATTAGAAATCTAATAATTATATATGCGTATAATCAGAAAAATATTTTCAAAATCCCGTTCTCCAGAAGACGGGATTTTTTTTGATTCTATTCAGAAAATCTTGGGTTTTGCCCCAATAAACTTAGACTACTACAAGAAAGCCTTCACGCATCGTTCCTCAAATCGCTTGGATGTTTTAGGAAATCCAATTAATTACGAACGATTAGAGTTCTTAGGTGACGCCATGCTAAGCTCAGTAATTGCAGCACATTTATTTAGCAAAGCGCCCGCTGGAGACGAAGGTTATCTTACTAAAATGCGTTCAAAGATTGTAAGTAGAGAACATTTGAACGAATTAGGGAAAGACCTAAATTTAGTACAATACATAGAAAGCAAAGTGCCAATACAGCATTTTGGAGAAAACATACATGGCAATATTTTTGAGTCACTTGTAGGAGCAATTTATCTGGATAGAGGCTATATATATTGTGAAAAATTCATCCAAAAAAGAGTTATAATTCCTTACGTAGATATCGCAAGACTCGAAGGAAAAGTAATTAGCTACAAAAGTTTGGTGATAGAATGGTGTCAAAAAGAAAAGAAAATATTTCATTATGATATTTTCGAAGACAACGCAATTGACGGGCAACGTTTGTTTGGCGTGAAACTTAGTATTGATGACAAAGTGATTGCAAGAGCAAGAGCAACGTCAAAAAAGAAAGCAGAAGAAAAAGCATCCCAACGCGCTTATTTTGCATTTCAAGAAAAAATGGACCGAAAATAATATCAATTTTCATAAAACTATAACGTTTTCGTTCATAAATTAACAAAAACATCTTATTTTGAGAGGTCTACGCTTCGATAGAAATACTATATTTACATCTTATTTTTTCATGAAATGGCAATTCATAAATTGGATCTTGGCGAATTTGACGAAATAGATTACTATCTCATCGCAATTCATACTTCATTAGAAGACTATAGATTGGCTTATTTTATAAATCAAAAGCTGCCTATAAATTTGAGTAAAAGTAAAAATGAAATTCAAATTAATATAAAAGAAGGTGAGACCAATTTTTCGAGATTTTATTACAATGATACAGAAAAAGAAGTCTCTTGGGATTTGATTCAAAATAAAAATGAAGTAATCCAATACAAAAAAGGAAATACTCAAAATCTATTTTCAAATGTAACAATGGAAGTTTCAACAAAAGTATTTTTACTTCCAGAATTTAAAAAAGTAGATTACTTTTTAAAAATAGAAAATAATGACGATACTATGAATGTATCAAAAATACAGATACTATTAAATACCATAGATAACGTATCAACAGTTTATACGGTAGATACAAATCAAATAAAATCAAAAAACAATTTAATTTTTTAATACAAATGCTTACAAACAAAAAAACAAAAATTGTAGCCACACTTGGGCCCGCATGTAGTACAAGAGAAATCATAAAGGACATGATTGATGCCGGTGTAAATGTATTTAGAGTGAATTTTTCACATGCTGACTATAATGATGTAAAAGAAAAAATTAATATCATACGAGGTCTTAATGAAGAGTTTGGCTACACAACTGCAATCCTAGGTGATTTACAAGGGCCAAAACTTCGTGTAGGAGTTATGGAGGAAGGTGTAGTAGTACATGACGGTGATTTAATTACGTTTACTACTGCTGAAGACATTCTTGGAACGGCAAAAAAAGTATTCATGAAATACAAAAACTTTCCAAATGATGTTAATCCTGGAGAAAGAATTTTGCTTGACGATGGAAAACTTATCTTTGAAATCGTTGAAACGGATAAAAAAACAGAAGTTATAGCAAAAGTGATTCAAGGTGGTGAATTGAAATCTAAAAAAGGAGTAAATCTACCTAATACAAAAATTTCTCTTCCCGCAATGACCGAAAAAGATATAGCAGATGCTATTTTTGCTATTGGACAAAACGTTGATTGGATTGCATTATCTTTTGTAAAAACACCAAGAGACTTACAAGATCTACAAGAATTAATTGCGGAACACTCTGACTATAAAATTCCAATTATTGCCAAAATAGAAATGCCGGAAGCATTAGAAAATATCGACAAAATTGTTGCGTATTGTGATGCATTAATGGTTGCTCGTGGAGATTTAGGAGTTGAACTTCCTGCTCATGAAGTGCCTTTAGTTCAAAAAGAATTGATCCGCAGAGCCAAAACAGCTCGTATTCCAGTTATCGTTGCTACGCAAATGATGGAAACTATGATCACTTCACTTACACCAACTCGTGCTGAAGTTAATGACGTAGCAAACTCAGTTATGGATGGTGCAGATGCAGTAATGCTTTCTGGAGAAACAGCTACTGGAAATTATCCTGTTCAGGTAATTCAAAAAATGACACAAATTATTGAAGCAGTAGAAGATTCTCCGCTAATTCAAGTACCACAAAACACCCCACAAATTAAAACAAAACGTTTTATCACTAAAACAATTTGTCATCACGCTGCAACTATGGCTAACGTTATCAAAGCTAAAGCCATCTGTACCTTGACAAATAGTGGCTATACTGCTTTCCAGATTTCGGCTTGGAGACCTAACGCTCATATTTTAGTTTTCACTTCGAATAAAAGAATCCTTACCCAATTGAATTTGTTATGGGGCGTAAAATCGTTTTTGTACGACAAAAGAGTAAGCACCGATGATACTGTGACTGATATAAATGATATCGTTAAAGAAAAGGGATATGTTACCAAAGGAGATTTTGTTATTAATTTAGCCGCAATGCCTATAAAAGAAAAAGGAATGGTTAACACCTTGAGAGTTTCAGAAATAGAGTAGTTTAAAAATTACTTAAATACTTATCCGTCTTGTCTCGTTTTTAAAACGAAATAAGACGGATTTTTTTTACGCATCAATCATGTAATATGATTTCCCTCTTAAAAAAATTTAAGACTATTTAAACAATCTTCTGTAAAATAAAATTTATATTTGAGTAACAAATAACCCTACAAATTATGAGTTTCAATTCTAAAAATCCGTTTTTAAATAACAAAACTTTTTCCACTGCAGTTTCAAAAAATGACGAAGTGCATCAATCTACTATCATTGATTATAACGACGAAATGACTTTGTCTGGTACTATCAATAAAAGTTTAATCTTATTTTTATTGCTTACCGCTTCTGCAACTGTAATCTGGTGGTTGACTTTTAATGGTATGAATCCAATGGTTCCCGCAATTGGCGGTGCTATTGTTGGATTAGTTTTAGTGCTAATTTCAGCTTTCAAACCACAATATTCTCCTTATTTAGCTCCAGGTTACGCATTGTTCGAAGGGTTATTTATTGGTGGAATTTCGGCAATATTTGAAGCCATGTATCCTGGAATCGTAATTCAGGCAGTAGGCGCAACTTTTGTAACGTTTATGGTTTGTCTGGGATTGTATAAATATAAAATCGTAAAAGTAACGGAACAATTCAAATCGGTTGTTGTGGCAGCTACACTTGCAATTGCAACTTACTATCTTATATCTTGGGTATTTTCAATGTTTACCAGTTTTGTTCCCGTACATTATGGAAATTCAATGATGAGTATTGGAATCAGCATTTTTGTGATTGTTGTTGCCGCTTTAAATTTATTTTTAGATTTTGACCGAATAGAAAAAGGAGCAGCACAAAAAATGCCAAAATACATGGAATGGTATGGCGCAATGGGATTAATGATTACATTGGTTTGGTTGTATATCGAATTTTTAAGATTGCTTTCTAAACTGAACAGTAAAAATTAAAACCATCATAAAAATTTATAAAAAAGAAAACCTTTCCAGATTGGAAAGGTTTTCTTTTTTATGCAGCTTTTTCAAAAGCTATGTAGTGGCTTAATTGTCCTTTACTATTAAAAACTGGAAATCCTTTTATTAAACAGGCATAAACATCTCCGTTTTTTTTATAATTCATTACGGTTTTTTCAAAAGGCTGTTGAAGCATTACAGCAGTACGGATTTCATTCGAAACTGTCAAATCAGTTGCTGCACCTTGAAAAATCTTAGGATTTTTACCCAAAACTTCTGCTTCTACGTAACCATTCATTTTTATCATATTATGCGACGCAAAAACAATATTTAATTTAGTATCTGTCAAAATTATCACCTCTTCTCTCAGTCTTGTTTTTAAATCCCAGTTGTCATGAATCCATTTACTTTGAGAAGCTAGCGAGTTGAGCTTTTTTAAATCCACAAAGATATTTTTTATTAAACCTAAAAAATCATTATGAAAATTCCAAGAAGAAATAGGAACAGTTTTTACACTTAAACCACTGTGATACTTTGCAATAGCCTCTTCATATTGTCTAAAATTATTCATGTCATTTCATATTAAAGAACCAAATATAATTTTATTTATAAAAAGAAAACAACATATTTCAGACTTTAACCATTGTTGAACGAGTGAATTAGTTCTTCAAAAATCAAATTTTAACTGTACGACAACAAACTTTTTCTCTTCGGTGTTTAAATTACTGAGTGAAATTCCAAGCAATCGAACAGAATCCTTCATGCGTTCTTGATAGAGCAACTCCTTTACAATTTCTAAAATCAATCCTTTATCTGAAATAAAATAAGGCAAGGTCTTACTGCGGGTTTGTTGTGTAAAGTCACTGTATTTTATTTTTAAAGTGATTGTTTTACCAGCTACATTGTATCTTTTTAATCTTTTTTCCAATGCACTTGCAATGACCTCTAATTTCTCAATCATGAAAATTTCTGAAGAAAGATTAACATCAAAAGTATGTTCGGCAGCAACAGATTTTGTAATTCGATCTGATTTCACTTCGCTGTTGTGAATTCCTCTTACCACATTGTAATAAAAGTTTCCAGATTTTCCGAAATGTTTTTCCAGGAATTCCAATGTTTTGCTCTTTAACTCCACTCCGGTAAAAATTCCAAGTTGGTACATTTTTTCAGTAGTTACTTTCCCAACACCATGAAATTTTCGAATTGGCAATTCTTCCAAAAACGAAATAACTTCATCCGGATTGACCGTTTTTTGACCATTGGGTTTATTGTAATCACTGGCAATTTTAGCTACAAACTTATTCACTGATATTCCTGCCGAAGCCGTTAAACCCACTTCGTTAAAAATACGCAGTCTTATTTCTTGTGCCAATAATGTCGCACTTGGATTTCCTTTTTTATTATTGGTAACATCTAAATACGCTTCATCAAGCGACAAAGGCTCAACCAAGTCCGTATATTCATAAAAAATCTTTTGGATTTTACCCGAAATTTCCTTGTATCTGTCAAAACGAGGTCTTACAAAAATAAGTTCTGGACAGTTTTTTTTGGCCATAACACCACTAATAGCGCTTCGAACTCCAAATTTTCTAGCTTCATAACTTGCTGCAGCAACAACACCTCGGTTTTCTGAGCCACCTACAGCAATAGGTTTTCCACGCAACAATGGATTATCCATTTGCTCCACAGAAGCATAGAAAGCATCCATGTCAACGTGTATGATTTTTCTATTTGGAATTAATTCCTGCATCTAAACTGATTGAATATCCAATACTATTTCCGAATGATTGATTAGCGATAAAAATTATTTTTGGTCTTCCACGTGTAAATAGTTTTCGACAACTACTGATTTGTCTTTCTTTTCCGTTGGAAAAAAGAAACTAATAGGTCTTGATTTGAAATGATTCCAAATGGAGACTGTAACAAATCGCAATTCGAATAATGAGATGGCTCTCGAACGAAATGCAAGCCCTAGTGAAAGACTAAAACTCACCATAAAGTTAACTAATCCTATAATACCAATCCCAAAAACACCCCAAAATAACATGGAGTCGCTTACTGCATAATTAGCACCGTATAACGCCAAAGCGAGATTTCCACTTCCAAAAGTGATGTGTCGAATATCCAGATTCAATCCCAAAAATAAGCCGATAGATGCCGTACTTCCCATGAATATTCCAAACCAGAAATTTGAAATAATTCCAGCCCATCTTTTTCTGTATAATTTGGCTAATTTAACTGTCCTTTCTTTTCCAAAACTTCTTTTCAGCCAAGGGTGTTCTGTGATTCGAAAATACACTTGGTTGTGCTTATCCCTGTTTGCAATACTTCCTGAAATAATTCCTGATAAAAACAAAAACGCTCCGGCAATGGCCGCATGAAATATGGCTAAAGAGTGAATTGGACTCAAATCAATAAGTAAACCTTCCCATTTTGTTGCAGCAATATTATACTGTAACATGTAATCAATACCCCAAATTCCAAGTAATGAAACCGGAAAAGCCATGATTACATTCCCCACAAAAGCAATAAACTGAGAACGAAATACACGTGCAAAAAGAATAGCAAAAGCTTTATACTTTTCGGCATCTTTTCCTTTTTTTATAACACCTTCTTCCAATGCTTTAATCAAAGCTGAAGCTGTCATAGCGGGTTGTTTGGTAGCAAGTGTAAAACCTAAAAGATAAATAGCAATAAATCCAAAAGCATAATTCATACTATAAAGGAATGCATGACCAAAAAAACTGGTATCGGCCTTAGAAAGTAACACTTTAATGACACATAAAATACCTACTATAAATCCTCCACCTAAAGCAGTTCTAAACATTTTGAAATACTCTTGTCGGCTCTCAGTAATATAATGCTCCCCCGTTTTAGCAGTATGTTGCGTTATTTCATAGGAAATCAGCTGGGTACTTTCGGCAATAAATTTCCTAACATTGTTTTTGTAGCAATTGTATTTGATCAAATGCAAAACCAATGTAATTCCGTTATATCTTTTATCACTTCCTTTTTCTATAATCAACAATGAAATTAAAAACTTAAGCCGCACTAATTGCTGTCTAATTTTTAATAAATTCTGATTTACACGAAGTGAAATTCCGTATTTCGAACTATTATGAAAAGCTTTCTCCACAAAGTCTTCGCATTGTTTGTGTAAAACTAACAGCTGGGCATAGGACAAATCATCGGGTTTAATAAAATGATTTTCAGAATTTCTGATTCGGTCTTCAATAAGGAATAGTTCCTTTTCAAAAGCTGTAAAAGGACTTTCGTAATCATCAAATTCCGGAACCATTTTGATAACATCCGTTTCCAGGGCACGACCACTAATGCGTTGCGTAATTAAATCCATTGCAACTAATAATTCCGACAAAACTGAATTAGGTTCTACACTTTCATAAATTGATTTAAATTTTAAAAGCCAGTATAGTTCTTCCAATTGGCTTAATGGAATTTTATTAATCCAAATTGTATCATTGGCCTTATAAAAAACCTGATTAAGAATATATTCTAAAGTATCTTTTTGAGGCTGATACGGCAAAAACTTAGCTAAAATTCTTTTTTTGACTTCAAAAATAAAATCTACATCTTGCAGAATAGCCGCATCAGAAAGTATTTTGTTAAATTTTTTATCTTTTATTATTTCTTTGAGATATATTGAAAATTGTTCTCTACAAAAATCATTTTCATTAAAAAAAGAAACAATTTCCTGTAAATCAACTGTTTCCAGTTTTTTAATTTTCAAAGGTCTGATGAGCCTAATTAAATCGATTAAAGGCTCTAAGCTATCTTCCGTTTCACGCCAAGCTTGATTCTCCCCAAAAAACTTGATTAATAGTGTTGCTGGCGTTGGTTTAGATTTCGCTTTAAAAATTGGCATATTTGAATTCATTCGGTTTTTGTAAAAATACAAATCGACACCATAACTTCCATTAACTTATTGATAAAATAACTATTAAATAAGAGGCAAAAATTCCTTAATACTGAAGCGCATTTACTCGAAAACTAATTTACAGTGTAATAAGATCTTTTTTTGATGAAAAAATCTTGATGAAAAATATTAAAGTACGAAAAATAGAAATATTTGATACCTTTGGGTTCCTGGATTAGCCCAGATAGGAGTGAAAATCTTCGATTGAAAAAAACTATTTTTTCTTTTAAAAAAAGAGCGACCAAAGAAGCTCCTTTTTTAAAAATAGAAAAAAGTTTTATGATTGAGAAATTGAAACGAATAGCTGGACATAGCTCCAAAATATTTATAAAAAATGATTGAGATAGAAAGAAAATTTTTGGTGACTGACGATTCGTTCAAGAAAGAAGTTTTCACTCAAAATCACATTGCACAAGGGTATTTAAGTTCGGTACCGGAACGTACGGTTCGAGTACGCATAAAAGGCGATAAAGGATATTTGACCATAAAAGGGATTTCAAATGATTCCGGCATGTCCCGTTTTGAGTGGGAAAAAGAAATTCCTGTTGCCGAAGCAAAGGAATTATTATTGTTATGCGAAAAAGGTGTTATTGACAAAACTCGTTTTGAGATAAAACGAGGCAATCATGTTTTTGAGGTTGATGAATTCTATGGTGAAAATGAAGGATTGATTGTAGCAGAAATTGAGCTTAATTCTGAAACGGAAATTTTTGAAAAACCAAGCTGGTTAGGTGACGAAGTGACTAACAACAACCGTTATTACAATGCTTATTTAAGCACTAATCCATACAAAAACTGGTGATTTAATTACTTAATATCGCCATTGTTACTTTCATTCCACCACTACTTTTATTGGAGGTAATATCCATAAACGCTCGTTTTGAAAGATCAATTTCTCTAGACTTAACAAATGGTCCTCTGTCGGTAATTTCTACAATTACGGACTTTCCATTTTTTTCATTAGTCACTTTTACTTTTGTACCAAAAGGAAGTTTTTTGTGTGCTGCGGTATATTTATTATTATCAAACTTGCTGCCACTTGTAGTGCGTCTTCCATTAAATTTATCGGCATAATAGGATGCATGTGCTTCTTTTTTATAGATTTTAAATTTCCCTAATGAAGTTATTAAAGAATCTATTTTGTTTTCTTGCAATTCAATTGTTGCTTTACCTTTTTTGAGCGTATCTTTTTGTGTTGCTGCTTTTTGTTTTTCTGAGATTGAACTTTGGCTGCTGACTAAGCTAATAATTGCAAGTAAAAAAAATAATGTTATTGATTTTTTCATATATATCGTATTAGTTAAATCTATTTTACAAAAACCATACCTAGATAAAAAAAGCCCTATTTCTAGAGCTTTAATTGGTTTTTAAAACCAAATTTTCCATGGAATTCTACTTAAAATAAGTACTAATCCTAAACCATAAAAAATGGAGAAAGTTTTGAATTTTGATTCACTAGCTATTAATTTTTTGTGCTTAGACCAACCAATTGTAATTAGAACAATCGCAATAATATTTATTAAAGGATGCTCTAAAGCCAATAACCTGCTTTCAGTTGTCAATCCACCCATTCCAACTGCTTTTATCATATTTAATCCATTAGGAGATACAAAGTATAAAACCAACCCAACTAATAATTGTGTGTGTATTGCTATTAATGCAAACAATGCAATTTTCCTGTCTTTTGAAGTAAAATCTTTTTTAGAAGACATCCCTAAAAAGGAATTAACCACTGCAATCACTAATACTAAAAGTGCTAAATATCCCCAGCCTGAATGGAATTTTTGAATAAAATCGTACATAAATAATGTTTTTGTTTTAACAAATATAAGAAAAAAAGGCATAAAAAAACCCTCATTTCATTGAAATGAGGGTTGCAATATTTTAAACTAAACTAGTTGAACGTATAACGAACACCAGTTTGCATTTGCCATCTTGATGAGTTCAAACCTACATCATCAGCTTGGTTAATACTGTTACCTACAACAGGGTTGTAGCTAAAAGTAGGTGTGTTAGTACCCGTTAAGAAACCAACTTGTGTTAGCAACTGTACTTGGTCATTGCTTGTAAAATATCTTTTACCCCAATTTTTATTTAAAAGATTGGTAAAGTTAAAAATGTCTGCGGTAAACTCTAATGTATGTTTCTTTTTACCAATGTTAAAAGTAAATTCTTGCGCGAATTTTAAATCAACTACATGACTTGTTTTTAAACGATCCCCATTACGCTCAGCATAACCACCTTTTCTACCTCTTAAGTACTCATTCCCTTCGATAAAAGCGTTTAAAGCATCCCATTGTAATTGAGGTGATAATGGATTTGCTGTTGTAGAAACAAGTCTAATCTCACTTTGAGCAGCTGGAATATAAATCAATGCTGAATTAGAGAATGTATCTTGCAATAAACGACCCGAATCATTATAAACATAACTGATAGGAGTTCCTTGAGCTCCTTCGTAGAATACACCTATTCTAGATTTAGTGAATTTACTCCATTTGAATGTAGCATTACCATTAGAAACAATTCTTCTTCCTGGATCAAAATCAGATCTTGAAAGCGCTAAATAGTTTGCACCATTAACTGTTTCAGTATTGTTCCACTGTGAACTGTTTTGAGAAGAAGTTGCATCCAATAAAACAGTAGATTTACCATAAGAATAAGTTCCAGAAATATTAGCATCAATAAAGTCAGATCTAAAGTTTTTAGTCAATGTAAAAGCTATATTATACGCTTTCCCTTCATCGGTGTTAGAACCTAAATACACTCCTAAATAAGAATTATCAACTCTAGTATTTCCATTATAACGTGGTCTTGTATCAGCCCCTGTTAAATTACTTGATGAATTTCTGATGTTTAAGTTTTCGTATGTAACTGCACTCATATTATCATTATATGTGATTTCAGATGTCAAAACAAAACCTAATGGTAATTTTTGATCAACAGCAAAACTTGCTTTGAATACTTGAGGCAATTTGAAATCTTTTGCAAACAAATCAATGTTACCACCTGTACGACCTGAACCTGGTCTAGGGTAAGAAGCAGGAAGTGGAGCAAGCTGACTGTCTACGCTTGTATTTGGATTAAAAACTGGCGTTGGTGTTGATGTAGAATTATTAATTGAAATAGCTCCTTGGGTAACACCATTGTTGTTGTACGTTCCACCTGGCCATACTAATGGCAATCTAGATGTAAAGACTCCTACACCACCTCTAATTTGAGTAGATTTCTTACCATTTACATCATAATTAAACCCTAAACGTGGTGCAAAATGAGCTGTAGTATTAATTCTTTCTCCTACTCTAGCTCCTTGTAAATTTTTACCGGCAGCTTCCAATAAAGGAATTATTCTGTTATTAAAATCATCGTTACCTAAACCGTTTTCCCAAACTGGTACGTCAACTCTCACTCCATAAGATAATTTAAAATTATCCGATAATCTCATATCATTTTGTAAGTAGAATCCAAATTGTTTTGTTCCAAATTCAGCAGCTCCTTGAGAATCATCTCCACTTCCACCAACTAAAGAGTAATTCAATATATATCTGTTCGGTTTTCTGTCAAGTAAGAAATCGTCCAATGTAGCATATCTGTAAGACCCAAAATTGTTTCCAAAAAACACGTTTTTGGATTGAGAAAACTCATTGTGAGTACCAATAGTAATTTTGTTGATTCCAACATTGATTTCAAAATTATCTGTAATTGTCAATATCTTTTGATCTAAAAGATTTGCTGTAGAAAATCCCTCTGCTCCAAAGAAAATACTTTGGTTAGCTCCGTCAAAAATTTGTACAGTTGGAAATGGATCTCCAGCTGCATCTCTATCATCAACTACAGTAGTATATGCAACTACTAAATTATTTGAAAATTTATTTCCAAATCTTGAGTTTAATTCTAAAGCGGTAGAGTTCGTTTTAGAATTAAATAATTGACTACCATTTATGAAACTAATTGCAGTAGCAGAAGAACGGCTTGGAGAAAATTGTTCAGCAGTAACGTAACTATGCTTTAAAGACAATTTGTGGTTGTCATTAATATTCCAGTCTAATTTACCGATAATCTTATCACTTACAAGTGTACGTACATTATTTTCAAAAGAACCTGGATCATAGCCGTAAGTAGCAAGTTTAGTTCTTAATTCTCCCAATCTGTTTCCAGACAATCCTGTATAAGTTGAAGCGTCAAAAGGCTGTGGTGTCTCATTGTCTTGTCTTTCATAATTGATGAAATAAAACAATTTATCTTTTACAATTGATCCACCAGCACGAACACCATAGGTCTGAGCAGAAAAATCAGCTAATTTTTGTCTTCCATTTGCCCCAACTAATGAAGGAGGTGTTTTTCCTGCTAAGGATTCATCTCTATTAAAAAAATAAGCAGATCCTTCAAAATTATTAGTTCCTGATTTAGTAATCGCGCTAATTGCTCCACCAGCAAAACCAGATAGTTTTACATCATAAGGCGCAACACTTACTTGAAATTGCTCAATTGCATCAATAGAGATAGGACTTACTCCTGTTTGACCTCCATTAGTTCCATTTGCAGCTAATCCAAAAACGTCATTACTTACAGCTCCATCAATATAAATAGCATTGAATCTGTTGTTTTGACCTCCAATAGATAAAACATCATCACCTCTTAATTGAGCTTGTGGTGTTAGTCTGGCAAAATCTGAAATATTTCTAGATAAAGAAGGCAATGCTTTGATTTTATCTGAATTGATTACTGTTTGAGCTCCAGTTCTTTGTGAATTAAAGGTGTTATCTCTTGAAGTTCTAACTACAACTTCTTGTAATTCATTTGACTCTTCTTGTAAAACAACTTTAAAATCTTTAGTATCACCTAATTGAAGGTAAACATCACTATCTTCAAAAGTTTTAAATCCAACAAAAGTAATTACAATTTTGTATGGACCTCCAACTCTCATGTTCGAGATTCTGAAGTTACCTGTACCATCTGTAGATGCAGTGTATCGAGTACCTGATGGAGTGTGTGTTGCAAGAATTGATGCCCCTGGTAAGGTTTGAGAATCCTTATCATAAACATTACCACTAATAGAAGAGGTAGTGTTACCCTGAGCATAAACTCCAGAGCTAGCAAACATTAGTACAACTAGAATTAAAAATAATTTTAATAATTTTTTCATATTGTTTAGTTTATTAATATTTGGCAAAAATATAACATTTTTGCTTTAAAAAGTTAACACAACGTTAAGAAAAGCATATTTTCAAGTAGGATTTTTATCTTAAATTTATTTTGGGTATTTTTTTATTAAAAAATATAATTATTATACTGGTTTTTTGTTAATATTTTAACTAAAAAAGTAAAAATAAATTTAAGCAAAATACGAGGCTATTTTTTTAAAAATCACTAAAACAGAGTACCTTATAAACAAAAAACCCTGATTTAGATAAAATCAGGGTTTTTGACTTCTTTTAAATACTAAAAAAAGTAAAAAAAATTTAAATTATAAAATATCTTATGAAATTGTAGAGACAAACAACATAAATCACTCTATTTATTCATCAGAAAATGATTCAATAAAAAAGCTGTAGAACCGTCATGACTTTTGACCGTTTTAGTATTAATTTCCTCCAAAATAGAATTAGCCAATTGTTTTCCTAATTCAACACCCCATTGATCAAAACTAAAAATATTCCAGATAATTCCTTGTACAAAAATCTTATGCTCATACAAAGCAATCAAAGAACCTAAAGTTTTCGGAGATAACTTCTGGATTAAAATAGTATTGGTAGGCTTATTCCCCGTGAAAACTTTGAACGGCAAAAGAAATTTAGCTTTGTCTTCTGAAATACCTTGTTTATCGAATTCAGCCTGAACTTGTTCTCCAGATTTACCATGCATTAACGCTTCTGTCTGTGCAAAAAAGTTAGACATTAGTTTATCATGATGATTATTGTCTCCATATAAAGGAGTTACAAAACCAATAAAATCTGCAGGAATTAATTTTGTTCCTTGGTGAATTAACTGAAAAAAGGCATGTTGTGCATTAGTTCCCGGCTCTCCCCAAATAATAGTTCCCGTTTGATAATTTACAGGCTTTCCATCACGACCTACACTTTTACCATTACTTTCCATAGTCCCTTGTTGTAAATAAGGCGCTAATTTTTGCAGATATTGTGTGTAAGGAATCAAAGCTTCACTTTCGGCACCAAAAAAATTATTGTACCAAACACTCAATAAAGCCAATATTACTGGCATATTTTTATCGAAATCAGCAGTTTTGAAATGCTCGTCCATTTCGTTCGCCCCTTCTAACAATTCATCAAAATTATCGTATCCTACGGCTAAACTTATAGTAAGTCCAACGGCACTCCACAAAGAGAATCTTCCACCAACCCAATCCCACATAGGAAATACATTATTTGGATTTATCCCAAACTCTGTTACTTTTTGGATATTGGTAGAAACCGCAACAAAATGTTTAGCAATATCTTCTTGAGTAGCTGATTCTAGAAACCATTTTCTGATAGTTTCAGAATTAGTCAGTGTTTCTTGCGTTGTAAATGTTTTAGAAACAATTACAAAAAGCGTAGTTTCCGGATTTAGTTTTTTTATAATCTCATTTACATGATCCCCATCCACATTTGAAACAAAATGAACATTAAGATGATTTTTATAAAATTGCAATGCTTCAACTGCCATAGCAGGACCCAAATCTGAACCTCCAATACCTATATTAACAACATCCGTGAACGGTTTTCCTGTAAAACCAGTTCTTTCGCCCGAAGTTACTTCATTGGTAAATGCTTTTATTTTACTTTTTACTTCATAAATTTCAGAAACCACATTATCGCCATCAACATTTATAATTGCTGATTCTTTGGCTCGCAATGCAGTATGAAGTACAGCTCTATTTTCGGTTTGATTGATTATAGCACCGTCAAAATAATCCGCAATAGCACTTTTAAGTCCTACTTCATCTGCTAATTCTAATAATAACTGAAGTGTTTCTTGATTGATAATATTTTTTGAAAAATCAATTAAAAAATCATTCCATTTCAAATTGAATTTTTCAGTTCTGTTTGCGTCCAATTGAAATAATTCTTGCATAGAAGCTTTTTGCATTTCGTTGTAATGCATTTCAAGTTTCTTCCAAGCGTTCGTTTCTGTTGGGTTTATTGTATTTAAAGCCATTTATTAGGTAGTTTGTAGTATTATTTGAATTTGGCAAAAATACTGAAATTAGTTTTAATGCTAAATGAGTTTTCGATTATATAACAATTTAGCAGGAAAAACACTAAATAGTGGTCGTCCAATAAGCACATCAAGTGTTTCTGTTTTTAAACTAAATAAATATTTTTAGTCAATTTATATTGTAGAATTATAAATTAGCAACACTATCTAATTGAAATTTTAACGGAGTTATTTGTTTAATAAAACGACTTTTACTATTTCCGGTCATAGGCTCTCCGCTAGGCAATTTAAGTCTTAGCGCATCCACTTGCTTACCATTTTTCCAAAATCGATAACATACATGCGGTCCAGTTGCCAAACCTGTGCTTCCTACTAAACCGATAACCTGCCCTTGACTAACGCGTTGACCTCGTCTCACTAATATTTTAGACATGTGTAAGTATTGTGTCGAGTAGGTTCCGTTGTGTTTTACTTTTACAAAATTCCCATTTCCGGCAGTAAAACCACTTTGCTCCACAACTCCGCCAGCAGTTGTAGTAATAGGTGTGCCGCGTGGCGCTGCATAATCCGTTCCTTTGTGTGCTTTCCATCTGTGCTGAACTGGATGAAATCTACTCGTTGAAAATCGAGAAGATATTCTACTAAATTTTATTGGAGATTTAAGAAAGAAATTTTTCAAGGTTTTCCCATCTTCATCGTAATATTCTATTTTGTCTGAATTCGGATTTTGGGCAAAAGGAAATGCGTAAATAATTTTCCCTTTGTATTCAAAAAAGGAAGCTTCCAGTTCTTCCACACCGTCATAAACAGTATCATTTATGAATCGTTCCGTAAAAGTTATCGCAAAACGATCTCCTTTTTTGAGTTTCATAAAATCGATGGAATAGGCGTAAATTTTAGAGATTTTACTCGCCAATGCTCCTTCAATCTTGGCATTGCCTAAGGTTTCTGACAATGACTCTTTCAAAACTCCGCCAATAGTGCGTCGCTTAATAGTAATGGGTTTCGTTTTTTTATAAACAACAACAGCAGTATCACGTAAATCAACTACATAATAGTTTAATGCATCCGGCTGATAGATAAAAACCTGTAAAGCATTCTTCTTGTTTTTTGACCGAAGTATTGTAAAAGGCCTATTTATCCTGATGGTTCTCACATCAAAAGTATCTCTTACTTTAGCGATTATATCATATACTTCTCGCTCTCCAATATTTTGTTCTTCCAGTAAAGTACCAAAAGTATCTCCCTTTTGTATCGTATCCTGAATGACATTAAAATCAGAATATTTAAACCCAAACTCTATCTTTTTAACTGCTGGTTTTATAATCTCTTTTTCAAGAATCTCTTCAGATTTATTACAAGAAATCAAAGAAAATAATACTATAATTGCTAATAATACTTGTTTCAAACTATGTTTTTTTTATTCAAATTATTTTTCTTCTCCCCAATGCGCTAACTCATCTGCCGACCATAATTCTGGGAAAAATATTCTGCGTTGGTATTTTGGATGCATGTATTTTTTCCAGTCGCTTCCGCCAGTAGCCTCTCCATCACCTTTACCGCTCTGATCTATATATTTCTTTGCTGTATTCAAATGTTGCATTACCCACGTAATATTCACCGTATGATCATAATGACGCATCGCTAATATTAACTCTGGATTTTTTTGATCTAAATCTGGAAGTTGTTTGAATTTTTGCCAAATATTTATGGTGTTGTATTCTTCCATATGATTTAAGAACATCTTCTTATATTTTCTTTCGAATTCCTCCAGTAGATAAGATTTTTTACCGGTATGATAATCTTTTCCGGCTGCTTGCCAATACAAATGCTCTAGGGCAAATTCATAAGGTGTGTTTCTATCTATTGAATCTCTATAACGGTGATCAATAAGATTTATTAGGTCTGTAGAAGAAAATTCTATTAAACGGTATTGCGCACTTTGAAAACCACTGGCAGGAGTTAACGTATTTCTAAACTTCATGTATTGATCTACCTCCATTCCATCTCCCATAATACTGAAAGAAGTGGTTAGCATATCAAAATAGCGGCTGATTCTCATTAATCTTTCGGTAAAAAAATCAGTTTGAATATTTTCACAATAGGAAATCTGGCGCATTTCCCAAAGTATCATCTTAAATATCAATTCATTCACCTGATGATACATAATAAAAACCATTTCATCAGGAAGCGTTGTTCTTTGAACTTGAAGACTTAACAATGCATCTGTTTGGATATAATCCCAATACGTAATTGGTTTTGACCATAATAATCCTTCCAGTTGCGTCTCTGTTTTTTGATTTATTGCTTGGTATTTAATTTCAATTTCTTTTAAAATCGCTTCTGAACTATCAATATTATTCATTATTTATTTGTTTTAAAAGGATTTTTCAATCCTCTATATGCATCTATATCTGCTTTTATTGAACCTACTGCCAAGCTGGCTTTTATTCTGATTGGTAATTTATTATCGTCATCTGAAATCCAAACGGTAAGACTCTCTTGTTCTTTAAAAACACGTCCTGATTGTACTAAAGGTCTAAAAACCATTGTTGATACCACCCCAAATTTAGTGGCAATATTTTCACGACCTATAAACTTGAGTTTAAACTTTGTCGTTTCATCATCAAAAAACATATCAATCGCAACTGACTCTCCTATTTTTAACTTATCAATCCCCGGATAATTTCTTAGATAATAAAAGGTAGACAAAATGTCTTGTGTGTTCTTAGGAACGTAAATTGTTTTCTCCGTTTTATGTTTGTAATCTTTGACAAGAACTTTATTTGTAGATTGATTAAAAAAGCCTTCTTGATTTTTAGTATACCCGCCTTCATTAATTTTTCGGACAAACTGGTATGGATTTCTAGTATCCTTATCAATATAACTTTCGTACAAATCATCTACTTTAAAGAAAAATCGAGACATTCCAGTAGTATATCCTCTGCCTACAACATGAAATGTTTTTTTGTTATTTACTGTAGCATCTTTCACCTCTAATGTGGCGTAACCGGCATTTACTATTCCATAATGAATTCTAAATTTAAACCACTCACCCACGTCATAAGCATCCTCTTTTGGAGAATCAAAACTTAAGGTCAATATCACTACAAAGAATAGTATTATTTTTTTCATCATTACTTTATTCGTCAATTTATTGACTCTAATAGCAAATTTTGTTCCAAATATATTAAAACAAAAAAACTCAGTCAAATAATGACTGAGTTTTTATGCTATTAACTAACCAAAAAACTATAAACTATGAAATTTATATGAAATCAGGAAGGAAACCACCCCTTCCCTTTTTGCGAGTGCAAAGGTAGCTAACAAATTCAGTTATTTTAGCGAAAAATAAAGTTTAACACAACATTTACAAAAAAACACGCTGTTCATCGGTTATTTTTTCACAATATGTAAAAATAATGCTTTTTTACAGCGTTCCTCGTAATTGCTGTTCTCTCTCAATTGATTCAAATAACGCTTTAAAGTTACCTGCTCCAAAACCTTTGGCCCCCATTCTTTGTATAATTTCAAAAAACAAGGTTGGTCGGTCTTGTACCGGTTTTGTAAATATTTGCAGTAAATATCCTTCTTCATCGGCATCTACCATAATGGCAAGCTTTTCGATTTCGTTCAAATCTTCTTTCATCATTTTCATGTGCTCTCCCAATCGCTCCGGAATTGCTTCATAATAGGTATGTGGAGGAGCAGATAAGAATTCGATTCCTCTTGCTTTCAATTGAGAAACTGTTTTGATGATATCATCAGTTGCAATGGCGATATGCTGAATTCCAGGCCCGCCATAAAAGTCCAGGTATTCCTCGATTTGCGACTTTTTCTTTCCTTCTGCAGGTTCATTAATTGGAAATTTAATTCTTCCGTTTCCATTAGACATTACTTTACTCATCAACGCCGAATATTCTGTATTGATTTGTTTGTCATCAAAAGAAAGGAAATTTACAAATCCCATGACGTCTTCATAGAACTTAACCCAAGTATTCATTTCGTTCCAACCCACATTTCCTACCATGTGGTCTATGTATTTTAAGCCCGTTGGCTCCGGATTGTAATCAGATTTCCACTCCTTATAACCAGGCAAGAAAACACCAGTATAGTTTTTGCGCTCTACAAAAATATGAACGGTTTCCCCGTACGTATAAATTCCGGAACGTATTACTTCTCCAAATTCATCTTTCTCAACTGTTGGCTCCATGAAAGAGCGCGCACCTCGTTTCATTGTTTCTTCGTAAGCACTTGTTGCATCTTCTACCCAAAGTGCCGCGACTTTTACTCCGTCACCATGTTTTCTCAAATGTTCGTGTATAGGAGAATCTTGCGTTAATGGTGTGGTCAATACGATGCGAATCTTATCTTGTTTTAACACATACGACGTTCTGTCTCTTACTCCAGTTTCTAATCCGGCATACGCCAATGACTGGTATCCGAAAGCAGTTTTATAATAATGTGCGGATTGTTTTGCGTTTCCTACGTAGAATTCTACATAATCGGTTCCTAATAGTGGAAGGAAATCTTGCGCTCCTTCAAATATTTTTTCTAGTCCGTATTCTACTGATTTTACTTCTTTTGACATGGTATTTATTTTTTGATTCGGTACATCTAATTTTGGAACACCGTTGATGGTGCTACAATAGATTTACGCGGATTTATTAATTTTAAAAAATGTTTTTATTTACTCTAAAGTCCTAGCCCTGATAGAAGCGAAAATCCTTTTTTGAGGTTTTTTTAACCGAAAAAAAGATTGCAACGGATAGCAGGAAATAGCTCCTTATTATCATATCCTAAAGTTTGATTGCTTCGTTTCTCGCAATGACTTATTCTACCCAAGATTTATAGTACTGACCATCGTCTAATCCCATGGCTTCTTCGGTTACCATTAACGGGCGAAATGTATCCACCATTACGGCTAATTCATGGGTTATGGTTTGACCAATACTACGCTCCATTGCTCCTGGTGCCGGCCCATGCGGAATTCCTTTTGGATGCAATGTAATGTGTCCTTGCTCGATATTATTGCGGCTCATAAAATCGCCATCTACGTAATACAAAACCTCATCACTATCAATATTACTGTGATTATAAGGCGCCGGAATTGCTTTTGGGTGGTAATCATATAATCGTGGACAGAACGAACAAACTACAAATGTTGCCGTTTCAAATGTTTGATGAACCGGCGGCGGCTGGTGCACGCGGCCTGTTATAGGCTCAAAATTGTGAATGCTGAATCCGTAAGGAAAATTATATCCGTCCCAGCCTACTACATCAAAGGGATGCGTGGCGTAAACGAATTCATGGATCATTCCTTCTTTTTTGATTTTGATTAAAAAGTCTCCTTTTTCATCGTGCGTTTCTAATTCTGTTGGCAAAATGAAGTCGCGCTCGCAAAAAGGCGAATGTTCTAAATGTTGTCCTGATTCGTTTTTATAGCGTTTTGGCGTGTAAAAAGGCGCGAAAGATTCTACGTAAAAAAGTCTGTTTTCTGATGTTTCAAAATCAATTTGATAAATCATTCCGCGAGGAATAATCAGGTAATCTCCATATTCGAAAGGAATATTTCCCATCATGGTGCGCAATTTCCCTTTTCCTTTATGGATGAAAATCATCTCATCGGCATCGGCATTTTTATAGAAATAGTTACGCAACGATTGTCTTGGCGCGGCCAATCCTATCGTACAATCTTTATTGACTAACATCGGTTTGCGACTGTCCAAAAAATCATCTTCGGGTTTTAACTCAAAGCCTTTTAATAACAATGATTTTATGTTTTTTCCAATGGCAATTTTCGGCTCAACCGAATAGGATTTTAGAATTTCCTTTACCTGTGTTGGTCTGTGGACGTGATATAATAATGACGAATGACCGTGAAAACCTTCTGTTCCAAAAAGCTGTTCGTAGTATAAACCGCCATTTGGTTTTTCAAATTGTGTGTGTCTTTTTTGGGGGAAATTCCCCAATTTATGGTATAAAGGCATGATTTTTTTGCTTAAAAGTTAAAGTTTAAAAGTTTAAAGTTGTATTGAACTAAACTTATTTAATTAAATCAAAAAAAATGCAATTTATTCAGGGTTCCTCTTGATGAGAAATTGTAGATATCCTAATAAACCGCTCCAAGTTGTTTTCATGATAACAAATATCGGAATTATTATTGAATTAAATTACAATTAAAACATAAACCCAATGCTAAACCAAGTAAATCCTTTTGCATTTTCCGGAGACCAGGAATGTTTTATTTCTATAGGCCCAATTCTTGTTTCTAAACCATAACCTACTGCATAACCTGAATATTTTGGGATTGAAATCCAATCTACCGTTTCAAAAATTCTATCTCCAACATTAGCAAAGTTTGCCGAAAAATTGAAATGATTGTTCTTATAAAACTCATAATCAATAGTTCCTGTTGATTTTATGTAACTATTGGCCGCAATGCTCAAATAATCATACCCATAAAAATATTTGAAATTATTTATCGGATTGTAGCCGTAACCTCCTAAAATAAAATTAAAAAAAGAAACGCTTTCATTCCCAAAGGAGAAACCAGCATCTGTATTAAATTTAACCGTCGCATTTTTAAAAAGCGTTGCTGCTACTCCAAAATCAGCTTTTGCAATAGAAAAAGGTTGAAAATCCCCTGTATAATTTGAAGAGACCAAATACGATTGAATATCGCCTGAAAAATACCATCCTTTTTTGGGAAAATATTTATTGTCAAAGGAATCGAATTTCATATAACCAAAAAGACTTAAGTAATTACTGTTGTCAATTATTGGATCTGCATTCGCTAATGTCTCCGACTTTATTTTTAAATATTTTAATTCAATCCCTCCTCCAATCAAAAATTTCTGAACAAATAGCGATTGAAAATAAGCCTGATTTGTCAAATCGTGAAAATCAACATTGATAGCATTTATTCCCAAAACACCTAAATCCAAACTGCTTATTTCTTTGGCTACGTTTCTATTAAATTGATTGAACTGCGACTTGAAACCAAAACTCAAATTAAATCCATTCTCAATGTAATAATCTAAATTATACCTGATATTATCTCCCAAAACGATATCCAGAGAAGTTCTGTCATTTTTAAAAAACGTTTTTTTATGTGTCAGGTTAATCAAAACAGCACTCTTGAATAAATTATCATAGTGCAGTCCAAATTTCAAATACGTCTTTGAAGGGTTTTCTTTTAAGGTCAAATTTAAATTGTCCCCGTTTTTATTTTCATCTAATGAATAGGAGATAGCACTGAAGTTTTGAGTTGCGTTGATATTATTTATTCCTTTCAACAAATCATCATAACAGGTTTTAACTCCTGGTTTAAACCTTAATTTACCAATCACATATTCTTTGGTATAATTATCCAATTCATTGCTATTGATATCTACAATCTGCAAGCTGTCTGTTACTAATTTTAGATTTGGTTTCTTATACGGATTGGACTCATCAGCCAGTACCTTTATTTTTTCATAAACGGAGAACGTGGCTTCTTCTCCTTTTCTGATGATTTCCTTTCCTTTATCGAAAGATACAACTCCGTAGTCTTTGATATCTGGCTTTATATAGATATCCGTTTCTTTTACGTTTCTTTTCATCCTCTCAATGGATTGAAGATTTGTAATTTGAACCAAAATTCTCGTTGCATCTTTGAGTTCGCTTCTGTCTAACAAATCGTCTTGTACATCAACTCCTATGATAATATCTGCGCCTAATTTACGAACCTCCTCAATAGGATAATTATTAATGACACCGCCATCCACAAGCAGTTTTCCGTCAATTTCCACAGGAGAAAACAAAGATGGAAATGCAGAACTGGCAATCATGGCCTGCGCCAAATTTCCCTTATTCAATAAAACCTGTTCTCCAGATTCTATATTAGTTCCTATACATAAAAACGGAATTGGAAGTTTATTAAAATCCCTTATGTGCCTGACATTTCTGGTAATTCTACTCAATAAATTATAATTGTAAATCCCTTTAGACAATGCCTCCGGAATACCTATTTTGAGTTTATTAAACGGCAAAACGAGCGCGTATAATTCGTCATTTCTTTTTTCGTAAAAATTTTTGGAGGATCTGGGAATGAAATCGTTTAGTAATTCATTGAAATTTGTGGCTTGAAATATAGAATCAATTTGGCTGGCGTTATAACCCGAAGCATAAAGACCGCCAATAACGGCTCCCATACTTGTTCCGCCAATGTAATCAATCTTGACACCCGCTTCTTCTAATACCTTAAGTACTCCTATATGCGCAAATCCTTTTGCTCCGCCGCCACTTAAAACTAAACCAATTTTTGGTTTCTTTTGCTCTTGCGAAAACACAGTCAAACTAGCAAAAACAATGAATAACAGCGCAATTTTCTTCATAAACAGCAATTTGGTAGTAATAGAATTTAACAAGATCAGATAGTATTTGCCCAAATATCAATAATCTAAATTAATCATTCATTTGTAGCCTTGTAAAATTCGGTAATTTTTTTGGCTTTAGACATACCTATAACGTCCGAAATTTCTTTTTCTGACGCTAATTTCAATCTTTTAACACTTTTAAAATGTTGAATCAGAGTCAACATGGTTTTTTCTCCAATTCCAGGAATGGATTCTATCGAAGAATTCAGCGCCGCTTTACTCCTTTTATCTCTGTGATGCGTAATCCCAAAACGGTGTGCTTCATTTCGTAATTGCTGGATTACTTTCAAGGTTTCTGATTTTTTATCTAAATATAAAGGAATAGAATCGCCCGGATAAAACAGCTCTTCCAATCTTTTGGCAATACCAATTATGGCTATTTTTCCTCTAAGACCCAATTCATCAATACTTTTCAACGCTGATGACAATTGTCCTTTTCCACCATCAATAATTATCAAATTGGGCAAAGGTTCATTTTCGTCCAGCAATCGTTTGTATCTTCTGTAAACGACTTCGGTCATTGACGCAAAATCATCCGGTCCTTCGACCGTTTTTATATTAAAATGTCGATAATCCTTTTTGCTGGGTTTTCCATCTTTAAAAACCACACAAGCCGCAACAGGATTCGTTCCCTGAATATTCGAGTTATCAAAACATTCGATATGTCTTGGCTCTACCGGCAATCGCAAGTCTTTTTGCATTTGCGCCATAATTCTTTTCGTGTGGCGATCCGGGTCTACAATTTGCAATTGTTTCAACTGTTCAATTCGGTAAAACTTTGCATTACGAATGGACAAATCCAAAATTTGCTTTTTGTCTCCCAATTGTGGAACTGTAATTTTTATATTTTCACCCAAATCAACGTGAAACGGAACGATAACTTCTCGAGACAGTAATTGAAAACGCTCTCGCAATTCGATAATCGCCAATTCTAATAATTCTTCATCGGATTCGTCGAGCTTCTTTTTGATTTCCATCGTGTGCGAACGAATAATTGAACCGTGCGAAATTTGCAGGAAATTCACATACGCCGCACTTTCATCCGAAACTATCGAAAATACATCGATGTTGGTAATTTTTGGATTTACAATCGTAGAACGTGATTGGTAGTTTTCCAGAACTTCTATTTTCTCTTTTATTTTTTGCGCTTCTTCAAAATGCATTTCGGCAGCCAAATTCGTCATGACACGTTTGAAATCCTTCATACTTTCCTTGAAATTCCCTTTTAAAATTTCGCGGATCGCATCCACCTGTTTTTGATAATTTTCTAACGTTTCATGACCTTCACAAGGTCCCATGCAATTGCCAATATGATATTCGAGACAAACCTTAAATTTCCCGCTGTCGATATTACTTTTACTCAAATCATAGTTGCAAGTCCGTAGCGGATACAACTCTTTAATCAGTTCCAAGATCGTATTTACGGTTTTGAAACTGGTGTAAGGTCCAAAATATTCCGAGCCGTCTTTGACCATTCTTCGCGTAGCAAAAATGCGCGAAAAAGGTTCTTTCTTGATACACAACCACGGATAACTTTTGTCATCCCGCAGCAATACGTTGTAACGCGGCTGCAAGGTTTTTATCAGGTTATTTTCTAACAAAAGCGCATCGGTTTCCGTAGGAACCACAATGTGTTTTATAGTGATAATTTTCTTTACGAGCACATTGGTTTTGGCCGTATCATGAATTTTATTAAAATAAGAAGCAACTCTTTTTTTTATGTTTTTGGCTTTGCCTACATACAGAATTTTTCCTTCCTTATCATAATATTGATATACGCCGGGACCGTCTGGCAAGGTTTGGATTTGTAAGGCTAAAGTTGTTGGATTCATGTAACAAAGTTAATCTGTAAAATCCCGAAATACAAATCAATACTCTTGAAATCTTTCTGGCTAAATTTTTATCAGAATTTTAGTTTCTAATTCGTTATTATCGTTATTTTTATCTTTTCAAGAACCTATGATAAAAACCAATACCACACCAATCGTAATTTTCGGCGAAAGCATTATTCCCGGCGAGAGTAAAACCATCAATGTCGAAATTGCCAGATTACACACCACTACAAAACTGAACATCCCCGTTATTGTAAGACGATCTAAAATTGATGGTCCCGTGGTGCTTTTCTCAGCAGGAATTCATGGAGATGAAATTAATGGAGTGGAAATCGTTCGGCAACTTATCAGTAAGAAAATAAACCGACCCAAAAAAGGTACAATCATTTGTATTCCTATCATAAACGTATATGGATTTGTCAATAAATCCAGAGAATTTCCCGATGGCAGGGATTTAAATAGAGTTTTCCCAGGAAGCAAAACAGGTTCTTTAGCCAGCAGGTTTGCCTTTCATATTTTAACGGAAATTATGCCAATTGTACAATATGCTGTTGACTTTCATGCCGGTGGCGCCAGCCGTTTCAATGCACCGCAAATTCGTCTTACCCAGAACAATGAACCGTTAAAAATATTGGCTGATGTTTTTAATGCTCCATTTACGTTGTATTCCAAAAACATTTCAGGTTCTTTCAGAAGCTCCAGTGAAAAAATGAATGTAAAAATGCTGCTTTTTGAGGGTGGAAAATCACTGGATATTAATAATTCCGTAGCCGATGAAGGAGTTAATGGTGCAAAACGTCTCTTGTCTCACCTTGGCATGTTAGATCCCAAACATACGGTAATCAAACCAAAATCACCTTCCATCTATATTGAAAAATCGGGCTGGATCAGAGCCAAATGTTCCGGATTGTTGCACGATTATAATACTATTGGTAATTTTGTAAAAAAGGGAACAATTCTAGCCACCATAACAGATCCGTACGGAAAGTTTGAGCGAAAAGTCAAAGCGCCAAATGATGGTTACGTAATCAACGCCAATCATTCCCCTATTGTTTACGAAGGCGATGCTATTTACCACATGTCAAACACTAATGAAGAAGATGAAGAATAAAACAGCATTACGACAAAAATACAAAGCCTTACGAAATTCCCTTTCCGAAAATGAAATTGAGGAAATGAGTTTGGCTGTAGCCAATAAAATACTGACACTTCCTATTTGGGAGAAAACTTATTTTCATATTTTCTTACATATTACAGAACAAAAAGAAGTCAATACCGAATTCATTCTTCACTTATTATCCGGAAAAGACAAAGAGATTATTGTTTCCAAAGCTGATTTTGAAACCCGAAACATGACTCATTTTCTATTGACTGACAACACCCGAATCAAGAAAAACGCATACAATATCCCAGAACCCATAGACGGTATTGAAGTTCCTTCGCATAAAATTGATGTGGTTTTTGTACCACTTTTGGCTTTTGACAAAAAAGGACATCGCGTGGGTTACGGCAAAGGGTTTTACGATAAATTTTTATCAGAATGTAAACCGGATGTAATCAAAATTGGGCTGTCTTTCTTTGAACCCGAAGAATTGATTACCGATGTTTTTGAAGGCGATGTAAAACTGGACTATTGCGTGACTCCGAATGCAGTTCACTCGTTTTAATTTTTAATCCGTACTTTCGCAACAGATAAAATCTAATCAAGTTATGAGAACATTTAAAAATTCAAGATTTGCCGTAAGTGTTATGGTTATTCTATTTGCAGTTTCATTTTCAAACTGTAGCATCCACACCGGAACCAGCAGATCAACTTATAAAGCTAAAAAACTTCCTCCGGGTCAAGCTAAAAAAATATACGGCGGAAAAAGCGCTAAACGTTATGCTCCTGGGCAAAACAAATAAATCCAATAAAAGAAAAAGACCTGTTCAAATTAATGAACAGGTCTTTTTTTATAGTGTGAATAACCTTAAATCTAATTGTGATGAAATGCTTTTTTGTTGAAAAAAATCAAGATTCCAACTCCTGTAGAAATAGCCATATCGGCAACATTGAAAATAGCGTTGAAAAAAGTAAATTCTTTTCCGCCCCAAATAGGCAACCAACTTGGTAAATTTCCGTGCCAAAAAGGGAAATAAAGCATATCAACTACTTTTCCGTGAAACCAAGTCCCATAAGGTTGATCCGAAAACATAGTAGCTAATTGTTGTTGACTGTCGTCAAAAATAACTCCGTAAAAAACAGAATCAATAATATTACCGAAAGCGCCAACAAGAATTAAAGAAATCGCAACAATTAAATAATCTGAACTCTTCTTTTTCACTGAATCCCACAACCAATATCCAATTCCACCAACAGCGGCGATTCTAAAAAGAGTTAAAAATAATTTTCCATAAATTCCAGGAATTTGGACTCCCCATGCCATTCCCTCATTTTCAATGAACAGAATTTTGAACCATTTGAATACTTCAACTTCTTCTCCTAAAATAAAATTAGTTTTAATGTAAATTTTAGAAACTTGATCAACAAGCAATAAGATAAAAATAAGTAGATACGCTTTTCGTAATGACATTTTATAAATTTTAATGGCGCAAAAATAACAATTTAATCAAAAAAAACGCTCCCAATGGAGCGTTAAATCTTGTTTAACAAGAGGTTTATCGTTGCAAGTTCTTTGCTTCGATACTCATCGTTGCATGAGGAACGATTTTTAATCTTTCTTTCCCAATTAATTTACCTGTAACTTTACAAACTCCGTAAGTTTTATTTTCTACACGGAAGAGTGCATTTTTCAAATCACGGATAAACTTCTCCTGACGAATCGCCAGTTGTGAGTTTGCTTCTTTAGACATTGTTTCGCTTCCTTCTTCAAAGGCTTTAAATGTCGGCGAAGTATCGTCAGTTCCATTATTTAAGTCGTTCATATACGCACTTTTTATCAAATCTAAATCTAATTGTGCTTTTTGAATTTTGTTAAGGATTATCTCTTTGAACTCTGCTAAATCAGCTTCTGAGTATTTTGTAGCTTCATCTACCATCTTTATATTATTTTGAAATTAATATCATTGTTTTTATATCGTCAAACTCAATTTCTGTACCGTTTTCTATTTCATCCACAAAAACCAAATCGCTGGTTAATGTTTCTGATTTTATATACGCTTCATTTTTAAGAATCGCCTCTTCTAGAATTCCATTCCTTTTCAATTGAACTTTAATTTTATCGGTAACTTCAAATCCTGAATCTTTACGGATATTCTGAATTCTGTTTACCAATTCTCTGGAAATTCCTTCTTGTTTTAATTCTTCAGAAATTGTAATGTCAAGCGCAACCGTTATTCCGTTTGAATTGGCTACTAACCAACCTTCAATATCCTGTGATGTTATTTCTACATCTTCTAAAGTTAAAATTACGTTATTTCCTGCAATAACAATATTCAGGCTTCCTTCCTTGTCTAATTGACTAATTTGCTCTTTTGAAAATCCTTGTATTTCCTTAGAAATCAAGCCCATATCCTTTCCAAAACGAGGTCCGAGCGCCTTAAAATTAGGCTTAATCTGTTTCACTAAAACACCGGAAGCATCGTCCAAAAGTACGATTTCTTTCACGTTTACCTCTGCTTTTATAAGGTCAGAAATAGCCTCAATTTCAGCTCTTTGATTGTCGTCAAGTACTGGAATCATTACCTTTTGCAACGGTTGGCGTACCTTTATCATTTCCTTTTTTCGGAGTGATAAAACCAATGATGAAATGGTTTGTGCTTTCTGCATTTTGCTCTCTAACATTTTATTAACATAGTTTTCAACCGAAATTGGAAACTCCGCCAAATGTACACTGTCATATTTTTCCGACTGTGTTGCTAAAGTTAAGTCTCTGTAAAGTTTGTCCATAAAGAACGGAGCGATTGGCGCACCTAGTTTACTTATGGTTAACAAACAGGTATATAAAGTTTGATACGCCGCAATTTTGTCTTGTGCATATTCCCCTTTCCAGAAGCGTCTCCTGCACAAACGAACGTACCAGTTACTCAAGTTTTCCTGTACAAATTCAGAGATTGCACGAGCTGCTTTCGTTGGTTCATAATCCGCATAATAGCTATCAACATCTTTTATCAAGGTGTTCAATTCTGACATGATCCATTGATCTATTTCCGGTCTTTCGTTTAACGGAATTTCCGCTTCTTCAAATTTGAAACCATCAATATTCGCATACAAACTAAAGAACGAATACGTGTTGTACAAGGTTCCGAAGAATTTTCTGCGCACCTCAGCAATTCCTTCTAAGTCAAATTTCAAGTTGTCCCAAGGATTCGCATTGGATATCATGTACCAACGCGTCGCATCAGGACCATATTCTTTTAATGTTTCGAATGGATCTGCTGCATTTCCTAAACGTTTGGACATTTTTTGTCCATTTTTGTCTAAAACCAATCCGTTTGAAACTACATTTTTATAGGCAACTTTATCAAAAACTAATGTTCCAATAGCGTGCAACGTATAAAACCAACCACGGGTTTGATCGACACCTTCTGCGATGAAATCCGCAGGGAAATCTTTATTTTCGTCAATTTTATCTTTGTTTTCAAAAGGATAATGCCATTGTGCATACGGCATGGAACCCGAATCAAACCAAACATCAATCAAGTCCGTTTCACGCGTCATCGGTTTGCCAGAAGCAGAAACTAATGTGATTTCATCGACTACATTTTTATGTAAATCAACTAAATCATAATTCGTTTCCGCCATATTTCCAATTTCGAACCCTTTGAAAGGATTTTCTTTTTGGAAACCAGCAGCGATGGATTTTTCAATTTCGTTGTATAATTCTTCAACAGAACCTATTAAGATTTCTTCTTGTTTGTCTTCGGTTCTCCAAATTGGCAATGGAATTCCCCAAAAACGAGAACGAGATAAATTCCAGTCATTGGCATTTTTCAACCAATTTCCAAAACGTCCTTCTCCGGTTGCTTTTGGCTTCCAGTTGATGGTTTCGTTCAAGTCGAACATTCTGTCTTTAACTTCAGAGATTTTTATAAACCAGGAATCCAAAGGATAATATAAAATAGGCTTGTCTGTTCTCCAACAATGTGGGTAACTGTGGACATATTTCTCTACTTTAAACGCTCTATTTTCTTCTTTTAATCGAATGGCGATTTCAACATCTACAGAACGTTCCGGTGCTTCACCTTCGTTATAATATTCATTTTTCACATATTTACCGGCATATTCCCCCACATGCGAAGTGAATTTTCCTTGTAAATCTACTAACGGAACCGGAGTTCCATTTTCATCCAGAACTAACATTGGCGGAATCTCTGGCGTAGCTTCTTTAGCTACTTTGGCATCATCAGCACCAAATGTTGGCGCCGTATGCACAATTCCTGTTCCATCTTCGGTAGTTACAAAATCCCCTGAAATTACTCTAAAAGCATCTTCTGGATTTTGGTATGGTAAAACAAATGGCAATAATTGTTCGTAACGAATGTCAACCAAATCAGCTCCTTTGCATTCAGCAAGGATTTGATATGGAATTTTCTTGTCGTCTTCTTTGAAATTTTCAAAATCAGCAGGTTCTGTACTTTCGAAGAAACCTTTTCCGAATTGTTTTCCAACTAAATTCTTAGCCAAAATCAATGTTGCCGGACGAAATGTATATTGATTGAACGTTTTTACTAAAGCATATTCAATTTTTGGACCTACAGTCAAAGCGGTATTACTTGGCAATGTCCAAGGTGTAGTAGTCCAAGCCAAGATAAAGACTTCGTCTAAATCCAAAGCTTTTAACTTATAATGCAGTAAATTATTAGAACTGATATAGTCGTAAAACTTAGAGAACAACAATTCTTTGTGAGCATCAATCACTTTAAATTGTGCCACAACTGTCGTATCCGTTACATCACGGTAACTTCCCGGTTGGTTCACTTCGTGAGAAGACAATCCTGTTCCTGCTTTTGGAGAATACGGCTGAATAGTGTAGCCTTTGTACATCAAATCCTTGTTGTAGATTTGTTTCAAAATCCACCAAACCGTTTCCATATATTTGGATTTGTAGGTCACATACGGATCTTCCATATCAACCCAATACCCCATTTTTTCGGTCAAATCATTCCATACATCCGTATAACGCATCACGGTTTTTTTACACGCTTCGTTGTATTCTTCGATGGAAATCGTTTTTCCAATATCTTCTTTGGTGATTCCTAATTCTTTTTCAGTACCTAATTCCACAGGCAAACCATGAGTATCCCAGCCCGCTTTACGCTTTACTTGGAACCCTTTTTGAGTTTTATATCTGCAAAAAATATCTTTAATCGCACGCGCCATTACGTGGTGAATTCCAGGCAATCCATTTGCCGAAGGCGGACCTTCAAAAAATACGAATGGTGGGTTTCCTTCACGAGTGGTTACGCTTTTCTCGAATATATTTTCTTTCTTCCAAAAATCCAGAACTTCTGACGCCACAGTTGGTAAGTCAAGTCCTTTGTATTCAGTAAATTTTGTGCTCATTTTATCCTTTTCTAAATCGAGGTGCGAAAGTAAGGAATTTTGAATAAAAGAAAGAAAAGATGAGAGAAAATAGACAAATTTGATTAGAGAATTCGATAAAATTCATAATAAGTCCGACAACATTCTATCTTAAGCGATAACCTCCTTCAAAACGTCCAGCAGTTTTGGTTTCTTCAATTTTAATTTATATTGAATTTTCCAAAATAATTTTGTTTTTAAAGACTTTGTATTCAATAGAATTTTTTATAAAATTAAAGTATTTAACCCTTATTTATCATCATTATCTAGCTCGAAAAAATCATTAACTGATTTTCCAAACAACCTTGATAATTTTAACGCCAGAACTGTTGATGGAACAAAGCGATTGGTTTCAATTGAATTTATTGTTTGTCTAGAAACGCCTATTTTCTCCGCTAATTCCTCTTGGGTTAAATTTAAAATGGCGCGTTCTACTTTTAGTCTATTCTTCATTGTACGCTTTTTTTAACTTGCGGAAAGTAAAAATCTGTGACATAAGCAAAACACCTAATACCGAAACGTCCTTACTACCTTCTATTTTAGACATTGATGAAAAAATTGACTCAATGGTAAAGTGAATAAATGGTAATATTAAATAGATTAGCACTGTCACTATTACAGCATAATTATAGGATTGCATTCGGATTTTTCCAATTAATTCATCTTCAATTTTCTCTCTTGAAATTGAAATTATAAGTAATCCTAAAACTGAACCTGACAAAGCGATTCTTTCAAATAATTCGTGGTACTTAATATCTAGCATATAAAGCTTAAGAGACGTAATAATTGATAAAATCGAAGTAATAAATAACACCAAACCAACAATTTTAAATTTATTAGGTAATTGATAACCTGTAAACTTATCAATCTTTTCAATATCTCCTTCTTGTTTTGCTTTTAGTTCCATAAAGTTAATTAGTTAAAGCTTGCTTTCCATAAAGAACAACAAACTTGATTAAAAGACAAATATACTTTACTTTACAGTGCAAAATTATATTTTCACCATAAATTTAAATTCTAAGAGAAAACTTCTTTCAAAACGTCTAAAGATTTTGGTTTTTTAAAGCCGTCCAAGTGAAAACTGTAGTAATCGATCAGTATTCTCAAAACGATTTGTCTTTCAATGACATGGAATATTTTTTGATTGTTATCAAATTTTAAATCGATCAGTTTTTTGAATAAATTGCTTTCATGTTCCGTGAGCGAACTGATGGCATGAAAAGGCGTGAAAACACCTTCGTTCATTTCGAAAAAAGGCATGTCCATATCAGAAATATCAGGATAAAAACCCAAATATTTAGTGGTTTCCAATAATAAAATCAGATGAAAATTGGCTATTTCATCGTGATTATCCAACCAATGCAAAGCGGTTTCAAGAAAGGTAAACAGATGTTCGTTTGTTTCTTCTTCGTGAATAGAATGATGCAGCATTTCTGAAATAAACATCACAATTGTACTCTTATAAATATCTGAATGAATCGAATGAAAAGGAGAAGCGATTTTTATTTCCTTGAAATTTTCTAAAGTACCTTTATTTTTATGAACTGCTTCAATTTCGAGAATGGTCAACGGCTGAAAATAAGCGATTTTCTGATTCGCTTTTCGACTTGAAAAAGCATCGCGAACAAAATACGATTTCAAACCATGCGACAGCGTAAAGCATTTTACAATCAAGCTTTTTTCCTGAAATTTTAAAGATGAAAGAACGATGGCTTTGGTTTTTACAAGCATTTTAAGTGTTGGTTTTAAATCTTCTAAAACCCAGAGTTATCTAATTATCATTACTTTTTTAACCTTTGTTTCCACTCCGTCTTGTGCCGAAATAAAAATCATGTACACGCCCGAAGCAACTTTATATTTCCCAAAAGCGGTGGTATCCCATTCTATTGTTCCGCCTTCAGAAATGGTTTCATACACCAGATTTCCTTCGATATCGGTAATTTTAATATTGGCTTTATCCAGTAATCCGGCAATTTTAACCGTTCCTTGGTATTCTGGCCGCACTGGATTTGGATACACAAAGGCATTGCTTAAATCATCATTTGGCGCAGTCGCAGTTCCTTTGAAAGAAACTAACCCTTTAGCAGTAGCTATAAAAACTTCGCCCGTAGCGCTATTGATATCAATGTCATTGATCACATTGCTGGGCAACGGCGAATTATTTATCGTAAAATGATATTTGGTTTCCTGACCGTTTGGCGAGACCAAAAACAACCCCGAATCGGCAGTGCCAATCCATTTATTATTTGCTCCATCAACAGCAATATCAGTAATAAATTGCTCGTATAATAATTCTTGCGCCAGATTATCGTCTAAAATAATAATAGGATTCGCTGTCATTTGGTCTTCCGTTTGAAAACTACCTACATTCGGTAAAACCCGCAATCCTTTTGTAGTTCCTATCCAAAGTTGGTTTCTGGTGTCCACAGCAAGTGCTCTTACATCTGAAATTGGGAGATTTCCAGTATCTGGTCCAGTTGTTATTTTTTTGAAAACATTGTTACTTTCATTAAAACCAATAACTCCATCACCGATAGTACACAGCCATTTTGTTCCATTTTTATCGATAACCATTCGACCCATACTTACATCTTCACTGGAATCCAAAATAGTATCCATCGAATAGCTTTGCCATTGTCCGTTGGCTCTAAATACTTTCAATCCGTTTTTTATCCTGCTGTTATTAACCCAGAGATTTCCTGATTTGTCAAATGCCGCTCCATTTATTCTGACATCAATATAACTTGGACCTAAATAGGTTAACGACTCAAGGCCACTATTGGTTTGATTGTATAAAATTGTAGGTTTATCATTTTCTATTTTTAACAAACCTGAGAAAAAAGAACTCGCATATACTTCGTTTTCATTGCTGGGATTTACCGTAATTCTGGTCATCGATTGTGCTCCTAAAACATCTTCATAAGGAATATTCAACCATCCGGTTTCGCTAAATTTACTGATACCGTAACTATCTAACGGATACGGATTATAATCTGCGGAATAATCTCCGTAAACCGTCCAGAGTGCACTTGTAGTGGCTTGAAGCGCAAATATATTGTTACGCGAAGGACCAATAGGCGTTATATTCTCAAAAGTTACTGCCGATGAAAGTGAAGCTGTAATCAATCCATTTTCTTTTGTGCCAATAAAAACAGCATTTCCTATTATAGTTGCACACGTAAAACTTGGATTACTATCGGTAATTTGATTTGTATTTATTTGACGCACCAAAGCCATCTGATTGTTGTAAATATAAATACTGTTCAAAGTAGTTACTATTACATAATCCGCCGTTGCTCTCATGTCCAGTGAAGGCTGAGAAAGGGTAATAAACCCTGTAAAAGAATTGGAACCCGAATTAAATTTATGAATATATCCCGCAGCATTAATGGCATACAAATCCGTTCCAAAAGTCACTACACTTGACCAATTTCCAGTTGCAATAGTTTCCCATTGATTGTAATCGATTAAATTTTTATTAGAACTATTGGCTCTTCTTATACCGCTATTTGTAGCAGCATAAATAAATCCGTTAAAAAGTGCTGTTTGGTTCACAATGATTTCGGCTCCGTTGTCGCCAATAAAATAAGTGTCCCCAAATTGCATGGTAGCCAGATTAAATTGAACAATTCCAAAATCACAGGAGACATATGCAATCCCTTCAAATTCCATGAAGTGATTGATTTTTTTTATATTCGGAGGAAGTTGTTTATTGATAATGTCGACCACATTCAGCATGCTTCCATCGGCTTCATTAATCACTATTATCAGTCCGTTTTCGTAACCAATAATTGTTTTATTGAATGTTGCGCTATGGTATACCGATGAAATAGTCTGTCCGGAAAGGCCGTCAATAGTATTGGTAGTTTTAATTACGTTTGTTGCTAAATTCTTTGAAAATAACGCATTTTCGGAAGCTGCAAAAACAGCTGTTGCAGATTCTGATACATCTTTAATTTCATTGTAAGAGAAATAACCTTGCCACGACAAGTTACTTTGGGCAAAACCCATTTGGATAAAAAGTAAAAGCAAAAAATATAAAACGCTCTTTTTCATTATTTGCATCAATATTGGTTTACAAATATAGAACAAACGAAAGTCTTAGCATTTTGTTACGTAAAAAAAAGCCTTTCATCCAATCCCGAGCTTCGGAATGGTGAAAGGCTTTTTTAAATTATAATAAATCTGATTTATACCACTCCTTGAGCAAGCATAGCATCAGCTACTTTTACAAATCCGGCAATGTTTGCACCTTTTACATAGTTTACATAGCCTTCTTCGTCAGTACCGTATTTTTTACATTGATTGTGTATTCCAACCATGATTTCTTTTAATCTGGAATCCACCTCTTCACTGGTCCAGTTTAAACGAATAGAGTTTTGTGTCATTTCTAATCCTGAAGCTGCAACACCTCCAGCATTTGCTGCTTTACCAGGAGCAAAAAGTACTTTAGCTTTCAAGAACAATTTGATTGCTTCTAAAGTACAAGGCATATTTGCCGCTTCAGTTACACAAATAACTCCGTTTGCAATTAAGTTTTTAGCATCTTCCTCATTCAACTCATTTTGAGTAGCACAAGGTATAGCAACATCAACTTTTACTTCCCATACGCTTTTTCCTTTATGGAAAACTGCATTTGGATATTTTTCTAAATAAGCTTCGGCTCTATTATCGCCTCTTGCTCTCAATTCAAGCATAAAGTCAATTTTCTCACCAGAAATTCCTTCCTCATCATAAATATAACCATCAGGACCAGAAATAGTAACTACTTTTCCTCCAAGATCATTTACTTTCAAGGCTACACCCCAAGCAACGTTTCCAAATCCAGAAATAGATACTCTTTTTCCTTTGATGTTTTGACCAATAGTATTCAGCATTTGTTCTGCAAAATAAACTACTCCGTAACCTGTTGCTTCCGGTCTAATTAAAGAACCACCATAAGCCAATCCTTTTCCAGTTAAAACTCCGGTAAATTCGTTTCTTATTCTCTTGTATTGACCAAATAAATATCCAATTTCTCTGGCTCCAACTCCGATATCCCCAGCAGGAACGTCTAATTGTGGCCCAATATGTCTGCACAATTCAGTCATGAAAGACTGGCAAAAACGCATTACTTCTCCATCAGATTTTCCTTGTGGATCAAAATCAGATCCTCCTTTTCCTCCACCCATTGGCAAAGTAGTCAAACTATTTTTGAATACTTGTTCGAAAGCTAAAAATTTAAGCACTGATAAATTTACAGTATGGTGAAAACGAATTCCACCTTTGTAAGGTCCAATTGCAGAATTCATTTGAATTCTAAAACCTCTATTTACCTGAATTTCTCCTTTATCATCTACCCAAGGAACACGGAATATAATAGAACGCTCCGGCTCTGCTATTCTGAGAAGCAAATTTTTTCCGTCGTATTTTTTTTGCTCTGCAATAAATGGAATTACAGTCTCTGCAAATTCCCTAACAGCTTGAATAAATTCAGGTTCATTTGGATTCTTGGCCTCAACTTGAGCCATAAAATCATTTATTTTTAGTAACATAGATTATAAATAATTAATTAAGAAAACGATTTCGTTATAATTTACAAAGATACATTTTATAAAAATATTCGGACTCTGTTTTTTTCGATTTCTAAATAGAATTATCTTTTTATTAAGCATTTTTAAACAATTGTGTTTATGATATCCTCATTTAAACCAAATGGCTACCACTTTCGTAAGTAAATAAGAATTTGTCTGCTTATTTTTAATTTCCATATTATTTTTATATGTGTATGATGTTTTTATATATTTGTCAAGATTAGAAAAACAACCCTAATGGCCAAACAAATAATCCTCTTATTATTAATCTCTTTTGGATTTTCACCTGATTCAAATGCGCAATTCGGTGGGTTTTCGCATGAAATAGGAATAATAGCAGGACCTGTTGCTTTTCAATCTGATTATGGGGAACGTCATGATCTTTCTACAAACTCCGGAAATACGGGAATCGGAATCGGAATTATTCATTATCTCAACTTTTCGTACAAAGCAGAATGTAACTGCTACACGCCCGAAACTTATTTTAACGACCATTTCAAATTAAGATCTGAACTCTCTTATAATAAAACCGAATTAGAACATTTTGGACAATGGACTGAAGGCAAACCTTCGCTAGGAAAAGAGCAATTGAAAGCAATGACGGGGAGTACAGCCGTAACTAATATCGGGATGCAACTTGAATTTTTCCCTTGGAGTATTCGTGATTTTACTGCAAGAACAGGAAGTTTGGGGCCGTTTGTCAGTCTTGGCGGACAATTCAGTTATTACAATGCCGAAGCCTCATCAACGCTGGGTCCTTTAGGAACTCCTTTGACCACATTCCCTAAATATTTAACTCCAACAGACGGTCGCCCTTACGGGTTTTCTAACGAAGGTGGAACCGTTTGGTCTGTAATATCCAGTGTGGGAACTCGCTATAAATTAAGTCCATTACGAGATTTAATGGTTGATTTAAGATTTCAATATTTCTTCTCCAACTGGGTAGATGGTTTAAATCCTAATCCGGAACTTTACAAAGAAAATAAAGCGAATGACTGGTTGGTCTGGTTTAATGTGGGTTACATTTATTACTTACAATAGCCATTTAAACAACCGTATATAAAAAACAAAACCCCAATTCTGAAATTTAGAATTGGGGTTTTGTTTTTATTAATTTATGCTAATGCTTGTTTCAAATCTTCAATCAAATCCTCAGCATCTTCAATACCTACACTTAATCGAACCAGATCATCTGTAATTCCAACTTCCTTACGTTTATCTTCCGGAATCGATGCGTGCGTCATCAAAGCCGGATGATTCGCTAATGACTCCACTCCGCCTAAAGATTCAGCCAAAGTGAAAACGTTTAGTTTTTCCAGAAAATCAATTGCGTCTTCTTTTTTACCAGAAACAAAAGTAAAGGAAACCATTCCTCCAAAACCACTCATTTGTTTTTTAGCAATTTCATGATACGGATGGCTTGGCAATCCTGGATAATAGACTGTTTTAACTTTTGGATGGTTGTTCAAAAACTCCACCACTTTCCCTCCATTTTCACAATGTCTTTCCACGCGCAAATGCAAGGTTTTAATTCCTCTTAACACCAAGAAACTATCCATTGGTCCCAATGTAGCTCCTGTCGCAAATTGTTGAAAATGCAATTGTTCTCCAAGTGCTTCATCTTTTACAATCAAAGCGCCGGCAATAACATCAGAATGACCTCCCAAATATTTAGTTGCTGAATGCATCACGATATCAGCTCCTAAGTCTAATGGCTTTTGTAAATAAGGCGTTGCAAAAGTATTATCAACTGCAAAAAGGATTTTATTTTCCTTGGTGATTTTGGCAATTTCTTGAATATCGGCCAATTTCATCAAAGGATTCGTTGGTGTTTCTACCCAAACCAGTTTCGTGTTTTCGTTGATTAATAACCTGAATTTCTCGATGTCATTCATATCTACAAAATGGAATTTTATACCTGAATTTTTATAAATACGCGTAAACATTCTGTAGGTTCCGCCATATAAATCATCCATAGCTATGATTTCGTCACCTGCTTTAAAAGAACGTAAAACACAATCTGTAGCTGCTAATCCTGATGAAAAAGCCAATCCTCGTGTTCCATTTTCAATACTTGCTAATGCATTTTCAAGTGCGCTTCTAGTAGGATTTGCCGCTCTACTGTACTCATAATCTGGATTTATAGGTTGCCCAGGACTGGTTTGTACAAATGTTGACGTTTGATATACTGGCGGCATAACTGCTCCCGTACTTGGATCATGATGCTGACCACCGTGGATAACCTTCGTATTGAATTTCATATCTTTTTAATTTTAAATGCTAAATAACTTCACAAATTTACCCTTTAATTTATTTTAACCAAGCCACAAGTTGATACCTTTGTATATAATTAACAATTTTGAGATGAAATACTTTATAATTTTTGCTGTAATCCTTTTTTTAATAACGGGTTGTTCGAACGAATTGGCTTTTAAAGACCAATCTTTTCAGAAAAAAACAACTTTACCCTGCAAAGAAAATTGCCCTGAGATAACTGTAAAAATTCCTGTTGCAAAAAACGACCCTATTGTAGCGGACAGCATCAATAAAAAAGTGTTTTCGGTATTGAAAGAGATTATTTATTTTGGCGAAAAACCATATACATCAACAGATTACAATGGATTATTAGCCTCCTTTATTGATTCCTATGAGAAACTCCAAAAAGAATTTCCGAATGACACCTTTGGCTGGGAAGCCGAAATCAAAGGAAGCATAAAATACCAATCCGAAAGTGTTTTGAATATAGAAATCAACCATTATACCTACACTGGCGGCGCTCACGGATATCAAGGATTGCGTTCACTGCTTTTTGACCCAACTACCGGAAAATCCATTTCGAATGCCGAATTGTTCCATGACAAGAATACTTTTATGGCTTTCGCCGAAAAAAAATTCAGAGCCAAATATAAAATCCCCGCAAACAAATCAATCAATGCAACCGGATTGATGTTTGAAGATGAGAAATTCAATCTGCCCCAAAATATTTTTTATACCGATAAAGGATTACTGCTTTATTACAATTCCTACGAAGCCGCATCGTATGCTGATGGACCTAAAGAATTATTATTGCCGTACACTGAAGTGAATGATTATTTGGCAGTTAAATAAATTTTCTGACATTCATCATAATCCCAATGTGAAGCCCTTCATGGAAATTACTGAAAGCCATGGCATCTTCGGCATTTTTCAAGACATGATCACCTGTTGAAGTGGTATATTCCATGTAATTTTTGAAAATTTTATTGTCATAATCTACTTTGGTCTGGCTGATTGTTTCAAACAACAACGATTTGATTTCGTCCACTTCAGCTTGCGTGGCAATGTGTTCAGGCTTGGTTCCCTTTCTGTATTTCTCGACTAAATCATCAGAAACCATCATGGGCAAACCAGAAAGCTTGTACACTAACATTTGTTGTGACACGATAATATGACCAATATTCCAAATCAAATTATTGCTGATTCCTTCCGGAATCGTGTTGAGTTGGTCAAGAGTGTATCCCGATAGAAATTTTGAAATCATATTTCTGCTTGTAGTGCTGACATCGAATAATTGATTCATTTTTTTATTTTTTTGATAAAAATAATCATTTTCCGTATCAAATGGATTTTCTTTGCACAAAGAAATTGCTATTTACATGGACAAAATATACTATCTCGCTTCTTGCGATACCTGCAGAAAAATCATAAAATCATTACCGAAAGATCACAACTTGAAGTTTCACGACATCAAACAAGATCCAATTACTGTAGCAGAATTAGAGCAAATGCGCGAACTTTCCGGAAGTTACGAAGCCCTTTTCAGCAAAAAAGCACAGTTGTACAAATCAATGGATTTGAAGAATAAATCGTTGACTGAAGACGATTACAAGAAATACATTTTAGAACATTACACGTTTTTGAGTCGTCCTGTTTTTATTATCAAAGGCAAAATTTACATTGGCAACACCCAACAAAACATGCATCAAGTAATGCTTGCTTTTGCAAATGTCTAAAAGAAATCTCGCACTTATTGGCGCCACAATTGTTTCCTTGATTTACGGCGTTACGTTTACCATTGCCAAAGATGTCATGCCATTGTACATTGACGCCTATGGCTTCATCTTGTTGCGCGCCGGTGGTTCAATGATTCTGTTTTGGCTGGTTTGGTTATTTACACCAAAAGAAAAAATCGCACTCAATGATTTCCCACGAATTATTGCAGCAGCTTTCTTTGGTGTCGCTTTCAATATGCTTACATTTTTCAAAGGATTAAGCCTTACTTCTCCCATTAGTGCTGCGGTGATTATGGTTTCCACACCGATGATTGTTTTGACGCTTTCAGCATTGATTATGAAGGAACGCATGCAAAAACGAATGATTTTCGGGATTATCCTTGGTTTAGTAGGAACTGCTTTTCTTATTCTGTACGGAAAATCCATTGGCAGCGCCACAAACGCCGGATTAGGAAATTTTCTGGTTTTGGTCAACGCCATTTCTTATGGATTTTACCTGATTATAGTCAAGAAATTGATGGATAAGTACAATGCTTTTACGTTTGTAAAATGGATTTATTTGTTCGGTTTTATTATGGTTTTGCCTTTTGGCTGGAGCCAATTTCAAGCTGTTGAATGGGCTTTAGTTCCCATGGATATTTGCTGGAAAATAGGATTTGTGGTTGTTTTTTCAACTTTCCTGACCTATTTACTGAATTTGCTTTCGATGAAAGAATTAAAACCCACCACGGTTGCCGTTTTTATTTATTTACAACCGCTGTTCGCAACTGTTTTTGCGATAAGCTTGGGTAAAGACGAATTGAGCTTGGTGAAAATTGGTTCAGCAGTTTTAATATTTGTCGGCATTTATTTAGTGACACAGAAGAAGTAAGCAGTGTTCAGTGCCTAAATAAAGAATTATACTATGTTCCATTCTCAACCAATATTGTTTTATTTAATGAATAAATTAAGTTAAACACATCCCTGAACACTAAAAAATGACCTCTGACCACTTTTTTATTATCTTTGACCTCTTTTAGAAAATTATATGATACAATCAATGACGGGTTTTGGTAAAGCTACTTTGCAATTACCAACCAAAAAAATCACGGTAGAAGTAAAATCCTTAAACAGTAAAGGTTTGGATTTGAATGTGAGAATGCCTTCGCTGTACCGCGAAATGGAATTGGGTTTACGCAACCAAATTGCACTAAAACTGGAAAGAGGAAAAGTAGATTTTTCTATTTTTATCGAAAGTACTGCGGAACAAACTTCTACGAAAGTGAATGTGCCGATTGTAAAAGCCTACATCAACCAGTTAAGAGAAGTTTATGCTGATGCTGATGAAACCGAACTAATGAAAATGGCTGTTCGTATGCCGGATACCATGAAAATAGAACGCGACGAAATCGATGAAAACGACTGGGTACAAATCCAAACCGTTATCGAAGAAGCGTTGCAAAACATCCTGAACTTTAGAAGAGATGAAGGCGCTTCACTTGAAAAAGAATTTCAATTGCGAATTGGCAACATTCGTCAATACATGACCGAAGCTTTGGCACTTGATCCAGAACGTGTTCAGGCGATAAAAGACCGTTTGCAAACTGCAATCTCAGAACTTAAAGTGAATGTAGATGAAAATCGTTTTGAGCAGGAATTGATTTATTATTTAGAGAAATTAGACATCACAGAAGAAAAAGTACGTTTGACGAATCACCTGGATTATTTCTTGGAAACCATCAACGGAACTGAAGCTAATGGTAGAAAATTAGGTTTCATTACCCAGGAAATGGGACGTGAAATCAACACAATGGGTTCTAAATCGAATCACGCTCAAATGCAAAAATTAGTCGTTCAGATGAAAGACGAATTGGAAAAAATCAAGGAGCAAGTATTAAACGTATTGTAAAACATATTAGGTAAAGACGCGATTCATCGCGTCTTTATGCATAAAGATAGAAGCATTTTTGCGACTAGAATTAAATAACAACATGAGCACAGGAGGAAAATTAATCGTATTCTCAGCACCATCGGGATCGGGGAAAACTACCATAGTTAGACATTTATTAAGTAAAGAAGATTTGAATCTTGAATTTTCGATTTCGGCAGCTTCCCGCGAACCTAGAGGCGAAGAAGTAAACGGAAAAGATTATTATTTCATGTCTACCGAAGAATTTAAAAAACACATCAAAAACGAAGACTTTCTGGAATGGGAAGAAGTCTATCGTGATAATTTCTACGGAACCCTAAAAAGTGAAGTGGAACGCATTTGGGCTAAAGGAAAAAACGTGATTTTTGATATTGATGTATCTGGCGGATTGCGTATTAAACACAAATTTCCTGAAGAAACTTTAGCTGTTTTCGTGAAACCACCAAGCGTGGATGAACTCAAAAGAAGATTAAAGGAACGTTCTACCGAGAGTGATGACAAAATCAATATGCGTATCGCTAAAGCTTCTGTTGAGTTGGCTACAGCACCACAATTTGATGTGATTATAAAAAACTACGATTTAGATATTGCTCTTGAAGAAGCGTATCAATTGGTAAAGAATTTTGTCAAATAAAAAAACGTTATAAATTAAAGGTTATTCGTTAACAACTTTTAACGAATAGCTTCTAACTTTCAAGCATGAAAATAGGTCTTTATTTCGGAACGTTTAATCCCATTCATGTTGGGCATCTCATCATTGCCAATCACATGGCGGAGCATGCCGATTTAGACCAAGTATGGATGGTGGTTACGCCACACAATCCTTTGAAGAAAAAAAGCACTTTGCTCGATGATTACCATCGGTTACAAATGGTGCATCTTGCCACAGAAGATTTTCCAAAAATTAAGCCTTCGGATATCGAGTTTAAGTTATCCCAACCTAATTATACCGTGAATACTTTAGTTCACTTACAGGAAAAATATCCAAATTACGAGTTCTCCTTAATCATGGGCGAAGACAATCTCAGGTCGTTGCACAAATGGAAAAACTACGAAGTGATTCTGGCGCATCACGAGATTTATGTGTACCCAAGACTCGAAGCCAAAGGTCGAACAGGGGAGGCAATTTCCTCGGAAACAGAAAATCCAACTTTCAAGAACCACCCAAAAATTCACATGATTGATGCTCCGGTTGTCGAAATATCGTCGACATTTATTCGGGATAATATTAAAAAAGGGAAAAATGTACAGCCTTTATTGCCTGCAAAAGTTTGGGAATACATTGATCACAATAACTTTTATAAAAAGTAATTACGCCAAAACTCTTTTCAATTCCAATTGAATATTCTCAAAAATAGTACTCAAATTATCATTTTTACCGGATAATACAAATACTTCCGTACTTGGCATTTGCTTACTGTTCCACAACAATTGGATTCTATTTTCCTCCATTAAACTTCTCGCATTGCAATCCCAAACGACAGCGATACCAGTGTTTTTCGAAATTATTTCGAGCATTTCATATTCGGACGGAATGATGTAATTGGGAATCATCGAAGGTCGTTTTTTATTAAAAACATGCAACCAGAATAATTTTATATGCGGAATTTGCGCATTGTGACTGAACCATTTTTGGTCGTTTAACCAATGTTCGATAGCAGAGAAATCCTTTATTTTGATATTGGATTTTAATTCGGAAGCATCAATAGTGTTTGAGCCAACAATCACTTGTTTAATTTCTCCTACCTTTTTCTGAATGGTGTCAAACGTGTCATATTGTTTGGTAACAATTGCAAAATCGAGTTTTTTAGAATCGACTAATTCAAAAAGCATATCGTTTTCATGGAAGCTAAAATCGATAAAATCAAATTTTGAAACCAAAGCACTCCCCAAACTTCGCATCAAATGTTTCGAGATTCCAATTGAAATTAATCGATTGGCATTGAACGCTTTGGCACGAAAACCATTCTCCACATTTTCCAATCGGTCTAACGCCTCGATGATTAAATTATTGAGTAACTTAGCGTATTCCGTTGGTTCAACGCCTTTTGACTTTCGATTGAAAAGTTTATATCCTACATGCGCTTCCAACATGGATATTTGCTGACTAACAGCAGGTTGACTGATAAATAATTCTTTGGCAGCCAAAGAAAAATTACCATTTTTATAAACGGATTTAAACGTTCGGTACCATTCGAGATTGACCATGATATAAATATATTTATCACAAACATAATTTAAATTATTTTTACTAATAGCATATTCGACCTAAATTTGTACAAACAAAATTAGAAATGAAAAAAACAGCACTATTTGCCATTATAGCATTAACCGCAAGTTACATTACTGCAACTGCACAAAATAAAAAAAATATGAAAAAGGTATTATTTGTTGTTACCAGTCACGATAAATTAGGTAACACAGGAGAAAAAACAGGGTTTTGGACCGAAGAATTAGCGGCTCCTTATTACGAATTATTAGATAAAGGAGTAACTATTGATGTTGCTACTCCGCTAGGTGGACAACCGCCTATTGACCCAAAAAGTGAAGATCCATCAGCTGCAACGGAGGATACTAAAAGATTTGATGCCGATACTGAGTTATTGGCAAAACTGAAAAACACAAAAAAATTAGTGGATGTAAAAGAGTCTGATTATGATGCTATTTTCTATCCCGGAGGTCACGGTCCGTTATGGGATTTAGCTACAGATGCAACTTCAAGCGCTTTGATTGAAGCATTTTACGCCAATAACAAACCAGTCGCTTTTGTTTGTCATTCACCAGCGGTATTGAAAAACGTAAAAATAAATGGCGAATTTTTAGTAAAAGGTAAAAAAGTAACCGGTTTTTCTAATACCGAAGAAGCTGCTGTAGGTTTAACCAATGTAGTACCGTTTTTATTAGAAGATGCGTTGCAGGCCAATGGCGCGACGTACTCAAAAGCTGCAGATTGGCATCCTTACGCCGTGGAAGATGGATTATTGATTACAGGTCAAAACCCTGCTTCGTCTAAATTAGTTGCCGAAAAATTATTAAACCAATTGAATTCAAAAAAATAAAAACATGTTAAATTTCGAATTATACAATCCTACCAATTTAGTTTTTGGAAAAGGACAAATTGAAAAACTTTCCAATTTAGTTCCACAAGGAGCAAAAATTCTTCTCGCGTATGGCGGTGGGAGCATTTTCAAAAATGGAATCCATCAACAGGTAATTAATGCTTTAAAAGGTTTTGAAATTGTGGAATTTGGTGGAATTGAACCAAATCCACATTTTGAAACTTTGATGAAAGCAGTTGCAGTTATCAAAGAAGAAAAAATAGATTTCATACTTGCTGTAGGTGGTGGTTCAGTAATTGATGGAGTAAAATTCATTTCGGCTGCCGTACATTTTGACGGAAACCCAATTGACATTCTTCAAAAAAGAGTGTTGACCAAAGATGTCTCTAAAATTATTCCTTTTGGAACTGTTCTGACATTACCGGCAACTGGGAGTGAAATGAATTCCGGTGGAGTTGTTACTATTGAATCTACGCAAGAAAAATTATCATTTGGCGGTAGCGCTTTGTTCCCAAAATTTTCTATTTGCGATCCAACCGTAATTGAATCTTTACCAAAAAGACAATTGCAAAACGGAGTTGTAGATGCCTACACCCACGTTTTAGAACAATATTTAACGTATCCGCACGAAGGATATCTTCAAGATAGAATTGCCGAAAGTATTTTACAAACCTTGATTCAAGTGGGTCCTGATGTTGTTGAAAAACCTACTGATTATGCTTTGGCGTCTAACTTTATGTGGAGTTGTACCATGGCTTTGAATGGATTAATCCAAAAAGGAGTTCCATCGGATTGGGCAACGCATATGATTGGTCACGAATTAACGGCTTTGTACGGAATCGATCATGCCAGAACTTTGGCAGTTGTGGGTCCAAATTTATACCGAGTGATGTTTGAAACTAAAAAGGGAAAATTAGCACAATACGGAAAACGTATTTTCAATTTAACCGGAACTGAGCACGAAATTGCAAATGAAGCTATCAACAAAACGGTAGAATTTTTCCATACGATGGGAATGGAAACCAAATTGTCAGATTACACTAAAGAGTTTGACAAAACGGCTGATTTCATTGTAAATCGTTTTGAAGAAAGAGGTTGGTTAGGATTGGGAGAAAAGCAAAATATTACTTTAGAAAAGGTGAAATCTATTGTTGAAATGAGTTATTAATTCAAATCACCAGATAACTGATAGAGTCAGTATAAAATAAAAGGCGTTCTCATTTTATTGGGAACGCCTTTTAAAATTCTAAATTATAACTAACTAACTCAATTCGCATTATTTTGTTAAATTATTAAACAATAAGTAACAAGAACGAAATAGTGATACTTATATTGTGTTAAAAAACAAAAAAAATTAAAATTATTTTTTGCTTGTTAGAATTGTAATATTTCCAACACGTTTAAAAATCGACCTTCTTGTTCTAATTTTATTTGTATAATCACTACTTTTTTAAGTACTTTTGATTAAATTCAATAAAAAAATGGCTGAAAATATAAAATTCGCAGTAATAGGTGGTGGAAGTTGGGCGACAGCGATAGCAAAAATGTTATGTGTAAATCTTACCGAAATTTCATGGTATATGCGCAATGAAGCTGCTATAGAACACATTAAAGCATACAAACACAATCCAAACTATTTGAGTTCTGTAGAATTCGACATCAATAAACTGAAACTGACCAGCGATATCAATGAAGCTGTAGCGTATGCAGATTACATCATTTTTGCTATTCCTTCTGCTTTTTTAGATGGTGAGTTAGAAAAACTAACGGTTTCATTGAAAGATAAAATTATTTTTTCAGCGATTAAAGGAATTGTTCCGGAAACGAGTTTAATTGTAGGAGAACATTTCCATGTAAAATATGACATCCCCTATTATAATATAGGTGTAATTACAGGTCCTTGTCATGCCGAAGAAGTAGCAATGGAGCGTCTTTCTTACCTTACCATTGCGTGTGGCGATCCGGATAAAGCTAAAGTTGTTGCTAAAAATTTATCTGGAAATTACATCAAGACTAAAATCACAGATGATATCATTGGAACGGAATATGCAGCCATGCTTAAAAATATTTATGCCATTGCAGCGGGAATTGCCCATGGTTTAGGTTATGGCGATAATTTCCAGTCCGTATTGATGAGTAATGGGATTCGAGAGATGAAAAAATTCATCAAGAAAGTCCATAAAATGAAACGCAACATCAATGATTCTGCTTATTTAGGCGATCTATTGGTTACAGGTTATTCTATATTTTCCAGAAATAGAATGTTTGGAAATATGATTGGCAAAGGTTATACGGTTAAATCAGCAATGATGGAAATGAGTATGGTTGCCGAAGGATATTATGCCGCAAAAAGCGCCTATAAACTCAATCAAGCTTATGGTGCCAAAACGCCAATTATAGATGCCGTTTACAGTATTTTATACGAAGGACAGGAAGCTAAGGCCGTGTTTAAAAAACTTACTGACAAACTGGATTAATTCAGCTACAGATTTAATAATCAAAACCAATCACTTCATGAGCGAAAGATGGAAATACCAGATTAAAACTGGTGGAATTTGGGGTCTATTTATGACGGTTTTCAATGTATTATTCGACATTAAAGAAATTCCTTTTTCAGAACAGGTTGCTACACCTAATTTTTATATTCGCGCAGCTGCTTATATCACTGTAGGGATATTTGTTTTAGGTTATTTTACCTGGAAAGCCAAGGTTAAACAACAAGCCGCTAAATAATTTTACGAGTGAAAGATGGAAATTCCAGGGTAAAACCGGTGGGATTTGGGGAATGATTCTTTCCTTATGCTTGTGCGTTTTTGACCTATTCTAAATGACTTTTGAAGATGCCTTTTTGTCCAAAAAAATCTACTCCGAACGTTTTATTTTGTTTTAGCCGGGATATTTGTAGTCAGTTATTTTAGTTGGAAGAAAAAAAATAAAATAGTACTAAATTATCTCACGATAACACCGTCAACAAATAAAATAGGCACTTCTTCAACGAAATCCTCATGGATGGAATGTGCTTTGAAAATGAACTTTTTATCGTATAATTTGTCTCCAATGAAAAACGTTACCATGAACTCATTGTTTAGCACCAAAACACTTTTATCTATCATTTCGATTTTCACCACTGAAACCGGTGGCACTGCTACAAAAGCGTGACGCAGAAGTGATGTCTTTTTCATTTCGCCGTCAATGGTTCCAAAGGCTTTGGAAACCACCATAACACTTTCGATTAAGTAATCGCTATCATTTACTAAATAAGCATACCATACTTTTTCCATGAAATCGTCACTCCATTCTTGAACTACAGCAAGAAAAACGTTTTCTACTTCGGGAATAATGATGTCTTTTTTCATAAGTTAGTCGTAATGTCTAAAGTACTAATATCTTAAAGTCGGGTGAAAATCTAAAACAGGTATTTCTTTCGACTTTAAGACTTTATAACTTTTTACTAAATTGAGGATTTGAATTGCTCCAAGAAACGAACGTCATTTTCGTAGAACATACGGATATCACCTATTTGGTACAACAGCATGGCAATTCTTTCGATTCCCATCCCGAATGCAAAACCGTTGTATTCGTCAGGATTGATGCCACAGTTTTTCAAAACATTAGGATCTACCATTCCGCAACCCATGATTTCTAACCAACCAGTTCCTTTGGTAATTCTATAATCGGTTTCTGTTTTTAGACCCCAATAAATATCAACCTCAGCACTAGGCTCAGTAAACGGGAAATAAGACGGACGCAAACGGATTTTTGATTTTCCGAACATCTCTTTCGTAAAATACAAAAGCGTTTGTTTTAAGTCGGCAAAAGAAACGTCTTTGTCAATATATAAACCTTCCACTTGGTGGAAAATACAGTGTGAACGGGACGAAACTGCCTCATTACGGAATACTCTTCCCGGAGAAATCGTACGAATAGGCGGTTTGTTATTTTCCATATAACGCACCTGAACGGATGATGTATGCGTACGCAACAAAATATCAGGATTTGTTTGAATGAAAAACGTGTCTTGCATGTCACGCGCCGGATGGTATTCCGGTAAGTTTAATGCAGTGAAATTATGCCAGTCATCTTCGATTTCCGGACCTTCAGAAACGTTGAAACCAATGTTTGAAAAGATGTCTATAATTTGGTTTTTTACCAATGAAATAGGGTGACGAGAACCAATAGTTATTGGTTCAGCCGAACGCGTCAAATCACCATAAAAACCTTTGATTTCTTCTTTACTTTCTAAAGATTCCTGTATGGTTTTTACTTTGTCTTCGGCAGAAGTTTTAAGCAAATTGATTACCTGTCCGAATTCCTTTTTTTGGTCGTTAGGAACGTTTTTAAATTCAGCAAAAAGGTCTTTTAAAAGTCCTTTGCTTCCCAGAAATTTAATTCGGAATGTCTCTAATTCAGCTGCGTTTTGCGTTGAAAAAGCTTGTGCTTCGCCAATATATTCTTTTATCTTATCTATCATTTTCATCCAATAATTGAGAGTGCAAATTTAGGGAATTTGTTCCAAGTATACTCTTTAAAGTTTAAAGTTTCCATTCTAAATTGTTAGATTACTTTTCACCGCTGCTCTGCTTCTATATTAAGCCATAAAAAGCTCATTTAAGCTAGGTATTTTTCACTGAACACTACTCTATCAGTTCTCTTTCCAGAAAATAATTTACAATAGCTTCTTTCATCAAAACCGACTGTTCTCCAGCTTTAAGCGGTGGTAATTCCTCTTTTACTTTGTAATGCGGCCAGCCTTCTTCATCAAAAAACTCAAATTCATAGAAACCATAAGGCTCTAATAACCTGCAAATCGCGATGTGCATCAGGTTTAATTTTTCGTCTTTTTTGTATTCACTGTGCACTTTCCCAAGCTCTTGTACGCCAATTAGATAAATAATAGCGTCGAGATCTAAATCCTCACCTTGAGAAAATTGATTGGAAAGTATATTTACAAGCTGTTCCCAGCGTTCTTTAAGTTGTTTGTCTCTTGACATTTCTTTAATTATGAATTATAAATTATGAATTATGAATCCACAATCTATAAAATTATTTTGACAAAGATAAGAAGTTGAAAATTGGCAATGGTAAAGAACAATTCTTTTATATTTGCACTTTTATTTTTCTTAATTAAGTGTCATGGGATTTTTGGATATTATTTTGGGTGTATTACTTGCTTTTGCTTTGTATAAAGGCATTAGAAATGGTCTTTTTGTAGAATTAGCTTCTTTAGTTTCGCTATTGGCCGGAATTTATTTTGCCATAAAATTTTCGTCATTTATCAAAGAAATCTTAGCTGGATTTGTGAAATGGAATCCCAACACAATCCAAGTAATTGCTTTTGTACTCACGTTTATACTGGTAGTAATTGGAATATCACTTTTGGGGAAATTCCTCACCGGAATAGCTGATTTTGCCTTTTTAGGATGGTTGAATAAGATTGGTGGCGGATTCTTCCGGGTGCTAAAAACAATTTTGATAATCGGAATTGTTTTCAAGGTTTTCGAAAAAATAAACTATCACAATTTTATAGCCAAAAAAGAAACGTTAGATAATTCTCTTTTTTATAATCCAATCCAAAAAACAGCAGGATTCATGTATCCTTCGATAGAAAATTGGTATGATGATTTGAAGAAAAAGTAATCAGTGGTCAAATTAAACACTATTATTTCACTTCCTTAATTGCACTGCTTTCAATCCAGCCTTCAGTTCCATCTGTTAGTTGTACTTTTTTCCATTTTCCAATGATTTCCTCCACATAAACTTTTGTTCCTTCGTGCAGCACAAATATTGGCTGACCGCCATTTCTGGGTTCGCTTTTCACATTGGCCATTTCAGCAAAAACAATCGCTGGTTTTTCAGTGTCAAAATGACTTTTTTCAAAAATTGTAGAGGAAACACTGATTAGAATTAGAAAAAAAAGAACAAACATTCCAAAAAAGAAAATCCTTTTTGAAAGTGTAATTTGGGAAAAATAATACCCGACAAAAAACAACAGGAACGCCGTTGCCAGTCCAACAGAAATCCATGCCCACGTATTATAATGATAGATTCCCGTAAAATCACGAATCAGCTTTGCAAAACCTACTTTTGGGATTACTTTAATTTCATCGATAGTTCGTTTTTGAGCAAATTTCAAGTTGTTAATCGCATCGTTATTATTTGGATTTAAAACCAATGCTTTTTCATAATTGTAGATAGAAGGCGCTACTTTATTCAACTTATAATACGCATTTCCTAAATTAAAATACAATTCAGAAGAGTGTTTGCTTTCTGTCAAAACACTTTCATACGCTTGAACTGCCTGTTCGAATTCCCCATTTTTATACAATTCATTCCCTTTTTCAAAGCCGTTTTGGGCAAAGAAAATTTGGGTTGAAAGTAATAATATATAAAGTATGTTTTTCATAAAAATTTAAACACGAAGGTCACAAAGAAGCCACAAAGATCACTATTTAAAGTGCTCCATTAATAACTCTTCTCACTCCTTCTTTTAGTAATTTAACATTAAAATTGATTAGTAATCCTAATCTGCAATCTGACAATCTCAAATACGTTAATAATTGAGCCAAATGAATATCTGTTAAAGCTTCAACAGATTTTACCTCAACAATAAACTTATCCTCAATAATTATATCAATTCTGTAACCAACATCCAGTTTCACTTCTTCATAAATCAAGGGAAGTGCTTTTTGCTTTTCAACTTTTAAATCAAACTTTTTAAGTTCATAAAACAGGCATTCTTCGTAAGCACTTTCCAATAATCCAGGGCCTAAAACCTTGTGAACTTTTAGCGCACTTTCAAATACAATTTTTGATATTTCGTTTTCAGTCATTTATTTTTTAAACTTAGTGTACTTAGCGCCTTCTTTGTGCCCTTTGTGGTTAAGCAATCTGTTTTTCTAAATCTGAAATAATCAAAACGGCTTTGTCAAAATCCTGTTGAACAGCCACACTTGATGATGGCGCATATCGTGCCACTTCACAGTTTTCCGTAAGTGCAATAAAATCAGTCACCGCTTCAGGATTAGCATTTCTTGACAACAACAATTCTTGAATATTATCCTTACTCATTTCTGAAGTTTCAATATGCAACTTGGCTTTCAAGAAATTATGCATTGCTTTCTCCAACGCAATGTAAAACAGTTCTTTGTTGTTGATTTGTTTCTTGGCTTCCGATAAATATTTCTTTGCCAATCTATTATTCATTCGGATTCTGTTTCCGGTAATATCACCATCAATAGCTTCTTTTTTCTTTTTAAATAATACAATTAATGGCAGCATTAAAAAGGGAAAAAAGAACAATCCGTAAAATAAATTAGACCCAAAGAAGTCTTTCTTATTCATCGTCAAAAGATTGCTTTCTAACTTTATGAATTTGAATTGCTCTACTTTGTCTATTTTATTCTTGTTTGCATCCGCACCAGAAGCAACGGTCGCATCAGTAGGCGAAGGACCGTCAAGAACATTAATCATTATCTCTGGAGAACTTAGCGTTTTATAGGTTTTGGAACCCAAATCAAAATACGTGAATTTTAATGGTTTTATAGGATAATTCCCTTTGTATTGCGGAACGATGGTGTAGCTGTCCGAAATCTTTCCAGCCATTCCTGAAAGCGGCGTGTTGATCTGTTCGCTATGAACTGCATCATACATTTCGAGGGCATTTGGCGCTATCGGTTTTGGCAAACTGAATAATTTCAGATTCCCTTTTCCGGTTACACTTACCACCAAGTCCAGGCTTTCTCCATTTTTTAAATCGGTTTTCGTTGGTGTTACTTTGAAATCAAAATTTCCAACAGCTCCTGAGAAGTCATCCGGTTTTCCTGCTTCGGGAAGTGGCTTAACATTTATGGTTTTCGCTCCTGCAGAAACTCTCTTCCTTCCTTCGGTGACAACCATTCGACCAAACATATCTCTACGATTCGACGGCAATTCAACATCAATATCTAATGACAACGGTTCAATAACCAGCTTTCCTGATTTTTGAGGATACAAAACTATTTTTTTAAGCACAATAAAACGGTATTTCTCCCCTTTAAACATGCCTTCTTCAACAACAAACCGTTTTATATCAATATTCTGACTCCAGAAATCATTGTATTTTGGCTTATTGACTTCGTTAGAATTTGTGACTCCAATATTATAACTGAAATACAGCTTATAAACCGCCGTAATGGGCTCGTTTACATAAGGATTTGTTTTAGAAATATCAGCAACAAGATAAATATTATCATCCGCTGAAATACTGGTGTCGTTAGGATCTCTAGGCTGTTCCGTTGCAGCAGTGACATTTATTTTTATCGGCGATGTTTTATAAATTTGCCCGTTGTATTCGATTGCGGCTTGCTTGATAACCAATGTTCCTTTTTGATTTGGCAAAAGAAAATAAGAATATATTTTCTCAAAAGAACTTCTTCCGTTCACCCAAGACTGGCTGACTTGCTGACTTGGTCCCGCAATAATTCTAAATCCCTCAAAAGACGGTTGGACAAAATTATCTCCATCTACATTCATCATAAAATCGATACGAAGTCTCTCGTTTATACCTAGTGTCGCTTTACTCACTCTAGCCTCAAATTGTACTTGAGCGCTAAGTAAATTGCACACCATTAAAACTAGTACTGCTATAAATCTTTTCATTTTCAAATTATCTAATTGAACTACCAATCTTTCTCCGTCTTAACTGGTTTTCCTTGTACTTTTTTGGCGTTTACTTTATCCTGCACTTTCTTTTCTTCTTTATTCACTGCATTCAAAAGATTCTCTAAACGTTCTTTAGAAATTCCACCGGGAGCTGGTTTTGGCTCTCCATTTTCATTCGGTTTAGGGTCTTTATTTTGCTTGTCTTTATCTCCCTTATCGTCTTTCTTTTCTTTATCCTTATTGTCCTTTTTATCTTTTTCTCCGTCTTTCTTATCGTCCTTCTTGTCTTTATCGCTCTTTTTGTCGTCTTTTTTATTATCGTCCTTTGGAGGATTTTCTTTCAGCATTTTTTTTGCCAAAGCATAATTATAACGCGTTTCCTCATCTGTTGGATCGTTCCTTAAGGCATTTTTGTAGGCTTCAACTGCTTGCGTATAATCCTTTTCATTCATGAAAACATTTCCTAGATTATGAAAGGCTCTATGTTTCTGAGGTCTTGTTTTTGAATTTTTTAATGCTTTAGCATACGCAAATTTTGCTTCCGAAGATTGTTTTTGTTTATAAATAGTATTTCCCAAATTGAAAGGTGCAGTTGCTTTATTTGGAAATTTTGAATCCGAAATTCTATAATTAGCTTCGGCATCTACAAATTTATTTTCAGCATATTCCTCGTTCGCTTTAGGCAATATTCTATCTTTCTGTTGTGCGTTTGCAACAAAAGAAAAAAGCAATAACAGATATAAAATTATGTTTTTCATTGTATTTTTAAATGTAAGTGTCAAAGTATACTTAGTGTTTTTGTTCCAATAATGGAGCGCAACTTTATACTTTAAACTTTTTTATTCTCGTTAAATAAATTCAATTTGTTTACCCAACTTGTTTTTCTTTCCAAAAGGAAAATATCCAGAAATAAGAAAACAAAAGCAAAACCTAAAAACCATTGAAATTGCGATTGAAAATCAGCCATTTCTGTTGCTTCAAATTCTGTTTTTTGAATATTATTCAATGCATTCTTAATATATTCAAGTACTTCTTTAGTGTTGTTTCCGTTTACATAACCGCCTTTCGTCGCTTTAGCAATCGCTGTCAGGCTTTCTGGAACCAATTTCGTTATAACTACTTCATTATTGTTATCTCTTTTGAAACCTTCAATAATCCCATTTTTTTTCAATGGAATCGTACCTCCTTTTTCAGTTCCAACACCAATTGTAATGATTTTAATTCCTAGTTTATTCGCCTCTTCCGCTGCTTCTTCTGCGCCTTCGTTATGGTCTTCACCATCAGAAATCATAATCAACAACTTACTCGTTTTTTTATCATCAAAATACGTTGATGATAATTTGATTGCCTCGTTGAATGATGTTCCTACCGAGGAAACCATATCTGTATTCATGCTTTGCAAAAACATTTTTGCAACGCTATAATCCGTAGTGATAGGCAATACTGGGAAAGCACTTCCTGCATATGCCACAATCCCTATTCTGTCGCTTCCCAATTGGTTGATAATTTGCGAAACAATTTGCTTGCTTTTATCCAGACGATTTGGCGCTACATCTTCAGAAAGCATACTTTTGGAAACATCCACTGCAAAAACAATGTCGATTCCTTCTCTTTTTACAGTTTCCATTTTGGTACCAATTTTTGGATTTACCAATCCAAGAATTAATCCGGTCAATGCCAAAAGCAATACTCCTAATTTCAAAACTGGTTTAAAAACAGAACTTTCCGGGCTCAGTCTTTTTACCATTTCCAAATCTCCAAATTCGCGTTGTTTCTTTCTTTTCCAATATAAATTGGCTAGAAAAACCAACACCAAAAGTGGTAGTATAAAAAGGAGGTATAAATATTTTTTTTCGTCTAATTCCATAATTTCTCTTAACCGCTAAGTTCACAAAGAAGGCGCAAAGTTTACTAACTATCTAAACCTATTCCTTTAAAGACTCCTAGTCTTTTGTGTTTAAATATTATATAAAGCTTTTAAAAACTGTATTTCGCAATCCTAATTCTAGCAACAATAAAAAACCGGTAAACCATATAAACGGTCTGAATTTTTCATCATAATCATAAAATTTTAATTCTTCAATTTCGGTGGTTTCTAATTTATTGATTGAGGAGTAAATCTCTGCTAATTTGCTGTTGCTCGTTGCTCTAAAATATTTTCCATCTGTCTTTTTAGCAATGCTCTTCATCAATTGCTCATCAATTTCCACTTTCATCATTTGGAATAAAAATTGCCCATTTGGCGCTACCGCATAAGGAAACATTGCCATTCCGTTTGTACCAATTCCTACAGTGTACACTTTAATTCCGTATTGTTTGGCAATATCTGATGCGGTTTCCGGCTCGATGAATCCGGCATTATTAACCCCATCTGTCAAAAGAATAATTACTTTGCTTTTCGCCTTACTGTCTTTTAATCGGTTTACAGCGGTAGCCAATCCCATACCAATTCCTGTTCCATCTTGTAAAACAGTATCATATTTTATGCTTCTGATGGCATCCAGAATAACCGCTTTATCGCTGGTCACCGGTGTTTTTGTATATGCTTCCGAGGCATATACCACAAGCCCAATCCTATCGTTTGGTCTTTCATCAACAAAATCAGCGGCTACTCTTTTCAGTGCTTCCATTCTATTTGGTTTCAAATCTTTGGCAAGCATACTTCCTGAAACGTCTATTGCCATAACAATATCAATTCCTTTCGTAGTTTTTGTTTTATTACTTACATCAACAGTTCTTGGTCTTGCCATGGCCACAATTAAGGAACTAAGCGCCAATATCCTAAGCACATTCAACATTGGCTTTAGCTTTGTCAAATAGGAATTAGAACCTTTAAATCCTTGTAACGAACTTATTTTTAATGTTGCTGATTGATGGTTCTTTTTCCGTAACAACCATACAATCGCTACTGGAATCAGAAGAAACAACCAAAAAAACTCTGGGTTTAAAAAAGTTACTTTAGTCATTATTTACTTGCTTGTTTTAATTCGACAGAGTTCAAAACTCGTTCTGATATTTCATTTGCATAGGCATCACCTTCTTCATGAAAAAGTAAAATCTGTTGTAATCCACCTTCTTGACTAAACAGTAATGCTTCATAATACATTTTTGCACTTGACTTATTGTCACCATTAATTTGCGAAAAAGTACCATACGCTTTAATTCCTTTAACGCCTTCTTTAGTTTCAAACTCTTCTTGCTTCACAATCATATTTTGAGCGCCTTGAACTTCCATTGATTGCAATATACCATCCATTGATTTAGCCAAATCTATTTGTGTTTCTTGTTTGAATTTTAAAGTAGAAACCATCAGATAGAAAGGATCTAAAGCACTTCCATACGCAAAAGACTGCATTTCTTTGATCAAAGCCATTCCGTCTTTAGGAAGTGTTTTTGTCAAATCTACTCTCTTAAGCACTTTTGGTGTTTCTATAATAATTCCAGGATTTCCGTAATCACTTTTCACCCATTCGCCTTCTAATAATTCTTTGGTAGGATGACCAATAATATTGTCTTTTACATAACTAAATCCTTTGGTTACAATGAAAAAAGTAGTGGTCGCTGCCAATAAAAACACAACGGATGCTACGGCAGTCACAATACGTTTATTCCTTTGCTTTCGCAATTGAATTTGTATCTGTTTTTGTCTTTGCGCTTCATTCAACAACACATCTTCCTCAACTGGTACTTCCACAGGAATAGAATTGTCTAATGTCAGAATTGCTTTTTGAATCTTATTTCGGTCTTCGGTAATTTCAAAATCCAATGGTTTTGACTTAGCAAATTTCACTAAATCGGCTTGTTTCAAAACACGCTCCAGATTTTCGATAATTTCCTGCGAAAGCGTCATTTTCTTTTTGACAGAAGCCGCTCTAAGTCCTTCAATCAATTCCGATGTGGTACTTTCCATTGCTGGAATTTCTATCGCTTCTTCAATATAATTTCTAGCAATATCCGTCAATTCACTATAATAGGCTTTGACTTCTCCTTTTTGCCAAAGTTCTTTTCTCTCTAAAGTATCCAGCAAACTGGTTGCTTTCTCGATTGGCGTTTTATAAATTTCTTCCTGTAGTTTCTTTTCTTGGCGCTTTTTAATAAACCAATAAATGAAAGCCCCAATACCAATAATCAAAGCCAAAATCAACAGGTATTTCCACCAGTCGCCTATCGGGTTATCTGCTTGAGCAATGTCCTTAATGTCGAACATTTTTTGTTTCAAAGTATCCACTTGAACATTCGCTACTTCAACCAAAAGCGAATCCGTCATAAACGGTTTGCTGTCTATAAAAATCTTGATACTCGGAATAACATATCTACCAGAATCAAATTGGGTTAAGCCATATTTTTTGATTAACTCATAACGGCCATCCATTTTGACAGTATCAATAGGATACGACTGAATCACCTCTAAAGCACCAAAGTTTTTTAGTTTTGGAAAAATCACTTTAGACGAAGTATCAACAGTAGTTTTTATGGACAGTTTAAATTCGGCACCAATTTTATTTTTAATCGTGTCAATACTTGTAACCACTTGCTTTTGTTGTGCAAAAACCGCAGTTGAAAGCAGCAATAGTAGTAGGTATAATTGTTTTTTCATCTTTTATTATTGAACCCTTATCTCGATTTGAAATAACTTAATAATTTCGTCACATAACTTTCGTCAACTCTAGTGTTTACAACACCTGAACCTGATTTACTGAATGTTTCTTTAAAATAGTTGACTTTATCATGGTACTGTTTTTCATAATTCATTCGCACTGCTTTTGAACCGGTATTTATCAATTCGATTGCTCCGGTTTCGGCATCAAGCATAGAAACCATACCTAAATCCGGCATTTTTTCTTCTCGAATGTCGTACACGCGAATACCCGTTATATCATGTTTCTTAGATGCTATTTTTAATGTTTGCTCGTAATCTTCCGACATGAAATCAGAAATCACAAATACAATTGCTTTCTTTTTTTGGGTTCCCGATAAAAATTTCAAGGCTTGAGCAATATCTGTTTTACGGCTTTTCGGCTGAAATTCTATTAATTCTCGAATGATTCGCAGTACGTGTGATCTTCCTTTTTTTGGCGGAATGTACAATTCGATTTCATCTGAAAACAAAATCAAACCTATTTTATCATTGTTTTGAGTTGCTGAAAAAGCCATTGTTGCGGCAATCTCCGTAACAATGTCTTTTTTGAATTGGTTTTTCGAACCAAAACTTTCTGAACCCGAAATATCAACCATTAACATCATGGTCAATTCGCGTTCTTCCTCAAAAACTTTTACGTGCGCTTCGTTGTACCGTGCGGTTACATTCCAATCAATCGCACGAATATCATCTCCGTACTGGTATTGACGCACTTCGCTGAATGTCATTCCACGTCCTTTGAAAGACGTATGATACTCTCCCGAAAAGATGTGATCGCTCAATCTTCGGGTTTTGATTTCTATTTTTCGTACTTTTTTTAAGAGGTCTTTTGTATCCATTTCTTTAGTAATTAGTAATTAGTGAATAGTGAATAGTAACCAACCAAGGCTAATTACTATTCACTTATTACTATTCACTTTTAGGGTACTTCTACTTCGTTTACGATTTTGTTAATGATATCTACTGAAGTAATATTCTCAGCTTCGGCTTCGTAGGTAACTCCAATTCTGTGACGCAACACATCATGAACTACAGCACGAACATCTTCTGGAATTACATAGCCACGACGTTTGATAAAAGCGTAGCATTTTGCGGCATTCGCCAAATTGATACTTCCACGTGGCGACGCTCCAAAACTGATTAATGGTTTCAAATCAGCCAATTTATATTTTTCTGGATAACGCGTGGCAAAAATGATATCAAGTATGTATTTTTCTATTTTTTCATCCATGTAAACTTCACGAACTGCTTCTTGAGCGCGTAAAATTTGTTCTACTGAAACCACAGGATTTACTTTTTCATAACTTCCTTTTAGGTTTTGACGAATCACTAAACGCTCGTCTTCCATTTTTGGGTAATCAATAACCGTTTTCAACATGAAACGATCGACTTGAGCTTCAGGTAATTGATATGTTCCTTCTTGTTCAATTGGATTTTGAGTGGCCAAAACCAAGAATGGTCGGTCTAACTTGAAAGTGGTGTCGCCAATAGTAACTTGCTTTTCCTGCATCGCTTCTAACAATGCCGATTGTACTTTGGCTGGCGCACGGTTAATCTCATCAGCAAGGACAAAATTAGCGAAAATCGGTCCTTTTTTTATCGAGAATTCATTTGACTTAATGTTGTAGATCATAGTTCCCACAACATCGGCTGGCAATAAATCCGGTGTAAATTGTATTCTGCTGAAAGATCCGTGTACCGCTTGCGAAAGAGTATTTATCGCTAATGTTTTTGCTAATCCGGGAACTCCTTCCAATAAAATATGTCCCTGACCCAAAAGTCCAATTAACAAACGCTCCACCATGTGCTTTTGACCTACGATAACCTTGTTCATTTCCATTGTGAGAAGGTCTATAAAAGCACTCTCTCTTTCTATTTTTTCATTGATTGCTCTGATGTCTAAAGTCGCTGTATTTTCTTCCATTTTATTATTTTTAAAACCTTGAATTTAATGCCTTCGTTTTGATGGTGCAAATTGAATTTTTTTTTAGAAGTAAGATGTTAAAAAATGGTTAAAACTTCGACAAAAGCCCTAAATTTAAGGACGAATTATGATACAATTTTTATATTTTTAAGAACTTTGAAAAATATACTTTGAAATAGCAGAATTATGAATTTCAATAAAAAATAAAAACCATGAATAAAACAAAATTATCACCTATTGTAGCAGGTGTCATGAATTGGGGAATTTGGGATAAAAATCTCAATACCAAAGAAATGGAAAACATGATTAATGTATGCTTGGAAAACAAAATTACTACATTCGATCATGCCGATATATATGGTGATTATACCACCGAATCTGATTTTGGAAAAGCCTTTGCTTCGAGTAAAATTGCTAGAGAAAAAATGCAATTAATATCCAAATGTGGCATCCAAATGGTGACGGAAAATCGCATCAACACCATAAAACATTATGAATATTCCAAAGATTATATTATCTGGTCTGTTGAAAACTCCTTAAAAAATCTACACACTGATTATCTGGATGTTCTTTTACTACACAGACCCAGCCCATTAATGCAGGCAGATGAAATTGCCGAAGCAGTTTTGAAATTAAAATCAGAAGGAAAAATTAAAGATTTTGGTCTTTCTAATTTTACTTCCACACAAACCGAATTGATTCGCCAAAAAACAGAAGTTTTGTACAATCAAGTGCAATTTTCGGCAACGAGTTTCGAACCTATGGTCGACGGAAGTTTTGATTATATGCAAGCCAATACCATTCGTCCGATGTCTTGGAATCCGCTGGGATCCGTTTTTAGAGAAGACAATCCACAAACCAGACGTTTAAAAAAATTACTGGCGACCTTAGTTTCAAAATACCATTTGGGTTCTGATACGATTTTGCTTTCCTGGATTTTAAAACATCCCGCACAAGTAATTCCAATTGCCGGAACAGTAAACGTGGCCCGAATCCAATCGCTTATGAAAGCTGTCGATTTAGAATTAGACAAAGAAGATTGGTTTGCTATTTGGGCAGCAAGCATGGGAAATAATGTAGCCTAGAATTAGTGTTCAGTACAGCAACTTTAGAATCTAAAATAGAAAAAAAACTCATGACTAAAACAGCCTTAGTGACTGGAGCAACCAGCGGAATTGGTAAAGCAACAGCACAAATATTAGCTAAAAACAATTATAAAATTATTCTTTGCGGACGCCGTGAAGACCGGTTAATCGCTCTTGAAAAAGAGCTTTCAGCACTTACGGAAGTACACACTTTGTCCTTTGATGTTCGGGATAAAAAAGCGGTTTTTAAAAGTATCAATTCCATACCGGAAGCTTTTTCTACAATCGATGTTTTGATTAATAATGCCGGAAATGCGCATGGTTTAGACCCCATTCAAAACGGGGATTTAGACGATTGGGACGCCATGATTGACATCAATGTCAAAGGGCTTTTATATGTTTCAAAAGCCATAATTCCGCAAATGATTGAACGAAAATCAGGTCATATTATCAACATTGGTTCCATTGCCGGAAAAGAAGTCTATCCAAACGGAAACGTCTATTGTGCCTCCAAACATGCCGTTGACGCCTTGAACCATGCCATGCGAATGGATTTGAACCCTTATGGAATTCGGGTGGGTGCTATTCATCCCGGTGCAGTAGAAACAGAATTTAGCGAAGTGCGTTTTAAAGGTGATGCAGACAGAGCCGCCAATGTTTACAAAGGTTTTGAGCCATTACATCCAGAAGATATAGCTGATATTATTCACTTTGTAGTTTCCAGACCGTATCATGTAAATATTGCCGATTTGATGGTATTACCAACAGCACAAGCCGCTGCTACTATTTTAAAAAGAGATTGATTATTGTTAATAAAACCTTCGAATATGGCGAATTATAATTCTATTAGAAATAAGAAATTTAACGGGTAAAAAAATCAACCGCTAATTCGCAGATTTTTATATTAATTAGAAAATCTGCGAATTAGCGGTGGTTTATTAAAAAGCTCTGATAGAAAAGCATCAAAATATGATTAATAAATAAGCCTTAACAACAATAAAAAATAGAAATAAATAATAATCAATACCGATGATCAACAAACGCATTCTTATCAAGAACCTGCTCGCTCACAATGATGAGAGCAGTTTTTATGACAAAAAGCGTCAGTTGAATTTGCATACACGGGAAGGAAAAGCAAAGTTTCTCAAACACATTTGCGCGCTCTCCAATTCGAATCCTACAAACAATTCCTATATCGTCGTGGGTGTTGAAGATCAAGATAATACTATTGTTGGGGATGACTTTTTTGACGACAGCCGGATTCAGAATTTAGTGAATGCCTATCTGGAAAATCCTCCGAAAATTCAGTACGAAAATGTGCCATTTCCAAATTTGCCAAAAGATAAAGTTATCGGACTGGTAACAGTCAAGCCAAAAAGCAAAACTTCCCATTTCAAAAAAGGAATTCACACGATTCCTGCCAACAGTATTTTTATTCGGCGAGGCAGCAACACAATGCCCATTGAAGGCGAAATCGAAAAGAATTATCAGAACACGGAAACCGTAATTGGCATCGAAAACAACTCCCGAAACAGCATTGAATACACACTCGATGGCGTGATTGATTTCATGAATTTTCGCCACAAGGATATGGCGCCAAAGTATAAAGTATTCAAAGAATTATTTGTGATTTGCTGGGCAGGAATTGCTAAAAAATCCCGTGATAAAACCTATTTATCACGTGTCGACATTGAATTGATCAACGAACAAATTAAGCTTTTTTATTCGGCTCAGGATGTGGTCGAAATCACTTTCGATGAAGATACTTTTACCATTATTGAATATGTTCCTTTGGGCTTAAATGACAAAACAAGCTATTATCCTTTAGAAAAACAAACAATTCATTTTCATGATAATGGTTATTATAAAATAGAAAGAGAGATACTTTTTCAGCCACCGGAATTCAATAAAAAAATGTTGTTTCATATTTACAATGCCAATATTGCTTTGTTAAAAAAACTCCAAAAAGGACTTTCGTTATCCGAGCGAGAACACAAAGATTTAGAGAATTTACCTTCCACTTTTATGATTTGTTACCTCAACGGTTTTGAAGAAGCCAAACAAAAATTGATTGATGCCAAAGTGCTTTTAAAACCTTTCAACCAAGTATATTTATCATTTAAAGAAGCGTTACGGATTTTGAGAAAGATGAAATATGATGTGCAGTAACTACAATTATTTTATAGATTTCATTCGCTAAGAAAACCCAATACATAGGTGTTAATTTCTCTTTTTTGTCTTTTATTTCCTCTGTCATTCATGTCATTGTGGATGGTATTCGGGAGTTTAATGATTTTTATCCCGAACTTTTTCTGCGCTTCAACAGTAGGCAAAACTCCCTCATCAGCAGGCTGATCATTGGAACGAAGCGAGTAAATTTTAGGCTGGGAAGTTCTAGGCAATTCCATTCTGCGATTGTCTAACGAAATTATTTTATCAACTGTGTTTGGGTATTTATGAGCAAACAAAACTGCCATATCACCTCCATTAGAATGTCCAATTAGGTTTACATGATTGAAATCTAATTCTGGTTTTATTTTTTTTAATTCATTGAGAACAAATAGAATATTCTCTGCTCCTCTTTCCCAATTTGATCGTCGTACCACTTGAGGAATTCCTGTCAAAGGCAATAAATCATCGGTTGGTAATTCATGCTGAATACTTATTACAAAATAACCTTTGGACGCTAATTTTTTTGTTAAGTATGAATACGATTTGTTTGCGCCCGGTTTATTTTCTCCATATCCATGACTGATGATTACCAATTGTTGATTTCTGATTTTATCGTTTACAATTGGGGAATAAAACGCAACCGGAATTAATCTGTTTCTGGAACTGTCCAACCAACTGGCACTATCTGTTTTGACCTCAAATTCTAGATTATTGACCTTGGTAATTGTGGCGTTTTTATTAGAATTACAACTTAACAAAAAGAAACAAAACAGTATTTGCAAATATATTTTCATATGGATTTTAAGCATTTATCTGATTGAAAAAATAATTTTGAAAAGAAAGTATCGATTTATAATTCTAAAACAAAGCCAACAATTCTTTTAAAACCTGACAGATCATTTTAGCCAAAAGTAACGATAACGCTAGAAGTGCACTCATTTTCGAGAGATTTATTTTTTTGTAAAGCTAATCTTAAAAAATAAAAAAAACCATCACCAAAAACAGTGATATTTTCTACCTGATTAAAACCGAATTCCAAAGAAATTCCTATCCTAATTTTCACAAAAATTACAATCTTTAAAATACCGTTCCTTTTAATTTATTTAAAAAAATAAGTTAAAGTAGCATACTTCATCAGTCTTTTACTTATTTTTATGACTTGAAAATAGCACTGTCTTTCTGGCTGTTTTTACACTAATAAAGAACATTCAGTACATGAGAACACTTGTTATAGGCGATATCCACGGTGGTTTGCGAGCATTACACCAAATTATGGAGAGAGCCAACGTTACTAAAAACGACACCTTGATTTTTCTGGGAGATTATGTTGATGGCTGGAGCCAATCTCCTCAGGTACTCGATTTTATAATTGATTTAAAAACCAAACAGAACTGTGTTTGCATTCGCGGGAATCATGATGACTTATTGCTGGAATGGCTTGACGAAAGTAAAGACAATCTGTTGTGGTACAAACATGGCGGAGAAGCGACTGTTTTGGCCTACGAATCCGTTAAGGCAGAAACGAAGCAAAAACATATCGAATTCTTGAAATCATTAGAAAATTTTTATCTGGACGAGCAACTTCGTCTATTTGTTCATGCTGGTTTTACCAATATGAATGGTGTTGATTTTGAATATTTTCCAGGGCTTTTCTATTGGGATAGAACCTTATGGGAAACGGCTTTGGCATTGGACAAGACTATGAAAACTGATGATATTTTCTACCCAAAACGCTTTACATTATACAACGAAATTTATATTGGTCATACGCCTGTAACCCGAATAGGCGAAACAACCCCGATACAAAAAGCAAATGTTTGGAATGTGGATACCGGCGCAGCTTTCAAAGGACCATTAACGATTATGGATGTTGATACCAAAGAATTCTGGCAAAGCGAACCTTTGACCCGATTGTATTTTGACGAAAAGGGAAGAAATTAGATTTTATTGAGCTAGTTTTGCACCCACTTAAAAAATTAAAAGTATGAAAAAGATTACTACATTAGTATTGCTATTGACAGTTGGTTTGATCAATGCACAAGCTTTCAAAGGAAAAGGAGATGTTAAATTTGATGTTGGAGGTAACTTTCAAAACGGAGGATCTGGAATTCGTGTTTCTTCTGATTTTGGAGTTGGAGAAAACATGTCATTCGGATTTGTGACTTCTTATTTGTTATCCGTTTCTAATGATGATTTAGGAAACAAACCTGATTTTGGAGACAGAGTGGATATTAAAGGACGATTCAATGCAAACTTGGGAAATGTTTTTCAATTTGATCCAAAAATGGATGTTTACCCAGGATTGGATTTAGGTTTAAGAAATTTTGGTGCACATTTAGGATTCCGTTATTTCTTTACGGAAGGTTTTGGTATTTTCTCCGAAGCTGGAATTCCTATAGCCAGTTATAAAACAGATGCTGTAGGTTTTGATAAATTGAACAATCAATTTACGTTTAATATTGGCGCTTCTTTCAATTTGTAGAAACATTATTCACAAAGTTAACGAAGCAATTTTTAATAAAAAAAGGCAATTTGAAATATTCAAATTGCCTTTTTAGTTTATTATAATTTGTTCTACAAATCAAATCTTATTCCTTGTGCCAATTGCAAACTTGTAGTATAGTTGATGATAATATAGATCAAAGACTTGCTTTAACAAAAATTCGTTTTAATACGCCATTTTTTTCAGTTCCTTGAACAATTAAAGCAAACTGCTTACTTGTTTTATGGAATACACTACAGTGAATTAGTTTAATACGTCCAAGATATAAATCTTCTTTGAAGATTTTTACAGCTTTATTATCGTATTGATTATTCGGTTCTAATTCATATCTTAAATCATCTCCAATAGAAACTTTGTCTGAAGGTATTTGACTTTCTAATAAATTAGTTATTTCAGTAACAAAGGATAAATTTTCTACAGGGTTAAAATGAGCCAAAAACTCAAAATTATCTGTCGGCAATAGTCCTTGGGTAAAAGCTAACATATAATATTTATCTTCTCTTTTACTTAAATCAATATTCCAAAAATCATAAAAATCATGTAAATCAGGTCTCTCACTGCGCATTAATCTTTGACCAAAAATTTCAATTACATTTTCCGTATAAATTTTATCTTTACTTGTATCTGGAAAACCTTCATAATGTACAAAACCTAACTTCTTGGCTTCTTCAACTCCATCCTGATTATATTGAAAGCGAATTCCTTCCGAGGCACTTTTTTTAATAGTACCAACAGAAATTCTTCTACTGCCTTTACCTGGTCTCCAGATAAGGTGTATGTTTCCTATTGCTTTCATAAATATTGGATTAATTTTTCAATGCGCAAAGTTACCAATTTAAACATCAATTGTTTTCTAGTTTCCGATAATTTAAAGTTAATTAAATACGTTGGAATATTTATATCAATATTCTCAATTATCTCTTTTATTGCATCGGAGTTATATTTCTCATTAACTCTACCAATAAACCTTTTCGTTTCAGTTGGGTAGTGTTCTAACAACAGTTCTATAAGTTCAAAATGCTTTCTTTTTTTAGCATTCCCTTCCCAATGAATCTCAGATTCACCTTTTCTTACATATGCTTCTATCATTTGAGAATCGTCAAGCATTTTTATAACTCTATCATCTAAATGTTCTCTTCCAAGACAACAACCGCTATCATAAATTGGGGCTAATTGATGCTTAACTTCGAATTTTACAATAAAATTTGGGTTATTTATTACACTTTCAGATTTGATATTTTCATCAGTAAAAAACTTTCGAGTTAATCTTCTTATTTTTCTATAGAAACTTCGCTCTTCTACTTTAGAAATAATTTCTTTTTCAAGTTTTTTTTCATGTATTATTTTATGTCTTGTTATTATACCCCAATTCTCTTGGTGCCTATCTGAATTTCCAATGATACTATCGAAGACAATAATTTCTACAATATTTTTGATATATTCATCTAAAGAAAAACTTTTTAAAGCATTACAAATAAATTGAAAAGTATAGTCCTTTTTATCTATATCTGGATTATATTGGGCATTAAATCCCGTTAAATAAGTTTTTCCTTCTGTCAATTTATTTTTAGCACCAAAAACCATGGATTTTGAAAGACATCCGATTTTTTGTTTGTGTTTACTATCATAAGCAATGTTATAATCTAACATTGGAAAACCTAAAAATTGACCAATTTTAGAAGAAATAATTTCAGACCAAAATTCTGTTGGATAGCGAATTTCTCCTTGAGGTGTTTCTTTTGATCCTTTAAAAAAATACTCTTCATTTGTGTCGGGGTGCAAAGCAATATATTTACTTCGAGTACCTCCAGTACTATAATGAACATTTTTATGCCAACCTGAAATATCTGTAAATGTTGCTCCTAAATTGGCCATTAATAGTTTTTTTGTCTAATTTATAAAAAAACGCTTTATCTAAATAAGACAAAGCGTTTAAATATAAATTTATTGTTATCTAATTACTACAAATCAAATTTGATTCCTTGTGCCAATGGCAATTGGGTTCCGTAATTGATGGTATTGGTTTGTCTTCTCATATAAGCTTTCCAAGCATCAGAACCAGATTCACGTCCGCCACCGGTTTCTTTTTCACCACCAAAAGCACCACCAATTTCTGCTCCGGAAGTACCAATATTTACGTTGGCAATTCCACAATCAGAACCCGATTGCGAAAGGAACAATTCCATTTCTCTCATGCTGTTTGTAAAAATAGAAGAAGAAAGTCCTTGTGGAACCCCGTTTTGCAATGCAATCGCTTCTTCAATTGTGCTGTATTTCATTACATATAAAATAGGGGCAAAAGTTTCTGTTTGAACGATGTCAAAATGATTCTCAGCTTCAATGATACATGGTCTTACATAACAACCACTTTCATATCCTTCGCCTTCAACCAATCCGCCTTCAACGATGATTTTTCCACCTTCTTTTTTGGCACTTTCAATCGCATCCAAATAATCCTGAACAGCTCCTTTATCGATAAGCGGCCCAACGTGATTATTTTCGTCTAATGGATTTCCAATTTGCAATTGACCATACGCGTTTTTCAATACGCTGATGGTTTTGTCATACACACTTTCGTGAATGATTAAACGTCTGGTCGATGTGCAACGTTGTCCTGCTGTTCCTACCGCTCCAAAAACGGCTCCAACCAATACCATACTGATATCAGCATGTTCCGAAACGATAATCGCATTGTTTCCTCCTAATTCAAGTATGGTATTTCCAAAACGTTCTGCTACGGTTTTTGATACGTGACGTCCTATTCTAGTTGATCCTGTAAAAGAAACCAACGAAATTCTTTTGTCATTATTGATTAAATCTCCTGATTCGTTTCCTGTTACTAAACAACTAACGCCTTCGGGAACGTTATTTCTTTTTAAAACTGTTTTAATAATATTTTGACAAGCCACTCCACATAAAGGTACTTTTGAACTTGGTTTCCAAATCGCAACATCACCACAAACCCAAGCAATCATTGCGTTCCAACTCCAAACTGCTACCGGAAAGTTAAACGCCGAAATGATTCCAACTGTTCCTATTGGATGGTATTGCTCATACATTCTGTGCAAAGGCCTTTCAGAGTGCATGGTTAATCCGTACAATTGACGGGATAAACCCACCGCAAAATCACAGATATCAATCATTTCCTGCACTTCACCATATCCTTCTTGAAGACTTTTCCCCATTTCATAAGAAACCAATTTTCCAAGAGGCTCTTTGAATTTTCTTAATTCATCTCCCATCTGACGAACGATATCACCTCTTTTAGGAGCTGGAACCATACGCCATTCTAAAAACGCTTCAGAAGCTTGTTGCATCGCTTTTTCATAATCTTCTTTAGAAGACGTTTTTACTTTTCCAATTAAAGTCCCATCTGCTGGCGAATAACTTTCGATGATTTTTCCGTTGGCAAAATTAGCTGCTCCAGTTGATGTTCCTTCATTTATCTCCTCAATCCCTAATTGCTTAAGGGCTTCTTTGATTCCGAATTGATCTGCTATTGTTATCATTGTAACTTTTTTATTAAAAATTGTTATATTTTTTTACAAATATATTGATTTAACGTGAAAAACTAAACATTGCTACTTTATATTTTACGCTTTTTAGCCCCGATAGAAGTGGCATCCTTTTGTGTCTCGTTTTTTTTACGAGACCACAAAAGATAGAACGTATAGCGGGATTAGCTCCTGATACTGAAATAAATTCAGCATTAAATTATTTTTTTGCAATAAATCTAGGGTCGGTTTCCATAATGGTTCCACATTTTTCGCAGGTTCTCAAATGTTCTGAATTATAGAAATGTTCAAAATGAGGCAAGAAATCTTTCTCAATATTATGCAGTTCAAAATAGACTTCGTGCAGTTTATGATTGCAATTATCGCAAAACCACAATAAACCATCTGTATATCCTTTTCCAACTCTTTTTCGTTCGATGACAAGTCCTATAGAACCTTCGGAACGCACAGGAGAATGGGGAATTTTAGCAGGATGAAGGTACATATCACCGGCATGCAATTCCATTTCCTTACGCTCGCCATCTTCTTGAATAATAACTTTGATGGAGCCTTCAAGTTGGTAAAACAACTCTTCGGTTTCATTGTAATGATAGTCTTTTCGGGCGTTTGGACCCGCAACAATCATAACGATATAATCACCGGATTCCCTGTATAAGTTTCTATTGCCAACAGGCGGTTTGAGCAGATGACGGTTTTCGTCAATCCATTTATTGAGGTTGAAAGGTTTTGCAATTGCCATGATTTTTATTTTAAATGTAAAGTTATGAAATAATAAATCGTTATTTTTTTTCCTTAATCAAATAAATATACACTGGAAAATGGTCGCTAAACCCTATTTCGGTGTTAGAATGTCGCAACGGATACCCTTTATATTGTCCGCTGGTTTGTATCAAAAATGACTTATTATAAATTCCTGCTTTCCAATATCGAAAGCTCGAATAATCCGATTGTAATAAGGTTTCGGAAACAATTATTTGGTCAAAAACATCCCATGCATCCCGAAATGCGATGGTTCCAAATCCTTTTTTGGCCATTTCTTCGAATGGATTGTAAATCCCAAAAGGAAGTACTTCTGCCTTTTTGGCTTTGGCGCCAAGCCCAATTTTGACACTTTTATTATACGGACCGTCATTTAAATCGCCCAAAGTAATCACTTTTGCATTTGGATTTATGCGTTGCAAAGAGTCTATTATTTTTCGGTTTAATGCTCCGGCGGCTTCCCGAAACGGACTTGATTTTTTCTCTCCGCCAGAACGAGATGGCCAATGATTGACAATAATATTGATTTCTTCGCCGTCCAAAAATCCGGTTACCAACAATTGATCTCGTGTATAAACCCGATAATTTTTGGTGCTTATTTGCAATTCATCATCTGTTTTTTCTTCGAAACTGGCTTTGGAACTTTCATTCGTATTTCCGCTTTCTTTATAAATGTATAACGGAATATTGCTGTAACTCGTGGGTTGAAATTTCTTTTTTTGATACAACAGCGCCACATCAATTCCTCTTTTGTCAGGCGAATCAAAATGGATGATGCCGTAGTCTTTCTCGATTAATTTGGGTTGCTTGACTAAATCTTCTAAAACGCCTCTATTTTCTATTTCACAACCGCCAATAAATGTGGGTGAATCGGTATTTTCAGCTGAACCAATTTCAGATAAAACGCGGGCTAAATTCCCCAATTTCTTTTCGTATTTATCAAATGTCCAGCGTTGCAAACCTGTTGGCGTCCATTCTTCATCAAAAGTATCTGGATCATTTATGGTGTCAAAAAGGTTTTCGAAATTATAAAACGCAACGGTATGAATGACATATTTTTTCTGTTGTGCAGTAGATTTTACTATTGGAAAAAATAAAAAAAGAATAGGAATCCAGTGCGTAATTCTCATAAGTATCATTTATTACCAGTCGTTGATTAGATTCCTTTTTTGAATCTGGTTATTGTAAAAATAGTCATTTGAGCGTGAACTTAAAATTATTTTCTAATTGTCTATCTTTGTTTTTGTCTTACAAAGACTCCAGGATTTCAAATATTTTAGAAAAACAATAAAACATGAATGCAAACCGATTTACTTTTACACTACGCCATCCTGTTTTATATAAATTTCTATTCCTTATTTTTGTTTTACAATCTTTCAACAGTCAAGCCCAATACAAAATGATTACACCACCAAGTTTACAAAAAGGAGATACCGTAGCAATTTTGGCAACAGCCAGAAAAAATATAGATGACAACCTGAAACCCGCTATCGACTTGTTGCACAGTTGGGGACTGGAAGTTGTCATTGGCAGCACCATAGGTTTAGACAACGATCAATTAGCCGGAACTGACGAACAACGCGCTGCCGATTTTCAGCAGCAACTGGACAATCCAAATATAAAAGCCATTTGGTGCGTAAAAGGCGGATATGGAACCGTGCGAATGATTGATTTATTGGATTTTACTGCGTTCGAGAAAAATCCGAAATGGATTGTTGGATTCAGTGATGTGACCGTTTTGCACAATCATTTGAATACAATGGGTTACAAATCCATTCACGGAATCATGCCGATAACCGCTCCTAGAGCTACTCCAGAGGCTATCGAGACCATGCGAATTGCTTTATTTGGCGAAAAACTGTCTTACGAAATAGATACTTTCTTAATGAACAGACCCGGAAAAGCTACCGGAGAATTAGTGGGTGGAAATTTATCCATTCTATACAGCTTATTTGGTTCACCATCCGCGATTGATTGTTCTAATAAAATCTTGTTTATAGAAGATTTAGATGAATATTTGTATCATATTGACCGCATGATGATGAATTTAAAACGAAATGGTTGTCTGGAAAGCATCAAAGGAATTGTTGTGGGTTCCATGACAAAAATGAAGGATAATGATATTCCATGGGGGAAAAACGCCATAGAAATTATCGAGGATGTTACCAAAACATACAATATTCCTATCTTATATAATTTTCCTGCTGGTCATATTCAAGACAATAGAGCCTTAATTTTAGGAAACACTGTGACTATCAATGTCAATGAAAAATGCAGTACGCTGGTTTTTGAATAAAGGCAATTTTATTTTTGATTGCAGAAGTTTAAAAACTTGAAACCTTAAACTTAAAACAAAATTTTTCAATGGCGGAACACAACGAACTAGGGAAACTTGGAGAAGAAATGGCGGTCGAATTTCTAAGGAAAGACGGCTACACTATTTTAGAAACCAATTGGACGTTTCAAAAAGCCGAAATAGATATTCTCGCCCAAAAAGAAAATATACTTGCTGTGATCGAAGTCAAAACACGTTCCTCTCTGGAATTTGGTTTGCCACAAGATTTTGTAAAACCAAAAAAAATCCAACTTCTTGTGAAAGCCGTTGACGCATTTGTAAACGAAAGAAATTTAGATATTGATGTCCGTTTTGACATAATAGCGATCCATAAAGAAGGTAAATCTTTTGTAATTGAGCACCTTATCGATGCTTTTTTTCATTTTTAATTGATTTTTTTATTGTTATATTTGTAACAAATTGTTTTTTTATTTACATTTGCCATGTTTTTAACACACAACCTAACTAAACTTACAAATCTAACTAACTAAAAAAACTTAGAAATTATGAAAACTGTTTCTTCTATTGTAGAAAATTACATCAAAACAAAGCCTTTCTTGTTGAATGCATTATCACTTGGAATTATTAATTTAACGTCATTATCCAGAAATATAATGACCGAATTAGAAAGTGAATTTGGGAAAGAAGTAAAACAAGGCGCTGTTGTAATGGCTTTAAAAAGATTAACAGAAGAATTAGACTTCAGGTTAAATCATAAGATCAACAAAGTCATTAAAAATATTGGGGAAATCACCGTTCGCTCTGCTTTGACTGATTATACTTATGCTGCATCAGAAACCGTATTAAACAAGCAAGCTGACTTAATTACTGACATCAATGCTTTTCCGGATATTTTTTACACTTCTTCCAGAGGAGTAAATGAAACTAATATTGTGGTAAGCAATAGCATCAATCACTTAGTTGACAAGCATTTTGCCAATGAGAAATTGATTCAAAAACTAGACAATCTAGCTTCGATTACGGTAAAATTACCTAAAGAAAATATTGTCGTTCCTGGGATTTACTATTTCATTTTTCAACGTTTGGCTTGGGAAGGAATTATCATCAATGAAGTAATTTCGACTTCTAATGAGTTCACCATATTAGTGAGCGAAGAACAAGTGGATGTGGCTTTCAAAGTAATTAAGGATCTAAAAAATTAATAAAAAACTTCATTATAATTAAAAAGCTTCCAGACTATTCTAGACTGGAAGCTTTTTTTTAATCATATTGAATTGCGTTTTTATTATAAAAATTTAATTTTTTTTACATCTAAAAAGGCAATTTAAAAACTACAAATTCGTTCCTCCCGAAACTTCTAAGCGTTGTCCATTTACCCATTTAGCATCGTCTGTACACAAAAAGGCCACAACGCTTCCAATATCATCGGGCAAACCTACTCTTCCTAAAGCCGTTAACGAAGCAATCAATTGGTTTAACTGTTCGTTATCCCGAACTGCACCGCCACCAAAATCGGTTTCTATAGCACCCGGAGCCACTATATTAACTCTGATTTTTCTTTCGCCCAATTCTTTCGCTTGGTATTTAGTCAAGGTTTCCATCGCTCCTTTCATACTCGCATAAGTTGAATATCCCGGAAATGAAAAACGGGTCAACCCTGACGAAATATTTACAATTCCACCTCCATCATTCATTACCTCTAAAGCTTTTTGAGTCAGAAAAAAGGGTCCTTTGAATTGAATATTAACCAAATCATCAAATTGAGCTGTAGTAGTTGTCGCAAAACTTTCGTGAAGACCAACGCCCGCATTATTGATTAAAAAATCAATTTTATCAGCACCGAAAGTACTTTTTAAAGCATTTGAAACATTTTGAAAAAACAAATCAAAACTACTCATATCAGCAACATTCAATTGAATGGCTACTGCTTTTTGTCCCAGTTTTTCGATTTCGGATACAACATCATCCGCTTCGTCTTTTTTACTGTTGTACGTTAGGATTACATCAAGCCCTTTTTTGGCAAGATTCAAAGCCATATCTTTTCCTAATCCGCGGCTTCCTCCGGTGACTAATGCTATTTTATTGTTCTTGATCTCCATGTTTATTATTGTTTTAAATTAATACCACAAAATTAATTCCGATATAAAGCTTGCCAATTGTAAATATCAATCCAGAGTTTGCAAAATTCAAATTAATCTCTTTATACTCGAAAAGCGATAGGTGTCAACGTTGTTTGTTTTTTGAAAAAATTAGAAAAATGTGCCAACTCTTCAAAACCGAGTGAATACGCGATTTCCGAAATATTCCAATCGGTTTCTTTTAAAAGAATCTTGGCTTCATGTATTAATCGGTCACTGATTAACTCAGTAGTCGTTTTACCTGTATTCTCTTTTAAAACTTTATTCAAATGATTGACATGAATGGACAATCGAGCGGCAAAATCTTTGGCAGATTTCAATTCCAACCGTTGACGAGGCGACTCTATCGGGAATTGTCTTTCGAGTAATTCCACAAATAAGGAAGAAACTCTGGCTGCCGAATTGTGTTTTGAATATAAGGCAGTTACAGGTTGTAGTTTCTGTCCAAAGTGTATTAACTCCGCCACATAATTCCGAATCAAATCGTATTTATACACATAATCAGAATTGATTTCTTTATGTATCTTTTTGAATATCAAATCAATTTCTATTGCATCCTCATCAGAAAGCTCAAAAACAGGATCGCCATCTGATTTAAAAATAGGAAGCTCGTCAAGTACAATTCCGCTTTTATCTTTTGTTAAAAACTCGCTCGTAAAAACACAAAAATTTCCAGATTGCTGCGTGTCTTGTGGTACATAATGATATGGGATTTTGGGCGTAGCAAATAAAAGAGCATTCTTTTCAATGTCAATTATTTTATCTGCATATTCAGCTCTGTTTTTTCCTCGTATCAAGCTTATTTTATAATACGCTCTCCGGTCATAAGTCATAAATGACTTATCCTTTAGCCTTTCATAAAGTTCTTTGATACTAAAAACATTGAAATGACCAATTTCTTTTTGGATACCTTTTGGCAATAATGTGCTCGGATCTGTAACAGAGTCTCCAGAGATTTCCTGGTAAAACTCGTCTATTGATTTTAATTTCATTGCGAATGAATTTGTAAAAATCAAATATACAAATTAAAACTAAAGCTTAGAATCTTTAAAAGGTTAAACGCTTTCGCCAAAATAATTTAGTATATACTCTGCCCGAAAGTCAGCAGATTGTTGTCTGGATCAAGTACCGAAAATTCTTTTTGCCCCCAAGGTTTGATCTCTAAAGGTCCATTTGGATGGATACTTGTTTTTTTTTTCAATAATGATTGGTACAATTTGTCAATATCGTCCGTTCTGATATAAACTTGTCCGTAATTTTCTTTTGGATCAAGTTCTTTAAATTCAAAAAAATGAATTTGAATACTGTCTTTTTGCACCATAAGGTAGCCCTCAAAATCAGCACTGCCATATTCCTCAAAACCCAATTCGTTCAAATAGTAATCTCGCGTAATCGCTTTGTTACGCATCGGCAATTTGGGATTAATGTCTGTAAGCATATTTATTCCAATTTAATTTGTTCAATGCAAGCCAAATTTAAAAATAACTCTTCCCGTTTAATCTCAATCACTATCAAATTGAATATTTATTTTCTATTTTCCCAACATCTCCATCAATTCCAAAGCAGTTCTGGTATTTTTTACATTGTCAAAAGTCAACAAAAGTCGTAATCCTGCTGGCGTTTGTTTTTCTTTCATTTTACAAATAGAACTATGCGTTTGCACAAATTGTAGTACCTGATGAAAACGATTCGATTGATAATAATCAGATTGTTGATCCGAAATGAAATACCCAATCATCTTGCCTTGTTTCATCACTAATTTTTCGATTCCAATTCGGGTTGCAATCCATTTGATTCGAATACTATTCATTAATGCTTTCGCACGAGGCGGCATTGGACCAAAACGGTCAATCAATTTATTTTGAAAAATAATGAGTTCTTCTTCGTTTTTTACAGCGCCTAATTCATTGTACAAACTCAATCGTTCCGAAACATTATTGATGTATTCATCCGAAAACAACAACTCAAAATCAGTGTCGATTTGCAAGTCTTTTACATATTCTTTGGTTTCCAAATTGTTTTCCTCCGGATACAAATCCTTGAATTCATTTTCTTTCAATTCGTCAATGGCCTCGTTCATGATTTTTTGGTACGTATCAAAACCAATTTCATTGATGAAACCACTTTGTTCTCCTCCCAATAAATCTCCGGCACCGCGAATCTCTAAATCTTTCATGGCAATATTGAATCCGCTTCCCAATTCGCTGAATTGTTCCAAAGCTTGGATTCGTTTTCTGGCATCATCCGTCATTGCAGAATATGGCGGACAAATAAAATAACAAAACGCTTTCTTGTTGCTACGTCCTACTCGACCGCGCATTTGATGCAAATCAGACAATCCAAAATTATTAGCATTATTGATAAAAATCGTATTAGCATTGGGAACGTCCAATCCACTTTCGATAATGGTTGTTGCCACCAAAACATCAAATTCTCCGTTCATAAAAGCCAGCATCAATTCTTCCAGTTTTCTTCCTTCCATCTGGCCGTGACCGATTCCCACTTTGGCATTTGGCACCAAACGCTGAATCATTCCGGCGACTTCCTTGATATTTTCTATTCTATTATTGATAAAGAAAACCTGTCCGTTTCGCTGAATTTCATACGAAATCGCATCCCGAATCAACTCTTCACTAAAGCCGACTACATTCGTCTCAATAGGATAACGATTAGGTGGAGGTGTTGTAATCACTGATAAATCGCGCGCGGCCATCAATGAAAATTGCAAGGTTCTCGGAATTGGCGTTGCTGTCAAAGTTAGCGTATCGACATTCGCTGCAATGGTTTTGAGCTTGTCTTTTACGTTGACACCAAATTTTTGCTCCTCATCCACAATCAACAATCCTAAATCTTTGAAAACTACATTTTTATTAACCAATTGGTGTGTTCCAATCACAATATCGAGTTTTCCTTCAGCTAATAATTTTAGCGTTTCCGCTTTTTGTTTGGCCGTTCTAAAACGGTTTAAATAGCCAACAGAAACCGGCATATCTTTCAATCGTTCCGTAAAAGTTCTGTAATGTTGGTATGCCAAAATCGTCGTAGGAACCAATATCGCAACTTGTTTGCTATTATCCACTGCTTTGAAAGCCGCACGAATGGCAACTTCCGTTTTACCAAAACCTACATCTCCACAAACCAAGCGATCCATCGGACGGTCGCTTTCCATATCGGCTTTTACTTCTGCCGTCGATTTGGTTTGGTCCGGCGTATCTTCGTAAATAAAGGAACTTTCCAGTTCGTTTTGCAAATAACTATCAGGCGCAAACTGGAATCCTTTTTCGAGTCTTCTTTTAGCATACAACTGAATCAAATTGAATGCAATATGTTTGACCCGTGCCTTGGTTTTTTGTTTTAAAATCTTCCAAGCATTCGAACCCAATTTGTAAATTTTGGGTGGTGTTCCGTCTTTTCCGTTGTATTTAGAAATTTTGTGCAGCGAATGAATACTCACATACACAATATCATTATCGGCATACACAAGCTTGATCGCTTCTTGTGTTTTTCCTTCGACTTGTATTTTTTGCAATCCTCCAAAACGTCCAATTCCATGATCGATGTGCGTAACATAATCGCCTACAGAAAGTGTCGTCAGTTCTTTTAAAGTGATATTCTGTTTTTTCGAATAGCCATTTTTGATGCTGAATTTATGGTAGCGTTCAAAAATCTGATGGTCGGTGTAACAAGTAATTTGATTTTCCTCGTCAATAAATCCTTGGTACAAAGGCAAAACAACGGTGTGGTATTGCTTGCGGATATTCTCAGAATTCGCTTCGTCCAACGTTTCAAAAATATCATGAAATCGTTTGGCTTGGGCATCATTGGAACAAAACAAATAATTTTTGTAACCATTAAAATGATTTTCATTCAGATTATTCAATAACAAATCAAATTGTTTGTTGAACGACGGTTGCGGCTGAATGTGAAATTCAAATTTTTTGGTGGTTCTAAAAATAGGTTTCGAACTCAATTCTACAATGGAGAAATCCAACGCTCTTTTTATAAATTCGGTTTGATTCAAGAACAATTGTTCTGGAGATGACCGTTTTATTTCCTGCGACAATTTTGCGAAAGCTTCTTCGGCTTTGCCAAATTGTTTGTCTAATTGCGATAAAAAATCTTCGGTATTCTGGAGAAAAATTACCGTTTTCTCTGAGATATAATCCAAGAAACTTTCTCGGTTTTCCTGAAAAACTTTGTTTTCCACATTTGGGATTATGGTAATCTTTTTTTGCGTTTCAATAGACAATTGGGTCGCAACATCAAACGTACGAATGCTCTCCACTTCGTCTCCAAAAAACTCTATTCGGTACGGATTATCATTCGAAAATGAAAATACATCTACGATTCCTCCACGAACCGAAAACTCTCCTGGTTCAGTAATGAAATCGACTCTTTTAAATTCGTATTCGAATAAAACTTCGTTGATAAAGTCGATGGAAATCTTGTCGCCAACAGCAACTTTCAAGGTGTTTTTATCCAATTCTTTTCGAGTTACCACTTTCTCGAATAAAGCTTCTGGATAGGTGACAATAACGGCCGGTTTTTTACGGGAATTGATTCGGTTTAGCACTTCGGCGCGAAGCAAAACATTGGCATTATCGGTTTCTTCAATTTGGTACGGACGACGGTAGGAACCGGGATAAAAGAGCACATCTTGTTCCCCAATCATTTGTTCTAAATCATTCAAATAATACGCCGCTTCCTCTTTATTGTTTAGAACAATCAAAAAAGGAAGTTCAGATTTCTTGAAAATCGATCGGATGACAAACGAAAGTGCGGAACCCAAAAGCCCCGAAAGGTGTATTTTGGCTTGGTCGTTTTCCAATAAACGAGCAACTATTTGCTGGGTTTTTGGCGAAGTATCGTAGGTATTGTATAAGGCTGTTTTACTCAACGCGTGGCAGATTTGGGTCTATGATTGGTGTATTAGGAATGGCTCTTGTGGTATCCATCATTTTCAATAAATCAGATTCTCCTTCTTCAAGCGGAATTCTACTTTTCTCCACAATTTTGTCCATCTGTCTTTGTAACGAAACCAATTCCAAGTTGATTTCTGACACTAATAATGTCACTTTTTTATCAGGAATATTATCCAAATGAATGAATAAATCCAACAATCGAACTTTAGTAATTAAAGTCGAAAGCCTACTTTTTATTTGAGGTTTGTTGTATTCATAAGGAATATTATCGTCCAAAGCCATTACTTTTTTAGAAAGTGCTTTTGATTTTTGCTGAAAAGCTCCAATGGATTTTTTAGGTTTTTGAGCTAATTCTGCCAAAAAAATGCGCCATTCGTTCCAAGATGCGATACTTTTTTCAGAGGCTTCCGTTACAGGTGTATCATAAAAAACCCAACCTTTTTCTATGTTTTTGAAAATGACTTCTCTTTTTTGCATCTCTTTTTTATTTTCGGCAATGCGTTTTTCATTGTCATTTTTACAGGACAAGAAAAGAAAAACCAAAGAAAAGAAAACCGCTATTTTATATTTCATGTGTGGTTATTTATCGTTTTTTAATGGCTTCATGCAATTCACATCCTGTCTTAATTTTGTAAACTAGAACCAGTTATGCTCCTTTAAAAATCTCCATTAATTAAGGTACAAAGTTACAAAGTAAATTTACAATTACGAATTACAGCATCGGAATAACAATCTAATATTCCTGAAGCTGTTTTTATGTTTAAAAAAACATAAATTAAGAAATAAAGCTCCTTTTTAAATGCTATTTTAAGAAATCTACACCCTTTTTCATCAAAATTATGTTATTTACGAAAACGTTATCTTTGTTTTTCAAAACAGACAAAAATGAGTACTAAAATATTGATTATTGGAGCTTGCGGACAAATTGGAACGGAGCTTACCCAAAAGCTGCGAAAAATATACGGAACAGACAATGTAATTGCTTCTGACATCCGAAAGTTAAATATTGATGTTGTCAACTCCGGTCCATTTGAAGTGGTGAACGCTTTAGATTTCAATCAAATTGAACATTTGGTAGAATTGCACCAAATTGACGAAGTGTATTTGATGGCGGCATTATTATCGGCTACAGCCGAGAAAAACCCGGCATTTGCTTGGGACTTAAATATGAATTCGTTGTTTCACGTTTTGAATTTGGCGAAAGCCGGAAAAATAAAAAAAATATTCTGGCCTTCGAGTATTGCCGTTTTTGGACCAACAACTCCTAAAGAAAACACACTACAATACACTATAATGGAGCCTTCAACGGTTTACGGAATCAGTAAACAAGCGGGCGAAAGATGGTGTGAATACTACCATAATATTTTTGGTGTAGATGTACGAAGCATCCGTTATCCAGGTTTAATTAGCTGGTCATCGCCTCCTGGTGGCGGAACTACGGATTATGCGGTGGATATTTTTCACAAAGCACTTTCCGATAAAACATACGAATGCTTTTTATCCTCAGAAACTAAAATGCCGATGATGTATATGGACGATGCCATTGCTGCGACCATTCAAATTATGCAAGCGCCGGTAGAGCAAATAAAAATTCATTCTTCATATAATCTAGCTGCAATGAGCTTTACGCCAACGGAGATTGCTGCCGAAATCAAGAAACACATTCCTGAATTTACCGTTACTTACAAACCAGATTTCCGTCAAAAAATTGCTGACAGCTGGCCAGCAAGTATTGATGACGCTCAAGCCAGAAAGGACTGGGGATGGAAACATGAGTTTGATTTGGAAACGATGACTAAAGATATGCTAGAGCATTTGAAATAATTTCCTTAAAAAATAAAACCATAAAAAAAAGTCTAGTTCAAGAACTAGACTTTTTTTATGGAGTTTAGATAAATTTTACTTTATCTCGTATGTGTTATTTTCCATTTTCAAATCGGCCATTAATCCACTTGGATCAATCGTTATTTTCTTGATAGAAGCTTTCGATTTAGCAATATTGAATTCAAACGTTGGATACGCCCAAGCCCAATCATTCAAAACCGTTCTTTTTACTGCAGGATTTGGGTTTTCTTTTTCAAAACTCATCATGCGCAACGGGATGTAGAAACTTTCTGTTGTTCCGTCCGTATATTCCACTGTCAAATCTATTGGCATTGGCATTCTTCCAATTCTTTCTAAAGTAACCGTTGTTTTATCCGCATTTTCCTTTACTTCTTTGATACCATAATCAATAGTATTGGTAGTTTCAGTCCAATCCACTAAATACCAATCCAGATTTGCTCCAGAAACTCTTTCGGCAGATCTTTTGATATCATTTGGCGTAGGATGTTTGAATTTGAAATCGCTGTAATATTTTTTCAACGTTTTAAATAGATTTTCTTTACCTATTAAGTATATCAATTGTGCTAAGAAAATTTCACCTTTACTGTAGGAAGTAACGCTGTAGACTCTGTTTTCATCAAAACGATCCGCATGAGTTCCTTGTGGCAATTCTTTTCCTGAATTTACCATTGCAAAATACCCTTTATATGCTGCTGCAAATGGGTTTTCTACTTTTTTATCGGCAATTTCATTCAGTCCAAAATCTTCCAGAAATGAGGTAAATCCTTCATCCATCCATCCGTGTTTTGATTCATTGGAAGCCAAAATATGTTGGAACCAAGAATGCGCCATTTCATGTGCAGTTACTCCAAGCAATCCATCAAACGTACCTTGACCTAAAATCAACGTACACATGGCATATTCCATTCCGCCATCGCCACCTTGAATCACAGAATATTGTTTGTATGGATAATCTCCAACCGTTTTGTTGTAAATTTCCATCAACTGAACCGTTTTTGGTTGCAGGTTTTTCCAGTTTTGAATGTATTTTGGATTGTTTTTATACAAAAAATGTAAGTCAACACCATTAGGTCCTTTTACTACATCGTGAATGTAATCCTTATCTGCAGCCCAAGTAAAATCATGAACCATTGGCGCATTAAAATGCCAAGTCAATGTTTTTGTTTTCTTTGGGACAGACACAACAACACCTTGGTCTTGATAACCATGACCTATTTCGTTTTTGTTTTGCAAATAACCGGTACCTCCTAAAACGTAATCTTTATCAATAGTAATATTCACGTCAAAATTTCCCCAAACGCCATGAAATTCTCTGGCGATATAAGGATCAGCATGCCAACCTTCAAAATCAAATTCGGCTAGTTTTGGATACCATTGCGCCATTGATAATTCGACACCTTCGGCATTATTTCTACCGGAACGACGAATCTGAATGGGAACCTGACCGTCAAAATCTAATGTGAATGTAGTTTTTGAATTGGGTAGTATTGGTTTAGCCAAAGTCACTTCAAGAATAGTTCCAATCTCTTTTGCACTAGCAACTACTCCGTCTTGCTTGAAATTAGAAATTCGCAAGTAACCAATTTCATTTGGTTTCAAATTTTTAATGCGGCTTTCTTTTACTTCTTTATCACCAACTTTTACTTTCGTGACCATTCTGCCGTCTGGATCTTTGATGCTTTGGATTCTGGCATCCATTTCGCTTCCGGGCTGAAAGGCATTATTAAATAGGTGATAATATACTTTTCTCAAAGTATCAGGAGAATTATTGGTGTAAACCAATTCCTGTTTTCCTTTGTATTGGTATGTTTTTACATCCATGGAAACATCCATTTTGTAATCGACATGCTGCTGCCAATACGTACCGTTTTGAGCCAAAAGACTACCAAAACTTAAGGATAAAATAGAAACTAAAAGTAATTTTTTCATGTAGGTTAAAATAAAAATGGAAGGGCAAATTGCCCTTCCAAGTAATGGATTCTTAAAATATTATTTAGACATTTTTTCTGCCATTAGTAAAGCATTGTATGCATTTACTATTTTTCCTGATTTAGACAGAGCTGTAAACGAACGTGTGTCATTTGCTTTTCCACCTACAATAACATCCGTAGTGATTGCAATTCCTGAATCCATCAAAATATGCTTTACTTGTTTAGCAGATAATTTTGGATAGTACGAACGAATTAATGCAGCAACTCCGGCAACATTTGGCGCAGCCATTGAAGTTCCTTGTAAATACTTGTATGTATTGTTTGGAGTTGTAGCATAGATTTTTACTCCAGGAGCAAAAACGTCTACATTAATTTTTCCAATGTTAGAAAAACGAGCCACAACTTTATTTCCGTATTCAAAATTCAAAGCACCAATTGTGATTAAATTATCAGCAAACTCTGTTACTTTATCTTCAGAATCGTTAGGAAAATTTTCTGCATAGTCAATATCCTTAGCATCATTACCCGCTGCGTGAACGATTAATACATCTTTTTTCTCAGCATATTTTATAGCATCATAAACCCATTGCTTGTGTGGCGAAAAGCTTTTCCCAAAACTTCCGTTGATTACTTTGGCACCATTATCCACTGCATAACGAATTCCAAGCGCAATATCTTTATCATACTCGTCACCGTCTGGCACTGCACGAACGGTAAGAATCTGAACATTATTAGCAACACCGTCGCCACCTAAGACGTTATTTCTACTTTGAGCAACAATTCCGGCAACGTGAGTTCCATGAAGAATTTCGTTCTTATCTGGTCCCATCACATTGTTGTTTCCGTATTTTGTATCAGTGATATCATTTGGATTATCTCCCACTACTTTACGGTAATCTGTTTTAAGATTGTCTCCGTTTATAAGAGCAACCTGATCGTCTAATTGTTTTTGAACAGCAACTTTTAAATCCGCTATTGGCAATCCATAAGAAAGCATTTGTTGCATAGCTGCTTTGCTCTTTTGTGTTGCCGGTTCTTGTGAAACAATCGCATTTACTTCCTCAATAGTGTAGACTGGTTTGCCAAAATGTTTTACCAAAACAGCGTCACCTGCAGCAATAGTTTCTAACATTTGCTCTGAACGTGTTTTTCCAGCAGCAGCTTCAGCAACTTTTTTATCATTCAATGCTTTTGCCTCTTGATACGTAGCCTCATCTACTAAAGTTTTATCTTTGATGATTCTTTCGTATTCCAGATTCTCTTTGGTACTATCCCCAAGAAAATTCCAACCGTGAATATCATCGATATATCCGTTTTTGTCATCGTCAATTCCGTTTCCGGCAATTTCTTTTGTATTGATCCAAAGTACCGATTTCAAATCTTCGTGTTCGATATCCACTCCAGAATCTACAATTCCAACAATAACTGGCACGCCTTTTTTACCTTTCAATAATTCAGCATACGCCTTGTCAACACTCATCCCAGGAATAGTATCTGTCACAATATCTAAATGGCTCCATCTTTTCAAGTCGTTCTCAGTAATTGGTGCCTTTTTTTTAATATTTAAAGGTGCGCTTATGGCAACTAGATCAGAATTAGTGGTATTTGAAACTTGTTTTGAAGCGCCACATCCTACTAATGCTAAAAGAGCAAAAGCAGAAATGTAAATGGGTTTAATGGTATTCATTGAAAATGTTTTTGTTAATTTTTAAATATTTGTCTAAAATAATTTTTTTTGTTACAAAAGTCGTTATGATTAACACTATGTTAAGATTTGTTCGCAAGTAAAAACTTCTGCCAACCGAACTCCTTTTTCGGTTTTTTGTACGGTTATTATTTCATTATGCGCATCGTGTTCCAAGAACAAATAATAATTATTATCTGCCGCAGCATTCATGAATTTTTCTTTTTCTGGCATTGTCAATAAAGGTCTGGTATCATATCCCATAACATACGGAATTGGAATATGTCCGGCTGTTGCCAATAAATCAGCGCAAAAAACGATTGTCTTATCCTTATATTGAATGTGCGGAATCATTTGCTTTTCGGTATGTCCATCAGCAAAGAAGATGCCAAAACCCAATTCTGATGTTGCAAGAAAATCTCCTTCCGGTCTTTGGATGAAATGCAGCTGACCACTTTCCTGCATCGGTGAAATGTTTTCGGATAGAAAAGACGCTTTCTCTCTGGCATTTGGTTTAGTAGCCCATTCCCAGTGATTTTCATTAGACCAGAATTTAGCATTTTTAAACGCCGGTTCGTAACCTGTTTTATCAGCGTTCCATTGAACACTTCCACCACAATGATCAAAATGCAAATGCGTCATAAAAACATCGGTGACATCATCACGATGAAAACCGTATTTAGCCAACGATTTATCCATGGAATGTGTTCCCCAAAGCGAATAATAACCAAAAAATTTCTCCGATTGTTTGTTTCCCATTCCGGTATCAATCAAAATTAATCGGTTGCCATCTTCAATCAATAAACAGCGCGCCGCAATATCAATCAGGTTATTTTCATCGGCAGGATTGGTTCTGCTCCAAATAGTTTTTGGCACCACGCCAAACATTGCGCCACCATCTAATTTAAAATTGCCTGTTTCTATGGGATATAATTTCATGATTTTTCTTTTTTTCGAGAGGAAACAAAGTTAAGGAATTCAAACGCTTTTACTGATCGCAAATAGCTTTTTTCTATTTTTGCATTAGTTATAATAATGTTATCAATTATGGAAAAAGCTTTTTATACACTATCTTTGTCCTTAATTTAGACAAAATCAATATAAGCTATGATAAAAGTTTCTGACACTGCAAGAAAAAAAATCATCGATTTAATGAAAGATGATGGTTTTGATGCTGCAATCGACTACGTAAGAGTTGGTGTAAAAAGCGGCGGATGTTCTGGATTGTCTTATGATTTAAAATTCGATAAAACAAAAAACGACGACGATAAAATTTTTATTGACAACGATATCACTATCGCTGTTGAGAAAAAATCTTTTCTATACTTAGCCGGAACAATTTTAGAATTTTCAGGAGGAATAAATGGTAAAGGGTTTGTTTTCAATAATCCAAATGCCAATAGAACTTGTGGATGTGGAGAATCATTTTCTCTGTAAAACATTAAATAAAAAAATATGTCAAAATATACCGAAGACGACTTAAAAATCGAACTCGAAAACAAAGAATACGAATACGGATTTTACACCGAATTAGAATCAGAGACGTTTCCTATCGGTTTAAATGAAGATATTGTTCGCGCTATATCGCACAAAAAAGGAGAGCCACAATGGATGACCGATTGGCGTCTGGAGGCTTTTCGTGCTTGGGAGCAAATGATAGAGCCAGAATGGGCAAATGTGCATTACACCAAACCTGACTTTCAGGCCATTTCCTATTATTCTGCTCCAAAAGCGGTCGATCCCAATAAAACATTGGACGATGTAGATCCTGAACTTTTAGAAATGTATAAAAAGTTAGGCATCTCTGTCGATGAGCAAAAGATGATGAATAATGTCGCCATGGATATTGTAGTGGATTCGGTTTCAGTAGCGACTACTTTCAAGAAAACATTAGGCGAAAAAGGAATTATCTTTATGAGTATTTCTGAAGCGATCAAAGAACATCCAGAATTAGTTCGTAAATATTTAGGAACGGTTGTACCACAAAAAGATAACTTTTATGCTGCTCTGAATTCGGCAGTTTTCTCTGACGGTTCTTTCTGTTATATTCCAAAAGGCGTTCGTTGCCCAATGGAACTTTCAACTTATTTTAGAATCAATCAAGCAGGAACAGGACAATTCGAAAGAACATTATTAGTTGCTGACGAAGGTAGTTATGTTTCTTACTTAGAAGGTTGTACGGCTCCAAGTCGTGATGAAAATCAATTGCACGCAGCTGTAGTGGAACTAATCGCTTTGGACGATGCCGAAATCAAATATTCAACCGTACAAAACTGGTATCCTGGAAACAAGGAAGGAAAAGGCGGGGTTTTCAACTTTGTGACCAAAAGAGGAATCTGCGAGAAAAACGCGAAAATTTCTTGGACACAAGTAGAGACCGGTTCAGCGATAACTTGGAAATATCCTTCCGTTATTTTAAAAGGAGATAATTCAACAGGAGAATTTTATTCGATTGCTGTTACCAATAATTTCCAACAAGCCGATACAGGAACCAAAATGATCCATTTAGGAAAAAACACTAAATCGACCATTATTTCTAAAGGAATTTCTGCTGGAAAATCACAAAACAGTTACCGCGGTTTGGTACAAATTAGTGCCAGAGCGGATAACGCCAGAAACTTTTCACAATGTGACTCGTTATTAATGGGAAACAATTGTGGCGCACATACTTTCCCTTATATCGAAAGTAAAAATCCATCGGCAAAAATCGAACATGAGGCTACGACAAGTAAAATTGGCGAAGACCAAGTTTTCTATTGCAACCAACGTGGAATTCCAACTGAAAAAGCAATTGCTTTAATCGTAAACGGTTTCAGTAAAGATGTATTGAATAAGTTGCCAATGGAATTTGCAGTAGAAGCACAAAAATTATTAGAAATTTCTCTTGAGGGAAGTGTTGGATAATTTGAATATGGGAAACAAGAAAGTTATTATTGTAGGTTCTTCCAGAAGCAATGGAAATACTTCAAAAATAGTTGATAAAATTTCCACCCAAATAAATGCTGATATTATTGATTTAAGAAATTATTCTATTTCCTATTATGATTATGAAAGTGAAAATAGAGCCGATGATTTTTTGCCTTTAATAACTTCAATTATTGAAAAATATGACACGCTTGTTTTTGCAACACCTGTTTACTGGTATGCGATGAGCGGAATAATGAAAGTGTTTTTTGACCGATTTTCTGATTTGATCAGAATCGAAAAAGAATTAGGTCGAAAATTAAGAGGTAAAAATATGTTTGTAATTTCAAATTCTGATGAAGATCAATTGGATTATGATTTTTATTTACCCTTTCGATTATCAGCGGAGTATTTAGGAATAAAATATTTAGGAGAAAAGCATTTGTCCTATCAAACAATAAAAGACCAAGAACACATCAATAGTATTTTAGAATAAAAGAGAATTTAAATCCTTTTAAAATTAAAGAAACAAATGTTAAGTATAAAAAATTTACACGCCTCAATTGGGGATAAAGAAATATTAAAAGGGATTAACCTTGAAGTAAAAGCGGGAGAAATTCACGCGATAATGGGACCAAACGGTGCGGGAAAAAGTACGCTTGCTTCTATCATTGCAGGAAACGAAAACTACGAAGTAACCAAAGGTGAAATCTCTTTAGACGGAGAAGACCTTTCTGATTTGGCACCAGAAGAAAGAGCACACAAAGGTGTTTTTCTTTCATTCCAATATCCAGTGGAGATTCCAGGAGTTTCAGTAACGAACTTCATGAGAACTGCCATCAACGAAACACGTAAAGCAAACGGTCAGGAAGAAATGCCTGCAAACGAAATGCTAAAAGTGATTCGTGAAAAATCAGAATTATTAGAAATCGACCGTAAATTTCTTTCTCGTTCTCTAAACGAAGGTTTTTCTGGTGGAGAGAAAAAACGTAACGAAATTTTCCAAATGGCGATGTTGGAACCAAAATTGGCTATTCTTGATGAAACCGATTCTGGTCTTGATATTGATGCTTTACGAATCGTTGCTAATGGGGTTAACAAACTTAAAAGCGACAAAAACGCCATCGTAGTAATCACACACTACCAACGTTTATTAGATTATATCGTTCCTGATTTCGTTCACGTGTTGTACAACGGAAAAATTGTAAAATCCGGAGGAAAAGAACTAGCGCACGAACTAGAAGAAAAAGGATACGACTGGATTAAACAAGAACAAGAAGCTTAAAATTAAAACAGTCTAAAGTCTAAGGTCATAAAGTCAAAAGAAAAAAGTAATGGGGAAATTTAATTCTTTCGAAGAAATTAATTCTTAGCAAAAAGCAAGAATTTTTAATAAAAGAATTTACCTAATTACTGAAAATACAAATTTCAAGAAAGACTTTGATTTCATTAGACAGATTAGACGAGCTTCAATTTCTATATCATCAAATATCGCTGAAGGTTTTGAGAGAAATACTGACAAAGAGTTTGTTTACTTTTTATACGTTGCAAAAGCTTCCGCTGGAGAAGTTCGTTCTCAATTATATTTAGCATTTGATTTGGATTATATTACTAAAGAAGAATTTGAAAAACTTTTAGAATCAGTAACAGAAATATCAAAATTGTTAAGTGGTTTTATTAAATATTTATCAAAAGGCTAAATTTTGAAAGTCTAAAATTCGAAAGTTTCCACGCATTCGACTTTAAGACATTTGACTTTAAGACTTTAAGACTTAAATTAAAATGGAATTGAAAGAAAAATTACTATCGTCTTTTATGGCTTTCGAAGAGCGTGTCGATGTTCACTCTGAACTTCATGACGTGAGAACTGCCGCCATAAAAAACTTTGAAAATAAAGGTTTCCCAACCAAAAAAGACGAAGCTTGGAAATACACTTCGCTAAATGCCATCTTAAAAAATGACTTTACCGTTTTTCCAAAACAAGAAAATGCAGTTGAATTCAACCACGTAAAAAAATACTTTTTACACGAAATAGACACCTATAAAGTAGTGTTTATTGATGGTGTTTTCAGTTCGCATTTATCGTCAACCACACACGAAGGAATTGATGTTTGCTTGATGTCATCGGCATTGACCAAACCAAAATACAAAATGGTTATTGATACTTATTTTAACCAAATTGCCAACAAAGAAGAAAGTTTGACTTCATTGAATACGGCGTTTGCTATTGAAGGAGCGTATATCAACATTCCAAAAAGTAAAGTAGCGGATAAACCAATTGAAATCATGTATTTCTCAACAGGAAATGAAGCCGCTCTTTTGGTTCAACCAAGAAACTTAGTGATTGTGGGTGAAAATTCACATGTTCAAATTATTGAGCGTCATCAAAGTTTAAACGAAAATCCAGTTTTAACTAATTCTGTTACCGAGATTTTTGCTCAAAAACGCGCCATCGTTGATTATTACAAAATTCAAAACGATACGCTTGAAGCGAATTTAATAGATAACACCTACGTTTCTCAACAAAAAGAAAGTCACGTTTCCGTACATACCTTCTCTTTTGGAGGAAACTTAACGAGAAACAATTTGAATTTTTATCACTTTGGGGAACGATTGACAAGCACCTTAAACGGAATCACAATTATTGGTGAAAAACAACACGTAGATCATTATACTTTAGTGAAGCATTCGGCTCCAAATTGCGAAAGCTTCCAAGATTATAAAGGAATTTATGCTGATCGTTCTACAGGAGTTTTCAACGGAAAAGTGTATGTGGAAAAAGACGCTCAAAAAACAAATGCGTTCCAAAAAAGCAATAACATTTTATTGAGCGACAAAGCGACAATAAATGCTAAACCGCAATTAGAGATTTTTGCCGATGACGTAAAATGTTCTCACGGTTGTACTGTTGGACAATTAGACGAAACGGCAATGTTCTACATGCAACAACGCGGAATCCCTAAAAAAGAAGCCAAAGCATTATTGATGTATGCATTCTCGAATGCCGTTATCGAAAACATCAAAATACCGGAACTTAAAAAACGAATTACTACGATTATCGCCACAAAATTAGGCGTGAAATTGGGATTTGATTTATAATTTTTAAACACAAGGTTCACTAAGATTTACACAAAGGGCGCAAGGTTTTTACTAAACTTTCCGCCCTTTGTTTTTTTTATTTGTATTTAAATTTATTTTTTTATTGATGATATTATCCCTTTCAACATTCCGTTAAAATCAAAATTAGATTCTTCTTTCAAACCCATTCTTACAATCACTAAATCAAGTGACGGAATAATCGCCACCATTTGTCCTTGAAAACCGCTGCAGTAATACATATCTCTTGGAACATCCGGAAAATGTCCGCCGGCATTGAGCCAAAAATGTCCTCCATATCTTCCGTTAGAAGTATTTGTAGGAGTTGCAGTGTATTTCGTCCAACTTTCATTGAAAATCTGTTCTCCGTTCCAATTGCCTTTGTGCAAATACAACAACCCAAATTTTGACCAATCGCGTGTTGTAGCCCAACCGTACGATGAACCTACATAATTTCCCGCCATATCCGTTTCGATTACCATCGAGTTCATTCCTATTTTATCAATCAAAGCCGAATACCAAAAATCTAAATATTCCTGATGCGTTTTGAACTGCTTTCGCAAAATCCCGGAAAGTAAATTAGTCGTTCCCGAAGAATAATTCCACCGCATATTTGGTTTATGCTCTGCCTGTTTTTCTAATTGCGCGCTGGTCATATCTTCGGCCTGAAAAAGCATTTTGGTGGCATCAGAAATAGTATTGTAATCCTCCACCCATTGTAAACCGGAATTCATGTGCAGCAAATCGCTTGTTGTAATCAATTTTCGTTTGTCATTCGCCCATTCCTGAATTGGCGCAGGATCATCAATGTCAAATTTTCTTTGTTTCTCCAAAATTCCAAACATAGCACTAGTGATGCTTTTGGTCATAGACCAACCCAGAATTTTGCTGTTTTTATCGAAACCAGTATCATATTTTTCGGCAATGATTTTGTCTTTATAAATTACCAAAAGGGATCGCGTTCTTTTGTCAACAATGCCTTTTTTATCAAAAGCATTGGCAACAGCCGCACTCAATTTAGTATAATCAATATTTGTAAAAACCGTGTCTTTTGGTTCATTATTTCCATACGGAAAAGGTAAATCATTGTTCAGTTTTGTTCTTTTTGGAACCAAATACGGTTTAGTCACATCAAAATCATCGTTGATTAAGGTCGCTCCCAAACCTTCGCGGTAAATTGCTTTTCGTTCTTTCAAACCATAAACCGAAGCAACAGCAAACTTTCCGGCGTCTTCAATTTTATTTTTGGCCAAATCAATCATATCAATGTCATTGTCACCTTTCTCAATCATTTCCTGCGAACGATTATCAATAAAATGTCCCGAAGCAATACTTTTGGCTGAAAAGCCAGAAATTAAATCCAGTTTTGGATAAGTGGTGAAGCCAAAATAAGAAACACCAATGAAAGAAACGAAACCAAATAATCTGAAAACTTTTTTCATAGAGAATTAATTTGAAGCAATTTAATAAAAAAGAAGCATACATTTTCTGAACGGTTACCACATTGATTATTATTAACAAGTGTTTGCCGAAAATTAATTTCAATTTCATTACTTTTGTATTTAGAAAAATTCTAAATAATGAAGCCCAAACAACAAATTGGGTTATCTAAAAAATGTTACTTATTGGCGTTCCATCTAACCAATAAAAAAACAATAAAAACAGGCAGATTACATGTTAGATATCAATAAAATTAGAGCCGACTTCCCTATTCTTTCCCAGAAAGTAAACGGAAAACCATTGGTTTATTTCGACAACGGAGCTACTTCGCAAAAACCACAAGTTGTGATTGATGCGATTTCAAAATATTATCAAGAAATCAACGCTAATATTCATCGCGGCGTTCACACGTTAAGTCAATTAGCAACCGATGCATACGAGATTTCACGTGGTAAACTTCAAAATCACATCAATGCAAAATTTGCCCATGAAGTACTTTTCACTTCCGGAACAACGCATGGAATTAATTTAGTTGCCAACGGATTTGCTTCGATTTTGAAACCAGGCGATGAAGTTTTAGTTTCGGCATTGGAACACCACAGCAATATTGTGCCTTGGCAAATATTATGTGAGAAAACGGGTGCGACTTTGCGCGTAATCCCTATGAATGAAGATGGCGAATTAATCATGTCCGAATACGACAAATTACTTTCGGATAAAACGAAGATTGTAACCGTAAATCATATTTCGAATGCTCTTGGGACTGTCAATCCAATTAAATACATGATTGACAAAGCACATGAAGTTGGCGCAGCGATTTTGATTGACGGAGCGCAAGCGGTTCCACATTTGAAACCAGATGTTCAGGAATTAGATTGTGATTTTTATGCTTTTTCAGGACATAAAATGTGTGGTCCAACAGGAACCGGAATTTTATACGGAAAAGAAGCGTGGTTGAATAAATTACCTCCCTATCAAGGTGGAGGCGAAATGATTAAGGAAGTGACTTTCGAGAAAACAACTTATGCTGAATTGCCTCATAAATTTGAAGCTGGAACACCAAATATTGCCGGAGGAATTGTTCTGGGAACTGCGGTTGATTATATGAATGAAGTTGGTTTTGAAAACATTCAACAACAGGAAAAAGAATTGTTGGAGCACGCAACTTCACGTTTATTAGAAATTGAGGGTTTGAAAATTTTTGGTACAGCCAAGGAAAAAACTTCTGTAGTTTCATTTAATATTGAAGGTATTCATCCGTACGATATTGGTACGATAATTGACAAATTAGGAATAGCCGTAAGAACTGGCCACCATTGCACCCAACCTATCATGACTTTCTTTTGCATTCCGGGAACGATACGAGCATCATTTGCTTTTTATAATACCAAAGAAGAAATTGATGTTATGGTTGAAGCTATTAAAAAAGCGCAACTCATGTTGTCTTAAAAATTTAAAAATATGAAGGTACTATCTTTATTGTTTCTGACCATTTTTCTTGGAAAAGGGTGTAACAGTGCTCAAGCGCAAGAAATCAGCAATGCTGTAATTGAATATGAAGCCAACACCAGAGGTTTTTATCAAAAAATAACGGTGAAGAATCAGATGGTGACTGTTTCTAAGGATAGAGATGGAAATGACAAACCGACACCAACAAAAATATCGGATGCCGACTGGAAAGAACTCGTAGACTGTTTTGAAATAATGGGATTGGATAGTTTGTCCAAATTAAAAGCGCCTAGCGAAAAACGTTTTCATGACGGTGCGGCTATTGCCAATTTGAAAATCACTTTCAAGGACAAAACCTATGAAACGACTAGTTTTGATCATGGTTTTCCACCAAAAGAAATTAAGAAATTTGTTAATAAAATAAATTCATTTGTTAAAAAAGAATAATACTGAAATAATTCAGCATACTATGAAAATTAAGGACATACAAGAAGAAATCGTTGATGAGTTTTCTATGTTTGACGACTGGATGGAGCGTTATGAATACATCATCGAATTAGGAAAAAAGCTTCCTATGATTAAAGAAGAATTCAAAACAGAAAACAATCTGATCAAAGGCTGCCAATCGAAAGTGTGGTTGCAAGGAGAACAAATCGATGATAAAATTGTTTTCACAGCCGATAGTGATGCCATTTTGACAAAAGGAATTATTGCGATATTAATTCGTACTTTTTCCAATCAAAAAGCTTCTGATATTCTGGAAGCTGACATGGGTTTTATTGACGAAATAGGTTTGAAAGAACATTTATCGCCAACGCGCGCCAATGGATTAGTATCGATGATAAAAAATATTAAAATGTATGCTTTGGCATTCAACACGCAGAATTAATTTATAAACCGAGTTTTTTTTAACCATATAAGACATTTAAGAAAATCAAAGAGCTCTTACTAATTAAAACATTTTGAAGTGCATTTTGCAACTTTAAACCTTAAACTTTAAACTAAAAATAATGGAAGAAACAATTATAGACACTACCGAGTTAGGAGAATCAATCGTAAAAATATTAAAGACTATTTACGATCCGGAAATTCCTGTAGATATTTACGAATTAGGATTGATTTATGACGTGATGGTCAACACCGATTACGAAGTAAAAATCCTGATGACACTTACCTCTCCAAACTGTCCAGTTGCAGAAAGTTTACCAAGAGAAGTGGAAGAAAAAGTAAAATCGATTGCTAATGTAAAAGATGCTGAAGTAGAAATCACTTTTGATCCGCCTTGGAGCAAAGATTTAATGAGCGAAGAAGCAAAATTAGAATTGGGAATGCTTTAAATTAGTCCTAATGTCAAAAGTCATAAAGTCTCAAAGTAGTTGACCTTATGACTTTCGACATTCGACTTTAAGACTTCAGAAATGGAAGAAATAATAAATAAAGTTGCGAATAGTGTTTTGGAAGTTTTCGATCTCGAAGATTATTATCCAAAAGGAATCCGTGCGCAAATCGATATTTCACAATGGTTATTGGAAGGCTTTTTATTGAAAGAAAAAGACTTTAGAGAACAGCTAAAAAATCATGATTGGTCACAATACCAAGATCAATATGTTGCCATTCATTGCAGTACTGATGCTATTGTTCCGGCTTGGGCTTCTATTCTGGTTGCGATTCAATTAGCGCCATTTGCAAAGAAAATCATCAATGGTACTTTAGAAGACTTAGACGCTTCGCTTTATGAAGAATTATTGTCTAAAATTGATTATTCGGTATATGAAAACAAGCCTGTTATTATAAAAGGATGCTCCAGAAAACCGGTTCCGATGCGGGCTTATGTGTTAGCAGCGCATTATTTACAGCCTTTTGCTCGAAGCATTATGTATGGCGAAGCGTGCTCAGCCGTTCCATTGTACAAGGCGAATAAATAGGATTAATATTACATTTATTTTATACTTTAATAGTAAAATTTAAAATATAAAGTCATGAAAAAAATAGCGTTTTCCCTAGTATTACTTTTTGCCATAATTTCTATAAATGCGCAAGAGCAAGAAACTTCAAAAGACACTACAAAACTTTGGACAAAAAAAGGAAATATCTCTTTGCTTTTTAATCAGTCGTCTTATAATAAGCAATGGTTGGGAGGCGGAACTTCGAATATTGCGGGAAATTTTGGATTGAATTACGACTTCAATTATAAAAAAGAAGATATCGTTTGGGATAATAAATTCATTTTAGCGTACGGTTTAACCAAAATAAAAGGAGACGAAAAAACCGCAAAAACAGACGATCGTTTGGAACTGAATTCTCTTTGGGGAAAGAAAGCCAAAGGGCAATGGTACTATTCGATGTTTTTCAATTTCAAGACTCAAATGGACACCGGATTGGACAAAAATGACGAGAAAATTTCTCATTTCTTTTCACCTGCTTATTTTCAATTGGGACCAGGAATGCTGTGGAAAAAAAGTAATAATTTGAGCGTCAATTTTTCTCCGGCGACTGCAAAACTGATTGTTGTTCATCCTCATTTTACTGAATTAGGTCCTTCTTTTGGAGTATTACAAGGCGATTCTACTCGATTTGAGTTTGGAGCCAGTATTTCAGCATACTACAAGTTCAATATCATGACAAATGTATCGATTGAAAATAGACTGAATTTATATTCTAATTATTTGGATAATCCTCAGAATATTGATGTAGATTATCAAATGAATGTACTCCTGAAAATCAATAAATACTTGTCGGCAAATGTAGCCTTACAAGCCATCTATGATGACAATTCCGTTCAAGCCGTTCAAATAAGAGAAGTATTTGGATTAGGTGTTAATTACGGTTTCTAAAAAAAAACAATCTTTATTTACTGACAATCAGCTACTTGTGTTAAATATTTATTCGCAAAAAGCACAAACATACTATCTTTTTTAGTACATTTATTCTCCTATTTAACCTACTAAGACATAATGGTAAGCATTTTAAACTAACACTATTATTTTAAAACTTCACCTTATGAAAAAATTAATTTTAATCGTCCTGTGTGCGACCCTTTTTGTAGCATGTAAAAAAGAAGCTACACCAAAAGCGTTGCCAACTTCTGAAACAACTGACACACCGCCACCTCCAACAGAATTTGCCGACAGCAAATATTCCGATATAGGAAAAAAAATGTTAGCAGATTTATCTAAAAACGACATGGATTCCTGGACAAACAGCTTCGCCGAAGATGCCAAGTATTACTGGAATAGCGGAGACAGTCTGGTAGGAAAACCAGCCATAGAAAAATACTGGAGAGACCGAAGAGGTAACGTTATTGAAACCATCACTTTTGAAAAAGAAATTTGGTTGCCGCTCAAAGTAAATGAGAAAGGCAACATTCCGATGGATGGTATCTGGCTTCTTAGCTGGTACAAAACCACCGCAAAATACAAAGGCGGCAAGAGCATGACACAATGGATTCATTCTACATATCATTTTAATTCAGAGGATAAAATTGATATGGTCAACCAATACCTGGATCGAGTGCCTATCATGGAAGCAATGCCTCCGAAGAAATAAATTTTTAAGTCCCAGTTTGCAGAACTCCGAATGTATCTCATAAAAAAACGGCGCTCTTTTGAGTGCCGTTTTTTATGGTTTTCTTTTAAGTAGATATCTGTCGCAGACTAACGCCAAAGATTTGAGACCTAAATTAAATTCTATTTTTCGGATTTGCCATCCGAGCGATAGCGAACAGGTGAAGCAAATCATCCCAACTTTCCATTAAGCCTAATGCTCAAATCCGTTGTAGTAGCTGTTCTAGGCAGTGCTTTATTTTGATACTTTAGACTTCTTAATGTTCAAAGTTTTCTGTTTTATCCATTGAATTGAAATGTCAACTGGTGCTGTTATATTATCAGAAACAGTATTATGTCCTAATGTTGAAAACAAGGTATATTCGAAAGGTTTGCCTTGAGTTTTCAATGTATTTAATTGCTCTATACATAACTTTACTGGAATCTGTATATCTTTCTCACCAAAAAGCCAAAGCCCTGGAATTGAAAGAGTATTCAAGGAAATTTTTGGGTCAGTAGCTGTAAATTGATACCTGTCTGGGTCATTTTTAGTATGTTCACGAGCATCTGATTCTGTATGATTTTCCCAAAAATTATTGTTTCCATTAGTATAAAACTGAAATCGAAGTTGTTCTAGGGTTGTAATTGTAGGGCAACTAAATAAAACCATAAATTCAATTTGTGGATTTTTACTTGCAGCAATTGGGATTATCCATCCTGCTTGACTGAAGCCAACTAATCCTATAGGTGTGTTTTTATCTTTCAAATAGGTTCGAAATGTATTTACTGCTGCACTTGCATCATGAGATAATAAATTAAGATTAGTAGTGTCAATATTATTGGTGCCAACAGATGGCCCTACATATACACCACCAGATTCTCCAACTCCACGTTTATCATATGTCAATACAGCAATACCTTCTTTGGCAAGACGTTTAGCGAACTCCATTTCTCTTTTTACAGGATCAGACCCATGAACAATTACAACTGCTGCCAATGTTTTTTTAGGTGTTAAAATTGAGCCTGCAAGAGTAATGCCCTGACTTTCAAACTTTACATCTTGAATGGTAAAGTCGGTCGATTGAGAAAATACTATTTCTGGTAAAATTATTAATAATAACCAAAGAAGTGAATTAGAAAAAAAGTTAATATTCATAGTAGTATAATATAAAAAATTGTTTTGAATGGTCATCGTTAGCATTGTCTACAACGTTCTGGTACTAAATTAAGCCCATTATTTGGATTTGCCACCTGAGCGATACCGAACAGGCAAAGCAAGTCATCCCAAATACAAAACCAACTTTCCATTAAGCCTATTGCCCAAATCCGTTGTAGTAGCTGTTGCGGACGTTTTTTTATTTAATGCAATAAGTCAATTCCTTTTTCAAATATAAATTTCACACTTTCTTTTATTAGGTATTTGCTTCCTTCCGATAAAAACTCCTTTATCAAAACTGGTCCTTGTTTCGATATTTTTGCCCAAACCACTGATAATTTCTTAATTACCCATTTTTTTGATTTTTTGGTTAAGTTTTCTCTCAATTCAATTACTTCACATATAATATCGTCAATCTCAACCTCATTTATATCGGTCTTATATTTCTCAATATTATTTTGAATTTTTTCTAAATGTTCATCTAATAATAGAATTTGCTTGATCTTTAGCGGATTTATTTCGGCATCTTCATCGATAATTTCAAATTCAGAATAATACTCATTTGAAAAAGCTTCTAGAATATTATCGTCAAAAATAGATTTTATATTATCGTAATCTTCCAAGATATTTAGCCAACTTTGAAACTCTTTTTCTAAAAGATCTGCATTAACCCATTTTCTATGAATTTTCGTCGCTAAATCACTTTCTGGTTTACGATTTACTAAAACAGAAAATGCAGATTCATTTTTAAAATCTTCGATTATGAAATGAAAATCGGAATTTTTGTCTTTATCAACAATCTTAATTAAAAATTGATTTTGAGGTATGATTTCAAACATTGAAGACTCTTTTTTTAAAAATGGCACTAATGTTTTTAAAATTTGTAATGGAATTTTTTTCTTCATATTTTTTTCTGTGATAAAATGCCTGCCAACTTATATATAGGCGCTACTGCATAGCGTATTACCTTCAAATATACAATTTAATACTTATCTTACAAATCATCAAATGGCCTTTTTATTTGTTAATTGTCGTTATCGTTAATCCGCATGAAGGATGGTAGCGGAAATCCTCCCGATTTTTCTTCGGGAGATTGAAACGAACAGCCTGACGCAGCTGTAACGCAGAGGAAGCTGGGACATGCCCAAAAAAAATCCCTCTTGAGAATGTCAAAAGGGATTGTCTATTTTATGTTTTAGAGAGAATTATTCGTTTTCTTCCTCGTCTTTGTCTTCTTTCTCCACCGCGTCTTTATAATCCGGATATAAAAACTTATTGTACGGAAAACGGGTGATGTGAATGTGTCGTACGGCTTCGTAAACGCGTTCTCTAAATTCCTCAAAATTTTCTTTGTTTGTAGCCGAAATAAACAACGCATTTTGCTCTCCTACTCGACTCATCCAAGTCGATTTCCATTCTTCCAGCGTGTGATGTCTTGGCGTTTTTTCGGTCATTAAATCATCTTCATCAATAGTCAAATGCTTGTACGCATCGATTTTATTGAAAACCATAATTACCGGTTTGTCATTCGCCTTAATGTCCAATAAGGTTTGGTTTACGGATGCAATATGATCTTCAAATTCCGGATGCGAAATATCAACTACGTGCAATAACAAATCAGCTTCGCGAACCTCATCCAGCGTACTTTTGAAAGAATCAACCAGTTGCGTTGGCAATTTCCTGATAAATCCTACGGTATCCGAAAGTAAGAAAGGCAGGTTTTTGATGACTACTTTTCGAACTGTGGTGTCCAACGTAGCAAAAAGTTTGTTCTCTACAAAAACATCGCTTTTCCCAACGGCATTCATCAATGTTGATTTCCCAACATTAGTATATCCAACCAAAGCCACACGAACCATAGCACCACGATTCCCGCGTTGCACGCCCATTTGCTTGTCGATGGTTTTAATTTTTTCTTTCAATAATGCGATTCGGTCACGAACAATACGTCTGTCGGTTTCAATCTCCGTTTCCCCAGGTCCACGCATTCCAATTCCCCCTTTTTGACGTTCTAAGTGCGTCCACATTCCGGAAAGTCTTGGTAATAAATATTGACATTGCGCTAATTCTACTTGCGTTCTGGCGTACGAAGTTTCGGCACGTTGCGCAAAAATATCAAGGATAAGGTGCGTTCTGTCCAGAATTTTACATTCCGTTATGATTTTAGATATATTTTTTTGCTGTGAAGGCGATAATTCATCATCAAATACCAAAGTCGAGATATCATTTTCTTTTACAAAAAGATGAATCTCTTCAATTTTTCCAGTTCCTACAAAAGTCTTGGGATTAGGGCGTTCCATTTTTTGCGAAAAACGTTTCACGACTTCACCGCCTGCGGTAAAAGTCAAAAACTCTAATTCGTCAAGATACTCCTTTAGTTTCTCTTCACTTTGGTTTTGAGTTACAATACCAACAATAGCCGTTTTTTCGAAATTTATTACTTCTTTTTCTAACATGTCTTTGAATAAGCTACAAATTTAATGATTTGTCAGGGACTTATCTAGTTATGGGTTTATAAAAAATTAGAAGCCGTGAATATTGATAGTTTTTGGGTCCGACGAGATATTAGACCAAAGAAGCACCGAAAGAAACTAGCAAATTTGAGGTTATTTTGAAAACTCTTGCTTTTGCAAACCGTACTTTTGAAGTTCCTTTGGATTTTTAATTATTTTTACACCTATTTAATCCCATTTGAATGAATCGCTTTTTGACAGTACTTATTGCATTCTTGTTTCCTGTTTTTCTTTTTGCCCAAAATAATTCTGAGGAATTACTGGAAGAATTGGATCAAACGGTAGCTGATTATGCTGTTTATTCCAATAAAAAAGAAGGCGAAATAAACAAACTCAAGGAACTGCTTTCCTACACTTCTGCCGATATTCAAAAATACGATATCTATGGGAAATTGTATGCGGAATATAAATCGTACCAGTCGGATTCAGCGTTGATTTACGCCCGAAAAAGTTTTCAAATTGCCGAAAAATTAAACGATGTCCGAAAGCTAAATCACGCCCGATTAAATCTAGCTTCCATCATGGGAACATTAGGGATGTACAAGGAAGCTACCGATATTCTTAATCAAATCAACATCACTACTTCGCCCGAACTAAAAGGCTATTATTTTACCGTAAATAGCGTCGTTTATGGCTATATGTCAGATTATGCGGCTTCGCTTCAGGAAAAAAAGAAGTATGTTTTACTGACCCAGAAGTACCGTGATTCCTCCTTAAATTGCTACAAACCACAATCAAGTGCTTATATTATGGCAAAGTCCAGTACCCTTCTTGATACTGGAAACCACAAGGAAACACTGGTTTTATTACTAAACTATTTCCCAAAAATTGCCCACAACAGTGATGATCGAGCGGTGATTGCCTACATTATTTCGCAGGCATATCGCCAAAAAAAAGATGCTGAGCAGGAGAAAAAATGGTTGACTATTTCGGCTATTTCCGATTTGCAATTGGCCAAAAAAGAATACATTTCGTTGCGTTCGTTGGCTTTTCTAATGTATGAAAACGGAGATATTGACCGCGCTTACAAATACATAAAACGCTCGCTTGAAGACGCCCTTTTTTGTAATGCGCGCTTACGAACCTATGAAATATCGAAGATGTTGCCCATTATCAACGAGGCGTATCAAAAACAAAATGAAACCAATCGATTTCAGTTGGTACTGTTTTTAATAAGTGCCAGTATATTATCCGTATTCCTGTTGGCGGTGCTTTTTTTACTTTTTAAGCAAATGAAAAAATTGTCTAAAGCAAAGCAGGATTTAAGTTTAGCAAACTGCAAGCTTTCGGAACTGAATAAAGAATTAAATACTTTCAATGAAAAATTGAATGAGACTAATTATACGCTGACCGAAGCCAATCTTTTGAAAGAAATATACATTGGTCGTTACATGGATCAGTGTTCAGATTACATTGGTAAATTAGACGAATACCGCCGAAAATTGAATGTCATGGCAACAACGGGAAAAATGAATGACCTGATTGGTGCTGTAAAATCAAACCAATTTGTCGAAAATGAACTCGCAGCATTTCTCACGAATTTCGACAAGACGTTCCTGCAACTGTTCCCTAATTTCATACCAGAATTCAGCGCTTTGTTGATTGACGACGAAGCAATACAATTGAAGGAAGTCGAATTGCTGAATACGGAACTACGGATTTTTGCACTGATTCGTTTGGGCATCAAAGACAGCGCAAAAATTTCGACTTTTCTTCGGTATTCGGTATCTACGATTTACAATTACCGCTCACAACTCAAAAACAAAGCAGCAGGTCCACGAGAAGATTTTGAGGCTAAAGTAATGCGGATTGGAACCAATTTAAAATAGAAAAATTCTGTTTTTCAAGAAGATCTTTAGGATTAAAACAATCTCAAAGACCTCTTTTTTATTATAAATCTACCACTTTTTTTAAACAATAAATTTACACAATACACAGTTATTCAGTATATTGCATGTAAAAAAGAAAAATACAATCTACTTTTTTAGAATGATGAAAATATGTAGTGTGTAAAGCGTTTACTTTTACTTTCTCGAAATATGGAAAACTCTGGGTTTTTCAATAAATCGATTTCGTGAAAATCATGTTGATCACAATCTATTACCAAACCTGAAAAATTAATTTATCAAATTCTATTTAAAAAATGAAGCAATTTCTTTTCACAGCCCTAATATGGCTCGCGTTTTTTAGCCCTGCAAAATCGCAGCAGTTAAAATCACCAAATGGAAAATTTGTAATGGAGTTCTCCTTACAAAATGACGGAACTCCAAGTTACAGTTTAAATTACAAAAATAAAGCCGTTGTAAAACCAAGTAAATTGGGTCTTGAGTTAAAAAATGATAAAAAATCACTGTTAAATGATTTTACTGTTGTTGATACCAAAACAGCAACTTTTGATGAAAACTGGAAACCAGTTTGGGGAGAAGTAGCCTCCATTCGCAATCATTATAACGAATTAGCAGTAACCTTAAATCAGAAAGAAACCGATAGACAGATTGTGATTCGTTTCCGTTTGTTTGACGATGGTTTAGGATTTCGCTATGAATTTCCTTCGCAAAAAAACCTTACTTATTTTGTAATCAAAGAAGAAAAAACCCAGTTTGCCATGACAGGTGATCATACTGCGTTTTGGATTCCTGGTGATTATGATACCCAAGAATATGATTATACTACCTCAAAATTATCTGAAATTAGAGGATTATCAGAAAAAGCAACTACTGCTAATGTTTCTCAAAAGTCATTTTCTACAACAGGAGTTCAAACTTCGCTAATGCTAAAAACAGCGGACGGATTGTATATCAATTTACACGAAGCGGCATTAATTGACTATTCATGCATGCATTTGAATCTGGATGATAAAAACATGGTCTTTGAATCTTGGTTGACACCAGATGCCAAAGGCGACAAAGGATATATGCAGGCTCCTAATCATTCGCCTTGGCGTACCATAATTGTTAGTGATGATGCAAGAGAAATTTTGGCTTCAAAAATGACATTGAACTTGAATGACCCTAGCAAAATTGAAGATACATCATGGATAAAACCCGTTAAATATGTGGGTGTTTGGTGGGAAATGATCACCGGAAAAAGCTCTTGGGCATACACGGATGAATTTCCAACAGTTCAACTTGGCGTAACTGATTTTTCAAAAGCGAAACCTAATGGAAAACATGGTGCAAATAATACCAATGTGAAAAAATACATTGATTTTGCAGCTAAACACGGTTTTGATGCGGTTTTGGTCGAAGGCTGGAATGAAGGTTGGGAAGACTGGTTTGGTCACTCCAAAGATTATGTTTTTGATTTTCTGACTCCATATCCGGATTTTGATGTCAAAGGATTGCATGAATATGCCAAATCAAAAGGTGTTAAAATGATTATGCACCATGAAACTTCGGGTTCGGTACGCAACTACGAACGTCACATGGATAAGGCCTATCAGTTTATGAAAGACAATGGATATGATGCCGTAAAAAGTGGTTATGTAGGTTCTATCATTGAAAACGGTGGAAATCATTATAACCAATTTATGAATAATCATTATCAATATGCTTTAGAAAAAGCAGCCGAATATAAAATTATGTTGAATGCACACGAGGCGGTTCGTCCAACGGGAATTTCCAGAACGTATCCAAACTTAATTGGTAACGAAGCAGCAAGAGGAACAGAATATCAAGCTTTTGGCGGTTCTAAACCAAACCACGTAACGGTATTGCCTTTTACACGTTTAGTAGGCGGACCGATGGATTATACTCCTGGGATTTTTGAAATGGATTTAAGTAAATTGAATCCGGATAATAATTCCCATGTCAACAGTACAATTGCTAATCAATTGGCATTGTACGTAACAATGTACAGTCCCTTACAAATGGCAGCCGATACACCTGAAAATTATGATCGTTTTCCAGATGCTTTTCAATTTATCAAAGATGTAGCAGTAGATTGGACGGACAGTAAATACCTTGAAGCTGAACCAGGACAATATGTTACCGTTGCGCGTAAAGCAAAAGTGACGAACAACTGGTTTATTGGTAATGTAAATGGCGATGCTTCTCGTACCTCAACGATCAAATTTGATTTCTTGGAAAAGGGAAAAAAATATGTAGCCACGATTTATGCAGATGCAAAAGACGCTCATTATAAAACCAATCCGCAAGCGTATACGATTCGTAAAATGACGGTGACCAACAAATCGAAACTGGCTCAACTCAGTGCTCCGGGTGGAGGTTATGCCATAAGCATAGTCGAAATCAAAAAGTAAATAACCAAAAAAGGCTGTCCGAAAAGACAGCCTTTTTTGATTTTATCATAGCCTTAAACTAATTTACTTTAATCAGTTTGACATCGAAAATAAGAACAGAGCCTCCTGGAATCGGTCCGCTACCGTTGCTTCCATAACCCAGATGAGAAGGAATTAAAAGAACTCCGTTTCCACCTTCTTTAAAATAAGGAATGCCTTCTGTCCAACCTTTTATTACTTGATTTAATCCAAAAGAAATTCCTTCCGGTTTACTTTCATCAAAAACATTTCCATTAGTAAAATATCCTTTGTACGCCACTGTTACATTAGATGAAGAGATTGGTTGAGCGCCAGTTCCCGCTTCATTAACCACGTAATACAAACCTGAATCAGTTTTTGTGGCAGTCAATTTATTTTTCGCAATGTAATCCACGATTTCTTTTTCGTTTTGAACGGTGTAATCAACAGGTTTAGATGCTTCGTTATCTGATAAACAAGAAACAAATAATAAAGAAATTAGGGCTAATAAGGTAGATTTCATAATTTAATTTAAATGTTAAGGCTGCAAATATAGTAATTCAAGCAAAGCCTTTAATAAAAATTATTTGTCTCCAAAAACCTGAACATCATCTACTTGAAAAGCACCATCCAAAGCCAGATTTTTACCGGAACCCGTATATTTAAAAGCAATGTTGATTTTACCTTTGTACGAAGATAAATCTACAGCGCCGCTTCCTACAAATTGATACCAAGGCGTAGCTTGTTTGGGTAAATTAACAACTAACGGAGTCCAAGTTGCGGTAGTAATATTCAACCCGTCAAAATTACTGGAGACATACATTTCCAAAGAATTTAATTGGGAATCAACATCTAAGTGATGCTGAGCCGTTCTAAAAGTCAAGACTTCTTTCGTGTGAACCTCCATATCTATTTTTGGCGAAATCAACCAAGCCACATTCGAAACGACTTTGGTTCCTGTAATATTAAATTCGGCATAACCGTTTCCGGAATAAACAGTGCCTTTCCAGAAAAGCGTTCCTTTTTGGACCATATTCGCCCAGCCGGAAAGATTTAATTTAACATTGTTTTCTACCGTTTCAAAATCTTGAGAGAAAAAAGGAGTTGCTCTTGTTCCAGTCATTACTACATCTTTTTCGGAACGCGCCAATAATTGGTAATCACTTCCGTATTTCGTCAAAATTCCTCTTACTTTTCCACTTCCATTAGGGACTAATTTAGTCGCAAAATCAGAAAAACTGCTTGTTCTAAAATACACTTGATTCCCTAGTTTATCCACCAAACTCCAATTTGTCGCACCGCCAACATTATTCGTTTCTTCAAAATAATGACGCCCTATTGCGGCAGCTGAAAACTGAACATCAGACAACTCAACCAACGTATTCAAATTAGAATCGTTCAGCAGTTCTGACATAGTCAGAGACCGAACCAAAAGCTCTTCCTTTACATTCGTACAAGACGCGTTCAGCACTTTTTTATACTCATTTTGAGAAAGTCGCCCTACTCCGCCTTCATTATAGGAATTCACAAAAATGCTTCCTATGCGCATCCCGCCAAACGAAATATCCGTGTATTGATCTTTCAACTTTATGTATACTTTATTGCCCAGTCGATAATCAATGTACAAATTTGTAGCATCCACAGGAACACTAAATCCTATCGCAGGTGTTGTGGCTGTTGCCAAAGTCTGAAAGGAAATCGACTTGAAAAAATTCCCCGATTCATCACTGGAAACCACATACGCCTCGATAATGTCATCGTATTTATACTGGGTTACAATCGCATTAGCAACCGCATGAACTTCGCTTACCATTGTATTAGGAATTAAATCCGGTTGCGTACAAATGAGTTTTGGAGCGGCAACCTCATCTGTTACACAACTGCTGAAAGTAATTGTCAACAGTAAAAATAATTTGCAGAATGTTGATTTCATGTGCTTTAATTTAAAGATTGATATAAAGATTTACGAAATACGTTCTGCCGTATCCGTAGAAATATTTTGGTCCAAAAGAAGGCGTGCCACTGGAAACATCCTGATTAATTTGTCTGAAATTAGCATTTCGGGCTTGTTGGTAACCGCCCGTTTTATAAGTAACATCAAGCACATTATTGATGCTGGCAAAAATCCCAACATTCTTTCCATAAATGCGCCATGATTTTCCACCCACAAGATTGAGCAACATCGTTGGGTCAAATTTTTCTTGTTTTAATAATACTGCGGCTCTTTCCTCTGTCGCCTCCGGAAAATTAAAACCGCTTGCAGGATTTTTATAAAATATTTCGGTTCTGGAAATGGGTGAAATATCAATGTAACTATTGGTGAGGTAATTTACATTGGCACTAATCCACCAATATTTTGGATCTCGATATTCAATTCCCACGGAATACGCGCGCTGTGGCATTCCCGCTTGTTTGTAATTTTTGAGTGCAGCCGTTCCAAAAACAAAAACCGGACTGGTGTTTTCCAATGAAGCTACGGCATCGTTTGTCAACGTTACATGTGGATTACTGTCATACGTATATTCCCCAAAAGCCGCCGAAAAAGTAGTTTTAAACGTTTGGCTTAATTGGTATTCCAAACTGAATTCTGCACCCATATTCTTCTTGTTCAATTGCGTTAACGTCTGGCTCACAAAAGCATCGGTGTTTAAATAACCCGCGCCGTCATCAAAAATTCCTTCGGCATAAAAGAAAGAAATTTGAGTCGCATTTTTAATTAACGCATAATAAGCCGTCAGTCGGGCTTTCAGTTTTGGGGAGCGATACACATAACTAGCGTCCAAACTGCTGATATTTTCACTTTCGAGTCCATCTACAATTGCATTATTCAATCGGGAATTTGCAAACGTATTTCTCAGAGAAGGTGCTTTGGTCAAATGTGCTGCATTAAATGTGAACAACTGTTTTCCAGAGATTTTCAAATTGAATCCGGCTTTGAAGCCAAAGTTTTCAAACGCAACTTTCTCACTTTTCCCGAAGGAATTCGTTTCGTAAATTCCGTTTTTATACAAACCTTCCCTTTGATAATTGGCACTTGAAAAATTCTGGGCCAGATAAAAATCCACTTTATTGTAGGTGAATTTAAATTGGGTGAAAGCCTCTAAAGTATTGGCAAAATAATTATAATTGTATCCGTACGTATCCCCAACAACTACTTGACGGTTTAGATGATTCAAATCAGACTGGGATTGATTCCCGCTGTAAAAAGCATCGATATCCTCAAAATAGGAACCGCCAAGCAAGTCCAACAATTTTTGAGAATTATGCGATTTCAATTTTTTGAATGATGCTCCGGCATTCATGAAAATATTTTCGGATAGTTGCGCAGTCAAATTTGTTGTGGCAACTGCCATTTGGTCTTCTACTTGATCTTCGTATAATACATACTTACTTTTTGTAGGTTCATATCCCGTAATTGTTCCATTAGCATCCAAAACTGGATTTTGATTGGCTTGGTACAAAGCCGTCCAATCGATTTGCGAATGGGCTAAAAATTCTGTTTTACTTTTGGCTGCATTTTCATAATCCGGAGTAAATGCTCCCGAGAATTCTCCGTTATCCGGTGCGTAAATCGAGCTGTAATAACTGGGCATTTTTCTGTAATACGTGGGGTCTGGACTATTCGCATTTTGATAATCGATGTTGCTGTTGGCAATTTTTCCAAATTGATACGTCACACTCGAATTCAGATTGGTTTTATCATTGATTTTAAAATAATGATTCAGCATAATCGTGGGTTCTTCAATGGTTTTTATGTGGGCATTTCTCTTTTCACCGTCTTGATAACCCCAATAGGAATTGTATTTTACGTTCTTCAATTGTGTAACTTCGGCTGTGTTTGGGGAATTTTTTGCTCTCGAATTGGGCGTGTACATTGCCGTCAAATTCAACGAATGCTTCTCGCTTAATTTTTTTTCGAGACTTATAAAAAAGGAATTCGCATCATAATTTGTCCCTTCAAAGTACGCTTCTTGCGCCCAGCGTTTCCCTGCCGAAACCACAAAAGCCCAGCCACGGGAATTCATTCCGGAAGCATGGGTTGCCATCGTACGCCAATTGTAATTGGTATTGGTTGATGAAAATGAGATTCGGGAACCGGGTCTGTAAATAGAAGCCCGTGTGTTGATTTCTTGAGTACCCAAAATCCCGCCAAACGTATAATCCGAAGGGGCAGTTCCCAGTGTGAATTCCTGATTGCGGAGCGCGTCATTCAATCCGCCCCATTCACCCCATTGCGGTCTTCCATCATAAATTTTATTCATGGAAACGCCATTGATCATCATTGTGGAATGCTCGCTATCTAATCCGCGAACTCTAAAACGGGCTTGTCCCCAGTTGAAAGCAGCGGCTTGCAGAAAAGCATCTCGGGAGGATTGTAAGAGTCCGGAAGTGCTTTCGGAACTGCTGTTGTCATCGCTGAAATCACTGTCGATAAGTGTGATGATGCTATTTTGTTGTTCAGTGGATTGGTCTTCTTCTAAAGTTATGGTTCCTAAATCCAGCATTTTTCCTTGGGTAATTTCTATAGGATACAAGGCATCGTTGAAACCCTGGCTGTGAATAAGCAGCAGTATATTTCCTGTGGGAACGGTATCAAAACTAAAATTACCATCGGTTTTAGTGAGTTGCATCAAAGTAGTATTTTGAACACTGACGACTACAAAACCTAACGGATTTTGCGTTTTGGACTCGATAACTTTACCGAAAAATCCCGTATTATTTTGTGCTATAACGCATCCTGTTTGAACGAAAAAGAAAAAACCCAAGTAAAATTTATTCATATATTCAAATTATGATGGTGGTTTACATTCACTAAAAATTGCGATTGAGAGGATTTTTTTTATTATTCCCAGCGAGAAGTCCAACCGTTGAAATTCCTTTAACGGTTGAACAAAAAGCATAGGAAGCGTCATCCGAAATGGGACAACAACTTGAAAATAATTAAAAATGGATTTTGGAAAAAAATGGGACTTAAATCCCAGTAGGAATACTTATAAAAAAAGTGGTATTTGAAATTTCTGCTGTTTTATACATTCTTTATTGAAAGAATAATAATGTTAAATATACAAAAAAAATAATAAACAATCGATTTTTAAATAAAAATTTTCTTATAAAATGAAAAGCACTGACTAGCCCCGATGGAAGCAAGTATCCTTTTTTATAAACGCTTTGAATTCATTCCTGGTTTGGAATATAAATTAGGTTGCGTTTAAAAAAAGATACTGCGCACAGCGGGAAGATGTGTTGTTATGGAAACAAAATGCAGTGCTCCTAAAATTTATATTTATGCGATTGCTTTAATTCGGGAAACCATTAATGCAATTAGAATTCCAAAAATACCGATGAAAGCAAAAGAGAATCTAAGGCTTGACAACTCGGCGATGTAACCGATAATAGGCGGTCCCATAAGAAAACCCAGAAAACTGACACTTGAAACGGTGGTTAACGCTACGCTGGGAGAAACGTTTGGATTTTTTCCGGCAACGCTATAAACGGTAGGTACTATCGTGGAAACTCCCAAACCAACAAACATAAACGCAATAGTTGCGGGTATTACAAACGGGAAAAATACCGCTGTAAAAAGTCCCGCCGAAATCATGACTCCACTGATTTGCAAGACTGTTTTCCGACCAAATTTGCGAATTAAACCATCTCCTAAGAAACGTCCGCCCGCCATCATAATCATAAAGGAAGTGTATCCCAAAATCACTAATGGTCCAGGTGCTTTGATAACATCTTTGAAATAAACGCCGCTCCAGTCAAACATAACTCCTTCACTTGCCATGCAACAAAAACCAATGATGCCAAGCCAAATTAAGGCACTGTCCGGTTTTGAGAAAAGTTTTTTCTTTTCGGCTTTGATTGTTTCCTTCGCTTTTATTAAAAATTTATAATTAAAAGCAATCATCAAAAGCACGATTCCCGCAACGATTAAAAAATGTTGGTATGGATTAAGTTCTAAAGCCAACATCGCTAAACCTACTAAAGCTCCCGTGAATCCGGCAAAGCTCCACATTCCATGAAAAGAGGACATGATGGTTTTTTTGAAAAGAACTTCGGTATAAACACCTTGTGTATTGACGGCAATATTCGATAAATTACCAAAAATCCCAAATAAAAACAAGCCTAATGACAGTTGCCAAGCCTCAACAGCCAAGCCCAAATTAGTCAAACATAATACATAAAAAAGCAAGGATGCTATCAGAATACGGTGGCTTCCAAAACGGGTGACCAATTTACCGGAAAAAGGCATCACTACCAATTGCCCTAATGGGAGTGCAAATAAAATACTGCCTAAATCACCTTCACTTAATTGTAATGCGGTTTTAATATCCGGAATTCGGCTTGCCCAAGTAGCAAAACACAAACCCATTGCAAAATAAAACATAGAAACTGCCCAACGCGTTCTGTTCAAATAGGAAATCTTAGCGTCTTTATATGTTTTTTTGAATTTTGCTTTGGTTCTAAATCGGGATATAAAATTTAAGTCTATCAAGATAATTGGATTTTGAAATTTAATTTATCAAAATTACAAAAAGCAATGATTGGTTGCGTCAAAACAACACATAAGAAAAAAAATACATCGTTATTGTTTATAAAAAATACAAAATAATCCTATAAAATTAATCACTGCGAATTCGCAAATTTTAAAAAAAGAAATAAAATTTGCGAATTCGTGGTTGATTTTACAAATCAACTGCTTTTTTCTGGGCACTGCTTTGAATAGCGGCTTCAATAATTTGCATCACATGAACACCATCTTGTGCCGTTACCGGTTCTATTGCATCCTGTGTAATTGAATTATAAACGCCGTCAAAAAAGTAATAATAATTCCCCTGAAGTGTTGGGATATATTCTTTTATAATTTCACCATTTATTTCCGTGTGTAAAAACCCTTTTTTATCTGAAGATTCAGTTCCCCAAGTATCCAATTTCGGTTTCATTCCTAGTTTTAATTCGTCTTCCTGTACATCGCCACGCGCTTTTAGGAAAGAACCTTTCTTGCCATGCACCACAAAAGACGGAATGGCTTCACGAACAAAAAAACCTGCTTTTAATCGGACACGGAAATGGGAATAATACAGTAAAATATCAATATAATCATCTACCAAAGAATGTTCCCTTGTGATGCGAATGTCCGCAAAAACCGATTGAGGCAAACCAAACAAACACAATGCCTGATCAATTAAATGTGGTCCTAAATCCTTCAGAATTCCAGCACCCGAATTCGCCGTTTCTTTGTGTTGTTTTGGACTTAAAATCGGATTGTAGCGATCAAAATGGAATTCGGCTTCCACAATTTCGCCAAGGACATTATCTGAAATGATTTTCTGTACGGTTTTGAAATCACTGTCCCATCTCCTATTTTGGAAAACAGACAGTTTCAATCCTTTTTCTTTGGCCAAAGCCGCTAATTCCTGTGCTTGGGCAACGGTTGTGGTAAATGCTTTTTCGACTAAAGCATGTTTTCCTGCCAATAAAACTTTTTTGGCATATTCGTAATGTGTATCTACGGGCGTATTGACTACCACTAAATCAACATCATCTTGCAATAACTCTTCTATCGTGGCGTAACTTTTCACCGAAGGATAATCCTGATGAATTAATTTTTTACTTCGTTCCCAAGAACCAAGGAGTTCAAATCCGGGATGAAAATTTAAAAAAGGAGCATGAAATACTTTTCCGGACATTCCGTAGGAAAGCAAAGCAGTTTTTATTTTTTGCATATCGTGTTTTTCAAATTAATGGCGAGTTCTTTTTTAAACATATAAGCCATCAAAGTTTTTAAAATTTAAATGAGTAATAAAGTTCTTCTCACATCTTTTCTTTTCAAAATAGAGAAAGAGACTTGTTATTTTAAACATATAAGTCAACTGACTTACTTATTAATACTGTTTTTATATTTTCCAAAAGTAAAACTAATTTGACCTTATAGGATTCAAAAAATGTATCACCTAAAAAAAAACTTATATGACTTATATGTTTCAAAATCTTACTTTTTTGCTCTTTCGTATTGTTTAGGCCATTGGATATCCGCGTGAAGTTCCTCGGCAAATTTCAATCCTAAATTTGGATTTCTAAGTGACTCTCTGGCAAATAACACTAAATCTGCTTTACCTGAAGCAACAATTTCCTCGGCTTGGGCGGCTTCGGTAATTAAACCAACTGCGCCAGTCATCATTCCGGTTTCCTTTTTTATGCTTTCTGCAAAAGGAACTTGGTAATTTGGACCCAACGGAATTTGTTGGTGTGAAACTAATCCTCCCGAAGAAACATCAATTAAATCCACTCCTTTTTCTTTTAATATTTTCGAAAGTTGCACGGATTCCTCGGCATTCCATCCACCTTCTGCCCAGTCTGTAGCTGAAATTCTAACGAATAAAGGCAAGTTTTCCGGCCATTCTGATTGAACGGATTCGACTAGATCAAGTGTCAAACGGATTCGGTTTTCGAAACTTCCACCGTATTCGTCAGTTCTAAAATTAGACAAAGGCGAAAGAAACTGATGCAACAAATACCCGTGCGCCGCATGAATTTCCAGTACTTGAAAACCTGCTTGAACCGCTCTTTTTGTGGCTGATTTAAAGTCGGAAATTACTTTTTGAATTCCCGTTTTATCTAATGCAATAGGTGTTTTTTCGTTGTCATGATAGGCAACAGCACTTGGCGCTACAGTATCCCACCCGTCTTGGGTTTCGTCTAATTTTCTACCTCCTTCCCAAGGTGCCGCAGCGCTTGCTTTTCTTCCGGCATGCGCCAATTGGATTCCGGGAACGGATTTCTGACTGATAATAAATTGATTGATCTGCTGCATTTTTTCGATTTGTTCGTCTTTCCAAAGTCCTAAATCACCCGGAGAAATTCGGCCTTCGGGAGAAACTGCAGTCGCTTCCTGAATGATTAATCCTGATCCGCCGGTGGAGCGACTTCCCAGATGTACGAGATGCCAGTCATTGGCAAAGCCATCTTGAGCAGAATATTGGCACATAGGTGAAATTGTAATTCTATTTTTGAGCGTGATGCTTTTTATTTGGAGTGGTGAAAATAATAGAGATGGCATACTTTTGATTTTAATATAATTTAAGTGAAGATAAAGAAAATATCCTTTTTGGAAAAGTAAAGTTAAGGCACAGGAGCGAAAGGAGCGATCGAATTTCTATTAATTAACAAACATTTAAAACGGTATGGAACAATATTTGCAAATTAAACAAATAGAAAACCTTACTTTTGTGAGTTGTAAAAGAACTAAAATTAAAAAATGGACATAGTTATCAAGCTTTCTCAATTTTTATTGAGCTTATCATTACTTATTATACTTCACGAATTAGGACATTTTATTCCTGCTAAACTGTTTAAGACCAGAGTCGAAAAATTCTACTTGTTTTTTGACGTTAAATATTCCCTTATAAAAAAGAAAATTGGCGAAACTGAATACGGTATCGGTTGGTTGCCTTTGGGCGGTTATGTGAAAATTTCCGGAATGATTGACGAAAGTATGGACAAGGAACAAATGGCTTTGCCACCGCAACCATGGGAATTTCGTTCTAAACCGGCTTGGCAACGTTTGATTATTATGTTAGGTGGTGTTACGGTGAATTTCATTTTGGCTTTCATTATATATATCGGAATGGCATTTGCTTATGGCGATACCTATATTGCGAATGAAGATTTGAAAGACGGTCTTTTGATTGAGAATACCGTGATGAATAAAGCAGGTTTTCAAACCGGAGATAAAATCATTGCTATTGATGGTGAAAAAATCATCAAGTTTGACAATGAAATGAATATAAAAATCATCATGGCCAAACAAGTCTTGATTGAAAGAAATGGAATAGAGCAAATTATAAAAATACCGGTTGATTTTGTGGATCAATTGTCTAAATTAGAAAAAGGATCTTTAGTTTCGATTAGAAAACCTTTTGCCATAACTTCAATTTCTGAAGGATCATTGAATACTAATTTACAGCCAAAAGATATTATTTTGTCTTTAAATGGAGTACCAACCAGGTATTATGATCAAGTAACTTCCGTTTTAGAAAAGAATAAAAACAAAACTATTTCGGCTGTTGTTTTAAGAGATGAAAAACAAGTTCCGTTACAAGTTATTGTTTCTAAAGATGCAACATTAGGAATTGGTATCGGAAGCTTAGGAATGGAATCATTAGAAAAACTAGGATACTACAAAATCAGCAAACAGGAATTTAGTTTACTGGAATCAATCCCTGTAGGATTAGAGAAAGGAAAAAATCAATTAGTAGGGTACGGAAAACAATTGAAAATGATTTTTAGTCCAAGTACTGGTGCTTACAAACAAGTAGGTGGTTTTAAAGCGATATTTGACATTTTTCCTAATACTTGGAGCTGGGAAGTTTTCTGGAACATCACTGCTTTGTTATCAATTATGCTTGGTGTAATGAACTTATTGCCTATTCCAGCACTTGATGGTGGGCATGTAATGTTTTTATTATATGAAATCATCAGCGGTAAAAAACCAAGTGATAAATTCTTAGAGAATGCGCAAATGGTTGGTTTCGTATTACTTATAACACTGTTGTTATTCGCTAACGGAAACGACATTTACAAGTCAATTGTAGGGAAGTAAAAAAAATTAATTTTTTTTTAATTTTTGCTTGCGGAAATCAAATTAAGCCCTATCTTTGCACCGCTTTACAAGTGAAACACACTTCACCAATAAGTACACAAAAACGTTCATTCATTATCAGAATAAAAATATACAGTTTCCTTCTTAGCTCAGTTGGTTAGAGCATCTGACTGTTAATCAGAGGGTCCTTGGTTCGAGCCCAAGAGAGGGAGCTAATTGCAGAAAGCCTTTACAGTGATGTAGAGGCTTTTTTGTTTTTACTAAATACCTCTACTTTCTCCTCTACAATTTTTACATATATTTGTTTTAAGATTAATCCTATAAAAGAGATTTGTAATTTACTTTTAAAAGTATTTACAAAATAAGCATTAACAAAAAAATAATTTTTATTAACACTTTCTGTTAACAAAAAAATATATATTTGCATGAAAATTACGTTTGATGATAACAAATTAAGAAAGTATGCTAATGACGACCGATTAGCAGAAAATAAACTTGGAAAACGAGAAGCTGGACTCTTCAAACAGCGACTTGATGATTTAACAGCAGCACAAACTTTAGAAGATGTTAGAAATTTACCTGGCAATTACCATGAATTAGTTGGGAACAGAAAAGGACAATGGGCTTGTAATTTAGTCCATCCTTATAGATTAATTTTTGAGCCTCACGAAGACCCAATCCCTACCAATGAGGACGGTCAATATCTCTGGATAGAGATAAAAGGAGTTGAAATAATTGAAATTGAAGATTATCACTAACAAAAAAACAAATGGCAACAATTACCCAATATTATCCTCAAACAGTTTCACATCCCGGAACAACTTTATCAGAAATTCTAACTGAAAAAGAAATGGGAGCAAAAGAATTTGCAGTGAGAACTGGAAAACCTGAAAAAACAATTTCAGATGTTTTGAATGGAAAAAGTAGCATTACGCCTGAAATGGGAATTTTATTTGAACAAGTATTAAAAATTCCTTCTCATTTTTGGATTAACAGACAAAGAACTTATGATGAATATTTAGCACGAATTGAATATCAAAAAACAATAGAAGAAGGTATAGAATGGTCAAAAACTTTTCCTTATGCTAAAATGGCTTCATTGGGTTGGGTTGAACCAACCACAAAAAAAGAAGAAAAGGTTATTAATTTATTTGAATATTTTGAAGTTTCTAATACTAAAGGATATTATGATTTTTATCATAATCAAAAATTATTAGTCAATTTTAGAATCTCATTAAAAGAAAATGAAAACGCTGGAGCTATTGCAGCTTGGTTAAGACAAGGAGAAATTCAAGCGGATGCTTTTACTATTCCAGAATTTGACAAAAAGAAATTAACTGAAATTTTGCCAAAATTAAAAGCAATTATGGCATCGCAACCAACTGATTTTTTTAGTCAGATACAAGTATTGTGTAGCTATGCTGGTGTAAAAGTGGTTCACACACCTTGTTTGCCAAAAGCACCAATTCATGGTTCTACAAGATGGTTAAATGATGTTCCTTTAGTACAACTAAGTGGTCGTTACAGAAGAAATGATATCTTTTGGTTTACCTTTTTTCATGAAATTGGGCATATTTTGCTTCACGGTAAAAAATATATTTCAATTGAAAATATTGAATATGATGGAGAAAACCAAATTTATGAAAATGAAGCAGATATATTTTCGGCAGATTTACTATTGAATAAAGAGCAAGAAAATGAAATAACCAATAACCCTATTTTAACAGAAAAGGATGTTGTTGAATATGCTAAAAAATTCAAAACGCATCCTGCAATTATTATAGGAAGATTGCAATATTTAAAATTAGTCCCTTTTGGTCTAGGTAATAACTTGTTTAATCCTATTGATTTTTGTTCTTAATACAAAGTAAAATGTATTCATAGATTCCTATATACTTCATTGTTTATTTCTTCACCTATTTTTACCATAAATAAAATCAGGACTGTCAAAATTCACATCCCTAGATGTTGTCGAGGTGGACAAGAACAAAATGACAAATATTACTAAATAAAAAAAATGTCCGAAATAGGATTGCATAATTTATTATATTTTGAATTTTATAGACTTTACAGCAATGTCGGGCTTTTTTTATGCACAGAAATTAGTGATTCCTGATTTTTAAATTTCTAAAAAAGACATCACTTTTATATAAAATAATTTTTATTACCAAATAATTGAATAAATTAGAGGTTCTAAATTATTTACTATGAAACGTCGTCAATTTCTTCAAAGTACTGCCCTGTTTTCTGTGGCCACTTTAGTAAACGCAAATGAACTGTTTGCCAAAACTCCATTAATCAATAAAGCAGGCTTAGGTTTATTCTCTATCCCAAAAATGTTAGAGAATGACTTTGATGGTGCTTTTGCTATGTTAGCTAAAATGGGATACAAAGAAGTGGAATGTTTTGGTCCTTATGAATTCAGCACTGAAAAAGCAAAAGCTTCATGGAATGCTGTTACACCCCAACTAGGATTCAAAGGGAGCGGCTTCTTCAACAAAACTGCTGCTGATTTTTTTAAAGCAGCAAAATCAAATGGCATTAGTATTCCTGCCATGCATACTGATTTAGATACACTATCAAATAATATGGGCCCATTGGCGGAAGCCGCTAATTTAATCGGTGCAAAATATGTGGTACTACCTTCCATTCCTGATGCTGAAAGAAAAAACTTGGACGATTATAAACGAGTAGCAGAAAAATTCAACTCGATTGGTGCTGAAGCCAAGAAAGAAGGAATTCGTTTTGCCTATCACAATCATGGTTATGGTTTAAACAATGTGAATGGCGTAATGCCGTTAAATATTATTTTTGACCAAACTGACCCTAGCTTGGTTTATTTTGAAATGGATCTTTATTGGACAATAGCCGGCGGAGCAGATCCCGTTGAATTATTTAAAAAGCACAAAGACAGGTATAAAATGGTCCATATAAAAGACATGAAAGAAGCAAAAAGATTTGCAGGAGATGGTGGCGATGCATCACAATGGATTAGTCTTTTTCCATACATGACTTCGTGTGGTGAAGGTGTGCTAGATTTGCCTACAATACTTACTGCGGCAAAACAAAATGGTGTGGAGCATTTCTTCGTGGAACAAGATATGGTACAATCACCTGAAATAGCATTGAAAAAAAGTATCGATTATTTAAAGTCGCTTTAAATTTATATAGGCTTTTTTCTTAGAAAGGGAACTGTAAAGCCTGACAACAATGTCGGGCTTTTTTATGTACAGAAATTAGTAGCTCCTGATTTTTCAGGGATTGAAATTTTAAAGAATTTGTTTAACGTAATTTATAGATGAGATTTTCTACTTAACCATTTCCGTAACAATCTTTTTTGCTTGATTTGAATTACCCCAGCTTGCGATTTCATGCAAAACAGGCATCAAACTTTTCCCCGAATCGGATAAAGAATATTCTACTCTTTGCGGGCTTTCTTTAAACTCTTTTCTTTCGATTAATCCTAATGTTTCTAATTCTTTTAATTCATTAGAGAGCACCTTGTTTGAAATTGCAGGCATTAATTGGTTTAATTTCCCGAACCGTAATGAACTTTCGCCAATACAATTTAAAATTATAGGTTTCCATTTACCGCCAAAAATGGACATGGCTCTTGTTACAGGACAATCATAAGGGTTTTCTATATATCTCATATAATTTGTAGTAACCTACAGGTTACCGGTATTTAATTTGTTGGTTACAAATATACACTAATGATTGTAAATTTGTAAAAAACTATAAAAACAAGAAACATGAAAAAGATTGTATTACTTCTGACCGTATTTTTATCTATGAGCAATTTAAATGCACAAACAACAACAGTAGATATCCTTAAAGACTGGGAAAGAGCCAAAGCGTATACTAAAGAATATCTGGATGCAATGCCTGAAAGTGGCTATTCCTTTAAGCCAACAAAAGAAATGCGTTCTTTCTCAGGTCAAGTTTTACACTTGAGCGATGCGATATATGGGTTTGTGGGTTCCGCAACCGATGAGAAACCGCCAGTAGGTTTAGGAGATTTAGAAAAATCCGGTGATGAGAACAAAGCAAGCGTTACCGCCAAAGTAATGGCTTCCTATGATTTTGCTATTAATGCCATTAAAAAATATCCTAATGCAAAACTTTCGGAGCCTATTAAATTGTTTGGACAATTTAATATGAACAGAGCACAAGTAGTAAACAAGTGTTTTGAACACCAAACTCATCATAGAGCGCAAACTACTGTTTATTTACGATTGGTAGGCGCTACTCCTCCAGCTGAAAAATTATTTTAAAACCTACATATGAAAATCAATAAAAGTATTTGGCTAGTAATTGTTTTGCTGGCCTCCATAAATATATTTGCTCAAGAAAATACGAGTGAGAAAAAAATTGGTATACATTTATATGTGAATCCAAATGTAGGAAAAGATGATTCCGATGGTACAAAAGACAATCCTGTTAAATCACTACCCGAAGCAGCAAAACGAGTTAATAAAATGGTTGGCGAAGGGACTATTGAAGTGTATCTGTCAGCGGGAACGTATGGTTTATCTGAAACAGCCGCTTTTAATCCTGTTAATTGGAAATTTTCAAAAAAGAATCGTTTAATTATTCGCGCGGAAATTTTACCTGATAGTACCGATTGGAATCCGAGTAAGATGCCTATAATTGTTTCAACGATGCCTTTTAACATTGAAACAAATGACAAGAAGGAAGTAACAGGTGGTGCTAACTATGGCATTTTGATTGAAACAAGCCACGTGACTATTCAAGGTTTGCGCATATTGGGCGAACCAGTACACGAAAAACCTTCTGAAGGGGTTTTAGTTCGAAATTATCCTATCGTTTGGGACGGTAAGAATTTAAGTGACTTGAGAATAACACAATGTTTGTTTTTAGGAAATAAATTTGCTCTTCCAAATCACTTAGGAATTTTAGCAAGTGGTAAAGAATTAGAGGTTGACCATTGTGTTTTTTATGGTGTTAAAGATGCTGTTGTTATGTGGAATACACCGGCAGATCTATGTACAATGCATCATAATTTAATTTTAAATAGTTATGGAGCCGTCGTATGGACTTGGTCCACAATGGAGGATTTTAAATTTTATAATAATGTAATCAGTGGTGCCAATGTATTGTGGGTTCTAGAAAAAGAAGCCAAAAATGCTTACACGATTCAAAATTCTATGTTGGTTGGATATAATGAATTAGTGAATAAAGGTGGTGGTCCACAAGATTTTGGAATCCCAGCCGATCCAAAAAAATTAAAGTATAATTCAGATTTTAAGATTAAAAAAGCTGGGAGTTTAGCTATTGAAGAAGATCAAACCAGCCGTTATTATTTACAATTGAAGCCAGGGACATTAGGAACTGCCTATGATGCAGGATTATTTTATAAAGTAAAGTAGATGAAAAAAGTAATAGTATTTTTAGTATATGTGATTTTTTGCTCAAGTGCGTTTGCACAAAAACCGTTGCGTCATTTCATGCAAAGCAAAGACGAACAAATAAATAGCATTCCCTATGGAAATAATCCACAGGCCGGGCATTATGTACAATCAAAAGATGCCAAAATTTACTATGAAGTATACGGCAAAGGGCAACCCATTGTACTATTACATGGTGGATTGTTTGGGTCAACCGTAGAAATGGCAAAAATCATAGATAGTCTTTCAGTTGATTTTCAGGTAATCGCTGTTTCTACCCGTGGCCATGGGAAATCGGAAATCGGAACCGAACCATTGACATTAGAACAAAGAGCGAATGATGTACTGGCAGTAATCCGAAAAGTAACCACAGAAAAAGTAATGATTCTTGGATTTAGTGATGGAGGATTTACCGCTTATAAATTTGGCTCGATGTATCCTGATAAAGTTAAAAAAATGATTGTGATAGGTGCAGGTATTTTATATCCCGGATTAAGGGATTTTAGTTTTAACTTCAATCAAGCGATGGAAATGGATGCGGAATTTTGGGCACAACAACGTGCCTTAATGCCAGAACCGAATCGATTGAAAGAGGTGTTTCAGCAAATCGCGACTTGTTATAGCCAACTTACCGTAGGCACCGAATTATTAGGCGCTATCCAATGTCCCGTTTTAGTGATGGCGGGCGACCGAGACGAGGGTAACTCCGTACAAAATGTTTTAAATGCTGCATTATTAATTCCGAATCACCAATTAGCGATTATTCCAAATGCTGGTCATCCTGCTTTTATTGTAAATTTTAACGCCACTTGGGCAAGTATCGCTCCGTTTATAAACGAAAACTAAATCCGTTCAAAATGAAAAAAGTAATTTTATCCTGCGTCTTTCTTTTAAATATGACGATGGCTTTTGCTCAAAAATTTATCTGGGATAAGCACGAATTTGAAGCCGTAAATACCAAAGTAGCAATCGTAAATATGGATGGTATTCAAGTCTTAAAAGTGGAGCGTGATTTAATTGCTTTTCCTTTTGACGAAAAAAACATAGACACTTCAACGGATGGTCCTACATACGTTAAATTAACGAATGTTGCTATGGAGAACGGGACGATTGAAGTTAAAATGTTAAGCCGAATCATGGAAAATTCTCCTTTTCCTGCTGCGCGCGGATTTATTGGCGTAGCATACCGCGTAAATCAAGAGAATAAAAATTTTGATGCCATTTATCTTCGTCCAAGTAATGGGAGAGCCGATGATCAATTGAGGCGCAACCACACCATTCAGTATTTTTCCTATCCGGGAAATACCTTTAGCCGATTGAGAAAAGAAGCGACCGGTTTATATGAAACCTATGCCGATATTGGATTAAACGAATGGATTGATGTGCGTATTGAGTTTCAGGATGAAAAGGCAGTTTTATACATCAATAACCAAAAATCGCCTTCATTTATCGTTACTAAAATGCTGGGTACTTCTAAAACTGGCAGTATTGCACTTTGGGTTGAAATAGGAACAGTAGGATATTTTAAAGATTTGAAAGTAACGAAGAAATGATTGATTCTTAAACCTGATGATTTTTCTAAAATTTTTATATTTTCCACAAATTCGCTGACCAGATTAAATTTGTACTTTTCACCTATTTATCTCAATGCATTTAATTTTTCTCAGATGAACTAGAGCTATCTGTCGATATTCTATAGGAAACTGCCGATTTCGATTTTAGGACTTAATATATTCCGTACATTTATTTTTAAATTGTACCGGATGAAACCTTTTTCAGTTAAAGACATTTCGATTTTTTCAAAAGCTTTACTCTTTCTTGGGTTGCTTATAGTCCAAAGTATGCCATTATACATGAATATTAGTTTTCCAATGGAATTTTGGATCAAACAAATCTTCATGTATGTTTTATGGATTTCCGTATTTTATCTTACCTACAAAATAATCATCCCTACTCTTTTATTTCAAGGCAAGAACGGTTTTTTCTTTATTGCAATATGTATTCTTATAGTATCAGTTTTGTACATTAGTGACACTTTCAACTCACTCATAAACCTTGATGCTATTTTAAATCAGCATTTTAAAATTTCGAAAAAAGATAACTTGCAAGGTGCTTTGATATCAAATTTAAGTGAAATCATAATAACCTTATTAATTGTAGGAGCCAGCACAGTCATAAGTGTTGCCAAAAAACTGCAAGTGGAAACCCAAGTGCGACAAAATCTTGAAAAGGAAAAAGTCACTTCGGAATTATCATTCCTGAAATCTCAAATCAATCCTCACTTTTTTTTCAATATCCTGAACAGTATTTATGCTTTGGCGGGTACCGAAAACCAACCTGCACGAGAAGCTATATATACGTTGTCACACATGATGCGCTATGTACTTTATGATACTAAAAACAACCTGACAACGCTTACTAAAGAAATAGGTTTTGTATCCGATTATCTTAAACTTATGGAATTGAGAATAACAGATAAAGTGCAGGTAATATTTGAAAAACCTACCAATGTAAAGGATGTTGAAGTAGCGCCAATGCTATTTTTACCTTTTATCGAAAATGCCTATAAACATGGAATCAGCGGTATTTATCCAAGCTATATTTACATCGGAATTGAGCAATCCGAACAATTACTGCAAATTGAAGTCCGCAATTCTATATTTGAAAATCAAACCCTAAGCAAAGAAGAAAGCAACGGAATTGGTTTAATCAATACCCGCCGAAGACTCGATTTGATTTATCCGGGCAAGTATGAATTAGTCACTACTGAAGATACCCTTCAAATGGAATACACGGTAATCTTAAAATTACAAATCTCATGATATTAAAATGTATCGCGGTTGATGACGAGCCGCTGGCGTTACAAATTCTAGTTTCTTATATAGAACAAACGCCGTCCTTATTATTAGTAGGACAGTTTTCGAATGCCATCGAAGCATTAAAAGCAATCCATGAACAAGATATTGACCTGATTTTTCTTGATATTCGAATGCCGGACATAAACGGAATTGAACTGGCAAAAATTGTCGAACAATACCGTGTAAAAGGGAATTTAAGAATCATATTTACAACGGCTTTTGACCAGTATGCGCTTGATGGCTACAAGGTAGATGCGCTTGATTATCTCCTTAAACCTTTTAGTTTTGTTGATTTCAGCAAATCCGTTGCAAAGGCGCTGGGTTATTTTGAGCTCATCCGAAACCCGGAACAGGAAATACAAAAACTGAGTCCGCCAATTCCCGAAACTGAAGTAGCGTATATTTATCTGAAATTTGAATACCAACTCGTTAGAATCGCAGTCGATGATATCATTTATGTAGAAAGCATGAAAGATTATGTAAAAGTATTCCGCCTAAGCGAAGACAAGCCTTTATTGTCACTGACAAGTATGAAATCACTGGAAGAAAAGCTTCCTGAAAATAAATTTATGCGCATTCACAGGTCTTATATTGTGTCATTGGATAAAATAAAATCTGCTACAAAAAACTCCGTCCAAATTGACAAAATCACCATTGCTGTCACTGACCAATACAAAGATAATTTTATGAAATTTTTCCAAGACTGGGCTTAAAAATTTGAATTGTAAAAATTCCGTCGACGTTCTCCGCCTCTCTGTCGAATGTGCTGGTATATGTTCCCCTTAAGATGTTGCTTTGTACCGTAATCCAAACGAATTTATTGAAATAATTCTAGTGGATTTGGAACTTAAAATATCTTGAAATGAAAAAAATCATCCTTATTACCGTAATGCTTTTTGCTGTTTTATCTGTAAAATCTCAAAATTTTACTGGAACGAATAGTTTAAAAGGAAAAATTTCTGGTACCGTAATCGATTCGATAACTCAGGCACCGGTAGATTATGCTTCGGTAAGCCTTTTCAAAATTAACTCAACGAAACCTGTAACAGGCGTTTTGACCGATGCTACCGGAAATTTCAAATTGAGTGAAGTTGAAGCTGGAACTTATACTGTGACCATTTCGTTTATTGGCTACAATGACAAAACTATTACATCCATAATTACAACAGATGCAAAACTGGATCTTGAGATTGGGAAAGTAATTCTAAGTCCGGAAACAAACACATTGAAAGAAGTTGTCGTGGTTGGAAAAACGCAACAAGTAACAAACAAGATTGATAAAATTGTTTACAACGTAGAAAAAGATTTGACGGCAGGTGGCGGTAATGCTACAGATGTTTTGCAAAAAGTTCCTATGGTAAATGTAGATATTGACGGCAATGTATCCATTCGTGGAGATGCAAATGTACGTGTCCTTATCAACGGAAAACCATCGGGAGCAACTTCTGCCAACCTTGCGGATGTTTTGAAAACAATACCGGCTGACCAAATCAAAAATATCGAAGTGGTTACTTCGCCATCTGCAAAATACGATGCCGAAGGATCTGCCGGAATCATAAACATTATCACCAAACAAAAAAGTGTTTCAGGAGTAAGTGGCTCCGTAAGTGGTGGTATTGGCACGAGACAAAATAACCTTAATGCCAATATTAATTATAATAAAAATCGTTTCAGCCTTTCGGCGAATGTTGGATTCAACAATGGCTGGCCACAAGAATCCGATTCTGAATCCAATCAAATTTTGAACAACAGCACCGCCAATAGTTTACAAACGACCAAAGGTACTAATGAAGTGCAACGTAGTGGCGTAGTAGCATCTGTAACGGCAGGATATGATTTTAATGCTTTCAACAGTTTAAGCACAACCTTTAGATATAATGACGGAGGATTTGAACGAACAGGTACGAATGAAAATCAGTTTACTGATTATATGAATCCTTCAAATAGTACTGTTTATACGGGACAAAGCAGCGCAAAAAACTCTTTTGGAGGATTTGACTGGAACCTGAATTATGCCCATAAATTTACAAAGGAAGGACACGAACTTACCTTTTCATCACAATGGAGTCACAATATAGTAGAAACCAATTACCAAAATATCTACTCTGGTTTTTATACCAATCAAAAAGCAAATAATGACGGAAATAATGATGAATACACGCTTCAATTGGATTATACCTTGCCGGTAACTGAAAAATTCAAACTGGAAGCTGGAGGTAAAACAATCATCAGAAAGATTTCTAGTGATTTTCAAAATTATGTTCCTGATGCACAAAATGCATTTGTGTTTGACCCAATCAATTCTAATTTATACAATTACGATCAGGATGTTGCGTCACTTTATACTGTAGGAACGGTTACTTTGCCCAAAGGTTTTACTGTAATGGCAGGTGCGCGCTTTGAAAACACAGCTATCAAAGGTGATCCTACAAATGCATTGCAAACTGATTTAAGTCCATTCAAAATTGACTACGGGACATTTATCCCAAGTTTTACCGTACAGAAAGCATTATCAGAATCGTCATCTTTAAAATTAACGTACAGCAAACGTATTTCGAGACCAAGCTTTACGTACCTCAACCCATTTATCAATAAATCAAATATTCAAGCACAAACTCAAGGAAATCCAACCCTTGATCCTGAAGTGTCACAAACCGTAGAATTTGGATATTCTACATTTTCGCAAAAGCGTACTCTGAATATTTCGGCCTATTATAGATATACATCAGACTTAATCGAAGGTATTGCCACACCTTTATCAGATGAGACAGGAACAATCACTAATTATCAAAACATTGGAAACAATAAATCGTTTGGAATGAGTTTTTTCGGTTCTGTAAATCCGTTTAAGATATTAACCTTGCGTGGAAACTTTAATGCCTTTACCTACAAACCAGATCCATCCGGGGCATACAATCTGGAACAATCCACAAATGGCACATCCATACAATATTCTGCGTTCGTGAGTGGGACACTTCAATTTAAAAATGATATTTCTGCGGAAGCGTTTGTAATCCAAAATTCGTCTAAGAAAACACTGCAAGGCACCAGTCCAGCTTTTAATTTAATGGTTTTTGGAGTCAAAAAGCAATTATGGAAAAAAACAGTATCCTTTGGATTGAACATGGTATCGCCATTCAAAAAGGATTTAGAATTTAAACAGAATTCAAGCGGACAAGGCTTCAGCCAAAGCAGTACTTTTAAATTTCCTATTCGTTCTTTTGGAGTTACATTCAGTTATAATTTTGGCTCAATGAATTTCACTGGCGCTAAAAAGAAAGGGGTTAATAATGATGACCTTAAAGAAGGAGATCAAAACAATCAAGGTGGTATGCCTGCCATAAAATAAGACTGTAGAAATAGAATACTATTCCAAAAGGTTTCAAGATACTCTCTTGAAACCTTTTTTTATGCAGAGCTATTCAAACAAATAAAAAGAGTTATTTTTCTTTTATGTTTTTAAAATTTCGATATTTACCTTATTAAAAATAAATTAATGATGATACGAAGAAGATTTATTGGTTCCGCAGCTTTATTTGGAGTTGCAGGTATTATGGGCTTTGCAATGCGTCCAAAGAAAAAATTCTTGTTGCACCATGTCTTTTTTTGGTTAAAGAACCCACAATCAGAAGCTGATAGACAGCAATTGATTACTGGTTTGAAAACTTTAGCAGGAATTCCAACGATTCGTCAAATTCATGTGGGCGTTTTAGCTTCGACCGAGAAACGAGAGGTTGTAGACACTTCTTGGGATGTTTCAGAGCTGATGTTTTTTGATGATGAGGCCGGACAAAAAATATATCAGGACCATCCTATTCATCAGGATTTTATAAAGAACTGTTCTCATTTATGGGAAAAAGTCGTGGTTTATGATGCTATAGATGTATAAATATTGAAGGTGTTGGCTGTTGCCAACACAAGAAAAACAAAACTAAAAAGGGTTTCAAGAAATAAATCTTGAAACCCTTTTTTATGCGCACTACTTTAGTTTAGACAACTACGGAATTAATCGATCCCTACGAAGCTGTTCAAACAAATCGTAAAAGGAATCTTCCGTTCTTTGAAAAACAGGAAATCCGAGTGCACGACTTTTAGACATATCCGTCATGACTTCAATTGGTCGCCCTAAGTCAAGATCAGTATGCCACGCAGAAGCCAATTTATTTAAATCAGACTCTTCAAGAGCATATTGAACAGCAATGTTTTTCCAAACCGGAGCTTCCTGTTTCATTTGTTCTTCAAGTGGATGAATTGTGCCGTCAAACCCTATTGCTTCAATCCCGAATGATGCCGCTAATTTTTTCCAAAGCCATTTCCAACGAAAAAAGTCTCCATTTACCACATTGAATGCTTCGTTACGAGCTGCTTCTGTAGTGGAAGCCCATATTAAATGTTCTGCCAATACTCTGGCATCCGTAACATCTGAAAGTCCATTCCATTGTGCTGCTGAACCCGGCCACTGAAATGGCTTTCCTGTTTCTTTACAAATGCTGGCATATACAGCTAACGTAGTGCCCAGATTCATTAAGTTGCCTACCGCTTTTCCTATAACCGTATGCGGTCGGTGGATGCTCCATGTAAAACCATCTCGCGCAGCAGCGGCATACACCTCATCTTCTTGGGCATAATAAAAATTTTCTAAATCAAGACGGGGTTGTTCTTCCCTAAGTGGTGTTTCAGGCAAAAATCCTTCTTTGGCGTAAGCCTCAAACGGCCCAAGATAATGTTTCAGTCCCGTAACAAGCGCTACGTGTTGCACTGAATTTTTAGGAGATAATGCTTCAAGAAGATTTCTGACCATTAAGCTGTTCACGCGTATGTTTTCGGCTTCAGAGTCCTGACGCATCCAACTTGTAATGTAAATGTGTGTGGGAGAAATATCTTTTAAAGCTATTTTTAAATTCTCCAAATCCAAAAGATCTGCAGCAACTGGCTGAAGGTTTTCTATGTCTTTTCTTGGGTTTCTGGCTAAACCGAAAGTCGTCCAGCCTTTGGCAATAAGTTTTTCTGCGAGATTGCTACCCGTTATTCCGGTCGCTCCAACTACTAACGCTATATTTTCCATAATTCTATTTTAAAATTTTATGAAGTACAAAATTCGAAAACATTCTATGGATTATAAAGGACATACCTCACAGAAAATTTGTGACCTATATCACATCAATGCGACAAACGACTCAATGTTTCTCTTGAAATACCAAGATAAGATGCTATCAAAGTTTTAGGAATGCGGTGAATCAAATCTGGATATAACTGGATAAATTGCGTGTATCGTTCCTCTGAATTCTTGCTCATTAGTGATAGAATTCGGTTTTGAAGCGCAATATTACCAGCGGTCATTTTTTGCAAAAAGAAGAATTCCATTTTCTGCAACTCGGCACACAGCTTTTCTCTGTTATCAAGAGTAATGTAATAGGTTTGTGCGTCTTCTAAGCAGTCAATATTGAGTGTGGCATTCTGGTTATTATAAAAACCCTGATTATCCGTTATCCACCAATCTTCCATGGCAAATTGCAAAATATGGCTTTTACCTGATTTGTCTATATAAAAAGATTTCAACAGCCCTTTTACAACAAAATGAACATACGGAACAGGATTTTCCTGCTGAACAATGTATTGATGTTTTTTATACTTACCAACAGAAAAGTGAGAGAGCACCAATTGAAATTCATCATCTGTTAATGGTACAATTTTCTCAATTTGTCTTCTTAAAATTTCTTCCATACCGCCTTTTGTTATTACACGGATAAAAATACGATTAAAAAAGAATGATTAAAAGACTTCCATTTAATTCGGCATAATTCGAAAACCATCAGATTTCATTAAAAAGTAAAATCTACCGTTAAAAGGTTTGTTTTTAATGAGTTCTAAAAAATTTTATACTGTTTTAAATATTCTTTGTGTTTTAACGACGCATTATTTTTTTATATTTGGAAATGGTTTTTTAAGTTGTTTTTCTAAAAAGCAGTTTTGAAAAGAGAATATCAATTTTATAAATAAATTTTAAGGTAAAAGAATGAAACAAAACAATCTCTCCGTTTGGTCTGCTATTTTATTGTGTTCAATAAGTTTGCTGTCCTATTCCCAGAAAATAGAAAATCAAAATACGCTGACAGAAGAAGAAAGCAAAGAGGGTTGGGCACTGCTTTTTGACGGAAAAACAACCAAAGGATGGCACCTTTACAATGAAGGAAATATCCAATCGGCTTGGTCAGCTGCAGGAGGAGAATTGGTATGTGACCCAAATACAGAAAAAGTTGTTCGTGGAGATCTGGTTTCAGATAAAGCATATGATAATTATGATTTGACTTTTGAGTGGAAGATTACCAAAGGTGGAAATAGCGGTGTATTTATCAATGTTCAGGAAGCGGTCGAATTTCCTACAGCCTGGACAACTGGTCCTGAATACCAACTATTGGATAATGCAAATGCCTCAAGCCATAATTTGAAAGATGGAAAGCGCTTATCCGGTTGTATTTATAGTTTGTCTCCATTAAAAAATAAAGTACAGTCAAAAAAATTTGGTGAATGGAATACTTCTCGAATCCTTCAACAAAATGGCCAAATTACATTTTGGTTAAATGGTGTTTTAACGGGTCAGGAAGATATGAAGAGCAGTCGTTGGAAGGAGTTAGTTGCAGAAAGTAATTTGGGAAAATTCCCGTCTTTTGGAAAAGCAACTAGCGGTAAAATTGCATTTCAGGATTGGGCAAATGGAGTATCTTTAAGAAATATCAAAATAAAAGAGTTGAATTAAGCATTCATAATTCATAGAAAATAATACGTAAAAGACTATCGGTACTGATGGTCTTTTTTGTTTTTGTCTCATAATCAAAATGCCTTTTACTTATTATAACCATCGTAAAACCTATATTTTGAGTTAGTTATAGCTGTATTTTAACAATGTTTTTTTATATCATTGTGTTGATGTGACACATTATTTATTATATTTGAAATCGTTTTCGTAAATTTAACGGAAACATAAAAGGGTGTCGATTACAATTTTGCCTTTTAAAAACAAGATTAAAAAATATAAACCACTATAATTTAGCTATTTAATTACCAAAAATAAGAACCAAGATATGAAAAAAAGAATTGTATTACCTGCGTTACTTTTACTTGTTGGAACGCAAACGTATGCCCAAAAAAAATGGACAGAAACGCCTAAAGACTCCCATAACATTGTTCAAAACCAAGGAGGACAAACATTAGGATATTCTCCAAAATCAGGAATTAAAATCATACAAGCAGACGGCTTGGCTTTTAAAGACCTCAACAAAAATGGGAAGTTAGATATTTATGAAGATTGGAGAAAACCGGTAGCGGAACGTGCCAAAGATCTTGCCTCTAAAATGACGGTAGAGCAAATGGCCGGATTAATGTTGTATAGCAGGCATCAAGCTATTCCAGCTCAGGAAGCAGGAATGTTTACCGGAACCTATAATGAAAAACCATTTTCTAAAAGTGGTGCAAAGTCATCTGATTTGTCTGATCAGCAAATTGCATTTTTAACCAAAGACAATTTACGCCATGTACTAATGACATCTGTTGAAAGTCCAATAGTTGCAGCAACATGGAATAATAATATACAAGCATTAGTCGAAGGTATTGGAATGGGAATTCCTTCCAACAACAGTTCTGACCCAAGAAATGGAGCTAATAAAGATGCCGAATACAATGCAGGTTCCGGTGGAGCTATATCACAATGGCCTGAAGAATTAGGATTAGCTGCTACTTTTGATGCCGCTATCACGGAACAATTTGGTGCAATTGCTGCCAAAGAATACAGAGCCATGGGAATCACCACAGCGCTATCGCCACAGATTGATTTGGCAACAGAACCAAGGTGGAATCGTTTTGTGGGTACTTTTGGCGAAGACCCGAAACTTGCGACTGATATGGCAAGAGCATATGTAGACGGATTTCAAACATCTCCAAAATCGATTAATGCATATGAAGGATGGGGAAATCAAAGTGTCAACGCGATGATTAAGCACTGGCCAAGTGGTGGTCCGGAAGAAGGAGGTCGTGATGGACATTTTGCTTATGGAAAATTTGCAGTATATCCGGGAAATAATTTCGAAACCCATTTAAAACCCTTTACAGATGGTGCTTTTCAGTTAAAAGGAGCTACTAAAAAAGCCTCCGCAGTGATGCCGTATTACACTATTTCGTATGGTCAGGATAAAAAATACGGTGAGAATGTGGGTAACGGATTCAGTAAATACATTATTACAGATTTGTTAAGAGACAAATACGGGTATGATGGAGTCGTTTGTACCGATTGGTTAATTACTGCAGATGAAGGCGCTAAGCCAGATATCTTTTCAGGGAAATCTTGGGGTGTTGAAAAATTAAGTGTTGCCGAAAGACATTATAAAGTCCTAATGGCGGGTGTAGATCAATTTGGCGGAAATAACGATATTAATCCAGTGCTGGAAGCATATCAAATGGGTATAAAAGAACACGGAGAATCATTTATGCGCAAGCGTTTTGAGCAATCAGCAGTTCGTTTGCTTTTGAATATTTTCAGAGTGGGATTGTTCGAAAACTCCTATTTAGATCCTAACGAGACCAAAGCTATTGTGGGAAAACCTAATTTTATGAAAGCAGGATATGACGCGCAATTGAAGTCTGTTGTGATGATTAAAAACCAAAACAAAACGTTGCCAATTGCAAAAGGTAAGACAGTTTATATCCCAAAAAGAGTTACTCCGGCAGGAATCAACTTTTTTGGACAACCATCACCAGAAAAAATTGAATATCCGGTTAATCTAGAATTAATTAAAAAATATTATACGGTAACCGATGACCCAAATAAAGCGGATTTTGCTATCGTATTTATCAAAAGCCCGATAAGTGGCGGATACAGCAGAGCCGATAGAGAAGCTGGTGGAAATGGATATGTGCCCATTAGTTTGCAATTAAAAGATTATACCGCAGTTGATGCCAGAGCACAAAGTATTGCTGCCGGAGATCCTGTGATTGACCCAACGATTACCAACCGTTCGTATTTGAATAAAACGTCAAAATCAAATTCGTACCCAGATTTAAACACAATTCTAGAAACGAAGAAAGCGATGAATGGAAAACCGGTATTGGTGTCTGTGAATATTTCTAATCCGATGGTTTTTGGAGAATTTGAAAAAGAAGTCGATGCAATCGTGGGAGAATTTGGCGTACAAGTAGAAGCTTTATTGGATATTGTTTCGGGTAAAACAGAACCTTCCGGATTGTTGCCTTTACAAATGCCGTTGAATATGACTACCGTTGAAAAACAAATGGAAGACGTTCCTCACGACATGATACCCTATAAAGATGCTACTGGAAATGTGTATGATTTTGGTTTTGGATTAAACTGGAAAGGGGTAATCAAAGATGCCAGAACTGCAAAATACAGCGTCAAGAAATAAACAAATTATATTTAAACCACCTAGCTATTTAGGTGGTTTTTTTATGTCCAATTCCAAATTTGAATTTGAATTCTGACGATAAAAAAGAGATCCAATCGCTTTGTTTTGTTAATTCTACGCAAAATTAAAGACTTATTTGTCTTTTTAAATCCGCTTTTACTACCTTTAAAAAAGATTTCTTTCTTTAAAAGATTAAAAATTATACCCATGAAAAAAATAATAATAGTCTCCCTCTCGATTCTTTCATTTCTCTCTTTCAGTTGCGAAGCACAAGTAAAGTCAAATGATATTTCTATAAAAGACGAGGTAAAAAATTATACCATTGAAACCCTAGCTTCAGATATTGCAATTCCGTGGGGAATGACTTGGTTGCCAGACGGAACAATGTTAGTTACTGAAAAAAGTGGTATTATGTATCATATCAAAAACGGTATAAAAACCGAAATCAAAAATGTTCCCAAAGTATATTCTCGTGGACAAGGCGGATTGTTAGATATCGTTTTACATCCTGATTATGCTAAAAATGGTTGGATTTATATGACGTATGCTTCCGATGAAGGTGAAGGTACCGGCGGTAACACTAAACTTATTCGAGCAAAATTATTGGACGGAAGTCTGACACAAATCGAATCGCTTTACAAAGCCACTCCCAACACTACAAAAGGACAGCATTTTGGTTCCCGAATTGTATTTGACAACGATGGTTATTTGTATTTCTCTGTTGGTGAGCGTGGCGAACATTTCGTAAATCCGCAAGACATTAAACGCGATGGTGGAAAAATATACCGTTTAAATGACGACGGAAGCATTCCTAAAGACAATCCGTTTGTCGGTCAGGCCGGAGCCAAAGAAGCTATTTACACCTACGGGAATCGCAACCCGCAAGGAATGGCAAAAAACCCCGTAACAGGAGCAATTTGGGCACATGAACACGGTCCTCAAGGTGGCGATGAAATCAACATCATAAAAAAAGGAGTCAATTACGGATGGCCTGTTGTTACTTATGGAATCGATTATGACGGAACAACCATTAGTAAAGAAAACGAAAAACCAGGCATTGAAAAACCCATTTATTATTGGTTGCCTTCTATCGCTCCAAGCGGAATGACTTTTGTGACCGGTGATAAATATCCAGACTGGAAAGGACATTTGTTGGTTGGTTCTTTAAAATTCCAATATCTTGAATTGCTAAAATTGAAAGGCAATGAAGTTATAGGCAGACAAAAAATTGCAACCGATATTGGTCGTGTGCGTAATGTAGTGCAAGGCCCGGATGGCTATATTTATATGGGCGTTGAAGGAAAAGGAATACTCAAAATTATACCGAATTAAATTATGTTGACAACGAAATTATTTTTAGGATTTGGAATATTTATATTGGGAAGCTTCTCTTTTGAAAACCCATTTTCCCCAGACAACTATATTGACTTGAATACCGAAACCACAGTGGTTTCAAAATTTCAGTCACCCGGAAAAGAAATTTATGCTGATTTTTGCATGCAATGTCATGGTGTAAATGGAAAAGGAGATACTAAAAACTTCCCTCCTCTTGACGGTTCTGACTGGTTGAAAACCAAGAGAAATCAAAGTATTGCTGCTGTAAAATTTGGACAAAGTGGCGAAATTGTTGTCAATAAAATCAAGTACAATAGTAGCATGCCAGCCATGGGACTTACGGATCAGGAAGTTGCTGATGTGATGAATTACATCATGACTTCTTGGAGCAATAAACAAACCAAAATCGTTACTGAGAAAGAAGTCGCAGCCATTAAAAAATAAAATTCAGGCTTAGGATTTCTATCTAAAAAACATACGATACCGAAAAACCACCATAAAAATTTACGGGATTTCCGGGGTAAAAATAACGTGGAGCAGCATTTCCAAAACCAACTGCGTTAGGCAAAATATTAGCCGCATATTTGGTATCCAATGCGTTATTGACTCCGGCATTCAGCTCTGTTTTTAGGATTTTAAGAATCGTAAAAACATACGTCGTTTTAATATCGAGCAACGAATAACGGTCGCTGTATTTTGTATTGGAATCATTTAACGGAATTTTACCCATCGTTCGGAAAGACGTGTTTACACTAAATCCGTTTTTGGTATTTAAATCCACTCCAAAATTAAATTGCTTTTCGGGAACGCCCGTGAGTTGGTTTCCCGAATAATCAGCATCACCATCCAAGAATTCTTTGAATTTAAAATTATTCACCGATCCTGAAAAATAAGGTGTGATTTGAAGTTGGGTCAATTTCAAAAGGGTATAATTAACCAAGAATTCTAAACCCGTATGCGAACTGCTGCCCGCATTAATCCCTACAAATTGATCATCAGCAGTGCGTCGTGCCACTAATAAATTTTTAATTCGTGTAGTATAAAAAGTTACTTCGGTGTATACTTTGTTTTTCAGCCAATTTGCTTTGAAACCCAATTCATAATTCCAGCCGATTTCTGGTTTCAAATCGGTGTTTATTTGACCTTCGGGAGTCAATGTTTCTGCAACTGATGGAACCGAAAATCCTTTGCTGACGGATGTAAATATGTTTTTTCCATTGCTTATTTTATACGAGAAACCAACTCTTGGTGACCAAACATTTCCAAAAGTAAACGGCATCTTTTGACCGCCAGAATTATTTTCGAAAACATCTTCTAACGAATATTTGGTTGTGTTTAGTGCCACACCGGTTTCCAGATGCAGTTTTTCTGAAATCCACAGTTCCATTTGTAAAAAGTAGTTGGTGTAATTCCTATTTTGTTTGATGGCGCTAAACTCGTCGCCTTTTATACTGCCCTGCCCCGGTTGCGATTGGTACAAATTTTCAAAAAGCGAATACTCATACTTTTCCGTTAATAATTCGGTTCCCAAACTCAGTTCAAACGGCAAAGAAAACAATCGGTCTTTATAATTTACATTGGAACGAAAACCTGCTGCACTTGTTTTTTCATCCAAAATATCAAACGGTCTGGGTTCGTAAGCGTCTTTAAAATTAGAAAAAACACTGGTTTGCATGGACCATTTCTGAGAAAACTGATTCTCGTACCCCAATCCAAGCATGAATTTATCATACGACTCAAAACCTTGTGCCGCAGCCCAAGTAGCGGCTGCTTTTTCAGGATTGTTTTTTAAATCCGTCTCATTGATAGAACTTGGAATAAAAGCTTTCAATCGGGTGAACGTTCCCAAAAATGACAAACTGCCCTTGGAACCCATTTTTTGTTTGGCGTGCAAGTTAAATGATTTTCTATTGTAGGAACTATTGGCTCTAAATCCATCACTTTGTAAGTCTGTAAAACTCGTAAATACATTCGTTTTGGAATCGCTGTATCCTGCCGAAAGTCGTTGTTGTAATAACCCAAAACTTCCAAAAGTGACCGTTGATTTTCCAAACGACTCCAGCAAAGGCGTCTCTCTTGAAAACAGCTGAATCACTCCGCCCAAACCGGAACCAAAACTGGTGGAATTTGGTCCTTTTATAATTTCTATTTTTTCGATGGAAGCCAAATCGATATCGTCAATCGTGGTTTCGCCTTCACCGGAACTCAATGGAATCCCATCAAAATAAGCTTTTATTTTATTGGTTCCGTATTGAGATCGTGCGCCAATACCACGAATCGTAATCCTGTTTGTATTCAAAGCACCTTGTTGCATGGTAACGCCAGGAATTTTATTTAAAACCGGAGTCAGTATAATTCCGTCGCTTTTATTGATGTCAGCAGAAGTAATCACTGAAACGGAGGAAGCAACATTTTGAAGCACATTTTTGATAGGCGAACCTTTCAAAGTGATTTCTGAAAGTGCAATAGTATCTTTTTTTATTTGTCCAAAAATAGCAGTGGCACTGCATAAAAAAAGAAGAAAAGAAAGGAAATTTTTGAACAATTGTTTGGTATTTAGATGAGTAAAAACTTTTATAAAGTTAGCCTTTTCTTTGTATTTCCCAAAAGCTATTCTGAAATTGTAATAAAGGCAAACTGTCTTTTTATTAAAATTGACAGTCGAACAATTAACTGAAGTACATTCCGTTTGAATATTAAATTAGAAGAAACTTAAAGTTCGAATTTAGGCAGTTTGAAAAAAATTAAAATCCGTGAATTATATAAAAAATAGCCGCCTGAAACACTATTATAATTGATATCACACTTCTAAAATACTTTATCTTTACATTGAAAATAAATAGAATTAATTTATGAAAAAATCAGCTATTGCATTTATTACACTTCCATTACTGCTTTTAAATATTTCTTGTGAAAAAGGAAAAGCGGCTGATGCTGTAAATGGTACAGAGAAATCAGATACTGTAAAAACAGATACCACAGAAAAAACAACAACCCTTACCATTGATACTGTTGACTTTAACAAAAGAATGGTAGCCTTAAGCAATAATGATACTACTGGCAGATGGCCTGTAAAAGCGCCCTATCCTTTACCCGGTGCATTATTACCGTACAATAGAATTATTGCCTATTACGGGAATTTATATTCTACAAGAATGGGAATTTTGGGTGAGCTTCCTCGAAAAGAAATGTTAGCAAAACTACAAGGAGAAGTAGCCAAATGGCAAGCAGCTGACTCTACTGTGAAAGCAATTCCCGCTTTACATTACATCGCCGTTACCGCTCAAGGCGCTCCGGGAAAAAATAATATGCACCGCATGCGAATGCCTTTTAAACAAATAGACACAATTATAAGTTGGGCTAAACCAATTAATGCTTTGGTATTTTTAGATGTACAAGTAGGACACAGTACCGTTAAGGCCGAAGTAGAACAACTGGAACAATATCTTGCTTTGCCAAATGTTCATCTAGGAATTGATCCTGAATTTTCGATGAAAAACGGAGAGCGTCCAGGTTCTAAAATCGGACATTTTAATGCCGAAGATATTAACGATGCAATTGATATTTTGGCAAATATTGTGCGCAAAAATAAGTTGACTCCAAAAGTATTGGTAATACACCGTTTTACTCAAGGAATGGTCAAAAATTATAAAGCAATTAAAACGGTTCCTGAAGTTCAAATCGTAATGGATATGGATGGTTTTGGTAGTAAAATATTAAAAAAATCTACTTACCTAAGTTATATTTATAGAGAGCCTGTGCAATTTACCGGTTTTAAATTGTTCTATAAAAATGACAACAAAAAAGATTGGAAAATGTACAGCCCGGAAGAATTGGTAAAATTCACTCCAAAACCAATTTACATTCAGTACCAATAATTACTATTTGATTTATGAAAAATATTCTATGCCTTATTTTTGGTGGATTTATAGTATTGGTCGGCTGTCAATCAGAACCTCGTAAAATAGTTCCAGAAGTTCCACTTATTACAGTGCCCGTAAAAAAAGTCGTGACCAAAAAAGTCATGGCTGACGCCGCTACCATTATTTCGAAAAAAGAAGTTCCCATTTTATGCTATCATAACATTAAAGACTTTAGCAGCAGCGCAAGTGGAAACATAAAAGTGTACACCGTAAAACCTCCCGCTTTTGCAGCACAAATGAAAGCGTTAGCCGATGCCGGTTACGAAACTATTTTGCCGGAACAATTGTATGACTATTTAGTCTATGATGGTCCATTACCTGCAAAACCTATTATGATAACCTTTGATGATACCAGAGGAGAACAATTTAGCATTGGCGCAGCCGAAATGAAAAAATACGGTTTCAAAGGCGTGTTTTTTGTCATGACCGTATCTATTAACCGTCCTGGATATATGAGCAAAGAGCAAATTAAAAGCTTGTCCGACGACGGACATGTTGTAGGCGCTCATACTTGGGATCATCATATGGTCACAAAATACACCGGAGATGACTGGAATACACAATTGGTAAAACCAAAAGCAAAACTGGAAGATATCATAGGAAAACCGGTTAAGGATTTTGCCTATCCGTTTGGTTTATGGAATACAGCCGCAATTCCTGAAATAAAAAAGAGCGATTATAAAATGGCCTATATATTGTCTACCAAAAGGGATTCTGTAGATCCCTTGTACACCATCAGACGCATCATCGTTTCTGGAACTTGGTCTACTGAAGGAATGATCAACTCTATAAATTCTTCCTTTAATAAAACAGAATAATTGATAAACCAATCCTATTTTAAAATCAAAAGACATTGGTTTCCTTAAATTAAGTTGGTTGATAAAACTCACCAAACAGCCTTTACCCTTTATTTCTAAGTCTTTATAACTAGAAATACCCTCCATAAAAAAAGCACTATTATATTCGAATATAATAGTGCTTTTTCTTTATGGTAGAATAACCGTTTTATCTTGGTGACAACCAACCTTCAGGATTATTGTAAGTTGTATTTTGAAGGATTAAAAATTTAATTACCGTTTTTCCTGTCTCGCCATTGGTTCTTACTTTTCCAAGACTTTGTTTTATACTCACTTTATCGCCTTTACTAACATTCACAGAACTCAAATTTTGATAAACCGTAAAATAATCCCCGTGTTGTATCATTACCGCTTTGTTTACAGGAGATAAAACAATAACGCTCGTTACTTCTCCGCCAAAAACGGCTCTTGCATTTGCGCCACGATCTGTGGTGATTTCAACACCGCTATTGTGAACCGTTATGGTATTGAATAATGGATGCGTCTGATTACCATAACCCAGAGATATAAACCCTTTCTCTACAGGATAAGGCAATCTTCCTCTATTGGCTCTAAAATTATCTGCAATTATTTTAGATTCTGGTGTTAATTCTATTTTTGATGAAGAAACAGCAGCTTTTGAAACTGGAGCACTTGGATTAGCTTTTGCTTTTTCTAAGGCCGCTTTTCTATTTGCAGCCGCAATAGCTTCTCGTATTAATTTATTAATTTGCCTGTCAATTGCTCTGTATTCCTGTTGTCTTTTTCTAATTTCTTGGGAAATCTTATTCTTATCTTTTTTGATAACACTTACCAACTTCAATTGCTCTTTTTTCTCTTTTTCAAGTGATAATCGTTCTTTTTCGTTCTCGGCAATGAGTTTTTGTTTGGCCTTTTTCTGAACATTTAATTTCTCGTTGTAATCCGTAAGTTGGTTGGATTTTGATTTTATTTCCTCACCCTGCATTTTTCTGAAACTAGTGTATTGTTTCATATACTGCGCTCTTTTATACGCTTGCAAAAAATTCTCTGAAGACAATAAAAACATGGCACGACTTTCTTCGGAACGGCTTTTATATGATTTCACAATCATTTCAGCATAATCTTCCTTAAGTACAGCCAATTCCTTTTTTAGCTTATTAATTTGCACTTGATTGATATACATATCATTTCCAAGCAATTTAGTTTGCTTTTCGGTCGTGTTTATTAATTTTTCTTTAAGCTTTATTTTAGTGCTTTGAATGACTACTACATTAACCGCAGATTTTTCTTTTTTCTTAACGGTTTGTAACAACCTTTCATTTTCTCTAATTTCTTTTTGAATTTGAGCTTTACGCTCTTCTAATTTTTCTTGTTGGGATTCCTGACTCCATAGTAATGAAGTCATACAGATAAAGATTAGGCTAAGGAGAAATTTTGGCATACTAAAAAAATATTTTTGCTAATTTACTTAATTATAATTCTTTTGTACCCATTTGGAACACTATATGGAAAAGAAAGTTCTTCATTGAAGGTTACCGTGTTGTAATCCAGATTAATTTCGGTATTGCCTTTCTTTTGAAAAGTATTAATCAGAACACTTGTAGGCAACGTTGCCTCGTTGTAAACTTTATTGTCAGCATAAGCCACTTTTATCATTCGTTCTTCGGCAGTTTGCGTGATTTCTTGTTTTTGAACCAAAAACTTATCGGCATCCAAAAAGAATGATTTTTTCGTATTTGCATTCGAAGTATCATCTAATCGATACGTTTGTTCCAATAATGATTCCAGATATTTCCCTTTCGTCAAATCATCAATCGCTTGTCCCAATAACATATTTTGAATTTTATTGTAATCTAAATCAGTTCCCAGCCATTGACTTAAACTGCTAAAATCACCTTCAAAATAACTACCGTTTATCTTTTCATAATAGTTCACTGACTTTGGTGTAATCAATGCTTTCGCCATTGTGATTCCAAGAAAACGGATGCTTACCAAAATTTGTTCGTCTTTCTTAATCCTAATTTCGGCTGTAACATTCTGCGTTTGTTTGTTGTCAGCATAACGTGCGCTTGACTTAATATATAATGTAGAAAATTGATTTTTATTGTTGTAATAATTTTCTATGATTTTTTTGGACGTCATATTACTCGCCTCCGTTGTTGGTGCATTACTGGCCGCAACTGCAATGGCTTTCGATTTACACGAAACCATAAAAAGAGCTAATACTACTACTATTGCTATTTTTTTCATTATTTTTTTTCTTTTAATAATTGATTGGCTTTGGAAAAATACTGTTCTTTTTTCTTAAAATCTCCTAACCCGTTGTATGCTTCTCCCAACTGAATGTTGAAATTTATTTCTAATGCTCTGTCTTCAACCAAATAATCCAAGCCCATTTCCAGCATATCCTTTGCTTTTTTAAATTGTTGCAATTGATTATTCGCCATACCTGAATAGTAATAAAACTGGGGCTGTGTTGGAAAAGTATCCACCATTGCCGACGCTTTTTTGACTACCAATTCAAATTGTTTTGTCTCTGTATATGTTTGAAGCAAAAGCAAATTGGTTTCGATATCATCTCCTGAACCGTTTTTTAATGCTTGTTCATAATACTTAATCGCTTTTGCCCATTGCTTTTTCGCATGGTAAAACTTTCCTATTTCCTTAGCTACATTAACTTCTTTGTCATTATCGAAATACGAAATCGCTTTTTCTAAATCAGTTGTGTATTGAGGATTTTTATCTACAAAAATCAAAAACTCATTTAATATTCTGTGCTTTATTTTGGCATCTATTTTGGCACTGGCCAAAACCACATTCATGGCGTTTATTGCTTTTGGTCCGTCATTACTATCCAAATAATTTTTGAATAGCGTTACTTGAGCCCATTCGGAATTTGGCAACGCTTTTTCGAGTTTTTTGACAATTTCAAAAGCTTTTACTTCTTCATTATTTTTAGAATACAAAAAAATCAAACTGATATAATTAGACTCTTCTTTTGGGTTCTTTTCAATTTGCTCTAACAAATTTGAAGCTTCCATATTCTGAAATTTCCCTTCCGATAAAATCTGGTTTTTGTATAAATCCCTTCTGTCCGTTTTTCCAAATGTTTCGTTTAACTCATGAATTAAATCCAACGCTTTGTCAAACTGTTTGGTTCCCATATAAAGTGATGTCAAATCTTCTTTATAATTCTCGTCAAATTCTATCAGTTTATTGATAACCACTATTGCCTGGTTATAGTTGCTGGTTTCATAACTCACATCATACATTCCCACCCAAAACCATTTGTTTTTTGGATCAATTTGTGTGGCTTTTTCAAATGAAGTATAGGCGCTCTTATATTCCTTTAATGCTAAATAATTTTTTCCTAATTCATGATATACAGCTGCATCATTTGGGTTAATCTTGATACATTTATCCAAAGCCACTACTGCTTTATCATAATTTTCGATTCCTTTTTGAAGCAATGATTCATAAAAAAATTCCTGAAACTGATCTGCATCGAGCTTAATTTCTTCAGGTTCCGTTTGTGCCAATAGCAAAGCTGAATTGCATTGCAAAACCAGAAATAAAAGTATTAAAGCGCTTTTTTTCATTCTGTTGTTTTATTCCTGAATTGTTTTAAATCATACAAGAATTGAACCATTTTTATTCTAAAACCGAATAATCACCAATACTGATGCTTGTAAAGTTACCATCAAAACTGGCATGATTACCAATCATCGCATTATCCAAATTCGCGTTTTTTATGTTAGAGTGCGTTTGTACCAAACTGTTTTTAATACTGCTGTTTATTACATGACATCCTTTTCCTAAAGAAACATTAGGACCAACGGTTGCGTTTATCAACACTACATCTTCCCCAATATAACATGGCGGAATAATTGTGGAGTTCTCTAACTTGACATCAAAATCTACCAAATGTGTCCCGTCATTGTGCAAGAAACCTAACATTCTGGAATTTGTTTCTACCGTAACGTCTTTGTTTCCACAATCCATCCACTCGTCGACTGTTCCTGGTACAAATTTCATGCCTTTTGCCATCATTTGCTTGATTCCGTCATTAATTTGATATTCTCCACCGTGAATAATATTATTATCTAATACTAATTGAAGTTCGTTTTTTAAAACGGCAACATCTTTAAAATAGTAAATTCCAATAACGGCAAGGTCCGAAACAAACTCCTTAGGTTTCTCCACCAGTTCTACAATTTCATTCGCTTCGTTTACGTTTATCACACCAAAAGCTTCCGGATGATCTACTTGTTTTACCCAAATAACACTATCGGCATTTTGATCTAAATCGAAATCGGCACGAATTAAAGTATCGGCGTAAGCAATCACAGCTGGTCCACTCAAAGAATCTTTGGCACACATAATGGCGTGACCGGTTCCTAAAGCTTCATTTTGATAATAAATAGTGCCTTTGGCGCCTAACTTTTGTGCGATAGCAATTAATTCCTCTTCTACTTTTTTACCAAAACTCTCGTGGATAATAAAAGCAACTTCTTCGATATCTTGATTCAATACGCCAGCAATATCTTCCACCAGACGGTGAACGATTGGTTTTCCAGCGATAGGAATTAGTGGTTTAGGAATAGTTAATGTATGTGGGCGAAGACGTGAGCCACGACCGGCCATTGGAACAATTATTTTCATTTTTTATTTTATTAACCGCAAAGTTTACGAGGTTTTCGCAAAATTCACGAAGATTTTTTTTATATTATTTGGCCACAGATTAAACCGATTTCCACGGATTTTTATTTGAAATTTGTTCCAAAAAATCATCTCGTTTCACAACTGCTAACTGTGACTGAAAACTAAAATACTGAGCACTGATGACTACTTCACTCCTGTACTTCCAAAACCACCTTCGCCTCTGGAAGTTTCTGTTAGTTCCTGCACTTCAATCCACTCGGCACGTTCGTGTTTTGCTATGATAAGTTGTGCGATACGCTCTCCGTTTTCAATAAGGAAATCTTCATTGGATAAATTTACTAAAATCACACCAATTTCGCCACGATAATCAGCATCTACTGTTCCCGGAGAATTCAGGACTGTAATTCCTTTTTTGGCAGCCAAACCACTTCTTGGACGTACTTGTGCTTCGTAACCTATAGGTAATTCTATGAAAAGACCTGTTTTTACGATGGCTCTTTCCAGTGGTTTAAGATTTATCGATTCTGTTAAGTTGGCTCTTAAGTCCATTCCTGCTGAAGCTATGGTTTCATAGTTTGGCAAGGCGTGTTGTGATTTGTTGATTATATTTATTGTCATTGTTTTTTATTTAGAAGGGACAAGTCGCGACTTGTCCGTACATATTGTTTTGGATTTTTTTGATTATAGCCCTGATTACATCACTTGATTTCTATTTTTCAGCGGAGTTCTGTGAACTTCGTTTGCAGTAAAAATCCTTTTCCTTTTTTCTTTAAAAAGGAAAAGATTACTTCACTATACTTTTATTTTCATTTGAGTTCAGTGAATTTCATTTGCAACTAATAGCAGGAAATAGCTCCTAAAAATTTAAATTAAGTTCTAATTCTTTTTTCGGCTCAAAATTTTGGTTAATAATTCTTTTTCGTTGTGATATATAAAATACATAAACACGAGTAATAATGTGATTCCGACATAATAATTTTCTCTGAAGCCATAAAATGAAACTGCCGAAAATCCTATTGAAATCAATAGATACATACCTATTTTATTAGTGTCGTACGGAATGGGGTAATATTTATTTCCAAAATAATAGGAGATAAACATCATGCTTCCATAAGCCGCAATCGTGGCAATTGCTGAGCCGTAATAGCTCATTGTTGGGATTAGCAGGTAATTTAACGCGAGTGTAATTATGGCTCCAATAATGGAAATATAAGCTCCAATATGGGTTTTGTCTATCAGTTTGTACCAAACGGAAAGATTAGTGTAAATTCCGAGGAAAAAGTTAGCCAGAATTATTAACGGAACGACTTTCATAGCTTCCCAATACGACTCATCCTGAATCATGATGTATTTTAAAACATCGGCAAAAACGATTACGGACAGTAAAATAAAAGAGCCAAAAATGACAAAATACTTAGTAATCGTGGCGTAGGTTTGAGGCGCATCCTCCTTATCAGCGTGGCTAAAAAAGAAAGGCTCAATCCCTAAAGTGTATGCCGTACGGTACAAAACCATGAACAAACCGAGTTTATAACACGCGGAATACACTCCCACTTCGGCAGAAGCAATATCAGGAGGCAATAAATAGCCTAATAAAATTTTGTCGAATTGTTCGTTGATGGCAAATGCGATTCCGGCAACCATAATAGGCAAACCATACTGCATCATTCGTTTCCAAAGTTTGTAATCAAAATGCCATTTCAGCAAAAAGTAATTAGGGGAAAGTATTAGAAAAGTAACTAAACTCGCAACGATATTAGACACAAAAATATAACCTATTTGAAAATCTTCTAAGTAAAAAGAACTTAAAAAACTATCCGGATTTGATTGTGCAATTACCGGTAAGTAGCTCAAAAAGAAAAGGTTTAGAACCAGGTTGATTGCAACATTTCCAATTTTGATTATGGCATATTTTATGGGTTGCTGATTGACTCTTACTTTAGAAAAAGGTACAATAACTAAGGCATCAAGGACTAAAATCCAAATAGTATACGTAATATACTGCGCATCAATTCCAGACCAAATGGCTAATTTATTTCGGAATAATAAGGCTATGAATAAAAACGAAATGGAGGTCCAAAAAAGCGAAACGGATGTTGTTTCCACTACTGATTTCTTGTCTGTTTCCTTATTATAAAACCTAAAGAAAGCAGTCTCAAATCCATACGCAAGAATGACATTAAAAAAGATCATCCACGCAAAAATGATAGAAACCTTACCATATTCGGCTTTTGGAAGCAAATCTGTATACAATGGAACCAGTATAAAACTGAACATTCTTGGTATAACCGTAGCCAATCCATAAATGGCAGTCTGTTTAAAAAGATTTTTATATAATCCCAAAATGATGTGTCTATTACTATTTATAAAAACAAAAATAACGAATTCTTTGGTTTAATCATCTGAAGTGAATATTTGTTTTGGAACAGAAATACCTACGACAAAAACTGATTCATTTTCACCAAAATTATCTTAATGGCTTTTCTATGAGATTTGTTATTTTAAAGAACTGGGTTTTATTGTCTTTCTTATATTCCAAAACTGCTTCATTGCGTTTTAAATCGAATTTAGATTTTTGAATAACCGGTGCTTTGTTCCCATATTCTTTGGCAGGATCAATATCCAGAATCAAATCTTCTTTTTTATTAATTTGATAAAAATGTGCTACAAAGGTGTTTTTAGTGATTTCTTCAACCGAAGATTCTTGATTATGAAAATAGATTTTCTTCAGTTTGATATTTGCCGCAAACGGTTTTTTGAATTCGATATAAAAATGAGTTCCGCCGCTATCGGTACCGTCTTTCATTTTCTGATAAAAAGCAGATTGTATTTCTTGAGGAAATTCTGTTTGAAGTTCTTGTTTCATGGCACAAAAAGTCAGGCTGATTGCAGTGATAAATAAGAGACCAATTATTTTATATACTTTCATAATTCTCAATTTAGCTTAATCCTTCTTCGTTTAAAATCTTAAGAAAGTGAAATCCTTTAGGCACATAACCTTGGTTGTAATAAAAGCGATGCGCAGTAAAATTTCCGGTAAAAGCATCTAAAACAATCATTGTACAGCCAGTTTCTTTGGCTAAAACATCAACATAATCTGTCATCATTTTTCCCAAACCTTTGGAACGATGATCCGGATGAACAATAAAATTATCAATCTCGATGTATTTTCCCGACCAAAGTTTTGTTCCTGACCAAAATCCAGAAACAGCCACACAAACCTCGTTTTCAAAAATGGCTACCTGCTTGTAATTATGCGGAATCATTTCGACCAGATACGATTTGTATTTTTCTACCGTAAATGTGGGGTATAAAAATCGCATTACTTCAATGTTCCCAAGCATTTCCTCTACAGTGGTGAGTTCTCTAATTTCTAATTGCATTCTTCCTAGTATTATTTAAACTATAAAATTAAACAAAAAAAGAGCCAACATCTGTTGGCTCTTAGAATATATTTTGAATCAATACTTTATTACCCATTCAATGCTTCTGCTCCACCAACAATCTCTAGGATTTCATTAGTAATAGAAGCTTGACGTGCTTTATTATAAGTCAACTTCAATTGATTTCTCAATTCAGTTGCATTATCAGTTGCTTTGTGCATGGCTGTCATACGTGCTCCGTGCTCTGAAGCAAATGAATCACGAATTCCTTTGTACAATTGTGTTTTTAATGATTTTGGAATCAAAGTCAATACGATTTCCTCTTTTGAAGGTTCAAAAATATAATCTCCAGTCGAAACTGTAAGATCAGATTTTATAGGTGCTAATGGCAAAAATTGTTCTGTTTGAACGATTTGTGTCGCAGCATTTTTAAATTGGTTATAAATCAACTCAATTTTATCATATTCACCAGAAACGAATTTCTCCGTTAACAAGTCAGAAATTTTAGCCACATTGTCAAAAGTCAAATCGTCAAAAATAGCGCTTTGATTGTCTACCACAGATAGCGTTTTACTCAAAACATCATTTCCTTTTTTTCCAATGGCAAAAATATCCACTTGCTTGCCTGCGTAAAATTCAGCACGGTTTTTAGCTTCTTTGATTGCATTCGTATTAAAAGCACCTGCCAAACCTCTGTTTGAAGTTATCACTACAAGTAATACCTTCTTGATTTCACGTTGTGTTGTAAACTCTCCACCTGCGTCACCTTCAAGTGTAGCAGAAAGATTTTGCAATAATTCCGTTAATTTTTCGGCATAAGGGCGCATTGCTGTGATTGCATCTTGTGCTTTCTTTAGCTTTGCTGCAGAAACCATTTTCATTGCCGATGTAATTTGCATCGTAGATGAAACGGAAGTAATTCTATTACGGATTTCCTTTAAATTTGCCATTTTTATAATAGTCTAAAGTCGTAATGTCATAAAGTCAAAAGTCTAATAAAATGTCAAAACGTTCGGTTTGACTTTAGACTTTTGGCTTTAAGACGTTTGACTAATTTTAGTTATATTTTGCTGATAATTCTTTTGCTACAGTTTCGATTACATCTGTAATTTCGTCTGTTAATTTTCCTGCTTTCAACGCATCAAGAGTCGCTCTGTGTTTGTTGTTTAAGAATTCCAAGAAATCTTTCTCAAATTCTCTTACTTTGTTCACAGGAACATTTCTCAATAAGTTTTTAGAACCAGCATAGATAATCGCAACTTGATCTTCAACAGTATAAGGATCGTTCAAACCTTGTTTCAAGATTTCAACGTTTCTTTTTCCTTTTTCAATTACGTTTAAAGTAACGGCATCTAAATCAGAACCAAATTTAGCAAACGCTTCCAATTCACGGAATTGTGCTTGATCCAATTTCAAAGTACCTGCTACTTTTTTCATTGATTTAATTTGTGCATTTCCTCCAACACGAGATACAGAAATACCTACGTTAATCGCTGGACGAACCCCAGAGTTAAACAAATCTCCATCAAGGAAAATTTGACCATCTGTAATCGAAATTACGTTTGTTGGGATATAAGCAGAAACGTCACCAGCTTGAGTTTCAATGATTGGTAAAGCAGTCAATGAACCACCACCTTTTACAATTGATTTCAATGAATCTGGCAAGTCGTTCATGTTTTTAGCAATTCCATCATCTGCAATTACTTTACAAGCACGTTCTAATAATCTACTGTGAAGGTAGAAAACGTCTCCAGGATATGCCTCACGTCCCGGTGGTCTTCTTAATAAAAGAGAAACCTCACGATACGCAACAGCTTGTTTAGATAAATCATCATAAACAATTAAAGCCGGGCGACCTGAATCTCTAAAATATTCTCCAATTGCAGCACCTGCGAAAGGAGCATAAACTTGCATCGGAGCTGGGTCAGAAGCATTAGCTGCAACAATAATGGTATACGCCATTGCACCTTTTTCTTCTAACATTTTAGCAATTCCTGCTACAGTTGACGCTTTTTGTCCAATTGCAACATATATACAAAATACAGGTTTTCCTGCATCGTAAAATTCTTTTTGATTTAAGATAGTATCGATACAAACAGTTGATTTACCTGTTTGACGGTCACCAATAACTAGCTCACGTTGTCCACGACCTACTGGAATCATAGCATCTACTGCTTTAATACCTGTTTGTAATGGCTCAGTAACTGGTTGACGGAAGATAACTCCAGGAGCTTTTCTTTCCAAAGGCATCTCGTATAAATCTCCACCAATTGGTCCTTTTCCATCAATTGGAAAACCAAGTGTGTTTACTACACGACCTACCATTTGTTCTCCTACTTTAAGAGAAGCAATACGTTGTGTTCTTTTTGCAGTTGAACCTTCTTTGATTCCTGTAGATGGCCCTAAAAGTACCACACCCACATTGTCTTCTTCAAGATTCAAAACAATAGCTTCTAATCCATTGTCAAATTCAACTAACTCTCCATATTGAACATTAGAAAGCCCGTAAACACGAGCAATACCATCTCCAACTTGAAGTACTGTTCCTACTTCTTCTAGTGTAGCACCAGATTCAAAACCTTCTACTTGCTTTCTTAATATTGCTGAAATTTCAGCAGGTTTGATTTCCGCCATCTTAATTTATAATTTAGACACTTAAATGTGCAATAAAACTAATTACTTAACTCTCTTTTTAATACTTGTAATCTGTTGGCTACTGAAGCATTGTATTGCTTGTCGCCTATTCTTAGAATAAATCCTCCAATGATTGAAGCATCTACTATATTTTCTATAGTGATTTTTTTATCTGAAAGGGTTGCAATTTTAGCCAAAACTTGTGCTTCTAATGCTGCATCCATAGGAATAGCTGTAGTAACCTGAGCTACTTCAATACCATTCATAATATCAGATAATTTACTGTATTCTATTGCAATTGCTTCTAGAATTTCGAATCTTTTGTTTTCAAATAACAAATGAAACAACCCTTGAGTTACGCCATTGATACCTGCAAAAACTTCTAACAGTGCTTTCTCTTTCACTTCCACTTTCATGGTTGGATTTTGAATAAAAGTACTCAATTCCAAATTACCATTAATTGTCGAAGCAATCAATTTCATGTCGTTATTTACAACTTCGGCAACACCTTTTGAGTTTGCTAAGTCTAGAATTGCTTTTGCATAACGAATTGCTGCTCTTGTACTTGCCATAATTGTTAGTTTAACTTTACGTCACCTAACATTTTCTCAACTAATTTAGTTTGAGCTTCTTTGTTAGATAATTCGTCTTTCAATATTTTTTCTGCGATACTCAATGATAACGTTGAAACTTGTAATTTCAATTCTGCCATAGCTGCATTTTTTTCGCTTTCAATTGCTGCTTTCGCTTGCTCGATCATTTTCAATCCTTGAGCTTGTGCTTCATTTTTAGCATCAGCAACCATTTTCTCTTTCATTTCACGAGCATCTTTAAGCATGTTGTCACGCTCTAATCTTGCTTCTTGTAAAATACGTTGGTTGTCAGCTTGAAGATTTTGCATTTCTTTTCTAGCATTTTCAGCAGAAAGCAATGCATTTTTAATTCCTTCTTCTCTATCATTAACTGCATCAAGAATTGGTTTCCAAGCGAATTTTTTTAACAAGAGTATTAATCCAACAAATATTGCTATTTGCCAAATAAACAAACCAAACGAAAAATCATTTATTAACTTATCCATTATATCTAATTATAAATTTTAAAGTATGAATTGCTTTTAATCGCAATTTGTAATGTTTTAATTTTAAAAACAATAGTTACAACCAACCGTTGTAACTATTGTTTTTTTTAAGTTTTAATTAAGATGCGAATAACGCAGCGAAACCAATACCTTCAATAAGTGCAGCTGCAATAAGCATAGCTGTTTGGATTTTTCCAGAAGCTTCTGGCTGACGAGCAATAGCGTCCATTGCTGAACCACCAATTCTACCAATACCTAAACCTGCTCCGATAACAATCAATCCTGCTCCTACAATAGTTGGAATTTCCATAATATATATATTAAAAATTAAACATTATTATTAATAGTCTAAAGTTGTAAAGTCTAATGTCATAAAGTCAAGCTGACTTTTAAACTTTCGACGTTTGACTTTCGACTTAATGATGAGCTTCCTCGTGATGATGCTCTTCGTTTCCTGCTCCAAAATAAAGAGCTGATAACATGGTAAAAATATACGCTTGTAAAAACGCAACTAATATTTCAAGGATAGAAAGTGCAAATGCCAATCCGAATGACAAAGTACTTCCAATCCAGCTTTTAAAGATAAACATTAAACCAATGATGCTCATCAAAACAACGTGTCCTGCTAAAATATTAGCATACAAACGTATCATTAATGAAAATGGTTTGATGATTGTTCCCAATAATTCAATTGGAGCCAAAATAAATTTCATTGGAGTTGGCACACCTGGCATCCAGAAAATGTGTCCCCAGTAATTTTTATTAGCAGTAAAAGTTGTGATTAAATACGTTAACAAAGCTAATGATGCTGTAATAGCAATATTTCCTGTTACGTTAAATCCTAGTGGAGTTAATCCTAATATGTTTAAAAAGAAAATAAAGAAAAATATAGTCAATAAATAACTCATGTATTTTTTATACCCTTTTTCTCCAATGTTTGGAATTGCAATTTCGTCTCTTACATAAAGAACAAGTGGCTCAAAGAAACGACCAGCTCCTGTAGCAATCCCGCCATTTTTAGCATATGATTTTGCTAAACCTGTAAACAATACAAACATCAAGACTGCTATTCCTAAAATACCGACTACACTTTTTGTAATAGATAAATCTAGTGGAGTTGCATTTGTTGGATGACCGTGCTCTTGTGTTAAAGTTCCGGAAGCATCGGTTTTGTATATTTTTTCGTGATGCAATACATAGAAGTTCCCGTTATGTTCTGCAGTTTCTTCACCATGATGAAATTTTGAAGAAGAAAATACTTGCAAACCATTATCCCAAAGAATAATTGGCAATGAAAAACCATAATGCTCTCCTGTTTCTTCATTTGCTAAAAAGGTAAAATCATGCGCATCCAAAAGGTGATGATTAATAAATGCCTTAATTTTAGATTTTACATCTGTTGGTTCAGCATGAGTTCCTTCAGCTGCCTCATGGGCAACTTCTGTTTTTACTTTCACAGTATCCTGTTCAGGATTTGCAAAACTAATTAAAGGAAGACACGCTACTAAAGTCGCTAATATAAATCTAAGTGGTTTGTTTGAAATCACCATAACAGTTAATTATCTTAATTTATTACGTTTCTGAAATTTGGTGCAAATGTACATCTTTTATTAATATTCAAAAGAATATAAAAAATTATTTTTGATGGATTTGTTCCTAGAATAACATATTTATTGCTTTTCGTTTAATATACGTATTGTTAATATGGTTTCAATTGCTAAAAAGAGAATAAACATCATAAAAAAATTCTTTTTCTCTATTGCATTGTTTTGAATTGTAACCTGCAATATAGGCTTTAAAATCAGATAACAAACTATCATTTTAATACTGGTACTCAAAAGAAATGACATACCCACATTATCAAAACTGCGTTCTTTAACTTTTAACAAAACCACAAATACCATAATAGACAAACCGAGAAATAATAAATAAAGGGTTTCTATCGAATAATAAAAAGGCGCATCATCTATATTTAATACATAAAAAGCAGCCTTATGAACCACATAAGCCAATCCAGCAAGTGCCAACAAAGGCAAAAGCGGTTTGTAATTTTTTAAATTCATTGTGTTTATTTTTTGCCGTAACGGCACTAAGGTGCAAAGTTATTTTAATTTATGCGACCCTTCAGACTTTAACAGCACGTTTTTATTAATTTTTCTTTTGAAAAATTATTGTGTTTTATTGATTTCGTTTACCTGTCGTATCACATTATACAAAGCCAATGCAACGCCAATCATTACTAAAATCTTACTGTAATACACTTTCGGGTGAGGATGATTCTCGTCTAACCACTCTCCCAGATAGGAAAACAGAAAGATGATGGCTCCCATTTGAATCGGAATATTAATCAGCGCAAGCCATTTATTCGCTCTTTTTTTGTTGGGATTGTTGTCCATCGTTCTGGATTAGATTTTTTACATTTGTCTTCATTGTACAAGAAGCACTAAAATCAGCACCGGGCTCCACTGATAGTTTTCCCACGGTAACTTCTCCATGAATACTGGCTTTTGATTTTACATTAAGCACTTCGGTTACTTGAATTTTTCCGTCAAATTTCCCTTCAATATCCGCATTTTTACACACAATATCGCCAGTAACGCTTCCGGCTGGGCCAATGACAATTTTCCCGCCAGACTGGAAATTACCAATCAAATTTCCGTCTAATCTAAAATCAGCTTGCGAAATAATATCGCCTTTTATAGTAGTTCCTTCAACAATTCTATTGGTTTTGCCTAAAAGATCTGTGTATGATTTTTGCTTTTTATCAAACATATTTATGGATTTTTTGGCGCTAAATAAGTGTCCATATTTTTCTTGATTTGAATCACTTTGTAGTTCTCACCCGAAACCACAATTGCAGGATCGACCAATTTATATTTCACATTTTCTTTCAATACAAATACAATGTCTTTAGCGTAAACTTCTGATTTTATTCCATGAATCGTGATAAAATTTTCTTTTTCAGTATAAATATCATAGGAATAATATAGTTTCTGAAGGCTTTCTGCAGCAACAAACATTTTGATTTTTTCCTCTATTGCTTTTGTATTTTTATCCTCTCGTGAACCTACACGATATAGAATTTTCCAATTATTTGAATCAGTTGTATTCAACTCCATTTTCTCTAAAAATGGAACTTGACTCGTCAGGATTTCTACCGCATTTTTGCCTTCTTCGCTATTCGGATAATTATCAGCCACTCCTTGCAAAGCATTTTTGTAAGCCGTTACTCCTTTCAGTTTTCCAATGGTATTTGCTTTAAGCAACTCAAATTTTGATACAATTTCATCTCCTGAAAACTGGTTAATCAAAGCATCTGAATTCTCTAAAACCATAACAAATTGTTCTTGTTGGTATAATTTATACCATTTAGTATAGGCACTTTCCGGTGTTTCATTTACTGAAGCCGCATTTGAGCTTGTGTTGTTAACAATTTGTGCATAACGAGAATCCGGATATTGAGCCGATATTCTTTTTTTCATCGCTTCTGCTTTGCTTGCATCGGTGATTTGATATAATTTATACAAATTATACATCGATGGCAGCACTAGTTTTTCCTCTGGATTATTATTTAATAATTGTTCCAGTTTAGCGATGGCCAAATTATTTTCTTTGAATTTTTCTTTATAAATAATCCCTAATTGATAATACGCAAAATTACGTTCCTTACCTATGCTGTCTATCTCCGTTTGTGCTATTGGAAGTTGTTTCAAATAAAAATCCGTGGTGTATTGCTCCACAATTTTCTCCGCTGTGGCTTCTTTCACAAGAGTTTCTTTGTCATCACTCAACGGATCGGCCGAAATTGGATTTCCAGCACTGGAGGATAATCTCCAATTGCCATTCGGAGTTCTGTCCCCCCATGTTTTTTTGAATTCGATTTTTCCGAAAGCCACGGTTGTAGGATTATAAAAATAGAAAATACTCCCTGCTTGTTGCGAGGAAACATTAGTAATCATTGGTGGCATCAACGCTGATTTTTTTGCCGATTTTCCTGGTTCCTGATTAGAAGCCGGATCAATAGAACTCGTTACACTATTTTTTTCTATATTTTCCTGTTTTTCTTTTCGTTTTTCTTCTAAAACTCTCTTAATTTCATCCTCTTCTTTTAGTTTGACAATGTATTTTTCAAAATAAGCAATTTTATCACTCTCATTCAATGAAATAACATTCAAAATACTATCATTTCTTTTAGCAAGAGCCTCATACAAAATCACTTCATCCAGATTAGTTCTAATTTTTTGAATTTTATTATGCTCTCTGGTTTTGTCATTGAGTTTTACCAATGTACTGTCATAATATTTTGCAGCAGCAGTATATTCCGTATTTCTAAAATACATATTTCCTAAATTTCGGTAATTTGAAGCTACTAAATAGGAATCTTTTGAGTCTGTTCTTAAGGATAAGTTGTAAAAATCTAACGCTTTTTTCTGATCGTTTTTCTGATCATAAAACACCGCCATATGATGAAAAATTAAATCTTTATACGGTCGATTTTCTCTGTCTTTTGCCAGTTTATCAAATGTTTTTGTAAAAGAATTGAAATCCCCGTTTTGATAATCAAACAACTCTGCTTTTTTAGCATACGCCTGAATGACAAATTTCCTGTCTGCTTTTCGGTTCATGTCAATCACTGATTGATACGCACTCACGGCGCTGTCTTTGTATCCTAATTGTTGATACAATTGTCCCAAAACAAAACGATATCGTGCTCTTTCCTGATTTACTTTGGTAAACGCTATGGCTAATTTTAGTTTAGCAACTGCGCTGTCTTTTTCTTCTAAATTCAAAAAAGACTCTGATAAAAGAGCATTTGCATCCGCAAAAACTTGTTTTTTTACTTCGTGGTCTTCTAATAATTTACTTATGTTTTTTATTACCAAAGCATCGTTTCCTAAACGCATATTGGTTTTTTCGCGCCAAATTTTAGCTTCATAAATCTTGCTGCTGTTGGGGTATTTGTATAAAACATAATTGAAAGCGTCAAGTGCTGGAACAAATCGTTGGTCGTAATACCGGGATTTACCAAGCATAAGATAGGCTTCGTCAATTTGAGCGTTTTTTTCTCTTCCGCCAATATTCATGGAATGTTTTTGAATGGCTTTCGTCGCTTTGGCTTCAGCCAATTCAAAATTTGTATTTTTAGGTTTTGTTGTAGAAGTCAAGTCTTCTACAATTTGCATTTTTTCTATTGGCAGACGTTTCCAGAAATCGTCATCACTGTTGGATTTTATTTCCTTAACTCCTTTGTCCAAACCTACTTGACCGTTGTACAAGATATTATACTTTGTACTCAAGGCATGGGAGTTTCTGGCCATAAAAGTATCTCTCTTAGTAGAACAGGCTACTAAAAAACTAAAAAATAAGAGGAAAAATAACTGTTTGAATCTATTGACTTTCAATGGAAAACGTTTTTATCAATTAACTTTTAAAAATGTATTTTAGTATATTGACTTGTAAAAATACGTTTCTTTTTGATATCGTGAAAATTATCGGGGTTTATTTGAGTCTCATGCGCGCGTGAGGGATGTAGCGGAAATCCTTTTTTATTCTTTTTTTCAAGAATAAAAAAGATTGAGAGTGAAAGCCCGACCCGGATTTTTTTCCGGGTCACGCCCAAATTAAACTTTATGGATTTGAAGATTAAAAATAAACCGCAAATTCGCTAATTACATAGACTGATAGCGTATATAATTAGCGAATTTGCGGTTGAGTTCTTTTATGTTTAAACTGCAAAAAATGCTTCTAATTCCTTTAAGGTTTCCTCAGAGGTTTGAATGTCTTTGACCACTTCGCCTTTGTGCAATGCGACAATCCTATCACTTACCTCAACGGTGTGCAACAAATCGTGGCTAGAAACTAGCACCGTAACATCCGGATTATCGGCTAAATCCTTGATGATTTTTTTTAATCGAAATTGTGTCGTTGGATCTAAATTGGCAAACGGTTCATCAAGAATAATCACTTCCGGATTCCCGATTAATGTGGCGATGATGCCCACTTTTTTCTGGTTTCCTTTGGATAAATCGCGTAAATATTTCTTGTTTTTAAGGATCTCTCCGTTGAAAAATTCTTCGTGTGTAGCCAATAAAGCATCGACATCGGCTTTGTTTTGTCCGCGTAAATCGCCTATGAAATAAAAATATTCTTCGGGAGTTAAGTAGCCTATCAGGAAGCTTTCGTCCAAGAAAGAAGCGGTGAACGGTTTCCAGTTTTCGCTGGTGTTTACTTGTACCTCGTTATTGACAATATTCCCTGTTGAAGGCTGGATTAAATCCAATAAAAGGCTGAAAAAAGTAGTTTTCCCTGCTCCGTTATTTCCCACTAATCCAAAGCTTTCGCCTTTTTTTATTTCTAAAGTATCTATTTTTAATACGGTTGTTCCGTTGTATGTTTTCGAAAGGTTGTTTACTTGTATCATTTTTGAAAAAGTTTATTCGGTTATTTTTTGATTTCGTTAATCGCTGGATTATCCTTTTTGTTTGTATGCCGCTAGGGTCGCGTATTTTTCGGATTTATAGATTTTCTCAATCAAGGAGAAAACCTTGTCTTTTAATGCAAATCCTATTACTCCTGCCGAAGCCACTAATACTAATCCTACATTGGCATTGCCTAATTTAGCGCCTAACCAATACAATAAAACGGGCAATCCTAATTGTGGTAGTGAAATTAGCATGGTTTTTACATTGAATGCTTTTTTATCTCCAAAAGCGCCTTTACCGGAACTCAAATCGATTGGCGTTTTGGTATACGCGCCACCCAGCAAAACCAAATGGGAATTGACTCCAATGTTATAAATCGCACCCACAACAATAGTTAAATATACCTGCCATCCAAAATAAAGATAGAAAGAGGCAATGGTTGTGGTGACTATTGTAGCAATCACCATCAGCCACCATTTAGAACTCAAATAGCCTTTGTAAGGAATGTTTTGCGTCATCATTAACGGGTAATAGGCACTATCCCAGCTGGGTACAAATTGTCCGAAAGTAATTAGAAATCCACCGGAAACGAAAATCCCTGCAAAAATGTGCATTACAGGATTATTGTATACTTCAATTGCATTGGTAAAGAAAAGAAAACCATAAAAAAGAAACATTACGCTCAGTCCTACTGTGGTTTTAGATCGTTTGTTTCTTTTGATTAATTTAATGTCATTTTTCAAAAAGGTTCCGATGGTTCCAAATTGGTTTAACCAAGTCAACTCCTCCGTTTTGGCAACATCGTGTTTGTTAGACAATCCCGCATCCAGATATAAATTCTTTTTGAAATACTGGAATGTGATATAATATATAGCGATTAAAGCCAGAACTGGAATGGCAAAAGCCCAATACGTATTGAAAATGGCATCAAAAAATGGCGCTGTATAATCCGTAATATTAAAGAGTCCATAATAGTGTAATCCTCCTAAAACAGCTGCTATTGCTATGAAAATGGCAAATAAATTGTCTTTATTACTCAGTAGAATATTTAGAAAATTATTGATAAATATTAAAGAAGACAATGCGGTATACCAAAGTACCACTGACACCACATCATAACCTTCGATAATTAAAACAACGCAAAACGGAATCAAGAAAAAACCATGTACCAAATTAAAGAAGGACAAAACGGTTTTTCCTAAAGAGAAATGAACAATCGTGGATTTTTTTATTGGAAAAATCAACATCGGACGAATGTTCATCACGGGGATTTTTTGCAACAGCAATCGAATGATTAAATCCATCAGTATATAGTAAATCATGAATTGATTCACGCTAACAATTGGATCCAGATTCATTTTCTTTAAAATATAAAATGCCCCGACTCCTAATGCCAGGAAAATTAAAATGAAATAAACGGCCACAAAACCCATCAGGATTTTCAAAGCCAAATTTGTAGCGAAGGAAGCCGATCTAAAAAATGCTTTCCATTCGAGATAAAGAAATTTTTGAATCATAGTTTGGTTATTTTGGTTTTATAGTATGTAGTCAAAATAAGAAAACGTTACAAATTTTCTAATTTATATTCCGGGTAGGTTTGTTTTAAATAGGCTTCAGCCTTGGAAGGGATTATTTTTAGTACAATGAAAATCGCCAAAGACATTGAGACTATAAACAGGCTCATGCAAAATAGTGCCAAGTCACTTGGATTTGAAGTTCTATCAATTCTAATGATATTAAAAAAATGAATGGGCAAAATTATTAACCACGGAAAAGTTCCATAGTTGAAAATTATCTTTTCAAAAAGCCAAATTTTTCCCGTTTCCTGTTTACGTTTTTTCATTTTTCTGTTTTCAAAAAACAAAAAAGGCAGCATACTAATTATTAAAAAAAACATCGCTATCCTAAAAATCTCTATCGTATAGTATTCTTTAAGAAAATAAAATACTGCCAAAATCAAAAACCCTGTCAATATAATTTTAGGTATCGTAAAAAACCCTTTGAAATCAGTCCATACAATACGGTTGTATTTTTTTCCTAAAGCTACTTGCCGACTTTCTACCACATCCATAAATCCAAAAACGCCAAACTTCCTAAATTCTTTATTTAAAACTTCGTCAAAAGTAAGTTTGGGATTTTGTTCCCATTCAGTTTCAATGGCGTTTGCCAAATGATCGACTAATTCCGTTTGTAGATCGTAATATTCCACATAATGCTGACGGGTAAAAAGGTAAAGTTGGTTTATTTGCTGAGTGGTTAGTTTCATTTTCAAAAAATTAAAATTCTAATTTTGGACTTGGGTTCACTAAACTCTGCATGTTTCGAATGAAATCTTCGAGTTCTGAGAGTCGGTTTACGGTTTCTTTCTGGCCGCTTTCCGTGAGTTTGTAATATTTTCGCATGCGGTTATCCACTTTTTCAATTTCCACATCCAGTAAACCTTCGGCTTCCAGTTTGTGCAAGGCAGGATATAAAGCGCCTTCGGTGATGTTCAATTCGCCTTGGGTAATCCCTTTTACTTTCTGGGTGATTTCATAACCGTACATCTTGCCGTTTTCCTCCAGCAATTTCATGATAATTGTATTCAGACTTCCTTTGTATAATTGAGAATTTTTCATTTTTTTGTCATTGCGAGGCACGAAGCAATCTCATTTTGAAAAACAAATATACATAAGATTCTTATACATAATAGTTTTAGGTATATAAATTTTCAAATATTTTGAATTCAAAAAACCTATTCTGTTTACTATATTTGCAAAAAAAATATCATGTCATCCTTTCTGAAATTAATAATAAAAGAAGTAAAACGCGAAACCAAAGACGCTGTTTCCATACTTTTTAACGTACCTGAGGAATTAAAAGCGAATTATACTTATGTTGCCGGTCAATATATCAATTTAAGATTAACTCTGGACGGTGCTGAAATTCGTCGTGCCTATTCTATTTGCTCAGCTCCTGACAGCGGAGAATTGCGAATTGCAGTAAAAGCAGTGAAAAACGGTGCTTTCTCTCAATTTGCTAACACAAAACTCAAAGCTGGAGATGTTCTTGAAGTAGGAAAACCGGAAGGAAAATTTACTTTTGAACCGCAAGTTAGCCGACAAAAAAACTACGCCGCTTTTATAGCTGGAAGCGGAATCACACCGGTACTTTCCATCTTAAAATCAGTATTGAAAAATGAGCCTAAAAGTTCTTTTGTATTGGTTTATGGTAACAAAACGCCAGAAGAAACTATCTTTCACCAAGAATTACACGATTTACAATTGCAATATGTAGGGCGTCTTTTTGTACATTATGTTTACAGTCAAGCCAAAGTAGAACATGCTTTGTTTGGTCGAATTGAAAAATCGACGGTAAATTTTGTTTTAAATAACAAACACAAGGAATTGGAATTTGATAAGTTCTATTTATGTGGTCCCGAAGAAATGATTAATACTGTTTCTGGAGTTTTAAAAGAACATAACATTAAAGAAGCAGCAATAAAATTTGAATTGTTTTCTTCTTCTACCAAAGAAAATAAAATAGAACAATCATTAGGAGGCCATTCTAAAATTACCATTATGGTGGATGACGAGGAAACGACTTTCGAAATGTCACAAAAACAAACCGTTCTTGATGCCGCTTTAAAACAAGGCATTGATGCTCCGTATTCTTGCCAAGGTGGAATTTGCAGCAGCTGTCTGGCTCGCGTAACATCCGGAACTGCCGAAATGACGAAAAACTCCATCCTAACCGATAAAGAAATCGCCGATGGTTTGATTCTTACGTGTCAAGCGCATCCAACATCAGAAACTATTTATGTGGATTATGATGATGTATAAGGAAACTGTTCCCTTTACGATAGCGGTATTCAATTAAAAAAAAGAGTTTGCAATGTGCAAACTCTTTTTTTTTGTAAAACATCTTGTGATGTATCATTTAGGACTTAATTTTTCTAAATCCCTTAACAGTTCAAAACAATTTTAATTTTTTCAACTATCGCTTCAACAGCAATCGTTCGCATCGCCTCTTCATAACCATCTACTTTTTTATTTCCATAAACCGAAGTGGGTAATTTTGGAAACAGATTCCTATCGGAAACCAAAGCATTTTCTATAGGCTGATTAAAAGGTGAAAATCCTGCATACGGATGCGTCGCGCCCCAAAGCGTAATGACTTTTACGCCTAGCATTGCAGCAATATGCGCATTTCCGGAATCCATGGAAAGCATCACATCCAGATTACTAATGAGCTGTAATTCCTGTTGAAATTTGAGTTGTCCCGCTACATTGATGACATTTTCTTTGTTGGAAGCAAGTGAATCCAGAAGTTCGATTTCCTTTTTTCCACCGCCAAAAAGCAAAATGGTATGACTTGTATCCAAAGCTAATTTGTCAATTACTTCCTTCATTAAATCCAACGGATACACTTTGGAATCATATTGTGCAAAAGGAGCTATTCCTATTAGTTTCTGATTTTTATCTCCAATTATCGCTAGAATTTCTGGGCTCAAAATTGCTTTTTCAGGAAAAACTGCATGCGATAAATCAAAAGTAAAACCAAGTTGTTCAAATACTTTGACGTGTCTTTCAAACATCGTTGGCAGTTGCTGGAACACTTTGTTTTCGGGTTGGGTCAATGCTTTTTTCTCCACTCTTCCTTTATCCACCGAAGCTGTTTTTTTTCCGCTTAAAGCAAAAAGGTTTCGGATGATTTTAGAACGCAAAACGTTGTGTAAATCCGCAAAAGCATCGATGTTTAAACGTTTTAAATCTTGGAACAAACGCAATAATCCTGCAACCCCTTTGTGCCGTTCTTTTTCATCAAAAGCAAAAAAAGTAATATTAGGGATTCCTTCGAAAAAAGGTTTAAAAAAAGGTCTGGAAATGACCGTGATTTTAACTTCGGGATGCTGATTTACAAAAGCGCGTAAAACAGGAACCGTCATGGCGACATCTCCCATTGCGGAAAGTCTCATGACGGCTATATGCTTTATTTTATTTGACAATTTTAAAGTTGTCAAAAATTACTTCTTGTTTTGATACAAAACAGGATTCAAATCATCATCGTTATACATTTTCATTTGTTTGTACACTTTCATGAATTTATCTCCATTTTCGATATCTGTCAATAAATCATCAATTGCCAAAGACAAATCTGTTCTTTGTTCCAATAAAATATTCAACTTCGCTTGACATTTATCTCTGTGATCTTGTGAAGCTTCGGCACGAGTAGCTTCTTCTCTCATGTGATAAATTTTTAATGCCAAAATAGACAATCTGTCAAAAGCCCAAGCCGGACTTTCTGAGTTGATTTTTGCATCTTCTTTTACTTTTACATGACTGTATTTTTGAAGAAAATAACTATCAATATATTCCACCATATCCGTACGTTCTTGATTTGAAGCATCGATTCTTCTTTTCAAAGTCAAAGCGTCAACAGGGTCAATATTTGGATCACGAATAATATCCTCAAAATGCCATTGAACGGTATCAATCCAGTTTTTATGATACAACAAATGTTCGAATTTATCTTTTGGAAAAGGATTATTAATCGGTTGGTCTACATTATCAAACTGATGATAATCTTTAATACTTTGTTCGAATACGGAGTAAGCTAATTTTGAAAACATATCTTTATATTTTAAAGGACAAAGATACTTTTTTATACTTTTATAGATTATAAAAATATTTATAAGTTTAATAGCAAAAATAAAAACATGCAGATTCATTATTTATCAGAAGACAATAGCATCCTAAATCATTTTTTAGGACAAATACGAAATATAAATGTTCACAATGACAGCATGCGTTTCCGAAGAAATATTGAACGTATTGGCGAAATAATGGCGTATGAATTAAGTAAAAAATTACAGTACAAAAGTGTCGAAATCCAGACGCCATTAGGTATAAAAAAAACTACTGAGATTAACGATCAATTGGTTTTATGTTCCATTTTAAGAGCTGGATTACCCTTGCATTTGGGATTTTTGAATTATTTTGACAATGCCGAAAATGGTTTCGTATCCGCCTTTCGACACCATCCCAATAATGACGATTATTTTGATATATTAGTGCAATACCAAGCTATTGCTGCTATAAATGAAAAAAATCTGATATTAGTTGATCCGATGCTTGCAACCGGACAATCTATTGTTACCGTTTACAATAAATTGATGGAAAGCGGGACGCCAAAAGAGATTCACATTGCCGTTGTAATTGCCGCACCCGAAGGAATCGACTATCTTGAAAAACATTTGCCGGAAAACTGTCATCTTTGGGTGGCTACATTAGACGAAAAACTCAATGAGCATAGTTACATCGTTCCGGGATTAGGAGATGCAGGAGATTTAGCGTACGGTGAAAAATTATAATTGGGAGAAAAAAGCAAAAAGACTACAGGCTGTCAGCACGTACATAACTAATTCCTGATTTAATTTTTCTTGAGGGATTTCAATATGGCTGGTCGCCATCATCGCCAAAGGCGCAAATGTAAAAAGTAATAAATCATTACTTTTATTATCAGAAATCAGAAAAATCACTACACCAATAAAAAAAGAAGCGATAATTTTTTTGAAAGAAGTATGCAACAATTGTGGTCTGTTTGACAATGTGGCAAACATAGAAACCAGGAAAAACAAAGCAACTGTAGCATAGATTGACAAAGCTCCATTTTGATAATTATTTGTGAAATAGTCGATTTCAAAATTAATTTGAACACTTTTAAGGATGTATTCAATGACATTCAAATCGAAAACCGTTGCGTAAATCATAAACAGAACTACAACAATAAAAAAAGCGATAAAAGGTAATATCCAGTTTCTATAATCTCTGGAAACATGGAAAATTATTGATATAAAAACCAACACTAAGAAAATTATACTCCAAAAATGAAATAGTGCAGCCAGAAAAATCCATAACGAAGCATCAAATATTTTTTCTTTGGAAGCTTTCAGGGATTGTAATGAAATCAATCGGCGAAGCGCCAATAGAATAAAGAAATTAGACAAAATCAGATTTAAGTTATCTAATCCGGAAGGGAAAAAAAGTAGAAACAAAAAGTAAAAAAAAATCGTGTAGGTACTGTCTTTACTCAATCCATTTTTCTTGGCAACAAAATCGGTAATAAAAACAGATGCTAATAAAACACAGAACAACCCCACCTTTTTTAGAATTAAAAAGAAGGAATTTGCCCAGCTTACCTCTTGAAATTGGTATATAGAAAAGAAAACCAGCATTAAAATTACGACCAATGAAAAATTTAATGGTGTAGATTTTCTAAAAACACTTGTTATCATAAGGATATTTTATACTTTTGTGTTCGTAAATATAATACTTGTTTAAAAAGTAAACCCTGCAAGTTCAAAAAGATTCTTCTAAATAAGAACTTTTATTACCCAGAGTTCCTCAAAAACAATTAATAAAATTAATTTTATACATTATGAAATCATTTTTCGAAGGAATAGAATACTTATTTGTAAATATTTTATTTGCTCCTCTAGACTTTTTACGCTCATTAGAGCTATCATCTTGGTTTGCTGCAAATACAATCAATTGGATTTTCATGATTATTTGTGCTTCGGCAATGGTATATTGGATCAAACAATTGAAAATTTTTGAAGATGCCGGAACAGAGAAGCAAGATACTACCGCTCACTCTTTCTTAAAATAATAATTAAAAAAAAGTGAACGATAATTAGAAACTATTTTAAGTCGTTTCCAATGTCTTTTCTAAAATACATCTTATCAAAATTTAGTTTAGCTATGTTTTGGTAAGATTTTTTTATGGCCTCTTCGAAATCATTTCCATACGAAGTTACGGTTAAAACCCTTCCTCCATTTGACACTACGTTTCCGTTATCCAGTTTAGTTCCTGCGTGAAAAACAATTGAATTTTGAATATTCTCTAATCCAGAAATTACTTTTCCTTTTTCGAAATCTTCAGGATATCCACCAGACACTACCATAATTGTAGTGGCGCTTCTTTCGTCAATTTCCAGAGTAACTTCATCCAGTTTTTCATTGGCTACAGCCAAAAACAATTCGACTAAATCCGTTTTCAATCTTGGGATCACCACTTCGGTTTCCGGATCACCCATTCTCACATTGTATTCAATTACGATTGGCTCGTTTTTTACATTAATCAAACCGATGAAAACAAAACCTTTGTATGGAATTCCGTCTTTTTGAAAACCATCAATAGTAGGTTTTACAATGCGTGTTTCGATTTTTTCCATCAAAACAGCATCAACGTAAGGAACCGGAGAAACAGCTCCCATTCCGCCTGTATTTAATCCGGTGTCGCCTTCGCCAATGCGTTTGTAATCTTTAGCCGTTGGCAATATTTTGTAGTTTTTTCCATCCGTAAGAACGAAACAACTTAATTCTATACCGTCAAGAAATTCTTCGATAACAACTTTAGAACTGGCGGCACCAAATTTTTGATGCACTAACATGTTTCTTAATTCTTCTTTGGCTTCTGCCAAATCCTGAATAATCAACACCCCTTTTCCTGCTGCTAAGCCATCTGCTTTCAATACATACGGAGGTTGCAATGTTTCCAGGAATTCACATCCTTTTTCCACCGTTTCTGCAGTAAAACTATCGTAAGCAGCCGTTGGAATGTTATGTTTGATTAGAAATTCTTTGGCAAATTCTTTACTTCCTTCCAGTTGCGCACCAATTTTTGATGGACCGATAACCGGAATATGACTTAATGCAGCATCGTTTAAAAAGAAATCATAAATCCCTTTTACCAAAGGATCTTCTGGTCCTACCACAACCATTGCTACTTTTTCCTGAATAACAAACGTTTTTATAGCTTCAAAATCAGTTGGACTGATAGCAACATTAGTAGCTATAGAAGCTGTTCCCGCATTTCCTGGTGCTACAAAAAGTGTGTCACAAAGTGGACTTTGAATCATTTTCCATGCAAAAGCATGTTCTCTTCCGCCCGAACCCAGTAGTAAAATTGTCATGTGTAGTTGTGTTTAGTTGTGGTGCAAAAATAGTTCGTTTTATGTTGAAATAATAATTTTTTTTACTTACTTTTGACGTTAGTAACGCTAAAGATATGATAATTTCATTTGGATCTAAAGAAACCGAAAAAATATGGAATGGAATTGTTGTAAAAAAACCTTCAATAGAAATACAGCAAATTAGTAGAAGAAAATTAAGAATGCTGAACAATTCTCAAGATTTGATCGATTTAAGAATTCCTCCGTCTAACCGATTAGAAAAATTAAATGGAAATTTAAAAGACTTTTATAGCATTCGAATTAATAATCAATGGAGGATTATTTTCATTTGGAAAGACGGAAATGCAACTGCCGTAGAAATTATAGATTATCATTAAAATAGTCAAAATGGAAAAATTAAAAAACATACATCCTGGTGAAATTTTATTAGAAGAATTTCTCATTCCTTTAGAAATAACAGCTTACCGCTTATCTAAAGATTTGAAAATTCCGCAAACCAGAATTTCTGAAATCACTAAAGGAAACCGAAGAATTACGGCAGATACCGCTTTGCGGTTGAGTCTGTATTTTGGTAACTCAGCAAAATTTTGGTTGGGTCTTCAAGATGATTTTGATATTGAAGAAGAAAAGGGAAATAAAGCCGAAGAATTGCAATCTATCAAACGTTTTGATATTCCAAAAGTAGCGTGATGCTTCCATTATTCGACTTATCGCTACAACTAAATGGCTTCCCAATGAAGGAGGCTAAAGCCGAATTGCGGAAAATTGTAGCCTTTACCGAAAAGGAACATAAAGTTTTCCTTGAAAATAAAAAAGTGGAAATTGTCAATTTTCATTTGCAAAATAATACTTTTTACAAAGATTTAGTAGGAATGACAACTTTTACAAACTGGGAAGATTTACCCGTTTTGAATAAGAAAAACTTACAAAAACCATTGCTGGAAAAGCTTTCCAAAAATTACTCTCTTAAAAACAGTTATATCAATAAAACATCCGGTTCCAGCGGAACTCCTTTTATTTTTGCCAAAGACAAATATTGTCATGCCGTGACTTGGGCTTCAAACATATACCGTTTTGGTTGGTATGGAATCGATTTTAATACTTCCTACCAAGCGCGTTTTTATGGAATTCCGATGGATTTCATAGGCAATCAAAAAGAACGTTTTAAAGACCTATTAAGTCATCGGTTTCGGTTCTCCATTTTCGATTTATCAGATGAGATTTTAGAAGGATTTTTGAATCATTTTAGAACTAAAAAATTCGATTATATAAATGGATATACTAGTTCGATAATTTTATTTGCTAAGTTTTTACAAAAGAGAAACATTGTATTAACCACAATTTGTCCCACTTTGAAAGTATGCATGGTAACTTCTGAAATGCTTTTTGAAGAAGACAAAATCCTTTTAGAAAAACAATTTGACATTCCCATTGTCAATGAATATGGTGCTTCCGAACTCGATTTGATTGCTTTTCAAAATCCTCAAAACGAATGGCAGATTAATTCAGAAACATTATTTGTGGAAATTTTGGATGATAATAATAAAACGGTTCCTAACGGTATAGCAGGTCGAATTGTAATCACTTCGTTGTTCAATAAAGCGCATCCGTTCATACGATATGACATTGGTGATATTGGAATTCTAGATGAAAAAAGCACGTTACAAAAGCCAATTCTCAAAAAATTAATAGGTCGGACCAATGATGTTGCCATTTTACCCAGCGGAAAAAAATCGCCCGGACTTACTTTCTATTATGTGACAAAAAGTATTATTGAAGACGATGGAAACGTAAAAGAATTTGTGATAAAACAAACTAAAATAGATACTTTTGAAATTGAATATGTGAGCGAAACCAAATTAAATTTGGCACAAATAAAAAAAATTGAAAAAGCGATTGCACTCTATTTAGAAAACGATCTGGTGTTCATCTTTCATAAAAAAGAAAAATTAGAACGCAGCAAAAGCGGAAAATTAAAACAATTTGTTTCATTTGTAAAATAATGCTATGAAAATCACAATAGTTGCAGGCGCAAGACCCAATTTTATAAAAATCGCTCCCATCATCAAAGCGATAGAGAAAAAACAAGCTGAAGGTGCCAGAATCTCCTATCGATTGGTTCATACTGGACAACATTATGACAAAAACCTCAGCGATACATTTTTTGAAGAATTAAATATTCCCAAGCCCAATGCAAACTTGGAAGTAAAAAGCGGCTCACAATCGATACAAACTGCCGCAATAATGGTCGCATTTGAACAAGAATTACTGCAAAATCCATGTGATTTAGTTTTAGTGGTTGGCGATGTCAACTCGACTATGGCCTGCGCGATTGTTGCTAAAAAATTAAATATTAAAGTAACTCATGTAGAGGCTGGTATTCGTTCAAGTGATATGACAATGCCCGAGGAAATCAATCGAATTGTTACGGATAGCATAACCGATTATTTTTTCACAACCTCAACTTGGGCAGGAGAAAATTTATTGAAATATGGGGCCGATTCCTCTAATATTCATTTTGTTGGAAATGTGATGATAGACACTTTGTATCAAAACCTAGATCGAATTTCAGCTCCGTTTTTTTGGAATGAATTCAATTTAGAAACCAAGAATTACATCATTTTGACTTTACACCGTCCTTCGAATGTTGATGAAGAGCAATCATTGATTCAACTTTTGCAAGGAATTGATAAAATGGTTGGTGATAAAAAAGTGATTTTCCCTATTCATCCAAGAACAAAATCGATTTTAGGAGAAACAGATTTAAACTTGAAAAACATCTTATTTGTTGAACCACAAGGGTATTTGAATTTTATGTTTTTAATTAAAAACAGTTTTGCTGTCATTACAGATTCTGGTGGAATTTCAGAAGAAACCACAGTTTTAGGAATTCCTTGTTTTACCATGCGAAACAATACTGAAAGACCTGAAACGGAAACCATAGGCACGAATACTTTAGTTGGTACATCGATTGATAATCTAAATAAAATGTTTAGAGATTTTCTTCAAAATGGTCCTCGAAAAGCTGGAATTCCGGAACTTTGGGACGGTAACGCATCTGAACGAATAATTGATATTTTACTTTCAAAAAAATAATGGAAGAAATCCTCATCATATCAAATTATTATCCGCCTGAGAAAGGTGCTGCAGCGAATCGAATCGAGCAGTTGGCTTTAAAACTACATCAAAACCATTATAAAGTTTCTGTAATTTGTCCTTTAGGTAATTATCCCAAAGGCGAATTATTTCCGGAATACAAGGGCAAATTTTTTGTTACTGAAAATCTACAAAATATTTTCGTGAAACGCCTTTGGATTTATCCGAGCAATAGTAAAAATATAATCAAGAGACTGTTATCTGTCTTATCCTTTTCTTTGGGTTTGCTTTTTTACTTATTGCTTCAAAAAACACCTCAAAAAGTAGTGGTGCAATCCCCGCCGTTACTGCTTTCTTTTATTTCAGTTTTTGTTCTTTCGCTGAAGCGAAAAAAAATCATTCTGAATGTTTCTGATTTATGGCCATTGGCTGCCGTTGAATTGAATGCTTTAAAAGCGAATTCATTTTCGCATCGTATTTCTTTATTTTTAGAACGTTTTATCTACAAAAAAGCAAGTTTGATTTTAGGACAATCCAACGAAATTATTACTCATATCCAATCTATTTCCCCTGAAAAAAAATGTTTTTTATATCGCAATTTTCCAGACCACAAAACGATTGAAATGGATTTGGAAACCCGAGAAAACGAACCTATTAAAATATTCTATGCCGGTCTTTTTGGTGTGGCGCAAGGTGTTTTAGAAATGTGCCAAAAAATCAATTTAGAAGGCTTAAATATCGAGCTGCACCTGTTTGGTGATGGCGCTGAAAAAAAACAAATAGAAGCGCTAATTCAGTCCAAAACAGACAAGAAAATTATTTTTTACGGAATGATGGACCGCAACACTTTACATAAAATGTTAAAAACGTTTGATATTACAATAGTTCCTTTAAAAACAAGAATTTATGGCTCTGTTCCTTCTAAAATTTTCGAGTATGGCGCATTGGGATTTCCAGTTTTATATTTTGGTGGTGGTGAAGGAGAAACCATAACAGAAAAGCATAATTTAGGCTGGGTAGCCAAAGTAGGAAACTATGATGATTTGAACGAGAAACTGCAAACCATTTCAAATATTCAAAAATCAGAATTGGATTTAATGAAAAAACGGATTTTTAATGACGTTCAAACTTCGTTTAATCTCGATATACAAATAGAAGATTTAATTCGACAAAATATTTTCTAATAGGCTTTTTCTTCTCCTTTAAAAATATTGATAATCGTTTGGGAAATTATTTTTAAATCTAAAATTAAAGACCAATTTTCAATATAGAAAACATCAAATTTTATTCTATTAATCATATCGGCTTCTGTTTCAATTTTGCCACGAAAACCACTCACCTGAGCTAATCCCGTAATCCCTGGTTTAACATAATGGCGCACCATATATTTTTTAACTTTATTTCCGTAGACTTTATTTTGAGCCCAAAGATGCGGTCGCGGACCTACAACTGACATTTCACCAAGTAAAACATTTAAGAATTGAGGCATTTCGTCTAAACTTGTTTTTCGCATAAACTTCCCTATTTTGGTAACACGCGGATCGTTTTTTGAGGCTTCTATTTCTGTTGTTTTATTGATTTTCATAGATCGAAATTTATAACAGAAAAATTCATTTTCATCAATTCCAGGCCTTCCTTGTTTGAAAAACACAGGACCTCTAGATTCTAATTTTATTAAAATTGCCAATAATGGAATGAGCCAAGATAAGAGAACTACAATAATTATACTGGAGAAAACAATGTCAAAAACCCTTTTAAATACCATTGTAGCAGGTTCATGAAGCATGGTTTTTTTTAAAGAGAGTACCGGGAAAAATTCGTAGTAATCAATTTTTAAATTTTTCGAAAAAATCTCTTTTGTATCGGGTATAAATTTTATCGTTTTATTATTTTCATCCGCAAAATCAATTAAATCTTTTAATTCCTCGTTGGAAATTTCGTTTAACGAGCAATAAATTTCATCTATACAATTTTCAAGTACAAAAGGTTTCAAATCTGCTAATTTCCCTTTAATATTTTGATTTGACTTCTTATCTGAAAAATAGCCTAAAAAGCGATACCCATAATCATTTCTTGTTTCAAAAAGATTCTTTAATTCTATCGCCTCCGGAGTATATCCAATAATGACAGCGCTTCTATAATTACTCCCTGTTATAATTCTATATTCTTTTAAATAATAAAATAATAGAAATTTTGAAATAGTAATTAGTAACATCACGGAGGATATAAACATGGCTGTCACTATTCCGCTAAAAACAACTTGTTTTGAAAACGGAAAAAAAGCAATGGTTATTAAAAGAAATAAAACGCCCTGCTTGACTAGTTTTGATATAATTTCAAGCGGAGTCGTAAAACGATATATCCCGTAGAATCTTATAAAAAAAGCAACCGTAACCCATCCAACTACCTGATAAACAATAAAGTACTCAATCTTGAAATTAAGGTCTTTGAAAAAGAAAAAACCAAGAATCAAGATGACTGTCAGATCTATTAAAATACTAATGGGTCTAATGTACTTTGAATATCTTCCTGTTTGAGATGCACTCATAATTAACGAATATAACCTGTTTGGTTTTTTATCGGTTTAAAAAAAATTCTTGTTACTTTATATAACTGGAAAAATCTTTATGCTCTTCTTTAGAAAGTTCCTCTTTAGATAACGATTTGAAATAGTCATAGGTGATTTTCATTCCCTCGGCACGACCTATTTTAGCTTCCCATCCAAGGAGTTCTTTTGCTTTAGTAATATCAGGCTGACGCTGTAAAGGATCATTTATAGGCAAAGGATGATATACTACTTTTTGATTGGTACCCGTGAGTTTTATAATTTCGTCTGCAAAATCCTTGATGGTAATTTCATCCGGATTTCCAATGTTTACCGGATATACATAATCAGAATGCAATAATCTAAAAATACCTTCTACTTGATCATCTACATAACAAAACGAACGGGTTTGCATTCCGTCTCCAAAAATAGTTAAGTCTTCCCCACGAATTGCCTGACCTATAAAAGCAGGAATTACTCGGCCATCATTAAGACGCATTCTTGGACCATAAGTATTGAAAATTCTAACGATTCTGGTTTCTACACCATGAAACGTATGATACGCCATGGTTATTGATTCCTGAAAACGTTTTGCTTCATCATAAACACCTCTTGGCCCTATGGTATTTACATTGCCATAATATTCTTCCGTTTGTGGATGAACCAATGGATCTCCGTACACTTCAGAAGTAGATGCAATAAGAATTCTAGCCTTTTTAACACGTGCCAATCCTAAAAGATTATGCGTTCCAAGAGAACCTACTTTTAAGGTTTGTATCGGAATTTTTAAATAATCTATTGGGCTTGCAGGCGAGGCAAAATGCAGAATATAATCTAGTTGACCCGGAACGTGAACAAATTTGGTGATATCATGATGATAAAATTCAAAATGCTCCAGTTTGAACAAATGTTCTATATTTTTTAAATCTCCAGTAATGAGATTATCCATTCCAATAACAAAATAACCTTCTTTAATAAAACGGTCACAAAGATGTGATCCTAAAAATCCAGCGGCTCCGGTGATGAGTATTCTTTTCATGAGTCAATTTTACGAATGCAAGGTATAATAAACCGTTAATATTTTCATTAAAAAAACCACATTTTTCAATCACATTTGAATTTAAAACAACCCGTATTAATTCTGAAAACTCGTTATTAAACCATTTCAATATCATTTTGAAATTGACTCAAAACACTTTCAATAGAATATTTTTCAATTACAAATTTTCTTGCCTTATTGCCTATGATTTTAGACTGTACCGGATTTTTAATTAAAAAATTTAGAACTTCCATAATTTCTTGAAGTTTTTTATCTCGATGAAAGTAAAATCCCCCTTCTGAAATTTCTAGATTATACCGTACCTCCGAATATTCATTTCCAGTAACAATAGAGGGCTTTGCACTTGCCATCATTCCTAATATTTTTGATGGCATTACAGTATCAATAACTGTGTTTTTTTGAAAAAGCAGATGCAAATCTGCATTACACAACACATCATTTAATTCTTCGTAACGAACGGGCGGATAGTATTTGCAATTTTGAAATTGTTTCAAACTCTCGACTACTTCTTTCCGTTTTGCTCCTTCGCCAATCAAATAAATCTGAACGTGCTTTATTGCTTGACAAGCACTTACAAAATCAATAAAAAAATCCCAATCCTGCTTGGCGCCAATATTTCCAGAATACAAAATATTAAATTTTGAAATATCGAATAACGAACTTGGCTTTGCCAGATCAGGATTTATCTTCGAATGGTCAATCCAATTAGGGAAAAAGTATTTTTTTGTGTTTGATTTGGTTTCTAATTTGTTTAACATTCCATTGCTGATTGTACTCGTGAAATCTGCTCGATTAAATATAAATCGCTCCATTCTAAAAACAACTCTGGGTAAGAACCCTTTTTTATTCGAAATTCCAGTTTCAAAAGCAGCATCAAATTCAAAGTCCTGAACGTGTATCCAAAGTTTACCGCCTCGAAATGTTTTTACCGCCAAGCCTAAAATTGCCGATATTGTAAAGGGCATCACAACTATGACAATATCATTTTTTTTTATTTTAAAAACATTAAAAAATGAACCTATAAAAAAATGAATCATTTGAAATATTCTCCCTTTGAATGTGGGGATTTCAGGAGTAAATTGTTTGAAACGAAAGATTTCTACACCATTGATAACTTCGGCACTAAAAAGCCCTTTTTTATCGTATTCTTGGTATATTTTCCATTGTGGATAGTAGGGCGTTGCAGCAATCACTTTAACCGTGTGTTTTTGAGCTAAAAACTCAGCCATTCCTGCAGAATATAGTCCAATTCCACTATCTTCAGGGTAATAATGGTTACTGATTATTGTTATATTCATTTGCTCAATTTAGTTCTATTTATTCCTTTTTTAAAGGATTCCCTTTATAAACTCCTTTTTCCAAAATGCTCTTAAAGACAGAAGATCTGGCTCCTACAACAACCTCATCAACTATTTCCACTCCCGGAGACACAAAAACATCTGTCGCTAACCAGCAGGAGTCATGAATAAGTATTGGTTTTGCAAAAATCGGAAAATCAGTTTTCGTATAATCATGAGAACCTGTACATAAATAACTTCTTTGTGAGATTACGGTATTGCTTCCTATTTTTATTTTACCCAGAGTATACAAAACAACTTCATCTCCTATCCAGGAATAGTCTCCAATTTCCAACTTCCATGGATACGTTATTTGACATGATGGTCTCAAAATTACCTTTTTTCCAATTTTCGAACCAAAAAGCCTTAATAAAAATCGTCTCCAGCCATACATAACCTGAGGAGATGGTTTAAATAAAAAAAAGTAAACCAACCACCAGAGTTGTACTGTAAATGCATTTCTTCCTCTGAATCCCTCGGGAAGTTTAAACTTTTTTAGTTGATACATTGCAATAAAATTTTATTTGCGTTTTCAATAAACATTTCTTCAGTGAAATATGCATTAGCATAGTGCATATTTAGCAGTCCTTTTTGTCGAATCTGATTTTGGTCATCGACTAATTCTTCTAATTTATTTGCTAAATCTTCTACATTTTCTTTTTCACAAAAGATAGCATTTTGTTCTTTGCAAACATCTGTTATTCCGGCATGGTTGGTTGTGAGTATTAAATTCCCCATCGCCATTGCCTCTAATATGCTTATGGGTTGACCTTCCATTTTATAAAAGGTTGGCAAACAAAAAACATTGCTCCAAAGCAATAATTTCTGTTTTTCCTCCCCGTGAACTACTCCCACATAATCTACACCGTCTAAAGTATTAAAATAATTAGATAGATTATTTTCTTTAATCTTGTTACCAGCAACTTTTAACTGAATATTTATTCCTTTTGCTTTTAATTTTTTTACCGCTTCCAATAAAATATTAATTCCTTTTTCTTCTATTAAATTACTCAAAAATACGACTCTTAACTCTGAGTACTCTTTTTGTTGAATTAACTTTTCTGGAGGCAGAATTAATGATTCCTCAAAAAAATTATGCAACTCAAAAATAGATTCTTTTTTTAAAAAAGGTTCAAAATTATTGCGCAATGATTCTGACAAAACAATTCCATAATCAAACATTGAAATTAACTTACGGAAAATGATTCTTTTTAATCCTTTCAATACATTATACTCCTTGAGTAGATGGTTTCCGTGTAAGTGAACGACCAATTTTTTTTTGGCAATCTTAGCTAATACTATGAATGGGAGATATTTTAAAACTCCAAAATAAGATTGACCTATGGTAATGTAAGTGATTTTTGAAAATAAGACTTTCCCAACAAGTAAATACGTTCTAATAAAATATAATTTTTTAAAACTAATTCTACCGTGTTTATGGGTAATGGATTCTGAATATTCTGAATTTATCTTGTCAACTTTCCAGTTTTTTTTACGCAGTCCTTTAGAAACAACCAGATTTGCAATACTCACTCCAGATATTGGTGGCGGAAAAGGGCCTATAATTAAAATTTTATTTTGCATCAAAAATTAAACAGTTTCAACAGGTTTATTTGCCGGTTTAGTGAAAATATTAAAAACGAAAAACAAGAAGAACAGCAATAATAAAATTCCGTATTTTCTTTCTATAATATTTTCAAAATTAAATATATAGAGATAAAATAAAACAAGCACTAACAGAAAATTATTTTTATTTTTTAAAGCATTAACGAAAAGATACATAAAAAAAAGCAAGAAACTTAGTAAGCCAATCAAACCCGTTCCTAAAAGAATACTGAAATACTGATTGTGTGTATTATAATATTTCTCTAATTCAGGGTATTGTACATCATAACATTGTTGCAAAACAGAAGGAACATCTCCAATCCCATTTCCAATTAAAGTATTTGAGCTTTTAATTTTTTGAATTCCGCAATCCCAAACCGCAATTCGAACACTTGTGGAATTGTTTGGATTTACCTTTGAATAGGAAACCGGAATAATCATTTCTATAAACCTTTTCTTAAAATCACTATTAAAAGCAAAAAGGAAATAAATCAAAAAACAAGAAATTACTCCCACCGAAAATTTTATTTTTAAAGATAATCTTCCAAAAAATAACACCAAAAATAAAATCATAAAAAAACCAATAAAAGTAGCCCTTGCCCCAGTTAGAAAAAGCAAAACAATATTTACCACTATCAAAAAAGAGCATTTTTTTAAGTTATCCCTGAAAATATAAATACAAGACATCAAACCCAGAACTGAAGTAATCGACAGGTAAATAGGATGCATATTAATCAACGGGATTTCATTGAAAACCGTCCGGATTGTATTGTACGTTATTGGAATATTTTGATAATAAAAATACAAGCTAACGACAATTAAAAAAACAAAATTAGAGCCGTTAAAAATTAATATCCAATTCTCTACAAATTTTCTTTCAAATCTTAATTCCATTTTTGAGAATACACAATACGAAAAAGCAAGATAGAGCAAAGGAAGGAATCCTTCTATTCGTTTTAATCCATAAAATAAATCTTTGGTATATAACAAACTGAAAAGATTTACAACAAAAAAAAGCACTAGTATTGTAAACGTTTTGGTGTCGATCTTTCTTTCTCTTATAAAAACAACAATAGAAAATAGTCCCAATAACATAAATGGCAATTCTTTTACACTATTAGGTAACAGTGTAAAAAAAGCTATAGAATATAAAATATAATTAAGAAAAGTTGATTCTTTTTTCATTTGAGACGTAAGCTAATGTTATCCAAAATAATGGGCAGGTCCATAAATAAGAAGCTGCAGGAAAGGAATATAATATCCAACAAAACTGAAACACAATCAATGTTTTAAACAAGGATTGTTCCGATAAAATGATCCGAAATAAATATTTAAATAAATTATATATTAGAATCAAAAACAGACCAATTCCTATAACTCCATATCTAAAAATTAAGGAAAATGGTAATAAATGAATATTATGAATAGCTGTTTTTCCTAATAACGCAGAGTCCGCAACGCCAATATCTTTAAAAGAAAAACCTTCAATTGTAGCTCCCATTCCTCCTCCAAATAAAAAATTAAAAGGATTTAAGCACCAATATGCTATCACCACTTTTGCTTCATCAATTCGCTGGCTAAGAGATAGTAATGCAGGAGAGTTCCAATCTATATTGCCTTTTAATAATAAATACACTTGAACCAATCGGTCCTTTAAAGCAGAATTCTCCGGGAAATAACTAATTATGACTTTTAATACATCATCTAAAAAGAAAAAAGACAACAACAGAAAAACTACAATTATTAGCAGAAAATCGTTGCTGTTTTTTTTTGAAAATCTTTTTTGTACAAAGGCAAAAAACAATACTAAAATAAAAACTAGCAATAAAGCTCTGTTTGATTTAAGTATTTGAAAAAAGAAAGGCAGTGAATACAAAAACATCAGGCCATAGTTTTTTTTATTGTAATGATATAATGCATATACTAAGGTGAAAACTACTGTGAAAGAAGGCAAGTCGATGTTTAAAACAAATGCTACTCCTGAAAGAAATAAAATAGAGATAACAAAATAGTGTTCTTGCGGTAGCGTTAATTCAACTGTAATTTCATCCAGTAATTTTTGATTGCTATAAAAAATCCGATATAAAAAATACCCAAAAAGAATATAGATCATATCTGTAAAAAGATATAAAATAGAATTTCGGTGTACTATACCCACGAAAAAACCTAGAATAGTAAAGCTGACCCATACTAGAACCAAAAGGTTTTCTGAGTTTGCTTTTAAACTGATTTTAAAAAAATTATTGAGATAAAATTTGTTTTTGAAGAAGAATAAAAAGGTGAAGAATAACGACATTAACCTCAAGTAAGGTATCATTTGGAATTGTTGAAGGCCAAGTAATTTAAAAAAATAAAAAAAACCAGTCTCCACTAAACTTATAAATAATATAAATTCAAATAGGACTGGCAAAGATGTTTTTCTAAAATATAGTTTCATCAAATAAAAAAAAAATGGTTTTATTGTTTATCTGAATAATATATTTTTAATTTAGGTCTTAAACTTGCCTCACTATTATTACTTGACGCTAAAAGAACTAAAGAACTACTATTTTCATTTATCAACTTTAATAAAAACCCATAACTATTGTCTTTGTCATCAGAAATATCTTGAACTAATCTTGTAACATTAATTCTGTTTGGGTCTTTGTTAAGTTTAGTTTTATCCGTGAAAATCTGGTTATGATCTGTTGTAACAGGTGCATTCGCCCAGTTCACTTCGGTCTCATCCCATGGAGAAATTATACGTTGAATAATAAAACCATTTTCGCCAAAACTCTCTTTTCCTATTACAGATTTTGCATTAAATTTTAATTGTAAAAAAGCACTATCAATTTTTATATTAGCAGGAATTTCCTTGAAACTTAAAACTACCCTATTAACATTTATTGAATCTCCTTGTTTTGAGGAATATAAATGGATGTTTTCTTCTTCAGAAAAATTTTGATAGGGTAAAAATTTACATATTAAAGCATCTTCTATGTTGCCATTTTTTGCCTCTAATACTAATTCCTTTGGGCTCTTGGAACAAGAAACCAAAAACAAAGAAAAAAGCCCTAAAGCAAATAAGTTATTTATTCTCATTTTAATACTTTTTTTCAAAATTAACTTTTTTAATCACTTTCATAGTACTATTTAAATTATTTTAAATTTAAAATTGTAGTAGAATCTAATTAATAATTGGATGAAATCTGCCAAAACCCGAATTAAAATAACATTTAAAAAATTCAATTGATTGGTAGTTTTTAATACAACCAGTAAGAAAACAAATACTATTGCTGATACTATCAAAGACCAATTGTATTGCTTGTAATATCCCTTTGCCACAAGAATACAATTTCCCACGACTATTGTTAAACTAACAATAGGAATTAAAATCAAAAGTAAATCAAGAACATAGCTGTATTTATACATTTCAATTCCTCCAAAAATTACAATTACATTTTCAGAAAAAATATATAACAAAACTGAGGTAGCTGTGCTGATAATAAATGTTGCAACTGTAATATTTCTAAGTACACTTTTCTTTACTCCCCTGACTATAACAGGGAAAAGTGCTTGCTGCAAAACTTCAAAAGGAATAATAAAAACAAAGACGATTTTAATAGCGATATCAAAACCTGCAACTTGACCTTTGGTAAACAAATAACCTATTAAAAATACCGTCCCCAGATTAAACAAAAAAGTAGAAAGCTTACCTATAAAAAAGAGATATCCTTCTTTTAAATAGTTTTTTATTAAATCAAAAGTAACCACAACAAATTTAAAGTTTGCTTCTTTTTTCATCATTAAAAAACCAAAAAAGCCCCAAATGATATTTGTAAATACTAAAAATAAAATATACAAATGAATGTCTGTATTATTTTTGATAAAGAAAAAAGTCAGTAAAACTAGAATTAGTTTAGAGAAAAAAGTGATAATGGTAATGGTTTTCATTTTCTCAATACCTTGGAAAAACCAAATGGGAGTCAACACTTCACCGATTCCCATTACAAGCATCAGAAAAATTAGATTAATAACAGTGTTAATTTCTGTATTAAAAGTCAGTGGAATCAATAAAATAAAAGAAATGAGAAATAGTATGCCTTTGATATAATATATGGCAGAAATTGCTTCGTTCAGCTTTTTAGGATTGTTCTTGTTTTCGACTACATATTTAGCCGCATACAAATCAAAACCGAAATTGATTAGCATTATAAAATATTGAACAATTGAATCTACCCAAGTTAATGTTCCATATCCATTCTCCCCCAAAACTCTAATCAAGTAACCCACCAGAATATACTTAGAACCAATATTCAAAAACTTCATTACGCCAATGTAAAAAAAGTTAGATATCATGTTTAATCTTGTTCTACTTATATTCATTGAAATACTATGTATTGATCATATTTTGCGCTTTTTAAATGTATTAAACACTACTCTAAATCCTAATTTCTTAATTGCTCAAGTTTGCTTTTACAGACTGCTTTCTATAAAAACCGATAAATAAACGAATCAAAATAAATGAAAACAAAAATAAAATAGGCAAAACCAATTTTAATCTTCCATTGACTGAGTCCGTATTTTCAATATTTAATGTTGCACTATTGTCTTTTATAATTTTATCTAATCCAACTAATTCTACTCTATGATCTCCTTGTTCATTAATTAAAGTTTCTTTCGTTTTAATAACATCGTTAAGCTGCGTGTTTTCATTATAATAAACCAGTTTGTCACTTTTTTGAGCGCCATTTACCATATTAGAAAATCCATTCAAAACACCATTTATTTGTAAAATAATAGTGTCATTTTGAATCATCTTTATTTGAACATTATTTACCGTTTCTTTTTGGATTTTTTTATAGTAATCCGTTTCGTTTAAATAATTTAAAATAGGTTCGACAGTTTCGGTATTCTTTGTTTGTTTTTTGGTTTTGAAAGTAATAGTATGTAACGTGTAATTCTTACTTGTCAAATTATCTTCGAGGATTTTTTTTATATCTCCGCCCTCAGCCATCAACTTAATTAATTCGAAGTTTTCTGTCTTGTTTTCAATGAATTTATAAACGTCAGTAATAGGTTTGATTTCAATTTTAATTATTTCTTTAGGGCTTTTTATCCTTACAATTTCTTTAAGAAAAACGGTATCCTGTTCTTTGATTTTAGATTCAATCAATTCAATTTTTGAATATAAATAATCCGTGCTTTCAAAATTTGGAGTAACTATAATTTGATGATCATAGGTTTTTTTTGTCACATCTAAATAAAACCCTAATCCAACTCCAATTACCAGCAAAATCAAAATTACAATCGCATTTTTTACAAAAAACTGAATACATTTGAATAAAAAGGTATTAATCCATTCAAATAATCTTCCTATTTTTCTAGAAATTTGCATCAAATCAATCTCTTGATCCTCTTGGTTATTGGGTTGGTTTTTGTTCATCCTATGTTTTTTATTTTACGTTGAAAATTTGTTCCAATATCTTTATTGTAATCAAATAAGTAGGTTTTACACCCGTAGTTCCCAGTCCGCCTGAAGCTAATGTACTTCCCGTTTCTAGAGGATTATCTGATGCATAATACGCATATCTCACTTTGACATCACAAGGAACACTCTTTCTGATTTTTGAAGCAGATTGAATCGCTTTTTGATAGTAAGAACCTTCCATTTCCAATCCAATAATTCCCCAAGTTGATTCATGGAAAAATTTTAATAAATCTCTGTTTTGCAAAGAAGTTCCCAAAACGGTAACCATCGGTCCGGCAAAAACAGCAATATCATTTCCTTCAAACATATCGGCAGTCAATTCATTTTCGAAAAAATAATTATCCGCCGTTCCTTCATTGATGTGTGCATTCGGAATCATAATATCTCCTTTTCCACCTTCCAGAATTCCCGCTTTTCCCATGATAGAAACTGATTCTACATTAAGCAAAGTGGCTTTTTTATAGGGTTTCAATAACTCATCAATGGTCTCGTAAGCTTGCTCCCCAAAAGCGTAATCCATAACAATTAAAACTGGTTTTTTATCTCCGGTATTTGCGTTTGGAAATGATGTTTTGGACCAATCAATTTTGGCTGTATCAAAAATCTGTACATCTATATTTGTTCCGGAAGTATCCGGCAACGATATCATTCCTTGTTTCAAAGCTACTGCCGAAACCTGATTTCGAACTTCATCAGCCCCAGATTTACTCAATTCTTCATAAATAAAGAAATCAGATTTGTCTTTAAACTTCGTTTTTAAAACCTCAGTGGCAAAAATAGAGTTCATCACACTGTGCATGTTCGCGCTAATCACGTGAATTGGACGATCCAAAAGTTCGTTGTCTTTCAAAACCTCCTTAATGTTAGTAGCCCAAATTTCGCCGTGAATATGATGTCCCAATCGTTCTCTTAGAATGGGACTGAAAGTTATTGTTCTCTTATTGTCATCTACTATTTCTTCAATAGCCAGTTTTCCCAACCAAAAAATAACGTGTAAAAATCGATCTGGCGCCGCGGTTGAACCAAATGCATCATAAATATCTAATACTTCCTCAAATGTTCTTCCCAGAATATTCGCAGCATGTGAAATGGCTTTTTCTTTTTCTACAAGGGTCAATTTTTTCTTTTGAGATACTGCTTGTTCCAGTTTGAACCAATCACGGGAAACTTCACCGGCATCATCCAGTAAAACCCTATTTCTAATTTTGTGTGATTCAATGAAAATAAACGTCAAATGCGTCAAAATATCATAAATATCAGAACGTCCGCGAGTGATTTCCACGTTCATTTGTTCTTCATCGATACGGTAACAATTGCGGCGTCTTTTTGGCGGAACAATCGCTTGAAAATGAGATTTTGAATACCCTTCTTCCGAAGTTAAATTGATGAATCTACATTCTTCAATTCCTACCGGAAGACGCTCTATAACATACAAAAGCCCATTCAATTCTACTTTTTCATCTGCAATATTTCCATATATTTCTGGGCTTAATGCCAATAATGCTTCTCTCAATGTATCTCCGGAAACTCCCATTGGCTTATAAAATCCTCTATTGAAAAGATGACGCATAGTGATGTACATTTTTTCAATTGCCGCAGATGATTCTTGCGCTCTGGAGCGTGATATATTTTTAGTCTCTTTCATTTTTTACTTATTTTCTAACCTTCAAAGGTAACTCTTTTATTTATTTTTTAATAAATCTACGATATTTCTGTCATTGGAGAGTCTCGGAATTTTATTTTGTCCGCCCAGTTTGCCTATCGATTTCATATAATCTTGGAATCCATTTTTAGCCACTTTGGTGACAACCACTTTCCGCAACACTTTCCCAACAATTAAATCATCATAATACATGTTTTGTTTTCGCATCGCTTTATCTATCGCTTCCGCAAAAGATACGCTGTCTTCCGGTTCGTTCTCAAATTCTATGAACCATTCGTGATACGGCAATCCTTCTGCTGGTGTGATTTGTGGCGCAACGGTAAATTCATTAATGCGTATATCTGTTCCAAGAATTGCTTCCTGCAAGGCACTTTCCACTTCTTTACCAATCACATGTTCCCCAAAAGCCGAAATATAATGCTTGATTCTTCCGGATACTATGATTCGGTATGGTTTTAAACTGGTAAACTGAACGGTATCGCCAATATTATACCCCCAAAGTCCTGCATTGGTAGAAATAATTAAAACATAATTTATATTTAATTCTACTTCGCCAATCGTATAACGTCTTGGACTTTCAGTATAGAATTCGTCCGATTTTATAAATTCATAGAAAATTCCGGAATTCAAAAGCAGCAACATTCCTTTTTCTTTTTGCGAATCCTGATACGCAAAAAAACCTTCCGAAGCAGGAAATAACTCAATACTGTCTACTTTTCGTCCAATAAGATTCTCAAATTTGGCGCGATACGGTTCATAATTTACACCGCCGTAAATGAACAAGTTGAAGTTTTTGAAAATGTCTCCTACTGGCTTCCCACCTTTTTGATTTAATTTTTCAAAATACATTTGAACCCAAGACGGAATACCCGAAATAACCCTCATGTCTTTATTAAATGTTTCCTCGACAATCGCATTTACTTTGGTTTCCCAATCTTCAATACAATTGGTTTCCCAAGAAGGCATTCTGTTTTTTTGAAGGTATTTTGGAACAAAATGTGCCACAATTCCAGACAATCTTCCTAATTTGACTCCGTTTTTTTCTTCTAATATTGGGCTTCCTTGCAAGAAAATCATTTTCCCATCCACAAAATCAGCATTTCCGGTTTCGTGAATGTAATGTAGAATTGCATTTCTAGCCGCTTCAATATGAAAAGGCATGGATTCCTTAGTCAACGGAATATATTTGGCCCCGGAAGTAGTTCCTGAAGTCTTTGCAAAATAAAGCGGTTTTCCTTTCCAAAGAATATTTTCCTGGCCTTTTACCACCTTATCTACGTAAGGTTTCAATGCTTCATAATCTCTTACTGGAACTTGTTTTGCAAAATCATTCTCATTTTTTATTTGGTCAAAATGATGGTCAATACCAAATTGTGTTTTCTTCGCTTCTTTGATTAGTTTTTGTAAAACCTTCTTTTGAGTTTCAATAGGATTATTGGCCCAAAGTTGTGTTTTCTTGTATATTTTTTGTGCAAATAATTTTGCAGCACTCGATTTTATTGACATTTTTATTTTTGTTCTTTAAAAGATAAAAGTTGGTTTTTTTACTCTTTTTTTGGTTTTTTTTCTTCTTTAGCCACTTGCTCTCTCAATTCCAATTCTTGCTTTGATGCAGATAAATCAGCTTGAGAAGGTACTTCATCCGCAGCCGAAAGTATGGAATCTTTATTGAATTTTGCATATTCTAACTCTCCTGTCAACACTTTTTGAATCGACTGGATATACGCTTCATTTTTCTTTAAGGCTCGGGACAAGGAATCTGATTTCAAAGCCAGTTCCATTGCGTCCTTCTTTAATTTTGAGGATGAATAACCTGGAATAAATTCTCGTAAAGGAGTAAAAGCAATAATAAAAGTAGTAACAAATGTAATAATTATTGCTCCCAAAGTCGCTACCACAAAAACATTCATTAAAGTAAGTTTCAAAGAAAATGTCTCTTCAAAAGTATCTTCGTTAAGTATTATTAAACGTCGTTTATTGAATAAATTTTCTTTGAGTTTGCGCCGTTTTAGTCGTTTTTTTGACATACTTTTTTATTATTGAACAAATATAACAATTATTGTCGTTGATTGTATTCGCTTGTTTTTGTTCACTTTTCCTAAGCTAAATTTATTTTTAATAAATTTTTAACGCTTTTGAAACCAAATAAATGTGTCAAAATGAGTTACTGTTAACTAATTCTATATACCTTTGCCTTTAAAGTTATTACAAATTTGCTTCGGCATAAATTATCGTATTATGAGTAGTATAGGTGTTACAGAAATCCTTGTTATATTGGCCATTGTTTTATTACTTTTTGGAGGTAAAAAAATTCCAGAATTAATGAAAGGTTTAGGAAGCGGAATTAAAGAATTTAAAAACGCAGCCAAAGACAGTCAACCAGCTGATAAAAAAGAAGAAGAAACAAAATAAAAAAAAGGCTTTTCATAATTTGAAAAGCCTTTTTTTTGTTTTTTAAAGTATCATACTCAACTGAATTCTCTTTCTATCTTCATCCACTTCCGTCACTTTTACCTGTACGTGTTGGTGTAATTTTACCACTTCATTCACATCACTTACAAAACCTGCTTTCAGTTGGGAAATGTGAACCAAACCACTTTCTTTTACTCCAATATCCACAAAACAACCAAAATTGGTAATGTTATTCACAATTCCAGGCAAAACCATTCCTGTTTTTACATCTTTTATCGTTTTTACATTCGGGTCAAATTCAAATACTTTGGCTGATTTTCTTGGATCTAATCCGGGTTTTTCGAGTTCTTTTATAATGTCTTTCAATCCCAATAAACCTATTTCTGGCGTAATGTAATTTTCTGGTTTTATTAATGCGGTTTTTTCTTTATTGGCAATCAAATCATTTACTGTCAATTTCAAATCTTTTGCCATTTTCTCCACAATTCCATACGCTTCCGGATGCACAGCCGAATTATCCAACGGATTTTTTGCATTCGAAATTCGGATGAAAGCGACCCCTTGCTGATAGGCTTTCTCGCCCAAACGCGGCACTTTTTTCAGTTGTTTTCTATCTTGAAAAGGACCGTTTTCAGAACGGTATTGCACAATGTTTTCGGCAAGCTTCTCTCCTATTCCACTCACATAACTCAATAAATGTTTACTCGCCGTGTTGATGTTTACTCCCACCGAATTCACACAACGGATCACCGTACTATCTAATTCTTCTTTTAATTTATTTTGATCCACATCGTGTTGGTATTGGCCTACGCCAATGGCTTTCGGGTCAATTTTTACCAATTCGGCCAATGGATCACTCAATCGTCGCCCGATAGAAACTGAACCTCGAACCGTAACATCATAATTAGGAAATTCATCTCTGGCAATTTTCGAAGCAGAATACACCGATGCTCCCGCTTCTGAAACGATAAAAACTTGAACCGGTTTATCGAAAGCTATTTTCTTAATAAAGAATTCCGTTTCACGTGAAGCCGTTCCATTTCCTATGGAAATCGCATCGATTTTATACGAATTCACCATCGAACGAATTTTTTTCATCGCCATCGCTTCCTCTTTTTGTGGCGCATGCGGATAAATGGTTTCGTTATATAACAAATCTCCTTTTTCGTCCAAACAAACAATTTTACAACCGCTTCTAAATCCAGGATCAATCGCCAAAATACGTTTTTCACCCAAAGGTGGAGCCAATAATAACTGCCCAAGATTGTTCGCAAAAACCTGAATAGAATTGGCATCAGCCTTCGCTTTTGCTTCTTGCAAAGCTTCATTTGAAATGGCCGGATTCAACAATCGTTTGTAACTGTCCTCGATAGCTAATTGAACGTGTGGTGTGGTTTTATTCTGATCTTTTAAAACCAAAGCATCAATAATATCATACGCTTCATCAATATCAACTGCTACTTTAAACTTAATAAAGCCTTCATTTTCGGCACGAAGCATCGCTAATAATCGATGCGAAGGTGCTTTAGTCAACGGTTCTGACCAATCGAAATATTGATTGAATTTCTGAGCCGCTTCGTCGTCTTTTTTTGTTTTTACTACTTTGGTTATAATGGTTGCTTTACGTTCGTACAATCTTCGGAGTTGCTTTCGAACATAAATATTTTCATTAATCCATTCGGCGATAATGTCTCTGGCTCCTTGTAGCGCCGCTTCTTCATTGATGACATTTTCATTCAAATATTGTGTTGAAATAAAATCTACATCTTCATTATTTTGCGCCATAATGATTTTAGCCAACGGTTCTAATCCATTTTCACGGGCAACATCAGCTTTGGTTTTTTTCTTCTTTTTAAAAGGCAGATAAAAATCTTCCAATTCCTGTAAATCGAAGCTATATTGGATTTTTTTCTGTAATTCTGGACTAAGTGCATTTTGTTCCTGAATCGATTTTAAAATCGCTTCTTTGCGTTTTACCACCGCTTCATACTCCTTTTGAAATTTAGCAATTTGCTCAATAAAAACTTCGTCCAGATTACCGGTTTTATCTTTTCGATACCGCGAAATAAAAGGAATCGTACAATCCTCTTGTAATAATTGAACGGTATTTTGAATGTTAATTGCTGCTGTTTGAACAGACTTAGCTATGAATTGTATGTTAGTCATTTTAAATTTAAGATTATAAAATCATATTGCTAAAATAGTATCTTTGAGTCAAAACTCCTTATTTATGTCTTTTTTATTCTGGTATTTTCCGCTTATTAATTTAGTTGCATTTTCAACAACAGGACTAGACAAATGGCTCGCCGTAAAGCAAAAATGGAGAATTTCAGAACGCAATTTATTGTTTACAAGTATTCTGGGCGGAACAATTGGTTCCGGGTTAGCGATGCTTTTTTTTAAACATAAAACCTCAAAAAAAACTTTTTTATTGAAGTTTTTTTTAATTGGTATTCTACAGTTTTTTATAGTGTATTTCTATGTTATAAAATCTAAATAATTACTCTTATTGATTACTTCAAAAGTAGCTTCCGGATACGCTTTTGCGAAAGCAGCAGGGATTTTGACTTTTTTAGATTCACTCCACTTAAACTCAAATCCAGCCAGTTCTTCTCCTTTTTCTTCAAGCCAATCTAGTTCTTGCTGATCATAAGTACGCCAGAAATAATTATTGGTTTTTATTTTTAGGTAATTTTGCTTTTTAACGCGTTCTACTGCCAAATAATTTTCCCATAAATCACCTACATCTGTTCTGGAATCCAATCGGTTGAAATTATTAATGATGCCGTTTCTAATGCCATTGTCATAAAAATACCACCGACTGGATTTCACAATTTCCTTTCGAAGATTACGACTGAACCCTTCTACTTTAAAGATAATAAACACTTTAGAAAGTAAATCTAAATAGTTAGCCACCGTATTTTTAGACATTTGCAACTGATTTGCTAATTCCTGCAACGAAACTTCTTTTCCTAATTGATACGCTATCAAACGTAGCAAATCATAAATTTTATCTGAATGTTTAATTCCTTCAAATACCAAAATATCTTTCAGTAAATAGGAATTAATAATTTCATACAAATACTCTTTTTTATCCTCCCAATCCGAATATTGAATCAGTTCCGGATAACTTCCAAAAAGTAATCTTTCCTCTAATTTTTCAGTAGTTTGTTTGTAATTTTCGTATTGGGAATATTCCATTTGTGCTAATGGAAAAAGATATAAAGTGTTTTTTCGTCCCACTAGTGGTTCTCCAAGAGTATTGTTTAAATCAAATATAGAGGAACCTGTGGCAATTATTTTAATTCCTTCGATAGAATCCACAATTAGTTTTAAAATCAAACCAATATCAAGAATATTTTGTGCTTCGTCAATTACTAATAAATCTATATTATGTAATAATCGCTTATAATTAGCTACGGAACGTTCTTTAAGCAAATTAGCATCATTGATGTCTTCTCCGTTCAATTGTAAATAACTTCCGTTAGGAATGGTTTGAAGGTAATTTTTTAGTATTTCAGTTTTTCCAACACGACGAGCGCCCAGTAAAATCAATACTTTATTAGGAAGTACTTTTTTAGTAAAATCTTGAAATAGCGCTCTTTTTAAATAATTTTCCATTCTATTTGATTTAGAAATCTAAACCAAATATAATCAAAAAATAGTAATTCGGTCAACGCACTGACTGAATTTACACTAATTCAGTCAGTGCGTTGACCAAATTAATGTAAATTCAGTCAATAAAAGATTCTAACAAGAAATTTTATCTACTCTATTTTGGTGTCTTCCACCTTCAAATTCAGTATTTAAAAACGCTTCTACCATTTCTACTGCTTGTGGAATTGAAGTAAAACGAGCAGGAATACTAATAATATTTGCATCATTATGTTGACGCGCCAAAACCGCAATTTCTTTTATCCAGCATAAAGCAGCGCGTACTTTAGACTGTTTATTCACTGTCATAGAAATTCCGTTTCCGCTACCGCAGATAACAATTCCAAAATCAGCTTTTCCCTCAGCAACATCAGTCGCAACTGGATGACCAAAATCAGGATAATCAACACTGTCTGCTGAATCCGTTCCGTAATTAGTTACCTCATGTCCTTTTGCTTTAAGCATCTCAACAATTGCTTTTTTGTAATCTGGTCCTGCGTGATCGTTTCCTATGGAGATTTTCATCTTGTATGTATTAAGTTGTGTGGTGCAAATTTAAATAAAGAAATCTAGTTTTGCAGAAATTAAATTTAGCTTCTTTAATTGATTATTACAATTGATAAAAGTCAGTAAAAATAAAAGTTGACAATAGATTTTATAACTGTCAGATTACTATTTGATTAGCGGTTATCAACAATTCTAATAAGTTTATAAATAGCTGTGAATCAATGTAGATTTTATATTTAAAATGTTAAAAATTTACATTGTTAATAGCAAAATGCAATTGCTTGATATTCAGTTAACTTTAAATTAACATACAATGTTCATAACTTTAGATAGAATATTAGAAGTTTTTTATGGTTGTAACCAAAAAATAAGTAATCCAAAACCCACATTAGAAATCCAAATTTAGTTTGTTGAATTTTTAGAATAGTTATCATTATTAAAAAGTAGTTTATTAACAAATTTTAAAAAAGTACTTATTTACAAAATCAATTCTTTTTAGATTATTAACCATTGTTAATTAAAATTAGAAAAGACTTTAAAACGAAGACTTTAGTATAAAATAACTATGTTGATAAGTCCGTATAACATCTTTTAAGTTGATTTCAATACATTTTAAAATAAATTTATTGCCACTATTAACACACTATAATAACAACCAAGAAAGAATTTAAATTTAATTTTTCTTTTTGTTTATTTAAATATATGTTGACAACTTTGAAAAAATTAAAATTCAAAAAATAGATTTTAGGGTTCTAATTTTGTTTTAAACGATCTTTAGATTGTTATTCAAGTCATCTAAAAATTTTTGCACTTTTTCAAAATCATTGATGTGAATTTTAAGCTTTATTCCACCGTAAGCAAAACTCCCAAATGGATCTACAGAAACTAAGGTTTCGTTTTCAAAAAAATAATTAATTTTTTCTTGTTCCAATAAATGCTTCAGCACTACAATTTCATGTGAATAATTAAAAATCGCAATTGTTTGAAAGTCTTCCATTTTGATTGTTTTTATAAAGATACAACTATTCTGTAAAGTTATATTTTCTTTAAAACTGTGAACTCTTTACTAAAAACAATTTAGTATTTTGTAATTTTAGACTTTTAAGAACAGATTTATGAGTAAAAGATTAAGAAAGCCGATAAAAAAAGAGAAAGATTTCTCTGAAAAAATTGTAAAAATATTATCGCAAAGTGCTAATAAAGCATTCAATTATAAACAAATAGGAGCAAAGCTGGAGCTTGATGATACCGAAAGCAGGAATCAAATTATCAAAGATTTGAAGATTTTGGCTTCTCAAAATAAAATTATAGAATCAGAACCGGGTAAATACTTAGTGAAAGCTGAAAGTAAAGAGTATTACGAAGGTAAGATTGACATGACAGGACGTAAAACCGCTTATTTTGTTTGTCCTGAAATGGAAGAGGATGTTTTTATTCCTACTAACAATTTGAACCACGCTTTAGACAAAGATATTGTTAAAGTGTATGTCTACAATCGTAGAAAAGGGAAAAGACCTGAAGGTGAAGTGATTGAAGTGATTGAAAGAAATAAAACCGACTTTGTTGGTGTAATTGACATTCAAGCTAATTTTGCTTTTGTTTCTACAGCCAATCCAAAAATGTATACTGATATTTTTATTCCAAAGGATAAAATAGGCGAGGCGGAGCAAGGAGATGTAGTTTTGGTTCATATCGAAGATTGGCCAGCCAGAGCCGATAGTCCTTTTGGTTCTGTAATAAAAGTTTTAGGGAAACCAGGAGAACACGATACAGAAATTCACGCTATTCTTGCTGAATATGGATTACCCTCAGAGTTTCCTATTGAAGTAGAAACATTTGCACAAAAAATTGATACTTCGATAGAAGAAAGTGAAATTGCCAAACGTCGCGATATGCGAGATACGTTGACTTTTACGATTGATCCAAAAGATGCCAAAGATTTTGATGATGCACTTTCATTTAAAAAATTAGAAAACGGTAATTACGAAATTGGTATTCACATTGCCGATGTTTCGTATTATCTTCAAGAAGGAACAATCCTGGATGATGAAGCGTATCAAAGAGCGACTTCGGTTTATTTAGTAGATAGAGTAGTACCAATGTTACCGGAAGTATTATCAAATTTTGCGTGTTCTTTGCGTCCAAATGAAGAAAAATATACGTTTTCGGCTATTTTCGAAATCACTGAAACATCGCAAGTGGTCAATCAATGGTTTGGTCGAACAGTAATTTACTCCGATCAACGTTTTGCTTACGAAGAAGCGCAATACATTATAGAAACCAAGGATGATGTGATTCCGGAAGAAATTTCTATAACTGGAAGTTCATATCAAGTTTCGAAAGAAATTGTTGCTGCGACGCTAAAAATGGATGAATTAGCTAAAATTTTCAGAAAAAGAAGAATGGCTGATGGAGCGATTTCTTTTGATAAAGTAGAAGTGAAATTTAATTTAGATGAAGCTGGAGAACCTCAAGGAGTTTATTTTAAAGTTTCCAAAGATGCGAATCATCTGATTGAAGAATTCATGCTTTTGGCGAATAAAAAAGTAGCGGAATACATTGGAAAACAAAAGAAAACTTTCATTTACAGGATTCACGATGAACCAAACGAAGATAAATTAATTGCCATGCAAACGGTAATTGCAAAGTTTGGTTACAAAATTGATTTTAGAAACAAAGGAGATATTTCTAAATCATTGAATGCTTTGATGGAAGAAGTAAATGGTAAAAAAGAACAGAATTTAATTGATACGCTTGCGATTAGAAGTATGAGTAAAGCCAAATATTCTACGGACAACATAGGACATTACGGTTTAGCTTTTGATTATTATTCTCATTTTACTTCGCCAATTCGTCGTTATCCCGATGTAATGGTGCATCGATTATTACAACATTATCTTGATGGAGGAAAATCAGCTGATGAAGAAACGTATGAAACAAAATGTGTTCATTCTTCCACAATGGAAGGCTTGGCAACCAATGCAGAACGAGATTCTATTAAATACATGCAGGTAAAATACATGCAGGATCATCAGGATCAAGAATTTTTAGGAGTAATTTCTGGTGTGACGGAATGGGGAATTTATGTTGAAATAATCGAAAATAAATGTGAAGGAATGTGTAGAATTCGAGATATAAAAGACGATTATTACACCTTCGATGAAAAACAATATGCATTAACCGGCGCAACTTCTGGTAAATTATTACAATTAGGAGATGAAATTTACGTTAAAGTAAAAAATGCCGATTTAGTTAAAAAACAACTGGATTTTAATTTTTTAAGAAGAATTGAAGAACCAATTAAATAAAAAAAATGAAAAAATTAGTGATTATTGCCTTTGTATTGTTAACCCAAATAACAAATGCACAGGTAAGCAGAAACTTAGGAGATTTTGATGAAGTAAAAGTATTTGATAAAATCAATGTAAAATTAATTCCAGCTTCAGAAAATAAAATAGTTATCACTGGAGACCGAGCAGATGAAGTAGAAACAGTAAATAAAAATGGCGAACTAAAAATAAGAATGCCATTTCCACAATTGTTATCTGGAGATGCTATTACAATAAAACTATATTTCAAAAATATTGAAAGTATCAGTGCCAGTGAAGGAAGTTATGTATCAAGTGAAACTGATTTCAAACAAACTATGTTAGATTTGAATGCAAAATCAGGAGCAGAGATTAACATTGAAATTGATGTTGATAAAGTGAATATAAAAGCCAGTGCTGGCGGAATAATTGATGTCTCTGGTAAAGCAACAAATCAAGATGTTGTTATTACTTCAGGCGGAATTCTAAAAGCAATTGATTTACATACTACACAAACAACAATAAGCGTTGCTGCTGGAGGAAAATCTGAAATTCATGCAACTACATTGGTTGATGCAAAAGTAAAAGCAGGAGGTTCTATTTTTATCTATGGTAAACCAAAACAGATTAATAAGGAAGTTTTCATTGGCGGTACTATTTTAGAAAAAAATTAGTACTTTGGTTTAGATTTTAGGGTAATAAATTTAAATTTTTAATGATAAACGATATTTTATCTGGTATTCCTTGGGGAATTTTCTTGAGTTTTATGATTGGTCCTGTTTTTTTTATTTTACTGGAAACAAGTATTATAAAAGGATTTAGAGCGGCTTTAGTATTTGATTTAGGCGTAGTTTCAGGAGATATTGTTTTTATAGGAATTGCTTATTTAGGAAGTTACAGGTTGATTCAAAGTTTAAAAGATCAACCGGCACTTTTTATTTTTGGAGGTGTATTGATGCTCGTTTATGGTATAATTTCCTTCATACAATTAAAAAAAGAAGAAAAAATAAACACCGATATTATTGATAGGGAAATAGTCAAAAAAAACTATTTAAGCCTTTTTATAAAAGGTTTTTTGTTAAACATTATCAATATTGGTGTTCTTGGTTTTTGGCTGGCCATTATTATTTCAGTAGGACCAAAACTAGAAATGCAAACCTCTAGAATGATAACTTTTTTTATATCAGTAGTAGCTTCTTATTTGTTTATTGATTGTATTAAAATACTATTAGCCAAGCAATTAAAAACAAAACTAACACCAGTAAACATTCTTAAAATCAAAAAAGGAATCAGTATTGTAATGATGGTTTTTGGAATGGTTTTAATAACTCAAGGTTGGTTCCCAGAAGAAAAAGCAATGGTTAAAAAAGCATTTGATAAGATTGATAATTAAAAGAATATAATTTTCATAATAATAAAAGCCTTGATTCTAATTGATTTAGAGTCAAGGCTTTTCTATATTTAAACAGTTAAGTCATTTTTTTTTAACCATAAAAAATATCTAAATTGCTTTGAAGGTTTTAAGGGTATTTCCCGAAGCTTCGCGACGGATTCGAAGCCTATCATTACTTAATTTTTCTTAAAAATTTAGACATAAAAAAACCTCCAAATTACTTTGAAGGTTTTTGAGGCATCGTCCGGATTCGAACCGGAGTAGGAGCTTTTGCAGAGCCCAGCCTAGCCGCTCGGCCACGACGCCATGGTTAAACGGATGGCAAAAGTACTTAAAAAGTTTAAAGTTTAAAAGCTTAAAGTTTAAAAGTTTCAAAAAATATTTTTTTATCCTTTTAAAACATTTTTTATTTAACTTCTATATTCTTCCATTTCTATAGTAACTGCTTCAACATCACCACCAATAGGAGGGTTGAGTTTAGAAACTGCAACAATAATTCTGGAAACCTCAGGAATTTCCTCAAAAATACGAGTTATGATTCGGTGTGCCACATGTTCTAATAAGTCCGAACGAATGGCCATTTCTTCTACAACAATGCGATTCAAGAGCACATAATCCACGGTATCCTTCAAATCATCTGAGATACTGGATTTTCTCAAATCAGTCTTAACTTCTAAATTTACGGTATAGTCAGACCCAATTTTTCCTTCTTCGATCAAGCAACCGTGGTAGGAGTAGGTTCTGATATTTTTAAGTTTTATGATTCCCATTATTTTATTTTATTGTTTAAAGTGTATAGTTTAAAGCGGAATTGCTAACTTTTCATAGGTTTCTATGGAAACATTAAACATTAAACCTTAAACTTTTTTACCTTTGCTAAAATAAAACAAAAAAATGTCAACTGAAGAAAAATCACTCCATTTTATAGAACAAATCATTGAAGACAGTTTATCAAACGGTTTTCCCCAAGATAAATTACGTTTCCGTTTTCCACCAGAACCTAATGGGTATTTACACATAGGTCATGCTAAATCGATTTGCTTGAATTTTGGATTAGGGTTAAAGTACAATGCGCCAGTTAATTTGCGTTTTGACGATACAAATCCTGCTAAAGAAGAGCAGGAATATGTAGATGCTATAAAAGAAGATTTGCAATGGTTGGGTTTCAATTGGGCCGAAGAACGCTATGCTTCTGATTACTTCCAACAATTGTACGATTGGGCTGTAAAAATGATTAAAAATGGTACCGCTTACATTGACAGTCAATCTTCAGAAGACATGGCTGCGCAAAAAGGTACGCCTACACAACCTGGAGTTGATGGACCTTTTAGAAACCGTTCTGTTGAAGAAAATCTTACTTTATTCGAAGGAATGAAAAATGGTGATTTTGAGGAAGGAAGCCATGTTTTACGTGCCAAAATTGATATGACTTCGACTAATATGTTGATGCGTGATCCATTGATGTATCGTGTTTTACACCGTCATCATCACAGAACCGGAAACGATTGGAAAATCTATCCAATGTATGATTTTGCACATGGCGAAAGCGATTATATTGAACAAATTTCGCATTCTATCTGTACGTTAGAATTTGTTATGCACCGTGAATTGTACAACTGGTTTTTGGACCAAATTTATGAAGACTCAAAAGTAAAACCACATCAATATGAATTTGCCCGTTTGAACTTGAATTACACGGTAATGAGCAAGCGAAAACTGTTGCAATTGGTTCAGGAAAATATTGTAAATGGTTGGGATGATCCTAGAATGCCTACTATTTCAGGATTGAGAAGAAGAGGATATACAGCAGCTTCTATTCGTAAATTTTGTGAAATTATAGGTGTTGCCAAAAGAGAAAATATAATTGATTTTTCACTTTTGGAGTTTTGCTTGCGCGAAGATTTGAATAAAACGGCTCCAAGAGTTATGGCGGTTTTAGATTCAATAAAATTAGTAATTACAAATTATCCGGAAGATAAAGAAGAATGGCTGGAAGCCGAAAATAATCAGGAAGATGAAAGCGCAGGATTTAGAAAAGTTCCTTTTTCAAAAGAATTATTTATTGAAAGAGAAGACTTTTTAGAAGATGCTCCGGCGAAGTTTTTCCGATTGAGTTTAGGCAGAGAAGTACGTCTAAAAAATGCCTATATTATTAAAGGAGAAAGTGTTATAAAAGATGCTGCTGAAAATATCACTGAAATTCATGTAACGTATGATGAAGACAGTAGAAGCGGAAGTGGGAGTGAAGCCAGTCAAAGGAAAGTGGCTGGAACCTTGCATTGGGTTTCCATAAAACATGCTTTAGAGACAGAAGTTCGTCTTTATGATCGTTTATTTATCGATGAAGCACCAGACAGTCATAAAGAGAAAAATTTCTTAGAATTTATGAATCCTAGTTCATTACAAATTGTAAAAGGATTTGTAGAACCAAGTTTGGCTACAGTACAATCAGGAGAGAAATTCCAGTTTCAACGTTTGGGTTATTTCAATGTGGATAAAGATACAGCTGAAGGTAAAATTGTCTTTAATAAAACCGTTGGATTGAAAGATGCTTGGGAAGAAAAAGGCAAAAAAGAGGAAAATTTATTGATGAACACTCAAAAAGAAATCAATAAATATGTAAAAGAAAAGGATGAAAACAACGCGAGTTTGATTTTAAACAGCATTGTTGAAAACATAAAAAGTATTGATAATTACAGTTTAATTATTCAGACTATTGTCAAAAATATCAAGAATGACAATAACTCCTTGTTGTTTTCTAATTTGATTTTGCATCATTCAGATAAAGTTCAAGTAAAAGATATTGAAGAAGAATCTTTGACTAAATTATACACGATGTCGTTAAAAAGTCAAATGGCAGCCGTTAGAATTTTAGCTATCGATAATTTACAAAATGATTTGAATAATTTTACTCTTTTCAAAGTTCAACTTTCAGAATTAAAAACGAACGAGAAAAACGAAAAAGTGTTACAATTATTAAATGATCTTAAAATATAAGATTTATTTTTTAAATAGATTTTACCAATCAAAAGCTCTCTTTTTAGAGGGCTTTTATTATTATTGTAATTTGTTATAAAAATACTGTTTTCAATACTTTTTTTCAATTGAAAACGACATCCATAAATCGATTTTAGGACGGCTTTTTAGAATAAACAATACAAAGGGTGAAAAGTAAATAAACGTGCAGTAGCTTGTTTTTATTTGCTTTTTGTCTTGTAGAAATACACTTTAACGAGTTGTTAACGGGTTGTTGTTAATAAATTCGTATCTTTATAAAACAAACTTTTAAAATTAAGAATCATGTCTAATAATACAGGAAATACATTATTGGCTCTTTTGACTGGAGCAGCTATTGGAGCTGGAATCGGAATTTTATTCGCTCCAGATAAAGGTTCTAAAACAAGAGGGAAAATTAAAGATGGTTTTGATGATGCCAAATGTGAATTAAAAAGTAAACTTGATCATGCATCTTTAGAACTGAAAGATAAATTCGCAAGTGCAAAATATGACTTAGAGGGAACATACGAAGAATTAGTTTCAAATATGAGTCACAAGACCGAAGATGTAATTTCTTTTTTAGAAGAAAAATTGGCGGAGTTAAAGAGGCAGAACGCTAAACTTCAAAAATAATTTTGATTTACCTATTGTGTCAAATCCTAAAAATAAATCCATGGCTTTTGAAGAACTAAAAGAAAATACAGAAAACATTCAAGAACAAGCCAAAGCTTATTTAGAAAGTACTGCGGCTTATTATAAATTGCGTGGTTTCAAGGTTGCAATGAAATCAACAACCATGATAATAAAGTTTTCATTGATTTTATTGTGTTTCAGTATGGTTTTATTGTTTTGTTCTGTTGCTGCTGCGTTAGCTATAGGCATAGCTTTAGACAGTTATGCTTTGGGATTTTTAATCGTTGGTGGAGTTTATCTCGTGATAACAGGAATTTTATTTTCTATAAAAGATAAAATTGTTGAAGGACCAATTTTAGAGAAATTTTCTGAAATCTTTTTTAACGACTAACTTATGGAAACAAAAAAATATACATCCTATGCTCAAATTGATAGGGAACTTGAAATTTTAAAGATTGAAAAGGAAATCAGTTATCAAAAATTGGCTTATGGTTTTCAAAAAACAAAAGAAAGCATAACTCCAATGAACCTTGTGAGTGGAGTTGTAGGTTCTTCCTTATCGGCCTTTTCGGGGTCTTATGGAACGCTGTTAAACATCGCAATACCGTATGTGATCAAATGGATTAAAAAAATAAAAAGAGGCAATTAAGCCTCTTTTTTTATGAATTCAAGTAAATTATTCTTCTGTTTCCGGGGTTTCTGGAGCTTCTGGTTTTTCAGGTAGTTCTATATTATTTTCTCTTCTTGAAGTTCCTTTTCCATTTCTCTTTTTCATCAATTCACCCACTTGATTGGAGGCACTAAATGAAGCAATCATATTATTAAGCATGTCACTTCCGGCTTGTGGAGAATTAGGCAATAAAATTAGATTAGAATTTGCGTCAGCGCCAATAGCTTGTAACGTATCATAATGTTGTGTCACTACAATCAATGCCGAAGCTTCCTGAGAGTTTATCCCAACTCTGTTCAAAACATCTACACTTTCTACTAAACCTTTGGCAATTTCTCTTCTTTGGTTCGCAATACCTTGTCCTTGTAATCGCTTGCTTTCGGCTTCAGCTTCAGCTTTCGCTACAATTCTAATTCTTGATGCTTCAGCTTCAAATTCAGCTACTGTTTTTTCTCTATCAGCCGCATTAATTCTATTCATCGCATTTTTCACTTGAATATCCGGATCAATATCTGTTACCAAAGTATTGATGATTGTGTATCCATAAGTGGTCATGGCTTCATTCAATTCTCTTTTTACAGCAATGGCAATATCATCTTTTCTTTCAAAAACATCATCGAGTTTTAATTTTGGAACTTCGGCACGAACGACATCAAATACATAAGAAGTAATTTGATCGTGTGGATATTCCAGTTTATAAAAAGCATCATAAACAGTCTCTTTAATAACCATAAATTGAACCGAAACTTTTAGCTTTACAAAAACATTGTCTTTCGTTTTTGTTTCAATGATAACATCTAATTGCTGGATTTTTAGATTCACACGACCTGCAATTCTGTCTATTAAAGGAATTTTCAAATGCAAACCGGATTGTCTGATACTTAAAAATTTTCCAAATCGCTCTACAACAACAGCTGTTTGTTGTTTTACCGTAAAAAATGAAGACAGTAAAATGAAGAACCCAAAGACTAGTAGGATAATTAACGCAATATTCATAATATTTTTTGTTTTTAGTTAAAAATTATCTCACAATTTACAAAAAAACTTTAGGTTTGTCTTTGTAAATTTCAATTATATGAGAAAGATAACACTTACTTTATTTTTTATTTTCATTTCCATAACAGCCTTTTCCCAATATAAATACAGGGATTCAAATAGGATAGGAATCAGTTTTGGAGTCAATCAATTTACCTTGAACACTGACAATTTCCAAACTAAACCTGAATTGGGCTGGAATGCAGGACTTTCTATGCGGGGAAATTTCTATAATAATTGGGATATGGTTTATGCAATTCAGTTTAGTGAAAACAATTTTTCTGTTGCAACGAATAGTTTGACTTTGGCACAGGAAGATGTTAATTATAAATTGGCGTCAGCTCAAGTGTCTTTACAAGTAAGTTATAAACTTGTTGAAAATCATTTGAGTATTGAGTTTGGCCCAATTGTTCAAGTAAATGGAAAATTAAATATAGATAATACAGATGAAAATAATGTTATTTCTGGTACAACGTTGTTAGCCAAAGATATTAGGGAGATTTCTAATTTTAATTTTTATCCAACGGTTGGAATCACGTTTGGAGTGCGTCATTTCAGAGCTAATGTTTCGTATCAATATGGAGTCAATAACATGCTTGAAAACTTAAACAACAAGAATTTAGGAGTCAATTTCAAAGGAAATCCTGGAATACTAAATGGAAATTTGATTATTTATTTGTAACTAATCACATAAGAATATAAGGCAGAAGGCTCAAAGTTCACTAAATTAAATGTAGTGAACTTTGAGCCTTCTTGGTGAACTTTGTGTTTAAAAACTATAAAGTTGCTATTGCTTTTTGGATTCTGTTAACCGTTTCGTCTTTTCCAATTACTTCAACAATATCAAATAGGTGAGGGCCTTTCAGCGCGCCAACCAAACTCAAACGAAAAGGTTGCATTACTTTTCCCATTCCAATTTCGTTTTTCGTCATCCAATCCTTTACAATGGTTTCGATATTCATCGAAGTGAAATCTGTAATTTCCTCCACAACAGAGATTAATTCCTGCATTAATGCCGGTGTTTCTTCCTTCCAGTTTTTGCTGGCTTTTTCATCATACACTGTTGGAGCCATAAAAAAGAAATCACTCATTTCCCAAAATTCAGAAACAAAATGCGCGCGTTCCTTGATTAAAGAAACCACTTTTGTTAGAACAGTATCAGCTACAGAAAACCCTTTTTCAGCCAAAATAGGAGCATAGGCTTTCGCCAAAGTTGCATCTTCCTGTTTGATTAAATATTGGTGATTGAACCATTTGTTTTTTTCCGGATCAAATTTAGCCCCAGCTTTATGAACTCTGTTCAAGTCAAATGCTGCAACTAATTCTTCCAGCGTGAATAATTCTTTATCGGTTCCGTCATTCCAACCTAATAATGCTAAAAAGTTGATTACGGCTTCCGGGAAAAATCCTTTTTCTCTGTAACCAGATGAAACGCCTTCTGCGGTTTTCCAATCCAATGGAAATACAGGAAATCCCATTTTGTCACCATCACGTTTGGATAATTTTCCGTTTCCAACAGGTTTCATGATCAAAGGTAAATGTGCAAATTCTGGTGCTTCCCAACCAAATGCTCTGTACAATAAAACGTGCAAAGGCATAGAAGGCAACCATTCTTCACCACGAATTACGTGAGTCGTTTCCATTAAATGATCATCCACAATATTAGCCAAATGATAGGTTGGCATTCCGTCACTTTTGAACAATACTTTATCGTCTAAAAGATTCGTTTCAAACTTTACATCACCACGAATGATGTCATGCAAATGCAAGGTTTCATTCACCGGAGTTTTAAAACGAATGACATAATGTTCGCCATCAGCAATTCTTTTAGCAGTTTCGTCTGCAGAAATCACTAAGGAAGTGTCCAGTTTTTCTCTGTTAGTATGATTGTAAATAAATGTTTTTCCTTGTTCTTCTTCTAATTTTCTTGCTGCATCCAAAGCTTCTGCTGTATCAAAAGCATAATACGCATTTCCGGAATTGATTAATTCAGCAGCATATTGTTGGTACAAATCTTTTCTTTCGCTTTGACGGTATGGACCAAATCTTTCATTTTTACCAATAGTTTCATCTGGCGCAATTCCTAACCATTCCAGTGCTTCCATGATATATTCTTCGGCACCGGGAACAAAACGGTTTTGGTCTGTATCTTCAATTCTAAGGAAGAATACGCCATTGTTTTTTTTGGCAAACAAATAATTGAATAATGCGGTACGAACTCCGCCAATATGTAAAGGTCCAGTTGGACTTGGTGCAAAACGCACCCGAACTTGTTTAGACATTGCTGTAAATTTTTTTGCGAAGATACAAATTCGATCACTCAATTGGATTATCTGAAAATGAGATAATGTAAGATTAATGAGTTTGATGATTTTTAACATTTCTTTATTCATATAAATTATTACTTTTATTGGTTACAAAAAACAAAGCACAAATTTTGGATACTCAGCAATTTATTTATCAAAAATTAGAAGCTTTCATCAGGAAGTTTTATACCAACGAATTGATACGGGGAACTATTTTCTTTATCGGTTTAGGATTGTTGTATTTCCTTTTTACGCTTTTTGTCGAATATTTTCTTTGGCTCAAGCCAATCGGAAGAACCATTTTATTTTGGACTTTCGTTGGAGTAGAAGTGTATTTGTTGTTCCGTTTTATTTTGTTTCCAATTTTTAAATTATTTAAACTTCAAAAAGGAATCGATTACAATCAAGCTTCTACAATTATTGGAAATCATTTTACAGAAGTGAGCGACAAGCTGACTAACTTTTTGCAATTATCAAATCCGAATGAACATCAAATCAAATCGGAATTATTGGCCGCATCGATTGAACAAAAAGCGAATGCGTTGCAACCAATCCCTTTTGGGAATGCCATTAATTACAACCGAAACAGGAAATATTTTCCTTTGGCTTTAATTCCAATATTATTATTTGCTTTCTTTTATTTCTCGGGTAACAGCAACATGATTTCTCAAAGTTTGAATAGAGTAGTACATTTCAATTCGGCTTTTCTGCCTCCGGCTCCTTTTAAATTTGTAGTTCTTAATTCGAATCTACAAACGGAGCAAGGAAAGGATTTTATACTTCGAATAAAAACCGAAGGAAAAATTGTTCCTGAGAATGCGATGATTTTTATTGACGACGAAAGTTATTTTATGGAATCAATCAAAGCTGGAGAATTTCAGTTTAAGATGGCAAAGCCTTCAGAAAACATTTTGTTCCACGTGGAGGGAAATGCTATTTCTTCTCCAGATTATGAATTGAAAGTGATAACCGTTCCATCGATAGCTAATTTTGAAATGCAGTTGAACTTTCCTTCGTATTTGAATAAAAAATCAGAAACTATAAAAGGAACAGGAAATGCCGTTATTCCGGAAGGAACGCGTGTGACTTGGAAAATGAATACGCAAGCCACAGAAAATGTAGCGTGGATGGATGGAATTTCAAAAGCTACTTTTTCAAAAACAGAAAACACCTTTGTTTTATCTAAAAATATAGTTCAAAACACAGATTATCAAATATTTACTTCAAATGATAAGGTAAAAAACTACGAAAAACTCAATTATCAGCTTACTATTGTCAGAGATCAGTTCCCAACGATTAATGTGAACAACGCACCGGACAGTTTGAAGGTGGCTAAAAACTATGTTTTAGGTCAAATCTCGGATGATTATGGTTTGTCTAGACTTCAGATTGTGTATTACGAAAGAGAGAAACCACAAACTGCTAAACGTGGAACAATTGCTATTAAGAAAAGTGCTTTTGATCAATTTGTATTTTCATTTCCAAGTAATCTTCCGGTGGAGCAAGGCGTTTCTTATGATTATTATTTTGAAATTTTTGATAACGATGCTATCCATAATTTCAAAAGTACAAAGTCTTCGGTTTTCTCTAATCGTGTTTCTACAGATGAAGAAAAGGAAGATCAAATTTTGCAGCAGCAAAATGACAACATTAACAGTTTAGAGAAGTCTTTAAAAAACCAAGATAAGCAAATTTCTGAAATGGAGAAGTTGCAAAAAACTGGAAAAGAAAAAGAAAATCTGGATTTCAAAGATCAGCAAAAAGTAAATGATTTCATCAAACGTCAAATGAAACAGGATGTGATGATGAAAGAATTCACTAAAAAAATGAACGATAATTTGGAGCAATTCAAAACCGATAAAAAGGATGAGTTGAAAGAAGAGCTTCAAAAACGAATGGACAAAGCCGAAAAGGAATTGGAAAAAAACCAGAAGCTTTTAGATGAATTGAAAGAACTAAACGATAAAATTCAGAATGAAGAGTTGTTGTCTAAGTTGGATAAATTCAAACAAAACAGTAAAAACCAAACCAAGAATTTAGAACAGTTGGTTGAATTGACAAAGAGGTTTTATGTAGAAAAGAAAGCAGAACAATTAGGTGACAAACTGGACAAGCTTTCTGAGAAACAAGATGAATTATCTAATGATGAAAAGGAAAACAAACTAGATAAGCAAGAAGATATCAATACTGAGTTTAACAAAATTCAAGAAGATTTAAACGATCTTGAAAAAGAAAATAAGGAATTGAAATCACCTTTGGACTTGCCTAAAGATGATGCTAAAGAAAAAAGCATTGACGAAGATTTAAAGAAAGCTTCTGAGGAATTGAAGAAAGACAAAAAGGATAAAGCCAAACCAAATCAAAAAAGCGCTTCTAAAAAGATGAAAGAGATGGCGCAAAAAATGGCACAAACTTTGGAGCAAGGTGAGATGGAACAGTTGCAGGAAGATGTGGCAATGTTGCGACAAATCCTGGACAATTTGTTAGCGTTTTCTCTATCACAAGAAGACTTGATGAATCAGTTTAAAAAGCACAAATCAGGGTCTCCGGCTTTTAATAAAAATATCAAAATCCAACAAGATTTAAAGCAACAGTTCAAACATGTTGATGATAGTTTATTTGCGATGTCGTTGCGCAATCCAAAAATTGCAGAAGACATAACCAAAGAAATTGGTAATGTAGTTTACAACGCAGATAAGTCTTTATCCAGTTTAACCGATGCTCAAGTTCCAAAAGGATTATCACACCAGCAATATACTGTTTCTGCGGCTAATAAACTTGCGGATTTTCTAAGTGATATGCTTAATAATATGCAAATGCAGATGTCAGGAATGGGTTCTGGGAAACCGAAGCCAGGACAAGGACAAGGAATACAATTGCCGGATATTATTAAAAAGCAAGAAGGTCTTGGCGAGAAAATGAAAGACGGAATCAAAAAAGGGGAGAAACCTGGAGAAGGTCAAAAAGGACAAAATGGCAAGCAAGCTAAACCTGGAGAATCGGGTGAAGAAGGCGAGGGTGGAGAAGGCGATGCACAAGCTATAATGGAAATTTATAAAGAGCAAAAGCAATTGCGCGAAGCATTGCAAAACGAATTAAATAAGCAAGGATTGGGAGGTAATGGACAAAGCGCTTTGGAACAGATGAAGCAAATTGAAAAGCAATTATTGAACAAAGGTTTTAAGAACGAAACAGTTCAAAAGATACTGAATGTAAAACAGGAATTATTGAAATTGAATTCTGCCATACAACAACAAGGAGAGGAAAATAAGCGCCAATCTGAAACCAATAAAAAGGAGTTTAATAATCAATCTAATGCGCTGCCAGCTGCTTTATTAGATTATTTGAATAGCATAGAAATATTAAATAGACAATCCTTACCTTTGCGCTCGAATTTTAATCAAAAGGTTCAAGAATATTTTAATAAAAAATGATCAATTTTAATTACGAAACCGACTTTAATTTAGAGAACGAAGAAGCCATTGAGGCTTGGTTGGGAAATGTTATTACGTCGGAAAAGAAAAAAGAAGGAGAGATAAATTACATCTTTTGTGATGATGAATATCTGCACAAAATCAATGTTGAGTATCTCGATCATGATACATTAACAGATATTATCAGCTTTGATTATTCTATGGGCAATGAATTGCACGGAGATATTTTTGTCTCTGTCGAAAGAGTAAAAGACAATGCTGCTGATTTCAATGTTTCTTTTGAGGAAGAATTAAAACGCGTTTTAGTTCACGGCATTTTACATTACTGCGGTTATAAAGACAAAGGTGAAGCTGAAGAGCTTTTAATGCGTTCTAAAGAGGATGAAAAAATAGCTATGTTTCACGTGGAACAATAGCACTGTTTTTGTTTTTTAAATCTAAAGTGTTTCACGTGGAACATTTAGTATTGGTTTAAAAATAGGTTTATAATGTTTCACGTGGAACAAAATATAGATTTCAAAATTACAATCCCGTACAAGGATTAAATTATAAAAGAAGATGTTTCTAAATGAATATGATGTAATCGTTGTGGGTGCAGGGCATGCTGGTTCAGAAGCTGCTGCAGCTGCTGCAAATCTGGGTTCGAAAACCTTATTGGTGACAATGAGTTTGCAGAATATTGCCCAGATGTCATGCAACCCAGCGATGGGCGGAATTGCCAAAGGACAAATTGTGCGTGAGATCGATGCGCTTGGTGGATACTCGGGAATTGTTTCGGACAGAACTGCAATCCAGTTCAAGATGCTGAACAAATCAAAAGGTCCTGCAATGTGGTCGCCGCGTGTTCAAAGTGACCGCATGCGTTTTGCCGAGGAGTGGAGAATGATGTTGGAAGGAACTCCAAATCTTGATTTCTATCAAGAGATGGTGAAAGGTTTGATTATTGAAAACGGAAAAATAAAAGGAATCCGTACTTCGCTTGGAGTAGAGATTCGCTCTAAATCGGTTGTGTTGACCAATGGAACTTTCCTGAATGGTTTGATTCATATTGGCGAAAAGCAATTCGGTGGTGGAAGAGCAGGCGAGAGTGCTGCGTATGGAATTACCGAAGATTTAGTTGCTGCTGGTTTTCAATCAGGACGAATGAAAACCGGAACGCCTCCAAGAGTTGATGGACGTTCTTTGGATTATTCGAAAATGAACGAAGAAAAAGGAGATGCTAAACCGGATAAGTTTTCCTACTCGGATGTGACGTCGTCGCTGATTCATCAAAAATCGTGTCATATGACGTATACGTCTCTTGAGGTTCATGATATTTTGAGAGAAGGTTTTGATCGTTCGCCAATGTTTAACGGAAGAATAAAAAGTCTTGGGCCAAGATATTGTCCGTCGATTGAAGATAAAATTAATCGTTTTGCAGATAAGGAAAGACACCAGTTGTTTGTGGAGCCAGAAGGATGGAATACGTGCGAGGTCTATGTAAATGGTTTTTCAACGTCGCTTCCTGAAGATATTCAATTCAAAGCGTTGAGTTCTGTTGCGGGATTTGAGAAGGTGAAATTCTTTCGTCCGGGTTATGCAATCGAATATGATTATTTCCCGCCGACACAATTGAAACATACTTTGGAAACAAAACTTGTTGAAGGTTTGTATTTCGCCGGACAAATAAACGGAACTACAGGATATGAAGAAGCGGCTTCTCAAGGATTGATGGCTGGAATAAATGCGCATTTAAAAGTGCATTTAAAAGCACCATTAATTTTAAAAAGAGACGAAGCCTACATCGGAGTTTTAATTGATGATTTAATTACCAAAGGAACTGAAGAGCCTTACAGAATGTTTACGTCTCGTGCGGAATACAGAACGTTGTTGCGTCAGGATAATGCCGATTTCAGATTGACGCCAATGTCACATGAAATAGGTTTGGCTTCAGAAGCGCGTTTGCGCAGAATGGAACACAAATTAAATGAATCTGAAAAAATGGTCGCTTTCTTCAAAGAAACGAGCGTTTCGGTTGCGGAAGCAAATCCTATTTTAGAATCAAAAGATACGGCTCTGATTACGCAAGGAGATAAAATGTTCAAAGTGTTTTCTCGTCCGCAGATTGATTTGGATGACATGATGAAATTTGAGAAGGTAGTTGCTTATGTTGCAGAAAACGATTTGGATCAAGAAATTTTGGAGCAAGCTGAAATCCAAGTGAAGTATTCTGGTTATATCGAAAAGGAAAGAAATAATGCAGATAAACTGCTTCGATTGGAAGACGTGAAAATTCCTGAGAATTTCGACTATGAAAAAATCAAATCGATGTCAATTGAAGCCAAGCAAAAATTAAGCAAGATTCGTCCAGTAACTATTTCTCAAGCATCAAGAATCAGTGGTGTTTCACCAAGTGATGTTTCGGTGTTGTTAATTTACATGGGACGGTAGGGATTGTAGATTTTTGATTGCAGATTTACCAAAGTTCTGAAATCAGAAATCGTTAATCTTTATTCTTAAATCAATTTGTTCCACGTGAAACTACGTTGTGAAGCCTTGCTATAATTGATGAATGACAAAAATAAATAATTTAGCCCTGAAAGTATCCGTTGGTGTTTTCAGGGTTTAGTTTAAAATTAAAATATAAAAGCACTATTAATTGATGGACATTTCAAACCAAGAGCCTTTTTTAACCGTTAAAGATTATTCTGTTTCTCAGGAAATTTTCGATTTATATCATGATGAAAAATTGGACATGTTGATTACGACTCCGCAACCCAGTTTAGAAAATTTAGGAAAGTATTACGAAAGCGTGGATTATATTTCGCACACGGATAGCAAAAGGTCTTTATTTGAAAAAGCATATCATTTTGTAAAAACCATTGCGCTTAAAAACAAATTGAATTTAATCAATTCACTGCAATCGAATAAAGGAAGCATTTTAGATATTGGTGCCGGAACAGGAGATTTTTTATTTGTGGCTAAAGAAAACGGTTGGCACACGATAGGTGTGGAGCCAAGTGAAAAAGCAAAAGCGATTGCAAAAAAGAAAGGCGTTTCATTTGTTGGGGAAACCAGCGAATTAGACAATCATTCTTTTGATGTGATTTCGATGTGGCATGTTTTGGAACACGTTCCAAATTTGGAAAACCAAATCAAAGAATTGAAACGATTATTAAAACCTAACGGAACTTTAATTATTGCCGTTCCAAATTTCAAATCTTTCGACGCAAAACATTACGGAAAGTTTTGGGCTGCTTATGACGTGCCGATTCATTTTTGGCATTTCTCTAAAACGGCTATAAAAATGCTTTTCGAAAAAGAAGAAATGAAATTGGTAAAAGTACTTCCTATGAAATTCGACTCTTTTTACGTGAGCTTACTTTCGGAAAAATACAAAACCGGAAAAATGAATTATATAAAAGCCTTTTTTGTCGGATTGCAATCGAATTGGGAAGCCAAGAAGAATTTCGAGTATTCGTCACACATTTACATCTTAAAAAACAACTAAAAATCATTTTAAGCGCATTTAAGCGCATTTTTTGATGAAATCGAGGGTGATTGTCAAATTTTTAAACTAATCCCTTTTCTTAAAAGATATGAAGCTCGTTTTTAATAGTCGTAAATTATATATTCATTAATCACAATAAGAAAATCTTATAGCATAAAAAAGTAGCATTTTTTAAACTTTATGTCAATGCTATCTATTTTTTTATATTTTTGTCACCAATATTTAAAAATTAGAAATTAACCAAAATGAAAAAAGCATTAGTAATTATCGCACTTTCAATTTCACTTGTTGCTTGTAATAAACCTGCAGAAGTTAAGGAAGTAAAAACAGCTTACGTAGACACTTCTGAATTAATGAAAGAATATACAGAGGCAAAAGACCTTGAAGCAAAATATAAATCAAAAGCAGAAGAAAAAGGAAGACAATTAGAAGCTCAAATTGCAAGATTCAAGCAAGAAGCAGCAAGTTTTCAATCTCAAGCACAAGCAAACGGTCAAGCTTGGGCACAACAAAAAGGTGCTGAATTACAAAAAAGAGAGCAACAATTGGGTTACGCGCAACAAGCGTTGTCTCAAGAATTGCAACAAGAAAGCGGAAAAGAAATGGATTCTTTAGTAAGCGGAGTGAAAAAATTCATCAAAGCATACGGTAAAGAAAAAGGATACGCATACATCTACGGTACAGGTGACGCGGCTTCAATTCTATATGCTGAAGACAAATTTGATATCACAAAAGAAATCATCAAAGCCTTGAACGACAAATACAAAGCACCTGCTAAAACAGAAGAAAAAGTAGAAGCTAAAAAATAATTTTTTTATATTAATTCAAAAAATTGCCTTCGTCTACCCTTAGATTGAAGGCATTTTTTTTGAAGCTATTTCCCGCTATCCGCTAGAATCGCTCGTTTAGAAAGTGTTTTTTCTTACCCATAAAAGGAGCTTCCGTTGGTCGCTCTTTTTCGGCCAGAAAAAAATCACTTTCTAAATTTCGAGGATTTCCGCTACTATCGGGGCTAAAAAACATTGGAATTATTAACATAAAATGTTTTCCAAAATTAAAATAGTATTCCTAATTTTCAATACTTTAGCTTTATATATACACGCCTAATGCAAACCATTTCAGAAGCCGCCGCTTATACCTTACGATTCATCAATCAAACGCATCGATCCGTTTTCCTAACCGGGAAAGCAGGAACGGGAAAAACTACTCTTTTACGGGAAATTATCCAAACTACGCACAAGAATACTGTAGTTGTGGCACCAACGGGAATTGCCGCGCTAAATGCTGGCGGTGTAACGATTCACTCTATGTTTCAGTTGCCGTTTGGAGGATTTATTCCGGATAATTCATCGCCTCAATTTTCTGAAAGCACCAAATTTGAAACCAAAGCTACGTTGCGCAGGCATTTCAAAATGAGCGGTTTGAAGAAATCGGTGATTCGCAATATGGAATTGTTGATTATCGATGAAGTCAGTATGCTTCGTGCGGATTTGCTGGATGCTATGGATTATATGATGCAAACCGTCCGAAAAAAAAACAGTGCTTTTGGTGGCGTCCAAGTCTTGTATATTGGCGATTTATTGCAGTTACCACCGGTAATTCGGGATGAAGAATGGCGTACGCTGAAAACATATTACAAAGGAAAATTCTTTTTCCATTCGCATGTTGTACAGCAAAATCCGCCTTTATACATTGAATTGTCCAAGATTTTTCGCCAGACTGATGATACGTTTATTTCGGTTTTGAATAATCTGCGCAACAACCAGATTTCGCAGCAAGACATTCAAACTTTAAATCAATATGTAAAACCCGATTTTGATTTAAAAGCGAATAAAGGGTACATCACATTAACCACGCACAATAACAAAGCCGATACGATGAATGCGCAGGCTTTGGAAGATCTGGAAGGAAAGTTGGTCGTTTATAAACCCGAAATAACGGGAGATTTTCCGGACAAGATATTTCCCGTGGAACAACAACTGCAGTTGAAAGTGGGCGCGCAAATCATGTTTGTAAAAAACGATTTGTCCTTTGATAAACACTACTTCAATGGAAAAATGGGCGTTATCAAATCGCTTTCGAGCCAGGAAATCCTGGTTCATTTTCCGGAAGAAAACAAAACCATAGAAGTCGAAAAATATGAATGGCAAAATATTCGCTACAAAGTAGACGAAACCACCAAAGAAATTGAAGAAGAGGTTTTAGGGACTTTTGTGCATTATCCCATCAAATTAGCGTGGGCGATTACGGTTCATAAAAGCCAGGGATTGACATTTGATAAAGCTGCGCTTGATGTTTCGCAAGTTTTTCTTCCCGGACAAGCATATGTCGCGTTATCGCGTTTACGCTCGTTAGAAGGGCTTATTTTGCTTTCTCCGCTGCGCATGAACGGTATTTCAAACGATCAGGATGTGATGGATTATTCGTTAAACAAAGCTTCGGATTCGTTTTTAGAGAATGCATTGCATTTTGAAACCAAAAATTTCATCCATAACTATCTGATAAACACGTTCGATTGGAGTGATTTGGCTCAGGAATGGCGCAATCATAAATTCAGTTACAACGAAAAATCAGAAATATCAGAAAAATCCAAGCATGCCGTTTGGGCCAAAAAACAAACGGAAGTTATTGAAAAGCTTTTGGATCCATCCAAAAAATTTATATCGCAATTGAATAAACTTTTTGGTCAGGAAACAGTCGATATGAATCATGTTTCAGAACGCATTCAAGCCGCTTTCAGTTATTTCCTAAAACCAATGGACGAATTGGTTTTTGAAATCCTTTGGAAAATTGAAGAAGTAAAACGCATCAAAAAAGTAAAAGCGTTTTACGATGAATTAATCGTGCTGGAAGAGTTGCAAACCAAAGCCGTTTTGCGCTTAATGAAGGCCAAATTATTGATAGAAACCGTTGTTGCAGGAGAAACCATTTCTAAAGAGAAATTGACCTCCTCAGAAATAAAAAAATACATCAGCCGAAAAACGGAAGCCATACAAAATCAATTCAAGGAAGTGAATATCACGCTGATTGAAGACGAAAAAGACGTGGAACGTTATACTTCGAAAAAATCAAAAACAGCAACGCCTAAAAAATCAACGGTTCAGGAAACCTATGAATTGTGGGTGGAAAAGAAATCAATTGCGGATATTGCGACAATCAGAGTGTTGACGAAACAAACCATTTACTCGCATTTTGTAAAACTGATACAAACTAAAGCGGTATCCATTTCGGAAGTTTTACCGGAGGATAAAATGCAGGATTTGGCAGCTGCTTTTGCGGGATACAAAGAAGAATCGCTGAATACTTTGATGGAAAAACACGGTCATAAATTTTCCTGGGAAGAAGCGAGGATGTACAAAGCGAGTTTGAATTAAAAACAACAAAATGCTAAAACTAAAAAACCCTATTCGGTAAGAATAGGGTTTTTGTTTTTATAGTGATTGAATCAATATCCAAGCCTCTGGATTGTGCTTTTCATTAATTTCTTTTTTTGCTTTTTCTGCTTCAGAAAATGTGGCGTAACTGCCATATAAAACCGGAAAATAACCGTTTCTGTTAGGAGCGATGCGTTTGGCATCATATCCTAAGCGATTTAAAATTCGCAACGTTTTATCTGCATTTTTTTCTTCTCTGTACACTCCGGCCATAATGTGATACGGCATTTTTATTTCCTTGGCCGATTTTACGGAAAGTGTAACAGCCGGAACCGGACTTTCGATGAAGAAAGTGGCTTGCTGAATTTTATTTTGAACTTGTTTTTGAACGGCAGTTTCAACAAGAATTGTTTCTGAGGCAATTTGGTTTTGGTACATTGGATAACCCACACTTCCTGCAAGTCCTAATCCTAATACAAAAACAGCAGCGTATTTTAAATATGGATTTGCTGTTCTTGTTTCTTCAGGAACCATTGTGATAGTAGCTTTTTCTTCAATAGCTTCTACTTCTTTCTCGAAGATTTCTCTTTTTACAAGTGGTGAAACAAAAGGAGCCAACCCAAAAGAACTGGTTAAATAATTCGTTTGATCGTAAGGCGTGAAAACTATATTTTTATCTGCGTTCAAACGAAGATCACCCACATTTTTTATAGAAAAAAGTTGGTTTTCTTCTAATGCTTTTTTCCAAGTAAAAACTTCATATTGAATCGCGCTTACGGCATATTCATAAGAAGTTTTTTCTGCTAAAGCAATATGATTGGCTAATAAACCATCATTGTTTTTTAGATTAGCATTGAAAGCAATCATTTTTTTGGGTGGAGAAAATGAATTTGTACTTTCGTTTAGTTTAGCCGATTGAATTTCGGTCAAAAAAGCTCCGAAACCAGGAACGGTAACACATTGATAACGGTATAAAAGCTGCGCGATGTATAGTTCGATTTTCATACTTACAAAGTTATACAACCAAAATAGTTATCAAAATTTTATTCACAATTTTTATTAACAATCCGCATAAAAATTTATACATTTCACTCTCAAATAATTAGCATGAAAGAGCAGGATTTATTTTATTTATTGGCATTGCAAAGAATAGAAGGCGTGGGCGACATAATGGCCAAAAAACTGCTGACTCATTTTGGAACTGCGGAAGCCGTTTTTAATACTAAGGCATCGCAACTTGCTGCTATTGATGGAGTAGGATCTGTTTTGTTAAAAAATTTAAAGGATAAATCGGTTTTCGAAAAAGCAACTCAGGAATTGGAGTTTATAGAAGCAAATGAAATCAACGCGGTTTATTTTCAGGACGAAGACTATCCAGAACGGTTGAAACATTGTATTGACGGACCCCTTTTATTATTTACTTCGGGAAATATCAATTTAAAAAATCGAAAAATAATCAGCATTGTAGGAACACGCCAAATTACTTCATACGGAACTGAATTTTGCAGAAAACTTATAGAAGATTTGGCTCCGCTCGATCCAATAATAGTTAGTGGTTTTGCCTATGGCGTCGATATTGTGGCACACCAACTGGCAATGGAAAACAATTTGCAGACGATAGGTGTTGTGGCGCATGGTTTGAACCAAATTTACCCGAAAACCCATAAAAAATACGTCGGCAAAGTAGAACAAAACGGTGGTTTTATGACCGAGTTTTGGAGTTCATCCAATCCAGATAAGGAAAATTTCGTTAGAAGAAATAGAATTGTTGCGGGAATGTCAGAAGCTACAATCGTTATTGAATCAGCAGATAGAGGCGGATCGTTAATCACGGCAAATATGGCCAATGATTACAATCGTGATGTTTTTGCGGTTCCAGGACGTGTTACGGATAAGTTCAGCCAGGGTTGCAACAACCTAATAAAAACTCAAAAAGCAAATGTCTTGACGAGTGCTGCGGATTTGATTTATATTTTGAATTGGGATATTCATAAGGAATCTAAACCCGTACAGAAACAATTGTTTGTAAGCTTAGAGGAAGACGAACAAAAAGTATATGATTACCTCCTTAAAACCGGAAAAGAACTGATGGATATTATTGCCTTGCGCTGTGATTTTCCTATTTATAAAATCTCAGGAATGCTATTGAATATGGAATTGAAAGGCGTGATTCGGCCTTTGCCAGGGAAATTGTTTGAGGCGATATGATTGTAACATATAAGTCATATAAGCTTTTGAAAATAATGATATAGTAACTAAAAAAAACTTACATGACTTATTTTAAAAAATTGATTGTTATATCTCAAATCCTAATTTTTCTCTAACTCTTGCTAGAACTCCATTAGCAACAACTGCTGCTTTTTTGGCTCCTTTCTTGAGTAAAGCATCTACTTCAGGAAGGTTATTGATGTAGTAATTGTATTTTTCTCTTTCGGTTTTGAAAGTTTCTGTAATCAATTCAAATAACGCTTGTTTGGCGTGACCGTAACCGTAATTTCCACCAATGTAATTGGCTTTCATCGCAGCGATTTGTTCTTCGGTTGCTAATAAAGAATAAATAGCAAATGCATTACAAGTTTCAGGATTTTTTGGGTCTTCCAGCGGCGTGCTATCCGTTTCAATACTCATCACTTGTTTGCGAAGTGTTTTATCGTCCAAAAATATATTGATAATATTATTGGCTGATTTACTCATTTTTCCGCCGTTAGTTCCTGGAATCAACATGCTGTCTTCTTGAATTTTGGCTTCGGGAAGTACGAATGTTTCTCCCATTTGGTGGTTGAAACGGGACGCTACATCACGAGTGATTTCAACGTGTTGCAATTGGTCTTTCCCTACGGGAACGAATTCTGCATCGTATAATAAAATATCGGCAGCCATTAACATTGGATACGAAAACAAACCAGCGTTTACATCTTCCAGTCTGTCGGCTTTGTCTTTGAAAGAATGTGCTAATGTCAAGCGTTGAAAAGGAAAAAAACAACTCAAATACCACGATAGTTCCGCTGTTTGTGGTACATCCGATTGTCTGTAGAAAACTACTTTGTCCACATTCAAACCACAAGCAAGCCAAGCTGCAGCGGTACTGTAGGTATTGGTTCGTAATGTTTCACCGTTTTTTATTTGTGTAATCGAGTGTAAATCAGCAATGAAAAGAAAGGATTCGTTTTCAGGTTTATTTGATAATGCTATTGCGGGAATGATTGCGCCAAGTAAGTTTCCTAAATGCGGTGTTCCTGTACTTTGAACGCCTGTAAGTATTTTTGCCATTATTTCTTTTTTCTTAACCGCAAAGTTCGCAAAGTTTTTTATTTTTTACCGCAAATTCGCAAATTATAAAAATCAACTTGTTTGAAATTGCATCAGCAAATTTTCTTTTAACCATATAAGTCATTTAAGTCAATAAAACGTTGATGATTAAAAGAACGAGTTATAATTGAGGCATTAACTTAAAAACGTAGATGACTTATATGTTAAAAAACGCAAGAATATTTTTTGAGCATCATAACGTCTGATTTCTTACTTTTGAACTCATGAGAGGATTAAAAATTATTTTTTGGGCGCTATGGCGCGTATGGTTTTATATTTTGATGGCCATTCCCATATTGGTGATGTTTCCTTTTTTGGTATTGTCTATTTTAACAGAAAGCGGCTATCCTTATTTTTTTAAGATGGCTCGTATTTGGGCAAAATTTATTCTTTTCGGGATGGGTTTTTATTATAAAATAGACAAAAGTCAGGAAATGAAATACCAAAAAAGTTATATGATAGTTGCCAATCATACTTCCATGGCCGATATTATGCTGATGCTTGCCCTTACTAGAAATCCGTTTGTTTTTGTGGGTAAAAAAGAACTTTCAAAAATTCCTTTGTTTGGATTTTTCTATAAAAGAACCTGTATTTTAGTGGACAGAAGTTCTTCAAAAAGCAGAATGGAAGTCTTTAATCGCGCTCAAAAAAGAATTAATCAAGGATTGAGTATTTGTATTTTTCCCGAAGGCGGCGTTCCAGACGACGAATCGGTTTTGTTGGATACTTTCAAAGACGGTGCTTTCCGCTTGGCGATTGAACATGAAATCCCTATTGTTCCCATTACTTTTGCCGATAACAAGAAGAGATTCTCCTATACTTTTTTTAGCGGAAGCCCAGGAATTATGCGTGTAAAAATGCATTCACATGTAGAAACTTTGGGCAAAACTGGCGTTGACCGCAAAGAAATTCGCGAAGAGGTACGCGAAATAATATACAATCAACTAATAGCTTTCGATTCTGATCCAATTAAAAGCTATAGCTAATACCAGAATACAATCCTATAAATAACGGTTTAAAGTCACCCGAGTTGTTCGAAAATGTATTCAATTGATATTTAACCATCGGCTCCACATTAATTTGGAATGATTTTATAATCTGGTACTTAAATCCTAAACCCACATTAGTACTGAAATGAACTTGATTCAAGTTTTTTGCTTCTCCTAATTTCACATTGGTTTCAGATGAAACTAACGATATTTTATTCTGGCTGAGAAACAAAGTACTTACGCCTCCAATAACGTTGATTCCAAATTTTTTATCCAAAACAGCATAGGAAACTTCCAAAGGAACTTCATAATAGCCCATTTTTTGATTGATGGCGCCTGTATTGGTTTTTTGTAGGTCTTTTTCGAAAGTGATTAAGCCGTTCAAAGCAGATTGATTTTTAATCTCAATTAATGCATTTGAAGAATAATTGATATTTACCAGATTATTGTTCGCCAAACCTGTCGAATAAACTACGTTATTCGTGTTGTATCCTAACGAGAGTTTGTTAATTCCGCTTCGTAAGGCTATTTTTTTAGAAACAGCATAATTTACCCCAATACCAAAACTTAAGCTGTTATCGCCCGTTTTTTGATTTTCTGAAAATTGAGGGTCAATGGCAGAACCGCCTGAATTTGAATTCAGATACACAGCCGCGATGTTTGGCGTAATTTGCCACTTGTTTTTTTGATTAAGAACCACAACTTCTTTTTCTTCTCCTTTTTTCTTTTTAAGGATTTCTTCTAATTCGTTTGGGATTTCAGTAGGACTTGAGGGCTCTTTTTTAGGATCTATTGCGGCAATTATAGCGTTTTCACCCACTTTTAAGACATTTTTTGCAGGTGTTTGATTTTGTGGAATATTTTCAAACGGGTTTTTGGTTTTTGCGTTGTTTTTTTCAGCAATAACAGCCGTAGATTTTAGGTTGTCAGTATATGCTGTTGTTTGTTTTAGCGGTGAATTATTTTTTTGGAAATAAACAACAGAACCGTTCTGATTCTTCTCTTTGTTCGAATTGATTTTAAATCTATCAGAAGATATAATTTCTTTTTCATTTGTTTTCCCTGTTTTACTTTTGTTAACTACGACCTGAGGAATTGTTTTCACTTCTAAAGGATTAGACTCTTTTTTTGTTTTATCAAGAGTAGAATCCTTTCCATTAAACGAATTTTTTAAAACTTTCGTGTCTAGAACGACACCATTTTTTATTTCAACAGTATTGTTTAAAACGGTGTTCAATGCAAAAAAACCTAAAAGGAAAGCAGCCGCAATCCCAGAAGATTTTATCCAAAACGGAATTACTTTTCTGTCCTTTTCTTTTTCTTTTAAAGAGGCCTGAATATTTATCCAAACCTGTTTACTTGGCTCTGTTTCAAAATCTTTGAATCGCTCTTGAAACAATCGGTCTATATTTTTTTTATCGTTCATTTTGCCAATGAATTTATTTTAATTTTTGTGTAATGATCAATTTTTTCTTTCAAAATCCCTCTTGCTCTGGCAAGATTTGACTTTGTGGTCCCGGTACTGATTTTAAGCATCTCGGAAACTTCTTTATGAGAATATCCATCAAGTACATAGAGACTAAAAACTAATCTATACTGGTCTGGTAACTCTTGAATGATTTGCATTAGATACTCGATAGAAATATTTTCATCTTCAATTTCGACTTCTTCCTCAGGAATATTGTCGTTTATAACTTCCATATATCTAACGCCTCTGAATTTTTGAAGGGCATTGTTAATTAATATTCTCTTTGCCCATCCTTCAAAAGAACCTTTAAAATTATACTGCTCAATTTTATCAAAAATGATCAAAAACCCATCTTGTAGATTGTCTTCGGCATCTGCATAATCAGTGGAGTATTTTAAACACACCCCAAAGAATTTTTTAGAAAACAATTGGTACAATTGCTCTTGTGCCTTGGGGCAGTTTTTTTTACATTGATTAATTATTTGATCTAATACCACAGTTTTTTCGGTCATTAATTAATCACTGGAATTTCAACTTCTTCAAATATATTTTGACCATTGGCGTCCTCACCTTTATAAAATTTAAAAATATAGGAACCGGTATTGGTTACATAAAAATTGAAAGAAACCTCAATGGGCTCGGTAGTTAAAGGTGTGCAATTTGGACTTTCAAGAACGCTAGTTTGTATACCAATTGTTCTTACGTTTAAATTCTTATCGTAATAGATTCCTTGAAAAGAGTGGCAATCTGAAGGTTTTTTGTACTTCAATTTTATTTCATAGGTTTGCCCTAAAGTGAAAGATTGAGGCACTGTGTAACTGTCTACAGGAAGTACTTCATAGCTGTAATTTGGTTGATCATCGTCAATACTACAGCCCGTCAGGGTCAATAAAAAAAGGGTGAGTAAAACAATTTTTTTCATCTTTACTAATTTAAAAGTTAATACTATTCCGTCAGTTTAAAAGTTTTTATTAACGGTTTTCTTAATAGATGAAATTTTTTTAAAAGGTTGCGTTATAAATTAAAAAAACCCGATATTCTCGGGTTTTAGTTTTTATGCTGCTAATTCTTTTATTCTTGCTTTGATTTTTTCTTCAAGTTCATCCGCTAATTCCGGATTGTCTTTTATTAATGACTTAACAGCATCACGACCTTGTCCTAATTTGGTTTCACCATAACTGAACCAAGATCCCGCTTTTTTGATGATTTCAAATTCTACTGCAAGATCTAAAATTTCTCCTGTTTTTGAAATTCCTTCACCATACATGATGTCAAATTCAGCAATTTTAAATGGTGGAGCTACCTTGTTTTTCACCACTTTTACTTTGGTTCTGTTTCCAAGGACGTTATCGCCATCTTTAATTTGTGTGGAACGACGGATGTCTAAACGAACCGAAGCGTAAAACTTCAATGCATTTCCTCCAGTTGTTGTTTCTGGATTTCCAAACATTACACCAATTTTCTCTCTTAATTGGTTAATAAAGAAAACAGTACAATTTGTTTTACTGATGGTCCCTGTTAATTTACGCAACGCCTGAGACATTAAACGAGCGTGAAGACCCATTTTAGAATCTCCCATTTCTCCTTCAATTTCACTTTTTGGAGTCAAAGCGGCAACCGAGTCAATTACTACAATGTCAATTGCTCCTGAACGAATTAAGTTCTCGGCAATTTCTAACGCTTGTTCCCCGTTGTCTGGTTGCGATATGATTAAGTTTTCGATATCTACACCTAGTTTTTCTGCATAATTTCTATCGAAAGCGTGTTCTGCATCAATAAAAGCAGCAATTCCTCCCGCTTTTTGAGCTTCGGCAATAGCATGAAGTGTTAAGGTTGTTTTTCCAGAAGATTCCGGACCGTATATTTCAATAATTCTACCTCTTGGGTACCCACCAACGCCTAATGCTAAATCGATTCCTAAAGATCCTGATGAGATAGTTTCCACTTCTTCAATGGCTTTATCTCCCATTTTCATCACCGTTCCTTTTCCGTACGTTTTGTCAAGTTTGTCAAGCGTAAGTTGTAGCGCTTTTAATTTGGATTCTTTCTCTGTACTCATCTTCTCTTTTACCTTTTCTTTCATCTATTTGTATTATTTTATAACTCTAAGAAACTAACATAATGACTAATTATCCTGAAAATTTCATTTGTGTGCGAACATTTATTTTCGTAAAAATACTTCTTTTTTTAATGTAAATTTTCTCTTTCAAGAATATTTTAAATCTAATTTTCAATAAAAAACAAGTTGATTATTTGTGTTATAGGAACAAGGCCTTCAATTCAGTAGCTTCATGAGGATTTAATTTTCCTGCTAAAACTAGACTTAGTTGTTTGCGTCTCAATGCGGCATCAAAACGTTGTTTTTCCAGCTCAGTTTCCGGAACTATTTGTGGCACTTCAACCGGTCTTCCGGTATCATCAACCGCAACAAAAGTATAAATTGCTTCGTTGGCTTTGGTTTTGTTGCCAGATTCTCTGTCTTCTACCCAAATATCAATAAAAATTTCCATAGAACTTTTAAACGATCTTGAAACTTTTGCTTCAACAGTAACAACACTCCCCAGCGGAATGGCTCTGTTAAAGGCAACGTGATTTACCGAAGCTGTAACTACAATTCTTCTGGAGTGTCTACGTGCCGCTATACTCGCAGCGCGATCCATACGAGCCAATAATTCGCCACCAAAAAGATTATTCAAAGGATTAGTCTCACTTGGTAAAACCAAATCAGTTAATATAGTAAGGGATTCTGAAGGATGTTTTGGAGTCATGTTTTTTATGTAAAAGGAAATTGTTGTTTTTAAATAATAGTATGGTTTTAGTTTAACCAATAAACTGCTAATATTGCAGGGATAAAATAGATAACAATTGTTCTCGCACCATCATAATCTTTGGCTAATCGCTGTCCGAAAAGCAACATCAATAAAGTGATACAAGAGAAAACCGCTCCATAAAAACCGAATATTCTGCCATTATTTACGAATAATTCAATGCAACCCACTACGCATAAAATACCAGAAATTAATTCTAATATTAAAATGTTAAGCAATGCTAACGGCACATGGTTTTTTAATGGAGTTTTGGCAAAATGACCTTTCAGCCAGTCGACATTATCTTTCCAATAAAACAGTTTGTCGTAACCAGATTGCAGGAAAGTAATGGCCAGAAAAATTAAAATTAAAATCGAAGTAATGTTGTTCATTTTTTTATTTTTTGTGAATTAAACGGGTAAGTTTTATAGATAAATCGGTTAAAATAATTTTTGCGTTTCCGTTGCGTTCAATGTGATACATAGCATCCGAAAGTTCTTTGAAAATATCATTTATGTTGTTGCCATTCACGAAAGGGGCAAAATTCTCCAATTTGAATTTTTCCACTTTTGGCTCTATGTAAACTAAACTTGCGGTTTGATAATTCAACAACAAGGCCTGACGGAACATATCGATACAAAAATGTAAAAATTTCTTTTGAGTTTCTCTTCCTAAACCGGCAATTTGCTCACTCCATTGAATCAAATCCTGAATAGCCGCTGCGTTTCCTTTGGCTCTAAAAGCAGCTCGAACCCAATCAACAAACCATTTTTCGAAAAAAACCGATTCGCTGTCCGGTTGTAATAATTGCAATGCTTTGTTATAATTTCCTTGTGCCTGATGCGCTATTTTTAAAGCTTCTTTAGGCTCCGTGTTCTCTCTTGAAACTAAGGCTTCGGAAATTACGGTTTCACTTAATCCGTTAAAATGCAAGACTTGGCATCGGGAACGAATGGTTTGAATGATATCTTCTTCATTTTCTGAAATCAGGATAAAAACCGTTCTGTCCGTAGGTTCTTCGAGTAGTTTCAATAATTTATTAGAAGCGGCAATATTCAATTTATCGGCCATCCAAATGATCATTACTTTGTATCCGCCTTCGTACGATTTTAATGCCAGGGATTTCAATATTTCCTGCGCATCATCAACTCTTATTTCGCCTTGTTTATTTTTAACACCTAACATTTGGTACCAATCAAATAGACTTCCGTACGGGTTTTGGTTCAAAAACTCTCGCCATTCCGCAATAAAATCGATGCTTTTGGGTTTTGTTTTTACATCTTCGGTACTCACGGTTGGGTATATAAAATGCAAATCCGGATGTGAAGTTTTCTGGAATTTTATATTGCACGCTTCATTTGAACCTGAATTTTCTGAGTTTTGATTGCTGCAGATAATGTATTGGGCGTAAGCAATTGCCATAGGCAAAGTGCCACTCCCTTCAGGACCAATGAATAATTGTGCATGAGGAATTCTACCCAAATCAGCACTTTTTGTCAAATGACTTTTAATGTGTTCTTGTCCTAAAATTTCTGAAAATTGCATAAAGCAAAGATAGAAGAAAATGGTTTAGTCTAAAATTTTCGGATGCAAAGTTTCAGTATAAGCAAGTTTCAAAATGATGCAAATACCGACTATATTTTTAAAATTTAATTTAACTTTTTTGGAATTAAAAACATTTAAAGTATTAAAAAAACGCATTATTTATTAATTTACATCGATTTCGTTGCTTAAAATTTATTTTATGTTGTTTTTGCTAATTTATTAATAATTTAAAAGTTCTATATTTGTTATTCTTTCAAAAAAAATAAACTAAAAAACATACCTAATGAAAACTTTAAATGACTTTGATTTTGCAACTAAAAAAGCAATAATACGTGTTGATTTTAATGTGCCTTTGGACGAAAATTTCAATGTAACAGATGCCACTCGTATTGAAGCGGCAAAACCTACAATTGATGCTATTCTTGCTCAAGGCGGAAGTGTAATTTTGATGTCACATTTAGGCAGACCAAAAGGTGTCGAAGAAAAATATTCATTGAAACACATCTTGAAAATAACTTCAGAAGTGCTTGGAGTACCAGTTCAGTTTGTTTCAAATTGCATTGGTTCAGAAGCTGCAACTGCTTCAGAAAAATTGCAAGCAGGAGAAGTTTTATTATTAGAAAATCTACGTTTTCATGACGAAGAAGAAGCTGGAGATCTTGCTTTTGCAAAAGAATTAGCGTCACTTGGCGATATTTATGTAAACGACGCTTTTGGAACGGCACACAGAGCACACGCTTCAACTACAATTATCGCTCAGTTTTTTCCAACTGAAAAATGTTTCGGATTATTATTGGCTAAAGAAATCGAAAGCTTGAACAAAGTTTTGAAAAACAGTGAAAAACCAGTAACAGCAGTTCTTGGTGGATCTAAAGTTTCTTCTAAAATTACCGTTATCGAGAATATTCTTGACAAAGTTGACCACATGATTATTGGTGGAGGAATGACATTTACTTTTGTAAAAGCATTGGGAGGTAAAATTGGAGATTCTATTTGTGAAGATGACAAACAAGAATTGGCATTGGAAATCTTGAGATTGGCTAAGGAAAAAGGAGTTCAAATTCACATTCCGGTTGATGTTGTAGCAGCAAATGCTTTTTCAAATACTGCCGATACTCAAATAGTTGACGTAAAAGAAATTCCTGATGGATGGCAAGGACTTGATGCAGGACCAAAATCTTTGGAAAACTTCAAAAAAGTAATTATGGATTCTAAAACTATCCTTTGGAATGGACCATTAGGGGTTTTTGAAATGGAAAGTTTTGCTAACGGAACAATTGCTTTGGGTAACTTCATTGCTGAATCTACTGCAAACGGAGCATTTTCACTTGTTGGAGGAGGAGATTCTGTAGCTGCAGTAAAACAATTTGGTTTGGAAGACAAAATGAGTTACGTATCCACAGGTGGTGGTGCCATGCTAGAAATGCTTGAAGGTAGAATATTGCCAGGAATAGCAGCTATTCTTGACTAATATTGTATTGCTAAATAAATATAAACCGGTTTGATTTGTAATGATTTCAAATTAAAAACCGGTAACAAAATTCAATAAAAACCTTAGCGATAGTATTTATCGCTGAGGTTTTTTTGCGTTAAATTTCAAGAATTGATTTTTTAAAGGGTTTTTTGCTTCAAAAACCAGTGAAAATTCTTTACAAATGAACGAAAGATTGCATTTTTAACAATATTTATAGAATTTTTTAGTTTAAACCTGTTAAGTTTGTAAAAACAAGCTTTGTAATCATTTGAAATATAGGTCTTTGATCGTAAAAATATGAATATAAAAAATACCACCCTATCGTTTTTTCTATTAGCATCCGTGCATTTATTTTCGCAAGAAACAGTTGTAAATAAAGACGTTGTAAGAGTAGAAACAAAATTATCCTATTTAGATTCTATCAAGAAAACCTTCATAAAAGATGACTTAGCATCTTGTGTGGACAGTTTGTGGATGAAAGAATTAACAAACTTAGATTTATACAACAACTTATCAGAGGATATTAAGAACATTAATATTGACCAAATAGTGGATTATGAATTGCCCACTGCCCTTTTGAAAGAAAGATTAGCGGCAATGGATGCCAAATCCCCTTTCAATATTGAGTACAATCAAGGTCTGGAAAACATCATTAAATCATTTCTAAAAAACAGAAAGAAATCTTTTGAGCGCTTGATGGGCACATCAGAATATTATTTTCCGCTTTTTGAAGAAGCTTTGGCGAAACAAAATGTTCCTTTGGAGATAAAATATTTGGCGATTGTAGAATCGGCTTTAAATCCAAAAGCAGTTTCTAAAATGGGGGCTACAGGACTTTGGCAGTTTATGTATCAAACTGGAAAACAATATGGGTTGAAAATTGATTCGTATGTGGATGAACGCAGCGATCCTTTGAAAGCCAGTGAAGCTGCAGCGCAATACATGACAAATATGTATAAAATATTTGGCGATTGGGATTTAGTTTTGGCCTCTTATAATTCTGGTCCGGGTAATGTTGCAAAAGCCATTAGACGTTCTGGAGGACAACAAAACTATTGGAACATCAGAAAAAATCTTCCTAAAGAAACACAAGGATATGTACCCGCTTTTCTTGCTACAATGTACATTTATGAATACCACAAAGAGCACGGAATTGTTCCCAACAGAGCCTCAGTAAAGCATTTTGAGACCGATACTATTATGATTAAGAAACAGATGACGTTCAGGCAAATATCTGATTTGTTGGATGTTTCGGTGGCGCAATTGCAGGTTTTGAACCCGTCCTATAAGCTAAATGTGATTCCGTTTTATCATGATAAAAATCATTATTTGAGATTGCCACAAGAAAAAATAGCCGTTTTCGCGTCTAATGAAGACCAAATTTACGCCTATACTCAATATGAATCAGACAAACGCGAAAAGCCATTTCAGATAGAAAAGGCAATAGTTGCTAAGGATACTGCTAGTTCCATTCAAAAAATTGCGGGATCCCAAACAACGTATTATAAAGTAAAACGCGGGGATAATCTGAGTGTAATTGCCCGTAAATATGATGTTGATGTTGCGGATTTAAAAAAATGGAATAAACTTAGAAGCAATGCCTTGGCTTATGGTAAAAGTTTAAAAATAATGATGGGTCAAACAGATGTGGCAACCGTTATAAAAGCGCCAAAAATAGATCCGGTTCCTTCGGCAATAATTTCGAACAATCAAAGAATAGTTGCTTCTGAAATGAAAGCCAATAAGGAAGAAAAAACGAAAAAAATAGCACAATCAGAAGCGATAGCATCTACTGCAACAGCATTTTATGTGGTTCAAAAAGGAGATAATTTAGGAAGCATTGCTAATAAATATGATGTTACAGTTGCCGAAATCCAAGAATGGAACCACCTTTCAAATAATTATGTACAATTAGGAGCTTCATTGCAAGTTGTAAAAAAAGCGTTAGAAAGCAAAGATGAACTAGCTTCAGGCGCAGCACGAAAAGACATTGAATATGTTGTGCTGCAAGGAGATAATTTAGGGAATGTCGCTAAGAAATTTGGAGCTTCATTAGCAGATTTAAAACAATGGAATAATTTACCGAATAATTCGATTGGCGTAGGAGCCACTTTAATTGTTGCTAAAGACGAATTAGTTATTAATACGAATAAAGCAACGGTAAGCTCTTTTAAGAAAAAAACGAATATCGCCGAATCCTCTAAGAAAGAAGCGATTGATTACTATGTGAAAAAAGGAGATTCCTTGTATAGTATTTCTAAAAAATATCCAGGAGTGACCATTTCGGACTTAAAAAAATGGAACGGTATTCGCAGTGAAGAACTCAAGCCTGGAATGAAGTTAAAAATAAACGGATAATACGATAAACTTCTATAAATTTGGGTTTTATTTTATAATTGAATAATATGAATAAAGCCCATTTTTTATTTCTTCTGATTTCTTTGATGTTGTTTTCCTGTAAAAAGGAAAATGAATCTTTGCCGCGAAAAACATCGGGAAAAATCAATACTATTTCAGTTATTATTGATGATCAGTTATGGAATGGTGATGTAGGAGACAGCATTCGAAACAAGTTTGCCTCGCCAGTAATTGGATTGCCACAGGAAGAACCGCTGTTCAACATAAATCAATATCCAATTAAGCTTTTGGAAGGTTTTATGACGGATACCAGAGCAATTATTGTGGTTAAGAAAGGCGAAATAAACAAATTTGAGATTGTTAAAAACCAATATGCATCTCCTCAGAATGTATTTCATATTTCCGGTAAAACAAGTGCGGATATTATAGCAAGCATTGAAAAAAATGCACCTAAAATGATTCAGCTGATCAAGCAGGCAGAAATCGCCGAAAGTCAGAAAATTAATAGTCAATCCCATATTGACCCTAAGGTAATTTCGAATAAATTCCATATCACATTGCAGGTTCCTTCCGGTTACGCATATGTGCTTCACAAAAGTAATTTTATGTGGTTAAAAAAGGAAATTATTGGAGGAAACACGAGTCTTTTAATTTATCAAGTTCCTTTAAACACAATTAAAAAAGACGCGAATTTAATTTCGAGTATTATAAAAATGCGAGATTCTATCGGAAAATTATACATCAGCGGAACCGAGCCTGATACTAATATGACTACGGAAGAGGCGTATGCGCCGTACCTTTTCAAGATTACTCTTGATGATAAAGAAACCTTTGAGACAAAGGGAACTTGGGAGTTAAATAATGATTTTATGTCGGGGCCTTTTATCAATTATGCCATCATCGATGAGGAATACAATCGAGTTTTGGTTTTAGAAGGTTTTTGTTACGCGCCATCCAAAGAAAAACGTGATCTCATGCATGAACTGGAATCTATTATAAAATCAGTAAATGTATTGAAAAGATAATCTTATTTTCTTTTATTTGTACGATACAAAAAACATAAAAAAAGGCACAATGTTACAATGGAAAATTAAGGCGTTTGACGCACTAACGGTTCACGAACTATACGATTTGTTGCAATTAAGAAGTGAGATCTTCGTAGTGGAGCAAAATTGCGTTTATCTTGATCTTGACGGCAAAGATAAAGTAGCGTTACACCTTATAGGCGAATTTGAAGGTGAAATAGTGGCTCATTCCAGATTATTCAAACCCGGAATCAGTTTTGATAATGCTTCTATCGGAAGGGTAACTGTTGATGCGAATTATCGCGACAGAAAATGGGGACATGACTTAATGCGAGAATCAATTGCCGGAATCGCTTTGCATTTTGGCGAAAGCAAGATCACTATTGGAGCACAGTTATACCTAAAAAAATTCTACGAAAACCATGGATTTGTGCAAACCAGCGAAATGTATCTGGAAGATGATATTCCGCATATTGAGATGAAAAGAGAGTAATTAAATTTTCACAATAAGAAATTCGACTCTTCGGTCTAGTTCTTCTCCTAAACCCGTAGGAAATTTGTTTCCGCATCCTATATATTTCATCCTAAGGCTGTTTATACCTTTAGATATCAGGTATTTGTATACACTTTTGGCTCGATTCAAAGAAAGTTTTCTTTCGCGACTGTCTTTATCGATGGCATCCTCGTAATAGCTTGGAGTGCAACATACGTGTCCTTTAATTTCGAATTGTATGTTTTTTTGTTTTTGTAAAATTTTTGAAATTTTGTCCAATTCCAGTTTGGATTGTTCCGTTAATTTGCTGCTTCCCAAAGGAAATAGAATATTATCTAAGTAGACTCGATCACCAACTTTATGATTGTCCTGAAAAGAGTTATAAATTCCTTTTCCAAAACTATTTTTCTTTACCAGAAACAAGTCAACACGTCTGTTTTTAGAACGGGTTTCGTTTAAATTCTCAAAAGGATCATTTGTTAAAACCACCCGACCTTTCCCTTCGATAATAACAATTTTGTTTTTATTAAAACCATTAGAAGTCAGGATATCTCGAACGGTTTTTACCCTGTTGTCAGATAATTTATAATTGTAATCATTATCGCCTCTATCGTCACAATAGCCATAAATCTGTATGGATTCGACTTTAGTAGTATCTACTCTTTTTATAAAATTGACTATAGTTTGAACTTGGTCATTATAAAGATTGTATTTATCAAATTCAAAATATACGGTTTCTGCGGTTTTAATTTGAGCGGTTAAATAACTGAAAAAAAGCAAAAAGATGAGACTAAATAAGTTCTTCATTATATTTTTAAAATAGTCTTATACTCGGAGTTATTGTTCAAAATACTAACCGATTTCTTAATTTCGGAGTTATTTTTTATATAATATTGATACAATCCTTCTTGATATTGATAGCGTTTAATAATTTCATCCAAAATCAGATTTTTAATTTCTTTTTGGTTTTTATCCAATAAAGCATTCTCACTTTTCTGAAGCGCAGTAAGTAATTGTTGGTATTCTGTGATTATGGATTCGTCTATTTTTTCTTTTTTGGCTACAGCCAAAGTGTTTTTCAGTGCCAACTCCGTTTCGGTATCAAAAGAGAATTTTTGAACTTTTAAATACTGTTTAAAATCCAAGAAATCAGCATCAGTAACGGTAGGAATACGATTTCCTAAATCGGGATTTTTATAATAATAACTGGTTACGTAATTAAAAATTCCATCATTTTTTATCAAAGCATCCGTTATTGGACTTGATTTTGCTTCTTCCAGTTCCACATCCGGCTGAATCCCACCACCATCATAAACGGTTCTCCCTTTTCGGGTTTTAAAAGCATTGTAGTTTTTCTCTTCGGTCTTTATGGCTTTCCCATTTGTATCTTTTCGGGTGTAATCCAAAGCTTGAATGCATCTTCCTGACGGCGTGTAATAACGTGAAATGGTTACTTTTAGTTGTGTTCCGTACGTTAAATCCACCGGTCTTTGTACCAATCCTTTTCCAAAACTACGGCTTCCTACGACCACAGCGCGATCTAAATCCTGCAAAGCGCCAGCCACAATTTCTGATGCCGAAGCACTTCTGCCGTTCACAATAATAATCAAAGGAATTTCAGTATCTACAGGATCTTTACTCGTTTTATAGGTACTGTTGTGTTTTTCTATTTTTGATTTTGTAGTAACAATAATTTCATTTTTTGGAACAAATAAATTACAGATATTCACGGCTTCATTCAAAAGTCCACCGGGATTGTCTCTTAAATCCAATATAATTCTTTCCGCACCGTCTTTTTTTAATTGTTCCAATGCTTCTTTGGTTTCGAATGCCGCTTTTTTATTAAAATGAGACAATACAATATATCCGGTTTTGTCGTCGATTTTTGCAAAAAAGGGAACCGATTTGATTTCGACTTCATCAAGGACAATTTGAGTGGTGCTCATTTTTCCTTGTCGGATGTATTTGATGTCGATTTTGGTGTTTTTCGCACCTTTAAAAAGCTGTGAAGCATCTTCTTTGAAATCAGATAATAATACATCGCCTATTTGAGTAATTTCGTCACCCGCTTTAAGACCGGCTTTATCCGCAGGGAAGTTTTTATAGGCTTCCTTGACTATCAATTTATCTTCTTTTCGAGTCAATAAAGCGCCTATTCCCGTATATTCTCCAGTGTTATTTATCTTGAATCGCACCACATCTTGTTCGTTGAAATAAACAGTGTAAGGATCTAAATTAGCTAACATTCCTTTGATGGCTTTATCCATTAATTCACCGGGATTGGTTTCATCGACATAATTTCGGTTCAATTCCTTGAAAAGGGTTGTGAATATCTCGATTTGCTTTGCGATTTCAAAAAAATCGTCTTTGAAACTAGCACCAATGAACAGAAATGCCGAAGCGACAACGGGGAGTATGAATTTTTTTTTGAAGAAAGAATACATTGTTTTATGTTTTTTTTGTCTTAAATCTTTTTCTAATAAAGTAACCTATTGCAAACAGGATAATGATAAACGGCCAAATACTCAGTAAATTTATAAATAAACTCGACATACTATTGAACCCAGATTTGATGGCAGTCCAAATTTTCATTCCATAAGAAGCTGTTACGCCACTTTCTTCAGCGATAGATTTGTAGAATTCTATGGTAATGGTGCTGAATGAAACTCGGTTTTGCATATAGTTCAACTGGCCTTCTTTTGCTTCGATTTCTTCGCGAATGGAGGAAAGTTGTGCCTCAATTTCTAACATCTCAGAAACTTTATTTGCTTTTTTTAGAAGTTCGAGATAACGGTTTTCCAGTACTTTTTTAGCTTTTAATCGAGCATCGATATCAATATATTCTGCGGTTACATCTTGAGATGATATTTCTTTATTGTCAAAATAAGCAACTCCTTTTGAAATGTCTTTCAAAAATAAATCGAAATTTTTGCTTGGAACACGAATGATTAATCTTCTAAAAACAGACCCATAATCCTTTCCCTCAGTATCATTCTGAATAGTAGCATTGTGACTCTTTACTGCATTCTGTATTTGAGTATAAGTGGCTGTTAAATCATTGGTTTGAAAACGAAGATTGCCTTCTTTGATGATTTTTGGTTCAATGTTTTGAGGAGCTTCCTTTGCCGACGCATTTAAATCTGCTTTGTCATAAAGAGCATTTCCAGCTGAAGCTTCTTTTGGAGGAAGTTTTATAGTCATTAATTTTTCGTCACTAGCAATATCTTCGGCAGCAACATCACTTTTTTTACAACTGGAAAAAGAAAAGAATAAAACAAAAAACAAGGCTATTGACTTCATAAACATGACATTTTAATGCTAAAAATACAAAAAATAGAATTGCTACTCTTCTTTTTTTATTTGAAGCAAAAACTTCTCTAACAATTGAATGGTTTTGGTATTAATTTCGGCATACGTCAATCGGTCTTTGGTTTGGTAAAAAAACATAAAGGAATACGGTTGATCCAGATTGTCAATCAATAGGTGTTTGTTGAGACGATAGGTTTCGCGTAGTACACGTTTGAAATAATTGCGGTCTACAGCTTTTTTAAAATTCTTTTTTGAAACCGAAACGCCCATTTTTATTTTTTCGCCTTCGCCAAAAGAACCGGCTTTATACACCAATCGCAGCGGATATTTAGATACTGATTTCCCTTCGGTAAACAATAATCCAATGGTGATTTTACTTTTTAGCTTTTCGTTTTTTGGGTAAGTGAAGTTCATTTTAATAGAAAAAAGACATAGATTTTAATGTACAAAGTTACGATTAAACGTTGAGCCTGTATATTGTTTCCGATTTAAATCGGGCTAAAAATATATTTCTTACTTTTGTGGCAAATTTTTAAAGCATGCAAAAACTATTTTCGTATCCCATTTCCGTAATTTATTATTTAGGTTTCGGTCTTACATTGGTTATATTTCATCCAATTCAGTGGGTTTGCTTTAATGTTTTTGGTTATCAAGCCCATAAAAAAAGTGTCGATTATTTGAATTTTTTCTTATTGAAATGCACGAACCTTTTGGGGACAACATACAAATTTGAAAATATAGAAAGCATTCCTAAAAACGTTCCTTTAATTTTTGTGTCCAATCATCAAAGTATGTACGATATTATTGCTATGATTTGGTTTTTCCGCCGATTTCATTGTAAATTTGTCAGTAAGAAAGAATTAGGAAAAGGAATCCCAAGTGTATCGTTTAATTTACGTCATGGAGGTTCTGTTCTTATCGATCGTAAAGATCCCAAACAAGCCATTCCGGCGATCAAAGGATTGTCAGAATATATTGAAAAACACAACCGTTCCGCAGTCATTTTTCCGGAAGGAACAAGAAGCAAGACTGGTAAACCAAAAGAGTTTGCACAAAGCGGTTTGAAAATTTTATGTAAGTATGCGCCATCGGCATATGTGGTTCCAGTTAGCATAAACAATTCTTGGAAAATAGTTAAATACGGGTTTTTCCCTTTAGGTTTAGGAAATCGCCTTACCTTTGTAGTACATAAACCGTTAGCGGTTAAAGATTATGATTTTTCTGAGTTGATAGCACAAACAGAAAAAGCAGTTGTTCAAGGAATAAAAATTTAATTTATATATAATGTCAATAAAAAACATTCGATTAGAAGTAATGCAGTTTTTGGAAAAAAACGTAGACAGCTTTGTCGATCAGTATCTAATTCCAGTGGAGAAAATATGGCAACCAACAGATTTTTTGCCTAATTCTCAAAGTGATACTTTTTTTGATGAGGTCAAAGAATTACGTGAAATTGCAAAAGAATTACCATATGATTTCTGGGTGACTTTAGTAGGTGATACCATTACCGAGGAAGCTTTGCCAACCTACGAATCCTGGTTAATGGAGGTAGATGGAATTGATAATGTAGAGCGAAACGGCTGGGCTAAATGGATCAGACAGTGGACTGGAGAGGAAAATCGTCATGGCGATTTACTGAGCAAATATTTGTATTTATCAGGTCGTGTGAACATGCGTGAAGTAGAAATGACAACACAACACCTTATCAACGACGGTTTTGATATTGGAACCGGAAGAGATCCGTACAAAAATTTTGTGTATACCAGTTTTCAAGAATTAGCAACTTATGTTTCTCACAACAGAGTGGCGCAAATGGCTAAGAAATATGGCGATAACAAATTGTCTAAAATGTGCAAAATGATTGCTGGTGACGAGATGCGTCATCATCATGCGTACAGCGAATTTGTAAACCGTATTTTTCAAGTTGATCCAAGCGAAATGATGCTTGCGTTTCAATACATGATGAAAGCAAAAATCGTGATGCCAGCGCATTTCTTGAGAGAATCAGGTGAAAAAATCAGTACTGCTTTCGAACAGTTTTCTGATTCGGCACAACGTATTGGGGTTTACACGGCAGCGGATTATGTGGATATTATGCAAAAATTAATTGACAAATGGGAGATTGATAAAATTTCCGGTTTGACTGATGAAGCAGAAAAAGCCCGTGATTACTTGATGAAATTACCGGCAAGAATGGCAAAAATTTCAGAAAGATTAGTAATTCCACAAGAGTCACACATCTTCAAATGGGTGGAGCCAGCTTTAGTACGATAGATTTTTGAATTCTAAATAAAGAATAAAAATGTTGAATTTTGAAGTTGGAGAACTTTGAAATTCAACATTTTTTTTAAAAGTATATAAACAATGATAAACCCTGATTTAATAAGCAAAACGATTCTTTTTGTAAAAGAAAAATTAGAAAATGCCGAAGGCGGACACGACTGGTTTCATATCGAAAGAGTGTTTAAAAATTCCGTTCTGATTTCAAAAAATGAAGTTTGCGATACCACTGTCGTAAAACTTGGGGCTTTGCTTCATGATATTGCCGACAGTAAGTTTCATGATGGTGACGAAAGCGTTGGACCAAGAATAGCGCGTGAATTTTTAGAATCTGAAAATGTTGATGAAGAAATCATCGCTCATGTGGTAAATATCATTGAAAACATCTCGTACAAAGGTGGTAATTTCGAAAAGAAATTCTCTTCCATAGAATTGGATGTGGTTCAGGATGCAGATCGTTTAGATGCGATTGGCGCGATTGGAATTGCCAGAACGTTCAATTATGGCGGATTTAAAAATAGAGCGCTTTACGACCCAAAAATAGCTCCAAATTCCAGTATGACAAAGGAAGAATACAAGAAGAACGATTCTCCAACGCTCAATCATTTTTACGAAAAGTTATTGCTTTTGAAAGATAAGATGAATACCCAGACTGGAAAACAAATTGCACAAGAAAGACACCGTTATATGGAAGGATTTCTGGCGCAGTTTTATGCGGAATGGGAAGGAGAGAAGTAGGTTTTTTTGTTGTAGAGAGGCACGGTAGAGAGGCACGGTAGAGAGGCACTGCAGTGCCTCTCTACATGATTATTTATATAATCCCTTTCGCTTTCATTTCCAGAATCACATCCGAAGCGTTTTTAAAAGTTGGCGCTTGCTCAATAATGCTTCCCACTCTTTTTTTATTGAGTTTAAAGGTGATGTCATTCTCTGTTGTAAACAGTAAAGCGGTTAAAAATGGATTATTCATATACGGAGCCAATATAATAAAAGCTTCGTCAAGCGTATGGAAACTTTCTACTTCTTCGGTTTTGTAGCGCGCTGTAACCGAAAGACTAAACACGTCATTTTCCAATAAAACGGGACGCACATAAATATTTTTCAGTTCCGTATCACCAATGGTTTTTGCAAGTGTTAATTTGGCGTAAGTTCCATTTTGGATACTTTCTTTTACATTTTCCCAGAAAAGTGTAAATACAGGTTGGAAGGACATAGGTTTAATTTTAGATGATGTGTTATATTCCGAAACGGGTCTGTAAAATTAAGTGTTGTAAATCAAACAATCCGTTTTTGAGGAAAGATTATTTTAAAGGAGAATCACTTATAAACTAAAAAGAGAACCATTGTGGCTCTCTTTTGTTATTATTTTCCAGTAAACACTGCTTTTCTTTTCTCTAAGAAAGCCGTTGTTCCTTCTTTAAAATCTTTGGTTCCAAAGCATTTTCCAAAGGCTTTTATTTCGGCTTCATACCCATTTTTTCCTTCTTTAAAATTAGCATTGACTGCTTTTATGGCTTTGCCAATGGCATACGGAGAATTCTTTATTATTTTATTGGCCACACTCACACAATAATCTAAAAGTTCTGCTTCTGGGACTACGTGATTTACCAATCCAGTTCTGTAAGCGTCTTGTGCTGTTACCATTCCTGCGGTCATAATCATTTCCATCGCACGTCCTTTTCCTATTAATTGTGGCAAACGTTGTGTGCCTCCATAACCCGGAATTACGCCCAGCGAAACTTCAGGCAATCCCATTTTTGCATTTTCTGAAGCGACTCTGAAATGACACGCCATCGCTAATTCTAATCCGCCACCCAATGCAAAACCATTTACGGCTGCAATTACCGGAGTTTTTAAATTTTCTATGAAATCAAATAATTTTTCTTGTCCTTCTGCTGCTAATTGTGTTCCTTCTTCAATCGAGAAATTAGCAAATTCTGAAATATCAGCACCGGCTACAAAAGCTTTTTCACCGCTTCCAGTTAGAATAATAACACGAATTTCATCATTTTTCCCTAATGTTTTAAAGGCTTTGTTCAAATCAGAAATAGTGGCAACATTCAAAGCGTTTAGTTTTGTAGGACGATTAATGGTAATCGTTGCGATGTTATTTTCAGTTGCAATTAAAATATTTTCGTAATTCATAATTGTAATTTTAAGAGTTAATTATTGGAAGTGAAACAGTGAAAGTCGTTCCTTTTCCAAATTCAGTTTCAAAGGTAATTGTTCCTTTGTAATTTTCAATAATGTTTTTTATAATACCAAGACCAAGACCCATTCCACTGCTTTTAGTGGTGAATTTTGGTTCGAATATACGGTCGATGTCTTTGGGCTGAATGCCAATTCCGTTATCGGCAACAGTAATTAAAACGTTGTTTAATTCTTTTTTTACCGATACAATAATAGACTTGTTTTCCTGCTGTTCCGGAATGGACTGAATGGCATTTTTTGCTAAATTCGTGATAATTCGAATGAGTTGAGTTCGGTCAATTTTCGAAATAATTTCGGGAGAATCACGGTGAAATTCAATATATTCTTCGTTGAAAATATCCATGGCAAGTTCTACTACTTCTACCACATTCAAGGTTTCATTTTGCTGTGCCGGCATCGATGCAAAATTTGAAAAGGCCGAAGCCACCGCACTCATCGTATCAATTTGTTGAATTAAAGTTTCGGAGTAGTCGTTCATTTTCTGCTTTACATTCGGATCAGTCGGGTCAAATTTCCGCTGAAAACTCTGCACTGTTAATCGCATTGGCGTAAGCGGATTTTTGATTTCATGCGCCACTTGTTTCGCCATTTCACGCCAAGCTTCTTCTCGTTCGCTTTGTGCTAGTTTAATGGCACTTTTCTCTAACTCATCTACCATCCCGTTGTATGCTTTTATCAGTAAGTTAATTTCCTTACTATTAGCTTCCAGAACAATTTTCTCATTTTTTTGATTCAAACTCGTTTCGCTTAATTTATCTGAGATTGTCTTTAACGATTTTGTGATGTATGAAGAAAGGAAATAGGCCAATGCAAAGGCAACGATAAGCATAAAGGAATACACTTGTCCCAGTCGAATTAGAAAGCTTTTTAGCTCGTTTTCATAATAGCCGTCGTCTTCTACGTAAGGCAGGTTTAAGATTCCTAATGGTTTAAATTTGTCGTCTTTAATTTGGCTGAAAGCAGAACGGTTCTTTTTGCCATCAATAGTTTTAATGTCCACGTATCTTTTTTCAATCGAAGAGCGAACTAGTTTTAAAATATATTTAGGAATTGGTGGAGCCACTTTATCGACAGAAAACGATTCTTTGGAGGATTTTAGCAGTTTTCCGTCAAGGCTATAAATGTTAATCTCGATGTTATGAATGTGGGCTAATTCGTGAATTTTATCTTTAAAAATTAAATCTAAATTATTGGAATTCAATGGGTAAGTTGTTGTAGAAAGCACATAGTTGATGTGCTCTTTTACGGCATTCTCATTGCGTTCCAATCGTTCTTGGTGGTATTCTTTGGCTTCGTTTTTAAACTGAATAATAGAAATAGAAGCCAATAAAACCGAAGCCATTACTATCAATACAATCATCGAAAGGAAAATCCTGATTCGTAATGATAGCATTGATATTTTGAAGCTTTTAAACATATTAAGATTGATTTCTTTCTCTTATTTTTTTATAAAATTTAAATCCAAGCATAATTAAAATGGAAAAGAGAAAGATTCCAATTACACCATAAATCCAATTGACCGCATTTTTTAAAATTACTAAAAAAACCACTGCAAAAAGGATAATCGTTGCGCCTTCGTTCCACAAACGCATGAAATTTGTGGAATATTTCACTTCATCATTTTGCAATTGCTTGAATATTTGATGGCATTTTCCATGGTATAAATACAACACAAATACGAAGCCAAGTTTTACGTGCATCCAAGGCATTTGTAACCAAGAACGTCCTAAATCAGTAAAAAACAGCATCCAAAAAGCAAATATGCTGGCTAAAACTGCTGATGGCCAAGTGATAATGTACCACAAGCGATAGGTCATTATTTTGTATTGTTTTTGCAATATTTCTTTCTCTGGCGAAGGTTTTTGTGCCGCTTCAATTTGGTAAACAAATAAACGAACAATGTAAAATAATCCTGCAAACCATGTGATTACAAAGATGAGGTGTAAGGATTTAAGGTAATTATAGTATTCCATCGTTAGTTTGAATCAGTTTTGTGTTCATTTCTTTTTTTAGAAAATAGCCAGTCAATAATGTTGATAAAATATCAGCAATTGGGAATGCAATCCACACTCCAAAAATACCTAAAAAATTTGGTAGAATCAGCACTAACGGAATCAGGAAAAAACCTTGTTTGCTTAAGGTCAAAAGCAATGCTTTTTTTGCCTTTCCCGCCGCTTGAAAATAAGCCGCACCAATTAGTTGAACAGCAATAATTGGCGAAGCTGCAAAAACCCAGCGTAAGGCTTCCGGAGTTTGGTCAATCACGAGTGAATCTGTAGTAAAAATAGCGACTATAGGTTTGGCAAAAATTAGAATAACCACAAAAATAACGGTGGCTAAAAAGGCGGCGTATTTTATAGAAAGCAGTACACTTTCTTGGACTCTTTCATAATTTCCTGCTCCGTAATTATAACCAGCAATTGGCAGAAATCCTTGCGTAATTCCCAGAATTGGAAACAAGGCAAACATCAACATTCGGCTTATAATTCCATAAATAGCAACGGAATGTTCACCACCATAGGTGTATAAAGTATGATTCAGGATTATTGCTAAAATACTCACGACTCCTTGTCTCGAAAAGGTTACAAAACTCAATTCTGTTATTTCCTTTACAATAGGAATGTTGAATTTGAAATGCCTGGCTTTTAGTTGTAGTTCACTTTTAAAATAAAAAAACCAAAACACAAATAAGAAGCAGGTAAAATAGGATATGGCTGTCGCCAAAGCAGCGCCAAACATTCCTAAATTCAAGTATTTTATAAAAATAATATCTAATAAAATATTTATAAAAGCCGGGATAATCATAGCGACCATTGCAAATTTGGCTTTGCCTTCTGCACGAATCACGTTGTTTCCCATCATGCAAAGTGCCAAGAACGGAACGCTTATAATTATAGGAATAAAAAATTCTTTTGCGGGCTCCATTATGGCTCCTTTCGCACCAAAAAGCAGCAGCATTTCGTCGCTGAAAAAAAGACCAAATAGCACAAAAACAGATGCCAATAAAAAAGTCATCATGATTTGATTGCCAAAAGTATGCAATGCTTTTTCTTTATGATTCGCTCCCAATGCTCTGGAAAGTACAGAACCTCCGCCCACACCAATTGCCATTCCTAAAGAAGAAATCAAAAAGGTGATAGGCAAAACTACGGTTACCGCCGCAATGGCCAAAGAACCAATCCATTGACCAACAAATATAGTGTCAATTAAAATATTAACCGACATGAATAAAATCCCAATAGAAGACGGAACTGCTTGTTTTATCAAGAGTTTTTTGATGTCCTGAGTTCCTAACTCATCGGCGGTAACAGCCATTTAATCGTTAATTTTTTCGGAGTCAACTTTAACGGATGAAGAGACGTTTGACCAATTTGAAATCCAGTTACTCACAGTTTTACACCAATCATCGCTGTCATTTAAACACGGAATTGCTAAGAATTCTTCACCACCATGAGTTTTAAATTCATGATTGGCTTCCATGGCAATTTCTTCCAAAGTCTCCAAACAATCCGATACGAAAGCAGGCGTTACAACGGCAAGTTTTTTAATTCCTTTTTCAGGCATTTTGTTTACTTCAACATCGGTATATGGCGTCAACCATTTGTCTCCCGCTAAGCGCGATTGAAATGTCTGGCTGTATTTTCCTTCTGGGATTCCCAGTAATTTTACCACTTGTTTTGTGGTTTCGTAACATTGGTGACGGTAGCAAAATTCATGTGCCGGTGAAGGCGTGTTGCAACAAGAACCGTCTATTTTACAATGTGATTTGGTGATATCTGTCTTGCGAATGTGACGCTCTGGAATTCCGTGATAGGAGAATAATAAATGATCGTAATCAAAACCTTCTAAATGACCTTTGATAGAATCAGCCAGATTTTGTAAGTAATCAGGTTTGTTATAAAAAGCTGGAACAATAGTAAATTTCATTTCCGGAAAGTGCTTTTTACGCAATTCTTCGGCTAGTTCTAATATGGTAGTTGTAGATGCCATCGCATGTTGTGGATACAACGGAAAAAGCAGTACTTCATTCACACCTTTATCATGCAATTCTTGTAAACCGGACAATAAAGATGGATTTCCATAACGCATCGCTAAGGAAACAGGAACATCAACTAATTGCTTTACTTTGGCGTGCATTCTTTTGGAAATAACGACAAGTGGAGAACCTTCGTCCCACCATATTTTTGCGTAAGCGGCTGCCGATTTTTTAGGTCTTGTTTGTAAAATTATCCCACGAACTAATAATGCTCGCAACAAAAACGGAACATCAATTACGTATTTGTCCATTAAAAATTCATCTAAATATGGTTTTACGTCTTTTGGAGTTGGACTTTCCGGAGAACCTAAATTAACTAATAATACACCTTTCATTTTGTCTTTTTTTGTTGGCACAAAAGTAAATAAACTTACTTTTTTATAAATTGCGATTAACTATTTTTTATTTATTGTTTAATATAAGAAATCAATTGTTTACTGCATATTTGGATTTATCGACATCAAATATTTCTTTGGCGTGGTGGCAAATTTCTTTTTGAACGCAGCTATGAAATGACTTCCGGTGCTGTATCCAATTTTCAATCCTACTTCGTTTACATTGTAAGAGCCGCTGTCCAGTAATTTTCGGGCAAAATCCATTTTGTAGTCAAATAGAAATCCGTAAACCGTATCGCCATAAATTTGTTTGAAACCCATTTTTAGTTTCTTTAGATTCAAACCTATTTCATCTGCTAATTCTTGTAATCCAGGCGGTTCGGCCATGTTGGCAATGATAATTTCTTTGGCTTTTCTAATCTTCATTACATTATCCTCATCAATTAAAAACGGACATTGTTCTGCATTTGGATCTTCGGTTCGGTTGAAATACAAACTCAATAATTCGTATCCTTTTCCCTTATAATACAGGTTTTTTATGGACGGATGCAAGCTGTAATGGAACAGCTGGGACAACACAATTGCCATCGAGGGACTAATATTCCCTTCGTTGTAATATTTTTTGTCCTTATTATCAGCGCTTAAAAAAGTAATATAATCCGCCTCTGTCGAAAACAAAGCATGAAATTTTTTGATGGAAATAATCACGGATATTACCCAGGAATTTGGGGCTAATTCCAGATTCAAAGGCAGTTCCTTTTGTGGATTGTACAAAAGCAATGATTTTTCCTCTTTCAGTTCCAATGCATAGTTTCCTTGGTTGAAAATGAATTTTGCGTTTCCTTTTAATCCAAAATGAAACTGAATCAATCCGCTGCTCACTTCACGTTGGGCTTGAAAGGCATCGGTGCCGTCATTCTGAAAGCGAATTAAGATAAAGTCATCTTCAATTTTTATAATTTCTTGGGAACCCATAGCGATGTTTTTTTAATGTAAAAATGATAATTATCAGATTGTTTTATTTAGAAACACTCTAAATAAAGCAATTAAAATCACCCGTTTATGCTACAAAAATAAGGGTTTTTATAATAAAACAACGATTTAAAACTAAAAAATCACATAGCGATACAAAAAGTACTTCTAGCGTTACTTTTATAAATACTATAGTTCTAATTTTGTTTCACTTTCTGGAAAAGTGCAAATATGGAAAACAATAACACATCAAAGCATCACTATTTTTACGCAGTTGGATTGAGCTATAAAAAAGCAGATGCTGAGATTAGAGGTAAGTTTAGTTTAGACGCTGCTGCAAAAACGCGTTTGCTGGAACAAGCTAAGAATGAAGGAATAGAGAGTTTAATAGTCACTTCTACCTGCAACCGTACTGAAATTTACGGTTACGCGGAACATCCCTTTCAATTAATCAAATTAATTTGCGAGAATAGTCAAGGCTCTGTTGAATCATTTCAAAAGGTAGGTTTTGTCTATAAAAATCAAGAAGCCATCAGCCACATGTTTCGTGTAGGAACTGGTTTAGACAGTCAGATTCTTGGTGATTTTGAAATTATTGCCCAAATAAGAAATTCCTTTTCACAGTCAAAATCGCTGGGCTTAGCCAATGCTTTTATGGAACGATTAGTGAATGCCGTTATCCAAGCTAGTAAAAAAATAAAAACAGATACAGAAATTAGTTCTGGCGCCACTTCGGTTTCTTTTGCCGCAGTTCGTTATATTATCAACAATGTGCAAGACATTGGAAACAAAAATATTCTCTTGTTTGGTACTGGGAAAATTGGGAGAAATACGTGTGAAAATTTAGTAAAACACACTAAAAACGAACATATTACCCTAATTAACAGAACCAAAGAGAAAGCAGAGAAATTAGCCGGAAAATTGAACCTAATCGTAAAAGATTATTCTGAACTGCATTTGGAACTACAAAAAGCAGATGTTGTTGTGGTAGCAACCGGCGCACAAAATCCAACGATAGACAAAGCGATTCTAAATTTGAAGAAACCAATCTTGATTTTGGATTTATCGATTCCGAAAAACGTGCATGAAAATGTAGAAGAAATTGAAGGCGTTACGCTGATTCACATGGATTATTTGTCACAACTAACAGACGAAACTTTAGAAAATAGAAAAAAACACATTCCTGCTGCTGAAGCTATCATCGAAGAAATCAAAGAAGAATTTATTACGTGGACCAAAGGCAGAAAATTTGCGCCGACAATCAATGCGTTGAAAGCAAAATTGAATGCGATAAAAACATCTGAATTGGATTTTCAAAGCAAGAAAATTTCAAATTTCAATGAAGAGCAAGCTGAAATAATCAGCAACAGAATTATCCAAAAAATAACGACGCATTTTGCAAACCATTTGAAAGATGATGATACGATGGTGGATGAAAGTATTGAATGGATTGAGAAAGTTTTCAAAATAGGAGCGACTACAAAATAATGAGCAAAATTATACGCATAGGAACCCGCGACAGCGAACTCGCGCTTTGGCAAGCCCACACCGTCGAAAAGAAGCTAAATGATTTAGGGTATAAAACCGAAATTTTAGCGGTAAAATCACAAGGAGACATTATCCTTGATAAACCACTTTACGAATTAGGAATCACAGGAATTTTTACTAAAACACTTGATATCGCCATGATAAATGGTGATGTTGATATTGCGGTGCATTCCATGAAAGATGTTCCTACGGCTTTGCCAATAGGAATTGTACAAGCCGCTGTTCTGGAAAGAGCGAATACTTTGGATATTTTAGTACACAAAGGAAACCTTGATTTTCTTAATGGGGAAGGTACAATTGCCACAGGAAGTTTGCGTCGTCAAGCTCAATGGTTAAATAAATATCCCAATCACAAAGTAGTGGATTTGCGTGGAAACGTCAACACGAGAATGCAAAAATTGCAGGAAAGCGATTGGAACGGAGCTGTTTTTGCGGCAGCAGGATTAGAAAGAATCAACTTGAAACCTTCTAATTATATCGATTTGGATTGGATGATTCCGGCGCCGGCTCAAGGTGCTATGGTAGTTGTTGCAATGGCAAATGATGAATTTTGTAGACAAGCGCTAAACGAACTCAACGATATTGATACCGAAGTATGTACACATATTGAAAGACAGTTTTTAAAAACACTCGAAGGCGGTTGTACGGCACCAATCGGTGCTTTAGCAGTTTTTGTAGAAGATGATATTTTGTTTAAAGGCGTTTTATTTTCTATCGATGGAAAGCAAAAAATAGAAATCGAAAAAACCGTTCCGATGCAAGAATGGAAGAAATTAGGCTTTTATTGTGCCAAAGAAATTTTAGAAAATGGCGGAGCAGAATTGATGACAGCAATTAAAATTAATTTGAAAAAATAATGAGCCAAACAAGCATTTTATCCACCAAAACATTGTCGGCAGAACAAAGGCAAGTATTTCTGGATGCTAATTTTGATCTTTTAGAACAAGATTTTATCGAAATTAAAAACAACCTTTTTGAACTGAAAACAATCAACAACAACTTGATTTTTAGCAGCCAAAATGCTGTTTTAAGTTTGATAGAACAAAACGGTTGGGAAGTTTTAAAGACGAAACCTGTTTTTTGTGTAGGGATTAAAACCAAGGAATTACTTGAATCGCATGGATTTACAGTTGATGTTTATTTGGATTACGCCTCTGAATTAGCCGAAATAATCACTTTAATTTACAATAAGGAAAGCTATACTTTTTTGAGCGGAAATTTGCGTAAAGAAACATTGCCTGAAGCATTAAAAAGCGCAGGAATAACGTTTAATGAAATCGAAGTGTATCAAACAACACTTGCGCCTTTTAAAATATCAGACCAAGAAAATTTTGACGGAATTCTATTTTTTAGTCCATCTGGCGTTGAAAGTTATTTGACAAATAATAAAATCAAGAATGAAGTTTGTTTTTGCATAGGCACTACTACAGCATCAGCATTAGAAACAAAGAAAATTAAAAACATAGTAATTGCCGAAACACCAACTATCGAAGAGGTGATTGAGGAAGTTATTGAATATTATAAAACGGAAAGCATCTAGCTATCTGCTAAAATTTAAATACATGATTAAGAACGACCTATTTTTAAGAGCACTAAAAGGAGAAACAGTACAACGTCCACCAGTTTGGATGATGCGTCAAGCGGGAAGATATTTACCGGAGTTCATCGCTTTGCGTGATAAATATGATTTTTTCACCCGTTGTCAAACGCCCGAATTAGCTGCTGAAATCACCGTACAACCAATACGAAGAATTGCTCCGGATGCTGCGATTTTATTTTCGGATATTTTGGTAATTCCACAGGCTATGGGAATTGAAGTGTTGATGAAAGAAAATTTTGGTCCGTTTTTACCAAATCCTATTCGTACGATTCAAGATGTAGAAAAAGTAATCGTTCCAGATGTAAATGAAACATTAGGATACGTTTTTGACGCTATCAAATTGACCAAAGAAATGCTGAATGATGAGGTGCCGTTAATCGGTTTCGCAGGTTCTCCTTGGACAATTATGTGTTATGCAGTGGAAGGGAAAGGTTCTAAAAGTTTTGATATGGCCAAAGGATTTTGTTTCCAACATCCAGAAGCAGCGCACGTTTTATTGCAAAAAATCACGGATACCACTATTTTATATTTGAAAGAAAAAGTAAAAGCGGGAGTAAACGCCGTTCAAATTTTTGACTCTTGGGGTGGAATGCTTTCGCCAGTGGATTATCAAGAATTCTCATGGAAATACATCAACCAAATCATTGAAGCATTAGCTGATGATGCTCCGGTGATTGTTTTTGGAAAAGGATGTTGGTTTGCATTGGGTGAAATGGGGAAAAGTAGAGCATCAGCATTAGGAGTGGATTGGACTTGTTCTCCAAGAAATGCACGATACTTGTCTGGTGGAAATATTACTTTACAAGGAAATTTTGATCCATCAAGATTGTTGTCTCCAATTCCGGTGATTAAGAAAATGGTACACGAAATGATTGACGAATTCGGGAAAGATAAATACATCGTGAATTTAGGTCACGGAATTTTACCGAATATTCCTGTTGATCACGCGAAAGCGTTCATTGATGCAGTGAAGGAATACAATCAGTAGTCAGTCACAGTCACAGTTTTTACTTTCCATTTTTGGAATTGAAAAACTGCTGCTGAAAATTAATTTATAATGAAAGAACAATTTTATTCTTACATACAAAACCTTCAAGATCAAATCTGTAAAGGATTGGAAGCAATTGAAGGTCAAGCCAAATTCCGTGAAGACCTTTGGGAACGTCCGGAAGGCGGCGGCGGAAGAACCCGCGTGATAGAAAATGGAACCGTTTTCGAAAAAGGCGGAGTGAATATTTCGGCAGTACACGGGAAATTACCGGAAGCCATGCAAAAGATGTTCAATGTAGGCGAAGCTGATTTTTTTGCCTGCGGATTGAGTTTGGTTTTACATCCGAAAAATCCAATGACACCAACAGTTCACGCGAACTGGCGTTATTTCGAAATGTACGATGACAATGGAAACGTAATCCAGCAATGGTTTGGTGGCGGACAGGATTTAACACCCTATTATCTGTTTGAAGAAGATGCGATTCATTTTCATCAAACCTGTAAAACGGCCTGCGACAAACATAATCCAGAATTTTATCCCAAAAACAAAAAACAATGTGATGCCTATTTCTGGAACGCTCACAGGAATGAAGCGCGTGGAATTGGCGGATTGTTTTTCGATTATTGCAAAGCAACAGATACAATGTCAATGCAAGATTGGTACAACTTTGTAACCGAAGTTGGTAATAGTTTTCTGCAAGCGTATGTTCCCATTGTTGAAAAAAGAAAAGATTTACCGTATACTCCAGAACAAAGAATGTGGCAGGAGATTCGCCGCGGTCGTTACGTAGAGTTCAATTTAGTTCACGATAAAGGCACTTTATTTGGTCTAAAAACCAACGGAAGAATCGAAAGTATTTTGATGAGTTTACCACCACATGTGCAATGGGTTTACGATCATCACGCAGAAGCAGGAAGCGAAGAAGAAAAATTAGTAAACGTATTAGAAAATCCAAAAAATTGGATTGTAGATTGATGATTAACGATTTTTGATTTCAGATTTTCTGTTATCAACATTTAGTTTTAAATCATAAATCAGCAGTCGCTAATCTAAAATCATAAATCATATGTTCCCATTACACAGAGGCAGAAGATTAAGAACAAACGAATCCATAAGAAGTTTAGTTCGTGAAACCAGTTTGAGTCCAGCGGATTTTATGTTTCCTATGTTTATTGCTGAGGGAGAAAATTATCAAGTAGAAATTTCCTCTATGCCAGGAATATTTCGTCGTTCTATAGATCTAACGGTAGAAGATGTCAAAGAAATATTTGCATTGGGAATTCGTGCCGTGAATATTTATGTAAAAGTAAGCGAGAATTTAAAAGACAATACAGGAAAAGAAGCTTGGAATCCAAACGGATTAATGCAAAATGCCATTCGTGCCATCAAAGCCGCTTGTCCGGAAATGATTGTAATGCCTGACGTAGCTTTGGATCCGTATTCTATTTATGGCCATGACGGAATCATTGCAAACCGTGATGTAGAAAATGATTCGACGAATGCAGCCTTGGTGAAAATGGCTGTTTCTCATGCGCAAGCGGGTGCCGATTTTGTAGCGCCATCGGACATGATGGACGGACGCGTGTTGCGTTTGCGCGAAGGTCTTGACGCTGCCGGTTTTCACAATGTGGGTATCATGAGTTATTCTGCTAAATACGCTTCTGCATTTTATGGGCCGTTCCGTGATGCGTTAGACAGCGCTCCTGTTGACGCCACTGAAATTCCAAAAGACAAAAAAACATACCAAATGGATTATGCCAATCGCATTGAAGCCATCAAAGAAGCGTTGTGGGACGTGGAAGAAGGCGCTGATATGGTTATGGTAAAACCCGGAATTGCGTATTTAGACATCGTTCGTGAAGTCAAAAATGCCGTAAATGTTCCGGTAACGGTATACCACGTTTCGGGAGAATATGCGATGATTAAAGCCGCTGCCGAAAGAGGTTGGTTAGACCATGATAAAATTATGATGGAACAATTAATGTGTATCAAACGCGCCGGAGCCAGTTTAATTTCGACTTATTTTGCTAAAGAAGCTGCAATACTTTTAAACAAATAGAAATGAAAAAATGTTTAATAATAGCGGTTTTATTGCTATCCAATAGTATTTTTGCACAAGTTGAGGTGGTTTCCACTTTCATCGAGAAATGGGATAATTCCAAAGATTATTTAGTAGCCGTTGCAGAAGCTATGCCGGAAGATAAATATGATTATAAACCTGCTGAACGTGAAATGTCGTTTAGAGAACAATTATTTCACATACAAGACAACATGAATTGGTTGGGCACAACGCATTTTTCCAAAGAGAAATATGTAAAAAAAGAAGCGGTAAAAGGACTTTCAAAAGCGCAAATCGTCCAAGAAATAAAAGCCTCTTTTGATAAAGCAAAGACATTTGTACAAAAAACCAATAATATTGAACTGTCCCAAAAAGTAGATTTTTTTGCTGGTCCAAAATCAAAATTACAAATACTCAACTTGATGCAAGATCATGTTACCCATCACAGAGCGCAAATTTTAGTATATTTGAACCTGAATGGAATTCAACCACCCAAGTATGTTGGTTGGTAATTTTGCAATTTAGATACTTATAATTAAAGAAATTAACATGAGAAAGACGTTGTTTTTATTTGCCGTTTTAGCCTTTGCTTCTTGTAAAAAAGAAGAAGTCAAAAAAGAATCTTTATACCCAACCACTACCGAAGAAGTTGCGCAAACTCCAGAGGAATTAGGAGAAGAAATTTTCAAAGGAAAAGGAAATTGTGTGGCCTGTCATCAAGTAGACAAGAAAGTGATAGGGCCAAGTCTGCAGGATATTGCTAAGATTTATAAAGATAAAAACGCAAGTATCGTAACGTTTTTAAAAGGTGAGGGCGAGCCTATTGTTGACCCAAGCCAGTATGAAGTAATGAAAACAAACTTCGCCGTTACCAAAGCGATGTCTGATGACGAATTGAAAGCCTTAGAAGCTTACGTATATTCAAATTTAAAATAATCCTGGCGTTTTTCAGGAGCTAATCCCGCTCTACGCTGTATTCCCGATAAATAAAAACTACGGCTAAAAAGCCTTGTTTTTCTAAATCGGGAGATGTCGCTGCTATCGGGGCTAAAATACAAGAACCATTCGTCTCTGCGAATGGTTTTTTTTATGTCTAAAACTGTTTGAGCGTATTTATTTTTGAACTTTCTTGCTTCTTTAGAAACAATGTGGTTAATTTTTTTATCTTTAAAATATGGAAACAGCATACATCAAAACGCCTTTAGGGATCGCTACAATAATCGGCGATGAAAATGGAATATCTGTAATTTCAGTTTCGGATGAAGGAGAAATTTCAACTACAATTCCTGCTGTTGTGCAAGAAGCCGTTACGCAACTCAACGATTATTTTGAAGGGAAACGAACCAATTTTGACTTTGCACTGAATCCAAAAGGTACTGAATTCCAACAAAAAGTTTGGAAAGGATTACTCGAAATCCCATTTGGGAAAACCTGTAGCTATATGGATTTGTCTAAAAAACTGGGCGATGTCAAAGCGATACGAGCCGTCGCTTCTGCTAATGGTAAAAACCCGCTTTGGATTGTCGTTCCCTGTCACAGAGTCATTGGAACAGATGGTTCCTTAACAGGATATGCGGGTGGTTTATGGCGCAAAAAATGGTTGTTAGAGCATGAGAATCCAACCACACAACAAAGTCTATTTTAAAAACATACTTCTTAGATTTTTAGAAGGTTAGACACATTAGATTTCTTTGATTTTTAGAAATTTAGATTGTCTCAGATTCAAAAAAATCAATCAAGTTTACTAATTTAGGTTTTTGTATTTAATCTAAAAATCTAAGAAGTCAAAAAATCTAACAAATCTAGCTGATGATAGAAAAAATAAATCTCAATAACATTTTGTTCCTCGACATAGAAACCGTTCCGGAAGCCGAAGATTTCAATGCATTAGATGCTGAAATGAAAGACCTTTGGGAACACAAAACCCAATACCAGCGCAAAGACGAATACACGCCTGAGGATTTTTACGACCGTGCGGGAATTTGGGCCGAGTTTGGGAAAATCGTTTGTATCTCCGTGGGTTATTTTACTATCAAAGGCGATATCCGAAATTTTAGGGTGACTTCTTTTTTTGGTGAAGAAAAGAAAATATTGCTCGATTTCAATAATTTGCTGAACAATCATTTCAATCAGCCGCAACATGTCTTGTGTGGTCACAATGCCAAGGAATTCGATATTCCTTTCCTTGCCCGACGTATGATTATCAACCAAATTGCTATTCCCAATAAGTTGAACCTATTTGGGAAAAAACCATGGGAAATCCCGCATTTGGACACTTTGGAATTATGGAAATTTGGCGATTACAAACATTTTACTTCTTTAAAATTGATGTGTAAAGTACTTGGAATCCCTTCTCCAAAAGGCGACATCGACGGCAGTCAGGTAGGACATGTTTTTTATGTAGATAAAGACATTGACCGCATTGTAACCTATTGTGAAAAAGACACGATTGCCGTAGCACAAATTTTCTTGAGATTACGAAGGGAAGAATTGTTAATTGAAGACGAGATTATTCACGTATAAAAATTCAATGGCAATTTCAATTTCAAAAATCAATACTAGTGCATAACATCTAGATTTGTGTTTGATATTGACCTTGTCTTTTTGCTATTGTCATTGCAATTGATTTATTACATTTACAAAAATTATAGATTATGGTATTGAGTAGATTTTGGTTGGTCATTTTTATTTCAGCAATTGTATTTGTAGTGTTTAGTTTGTTTTCTGGAGACAGTTATACCATTGATCACGTTTTGAACGGAAAGAAAGATGATCCAATTCTGGTTTCGGAGAAATTTGCCGAAGAACTTCCTGCTTTTATTAAAGACAGCATCAAAAAAGCACCAGAACAAACCATGATTATCAATCGGGATACGTTAAATGCGGATACGACTTATGTGTATAAAAACAAAACTGTAAAAATTTACAGCGGTGTTCAAAAATCAGATGGTTTATTGCCAACGTGTAAAAGTACTTTGCTAGATTTAATCCTTCCGCTGATGGCTTATTTGGCTTTTTTCTGTGGATTGATGGAACTTTTAATCATTTCCGGAGCTTCTGGAAAATTAGCTAAAGCATTGAGTCCTGTTTTTGTAAAAGTGTTTCCGAGTATTCCCAAAAACCATCCTTCCATTTCTTATATGACCTTAAATTTCGCTGCCAATTTCTTAGGATTAGATTCTGCCGCAACTCCTTTTGGTCTAAAAGCTATGGAGAGTTTACAAGAAATAAATCCAGAGAAAGACAAGGCCAGTGATGCGCAAATTATGTTTATGTGTTTGCATGCTTCAGGCCTTACTTTAATCGCTACGTCTATTATAGGATATCGTGCTGCAGCTAATGCAAGCAATCCTGCTGATGTGATGCTGCCTTGTATTATCACTTCTTTTATCGGGACTATTGCCGCCTTTTTAATTGTTGGAATCAAACAAAGAATCAATTTCAAAAGTGCTTCTCTAGTGATTGTATTGATGGTTTTAATAGCTGCTATTGTTGGTTTGTTGATGTATGTGAACCATTTGGATTTAATTGGAAAAAACTATTTCACCTCTAATCTTTCTGCTTTAATATTAATTGGAATCATTGCTTTTACCTTGATTTTCTCCTTTATAAATGAGAAGAAATTTACAGAAGCATCTACTACAGTTTTTGAAAGTTTTGTAGTAGGAGCCAATAATGGTGTGAAAACCGGAGTGACTATTTTTCCTTATGTGTTGGGTATGTTAGTAGCTATTTCTTTATTTAGAAACAGTGGTTTATTTGAAATTATTAGCAATTGGATTGCTTTCATTTTTTCTAATATGGGAGTAAGTAAGCAAATTACGGATGCCTTACCAGTTGCATTGCTTCGTCCCTTTAGTTCTGCAGGATCAAGAGGATTTTTGATTGACTCGATGAATACTTTTGGTGCAGATTCCTTAACGGCTAGATTGGCCAGTATTTTTCAATGTAGTGCCGAAAGTACTTTTTATGTGATAGCCGTTTATTTCGGTTCTGTAAATATTAAAAACACGCGTTATGCACTAGGGACAATGCTTGTCGTAGATTTAATCTGTGTGATTACTGCTATTTTTGTCGCAACTTGGTTCTTTTAAAAATAAGAATTTTGAAGCAATTTGATTTCTGAATGGAATTGCAAATCAAAGTATAAAAAAAACCACAATCTCAAATACTATTTGAGATTGTGGTTTTTGTGTATTTTAAGCGTTGGTGTTAATCCATTTCCATTTCTGGAACGTCACCTTCAATAATTAAATCAGCTTCAGTAGAAGCGATAATGTGTTCTACAGTTACACCCGGTGCGCGTTCCAGGAGTTTGAAACCTTGCGGTGTTATTTCTAAAACAGCTAATTCAGTAACTACTTTTTTAACGCAACCTACACCCGTTAATGGTAAGGTACATTTTTTAAGTATTTTTGATTCTCCAGCTTTATTAACGTGCATCATGGCTACAATAATATTCTCGGCAGAAGCCACTAAATCCATTGCGCCTCCCATTCCTTTGACCATTTTACCAGGAATTTTCCAGTTGGCAATATCACCGTTTTCGGCAACTTCCATGGCGCCAAGGATTGTTAAGTCAACATGTTGCCCACGTATCATTCCAAAACTGAATGCGGAGTCAAAGAAACTGGCTCCAGGCAAAGTAGTTATGGTTTGTTTTCCTGCATTGATTAAATCAGCGTCTTCATCGCCTTCAAAAGGGAATGGACCCATGCCGAGAATTCCGTTTTCGCTTTGAAATTCAACGTCAATTCCTTCTGGGATATAATTAGCTACTAGTGTTGGGATTCCGATTCCGAGATTTACGTAATAGTTGTGTTTTAATTCTTTTGCAATACGTCTTGCAATTTGATTTTTATCTAAAGCCATAATTAGAAAATTTTTCGCACGGTTTTTTGTTCAATTCTTTTTTCATATTTCACACCTTGAAAAATTCTATTTACAAGTATTCCCGGAATATGAATTTCATTTGGATCTAAACTTCCTGCAGGTAATAATTCTTCTACTTCGGCTATGGTGATTTTTGCTGCTCCGGCCATACAAGGGTTGAAGTTTCTTGCGGTTCCTTTGAAAATTAAGTTTCCGGCTTCGTCACCTTTCCATGCTTTTACGATGGCAAAATCAGCTTTGAAAGCGTGTTCCATAACGTGCATTTTTCCGTTGAATTCACGTGCTTCTTTACCTTCGGCTACTTCAGTTCCATAACCAGCAGGTGTGAAAAAAGCAGGAATTCCGGCTTGTGCCGCACGGCAACGTTCTGCTAAAGTTCCTTGAGGAATAAGATCCACTTCGAGTTCTCCAGAAAGCATTTGGCGTTCAAATTCGGCATTTTCACCTACGTAAGAAGAAATCATTTTTTTGATTTGACGCTTTTGCAAAAGCAGTCCAAGACCAAAATTATCTACACCGGCGTTGTTTGAAATACACGTTAAATCCGTAGTTTCTTTTTTCACTAATTCGGCGATGGAATTTTCTGGAATACCACATAATCCGAAACCGCCAAGCATGATAGTCATCCCATTTTCAATTCCTTGAAGGGCGTCCTGAACGTTGTTTACTTTTTTGTTAATCATAAAAATGAGTTGCTATTTGTCGAATTTTATTTAAAGAAGAATTAAGTTATAATCTACGGACCTCAAGATTTAGTTCTAAGGACGATTGCCTTAGCCCAGATAGCAGTGGAAATCCTGTTATTGCGAGGAACGAAGCAATCCCATTTGTTGCTCTCGATATGCGATTGCTTCGTTCCTCGCAATGACTTTTACAATTCAAATTCTTCGGTATCTTGTTCTACGGCCGTCGTGTCTATTACCTTTTTAGGAACGTAACAGTCTACTTTTATAGAAAGATTTGCAGGACGCTCAAAGGGTCCCTTAGATACTTTAAGTGCCGGATCAGCATAACACAGTTTCATGAAATAACCCCAAACCGGCAATGCGGCTGTAGCTCCCTGACCGTAAGTGATGCTTTTGAAACGGGCTGAACGGTCCTCGCAACCTACCCAAACTCCAGTTACAAGATTAGGAACCATTCCCATAAACCAACCATCAGACTGGTTTTGAGTAGTACCTGTTTTTCCTGCAATAGGGTTTTTAAACGAATAAGGATAACCCGTCCAGCGGTTGTCTCCGTTACCGCCGCCAGTGGTGCGCAAACGGTCTCCAGAACCACCTTCGGTTACACCTTCCAGTAATTTGATAACTGCATAAGCAATGTCTTTATTTAAAACATCATGCGATTCAGGTATTGGTTCGTAGATGATAACGCCACTTTTATCTTCAATTTTAGATATAAATTGAGGTTTCATATAAACGCCTTGATTGGCAAAAGTGCTGTAAGCGGCAACCATGTCTTCGACTGTGATTTCTACCGCTCCTAATGCAATGGATGGTTGGTTTACAATTTCGGATTTTACGCCTAATTTATGGGTTAAATCGATTACTGCTTCTGGACCTACCTTATCAATTAATTTTGCGGATATCGTATTTATGGAATTAGCCAAACCTCTTTTTAAGGTAACCATTCCGCGGTATTTGTTGTCAGAATTTCTAGGTTCCCAATCTTCGGTAACATGATGGCGTCCTTTTCTAATGACAAATGGACCATCTATAATCGAGTCACACGGAGACATATTCAATTGTTCTATAGCAGTGGCATAAACAAATGGTTTGAAAGTCGAACCTACTTGTCTGGCACCTTGTCCTACGTGATCGTATTGAAAATATTTGTAGTTGATACCACCAACCCAAGCTTTTATATTTCCGGTTTGCGGTTCCATAGCCATCAATCCAGATTGTAAAAAGTGTTTGTAATACCGAATAGAATCCAATGGTGTCATGATGGTATCTTTTTCTCCTTTCCAAGAAAAGACCGTCATTTTTGCTTTTTCGCTGAACGATTTTATAATTTCTTCATCGCTTTTATCCATTGATTTCATCACAGCCCATCGGCTAGATGATTTCATTGCCTGATTCAGGATTCGTTGTGTTTCTACAGAAGAAATATTAACGAAAGGAGCGTTTTTATTACCCTTAGATTGACTAAAAAACTCTTCTTGAAGGTTTGCCATGTGTGCCGTAACCGCTTCTTCAGCGTGCAATTGCATTCTGGAATCAATCGTGGTGTAGATTTTTAGACCGTCTTTGTAAATATCATAATCAGAACCGTCCGGTTTTTTATTTTCTTCGGCCCATTTTTTCATGTAATCACGTAAATATTCTCTAAAATACGTAGCCGTTCCGTCTTTGTGTGTTTCTAATTTGAAGTTTAACTTAATAGGTAAACTTTGAAGTCTTTCTTTCTCTTCTTTTGAAATGATTTTTCCTTTTTCCATTTGCAAAAGCACCACATTTCTGCGGTTTTTTACCCCTTGTGGGTTTCTGATAGGGTTGTATAAACCAGAGTTTTTAAACATTCCCACTAATATTGCCGATTCACTGATGGTTAAATCCTTCGGTTCTTTAGAAAAATAGGTTTTTGCTGCTGAACTTACTCCAACAGAATTATTTCCAAAATCATATACATTGCAATACATTGCAATTATTTCATTTTTAGTGTATTGTCTTTCTAATCGGATGGCGATAATCCATTCTTTTATTTTTTGTACAATTCTAAAAGGCAGAAATTTAGATCCTTCTCCATGAAATAATTGTTTGGCTAATTGTTGTGTCAACGTACTCGCACCACCGCTGGTTCCTAAGCTGGAAATAGCTCTTAAAGTTCCTCTTCCATCAATACCGGAATGCTCATAAAAACGAGCGTCTTCAGTAGCTATTAATGCTTGTACCAAGTTTTTTGGTAAGTCAGAGTATTTTAACTGGGACCTGTTTTTTTCAAAATATTTACCCAAAACTACTCCGTCAGCCGATATGATTTCGGTGGCTAAGTTTGAATCTGGATTTTCTAAATCTTCAAAAGAAGGCATCGAACCGAAAAGTCCCCATGAAGCAAATAAGAAAAATAAACCGACTGCACCCATTCCATAAAAGAAGATTTTCCAAAATTTCTTTTTGTAGTAAGTGATGTCCTTATCAATGTTTTTTGTCTGATTGTTATTTTTTTTGATAGCCATAATACTATTTTATTCTTTTTTTTCTATTCTAAAACCTACCTCTGTAATTCCATCTAAAGCTGTTACGCCGGGAACTTTGCCGTTTTCTCTAACCGCTTGTTTGATATAGACTTTGTATTTTGATTTGAACCGTACATTTTCCTTGTAAAAGAGTTTGCTTTCTTTTATATCTGAAAATCCATCGCCTAAAAGTGTTCCGTCCGGATCTGCCATTTGGTATTCAAGCGTGTCTACTTTTGTAAAACCATTTGGCAATTCCAATGCAACAATTAAAAACAGATTATTATACTGATAATTGTTATTGGCTCTCAAATTCACAAATAGATTGTATCGTTTTGTGGAATCTAATTCCGGTAAATTGAACGTTACAATACTGTCTTTGTGCCACGCACTACCTACAGATTTATATTCATCAAAAACTCTTTTTTTATCACATGAAGAAAAGAGAATCACAACTAAAAGAAGTAAAGCGCTATTTTTTATCCACATTTTTAGTAATAATTATAGGTTTTCTTGGTTCCGCAGGCTTTTTGTCATTTGAATTCTGACGGTTATTATTGTTGTTGTTTGCAGGTTTATTGTTGTTTGCTACAATTGCATTTTCACCAGCCGGCTTGCGTTTTTTATTTGGTTTTTTCTTTGGTTTTGGCTGGTCAAAACGAGTCAAACTTTCTTGACCCATTGCATTATTGAAGTTTTTCTCCGGTTCAGCAACAATCTCGATAGCATAATCTTCTAACGAAGAAACTTTGTTTTTTAGTTTGTTTTCGGCAACAATTTCTTTGACTTGTTCAATTTTCAGCACATGCCAATTAGCAAAGTTATTGGTGTACGCAAACCACATCAATCCTTTGAAAATATCTTGTTTCTGGCAAATGGCATCTCCTTTTTCGGTTACCAATTTTGTTTCGAAATCCGGAAAATCTTTCAACGCATCCATGTACGTATCTAACTCATAGTTCAAGCAGCATTTTAATTTTCCGCATTGTCCAGCCAGTTTTTGTGGATTCAAAGACAGTTGTTGATAACGTGCCGCTGAGGTATTTACACTTCTAAAATCCGTCAACCAGGTAGAACAACACAATTCTCTTCCGCAAGAACCAATTCCTCCTAAACGAGCCGCTTCCTGACGAAAACCTACTTGTTTCATCTCAATACGAGTGCTGAATTCTTTAGCAAAATCTTTAATTAACGCACGAAAGTCAATACGGTCATTTGCGGTATAATAAAACGTAGCTTTCGATCCATCCCCTTGAAATTCAATATCTGAAATTTTCATTTCCAGTTTTTGAGCAATCGCCAGTTCCCGTGCACGAACCTTCATCGGCTCTTCACGATCTCTTGCGGTGGACCAAATATCAATATCTTTTTGGGATGCTTTTCTATAAATTTTCGGAATTTCATTACCCAGGTAATTGGCTCCTTTTTTCTTCATTTGAATTTTAACCAATTCTCCTGTCAAAGTAACAATTCCTATATCATGACCCGGAGAAGCAACAGTAGCAACGATGTCGCCCATGCTTAACGTTAATTTTTCGGTATTGCGGTAAAATTCTTTTCTTCCATTTTTGAAACGTACTTCAACACAGTCAAAAGGTGCGTCGCCATTAGGCAAACTCATATTAGAAAGCCAATCGAATACCGTTAATTTATTGCAGCTATCGGTGCCGCAAGTCCCATTATTTTTACAACCCTTAGGTGCGCCACCATCAGAAGTTGAACAACTTGTACATGCCATAATCTTATATGTAGTGTTGCGACCAGCACAACTTAAGTTCTTAAAACGTTTAATGTGTAAAGATAGTATTTTTTAATTTTATGGAACAACGCCTATCTGCGTCAATAATTCATAAATTTTTAATAAAAAAACCCATTACAATTGCAGCTGTAATGGGTTGAATCTAAATCTGTTTTTAATAAAAAACTTAGGTTTCTTTCACCGAAATTATTTTAACTGGACATGCTTTTGCCGCCAATTCACAACTTTCAACAATCGTGTGGTCGTGTGATTTTAAAGTAAAAAAACCTTTTGCATTTTGCGAATGAATCAAAACTGATTTCCCGTCTTTCTTGGACATTTGAAATTGAACCGGAGCCATTTCAACGCAATAATTACAGCCAATGCATTTGTCCCTCTGTAAAGTAACAATAACCATTAGGCTTCCACAATTTTATATAATTTGTCCGACATTCGGATTCTGAAAGGTAATTTTAAAGTACAATCATCGCCTTTGGTGGCTTTGTCAGCCGTAACATCATTGACAAACATTTCGTCGATAATCATTTGCTGCGCTCCGGTGCTTGGTCCTGTTACCAGAATTTTATCGCCAATTTTGATGTCGTAAGCTTCAATTTTGAATTGACCAATGTTGGCTTTCGGGAAATAATGGGTTCCTTTTCCTATATAGACTTTTTTCTGTGTCGCCATTGATCCGGAAACATCACTCCATTCGCCCAATTCTTGTCCGAGATAATAACCGGACCAAAAACCACGATTATAAACCGTGTTTAAAGCTTCCATCCAATCGGCTACTTTTTCTTTAGAAAACGAATCTTCATAATAACTGTCAATCGCTTCCCGATAGGTTTTGATAACAGTGGCAACATATTCAGGAGCACGGCCACGGCCTTCAATTTTCAACACCTGAATACCGGAATCAATGACTTGGTCCAGAAAATCTAAAGTGCATAAATCTTTTGGAGACATTAAATATTCGTTATCGACTTCGATTTCAAAACCGGTTTCCTGATCTATAACAGTGTATTTCTTGCGGCAATTTTGTTTACACGCACCACGGTTGGCGGAGGAATTATTGGAGTGTAAACTCAAATAACATTTTCCTGAAACTGCCATACACAAAGCGCCATGACCAAAGATTTCGATTTCCACTAAGTTTCCGTTTGGGCCCTTAATTTGTTCTTTTTCGATTTGAGCGGTGATGCTTTTTACTTGACGTAAACTCAATTCCCGACTTAAAACCATCGTGTCTGCAAATAAGCTGTAGAATTTTATGGTTTCAATGTTGGTCACATTCAGTTGAGTTGAAATATGGACCTCCATTCCGATGCCTCTAGCCATAGCGATAACCGCTTGGTCAGAAGCAATAACCGCAGTGATATTCGCTTCTTTGGCTTTGTTCAGTAAGGTTTTTACGACGGATAAATCGTGATCGTAAATTATGGTGTTCAAGGTCAAGTAACTTCGAACATTTTTAGCTTCGCATCGTTTTGCTATTTCCGGCAAATCGTCCATGGTGAAATTCACGGTGGCTCTGGCGCGCATGTTCAATTGCTCAACGCCAAAGTAAATAGAATCCGCACCATTATCTAATCCGGCTTGTAAAGACTCAAAGTTCCCGGCAGGAGCCATAAGTTCTATTTTGTTATTCGATGTCATGATAAATTAGTCTAAAATCTTATATAATTTATCAGATAATCGAATTCTGAACGGCAGTTTAAAAGTACAAGTATCTCCAGAAACTGCTTTTTCTTGTGCTAAATCGTTAACAAGCATTTCTTCGATTACTATTTTTTGTTCGCCGGTTGTGGAACCTTTGATTAGAATCGTATCGCCAATTTTGATTTCGTTTTCTTCAATTAAAAACTGACCAATACTTGGTTTTGGGAAAAAATGCGTTCCTTTTCCGATATAAATTTTCTTAACTTTTGGTTCTTTTTTGACTACAGTTTTTGGTTTTTCGGCAACAAAAACACCATGCGTTTCTTCGTTGTTTTTGAAAGTCAAAACGTCTGATTTTCCTTTTTTGAAAATCTTATTTCCGTTTTTAATTCCTCTTCGAATGGCTTTTTGTTCTTCTTCCGGCATGTGAATGACAGTTACACATTCAGCAGAACAGCAACCTTCCATTTTTTCTTTGCAAGAGTCACATTGGATAAAAAGTAAATGACAGCCTTCGTTCACGCAATTGGTATGCACATCACAAGGCGCGCCACATTGATGGCATTGGGAAACAATATCGTCCGTGATTCTTTCGCCCAAGCGGTGATCAAATACGAAGTTTTTTCCAATGAATTTACTTTCTAATCCTTCGGCTTTTACCTGGCGCGTGTATTCTATAATTCCGCCTTCCAGTTGGTACACGTTTTCAAAACCTTTGTGTTTGAAATAAGCACTGGCTTTTTCGCAACGAATTCCTCCGGTGCAATACATCAATAATTTTTTGTCTTGTTTGTGTTCAGAAAGTTGTTCTTCTATGATTGGTAAACTTTCACGAAAAGTGTCCACGTCTGGTTTTATAGCTTTGGTAAAATGTCCAATTTCACTCTCGTAATGATTTCTCATATCGACCACAATCGTATTTGGGTCTTCCAAAAGTTCATTGAATTCCTTAGCTTTTAGGTGAATTCCAATATTGGTTACATCAAAAGTTTCATCAACCAAACCATCGGCCACAATTTTATCACGCACTTTTACGGTCAGTTTCAAGAACGAATGATCGTCTTGTTCTACGGCGATATTCAATCGGATTCCTTTCATGAAATCATAGACTTCTATCGAGTCTTTGAACGCATAGAAATTATCGGCAGGCAATGATAATTGGGCGTTGATTCCCTCACTGGCTACATAAATTCGACCCAAAACTTCAAGTGAGTTCCACGCCAGAAATAATTCGTTACGAAATTGTGTTGGATTTGAGATTTGCGCATAAGCATAGAAAGACAGCGTAAGACGTTGTTTTCCGGCATCATCAATCATGATGGCTCTTTCCTCTGCGCTTAATGTGTTATACAGTTGCATGCTATAAACAGTTTTAAGTTGAGAAATATATTTTTTGCAAAAGTAAATAATTTAACCACAATGTTCACAATGAAGTCGCAAAGTTTATGAATGGTTTGATTTCTTGGAGCTATTTCCAGCTTTTCGCTATATCTCTTGTTTTCGCTATCGCTACAACTAGAGGATGCCGCTGCAATCTGGGCTAGGGGAGTTGTGGTCAATAGAATGTTTAGTTTTGTAGAATCGTATTTATCGCTTCGAGTCACACGAAAGGATTCGTGCGGGAGCGGGTTTTTTTTTATTCTTCAAATTCTATAGCTTTATTAAGATATTCAATTAGTGGTTTTGCCGTTTTAAAATAGTTAATGATGATTTTTACTGCGTCTGTACTTGTCAAAATTTTGTCATTTATCAATTCTTTGGTGCAAAAACCTTTCATTTTTAGTAATTCAACAACAGGGTCACTTTTTTCATAAAAATCAGTGAATTTTTTTGATTTATTTTGACCTTGTATTCCGCTTGGAAATATATCTTGAAATTGTTTGTTTGAAATTATTTCGTTAAATTCCTCATAGGAATAACTTATTTCTTGCCTAATTTTTTTTAAAAATTCAGGGGTTGTCTGCCAAATCCCACCTCCAACCATACAATTTCCTGGTTCAATGTGAATAAAATATCCTGCTGTGTTTCCGTGTGGAGCATTTTTATTGAAAACGACTAAAACATAGTTTTTATATGGAGTCTTGTCTTTTGAAAATCGCAAGTCTCTGTTTACTCTTGTCAAGCACTTTTTAGGAACTAAATTTGCATTTGCTATTGACAAGTCTAGTTTTGCTAATTCTAACAATAAATTTTCTGTAAAAAAAACAATATCATCCTTGTAGGCTTGATAAGTTAGTTTGTTTTGTTCAAACCACTCTCTTGAATTATTTTTTTTAAGTTCTTTTAAAAAGTTTAAAGATGTTTGCTTAATCATTTTACTTACTTAATTTATCTATGTGTTTTATAATTATCTTGATTTGTTTCTCTTCGATTTTTTGAGAAAGAATGCTTTCTAAGATTTCATTTTTTTTAAATTCGTTTAGTTTTTCAAACGCTTCTAAAACTCCCGATTCCTTGAAGGTTTCTAAAATTTGCTTTTCAGTTATTTCTTCTTTCTTGGATAATAGATAAAGTGAAACTGTAACAATATCACCACCTTTTTTATTGATAGCTTTTCTTATTTCACTATTTACAGAAAGCATTTTGTCTTCTCCTTTTATTGGCGCAAGGTTTCTTGCTTCAATCTTGTAAGTATCGATTGAACCTGAAACTTTTATGTCGCCCCATTTTCCATCAATATGTTTTGAATTTGGAATACGCAAATGATAAGTCCAAGCACCTTTTCCGTGTTCATATTTTAATTCGAGTTTTTCGTCTTTTATGATATAGTCCATTTTACAGTCTCATTTTTAGCTTTTCTGCTAACTATTTAATACCATCAAATATACACCTCTTTTTCTAGCCTAAATTTTTTTCTAGCCCAGATAGCAGTGGAAATCCTTTTTTATCCGCTTTTTTAGCGGGGAAAAAGATTGAAACGAATAGCTGGAAATAGCTCCAAATAAAAAAACCACGCCGAGACGTGGTTTTAAATTCTATGCTTTTGCATGTATTAGCAATATTCGTTGAAAGCGTCTTTCAAGTTCTCAGCAATCAATTCTGCTGGGCGACCTTCAATGTGGTGACGCTCTAACATGTGCACTAATTCTCCGTTTTTGAACAAAGCCATACTTGGCGATGATGGAGGAAAAGGGAACATGTGTTGTCTTGCAGCATCAACTGCATCTTTGTCAACTCCTGCAAAAACGGTGATTAAATGGTCTGGTTTTTTAGCGCCATCTAAACTCATTTTTGCTCCTGGACGTGCGTTTCTAGCAGCACAACCACAAACCGAATTTACAACTACAAGTGTTGTTCCTTCTAATTTCATTGCGTTTTCTACTGCTTCAGCACTATGTAAATCTTGAAAACCTGCAGCGGTTAATTCTGCTTGCATTGGTTTTACCATTTCTTCTGGATACATATCTTTTTTATTTTAAATCAATAATAACTTCGAGTTGCAAAGTTACAAAGTTTACAATCAAGAATAGGAGTTCAATTATAAAGTTTTGTTATAGTTTGATTGTTATTTCATTGTTTTGAGAGCAACATGAAATAAGGCTTTAATAAATAGCATTTTTGGACATTTCAAAATGACCTTAATATCTTCAATAAAAGACGTTTCCTCGTCTAGAAATTTAAAAATCAAACTTGGATTTCCTTTTTTGAACATCGAAGAAAAGATGTGGGAACCCAATTCATTTTTTCGGTCTAAAATGTCTAACAAAAGCAAATCGTAAAACCAGAATTTGGTCTTTTTATGAAATTTGGTGAAGTCAGTTTCTCTTTGCAGAAAGGCAACTAATTCACTTGATTTTTTATCGGAATTTTTGAAAGTGTAACCGGTACTGGCTTTCGTCCAACCGCCTGAAGTTCCTATATTTAGTACGTTTTTAGTATTCGATTTCCAAAATGGATAACAGGTCATCGGGATACTTCCTTGCTCTTTTTCGACGATTTCATAGTTCGTAATTCCAAGTTTTTCGATGTATTGCTGGATTTCGTTTTCGTATTCCTCAGTTTTTAAATGCTGGTGCGAGAACAAAGTGTATTCCAGTAAAGCTTCAGTTTTTGATATGGGTAACACGTACATAAAACGGGTATTTCCTTTTTGTTCCACCGAAAAATCCATGAACGTGGCTTGTTCAGAATTGAAAACAGCTTGTTCACTTTTGATAAACCAACCAATAAAATGCTGTTGTAAAACTGGATATTTTGTCTGGTTATCTGCTTTATGTTTGTTGTAAATACTGTTGAATAATTTCGAGCACGAAAAGGATTCGCTTTCGGTTTGTACCAGAATTATGGTTTCGGATTCTTCGATTTCCAAGACTTTCTGGTTCACGAAAGTGATATTTTCTTGTTTTGAAAGCAAATCAAATACTTGGTTGTAAAAATCCAGCCCTTTGACCATATTGTAGTGATACGGTTGCAAGTCTAAATCCCTGCGAAAGTTTTCATTGGCAAACAAAGCCGAGTCCCATTTCTTCGAAATTGATTGTTCCCAAACCGAATCGTTGGTTTTCCAAAAACACCAGGTTCTGTCGTTGGTTTTTTTAGTGTCTTCATCCAATAACAAAATACTTGTATTCTTAAATTTTCCGGATTGCACCATTTTATATACGGTCATCAAAGTCGATAATCCTGCGCCGGTAAAAATATAATCGTAGTGTTTCATTTGGGAATTTGACATTTCCCCCAAAAATAGACAATTTTATTCTTTTAGTTTGGCTAAAATCAGCTTTAATTCTTTTGGTTTTAAGTACCCGCTGTGCTGAAAAATAATCTCGTTTTCACTGTTTAAAACACACAAAACAGGAAAGTTCAGTTGCTTATTTATTGTTCCTAATGCGATGGCCAGTTCGTGCGTTCCAGAGTTGTTTCCTGTGGGTTTGAATTGAAAAGTGGTTTTATTGAAAACTACCGCTCGTTTTTCTTCGGCATTGAAATCAACAAAATAAAAAGTGTTGTTGAGTTCCTTGATGATTTCCTCGTTTTTGAAAGTGGTGTTTTTCATCGCATGGCAAAATTGGCACCAATCGGTTTGAATGAAAACAATCGTTTTTCTCTTTTCAATACGTTGTAAACTGTCAATTTGTTCCAATGAAACTGAATGCAACTGCGCAAATCCAGCCGGAATCGCACTGCATAAAAGCAACAGTAAATAAAGATTCTTTTTCATTATTTTAAGGTATAACGAAGTCCGAAAAAGCTTCTGATTCCTTGGTTTGGTCCATAGACATAAGTCGTATCAAACGTCAATCCATAAGGATTTTCAGGTGTTGCCAACACTTGTCCGTTCGTATCGTAGGTTACATTTTTATCAAAAGGATCATTTGTTCTTGCAATTAAAAACGGATTGTTTTGTTTTGGTAAAAAGTTCAATAGGTTTTTAATTCCGGCATAGAATTCAAAGTTTTTTAAACCAGAATAGGTGAATTGAATGTTTTGCAAACTGTACCAAGGCGATTCTGAAGCACGAGGATCTAAAGCGCTTAAAAGAGGTAATTGCATCGGGCTGTACACATTTCCGGTGTAATCTACATTCAAATCAATAGCTTGAATTTTATAGGAAACGCTCCAAGTTGCCGTAAATTTTTCGGTTAGAAAAGGTGTTTCTTTTCGGCCATTTTCAACGTTTTTGTTGTCAAGCAAAGAAGCGCCAGTGATAATCTTTAATCCATTTGGAAAATTGAAATCGATATTCGTACTGATTCCTTGGCTTATCGCATAGCCATTAATGTTGTCATAGATAATTTGGTTGGGATTCGTTTCATAATCCGACACAATTTTATTGCTGAATCGGGTATGAAAAAACGAAGTTTCAATACCGATAAAGGTTCCGTTGTCGAAATTTATTTTCTTGATATAATTCAAATTGGTATTTATAGATTGTTCGGGTTTCAGGTTATTTGCGATTATAATTTCACGAGCGCCGGTCAAAGCAGCGTGATCTTCTGTAAATAAATTCACTACCCTAAAACCCGTTCCAGCATTCAAACGAATGATATTATTATCGTCTAATTTCCATTTATACGCGATTCTTGGTGTTAAGATGCTTCCGTGAAACGAGTTGTAATCGTAACGCATTCCCAGTAATAGCTTATGTTTTTCAGTGAACGTGATTTCGTCTTGAACAAAAATTCCCGGTAGCCACGTTTTTTCTGGGTTGTTGTTTCCCAGTTTTGAAGTTGCCGGTGTATTGTCATCGTAATAATTGTAACGGGTGGCAATTCCGGTAAGCAAATCATTTTTTCCTATTTTTTTGTCCCAAGTCAATTGTAGAAAACCGATTTTTTGATTGGCTATATAACTCGTTGTGCCGTAGCGGCTGTCTTGAAAATGTACATTCCCTGAAAAAGACAGCATCAGTTTTTCCTGAAAAGGCAATTGGTAACTTCCAATCAATTCCGCTCGTTTGGTATAAATGCTTTCGCCATAGATTTCGTCTCCGCCGCGGTGTTTTTTCTCCCAACGCACATCCCCGCCAAAACGGTCTTCATAAACGCCACGCGCCGCAATGGTAAACAATCGATTTTCTTTTCTGTCGAAAGTCCATTTTTGAAAAAGGGAAATTCGGTCAGAAAGGGTAACATCAGTAAAATTATCGCCGTCGTTGTCTATTTTTTGATTGTATCTGAAATAATTTAAACCTAAAAGTGCAGTTGCTTTCTTGCCAACATTGAGTTTTACTCCTAAATCAACATTGGTTTCCAACCAAGAAGTAGAAAACACATCAGCAGAGAATAGGGGAGCGTTTGTTGGATTTTTAGTAATGATATTGATCAAACCGCCCACGGCTTCACTGCCGTATAAAGAGGAAGCAGGACCTTTTACGATTTCAATTCGTTCCACCAATGAATTTGGAATTCCGGATAATCCATACACCGTAGATAAACTACTCACAATAGGCATTCCGTCGATTAAAACCAAAGTATAAGGGCCTTCGAGTCCGTTAATGTGAATGTCGCCCGTATTGCAAACGCCACAATTAAGTTGCGGTCGTACACCATTTACATTCTGTAATGCTTCATAAATACTGGCCGTTGGATTTTTCTTAAAAAACACAGGAGAATAAACCTCAACTGGAACGGCACTTTCTAATCTTTTTACCGCTTTTAATGTTCCCGAAACCACGACTTCGTTGAGTTGATTTTCGGTACTTGAAAGGTCAAAATCTAAAATGTTGTTTTCATTAATTTTGACAATTATATTCTTTTTTAAAGTTTGAAAACCTTCTGCGACAATTTGTATTTTATAATTTCCCTCAGCAATATCCTCGATGCTGTAATTTCCTAAGCTATCCGTTTGGGTGGCGTATTTTGTCCCAATTAAATAAACACGAGCCTCCGAAACTCCTTTTTTTTCTGATGAAACAAATCCTGAAAGACTCGTTTTTTCTTGGCCGTAGCCTAAGTGAAACATCAGAAAAACAAAAAATACATATAATTTTTTCACTATGCTTAAATTAAATTTAGGCAAAGCTAAAAATTATATTTTGCAAAACAAATTTTTTAATTACATTTGTATCAATAACTTAATAATATGACTAAATCTTTAGAAGAAGTAAACCAATCCGTTTCTACGCTAAACAAGAAATCAGTATTCCGAAAAATCCTTGCTTTTTTTGGGCCGGCCTATTTAATTAGCGTCGGTTATATGGATCCGGGAAACTGGGCGACGGACATTGCAGGCGGTAGCCAGTTTGGGTATGCCTTGCTTTGGGTTTTATTGATGAGTAACATTATGGCTTTGTTGTTGCAAAGCTTGAGTGCCCGACTGGGGATTGTTACCCAACGTGATTTGGCGCAAGCTTCCCGAGAAACCTATTCGCCATTTATCAATTATATATTGTATTTCCTTGCCGAAATTGCTATCGCAGCCTGTGATCTTGCCGAGGTTTTAGGAATGGCAATCGGTATCAATTTACTATTTGATATTCCGTTGATTGAAGGGGTCTTGATTACGGTTTTAGATACCTTTTTGTTGTTGTTCTTAATCAATAAAGGGATCCGTAAAATGGAAGCTTTTATCATTGTATTGGTTGCTATTATTGGATTTTCCTTTATTTTTGAAATGATATTTGCCCAGCCGGAACTGGATAAGGTGTTGTTTGGGTTAATTCCTTCAATGCCCAATGAAACGGCATTGTATATCGCTATTGGAATTATTGGAGCAACGGTTATGCCGCACAATTTATACTTGCATTCCTCATTGGTGCAAACTAGAAACTTCGACCGAAGTAAAGCTGGAATTAAGCAGGCTTTAAAATACAATTTCATCGATTCTACGATTGCATTAAACTTAGCTTTTTTAGTGAATGCCGCAATTTTGATATTGGCTGCAGCCACATTTTATAAAAACGGAATGTTTGAAGTGGCCGAGATTCAAGATGCCCATCGCTTTTTGGAGCCGCTTTTAGGAAGCAAATTTGCACCTATATTATTTGCGGTTGCGTTGATTGCTGCCGGACAAAGTTCTACAATTACAGGAACTCTTGCCGGACAAATTGTAATGGAAGGGTATCTTAATTTGCGCATTCAGCCGTGGGTTAGAAGAATCATCACACGATTAATCGCCATTGTTCCGGCGGTTATTGTAATTACGATTTATGGCGAAAGTGTAACGGGAAAATTACTGATTCTGAGTCAGGTTATCCTGAGTTTACAACTGGGTTTTGCTATTATTCCGTTGATTCATTTTGTAAGTGATAAATCAAAAATGAAAGGATTCCATATTGGAAAAGTGACCCAAATCGCTTCTTGGATTATTGCAACAATCATTGTTTCACTAAATGCTAAATTGGTTTTTGATGAAATAACAGGTTGGCTTGAAACTTCCGAAAATCCACTTTTGTTATGGTTAACGGTAGTTCCCCTAGCGATAGGTTTCTTGATTTTGTTGCTTTATATTGTGTTCAAGCCTTTTATTGCCAAAGCCAAAATAGACATTCAAAATCATTCACCACACAGTTTAAAACTGCGATTTTCTAAATCAGGAAGTTATACTAAAAAGAATATTGCGGTCTCCGTAGATTTTTCCAGTGCCGATGAAGTGGCTTTAAATAACGCTTTTGAATTAGGCGGAATAGAAGCAAAATACACTTTGATTCACGTGGTAGAAACCGTTGGAGCCATGATTTATGGCGAAAACACAGATGATCATGAAACCTTAATCGACGAGAAATTATTAGAAGAATACAAAGTAATGCTTACCGAAAAAGGATTTCAAGTAGCCACACAATTAGGATTTGGAGAGCCTAATAAAGTGATTCCGGAGATTATCAATAAAGGAGAATTTGACATTTTGGTTATGGGAACTCACGGTCATACCGGATTCAAGGATTTAGTCTTTGGAACTACGGTTGATAAATTGCGCCACAAAATTTCTATTCCGTTACTAATTGTTAAAAATTAAATTCTTGTGCTGAATTTGTTTCAGTATCAGAAGCTATTCCCGTTATCCGTTGTAAATGAAATTCACTGAACAACAATGCAAATAAAAGGATTCCCACTGTTATCCGGACTAGGGAATCTGAAATCAAAAATCGTTAATCTGCAATCAAAAATCAAATGACATTTTCAGAAGAGAATTATCTTAAAACCATATACCACCTTACTATTATTTCAGATTCAGAAATAAGCACCAATGCTATTGCCGAAAAAATGGAAACCAAAGCTTCATCAGTGACTGATATGCTCAAGAAATTGGCAGAAAAAGACTTGGTTAATTATAAAAAATACCAAGGCGTTTCTTTGACAGAACACGGAAAAATAGCAGCAAAAATGATCGTGAGAAAACACCGTCTTTGGGAAGTTTTTTTAGTAGACAAGCTAGATTTTTCTTGGGATGAGGTTCATGATATTGCAGAACAACTGGAACACATCAAATCAGAAAAATTAATCAACAAACTGGATGATTTTTTAGGAAATCCTACCGAAGATCCTCATGGAGATCCTATTCCTGATGCAAATGGTCAAATTGTTAAAATAGAAAAGCAATTGCTCTCTGAATTGCACGAAAACCAAGCAGGGATTTGCGTTGGTGTTAAAGATACCTCCTCAGAATTTCTAAAATATTTGGACAAACAGGGAATCGCATTGGGTTCTAAAATTGAAATCATAGGAAAGGAAACTTTCGATTTGTCTTTGAAAATAAAAGTGGACAACAAGGATTTAACCATTTCCAATAAAATTGCCAGTAACCTTTTCGTAAAATTAACGTAGCTATTTGGCGTTATCTTTGGATAAACTATTTAAAATAAAGAACATGAAAAATTCCTTGTTGTTGTTTCTTTTGATGATTGGCACGATAACTTTCGCACAAAACACTAAAACAGAAAATGTTCAATCCTTAAAGATAACCCAGAAAAAGTGTCTTAAGAAAAAGGGATTTAATTTAGTTCTTGCAGCAGTTGTTTCTGATTCCCGTTGCCCGGAAGGTGTGACTTGTATCTGGGCTGGAGAAGCTTCGGTTACAGTTTCGGTTTATAAAGATTCAAAATTAGTGGAGGACCACACGATGGTTTTTTCGATGAAAAACGAACAAGAAAATAGACAGTGGTTCTCTAAATATTTGCCGGAAAAACAAAAAAATGTAAAAAGCTTTAGTGTTTTTCCTTATCCAAAAGAAGGAGTCAAAATCAATCCGAAAAACTATTATGTAAAAATTGGGTATATAAAATAAACCTTCTGGAATCAGTACTGTAAATGTTATTTTTTATCACTTTTGAACCCAATTAATTTTCGATATTTCTGTTCACTTTCTTCCAGAGCGACTTCAAGTTCTTTATAATAAGTAATGTCTTTTATATTCGCAACAGCGGCAATAACATAATTGTTTTCATCGATTATTGGTCTGCCGCTGATGATAACCCGTTTTCTGGTTTTAGTTTCTGAATCTTCAATTATTATCTCAACATCATCTGTTGATTCGCCTTTTAAGGCTTTTTCTAATGGAAGGTTTTGAGCTGGAAAAACAGTTAGCTCATCAGGATAATACAAGTCATATTTAGTGGACCAATCCAGTGTGGTTGGCATTGTGGAATCTTGTTTTATTCCTATGATTTCTTCGGCCATGTGATTGGACAAAACAATTTTTTTTTGGTTGTCAGTTACAATAATTCCTTCGCCAATATTCTCCAGAATTAATTTTAATTTGAGCTCATTAAGTTGCATTAATTTATCAGCTTCTTTTTTCTCATTTTCCATTTTTTTTCTGAACGAAATATCTTTGATAAAAGCAATGAAAATATATTTACCAAGAATGGTTGCGGGAGATACTGTCAGCTCAATATCAAATTCGATATTTTCTTTGTTAAGGGCTGTGATTTCAATTGTTTTATTAATAATTGGACCTTCACCAGTTGTAAGGAAGTTTTTGAATCCTTTGACATGACGTTCTCTATATTGTTCAGGAATAATTAAGCTGTGCATAGGTTTTCCCATCGCTTCGATTAATGACCATCCAAATATTTTTTCGGCTTGTGGATTCCATCTGATGATATTTCCTTCATCATTTATTACAATTAAAGCATCCGGAGCCTCATTAAATATAGTTTGTAATTGACCTTCACTTTCTTTTAATTTTTGTTCGGCTGCTTTTCGCTCCGTAATGTCTCTCATAATCGATTTATGTCCGGTAATTCTATTTCCTTCCCTTAACTGCATTACCGTTTGCTCTACCCATTTTTGTTCTCTGTTTTTGGTAATAATGGGAAATGAGAATAATGTTTCGTCTATTTTATGTTTAAATTGATTCAAGTAGAACTCCGCCACACGGTCTCTCCACTCCGGAGCCACTAGTTCTGAAAATTGTTTTCCTATAATTTCATTTTGGGTGTAGCCCGTTAGTTTTTTACAAGCAGGATTGATGTAAGTAAAATATCCTTTGTAGTCTGATGTATGGACAACATCGCTTATGTTTTCCACAATTTCACGGTATTTTTCCTCGCTTTTGCGAAGTGTTTCTATAGCTTCTGCCAATTGTGCGGTACGTTCCGTTACTTTTTGTTCCAGTTCTTCATTTAGTTTTTTAATCTCGGTTTCTGCATTTTTTCGTTCTGTGATATCATGAAAAACGGCCACCGCACCAGTGATTTTCCCTGCCGAATCTTTTAATGGTCTGGCAGATATCACGACAAAATTACCTTCTGTTTTTTTGTAATTTTGTACAAAGATTTCCATGTCATCCACTTCTTCGCCATGTAATGCCTTAACGATAGGAAGTTCATCAGTGGTTAAAATGGCTTTAGTATCGGGCCACAATATGCCATACGTGTCAGCCCATTTTTCTTCGGGTATATCCAGCAATCCAATTCCAATTATCTTTTCAGAAGCGGGATTCCAAATGATGAATTTTCCATTTTCATCTGCTACGACTAATCCATCACCCATATTTTGAATCACTGATTGTAAAAGTGTATTTTGCTCATTTAACTGTTCTTTGGATTGAGCCACTTCATTGTCTCTTTTTTCGATTGTAGAAAGCATGTCATTAAGGCCCAAAGAAAGAATACTGATTTCGTCTTTTCCTTCAACTGTCATGCGGGTTGTATAATCACTGGTGTCCTTTATCTGCTGTATAACGGTTACCAAGTTCAACAAGGGTTTTGAGATGTACTTTTTAATAATCATTGCAATCAAGAAAGCCAGCCCGATTCCTACGACCAATAACACGATTCCCAGACGCAGCACATCCATTTTTATTTTATTCAATTCCGATAGTTCAAATCGGATGCAAACCAATCCTATTGTTTTATTGTCTTTTTTGATTTTACTGTACACAAAAAGATTTTCATTGGTAAAATGGGAACTTTTTTCATCCATGGCGGGAATAGAAAAACGATAGTTAGGATCAGAGCCCGGTTTTGTATAGGAAGCAAAAACGTTGCCTTTTTTGTCCAATATGTTTGCATTCAAAATGTCGTTTTGCACATTTAATTCCGATAGAATTTTATTGGCGGCAGCATTATCCAAAAACTCAAGGGAAGAAACATTATTAAAACCCACCACTTGTGCAATAGCTATTGAACTAATCACTTTCCGGTCTTTAAATCCTTGAATGTCTATCAGTACAAAAGCAGTAATACAAAGACCTAGTACAAATGCAGAGGTGAAAACTTGCATAAGCACCAGCTTATTTTTAATTGATATGTTACGAAGATTAATCATGTATTTATTGTTTTTTCAATATTTATAACACACTAAACGTTTTGTATTTTCTTGGTTTTAAAGGTTCTAAAATCGCTCGAATTCAAGTATAAATGACAATGTAAATGTGTGATTTGATACTTTTACTGCACAATAATGGCATGTTGCAACAAGAACGAACTGATTCCTATTCCGGCTTTATTTATTGCTTTGAGATTCACTTCAAATTTTAATTTATTGTCTACTGTGACAAAATTCACGTGTGTGCCTTTTTTTCCGTAACCATTTTGTTCTGTCACAATCAGTACGGGTTTTCCGGAAAATTTAGAAAGAATGGTTTCAATAGGAATGGAACAATTGTAAGGAACAAACAGAATGTTACAAAAACTTAATTCATCCAAATTTTTATATTCCTTTACTTCAATTTTTTTGTTTTTAGTAACGTCAAGTAGTGAAGTAGTAATTGGGCTTTCTTCTAAAACAGCAATCTTGAAAGTTTGTTTTTTAGAGTAATTTTTCCAATAAACATAGTCTACAAAACGATATAGAAAATCAGCTTTCAGGGCATATTCTTTCCCACCGGAATTCTCTTGGGCTGAAATCGTATTTCCTCCCATTAGCATGATAATTGCGCTTAAAATAAATAGGTGATTTTTAGTTTTCATCATGCTGTTTTTAATGAATTTCTATTCTGATTTGAAAAATCTGGTTTAAAATTTATAGATAAGGGACAAACTAAATAAGGTTCCTAATTGGCTAAAGTGATATCCTTGGTAGGTCATTTGAGAATAACGACCATTGAATGTAATTAGGTTAAATTGTGATTTTACTTGAGCTGGATTATTCAAAATAGTAGTTCCGGCTTCATTCTCGGCTTTAAATTTCCATTCTGGGACTACATTTAATATATTATTCACGTTAAGTGTTACAGTTAATTTATCTGTGGTGGCGTAGTTAATTCCTAAATCAGTGACTATTTTGGGTATAAATTCGGTTCTTAAATTGGAATCTAAACCTTCTTGTTTGAAAGTTGTTTTCCCAAAATACGTGTTGCTAAGCGAGAAATCAAATTTTCTGATTTTGTAATTTCCTCCCAAAATCCATTTGGTTTCGGGTCTGGAGGTAAACATCAAAGCCTCAAGTGTTGCGCCAAAATTATCACTTGCAACGGGTGAAATTCTTTTGTTTTCAAGAGTTACGTTTCCGGATAAATTGAATCCCAGTGCTCCGGTTCCTAGTGCTACAGTGCCGTAATTCATGACCACATCTAAACCTGAAGTTCTCGAATCGAAAGAGTTTTCAAACCAGGCAACATTGCCAAATTGAGTGTTTACTTTATCCCCTAAAATGATTCGGTCTTTTACTTTAATGGTGTAATAATCTATAGTGAAATTTAAATTTTTAAAAGGATTAGCGCCTATTCCTACAGTCATATTGGTTGATTTTTCGGCATCTAATTTAGGGATGCCCAAAATGCGTGCATGTGCAGAAATATTATTAATTAAGCCGTTGATTTGGATTCCCTGACCTGCAACGAAAGAATATTGTGATTTCTGAGTGTAAATTTGGTGCAATGTCGGCGCTCTAAATCCTGAGGAAATAGAACCTCTTACTGTAATTTTATCTTTAGAAAACTTATATCTGGAACTCAATTTCCAAACTGTTGCAGCCCCAAAATCGCTGTAATCTTCATAACGAACGGTACCGTTTACCGAAAAGTCTTTGGTAAAGTCATACGCTAAATCGAAATATCCTCCCAAATTGTAACGATTCCATTTCCCGGAATTCTCAGGTCGATTTCCCGCAAATGAGTCTGCGCCAAATCCATCCCAAGAAGCTTTATCGCCTTCATTAATTACGAACGTTTCGGTTCTGACTTCAGAGCCAAAACCAATACTGATTTTATCAGACAGCACTTTAGAAATATCTAAGTTACCTACAACATGATTGAATGAAGCACCTCCCGGTTTGAAAAAAATGGGACTGTTCTCACGATATAAATTCACTCCATTTGCATCTTGAATATCAGATCTGTTATGAGAGTTTTCTATAGCATAAGCCTGCCTGTTTCCGCCTACAGTCATACTCGCATCAGTATTCCATCCGTTTTTTATTGATTTATAGCCTAAAGTGGCATTGTAATCGTTTAAATCACCTATAAATGTTGGGATGTAGCCTTTGTATGAAGTAATAGTTCCATCTCCAAAGAAGTTCAATAAGTAGGGAAGGTCATTTACAGTAACTCCTTCTCCATAGTCCCAGTATGGCGTTCTGTAATTGGCATAAGAATTCACCTTTTTATACACATAAGCGGCATTATAATACATTTGTGTTTCATCGGATAGATTAAATCCACCGTTGACTAAAAATTTTGCGGCCGCAGTTTTTGGAGCTCCATTGATATTTTGGGCATCTGGATATTTTGTTAGGAAAGCTTTAATATCTGTTGAGGGGTTAATGCCTGAAACAGTACCTCCAAAATCAGCGAACTCTCCGTCTGCATCTACTTTTCCGGGTCTGTTTGCCAAGTTTACTTTCGAAAAATCTAAGGTATAATTCACAAAACCTTTATCGCTCACAGAAGCTCCATTGTTCAAACTTATGCCCAGCATTTCGCCATCACCTTCAACAGTAATTCCTGTTCGTATAGTTATTGAGCCATTATTGGGTTTCTTTTTTAAAATAATATTTAGTACTCCGGCTATTGCATCAGAACCATATTGAGCAGATGCGCCATCACGAAGAATTTCGACTCTTTCTATCGCATCAATTGGAATTCCAGAAATATCAGCACCTGTTTCCCCTTGGCCAGGAGATGTTTGAACATACAGTAAAGCACTCAAATTTTTCCTTTTTCCGTTGATGAGTATTAAGGTTCTGCTGGGTCCCATATTTCTAATTTCGTATGGATCAAGTAAAGAAGTAGCATCGTTTACAGGAGTTTGAGACGTGTTAAAAGAGGGGATTTTGTACTGTAATACTTTATCAAAGGTTGTTTGTCCGGTTGAGGTCAGGTCTCCAGATGATACAATATCAATAGGAAGTGTAGTTGTGGTATTGCTTCTGGGCGTAGCTCTTGTTCCGGTAACGACAACTTGGTTAAGATTCTGTCCGCCACCTTCGGATAAAACCACATTCAGAATAGATTCGGTTGTGTCATATTCTTGTTTGGAGAAACCAAAGTAACTAAAGACCAAAATAGCACCTTCTTTTACAGTAATCGTGTATGCACCATTGATATTAGTGGAGACGCTGTTGTTTGTCCCTTTTTCGGTAACATTAACACCTGACATGGCGACACCGGCATTATCCAATACAAAACCCGAGATTTCTTTTTGTGCAAAAAGAAACGTGATGTTTAGCATAAATAATACTATGGTGACAAACTTTTTCATGATTAGTTGATATTGGTTCGTTTTGGTTTGAAATCAATGGCAACGTAATAAGTGTAGGAAGTTTTCATGGAACTACTTCTTGTGTTTTTTTGAGAAAAGTAATCCGTGAAAAGGATAATTATGAAATCAAAAGGTAGTTTTCTTCGAGTTATTAAAAGAAGTCTATCTAAAAACGAATACTACTTAAGTTTATAACAGAATTGTAAATATTTTATAGGGATTAAAAATATTTACAACTTACATATCAGATTTTTATTAAAAATTATGATTGTATAATCGTATGTGGATTACCAATTCATAATAGTTCTATAACTTCACTTTTTTGTAGGGATAAAGTTGAAATTATGTCCAAAAGCCAACTTAGAATCAAGTTCAAATCCGAAACCATTTTTTTAATCAAAAAAAATGGAAACGATTGATTTCGAGTCTAAAAACTCATTTTTTCTATAGTAAATTTAATAAAAAAAAGGCATTTTATTAAGTTGTAGAAGGCTTTTTTTTATTTTTTTAAGGAAAGTTTAACCCTGTTGTGTTTTAAAGTAGTTCAGATTAAAAACAGAAATAATGAAAATTTTAATTACAACCGCAATCATCACCGCTACCGCAATTTTTATCTGATTTTTTCTTTTTGAAAAAGAATTTTTTGATCAAAAAAGCGAGTGCTATTCCGAGGGCGGTAAAAGCTAAAATTTCTTGAATATCCATACCGTAAAAATAAGAAAAAGCAACCGAAAGGGGTTGCTTTTTTGAGTTAAACTAATGAGAAAGTTTTTACAACTGTGCCATAATTCCAAAGTTGATGCTAAAAGGCATTCCGGGTCTTAATCCTGCTGGAACTCTTGATACGGCATATTTCCTGTCCATTAGATTAATGATATTCGACATCAGACTCACTTTTTGGCTGAGGTGGTATTTTGCTGAGAAATCAACGATAAAATTATTGTTTACTTTGTTTTGGGACGGAATTGATCCTGTTCCAGCTACTGTTCTAAAAGCATCTACGTATTTACCACTGATTGCCAAATTGAACTTTTCTGTTTCGAAGGCGGCTGTCAGGGCAAATTGATTTTTTGCAATGTACGGAATCTCATCACCACGTGTTACATTTCCCCATATTGGGCTGTTAAAGTCACTATTTAATTTTGTATCCGTTAAAGTATAGGAAAAGGTAAGCGGCAGTTTGTATCCTCTTTCGGGATTATTCTGGATTTCATACGTGGCCGAAATTTCAATTCCTTTTACGATTGCTGCACCTGCATTGAATAAATCCCCAGTTCCAGTTCCGCCACCAGACATGTTATCCGAACCTTGTAAATTAGAAAAATCATTGTAATAGCCAATCAATTCTCCGTAAAAGGCATTTTTGTGAAAACGAAAACCAAGTTCTGAGTTGATACTGTTTTCGGCATCCTCTCCAACCTTAGCTCCCGGAGGAGAAAACCCTTTGTGAATACTCGTAAATACATTGTAATCCTCGTTGATTTTGTACAGTATTCCCATTCCCGGAATCCAAACATCAGAACGATTATTTGCTTTTACTACACTTGTGCCGGCTCTTGAAATATCGTTGCTCCCGTAATTGATAGATTCTAAATTGATGTTTTCATATCGGATTCCAGGCGAAAAAGTAAATTTATCATAGGTAATCGTATAAAGAACATGAGCGGCAATTGCTTCGGCTTTTGTAATTCGGTTTTCGTCTGTACCCGGAGTTCCGTTCGAGGTTCTGTTCATAACCCCATTTTGCATGGCGTATCCGTCAACCCATTGAAAACGATCTTCGAAATCTTCGTGGTAACGGAAGCCAAAATCAAGGTCGTGTTTCAGAGCTCCTGTTCCAAAATTATAATTCGCCACAGATTGGATTCCTTTGGCCTCGTAAATTCGATTATTGGCTTTCACCAATAACGCATTATCGGCAGTATTGCTGGCTCCTGTTAGCGCTAAATATTCCGCATTATAAGTTGTTGGATTGGTCAATATAGAATTGATTCCCACTTTTGTAGTTCCAAGTCTTAAAGCATCTAATTTGTACCAATTTCTGGCAAAATCATTTTTGTAGGCTTTCGTGGTGATGTTGAAATTTTGGGATGGTTTTATAAAATGGGTCAACATAATTTGTTTGTGCTCCGTGTCAATATAATCTTCATTCGAACCGGCATACCTTCTGTACGGACTGTTGTTGTAATCGTTTTCGGTTAAACCAAGGTAGGTTTCATAGGCAAAATCTTCACTATACTGAACTTTAGCAGTTAAGGATTGAAAGACTTTGGCATCGGCATCGGTATTAATTCTAAATTTTGCGACATAATCATTTCCCTGAAAACCGGTATTTTTGGAACTGTTGTCAATTTTTTTAAATCCATCTGAATTTCGGTTGTTATATTCTAAAACGTAACCAAAATTCTCCCGTTCATCCCCAATATTTACGTATGTTTTTTTGGTATTAAAGCTTCCTATGCTTGCCACAACACGGGCTTTTAAACGATTTGGGATTTGGGTAGAAACCATATTGATGGCACCGCCGGTGGTATAAGGACCGTATTGTATTTGACTTCCGCCTTTTAGAATCTCGAAAGACTGCATTCGGTTTACTGTAGGAAAATAATACGCTGCAGGTGCGGCATAAGGAGCGGGTGCAATTAGAACGCCATCTTCCATGAGGGTAATTTTACTGGAACGATCCGGACTGGTTCCTCTCATGCCAATATTTGGTCTGAGACCAAAACCTTCTTCTTCCTGAATGCTAATGCCGGGAACGGTTCTTAGAATCCTGGAAACATCATCATAATTGAAGGTTTTTAATTCTTTTGGAGAAATAAAATAAGTAGAACCTGCTTTGTTTTTGGCTTTGAATTTACTTCCAACAATCGCATCGGTGGTAATAATAACTTCATTTAAATTTTCAATACTGTCTTTTTGAGTTTTGGTAAGTTCCTTTTCTTGTGAAAACAAAGCGGATGTAATGAATAGTGAAGCTGCAATTATAATATTCCTCATTTTTATTTAGATTTATTCTACGCTGTAAATGTAGAATCTAAATCTTATTTAGACAAATTAAAAATAATAAAAATTTATAATTTAACTCTTGTTGATTTATTGTGATAGAAAAAGTATTGGATTTATTTTAGAATTTGATAGGCCAGTAAAGCTACAACATAAGCAAACCCAGACATGAAGATTAATTGTCCAGCCGGCCATTTCCATGAATTGGTTTCTTTTTTAGTAACGGCAAGTGTACTGGCACATTGCAAAGCAAAAGCATAAAACAGTAATAGTGATATTCCTGATGCAAAATTGAAAACTTTTTCTCCTGTAACCGGATTAATTTCGGCGGCCATTTTATTTTTTATTGTGACTTCGTTATCACTGCCACCTACGCTGTAAATTGTAGCCAATGTTCCCACAAATACCTCTCTGGCAGCAAAGGAACTGATAATAGCAATTCCTATTTTCCAGTCATAACCCAGTGGAGAAATAGCAGGTTCAATGGCTTTTCCCATTAACCCGATGTAGGAATTCTCCAGTTTTTGTGAAGCCACAGCATTCTCAAATTCTGCTTCTGCCAACGGATTTTGCTTGGTGTTTTCAGTAACGATTGTTTCTGCATTATTGAATTTTTCACCTGGTCCATAAGAAGCTAAAAACCACAATACAATAGAAATCGCTAAAATGATTTTTCCTGCACCAAAAATAAAAGCTTTGGTTTTTTCGATTACATTGATTCCCACGTTCTTGAAAAGGGGTAATTTATAATTCGGCATTTCTACCACGAAGTATGTTTTTCCTTTTATTTTAAGGATTTTATTCAAAATGTAAGCCGAAAAAATAGCCATTCCAAAACCCAAAAGGTACAACAACATTAAGGTCATTCCTTGCATGTTCAGAAAGCCAAAAACGCGATTGTCCGGAATTACCAGCGCAATAATAATGGCATAAACCGGTAATCTGGCAGAACAGGTTGTAAATGGAGTTACCAGAATGGTGATTAATCTTTCTTTCCAGTTTTCGATGTTTCGGGTAGCCATAATTGCAGGAATAGCACAGGCTGTCCCAGAAATAAGCGGCACCACACTTTTGCCCGATAAACCAAATTTCCGCATGATTTTATCCATCAGAAAAACGACTCGGCTCATGTAACCACTTTCTTCAAGAATCGAAATAAACATAAACAGGAACGCGATTTGTGGGATAAATATCAAGATTCCACCTATTCCAGGAATGATTCCCTGCGAAATTAAATTGGTTAAAACTCCCGCCGGTAATTCTTCGGCAGCAAGTGTACTCAATGAGGCAAAAGAAGCATCAATAAAATCCATTGGAATTTTAGACCATTCGAAAATAGATTGGAAAATAACAAACAAAATCAGGAAGAAAATTACATATCCCCATACTTTGTGTGTCAGAACGCGATCAAGTTTGCTGCGGAAATCTTTAGCAATAGTGGTGTCAATTTTTAATCCTTCTTTCAAAACATCATTGATGAATTGATAGCGTTTTATGGTTTCTTTTTGTTGCAAACGCTTTAAATCCGAATGCGATTTAGTAAACGAACTTCTAATTTCATTTCGATCTAAATTCAGGAAGTTTACGTCTTGCGTGATGACCAACCATAATTTATACAACAGTTGGTTTGGAAATGTTTTGCGAAGCGTATTGAAATATTCTGGATCAATACTGGAGGCATTCAAACACGGTTCGCTTGAAATGGTTTTGTAACTGACAATCAATTTTTTCAATTCATCGATTCCAAAACCTTTTCTGGAACTGATGAGTGCAATTTTTGTTTTTAAATGCTCCTCAAGATAAGGAATGTCTAATGTGATTCCTTTAAATTTCATTCTATCAGCCATGTTGATGACTAATATTGTTGGAATTTCAAGATCTTTTATTTGGGTAAAAAGTAGTAAATTTCGTTTTAGATTTTCAACATCAGTAACGACTAGCGCTACGTCCGGATATAATTTATCATTTTTATTCAGCAATAATTCAATGACAACATTTTCATCAATCGAACTGGCGTTCAAGCTGTATGTTCCGGGTAAGTCCAGAATATTAGCTTTGGCATTATTGGGTAATTTACAAAAACCAATCTTCTTTTCAACCGTAATTCCAGGGTAGTTTCCTACTTGTTGATTAAGGCCTGTCAACTGATTAAAAACCGAAGTTTTTCCTGTATTAGGATTCCCAATTAAAGCAACATTGATATTTTGATTGGTCATTATAAGTTGTTTTTTAGTATTTCAACTTCAATCTCACGGGCTGTTTCCACGCGGATAGCAACGTGTGATCCATTAATATTAAGGTATAAAGGATCGCCAAAAGGAGCAATTTGAAGGAGTTCAACCATATTTCCCGGCAGACAACCCATTTCTAGTAATTTCAACGGAACAATGTCAATATCAAAATCTTTGATAATGGCCTTTTCACCTTTTTTTAGAGAATGTATCGTTGTTTGCAAGTCTTATTTAGATTGAATTAAGATTGCAAAAGTACATATTATAAAACTAAAAAAAATGATAATTATCAATTTTGTAGTTTTTTTAGATAATTTTAAGAATGGGGTAATAGTTTATTTTGCTGGATTTTTCGATCAGATTATAAGGGACTTATGCAGTCTTAAAAAGTTTTATTCGTTGCTCAAAAAAGTAATATCTTCGATTAATCGCTTGATATCTTCCTTATTGGTGCCGTCATAAAAGCCACGAACTCTTTTTTTAGTATCGACCAAAACAAAATTTTCGGTGTGAACCATATCATATAGTTCACTTGGTTTCCCCAGTTTTACGGCCAAATAGGATTTTCTGGCCATCGTGTAGATTTCTTTTTTGTCTCCGGTTACTAAGTTCCATTTGGCATCGTTAACATGGTGTTTTTTGGCGTAAGCCTTCAAAACCGGAACGCTGTCAGTCTCTGGGAAAACGGTAAATGATAATAATTTTACCTTTGGATTATTAGCGAAAGCTTTTTGAATATCCGATAAATTGGTAGTCATCTTTGGACAAATGGAACCGCAAGTAGTAAAGAAAAAATCAGCTACATATATTTTGCCTTCGTAATCTTTTTGGGTGATGGTTTCCCCGTTTTGGTTGATAAACGAAAAATCAGCAATCGTATGATACTTGCTTTTGTATTGAACGGTGCTGTCCACTAATTCAGGATTTACATCCGCAGGATTATAAATGGGAAGTGTTTTTTTTGGCTTTAAAGCCGAATAAAATAAGGATAAAATGATTGCCGAAAGAACAATGAAGACCCCGAAAAAGAGTCGGTATTTTTTGAAAAATTCTAACATAACGCTATTTTGATGCAAAAATACGAAAACGAGATTTGTTTTTAATTCAAATTAACACAATCTTATTTGGGATAGATTCCTTCGAAAGGAAGGATGTGAAATTAATGTCTTTTTTTAATTAAACCTTTTAGAAATTTTGGAGTCAAATAAAGATGTATTCGTAAATAATTATTTTTAACTAAAAATCAAATTATTTATTAATAGCTTTGTTAAGATAACTAAAAAACTAAAAAAAATGAAAAAAACCAGCAATAAGCAATTGCTTTTTGTGATTCCCGCAATCATGGGTTTTGCGGTGAGTCAAGCTCAGAATGCTCCGGCAGCTAAAGAACCGGGAATCAATGTGAATTACATGGATAAGGATGTAAAGCCAAGCAATGACTTCTTTCGTTATGTAAACGGAACTTGGTTGGATAATACAGAAATTCCAGCTGATAGAACCCGTTGGGGTAGTTTTGATGAATTGCGTCAAAAAACGGATGCGGATGCATTGGCAATTCTAAAAGAAGCTACAACAAATCCAAGCTACAAATCGAATACAGATCAAGGAAAAGCGATTAACTTATACAAATCTATTCTTGATACCGTAGGACGAAATAAGTTAGGTATAGCGCCTTTGAAACCGTACTTAAAAAAAATTGATGCAGTTAAAAACGCAAAAGATTTAGAAGCATTAATGATTGAGATGGAACCTATCGGTGGTATCGGTTTTATGGGTGCTGGCGTAGGAACTGATGCGAAGAACAGCAGTAGAAACGTGATTAATTTAGGTCCTGGAGGAGTAGGTTTGCCAGACAGAGATTATTATGTTTCTGAAGATGCCGATTCCAAAGAGAAACGTGCGAAATATCTTTTACACGTTGCTAAAATGTTGCAATACCTTGGTGATAAACCAGCAGTTGCAAAAATGAATGCTGAAAAAATCCTGGCTCTTGAAATTGCCATGTCTAAACCAAGATTAGACAGAGTAGAACGCAGAGACCGTCGTAAGTCTTACAATCCGATGACATTGAATGAGTTGAGTAAATTAACTCCATCAATCAACTGGAATAATTATTTCACAAAAATTGGATTAGCAAAAGTAGATACCGTTATTGTATCGCAACCTAAATACATGACTGCGCTAGAAACTATATTTAAAGAAAATAAAGTAGAAGACTGGAAAGCATACATGCGTTGGAGTTTATTGAACAGAGCTTCAAGCCAATTGTCAACTGAAATTGAAAACGCAAACTGGGAGTTTTACGGAAGAACGTTAACGGGTGCAGTAAGTCAAAGACCACGTGACGAAAGAGCACTTCAAACCATCAACGGTGCGGTTGGAGAAGCGTTAGGAAAATTATATGTAGAGAAAAAATTTCCGGCTGAAGCCAAAGCCAAAGCGGAGAAAATGATCAAAAATATATTTTCAGCTTTCGAAAACAGAATCAATAATTTGTCTTGGATGTCTGCAGAAACAAAGGTAAGCGCGCTTGCTAAACTGCATAAATCAAGAATTAAAATTGGTTATCCTGACAAATGGAAAGATTATTCAGCCTTGACGATTAAAAGTCCAGAAGAAGGCGGAACTTATTTTGAAAACGCTAAAAGTATGGCGCAATGGCGTTTCAATGAGAATATTGCTGAGTTGAACAAACCAGTTGATAAAGAAAAATGGGGAATGTCTCCGCAAACGGTAAATGCCTATTACAATCCTTCAAATAACGAGATTGTATTCCCGGCAGCAATTTTACAACCGCCTTTTTACAATTACCAAGCGGATGAAGCAGTAAATTATGGTGGAATTGGAGGAGTTATTGGCCACGAAATTTCACATGGTTTTGATGATTCAGGTTCCCGTTACAATGCTGACGGAAACTTAGTAGACTGGTGGACTGCAGAAGATTTGAAACAATTTTCAGCATTAACAGGAGCACTTGCCGCTCAATACAGCGCTTTGCAACCTATTCCGGGAACTTTTGTAGATGGTAAATTTACTTTAGGAGAAAATATTGGAGATTTAGGTGGAGTAAATGCTGCTTATGATGGTTTACAATTGTATTTGAAAGAAAATGGAAATCCGGGATTAATCGACGGATATACTCCAGAGCAGCGTTTCTTTATTTCTTGGTCGACTATCTGGCGTTCAAAAATGCGTGATGAAGCCTTGAAAAACCAAGTAAAAACAGACCCGCATTCTCCAGGAATGTACCGTGCTTATGTTCCTTTGCAAAATATAGATACGTTCTATAAAGCATTCGATATCAAAGCAACTGACGGAATGTATATTGCACCTGAAAAGCGTGTAAGAATTTGGTAATTTGATTTTAAAATTTATAAAAATCCCATTCGTTCAGTCGGATGGGATTTTTTGTTTTATAGTATTTCACTACTATTTTTACGTGTTTTTCTCAACGAATAATTCACCATATACAATCCAAACAACGTAACTCCGCCACCTATGGCAATGGCTACATTGAGTGTTTCACCAAAAATCATAGCGCCTAAAATCACGGCTATAATTGGGTTGATATACGAATAAATACTGCTTATTTCTGCAGGAAGATTTTGAAGCGCATAGATAAAGGCAATGAAAGTAAGTACAGAACCAAAAACAACTAAATAGGCAATCGACCACCACGAAATCGCTGGAATGGTATTCAAACTAACGGAAGTCCCTGTTGCTCCATTGTACGCAAAAAGTAAAATACTGGATATAAACATTTGTAGTCCCAAACTAAAATACGGATTAAAACTGGCTGCTTTTTTCTTCGTATATAACGAGCCAAATGCCCAAGTTAATGTAGCGATTAATGACAGTATAATCCCAAATCTAAAATCAGGAATCATAAAATCACTCAAATGATCGTAAAAGATAACGCAAACGCCACCAAAACTGATAATTAAACCAATAACCGTTAATCGTGCCAGTCGCTCCCCCCTAAAAAAAGTAATGATTACAATCCATAAAGGAACAAGAGCACCAATGATCGCTCCCAGTCCGCTACTGATGTATTTCACGCCCCAAGTGCTTAATCCGTTACTCAAAACAAAATTAAGGATGCTTAAAATAATAATGGTTTTCCATTGTTTTCCTTTTGGCCAAGGAGTTTTTTTGAACAAGAAAAAGGAAATATACAGCAATCCGCCAATGAATTGTCTAATGGCAGCAAGTTGTAACGCCGGCATGTGTTTTACGCCTTCTTTTGAAGCAATCCAAGTAGTTCCCCAAAAAAAACTAACCCAGCATAAAGCCAAAATAGGTAATCCAATGGCATTAACTTTAGACGAAACAGCATTCTTAATTTTAGTTTTCACATTATAAATTTGGTTTCGTAAAAGTATAATTTAAAACGTTTTCTAACGTATCACTCAAAATTATTTTTTTGCCAAAATTATTTTCATGATTAAACTTTGGCAAAGCCAAATTCAAAGCTATAGCTTTTTGAGTATAATACATTTCTCGCGAAGGATGGTAAGGAGTCACCGCATTGAAAGTTTGGTTCCAAGAATTATTTTCTATGATTTTTAAAATTATGCCGATGCAATCTTCCTGATGAATTAAATTGATTGGTGCATCCGGATTATCCAGATTCTCACGACCAGCCAGAAAATGTATCGGATGACGGTTTTCGCCAATTAATCCCCCAAAACGCAATACTGTAGTTTTGAAATTGCTATTGCTTAGCAATAGCTGTTCGGTCTCCAACAATTGCTTACCGCTTTCAGTTTCCGGTTTCGGAATTGTTTCTTCAGTAACAAACGCATCGCCATCATTATAAACCGATGTCGAACTGATGAAAAGTACGTTTTCGACAGCTAGTTTTTCTATAAACGGAATTACATTTCTAATCTTGGAAACAAAATTTTCGGTCCCTGAACCGCGAAGTTTTGGTGGAACATCGATGATTAAAATTTTAGAATTCTTCAGAAAATCGGTTACGCTTCCAGTAGTTTTATTTTCTGAAAGCACAATTAAAAAAGGTTCAATTCCTGCATTTTTCAATACTGCTAATTTCTCTTCTGAAGTCGTCGAGCCTTTTACTAAATAGTCCTTTTTTAATAAGGCTTTCGCCAAAGGCAAACCCAACCAACCACAACCCAGAATACTAATTTTTGTCATTTTTATTTTTTGTAACCAATTTGTTTACGTTCTTTTTGTGTGTTCTCTTTCTCGTCTTTTTTGATGAGGTAGTTCAAAGCTTCATACACATCACTAAATTTCTTGTCATATTTGGTTTCTATTTCAAGCAGTTTTTCGTTGAATTCTTTGTGTTCCAAAGCATATTTTCGAATCATGACAAAAGTACGCATGATGACAATATTTACATGAATCGCCACATCCGAATTTAAAATACCACTTAACATCGCTACTCCTTGTTCTGTAAAGGCAAAAGGGGTTACTGTTACATTTCGTTTATTTTGGTATGCGGTCACAAATTGTGACCGCATACTTTCCTATTCTTCAATGGTTAGTCGAAACATAAAGTCACTTGGAAATCTTTTGATGTTTCTTTTTACGGCTTGATTTAGAACTTTAGTTTCTACTTCATAAAGCGTAGCAAGATCAAAGTCAAGTATCACTTTTAGTCCTTGTATATCGTGTATTTTAGATTGTAATGTGGCTATTTGCATATGATTTGTAAAAGAGTTGGTTGTATTAAAGTTATTTTAAACTGTCTTTCACAACTGTTAAACTATCTTTTATTACAGGATTAGTAACACTTTTCAAAGCATTTGCAACCACAACCGGTGTCGGCTTTATTTTTTGTTTGATTACCACAGCATCATTCAAAACAAAAGGTGTTGGCATCATCCAATTTTCTCTTTTGGCTATTCCAAATAAAGGATTAGTCATTAAATCAAAAGAACTTTCCATCAGTTCCATATCTAAAATCGTAGAGGAATTTACGCTAAACTGCATTTCTAAAGGTGCGTTTCCAACGACATAATAACTCAATATTTTCTTTCCTTTGCGTTGGTAAAGTGAATTTTTCTGACCTAATGTGGTCACGCCATTTGCTTTGAAATTATGAATAACCATTTTTTCATTGGCAAAAATATCATAGCGATTGACGTTTCTATTCGGGGAAATTTTTATTCTCAAATACCTTTGATTGCCTACAATTCTGTCTTCCAGAAATACGATACTTGGTTTCAGAATGTCTTTTTTAGGAGCTTCGGCAGCATACGTAAAACCGGAATTGTATTTGCTGAACAATGGTGTTTCGTTTAAAGTCGTTGCTTTTTTCGGGTTTTCACCCAAATAGCCTTTGGTCCAGGAATCAAGATTGGTGTCGTACGTTGCCCAATTGGCTTGGTCCGTATCAGCATTGTATATGTACAACAAACTGTTTGATTTGGCTTTTCCATATTCGTAACCGGATTCAGAATGTGCTTTCGCAAAAAAGCCAATAGCAAGCACAAAAAACACTAAAGACCAGATTCCCTTTTTGGCGAAAGCCCCAAAAACAGGCAACAATAATCCAAAGGTCAAAACAGTAAGAATAGCACTTCCAAACAGTACTTTTAGTCCCAAACCAATAGGAAACATCTGGATGAAAGGCGCAATAATTATTAAAGCAGGAATGCTAAAAACAAGACTTAGTATTTTACGGGATTTTTGGGTAATGATAAATACAGCGAATAAAAATAATCCAAAATAAACCGGAATAATCAAGAATCCGGCTCCTTGTAAACTAAAAGCAAGTGCTCCATTAATCACAATCCAAATTAATAATGGTGCTACATAATGATTTATAGTAACCTTTTTGGCAGAAAAACGATTGTAAAAGGCTAAAGTTATCGCCAATGCCAAAAGTACAAATGCAGCAATGTAAGCGTGCCCGTTATACGTAAATCCGTTAAGTAAATCATTGTACTGCGGATAAACGGCTAATAATCCTTTCCAACCAAAAAAAGTAATTAATCCGGTACCGATTAGGGAACCTAAAAACGGAATAAATCCTTTTCCAATTTCACGGAATGATAAGATGCGCTTTGCTCTTCCTAAAAAAAGTAGAAAAATAAATAGCGCTAATGCGATTACCACCATTGGTAAAACCCAGCTAAAAGGATAGCTTATAAAAGTATATGGAATGGTAAAATAGACGTAATCTTCGCTGGCTTGCGTAGTACTTAAATCGGCATTTGAGAAATAATTTAACAAAGGCATTAAATACGTGCCTTGGTGCGCTAACGTATTTTTGTTTAAATGATCGATATCGTCCTGAGCTGTGTGATAGTTAAAATGGTCATCAATGAAAGCAAAATTATACCCTTGAATATTGCCTTGTTCTCTAAAAACGGTTAAATCGGTATCATTGGGTAACATTTTATAAATGCTGTACATCAAGGAATTTGAAACCGGAAAAGTGGCTTTTGCGGCAGCAAACTCTTTTACTAATCCGGCATTTCCCTTGTTGGTTTCCATCAACATATAACTGGGTCCAGAAGAACCACGCGCTTCAAAATTAAGCACCAAGCCTATTTCTTTTGCCCATTGGTGTTGGGTTACAAATAATGCTGCGCCATTTAATCCTAATTCTTCTGCATCCGAAAACAGAATGATAATGTCATTTTTATGAGGGGTTTTAGAATATAAAAAAGCACGAATACTCTCCAGGATTGTTGCTACACCAGAACCTGCGTCACTCGCCCCTTTGGAGTAGGAATGTGGTGCGCTGTCATAATGGGAAAGCAATAACAAAGCTTTAGCGTTAGAAGTTCCTTTTATGCGAGCCAATATATTTTTAGATTGTACTAAATTTCCCCAATCGCTCAAGGTATATCCTTCCTGAACGGAAGTTTCCAGTCCTAACTTGTTCAACTCTTTTACGAGATAATTAGCAACCACTTCATGTTCTTTGGAACCTACATAATGGGGTTGTTTTGAAATGGCTTCTACTTGGTTTAAAGCTCTTTTGGTCGAAAATTCAGAAAGAGAACCTTCTTCGTCTGAAGTCCAATGCGGCATCATGGTAAAGTAAATCAACCCCAGAATCCCTAGGATAAATAAACAGGCAAAAATGGAGGAATAATCTTTTTTCATGGTAGGTAAGTAGATTGGGATATTTAAAGGTCTTTTTTGACTAGTATGTAAAAATCATTGTCCAAAAGCATGTAACCTTGGTCATACAGAAAATAGTAGGTGTTTCCTGTTTTAGTTTGTAAAATATTGGTAAAAAACTCAAAATCGAAACCCTTGCTCAGGAGTTTTGCCCGAGTAGTTTTTGATTTTCCGTCCACATTTAGCTCTGACAAAACACGGTAATTCTTGCGCAGCTTATTGTTGATGTTGCGCATAAAATTAGTGCTGTCTTTGTTTATTTTATTGTTGTAGGCATTACGGCAACCGTCACTACAAAACTTTTTATCTTCTCGGCCTACAATTTTTTCTCCACATTCTAAGCAGGTTTTATTCATGGATTGATTTTTTTAATTTCGTATAAATCAGTTCTGCGATCTTTTAGGATTCTGGCACTTCCATGTTCATGAAGCTCTTTAAGCAAATTCAAATCCACATCTACAATCAAAGTCATTTCAGTATTAGGCGTGGTTTCCGCTTTTATTCCGGTGCTGGGAAATGCAAAATCCGATGGTGTAAAAACTGCAGATTGCGCATATTGAATATCCATATTATTCACTTTTGGAAGATTTCCAACGCATCCGGCAATAGCGACATAACATTCGTTTTCTATGGCTCTGGCCTGCGCGCAATGTTTGACTCTGATGTAACCACTTTGGTTATCTGTTAAAAAGGGTACAAATAAAATATTCATTCCTTCATCGGCCAATAGTCTTGATTGTTCCGGGAATTCGACATCATAACAAATCATAATTCCTATTTTTCCGCAATCCGTATCAAAAGTTTTAATTTGGGAGCCGCCTTTCATTCCCCAATGTAAGACTTCATTCGGGGTGATGTGAATCTTATAATACATTTCAGAGGTTCCGTCTCTTTTACAAAGAAATCCAACATTGTATAAAGCGCCATTTTCTAAATAGGGCATGCTTCCTGAAATGATGTTAATATTATAAGAGATGGCAAGTTCCTGAAATTTTTTGCGAATGGGATCTGCATATTTCGCAAGCTCTCTAATGGCGTCGGGTTCAGCTAAATGATTGTAATCTGCCATAAGTGGGGCAATAAATAACTCCGGAAAAAGGGCGAAATCACTTTTATAACCGGATATGGCATCAATGAAAAATTCTGCCTGTTCAAATAAAGCGTCCAAATTTATTAAGGGACGCATTTGCCACTGAATTAATCCAATTCGTATTATGCTTTTTTGGGTGTTTATTAATTGGGGGCTTTCATCATAATAGATATTGTTCCATTCTAATAATACTGCGAATTCTTTGGAATCGATGTCTCCTGGGAGATAATTTTTCATAATCCGCATCACGTGAAAATCATTACTCAACTGAAAGGAAAGCACAGGATCGTGTAATTCTTTTAGTTTTACTTTCTCGATATATTTTTTAGGAGTCAATTCTTGGGCGTATTTACTGTAATTTGGGATTCTTCCGGCAAAAACGATAGCCTTCAGGTTCAGTTTTTCACACAATTCTTTTCGGGCATCATACAATCGTCTGCCAAGTCGCAAACCTCTGTAGTCAGGATGAATGAATACATCAATTCCATACAATATTTCCCCTTTTGGATTGTGTGTAGAGAAAGTATAATTTCCTGTTATTTTAGCGTAATCCGGATTTTTATCCACTAAGACTTCGTCTACAATTAATGAAAAGGCAGCGCCTACCACTTTCTTATCTGCAATAATTACGAATTGTCCTTCAGAAAATAAGTCCAGTAATCTTTCAATATCTTTTTCTTTCCAATACGAATCAGCAAGCTCTGGATAGGACTTTACCATTGATTTTTTTAATTCCTTGTAGTCTTCAATTTTTAGATTTCGTAATTCTACTTTTTTTATTTTGGCTAGCATAAGAAGTTGATTTCCATCAAATATAACTAAATTTTTCCATTTACAAACGTTTACAAATAGTTACAACCGAAAGTAAACAGTTAGTAACCGAATACTTTTTGGAAGTCACCGCATCTTTGCTTTGTTGATTTGAAACAATGATTCAACAAATAACTTATATACACTAACATTTAAATTTTACACGCCATGAGCACATTAAGAAACAAAGTACAGTTAATTGGACACGTAGGGAATGATCCGGAAATCAAAACTTTTGATGGAGGGAAAAAATTAGCCAATTTTACATTAGCAACTAACGAAAGCTACAAAAACGACAAAGGAGAAAAGGTAGAGGAAACCCAATGGCACAAACTTGTAGCTTGGGGGAAAACGGCTGAAATCATTGAAAAATACGTTACCAAAGGCAAAGAAATTGCCGTTGAAGGGAAATTAACCCATAGAAGTTATGATGATAAAAATGGGGAGAAACGTTATGTTACCGAAGTAGTGGTAAATGATGTGCTTCTTTTAGGAAAATAATATTCAGTTTACAATTATTGTAATGTTGTAAACTGCGACTGAAACCAAACAAAAAAAAACCATCGACAATTATCGGTGGTTTTTTTATGGATTATTTAGAACGTAAACTGTGACTGATATTGGTTATTTGGCTTTTTTGCGTAAATCAAATTTTGGACAGTTTTTGCAACGTTTATGTTCTCCTTTTTTATATTTTTCGCAACATTCGGACTTGAGGTTTTCTTTATCAGATCCATTTTTAAGGAACTTTTTTTTATCCTTTTTCTTGTCCTTATTTTTCTTCTTTTTACCCAATTTCTAAAAAATTAAAATCAAGTTGTTTGCTAAATAGTATTTGATTATTTGGGTGTGCTATTTAAAGTTAGTTGTTGCATATCTCTGTCAAATAGATACAGGCCTCCTTTATCATCACCAATCAAGTTTATTTTATCCAAAATAAGTTTAGCCTGAGCTTCTTCTTCAATTTGTTCGGCTACATACCATTGCAAAAAGTTGTGTGTGGCATAATCCTTTTCAGTAAAGGAAACGTCAACCAGTTTGTTAATCGAATCAGAAACAAAAATTTCATGTTTATAAAGTTCTTCAAACATTTCCTTAAATGTTCCGTAGCTGATTTTCGGTGCTTTTAATTCACTTACTTTAGCATGGCCACCTCGTTCATTTACGTATCGGACTAGTTTAAGCATGTGTACTCTTTCTTCTTCAGATTGAGCATACATAAATTTTGAAATTCCTTCCAAACCATGAGTTTCTGCCCATGAAGCCATAGAAAGATAGGTTTGAGATGATTCAGCTTCAATCTGAATCTGATTATTCAGCGCGTGTTCTATGTTTTTTGATAGCATGGTAATAAGTTTTAAGTAAAGTTACAAAATACTTAATCTACTGATTCATAATTTCTTGAAAATAATCTACAAATTGTCCTAAATGTAAGCCATCTACTAATCCATGATGTACATGAATAGACATTGGCATGGTTCTTTTTCCGTTTTCAGCAATTTTCATTTTTCCAAAAGAAATTTTCGGGCAACTATCTGGAAAAGTATAGCTTCGGGCATGCGATAATGAAGTGAAATCCAGCCATGGAATCGCCGAAAGATGAATTGAATTATCATCCGTAAATGTTCGGGTAAAAAGACCAGTCGTATTTTGTATTCTTTCAATTTCCGCCAATGCATTTGTAGTGAAAATTTCAAAATCAGCATTGTATTCGATTAAAGAAAATCCAAAACTGCCATCTTCACGACCAATAGTTGCAGAAGCATTAATTTGGTCATAAACATATATTTGCTCATCTGAAATTCTATAGCGAAATGATTCGGTACTATTTACAGCAACTAACGTTTTGTGTAAATAATAGATAAAGAAGGAAGTGTTTAGTGCTTTTGCAGTTGCATAGGCTTTCGTACAGTCGATTTCGACAGTGGCACCAAAGAAAGGTTCTTCAAATTGTCTGAAAAAGTGGAAATGTTCTTTTCTGGACCAGTTCGCTATATCTAAAAGTGTTTTCAAGATTTTGTGTTTTATTTTTGGTTTAAAAGTACTGTTGTTCTTAGGGATCTTAAATTCATTTTGTTACATACAAACCATAAAATAGATGTTTGAACTATGCGTGTGATTAAAACCGAGATTAGCAGCCATAAAAAAAGCCCTAAAAGAAATTTCCTTTAGGGCTTTTTGATATAAAAAAGTAGCTTATTTTACTGTGAAAGTAACTCTTCTAACTAATTTTCTTGCGTTTTCTGAAGTTTTATCAACTGAAGTATCTTCACCAGCAGCAATTACATTCAATCTTGATGCATCAACTTTAGCGTTCACTAAAGTGGTTTTTACATTAGCAGCTCTTGCACTAGATAATTTATCATTGTATGCAGATCTTCCTAATTCGTCAGCATGACCAGTAATATCAACTGAAGCAGAAGGATTGTTTCTTAAATAAGTTAAGATAAAATCAATACCTTCAGTAGATACGTTAGTTGGTTTAGATTTGTCAAAATCAAAATAAACGGCAACATAACCACCATTAATTAAACTTTTAATCAATTCGTTATCGTATACAACACCAGTATCACCAGTTTTAGCAGCGTAATTTTTTAAGATGTAAGCTTCTGTTTCGTCAGGAACATTATTGTTGTTCTTGTCAATTGATCTTCCTTTAGTGTCAACCATTGCGCCAGCAGGTGTACTTAATTCTTCGTCTAAATAATCAGCTACACCATCTTTATCAGAATCTAGCATTTTATTTTCGATAGCCATAAATCTAGCATCAATTGCGTCAAATCTACCTTCATGGTCGATAACCCAGTCAGCATGTTTTTCGTTTTTACCTAAGTAAACAGTTAAACCTACTGTACCATTGAAAAGTACACCGCCGAAACCAGGAGATCCTATTGTACTTGCACCATCAAAAGTACGGTTTTGTTTAGCATTAAGAATTGTTGTAAAATCTCCAGTCAATGCAATTCTATTAGATAATTTAATTTGACCAGTAACACCAGCAATAAAATTACCCATTCTGTCAGTTCCTGAAAAGTTATCAGATTCACCAAAACCTAATCCAAAACCAGCGTGACCTAATAAACCAAGAGTGTTTGTCCAAGTTTCAAAGCTCATGATTCTTCCTAGGTTAGCAACTGCCTGTAAATCAGCTCTATAGTATTTAGAATCAAATCCTATTGAATTTTCACCTTCTTTAAAACTGTTATATCCAAAATCAGCTTTTAAACCAAATTTGTTATTGAACATATAACGCACACCTAAATCAGCTACATAAGCACTAGTAACAGCAGTTCTATATCCAGCAGTCATAGGTCTCATCGGTTTGTTTAAACCACCAGCTAATTCAACAGACCATTTGTTAAATTCAGTTCCAGTACTTGCGCTTTCTACATTTTCTGTTTGAGCACTCAAAGTTGTCATTGCAGAAGCAAAAACTAACGTAAGTATGATTTTTTTCATAATTTTATTCTTTAATAATTTTATGCAAAAATACGACATATTGTTAGATAAGAAATTTTAAACAGTTAATTATGTAAGAATTAGTTTTAATTCTATAAACTAAGTTCAGAACGGCGATTTTAGCAATATTTTGTACTTTTTTTATAGATTACACGAAGATATTAACTTTAAAATGGAGTGTTTTTTGGTTGAAAAGACTTTTATTAATGATTAGAAAAGTTTAAAACAGGTTTTCTGATTCCAATTTTTTTAGGACTTCTGTTATTTTTTCGAAAGCACTGAAGTTTTTATGTTCCACTTTATGGTCAATTTTTTCATGTGCCCAAGTCGTATGAAACGGAATGTGAACGGCGTGTCCGCCAATGGCTAAAACCGGTAAAACATCTGACTTTAAGGAATTGCCAATCATAAAAAATTCTTCAGGTTGTATTTCCAATCGTTTGATCAAATCAGAATAATCAATTTCCTGTTTGTCCGACATCACTTCGATATGGTGAAAATAGTGACCCAAACCCGAATTATGTAATTTTCTGCGTTGGTCCAATAAATCACCTTTGGTGGCAACCACTAATTTGTATTTTCCGTGTAAAGCGTCTAAAGTTTCTTCTACGCCATCTAATAAAACAATCGGTTTCTCCAGTAATTCTTTTCCATATTGAATGATTTTTTCAATGATTTCTATGGGAAGTGTGTTATTTGAAATACTCATCGCCGCTTCAATCATCGAAAGAATGTAGCCTTTGATTCCATAACCATATAATTTTAAATTATCGATTTCGACTTTAAATAATTCTTTGGAAATTCCTTGATGCGACAAATAATCTTCCATTAAACCACAGAATTTCTTCTCGGTTTCATCAAAATACGTTTCGTTGATCCATAAGGTATCATCGGCGTCGAAAGCAATTACTTTTAGTTCCATTTTTATTTTATTTTGATATAATTGAGGTTTTTATTTTAACTTTTAACTGTTTTGGAAAAAACTTTCTTCATTGAAATTGTTTTCGAATAAAAGGTAATTCGGATTCCCAAAAGTAAAATAATTCCTCCGATAATCATTTGTAGTGTGATTATTTCATCTAAAAACAACCAAGCTAAAATAGCAGTCAAAACGGCTTGACCGAGCAAACTCAAAGACACTCTTGTGGCGCGCATGTGTTGTGTGGCATAACTGAGCGATAACCATGCTAACAGTTGGCAAACGACTGCCTGGATCAACAAGACCAGCCAGCCAGCATCAGAAAATCCGGAAAAAGGTTCTCCTAGCATTAAACAGAGAATTCCTAGATATATACTTGAAGAAATTAGGCTGATGGCCATAAACGAAAGCACATCCACTTTAGAAAGCACTTTTTTACTGATTAATAAGTAAATAGCATATAAAATACCCGATAATACGGCTAAAAGGAAAGCGGTGTCAAAATTCAGTTCGATGAAAAACGGGAAACCAACCAGCATAATCATTCCGAATAATGAGACTAGAGTTCCAATCCAAAAATTGATGGCAGGTTTTGTTTTTAAAAACAGAAATGAACCAATGCCAACCCAAAGCGGTGATAAATTAGTCAGCAATGAAGCCTGAGTGGCGCTAGATTCTTGGATGGCAATATTCCAGACAGCAACATCTGAGGCAAATAAAATTCCGCAAATTATGGCAGGAATTAACAGCTTGATTGTTGGAAGCTTGAATTTTTTTGTAATAATGACATAAGGCAATAGCAAAGTTGCTGCAATTGCCATTCTATAAAAAGCCGAAATTAGTCCGGGAGTTAACCGAAGTTTTATTAATATTGGAAAAATCGAAATGCAGAGTATCCCAACAATTAAAGCTAATTGCGGCTTTTTTATTTTCATTTTATAACTTCCTTAATTAATTGTCTCTCCATTCGCAACGCCATCCGTATCTGGATTCACAAAAACCAGTTTTCCTTCGGCATTGGTAGTCATCAAAATCATTCCTTGACTTTCTACGCCACGAAGGTTTCTTGGAGCCAAATTCACTAAAACAGTCACGCGTTTTCCAACAATGTCTTCTGGCTTAAAACTTTCAGCAATTCCTGAAACTATCGTGCGAACATCAATTCCGGTATCTACTTTTAAAATCAAAAGCTTGTTGGCTTTCGGCATTTTTTCGGCTTCCAGAATCGTTCCTGTACGGATATCCATTTTGGCAAAATCCTCAAATTGAATCGCTTCTTTTTGTGGCTCCGCTTTTTTGTTTTCAGCAGTATTGGCGGTTTTAGTCGCTTCCAGTTTGTCTATCTGTTTTTGGATTTCCTCGTCTTCAATTTTAGCGAAAAGCAATTCTGCTTCCCCGATTTGGTGTCCGGCCGGAATCAAATCAGAATTTTGAGCAATAGTATTCCAGTTCAACGGACTTTCTATTTTTAGAATTCTTGACAATTTTTTAGCTGTAAAGGGTAGGAACGGTTCGCAAAGTGAACTCAAAGCAGCAGCAATTTGCAACGCCACATACATTTGTGTTTGCACGCGTTCCGGATTGTCTTTGATAACTTTCCAAGGCTCTTCATCCGCCAAATATTTATTTCCTAAACGCGCCACATTCATCAATTCGCTCAACGCTTCACGAAATCTATAACGCTCCAGAGAACTTGAAATTACTGCAGGATACGCTTTCAGTTCGGTTAAAGTAGCTTCGTCCACTTCCGAAAGTTCATTTGGTTGGGGAACAACTCCGTTGTAATATTTATTGGTTAAAACCACCACACGATTAATGAAATTCCCGTAAATCGCCACTAATTCATTGTTGTTTCTTGCCTGAAAATCTTTCCAGGTAAAATCATTATCCTTAGTTTCCGGTGCATTTGACGTCAACGCATAACGCAAAACATCTTGCTGATTTGGGAATTCTTCCAGATATTCGTGCAACCAAACCGCCCAGTTTTTAGAAGTCGATAATTTATTTCCTTCCAAGTTCAAGAACTCATTCGCAGGCACATTATCTGGTAAAATATAACTTCCTTCGGCTTTCAACATCGCAGGGAAAATGATGCAATGGAAAACAATATTGTCTTTCCCAATGAAGTGAACCAGTTTTGTATCTTGGTCTTTCCAGTACGGTTCCCAATCTTTTCCTTCGCGCAAAGCCCATTCTTTGGTAGATGAAATGTAGCCAATCGGCGCATCAAACCATACGTATAATTTCTTTCCTTCAGCACCTTCAACAGGAACGTCAATTCCCCAATCCAAGTCACGAGTTACCGCACGAGGCTCCAATCCACCGTCAATCCACGATTTTACTTGCCCGTAAACATTCGGTTTCCAGTCATTTTTATGTCCAACGAGAATCCATTCTTTCAAGAAATCTTCATAACGATCCAAAGGTAAAAACCAGTGTTTCGTAGATTTCAAAATAGGAGTTTCTCCAGTTATTGTCGATTTTGGGTTGATTAAATCCGTAGCATTCAGCGTCGAACCGCATTTTTCGCATTGATCACCGTAGGCTTCTTCGTTGCCACATTTTGGGCAAGTTCCCACCACAAAACGGTCAGCCAAGAACTGATCTGCTTTTGCATCATACAATTGTTCCGTCACTTCCTCGATAAAATCACCTTTGTCATACAGTTTTCTAAAAAATTCCGAAGCCGTATCATGATGAATTTTGGCCGAAGTTCTGGAATAATTATCAAACGAAATTCCAAAATCAGAGAACGATTTGCGGATAATTCCATCGTATTTATCGATTACTTCCTGTGGCGTGATGCCTTCTTTTTTGGCTTTCATCGAAATCGCCACACCGTGTTCATCACTTCCGCAAACAAACAAAACGTCTCTTCCCTGCAATCTTAAATATCTGGAATATATGTCCGAAGGCACGTAAACACCCGCCAAATGGCCAATGTGAATCGGTCCGTTCGTATACGGCAATGCCGCTGTAATGGTATATCTTTTTGGATTCTGTATCATGATTCAATTTTATTGAGTGCAAAAATAAGATTTTTTATGATAGGGAAGAAGGTATGATACGGACAAGTCGAGACTTGTCCGTACTTAGGAGAAATTGTTCGTGTTTTTTGGAGCTATTTCCTGCTATTTCCCATATCTATTGTGCCGAAACCCGGCATAATAGGATGCCGCTTTTATCAGGGCTAGGAGATGTGGGTTGCGTAGCAATAATAGTTTATGTTTAGGCACTTAGGGATTTATTAATAAATGTCTATTCAGTTACTTCAGCTATTAAACCATTATAATTAAACGCTAAATTGAATTTAACTCTTGAATTATATTTTAAATTGTCACTATTATTTCTGCTAAAATATATTGATTCTCCAGTAAAATCTTTCTTAATAAAACCAAAAGAATTTTCTAATTTTATTATAGTTCCTTCAAATGTTTTATTTTTTCCATTGTGAGTTATAAAGCCATTTAGTTTTCTTTTAATTCTCACATCTAAAGCAACATCTTTTAAACTATTAAAATAAATCAAAGATTCATCTTTTTCATCTAAAAGATACAAGCATCTTGCATACCAATATTGAGGATCAAATCTTTTATCTCCTTTTGTGAAAGATTTTCTTAAATAATGTTTTAAATTCACATAGTTTTCGGGTGATTTTTCACTTAATAATTTTGCATATTTAAAATTTAAATCCTTGTCGTTTTCATTTACCGCAAGTGATAATTCTAAAATATTTAAAGATTCATCTATTTTGCCTTCTTCGATATAATAATTACTCAATCTTGTAGCCAGATATGGGCTTCTTTTGTTAAAATCAAAAGCAGATTTTAATGCTTCTAAAGCTTTCGGAGTATTATTTATTAATTTATTGAAACTGGCTTCTGCATCATGAAAAAAACTTTCATTTGGGTAAAATTGTTTGGCTTTATTTAACGTTTTTTCGAATTCTTGAATTTTTACTTCAATTAAATCAACCATTTGATTGTCAATTGAAATTTTCAACTCCTGTAAGTAAATTTTTAATAATGTATGATATGCGTGAACTATATTTTTACTTCTTTTATTTGAGATTATTTCATTACAAATTTCTTTAGCATTATTGAGTAAATTATTAGCTAATAATCTTTGAGGGGTTTTTTCTGCTTTTCGTAATAAAAATTCTGCTTTGGAATGAGCAATAAATCCGTTTTTCGGATCAATTTCATGGGCTAAATCTAATAAATTAGAAGCTTTTTCGAGATTTCCACCATTTGCATTCATTTCGAAAATAGATTCCTGTTGCATTAGGGATGAAATTTCACCAACATTATCATATGCTATTTTATAAATGGATCTAATCATTTCAGGATCCTTAAAAACATTTAAAAGATTTCGTGCATTTGTCATAGCAATAAAAACTTGACGGTCGCTATCATAATCAATATCTAATTTTGAAATAATGCTAATATATTTATCATATCTTGAATTTAAATCGACCAATACTTGTTCAAAAACTAGTTCAGCAATATGTTGATGTCGACTTTGAAAAACATAATCATTGATGTTGTAATTTCGATTACTATACACTACAGATTCGAGAGGTTTGAAAAGATATTCTTTAAAATATGAAAAATTGATGCCATGCAATCTCGAAATTATTCCGGCTCTTGCGTATGTTCCTATTCTATGAAAAATACAAATTGATAGATACAGATTACGGGCTTCTTCATTGGGTATAGAATTATATTCATCCATGACAATATCAGCAAATGGTTTACCCGCAGTTGCTTCATACAATGCTACCAACAATTCTCTCCCAGATTTTTCGGATAAAGCGTCTTTTTGTTGTTCAATTGTTTTGCCTTGTAAATAACCTAAAGATTTATATTTAGCCAATAACTCTATAAGCTTAATAATTTCATTGTCTTTTAGGTATTTAAGAGTATATTCTCTTGTTAAATAAACACTTAAACTTTCGCCATTAATGTTCCATAAATTTACCCTTTCAGCTGATATTATAGATATTAATAAATTATCTTTTTTTGCTCTTGAAAAGATGTATTCAATATCTTCATTTCTTTCTGTTGCATTATCTATGAATAGATAAATTCTTTCTTTTGTGAGTTGAAATAATTCAGATAGTCTGTCATATTCTATGCTTATATCAGATTTAAAAAAAATACATAATTTTTCAAATGTTACTGCAGCATCCCATGCTAATCTATGTAATAAAACAGTTTTTCCAGAGCCAGCATTGCCTTTAATTATGTATAATTCCTGTTTTGAAATCCTTTGGTTTTCATCGATTAAAAAGACTTCTGATAGTATTGAATCTGTGATATTTCGTTCAGCATCATAATTTTTAATAATTGGATCCCAACCTTCAAAATATCCTTTGTAAAATTCTCGTGGATCGGTATTTTTATCTGCTAAATTTGAGTGTAAATAGGTTGCATCTCTTTCTAAGAATTGCATAAGTCTGTCACTTGGCGCAGGTGAGTCAGAATTAAATTTATTTAAGATTGGATGTAAAAAACTATCTTTCTTTATACTACTTAAAATTCTTTGATTTTCAGAAATGCTTGATTGTATTTCTTTCATGAAATCTTTAAATGAAAGTTTTATAGAAGATATTTTTTTAGAATCATAGAGTCTTTCTTCTGCATCTGTTATGTACGGGCCAACCATATATGATCTTGGTCTAACATTTCCAATTTTTTCTAGATGTTTGAGACTGTTTCTTATATCTAAATCTGCAAAACTGAAACCTACGAAAAGGATAGGATATTCATATGATGACTCCTCTAGTCTTTTAAATAATCTCTCTCTATTTTCTCTATGCTCTACATATTGATCTGGGGTTAATATTAGGGGTACATCTTTGTTAGTAATATCAGTAATTGATCCGTGTAATTTGTTGAACATAACTGAGTTCTCAAAGATCATCTTATCTCCAATTCTTTCTCCATTTTTTATAAACGTAGCTAGTTCTTGTTGTTTTTTATGGCATCTTTCATACGATTCTTCAATTAATAAATCATAATTTGTAGTGTAAATTGAGTGCCATTTATATAAAGGGATTAGTTTGTGATGTTCCCCTGGTTTAAATTCAATAAATATGTCATAAATAAATTTCTGAACTGTAAATAAATCGGTTTCACTAATTGCTAATTCCGATATATACTGAAGATCTCGATTTAAATATTCGTCTCCTAAAAATTTTTCAGCTATTAAATCTGCTAATTGATTACCAGTTGGAGGTTTTTTAGAGTTTTTATGATATGAGTCAAATGCAGCACCAGCCCCAAGGAATAGGATTACTTTGCCGTCTTTAATACTATCAATTAGGGATTTTGGTAATTTAGAATCATTCATGGTAAGTTTATTTGTGTTAAAATACTTATCAAATAAAGTCATATAATATGTATTTTACAAATAATTTTATTCTGTTTGGTAAAGTCTCTATTTAAAATGTGAATTTGCAATTGTTTTAATAAAGTAGCTTAAATCAGCAAATAGCTTCGATTTTATACGAAATGATAGATAATTTATGCTTGTAAAGCCAATATTGCAGATTTTAAATCCATACTATCAGTTAGGTTTGTAATCCAATCTTAAGATCCGTTTATTTATCTTTGCAACCGTAATTAAAGAAGAGTATAGATCATGGCAAAAGGACCCGAAAAAAACACCAAAAATAAGGCTTTACATACCAAATTGCTAAATAGAAAGAAGACTAAGCTTCAAGAAGAGAAAAAAGAAAAAGCCTTACGTTTGAAAGCTTTGGTTACAAAAATGAATCAGAAAAAGAATAGTAACGAATCTGATGTCATTTAAATCACATTGTATTTCTTTTCTGTACTAATTTACCCGAAATTTGCAGCACATATTCAAACACAAAACCTATGGAATTCGGTAGAATAATTATTTCAGAAACAGCCTTTAATAGTGAGAACCTCCAAGATGTGATTCACTCTAATATTTCGGTAATCAACTTAATGCGTGAGGAAGGCGTGAACGATGATTTGATTCACGAAGATGCTATAATGAGTTATTATTTAGATTATTATACCTCACAATATACCGAAGGAAATTTTGCTCAGTTTGTATACAATTCCGGTTGGGATGCAGCACTAAACGAATTAATCGAAGAAGGTTTGGCTTTGATTGGCGCCGAAAAGCATTTGGAATTGTTCCAACAGCAATCCAAAAAAGTAAAACTAATGAGCAGTGTAAAGCTCAACAAATTCTTGAAAGGGAAATTGGAAGGCGTAAATCCTATTCGAGATTTGCTTAACAACGATACTTTCTTCGAAATAGAAGAAAATCTAATTACTTTGAATGCTACTTTCTTAAAAACCCACCCAGATTTCGAAGTCCTTTCTGTAGACGACATGTTTGCAACCTTAGAAGAATTTGTAGGTCATGAGATTAAAAGAGAATAACTAAGTCAAAAGTCTTAAAGTTTTTTTGTTTTGTAAGCAGTTGTCTTTTCAACATGTTAATTTCAAAATATAGAGGTGTAAAAATTACGTTATATTTTAGCGTTTGACTTTATCACTTTTGACTTTAGACTTTTCATCAAAACTTTGTCCCATTTCTATCAAACATTTCCTTAAATTTGCTTCCATTATTATAAAAGTTAGCGTTAAAAAAATCAAGCTATGTTACAAATCGCATTTATTAGAGAGAATCAAGAAAAAGTAATCAAGGCTTTGGCAAAGAGAAACATCGATGCTACGAGTGTTGTTGAAGAAGTGGTACAACTGGATGAAAAACGTCGCGCTACGCAAGTGGAGCTAGACAACATTTTATCCGAATCTAATAAATTATCCAAAGATATTGGCGAATTGATGAAAGGCGGAGAGAAAGCGAAAGCCGCAATTCTAAAAGAAAAAACTGTTTTAAACAAAGAAAAAAGCAAAGCTTTAGCGGAAACGGCTGATGCGCTTGCCGCTGAACTTTTAGAAAAATTATATACTTTACCCAATCTTCCTGCTGATATAGTTCCTGTTGGAAAAACGCCGGAGGAAAACTTGAACGTTTTTGAAGAAGGAGAGATTCCAGTTTTGCATGAAGGAGCGCAACCGCATTGGGAATTAGTAAAAAAATACGACATCATCGATTTTGAACTTGGAGTAAAAATCACAGGCGCAGGATTTCCGGTGTATAAAGGAAAAGGAGCACGATTACAACGCGCCTTGATCAATTATTTCTTGGATAAAAATACGGCTGCAGGGTACAATGAAGTTCAGGTGCCGCACATGGTAAATGAAGCATCTGCTTATGGAACGGGACAATTGCCGGACAAAGAAGGGCAAATGTACCATGATAAAACCGATGATTTATATTTAATTCCAACGGCTGAGGTTCCGGTAACGAATTTGTTTAGAGATGTAATCTTAAACGAAAATGAATTACCCGTTTTAACAACGGCCTATACACCATGTTTCCGTAGAGAAGCAGGTTCTTATGGCGCACACGTTCGTGGATTGAACCGTTTGCATCAATTTGACAAAGTAGAAATCGTTCGTGTAGAGCATCCTGATAAATCATACGAAGCTTTGGACGGAATGGTAGAACACGTTAAAAATATATTACAGGAATTGAAATTACCATACCGAATATTGCGACTTTGTGGTGGCGATATGGGTTTCACTTCAGCTTTGACGTATGATTTCGAAGTTTTTTCTACGGCGCAAGATCGTTGGTTAGAAATCAGTTCAGTTTCTAACTTTGAGACTTTCCAAGCCAACCGTTTGAAATTGCGTTTCAAAGACAAAGACGGAAAAAACCAATTGGCTCACACCTTAAACGGAAGCGCATTGGCTTTACCAAGAGTTTTGGCAGGAATTTTAGAAAATTACCAAACTCCGGAAGGAATTGTAATTCCTGAGGTTTTGCGTCCGTATTGCGGGTTTGATATTATAAACTAAAAATCTTCAACAGATAAGTCATATAATTTTTTGTAAAATTATATGACTTATCTGTTTAAAAAAGAGATGTTTGACGAAACAAATTGCAATTGAAACAATGAAAAAACTCTTTCTACATATTACCCTGTTTTTTTCATTAGTTTGTTTTTCACAAAACGAACAATTAGCGCAGTATTATTATGACAAAGGCGATTTTGAAAAAGCAAAAATCAGTTATGAAGAGTTGCTGCAAGAGATTCCGTTAAACTCCCAATATTTTTTAAGAATAATAGACTGTTCGCAGCAATTGCAACAATTTGAAAGTGCCGAAAAAGCCATTCAAGAACGACTTGACAAGTACAATCAAGGGAATCTTCTGGTGGAATTAGGGTATAATTTTCAGTTGCAAAAAAATGATGCCAAAGCTAAGATTTACTACGATCAGGCATTAGACCGAATCAGAAAAAATCCAAATGAAGTCTACGGAATTTCAAATGCTTTTGAGAGAAAAGTGTTGCTCGAATATGCGCTGAAATCCTATCAAACTGCTACAGAACTAGAACCGAATTTTAATTTCAATTATCAAATAGGGTTGCTTTACGGTCAATTGTCTAATATGGAAATGATGATTTCCACCTTTCTGGACGAAGCGTTTGCGAATCCTCAAAACTCCATTAGAATCCAAAATCAACTGGTTCGTTTTATGGTTGATGAAGGTGACGCAAACTTCAATGAAATATTACGGAAAGCGCTGATTTTAAGAACCCAGAAAAATCAAGACCTCTTTTGGAATCATTATTTGAGCTGGTTTTATGTACAGCAAAAAGAGTTCGAAAAAGCTTTTATTCAGGAAAAAGCCATTTACAAACGTAATCCGGAATCGCTTGCCAATATTGTAAATTTAGGGCAACTGGCTATTGAAGAAGAGAATCAGGAAGCGGCTAAAGAAATTTTGGGATTTGTATTGGAAAACACACAAGATTTAGAATTGCTGATCCAAGCGAATTCTTATTTGGTAACCATGAAAATTGAAAAAGCATCCGAAAATGACTTTGCAGCCATCAGCACAGAATTAGATGGTTTGTTGAAACAATTCGAAATAAGTCCTTTTACCTTATCTTTGCAGCTGATTCAGGCACATTTCACGGCATTTAAATTGAAAAAACCGGAAGAAGGAAAAGTAATAGTTAAGAGAGCGCTGGAATTGCAATTGAATGATTATGAAGTGGCTAATGCCAAAATGGAACTGGCAGATATTTTGCTTTACGAAGAAAAATTCAACCAGGCTTTGATCTATTATTCACAGATTGAATTGGATTTGAAGAATGATGTAATGGCACATGAAGCCAGTCTGAAAGCAGCAAAAACCAGTTATTTCAAAACCGATTTTGCGTGGGCGTTGAAACAATTTAAGGAATTGAAATCAGCCAATACGCAGTTGATTGCGAATGATGCTTTGGAATATTTTCTGTTAATCAATGACAATACTGTTGCTGATTCGACACAAACGGCTTTAAAGCAATTTGCCAAAGGAGATTATCTGTTGTATCAAAACAGGAATCAGGAAGCGGTAGCACAGTTTCAGACGATTTTGAAAAACTATAAAGGACAAGAAATAGAGGCTGTAACCTTGTTGCGATTAGGGAAAATATATGAAAAGAAAGGTGATTTTGCTTTGGCTTTAAGCCAATACCAAATGATTATCGACCAACATAGCGACGGAATTTACATAGACGAAGCGTTGTATTTTTCGGCAGAAATATATAACAAGCAATCGTTACCTGAAAAAGCGAAGCCACTATATGAAAAGGTATTGTTCAATCATCAGGACAGTATTTATTTTGTGGAAGCCAGGAAAAAATTCAGACAATTGCGAGGAGATACTAATTTGTAAAAAAGTTTAACTGTTTAATTGTCGAATCGATTAACCAGTTAAACAATTAACCAGTTAAACAAAAAAAATGATATTATATAACGTTACCACAAACATACATGAAAGCGTTCACGATCAATGGATGATTTGGATGCAATACAAACACATTCCCGAAATTTTGGCTACAGGAAAATTCTCTTCGGCAAGAATGGTACGGGTTTTAATTGAAGAAGAAATGGGCGGAGTAACCTATTCGGTTCAATATGCAACGGACAGCAAAGAAACTTTGGAGAAATATTACCAGGAAGATGCACCGGCTTTTCGCGAAGAAGGATTAAAATTATTTGGAGACAAAATGCTTGCTTTTAGAACAGAATTAGAATTGATTGCAGATTTTTAGAGTCATTGCAAGGAACGAAGCAATCACATTCAGATTGTCGTTTTGAACCACAATCTTGAAGTCGCAATCTGCGATCTCCAATTTGAAATAAAATACACTTTGTGCCTTAGTGCCTTCGTGGCAAAACAAAAAACATGGAAAAAGTAACAGCCAAAAAACACCTCGGACAACATTTCTTGAAAGATGAAAGCATTGCAAAAGACATTGCCGACACGTTGAACTTAGAAGGATATGATGATGTATTAGAGATAGGTCCGGGAATGGGAGTTTTGACAAAATATTTGTTGGATAAACCGGTGAACACCTACGTTATAGAAATCGATACGGAATCAGTGACGTATTTGGACCAAAATTATCCAAAATTAAAAGACAGAATCATTTCTAAAGATTTCTTAAAATACAATATCAACGATATTTTCGAAGGGAAACAATTCGCTATTATTGGGAATTTCCCGTATAATATTTCGACACAAATTGTGTTTAGAACTTTGGAATACCGCGATCAGATTCCGGAATTTGCGGGAATGTTCCAGAAAGAAGTGGCACAACGTATTTGCGAAAAAAAGGGAACAAAAGCCTATGGAATTCTGTCAGTTTTAGTTCAGGCTTTTTATGATGCGGAATATTTATTTACGGTTGATGAAAATGTTTTTATTCCGCCACCAAAGGTAAAGTCAGGAGTTTTACGTTTGCGCAGGAAGAAAGATTACAGTTTGCCTTGCGGCGAAAAATTGTTTTTTACGGTAGTGAAAACGGCTTTTCAACAACGACGCAAAACGTTACGAAATAGTTTAAAAACCTTAAATTTGTCGGATAGTTTGAGAGAAGATGAAATTTTCAACCTTCGACCAGAACAATTAAATGTAGAGCAGTTCATAGCACTCACCCAAAAAATAGAAGCCGATGGAGTTTAAAATCAGCAAAGAATTAATTCAGGAATTAGAGCAACTCATTCAAAGTAAAGACGACCAGCAACTGGGAGTGTTATTGAATGATATGCATCATGCTGATATTGCTGAAATTCTGGATGAGCTTGATTTTAATGAGGCGACCTATATTTTTAAAGTATTAGACAGTGAAAAAACCGCCGAAATTCTTCTGGAACTGGAAGATGATTTGCGGGAGAATATATTAAGCAGGCTTTCGGCAAAAGAGATTGCAGAAGAATTAGATGAGCTGGAAACGAATGATGCAGCCGATATTATTGCGGAGCTTTCACAAGATTTGAAAGCCGAAGTAATATCAGAGCTTCAGGATGTGGAGCACGCCAAAGATATTGTTGACTTATTGCGTTATGACGAAGACACCGCAGGTGGAATCATGCATAAGGAATTGGTTAAAGTCAATGAAAATTGGAATGTACTAACCTGTGTGAAAGAAATGCGCATTCAGGCCGAAAATATCTCCAGAGTCCATTCTATTTATGTGGTGGATGATGAAGACCGATTGAAAGGACGTTTGTCCCTCAAGGATTTATTGACCACTTCTTCCAGAACACCAGTGAGCGATGTTTACATCCGAAAATTAAACTCGGTTAAAGTAGATACAGAAGATGTTGAGGTGGCACGAATCATGCAAAAATACGATTTAGAAGCCATTCCGGTAGTGGACGAATTAGGTCGCTTAGTGGGCCGAATCACCATTGATGACATTGTAGATGTAATCAAGGATGAAGCCGATGAGGATTACCAGTTGGCAGCAGGTATCTCGCAAGATGTTGAAGCGGATGACAGCATATTTGAACATACAAAAGCACGATTACCTTGGTTGGTTTTGGCTCTTTTGGGTGGTTTTATCTCCGTAAAAGTACTGGGGTTATTTGAAGGCGCGATGCTCGAACATGGAAATTTGTTCTTTTTTACACCACTTATTGCCGCAATGGCAGGAAATGTTGGGGTACAATCATCAGCAATTATAGTACAGGGTTTGGCTAACAATACGTTGAGCGGATCCTTGTTTAATAGATTGGTCAAAGAAGTGTCATTAAGTTTATTAAACGGACTGATTTTGGCTACGATATTGTTTTTAGGAAGTCATTTTCTGTTGAATGTCGAATTGATCATTGGCGTTATTGTTACTATAGCATTGATGTCGGTAATTATTATTGCATCGTTAATAGGAACTTTTGTTCCGTTATTGTTGGATAAATTTGGAATTGACCCAGCATTGGCAACCGGGCCGTTCATCACAACCAGTAATGATATTTGCGGAATTCTAATTTATTTTTCGATAGCAAAAATGATTTTGGGGTTTTAGGAAAGCAAAGAACAAAGAGAATAGAACAAAGAGGAAAAAAATTAAAAGGCAGAATTTCAAAAGGTTATTTTAATTTTTGTGAAGTAAAACGGAACAGAAATTAAAGAAAAGTTGTAAATAATTTAAAATAAATTGGATTCAAATATTTTATACAGAATCTAAAAAAATAATCAAAACTAACACTTTCCCATATTGGCTCCCTTTCCTTTGGAGAGGGTTGGGGAGAGGAAAAACCACAACCAGCATGAAAGTACACATCATTGGCGGCGGAAACTTAGGTGTTTCTATCGCATTAGGACTATCAAAATTTTCACCAGAAAATCAAGTTACCGTAACTAGAAGAAACACATCAAGCATTCTTTATCTTGAAAAATTGGGCGCTAAGGTTTCCACTAATAACATCCATCAGATTCAGGAAGCCGATGTCATTATCTTGACCATAAAACCGTACCAAGTAGATACCGTTTTAGCCGAAATCCTTCCGGTAATTTCAAATAAAATTATCGCTTCGGCAGTGAGTGGATTGTCCATAGAAAATTTACAAAACAAAATCGGTGCTGCTAATAGTGCCATCCGAATCATGCCTAATATTGCGGCACAGTTTGGCGCATCAGCAACCTGTATTGCGTTCCACGAAAAAGACAAAGAGAAAGCACAAGATGTAGTTTCTCTTTTTCAGAGTTTGGGAACCGCTCCTATTATTGACGAAAAATTAATGGATGCAGCAACCGTTCTTGCGGCTAGCGGAACTGCTTTTGCGTTGCGATACATTCGCGCATCGATGCAAGCCGGAATCGAAATAGGATTTGACTGGCAGACCGCATTAGCCATTTCAGCACAAACTGTAAAAGGAGCTGCCGAAATGCTGTTGGAAGAAAAAGTACACCCGGAACAATTAATTGACCGTGTCACCACACCACAAGGTTGTACCATAGCCGGATTGAACGAAATGGAAATGCATGGATTCAGTTCGTCTTTGATACGAGGAATCAAAACTTCATTGAAACAAATCAAGGGATAAACGTCATTTGGGCGTGCCCTCATTACAAAAAGGGTCTTCTCAGCGTAACGTTGAGAGGACCCTTTTTTGTAATGAGGTCTGGCTATTCGCGCTACTTCGGTAGCTAGCTGCTATCCTTCACGCGAACCCGATTGATATTGTATTCAGTTTTCTACATCAGCAATCATTCGCGATAGCTTTGTTTGTAAATTCATTTTTATTGTATGTATTTGTAAATAATTTATTGTCAAGTCTTTAGTGTTGCTGTATTTTTAAAACATGCGTATATTTACAGTTGCCTGCAATGCGCATACGAACCAAAATACAATATTGTGAAACCGAAAGTAAAATGAAATCACATGAAAAAATTAATACTAATTCTCATCATATTTCTTTTTGGATTTTATAATGGTTACTCTCAAAAAGTGTTTGACACACATATCCACGGAGAGACAAATCCTGATATTCAAATGCAACAATTAGAAACTTCAGGTGTTTACAAAGCTGCAATCAGTTCTTCATGGGATTTGCAAAATACATATCGAAATAAATTCAAAATTGAATTATTACATGGGTTAATGTTGCCATGTCCAAATGGGAAAGTGCCATATAGCAACCAGCTTTGCTTTGCAAACGGAAAGGAATTACCTGATATTAAATGGGTAGAACAGCAAATTAATAATGGTAAAATTGATTTTATTGGAGAGGTATTAAGCCAGTATTATGGGATTTCACCATCGGATAAATTGTTATACCCTTACTATGCGTTAGCAGAAAAATACAATCTACCGGTTGGCATTCATACAGGTTTAGCAGGTCCAAATCATGGATTTCCAAATTTTAGAGTTGGTTTAGGTAGTCCAATCTTAATGGAAGATTTAATACTGAAATTCCCAAAATTAAAAATTTGGATAATGCATTCCGGCTATCCTTTTATCGAGGAAACGGTTGGTATTATGAGCGTTTATTGGAATGTATACACAGATATTTCTGTTATTGCAAATCCAGACAATATTCCTTACAAAGATTTTTACACCACAATGAAAAGATTAATAGATGCAGGTTTGGAGAACAGATTAATGTTTGGATCCGATAATGGAAATATTAAACAAATGATAGAGTCTGTAAATAAACTTGATTTTTTATCTTCGGAACAAAAAGAAAAAATATTTTATAAAAATGCAGAACAATTTTTTAAAATGCCCCCAAAAAATTAAAAAACTTGCTTCGTAAATTTTTTACCTAAACTTCGTAAATATCGATATTTCATTTTAGTATAAAACATTCAAATAAATCCTATATTTGAAAAAAAATTATTATGAAAAAACTACTGATTTTAACACTTATTCTAATTTCAAGCTATACCGTAAGTGCACAACAAAATAAACAAAAACAAGTGCTCAGACATGTTGTTATGTTTGGTTGGAAACCCGGTACAGATGCAGTAGCAATTGACAAAGTGGTAACTGCTTTTGGGAACTTGGAGCATAAAATCAAATTGATCAAAGCGTATGAATGGGGAATTAATAACAGTCCTGAAAACTTGAATAATGGTTTGACACATTGTTTTGTCTTGACTTTCAACAGTGAAGCTGATAGAGATGCGTATTTGATTCATCCGGATCACAAAGCTTTTGTGGCTGTTTTGAGTCCGGCACCAGATAAAGTTACCGTAGTTGATTATTGGACTAATAAGTAAACAGAAATCGAGTTAAAAGATTAAAGAACAAGTACAGACTAAATGAAAAAAGTAATAATAGTCCTGATTTTAGCATTCAATCTAAATGCAAATGCTCAAGAAGTACCCGTTGAAAAATCAATTTTTGGAATACAAACCGGATTTGGAGTACACACCGGAATTTGGTTTAACAATGAAAGCAAATTGTCAAGTAGCATCGCATTACGAAGTGAAATTGGTCTTGAGAACGATTTTACGGTTGGAGATCATTACGATGGCGCCGGTTTTATTTTGCAACCGGTACTAACAGTAGAACCAAGATATTATTACAATCTGGAAAAAAGGAATGCAAAAGGTAAAAAAACAGTCAATAATAGCGGCAATTATGTTTCAATCAGAACAAGTTATCACCCAGACTGGTTTGTAATTAATTTAGCGGATAACGTAACCAAAACGGCTGATTTAGCTATTGTTCCCACTTGGGGTTTAAAACGCCAAATAGGAAATCATTTCACTTATGAGACTGCTTTAGGGTTTGGGTATCGTGTGGTGTATTTGAAAGAGAATTCAGTTAATGGTAATGTGCAGAATGTAGATGGAGCGTATAATAGAAATCAATACATTCCTTATTTGCATATAGGAATAGGATATACCTTTTAGGAAAATAGAAAGCGATCAGAGATTTAGATTATGTTACCGATATACAAATAAAAAGGCTGTTTTTGGACAGCCTTTTTTGATTTTATATTGTATGATTAAGAATTTTTTTCTAAATATTTGATAATTTTTTTATACAGTTTAATTGCAAAATAGAGAATTACAACTAAAAAAAACACTGTAAATAGTTGCCATAAAAGTAGACCAAAGCTAAAATCGTTAATTGTTTTTTCCATTTTCAAAAATAAGTAAAAAATTACAAAACTAAAAAGGTTAGATTGATTTTAATTTATTTAATTAGGTTGTGCTTATTTTACTTTAGCAGGTTTCAAATTAAATTTTAACCATAAGAAACCAATGGTTCCGGCAATGAATGAAGCAATTAGAATCGCAATTTTGGAATACGTGATTACTTCTTCACCATCATTTTTAAACGCAAGGAGTGTAATAAAAATAGACATTGTAAAACCTATTCCGCCCAGCATTCCTGCGCCTAGAATACTGCTCCATTTTAGATCTCTTGGCAGCGTACAAATTCCTAAACTAACCGCCAGTAGTGAAAACAACCAGATTCCCAATGGTTTTCCCACAACAAGCCCTAGCATAATTCCAATTGTGTTGGGATGATTCAATCCCTCATGCCAATCTGAATTTATGGCAATGCACGTATTTGCTATGGCAAACAAAGGAAGAATAAAAAACGCCACTGGTTTGTGTAAAAAATGCTGTAATCGGTACGAAGATGTTTTTTTGCCTCCATTTCCAAAAGGAATTACAAAGGCTAATAATACTCCGGTTATTGTCGCATGCACTCCTGAATTTAGCATGAAATACCACATCGCTGCTCCACCAATCAAATAAGGAATAAGACTGTGTACTTTTCTTCGGTTCAGGATAAACAAACCACCCATAATAGCAAAAGCGATAAATAAATTTAGATAAGCAATAGTGTCCGTGTAAAATATGGCAATTACCATAATAGCGCCTAAATCATCGATTACGGCAAGCGCAGTCAGGAATACTTTCAAAGATGTAGGAACACGATTTCCTAAAAGTGACAGGATTCCAATAGCAAAAGCAATATCTGTCGCCATAGGGATTCCGGCTCCATTTTGTGTGATAGTTCCAAAATTAAACAGTAAAAAGATTCCGGCAGGAACAACCATTCCGCCCAAGGCTCCAAAAATAGGTAAAGCCGCATTTTTTATACTGGATAGTTCTCCTTGATACATTTCACGTTCTAATTCTAAACCAATGAGTAGAAAAAAGATAGCCATTAAACCGTCATTGATCCAATGTGTTATGGAATGGCTGCCAATATTGGTTTCCCAAAATGCAATATATTCGGTTTGAACGGGAGAATTGGCTAATAAAAGAGAGAGTATTGTTACAAAAAGTAATAAGAGTCCACCGGCTTTTTCGCTTTCGAAAAAAGCGTTGAATGTTTTCGTTAATTTCATTTTTCGGTTTTCATTTATTATAAGCATACGATTTATAATAAAAATTGAGAATGCTAATTTACGATTTTATGAGCTAATTTTCTTTGATAAAACAATAAACCGTAATTTTTTTGTTAATTTGAAGTATTAAAAAAGTACATTTTATGGACATCAAAATCCTTCATATCGATAGCAATAATTCCTTACTTTGGGATCAATTGCAGCATTCTGGATTTATAAATCACAGCGATTTCACCTCGTCAAAAGAGGAAATTGAAGCCAAAATTCAAGAGTATCAGGGTATTGTTATCCGAAGCCGTTTCAAGATTGACAAAACATTTTTGGACAAAGCCACTAATTTACAATTCATTGCGCGCGTTGGAGCCGGATTAGAAAGTATCGATTGCGACTATGCAGCATCCAAAAACATTACGCTTATCGCTGCTCCGGAAGGAAATCGAAATGCTGTTGCCGAACATACATTGGGAATGATTTTATCCCTTTTTAATAAATTGAATGAAGCAGATAGTGAGATACGCTCCGGACATTGGAACCGTGAAAGCAACCGCGGTCATGAACTCGACGGAAAAATAGTTGGGATTATAGGTTACGGAAACATGGGAAAATCATTTGCTAAGAAACTCCGTGGTTTTGATGTTGAAGTCCTTTGTTATGATATTCAGGTAAATGTAGGCGATGTCAATGCAAAGCAGGTTTCATTAGCAGAATTCCAGCAAAAAGTAGATGTAGTAAGCCTGCATATTCCGTGGACTCCCGAAACGGATAAAATGGTTGACAGTGATTTTATCAATGGATTCACCAAACCTTTTTGGATTATAAATACCTCTCGTGGCAAGAATATTGTCACTGCCGATTTGGTTGCCGCTATGCAATCCGGTAAAATTCTCGGAGCTGGTTTAGATGTTTTGGAATACGAGAAGTTGTCATTCGAAACACTTTTTCACGATAAAAATACTCCTGAAGCTTTTCAATATTTGTTGAAAGCTAAGAATGTGATTCTGAGTCCACATATTGCTGGTTGGACATTCGAAAGCCATGAACGATTAGCGCAAGTAATCGTTGATAAGATAAAAGCAAAGTATTTTGGTCAAGCCAAAGATACCGAGCTGGAAAAACGCGTTACGGGAATTGGCGGTTTCTTTTTTAAATCAAAAAATCCAAAAGAATTGGTAGCTTGGTACGGCAAACACCTGGGTTTAAAAACGGATCAATATGGTTCCACTTTTTGGTGGAAAGACAAAGATGGAAATGATTGTTCTACTCAATGGTCGCCATTTGCAGATGACACTGCTTATTTTGCACCAAGCGAGAAACAGTTCATGCAAAACTTCAGAGTGGATGATTTAGAAAAATTATTAGAAAAATTATCGGATGAAGGTGTAACAATTGTGGGTGATATGGAGACTTATGAGTATGGAAAATTTGGATGGATTCTGGATGTTGAAGGGAATAAGATAGAACTTTGGGAACCAATCGATAAAGCATTTCAATAAATTTTTAATATTTACTAACTTAAATTTAACCAAACCAAAATGGAAGAAATCGTACAAGAAACTTGGAATACTCCAAGGAAACCTATTCCAGTATTTAAAGTAGATCCAGTATTAGTATTAATTTTTGGGTTTTTAACCTGTGGATTGTATTTAATCTATTGGAACATTAAAGTTGCAGAAGTTTTTAATGCAGTTTCTGAGCGAGAAGTTATCTCACAACCAATTGCCATATTTGCAGGTTGTTGCTATCCTGTAAATATTTATTTCTTTTATTTAGCAGGTAGAGACGGACTTCCGGATGTATATCATAGATCTGGTTCAGCCCAAAAAGACGATACAGTTTTGTTACTTATTTTAGGGCTTTTCTTTCCAATGATTGCTGCAATGATAGTTCAAAATGACATCAATAAATTATACAATTAATACTAAAGATAAACGTAAAATTTACGGAATTATAGGCGCAGTTCTAACGCTTATGATTCCGTTTTTTTTAATGTTTTTCAATGGAGATAATCATCTTGAGACGGATCAGTCTTTGTGTCCTTTTAAAATGATTACTGGCTTTCCATGTCCAGGTTGTGGGATTACAAAATCATTGGTTTATTTTTATCAGGGAGATTTTTACAAGAGCGTTAGCTATCATATATTGGGTCCTTTTGTAATTGTGTTTAGTGTTGTCAGTATTTTTGTATTGACCATGGAATTGATTACTAAAAAGGAGTATTTTAATACTGTTATGTATAATAAAAGACTGGCATATGGTTTGGGTTTTTTCCTTGTTGGATATCACATCGTAAGACTTATTTTCTTTATAAAAAACAATTCTTTAGATTCCATTTTGAAAGAATCTATCTGGAGATAAACTAAACATAAAAAATCCCGTCTCGTCCTAAAAAGACGAGACGGGATTTTTTATATGTTTCAACTTTTTATTAATCGTCTTTGTCATTTAATTTTCGTTCCAGTTCAGCCTGAAACTCTTCCATTACGGGCTTCATGGTGCTTTCCGGAATATCTGCAATTCTGATGTACATCAATCCATCGACAGCATTGTTAAACAATGGATCTACATTAAAGGCTACTACTTTTGCGTTTTGTTTGATGTATTTTTTAATCAAAACCGGCAAACGCAAACTTCCGGGTTCCAATTCGTCAATAATTTTATCAAACTTATTCAAATCCGATTCGGTTTCGTTAAAAATGAAATCTTTGTCGGCATCTTTTAGTTTTACTTTATACGCTTTCTTCGGGTGAATATACTGCGCAATATACGGATCATAATAATTGGACTTCATGAATTCAATCATCAGTGATTTCGAAAAATCTGAAAATTGATTGCTGATACTCACGCCACCCAGTAAAAATTTATGTTCCGGGTAACGCAATGTTGTGTGCATAATCCCTTTCCAAAGCAGGAAAAGAGGCATTGGTTTCTGTTGGTATTCTTTAATGATGAAGGCACGACCCATTTCTATGGATTTGTGCATCATATCATATAATTCAGGTTCAAATCGGAATAAGTCGTTGAGGTAGAAACCATTTATTCCATACTTCGGATAAATTTCTGAACCCAATCCCATTCGGTACGCACCCGCAATTTTATTGGCATCAGCATCCCATAAAAAAAGATGATGATAATATTGGTCGTGTTTGTCTAAATCAATAGGTTCGTTTGTCCCTTCGCCCACTTCCCTGAAAGTGATTTCTCGAAGACGGCCAATTTCGTGCAAGATGTTAGGAATCTTAGATGCTCTTGCAAAGAAAACTTCGTAATTTTTACTTTGTAAAAGTCGGCAATCTGTGCTGCGTAACGCATCAACTTCCTTGATCATTTTGTCCTGACTTGCGGCTGTAACAATTTTCTTTGGACTTTTAGGAATTTTTAAAGTGGGTGTCGGCAAAAAGTTGCTTTCTTTTTCGAAAGGATTCGCTAACATATAGGTTTTCTTTCTCAAAAATTCCGAATATTCCTCAATCGTAGCATGTTCGTTTTGTTCGCTTACGGAAATTGGTTTACCGATACGCACTTTAATCACGCGATGTTTCTGGCTAAACACTTCCGAAGGCAGTTTTGCTGTTCTAAAAGTGCTGCTTATTTTAGAAAGCAAATAAAATAATCGACTGTTTTTTGCGTGAAAATAAATAGGAACAACAGGTACTTGTGCTTTTCTAATTACTTTGATAGCGCCTTCTTCCCACGGTTTGTCTACCATTAATTTTCCGTCTTTGTACGTAGAAACTTCTCCAGCTGGAAACATTCCTAATGGTTTTCCGTCGCTTAAATGACGCAGGGTTTCTTTAATTCCCACCACGCTTGATTTGGCATCCCTATGGTTTTCAAAAGGATTCACCGGCATAATGTATTTCTTGAGAGGCTCAATGCGATGCAAAAGAAAATTGGCAATAATTTTAAAATTTGGTTCTCTTTCGAGCATTAATTTCAACAATAAAACACCATCAATTCCTCCTAGCGGATGATTTGAAATGGTGATATAAGCGCCTTCTTTTGGCAATCGTTTTAAATCCTCTTCCGGAATTTCAAATTTTATTTGTAAATCATCTAATATTCCATTTAAAAACGCAACGTCTTTTAAATGTTTATTTCTGTCGTACACTTTGTTTAAGGTTGATATTTTTAGCACCTTCATCAGCATCCAGCCAGAAAAAGTCCCCAGAACTCCGTACTTGTCTGCATTTATTGCTTTTGCAACTTCTTTCGCGGTTACTAAACCCATGTATTTTTTGTTTTTTTAGAGCAAGAAACAAAGATAGCAAAAAACTCCATTTTCTCTATTTTTCTGAATCAAACTTCTACTTTTTTGTTACATTTGAAATCCACATTCAAACAATATAATTTTTTCCGAGAAAATAAAAAAGTGGGTTCCTGACAACCGCAGGCAAAAAATAATTTTTCGGAAGAAATTCAAAAAACACTTTAATGAGAATTATTTCATACAACGTAAACGGAATCAGAGCAGCCATTTCAAAAGGATTTATTGACTGGTTGCAACACGCAAATCCGGATATTATTTGCCTTCAGGAAATTAAGGCAACCGAAGACCAAATCCCAGTCGAAGATATAGCAAAAGCGGGCTATCCGTACCAATATTACTATTCAGCAACCAAAAAAGGCTATAGCGGCGTGGCTATACTTTCAAAAATTAAACCCAATAATGTGGTTCATGGAACCGGAATTCACCACATGGATTTCGAAGGAAGAAACCTTCGCGCTGATTTTGATGGGTTTTCTGTGATGAGTTTGTACCTGCCATCGGGGACAAATATCGATCGATTGGATCATAAATTCATGTTTATGGATGATTTTCAAACGTACATCAACGAACTCAAAAAAGAAACGCCAAACCTAATTATCTGCGGGGATTACAACATTTGCCACGAGGCAATCGACATTCATGATCCTATCAGAAACAAAAATGTATCCGGGTTTTTACCCCAAGAAAGAACTTGGCTCGATGGATTTATGAAGTCCGGATTTGTCGATAGTTTTCGCCATTTCAACAGTGAGCCGCACCAATATTCATGGTGGAGTTACCGCGCCGGAGCCAGAGGAAACAACAAGGGTTGGCGCATCGATTATAATTTAGTCAGCGATTCTTTAAAACATAAATTAAAAAGAGCCGTTATTTTATCAGATGCGGTGCATTCGGATCATTGCCCAATTTTGGTAGAAATCGAATAATCTGGAGCAATTTCCCGTCTCGTCCTAAAGACGAGATTGCAATCTTGTTGTTTTTAAAGAAAAAACAACAAGGATTTTCACTTTTATCGGGGCTAGGGCATTCGAATGCAATTTGAATTTTTGCTTTCAAAAGAACAATAGAAACAACATAAATACCATCAAAATGATTAAAAGAGTTTCCATCGGATTATTAGTATTGGCGCTTTCAACCTCCTGTGTATCTAAGAAAATATACAACGACTTAGAAAGTAAATTCACCGATTTAAAAAAAGAAAACAGAAATTTAGCAGATGAAAATACCGATTTGCTAAAAGCTAAAAACCAATTAGAATTAGATCGCGACGGTTTAACATCAGATTTGAGCAAATCCAAAGCGGAGCTGGATAAATTGAAAGCAGATTACGCAGCGGCTCAAAATAAATTTAAAGTCTTGCAGGATTCCTACGCCGCTTTAGAAAAAAATAGCAGCGACGCTTTACAAAGCAACATGAAGAAAAACCGTGATTTGCTGGATCAATTAGACGAGAAAGGAAAAGCATTGGCATTAGAACAAGAGCGATTGAGCAAAAGCGCACAACGTTTGCAAGAATTAGAAGATTTGATTGCTGCCAAAGAAGCCAGCATGAAAAAACTAAAAGAAACCTTATCTAAAGCCTTGAACAGTTTTGAAGGAAAAGGGTTGACAGTGGAACAAAAAAACGGAAAAGTGTACGTTTCTATGGAGAACAAACTACTTTTCAATTCGGGAAGTTGGGCTGTAGGCTCCGAAGGGAAAAAGGCAGTAATTGAAGTTGGTAAAGTTTTGGGTGACAACCCGGATATATCAGTTCTTATTGAAGGTCATACGGATGATGATGCGTTCACAGCTTCAGGACCAATTGCGGATAACTGGGATTTATCGACCAAAAGAGCGACAGCAATTGTTGCTATTTTGAGCGAGAACAAAAAAATCAGCAAACAAAATTTAACGGCCGCCGGAAGAGGAGAGTTTTCGCCTTTAGCAAGCAATTCAACCGCCGAAGGAAAAGCGAAAAATCGTAGAATCGAAATTATTCTTACACCGAGATTAGACGAAATTTCTAAAATGTTGAACGAGATAAATTAAAAAAGAGTAAAGTTTCAAAGATAGAAAGGTTCAGAGTTTATGCTTTGGACCTTTTTTGGTAAGAATAAATTCTCAACCGCAAATTCTCAAATTTCATCTTTCGATTGAAGGTTTTTAATTTGCGAATTAGCGGTTTTATTTTTTTAAATATCAGCTTTAATCTTAAATAAACGTTTCTCAATTTTCTGTTAACTGTCAATCTAAACAACAAACTAATTTTATCTTTGTTTTCGAAAATAAAATAAAATTTCCTTAAAAATGAAATATACTACTTTACCCAATACTGATGTGAAAGTCAGCAAAATTTGCCTTGGAACCATGACTTTTGGACAACAAAACACAGAAGCTGATGGTCACGCCCAAATGGATTATGCCTTAGAAAAAGGAATCAATTTTTTTGATACTGCTGAGATGTATTCGGTTCCATCGCGTCAGGAAACCTACGGAAGTACAGAGAAAATCCTTGGAACCTGGTTTAAAAAAACAGGCAAAAGAGAAGAAATAGTTTTGGCATCCAAAATTGCCGGACCCAATCCTAATTTTGGTTATATGAGAGAGAAATTAGATTTCTCACCAGCCAGTATCAAGTTTGCATTGGATCAAAGTTTGCAACGCTTACAAACAGATTATATAGATGTGTACCAATTGCATTGGCCGGAACGCAAAACCAACTATTTTGGACAACGCGGTTTCAAAGTGCAGGATGATGCTTGGGAAGATAATATTCACAATGTATTGGAAACATTAGATGGTTTTGTCAAAGAAGGAAAAATAAACCACATCGGACTTTCTAATGAAAACCCTTGGGGAATCATGCGTTTTCTGGAGGAAAGTAAATACAACAATCTGCCAAGAGTAAAAACGATTCAAAATCCGTATTCGTTATTGAACCGACTTTTTGAAAATGGTTCTGCTGAAATTTGCCTAAGAGAAAATGTTGGTTTATTGGCCTATTCACCGATGGCTTTTGGGGTTTTATCCGGTAAATTCCTTACTGGTGAAGATCATCCAAATGCCAGAGTCAAGTTGTTTCCGCAGTATTCCAGATACAACAGCGCACAATGTACCGAAGCCACTCGATTGTATCAGGAAATCGCCAAGAAAAACGGACTGACTTTAACGGAATTGTCTTTGGCATTTATAGAACAGCAGCCTTTTGTAACGAGCACGATTATTGGCGCGACAACATTGGAACAATTAAAAGAAAATATTAATACGATTCAAGTGTCACTTTCGGATGAAATTCTAAAAGCGATTGATGAAGTTCAGGCCGTGATTCCAGATCCGGCACCGTAAATTAAGAAACCTTGTCAGAGTTCTAAACTCTGATAGGGTTATTTTTAAGAATTAAAGATCAAATTCATCATCAACGGCTAAGGAATCCACTTTTATTTGTGTTGAATCTTGCACTTTGAATTTGATAAAAGATTTTGCAGGTCCTGAAATCAATATTGGTAAGGACTTGTAAATAGTGTCTTCAGGAGTCAAAAGCCCTCTTCGAAACATAATATTCGTTAGAAAAGATTCTTGTTTTACAGCAAAATCTTTCAACATCCCTTGATCGTTGAACTGGTACATGAATTTCTTGGGACTTGGAATAATTCGGGCGAGATACAAGCATTCGTTCAGCGATAATTCCGAAGGTGTTTTTTGGAAGTAAAACTGACTTGCTTCGCCAATTCCATATACATTTGGACCCCATTCGATAATATTAAAATATACTTCGAGCATGCGTTCTTTGCTCACAATCCGGTTATTTTCCAGAATATAAACCAATAAAATTTCTTCCAGTTTTCGAGATGCTGTTTTCTCCCGACTCAGAAAAGCATTTTTTACTAGTTGCATGCTGATGGTACTGGCACCGCGGGAGAATTTTTTGGTTCTTATGTTTTTGACTATGGATTGTTTGAATGCTTCGCTGATAAAACCCCGATGCGAAAAGAAAGAAGGATCCTCAGTTGTTAAAACCGACTTTCTTAAATACGGTGAAATTTGGTCTAAAGGCGTATAATTTGGATTGGCTACGCCAACTAAAACCGGTCGCTGCAACACATTTTTTATAAGGGCTCGATATACAAATTCGCCATTGAGTTTGTTGAGATTGGCTTCGCCGTATTTTGTGATTTTTAGATTTTCTTTTTTCAATTTACTGTCAAAAACCAGCTGATTGGGTTTGTTTTGGTTGAACGCAAAATCCAATTTGTAATCAAAAGTACCGCTTGCTTCCATTCCTTGAAAGTGGGTGAATAAACCGTCAGGTAGCGAGGAGATAAAGTCCTGCGCTTTCATTTTTGGGATAGTAACTTTGAGTTTGTAAATCGTATCTTTCTCCGTTTCGTAAGCCACGGAAGGATGAAATTTTATTTTATTCAACTGAACCGTGGAGGTGCTGTCAATAGAAATAAAATCAGAGCCTAGTAAGAATCGGTAATCAAATTTGGCATTTTTAAGAATAACATCTTTACTGGCAATTTTCGGATGGTTGAGTTTTAAATTGGCAATAGCCATAAAGCCATCAATATGCAATTCGTCACCGTCTTTATCAATGTTTTGAATGTTCAATCTAATAGAGTCAAAACTCGATTTCAGGTTGAAACGTTCGTCTAAATACGGCATTTTGATTGCGCCAGTATCAATATTGACGAAACGAATATCCGCTTTTTTATTTCTTGGATCGGCAAATCCTTTGATTCTCCATCGTTGTGAAATCGTATTGGTTTGAACTTGAATAGATGTTTCGAGTTGTTTATTGACCAATCGCAGTTTTTGGAAATTGATAGTTGCTTTTTTTCCGTTATCATTGAGTCGAAAAGAAAGATTGTCCAAGATCATATCCGTAGGGACTAAATTCAGTGCTTTTGAGATTATTCTGTAGGCAAACTGGGCGTAATCTCTTTTCTCGTCGCTTATTTCCGTTTGGTTGTCTTTTTTTAGAAAAGCATCAAAATTCCTCAGTTTTCCTTTTTTTACTAACTGGACAAAACCGTTCTGGACTTCTAAAGTTCCAAGTTGAACATCTCCCGTTATGAGATGCCATAAATTGACGCTGGTTTTTAGTTTTTGGATTTTAAAAAGCGTGTCTCTGTTTTTTGGAACCAGTATTATTTCGGTAAGATCCAAACCCGATAATCCGTCAAAAGAAGCTTTTTTTATCGTAAAAGAGCTGTTGTAATCCACTTCCATTTCATTGGAAACTTTTGCTATTGTTTGTTGTAAAACGGCATCTCGAAATATATAAAAAGCAATAATTAAAGTGACAAATAATACAAAAAGTATTTTTGCTGCTAGAATTAGTTTTTGTTTTCCGGTTTTCATAAATAGTTTAATGAGTAATATAATCTAAAATACAATGCGCTTGGAATCTCGGCCATAAAGAAAAGGAAAATATTACTAAAGGAAAGATTTTTATGGTTTTCTTTAGCATTTTGATTGGGGAAAATGATTTTTTTAAATAAAAAAACTACAACCTGCAAAGCGTTGTAGTTTCTAAATTATTGTATAGCAGCTAAATTTGCTTTAGGGTTTTGGTTCTTTATACTCAAAAGGGTTATAAAAACGTCTTACTTTTTCCACAATCTGGTTTAAGGTCATTTTATCTGCTGTTTCTACGGCTTTTAGTTTTCCGGGTTCAATTAAATGATCCGTCATTAATTTTTGTTCCAGTTTAGTTTTGGTTTGCGCCGGACCAAAAACAATAAGTTCATCCGATTTTTTGACATAAGACAGCACTGATTTTATAAAATAATCCAGCTCTTGTTTTTTTCGGTCGTCAAATTTTTTGTCGCTATTGCCATGATGAACTCCTGAGAAAGTTCCTTTATTACCTTCGTCATTATGATGTACGCTGTTTTCAACCTCAGAATCTATTTCGGTAATTTTTTCTGTATCACCATCAAGAGCAACAATTATTGCTTTTGAGGAGTCTATCCAAATGCCAGTTTGTCTTTTCATGTCTTTGATATTTTAAATTAAAATAGATTGTTTTTTGCTGTTTTTATTGCAACAGAATCGTGCTTAGTTGACTTATTAAGACGTGTTCTGATTTATTTTTTCCTAAAAATGAAGAAGCTATAGCGTTGGCAGTTTTTAGAATTAAGGCGTTAATTTCCGGAGTGAACAAATGTGGGTGTTCTGCTCTGAAAATTTTAAAGTCGGGAAACACTTGTTCTAATTCCCATTCATTGGCGACAAGCCAGTCAAAAACAATTTCGATTTCATAAGCGGTATCGTCGCCAAATTCATTAAAACTGTTTTCCAGCGGAAGCCATTCGGTCTTTATTATTTGTTTCAGTTTGTTGATTTCTTCTGTACGAATGGTTTTGTCTATGGCCGCAATAGAATAGAACACTTTGCCTAAGTGTTCGTATAAATGAGTCATAGTTTGGTGTGATGGTTTCATTATTTTTTTCGTAAAACATTGTTAAACATAAAGTTACGAAAAATAATGAGTTTTCTTCCTGATTTGTTATTTTTATTTTAAATAAGAAATAGTTAAAGGAAGTCAAGGAAGTAAAAAAAGTGCTATTTAGTTTTTGCATCCAGAAAAGACAGCAGATTGTCTGTTTCCAGTTTTTGATTGGCGTATTTTAATTGGAGTTCAGAGCTTTCGCCCATTCTTTTGTAGTATTCCAACGCTTTTTTTGCAAAGAAGCGATTGTGAAAATCAGAAAGCTCCGGAATTTGAGGGAATTTTTTATGAAAAAGCATTTCGTAATAGGCTTGCCATTCCCTTTCGTTCTTATCTTCAATCAAGTTTTCTTTCGTTTTTTGACTCACGTGAATCATTTCATGCGCCAGAAGATTGAGCATTAATCCCAGCGGATATTCGAATGTGTTTTCGGGAATTCGGATGATTTGGGGTTCGCCTAAAACGCCTTCGGTGGTCATCAGGATAAATTCCGGTTTGGCTTTTTCTCTTAATTCGAAGCCTTTAAAATTTGGATCTTCTAAACCATATTCTTGTATTAGAAATTGGGCAGCGGCAATGGTTTCTCCAAGTTCATGAAAGGTATTGATGATTTGTAAGTGATCCTTAAAAGGTTTCATTTTTTATTTTGTTTTTAAAATCATCCAAACAACTCACTCGCCACATCTTCAATTTTCGCGACCAATCGAATGTTGATTCCGGTATTTTTCAACGCAATTTTATTGTATTTGGATACAAAAATGGTCGAAAAACCTAATTTCTCCGCTTCCTGAATACGCTGGTCCACGCGGTTTACCGGACGTATTTCACCTGAAAGACCCACTTCGCCGGCAAAGCAAAAATCTTTATTGACTGCAATATCTTCATTCGAGGATAAAATGGCGGCTACAACCGCTAAATCTATCGCGGGATCATCTACTGAAATTCCTCCCGTTACGTTCAGGAAAACGTCTTTGGCGCCAAGCCTGAAACCGGCTCTTTTCTCTAAAACGGCCAGAATCATATTGAGTCTTTTGGCATTATAACCCGTGGTGCTGCGTTGCGGTGTTCCGTAAACTGCGGTGCTTACCAATGCTTGGATTTCAATCATCAACGGGCGCATGCCTTCTAATGTGGAGGCAATTGCAGTTCCGGATAATTCTTCATCTTTATGCGAAATCAATATTTCGGATGGATTCGAAACTTCTCGTAATCCATTACCTAACATTTCATAAATACCAATTTCAGCAGTGGAACCAAAACGGTTTTTTAGCGAACGCAAAATGCGGTATACGTGATTTCTGTCGCCTTCAAACTGTAAAACCGTGTCCACCATGTGTTCCAGGATTTTTGGTCCTGCAATGTTTCCGTCTTTGGTAATATGACCAATAAGAATTACGGGAATATTGGTTTCTTTGGCAAATTTGATCAGTTCGGCGGTAGTTTCCCGTATTTGAGAAATACTGCCGGGAGTGGATTCAATATAGTCCGTATGCAAGGTTTGAATGGAATCGATAATCACGATTTCCGGTTCAATAGCTTCAATTTGCTTGAAGATATTTTGTGTTTTGGTTTCGGTAAGAATATAGCAATTGTCGCCGCTGGGCGTGATTCTTTCAGCACGCATTTTTATTTGTTTCTGACTTTCTTCGCCCGAAACATATAAAGTTTTATACGGTAATTTTAAGGATATTTGAAGTAAAAGCGTGCTTTTTCCAATGCCGGGTTCACCGCCTAAAAGAATCAGGGAACCAGGAACTATTCCACCACCTAATACGCGATTAAGCTCCGTGTCAGTCGTATCCATTCGGATTTCTTGTGCCGAATCAATTTCGTCTATTCGTAACGGTTTTGGTGCTTTACTGCTGGAAGTAGTTTCGCTTTTCCAAGCTGTTTTTTCTTGTTTTTGGATGATTTCTTCCGCAATGGTATTCCATTCTTTACAGGAATTGCATTGTCCTTGCCATTTTGCATATTGTGCGCCACAGTTTTGGCAAAAAAAAGTTGTTTTTACTTTAGACATTATTTTTTTGGTGTTTGACTTATCATATCATCGTATTTTTCCATCATCATATTTTTTGTAAGATCGCCAATTTCCTCTAATTGAGAAGCACTTTGATAGCGTTTTGCCGCTTTTTTCGGGTCGCCCATTTTTTCATACATTAAACCCAATTCATAATCGGCAAGCATTGATTTTGGATAATTTTTATTGGCAATCTCAGCTAATTTATCCAATTCAGGATAGGCTTTGTTTTTTAGAATTGCCGCTTCAATTGCTTTGAAATCGTTGACACGAATAGGTATTTTTAAACCTAAACTTTTGGATAAAACAGCATATTTATTGGTCAAATAATCCACATAACCGGATTGTAGCACAGCGATTTTCTCCGTATATTCTGTAGATGAAATGGGTTTATAGGCATCGAAAAATTGATATAAGGCATTTGGAATCGAATACAGCACGAGCGAATAATGTGACGCACCCTTAAAATTATCGAACTTGTAATTCAATGCGGGATTAGTAACCTGTTTTATGTTTTCGTCCAGTTTTTTTATAGACTCCTGAATTTTTTTTATGTCGCCATCTCCATTGGATTGATAATAAAAAACAGGTTGTTTTAAATTTGAAAGTTTTTCTGGAATGCGGTTTTCCATTTCAGGTGCCAGTTCCGGACTCAATGAAATATATCCATTGAATAAAGGGTTGTCTTTGTACAGAAAAAAGTTTAGAAATCCTGCTGTAGTGTCGTGTCCTGCAATAATTCGGAATGGTGCAACGGGATATTTTTTCTCTATATAAGGAAGTAATTCGGCGCCAATAAACTCGAAGAATTTTGCGCCTTTTCCTGAAGGAACTCCATCTGCTTCATCATAAGTGCTGTCGTCAATGCGTTCGTTATTTTTGTTTTGGCTTATGCCAACGACGATCATTTCAGGTAAATCATCCCAATAGGCACCATAGTTCAAAGCGCCGTAAAATGGGTCAAATAAATAATCGCCATCGAGTAATATAAGTATCGGATACTTTTTATTTGGATTTTTTTCGAAAGAAGGCGGTAAGCCAATCGTGATTTCCCGGCTTTCGCCCAAAGCATTTGAATCGAATGGTATTGTAGTTTTTTGTGAAAATGTTGTAATAGAGAAAAACAAGAATAGTAGTAGTTGTTTCATAATTTGGAGCGTTTAGAAATTAAAATACATCTAAATAAGACAGCAATATAATACTTTATTTACTTTTATTTAAAAACAAGAAAAGTTAAAGCGCCAGAAATGCACTTGCTTTTTAGGGAAATAAATAGGATTTAGTGAGTTGAAATTACAGTCAACAAAAAACAACTGAATATCTGATTTTGAGTTGTAAAATCAGATATTCAGTAGCCTGTAGAATTAAATACTTTTACTTTGAGTGATAAAAAAAGAGTTTGTCTTTTTTAAAAGTATATTATCTCTGAAGAATTAAGTCAAAGAATTGTCATTTTCGTTAGGAAAAATAATCCAGGGTTTGAAGGTTTTGGCTTCTTCAAATTCTAGGATAGCATAAGAAATAATGATAATAATATCATCTTTTTGTACTTTTCTGGCTGCTGGACCATTTAAGGTTATGATACCTGAGTTTTTTTCGCCTTTGATGGCGTAGGTGTCAAAGCGTTCCCCATTGTTGATATTTACAATGAATACTCTTTCTCCTTCAATGATATTAGAGGCTTCCAGTAAAGCTTCGTCTATGGTAATGCTTCCGATATAATTTAAATCGGCTCCAGTTACTTTTACTCGGTGTATTTTTGATTTTACGACTTGAATTTGCATGCTACAAAAGTAAATTAATTTAATGAAATGGTGTCAATCAATCGAATATTATTGACAAGTACCGCAATGAAAGCACGGTATTTTTTATTTTTATTTTTTCGGGTACAAGGTAAAAGTGTTGCTTCATCAGCAATTACGAAATATTCTAATGTGAAGCGCGTGTTCTTGTTGAATGATTTTTGAACCCATTCTGAAATAGTTGTAGTACTATTGCTTGCAAATTTTTCTTTTACCGCGGTTAGTGTTTTGTAAATAATTGCCGCTTCGTCTCTTTCCTCTGTTGATAAGCGTTCGTTTCTGGAGCTCATGGCAAGATTGTTAGCCTCTCTATAAATAGGACAACCAATTACGTTTACTTGTAAGTGGTTTTTGGCTACCATTTTTTTTACAATTTGTAATTGTTGAAAATCTTTTTCACCAAAATACGCGTTTGCAGGTTCCACTATTTCAAAAAGACGTTTTACAATCGTGCCTACGCCATTGAAATGTCCGGGTCTGAATTTGCCTTCCATTTGATTTTCTAATCCATCAAAATCGAAAGATTGAGAAAGTGGTTTTCCGTCATAAATGTCTTCAACAGATGGGGCGTATAGAATTATATTTGGATTTAAAGCAGTAAGTTTTTTTACGTCTTCTTCTAATGTTCTTGGGTATTTCGCTAAGTCTTCAAGATTGTTAAATTGTGTTGGATTTACAAAAATACTCACAACAGTATTTGCATTCTCCAGTAATGATTTTTGCATTAATGCCAAATGACCTTGATGTAAAGCACCCATCGTAGGAACAAATCCAATAGTGGATTGGACGGTTTTTATAGATTTCAAATAGTCGATTAAAGATGCTTTTCCGTAGAAAATATGCATGGCAGTATTATTAAAATTAAATGCAAACTTACTATTTTAGTTAATAACTGCATAAAATTTTGTAATTTTGCATGGTTTTTATTGCCAATAAATTAAGTAAATTACAATATGAAAGATAAGAGGATATTATATGTATCATCTGAAGTGGTTCCTTATCTCGCTGAAAATGAGGTTTCTTTAATGTCTTACGACGTGCCGAAAATGATTAACGATCAAGGTGGGCAGATAAGAATTTTTATGCCAAGGTATGGAAATATTAACGAGAGAAGACACCAATTGCACGAAGTAATTAGACTTTCGGGGATGAATTTGGTAGTGAACGACTTGGATATGCCTTTGATTATAAAAGTGGCTTCCATACCAAAAGAAAGAATACAAGTTTACTTTATTGATAATGATGAGTATTTCAAAAGGAAAGCCACATTTGCTGATGAAGAAGGTGTGATGTATCCTGATAATGACGAACGTGCCATTTTCTTTGCAAAAGGAGTTGTTGAAACTGTAAAAAAACTCAATTGGGTTCCTGATATTATTCACGTTCACGGATGGATGGCTGCTATGTTACCCATTTATATGAAGCATTTTTACAAAAATGAAGCATTGTTTTCAGAGACAAAGATTGTTACTTCGGTTTACAGTCAGTCTTTTGATGGTACTTTAGATGTAGAGATGATTAATAAAGTGAAATTTGACGGTATTCCTGATGAGGCAATTGTTGATCTGGAAGTTCCGGACTATGAAAACATCATTAAGGCTACCATTAAGCATTCGGATGCGGTGATTATTGCATCAGAAAACCTGTCTCCAAGTTTAACAAAATATATAGAATCTTCAGGAAAACCTTTTTTACCTTTCGCACCGAAAGATGCATTCGCGGAAGCGTATACTAATTTCTATAGAAACGAGGTTCTTTAAATTAAACTTTTTTATTAAATATGTACAATAATTCTTTTTTTAAGAAAATTCTGGTAGTTGCGAGTGTTGTTTTTTTATATTCTTGTGATAAAGATTATAATGAAATTGGAGGTGATTTAATTGGTGAGAACAATTTTGATCTCAAAAAAGAAACGTACGATGTTTTAGCTTACAATCAAAAAACAGGGCCTATTCAGTCTAATGATCTTGTGGTGAATCCTTTGGGTGTTTATAACAACTCAAATTTTGGTGAGACGACAGCCAATTTTGGTACTCAATTGACTTTGCCTGTAACCATAACAACAATCAGTACAAGACCATATATTGAAAGTGTAGTTTTGACAATCCCATATTATTATGATGCGTCAAAAACGGTTACAAAAGCGGATGGTAGTCATGAATATGTACTAGATTCTATATATGGAGCTGATAAGGCCGAAATGAAACTAAGTGTTTATGAATCGGGTTATTATATGAGAGATGCAGATCCTATTGGTGGATTTCTACAGCCCCAAAAATATTTTACAAATCAAAATGCTGAATTTGATAATGTTAAAAAACCAAATCGTTTAAATGATGATTCCAATTTGGCTCAAAACGATAAATTTTTCTTTGATCCAGCAGAGCATGTTGTGACTGCAACAGATTCAATTACAAAAGTAGTTACGACTACAAGAACTCCTCCGGGAATGCAATTGAATTTGAATAAGGGTTATTTTAAAACTAGAATAATTGATGCTGTAGCGTCTGGAAAATTGGCTACAAATGATGTTTTCAAAGAGTACTTCAGAGGACTTTATTTTAAAATGGAAAAATCAGGAAGTAGTGCTGGAAATTTAGCAATGTTGAATTTTAAAGCAGGAAAAATTACTTTAAAATATAATGAAGATTTGTCTACAACAACTGCTGGTGTGACTACAATTACACGAGTTAAAAAAACCATAGTGCTAGACATGACCGGAAATTCCGTGAGTTTGTTGAATACTGATTTTGCAGGTAGTGGACTCGCTTATAATGCTTTGCCAAATACAGGAAATACAACCGAGGGTGATGATAAATTGTATCTAAAAGGCGGTGAAGGATCCGTTGCTGTGATTAGTCTTTTTAATACTCCAGGGCAGTTAGAAGCGATTAGAAATAGTGGATGGTTGATTAATGAGGCCAATTTGGTTTTCCATATTGATGCAGCTACTATGGCTAATAATTATGAGCCACAAAGAATTTATTTGTATGATTTTAATAATAACCGACCTATAGTTGATTACTATGCGGACCCAACAACAAATAGTGTCAATGCTAAAAAATCAAAAGCCATTTTCGATGGTAACATAAATGTAGATGCTACTAGTAAAAGAGGAGTTACATATAAAATTAGGGTTACAAATCAAATTATAAATCTTGTTAAATATAAAGATTCAACTAATGTTAAATTGGGCTTGGTGGTTACAGAAGATATTGCAACAATCGCTTCTCATAAGTTAAGAACCCCAAATGCTTTTATCACTGGAGCGCCAAAAGCATCAGTTATGAATCCTTTAGGAACTATTTTGTTCGGTGGAAAATCAACTGTTCCAAATGATAAAAGATTGAAACTTGAAATTTATTATACAAAACCTAATTAAAGAAAGACTATGTGTGGAATCGTTGGATACATTGGTTATAGAGAAGCTTATCCTATTGTAATAAAAGGATTAAAGAGACTCGAATACAGAGGTTATGACAGTGCTGGTGTGATGCTGTATGATGGTGAAGAGCTAAAACTTTGTAAAACAAAAGGAAAGGTTTCGGATCTTGAAAAGAAAGCTTCTAAGGCAATTACAACAAACGGAACTATAGGAATAGGGCATACGCGTTGGGCAACTCATGGTGTTCCAAATGACGTGAATTCTCATCCTCATCTTTCTAATTCAGGTGATTTGGCAATAATTCATAATGGAATTATTGAAAATTACGCTCCTTTAAAAGAAGAATTAATAAAACGTGGGTATGTTTTTCATTCGGATACTGATACTGAGGTATTGGTAAATCTTATTGAAGAGGTGCAAAAAAAAGAGAATTTAAAATTAGGAAAAGCAGTTCAGGTTGCCTTGAATCAAGTAGTGGGAGCTTATGCAATTGCTGTTTTTGACAAAAAAAACCCAAACGAAATTGTTGCTGCCAGATTAGGAAGTCCATTAGCAATTGGAGTAGGAGAGGGAGAGTATTTCATTGCTTCGGATGCTTCGCCTTTTATTGAATATACTTCTAACGCAATCTATCTTGAAGATGGCGAAATGGCAAATATTAGATTGCATAAAGCCATGAAAATTAGAAAAATTAAAGATGATTCTTTAGTTGACCCTTATATTCAGGAGCTTCAAATGAACTTAGAGCAAATTGAAAAAGGTGGTTACGATCATTTTATGCTTAAGGAAATTTACGAGCAACCAAATGTTATAAAAGATACGTATCGCGGAAGACTTCATGCCAATGAAGGTATTATTCAAATGGCAGGAGTTGAGGATAATTTAGAAAAATTTCTAAATGCTGATAGAATTATCATTGTGGCTTGCGGAACTTCGTGGCATGCTGGTTTAGTTGCAGAATATATTTTTGAGGAATTTGCACGTATTTCTGTTGAAGTGGAATATGCTTCAGAATTTAGATATAGAAATCCAATAATAAACAGTAAAGATGTAGTGATTGCAATCTCGCAATCTGGAGAAACGGCGGATACTATGGCGGCAATAAAGCTAGCTAAAGAACATGGAGCATTTGTGTTTGGTGTTTGTAATGTAGTAGGTTCTTCTATTTCTAGGGAAACACATGCTGGAGCTTATACACATGCTGGACCTGAAATAGGTGTGGCATCGACTAAAGCTTTTACTACGCAAATTACTGTGTTGACAATGATAGCTTTGCGTTTGGCTAAAGCCAAAGGAACATTGTCAAATTCTGCTTTTCATGCCTATTTGCAAGAATTAGAAATTATTCCTGAAAAGGTAAAAGAAGCTTTGGAAACAAATGAAAAAGCAAAAGAAATTGCTTCTGTTTTTAAAGATGCCCCTAATTGCCTTTATTTAGGAAGAGGGTATAATTTTCCTGTAGCTCTTGAAGGTGCTTTGAAGCTTAAAGAGATATCTTATATTCATGCTGAAGGATATCCTGCGGCTGAAATGAAACATGGACCAATTGCATTAATTGACGAACAGATGCCAGTGGTTGTTATTGCTCCAAAGCAAGGACATTACGATAAAATTGTAAGTAACATTCAGGAAATTAAATCCAGAAGCGGGAAAATTATTGCCGTAGTAACTAAAGGTGATACACAAGTGCGTGAATTAGCGGATTATGTTATTGAAATCCCTGAAACATCAGATGCTTTATCACCATTGATTACTACAATTCCATTACAGCTTTTATCGTATCACATTGCTGTTATGCGTGGTTGTAATGTTGATCAGCCTCGTAATTTAGCAAAATCTGTAACAGTAGAATAAATTTATTTACAAAACAGTTTTACATTATACTATTTTAAACTAAGCCTCGTAAGATTTTCTTTCGAGGCTTTTTTTTGAATAAATAATTTTTAGCTCCGTACTTTTTTAAAAGCCTTAAAAGAGTAAAGGAAAGGTTAAATTTTCCCTTGTTTATCACTTTTATCAAATATCTAAAAATTAATAATTTTTTTGTGATAAATGTATTTTTTATATGCATGCATAATGATATTCTGTTATTATTACATAATTTTTAACATATAATAATAAAAAATAAATATAGAATAAGTGCGAATGAGGCAAAATAACTGATAAATATGAAATTTTTTAGGGGCTTTTTTATTAATATCAAAAATATTTGTACTTTGGCGTCATAAACCAACAAATTATAACCCAATGAGAGTGTATTTACTTTTTTTGTCATTGTTTTTTTGTAGCCTAACTTTTGCTCAAAATTCAATTTCAGGTATTGTTACAGATAGTAACAACCAACCTATTCCTGGAGCCAATATTAAAATCGTTGGAGAAACTTCTGGTACGATTACCGATTTCGATGGTTCTTTTATTTTGCAATCGTCTAGAAAACCGCCTTTTACAATTGAGGTTACGAGTGTAGGGTATGAATCTAAAAGAGTTTCAATAACATCTTCCTCGCAAAAAGTTATAGTGAAGCTTGTTGATGAAGAGAATAAATTAGACGAAATTGTAGTCTCTGCATCAAGAACCCCAGAAAGAGTTCTAGAATCACCAGTGACTATTGAAAGAATGGGTATTGCTGAAATTAAGAAAACGGCATCGCCATCTTTTTATGATGGATTAGAAAATATGAAAGAAGTTCAAATGAATACTTCAAGTATGTCATTTAAATCGATTAATACGCGTGGTTTTGCATCTGTTGCAAATACCCGTTTTATGCAATTGGTAGATGGTATGGATAACTCTTCCCCCTTGTTGAATTTTGTACTAGGAAACTTAATAGGTTTATCTGAAATTGATGTTCAAAGCGTTGAATTACTGCCAGGAGCCTCTTCTGCATTATATGGTGCAAATGCCTTCAACGGTATATTATTTATGAACAGTAGAAGTCCATTTACAAGTGAAGGGATAACTGGTTATGCAAAATTTGGACAAACTTCTCAAAAAGCTGCTGGTACAAATGACTATATTGATTATGGTTTTCGTATGGCTAAGGCATTCAATAAGTACATAGCAGGTAAAGTAAATTTTACTTACATGAGAGGTACAGAGTGGCATGCAGTAAATTATGATGATAAAACACGTGAAGGGATTGATAGAAATACTATTAATTATGACGGTATAAATGTTTACGGTGATGAAGTTGCTACAAATATCAAAGGAGTTGGTCAAGCTTTAGCAGCTCAAAATTTGATTCCTGCGTCGGCGGTAAATTTACTTCCAAATTCTAATGTTAGTAGAACAGGATACAATGAAGTTGATTTGACTGACAATAGAGTTTCCAATACGAAAATTGATTTGTCTTTACACATTCGTCCATTCGGAGATGAAAAGTTAGAAGTAATTGTGCAAAGTAAATTTGGTTATGGAAATACAGTTTACCAAGGAGCTAACCGTTATTATTTGAATAATTTTTTTATGCAACAACATAAAATTGAATTCAAAGGTAAAAACTTCTTTTTAAGAGGATATACTACAACTGAGGATGGCGGTCAGTCGTACGACATGTTGTTTACAGGTATTAATGTAAACAGAAAATGGAAAGATGACAGAACTTGGTTTGGACAATATGCTGGGGCATACATACAATCAACGCTAGGAGGATTTACTCCTGAGCAATCACATGCACGTGCGAGAGCTACTGCAGATACTGGTAGATTGATACCAGGAACAGATGCATTTAAAAATGCATTTAATCAAGTTATTAATGACCCGAGTGTATTGTCGGGTTCAAAATTGGTTGATAATTCAAGAATTTACCACTCTGATGCAAATTATAATTTTAAAGATTTGATAGAATTTGCTGAAATTCAGGTTGGTGGATCGTACAGAGAATACGAGTTGAATTCATTTGGGCGTATTTATACAGATGCTGCTGGACCGATACGTTATGATGAATACGGTGTATACACACAGATAATGAAAAAATTAATGGATGATCGTTTGAAATTGACCGGTTCTATTCGTTATGATAAAGCGCAGAATTTTGATGGTAACTACTCTCCGAGAATTTCTGCTGTATATTCCGCAGGACAAAACAAAAATCATAATTTCAGAGGGTCTTTTCAAACTGGTTTTAGAAACCCTACTACGCAAGATCAATACATTGGATTCAATGTGGGAAGTGCAATTTTACTTGGTTCAGCACCAGATAACTTGACACGATTTGTAGAAACTTTACCAATCGCAACTACTGTAGGTCAGGGATTTGCCGGAGGTACTTCGGTGACTATTAACGGAACAAGAGCATATGAAAATTCATATACGGCATCATCTGTTCTTGCTTTTGCAGCTGCGGCTAATCCTGCATTATTGAGAAAAACAAATGCAGGTGTAGTTAAACCAGAAGAAGTAAAAGCTTTTGAATTAGGTTACCGATCTTTTATAAATAAAACTTCAATTGATATTAATGGATATTATAACGTTTACAATAATTTTATCGGAAACTTAAATGTTATTACTCCTTTGTATGGAACTGCTTTTGATGGTGGTGGTTTAACTAATCCAGAAGGACCGAAAGCATTACATGCTTTGCAAAATGGAAATACAAGAACTTTTCAATTGTATACAAATACTCCGCTAGAAATTAAATCATTAGGATTTGGTCTTGGATTATCCAGAAAAGTGTATAAAGATTTTGAAATTGGTGTTAATTACAATTATGCTGAATTCAAATTTGATCAGTCAAAAGACCCTAGTTTTGAAGCGGGTTTTAATACACCAAAACACCGCGTTAAAGCATCTATCGGTAATGAAAAGTTACTCCCAAATTTTGGATTTAACGTAAGCGGAAGATGGAATAGCGAATATTTATGGCAGTCTTCATTTGCTGACGGTACAATAGCTGCTGCTACAGTTATAGACGCACAATTAAATTACCTAATTCCTTCTTTGAAATCTACATTAAAGATAGGAGCTTCAAATATTGGTGGTAAAGAATATGGTCAAGTGTTAGGCGCTGGTTTGATTGGTCAGCAATATTTTGTATCATGGACAATCAACCCGTAATCATTCATTAATACTAAATTATAAAACGATGATAAAAAATTTCAAATGGTTATTATTTGCTTCTTTAGCATTTGTAGCGTGTGATAGTGAGGAAGAGGTGACAATTGACGCTAATTCATCTGATGGGAAGTCTTTAACCTCAGGTACGGCATCAGTGTCCAAGTACGTAGCGCTTGGAGATTCTTATGCAGCCGGTTTTAGTGATAATGCATTATTCATAGCCGCTCAGCAAGGTTCATATGCAAATATTATTTCGCAGCAGTTTGCTTTGATAGGCGGAGGTGAATTTAAAACGCCTTTGATGGCTGATAACGTTGGTGGTTTGTTGTTGGGTGGTAATGTAATTCAAGGGCAGCGTTTGTTTTTTAATGGTACTGCACCTACTCCAGTTGCAGGTTTGCCGTCAACAGAGGTTACTACTAAGTTAGCAGGCTCTTTTAATAACATGGGTGTGCCAGGAGCAAAAAGTTATCATTTAGTGGCGCCAAGTTATGGAAATGTTGCCGGTGTTGCAACAGGGCAAGCGAATCCTTATTTCGCAAGGTTTTCATCGTCTGCCTCAACAACGGTACTAGCTGATGCTGTTGCACAAGATCCTACTTTCTTTTCGTTATGGATAGGGGGTAATGATGTGTTATCATTTGCTACCTCTGGTGGTATTGGTAGAAATCAAACTGGTAATTTGAACCCGGCAACCTATGGTGGTAATGATATTACGGATCCAACAGTTTTCGCAAGTGTTTATTCAAATGTTGTAAATGCAATGACTGCAAAAGGTGCTAAAGGCGTGGTGGCAAATTTGCCATATGTAACTGCTTTACCATATTTTACAACAGTACCTTTCAATCCAGTTGCATTATCGACAGCTAGTGCTGCACAACTAAATACAGGTTATGCGAATTACAATGCGGGTTTGCAAGCAATGGTAAATGCTGGCTTATTGACCGCAACTGAAGCAACTAGAAGAACAATAAATTTTAAAGCGGGTGCAAATGCTGTTGTAATAGTGGATAGTTATTTAACAGACAGAACTTCTTTTGGTATCCCGTCTTTTAGACATGCCACTGCTGAGGATTTAGTAGTCTTGCCAGCGCGTAGTTTTATTGGTACATTAGTTGGTGGAAATGCTGCTGCTATAAATGGAGTATCGGTTCCTCTTGCTGACAACTGGGTTTTGTCAAAAGAAGAAATTGCAGAAGTAAAAGTTGCAACAGATGCTTATAACGTAACTATTAAGTCTATTGCTGATGCAAAAGGTCTTGCATTTGTGGAACTAAAATCAGTTACGGATCAATTAGCAAATGGCGGTATAGTTTATAATGGTTTTACAACTACATCTACATACGTAACCGGAGGAATGTTTTCATTAGACGGTGTTCATCCTAGCCCAAGAGGATATGCTATAATTGCAAATTTGTTTACCGAAGCGATCAATGCAAAGTTTGGAGCTAATTTTAAAAATAAAAATGTTGGTTTATACCGTATTTTGTATCCAGCAACGCTATAATAATTAATTGTAATAAATATTTTGGACAACCACCGCTTTACAGTAGGTGGTTGTTTATTTTGCGGATAGTATGATGTTTTTCCTTTTTTTAGGTCTATTCGTATGAATAATTAAATAATTCCTTTTTTTATAAAAAAATAATTGATTTTATATTTTAAAAAATTATCTTTGCACACTGAAAAAAGTGTCTGATCGATAAGTTTCGGTTGGTATTATTTCATAAACCTAAATAGCTATTTAATAAATACATAAGTAATGTCAAAAGTAATAGGAAAAGTTGCCCAAATCATTGGCCCAGTAGTTGACGTAGTTTTCAACGGTAAGGATGTTGAACTTCCAAAAATTTATGATTCATTAGAAATCACAAAAAAAGACGGTACTTTATTAGTACTTGAAGTACAATCTCACATTGGTGAAAATACAGTACGTACCATTTCGATGGACTCAACAGATGGTTTGAGTAGAGGTTATGAAGTAGTTGGAACAGGAAATCCTATCCAAATGCCGATTGGTGCCGATGTTTACGGTCGTTTGTTCAACGTAATTGGAGATGCCATTGATGGTTTAGGAAACTTGCCAAAAACAGGAGAAAACGGTATGTCTATTCACAGACAAGCGCCAAAATTCGAAGATTTATCTACTTCTTCTGAAGTTTTATTCACAGGTATTAAAGTAATTGATTTAATTGAGCCTTACTCAAAAGGGGGTAAAATTGGATTGTTCGGTGGTGCTGGAGTTGGTAAAACAGTATTGATTCAGGAGTTGATTAACAATATTGCAAAAGGTCACGGTGGACTTTCAGTATTCGCAGGAGTAGGAGAAAGAACACGTGAAGGAAATGACTTACTTCGTGAGATGTTAGAGTCAGGAATTATAAAATACGGAGATGAATTCATGCACTCTATGGAAAATGGAGGATGGGATTTATCTAAAGTTGATATGCCAGGAATGAGAGAGTCTAAAGCTACTTTCGTTTTCGGACAAATGAATGAGCCTCCAGGAGCTCGTGCTCGTGTAGCACTTTCTGGATTATCTATTGCAGAATATTTCCGTGATGGAGCAGGAACTGATCAAGGTAAAGATGTATTGTTCTTCGTGGATAATATCTTCCGTTTTACACAAGCAGGTTCTGAGGTTTCGGCACTTTTAGGTCGTATGCCATCTGCGGTAGGGTACCAACCAACATTGGCTACTGAAATGGGTGCGATGCAAGAGCGTATTACATCTACAAACAAAGGTTCTATTACATCTGTACAAGCGGTTTACGTTCCAGCGGATGATTTAACGGATCCAGCTCCGGCTACAACTTTTGCTCACCTTGATGCAACAACAGTATTGTCTCGTAAAATTGCTGAGTTAGGTATTTATCCTGCAGTGGATCCATTGGATTCAACTTCAAGAATTCTTACTCCTCAAATTTTAGGTGATGAGCATTATGACTGTGCGCAAAGAGTAAAAGAAATTTTACAAAAATACAAACAATTACAAGATATCATTGCGATTCTTGGTATGGAAGAATTATCAGAAGAAGATAAATTAGCCGTTTCAAGAGCGCGTCGTGTACAACGTTTCTTATCTCAACCTTTCCACGTTGCGGAGCAATTTACAGGATTGAAAGGAGTGTTAGTTGACATTAAAGATACTATCAAAGGATTTAATATGATTATTGACGGTGAATTAGATCACTTACCAGAATCAGCTTTTAACCTTAAAGGTACTATTGAAGAAGCTATTGAAGCTGGAGAAAAAATGTTAGCGGAAGCTTAAAAAGAATTATAAATTATAAATTATGAATTGGGTAGCCTCAAATAATTTATAATTCATAATTCATAATTGAAAAAATTATGATTTTAGAAATAGTATCACCAGAAGCAAAATTATTTTCAGCAGAAGTGACTTCGGTTACATTGCCAGGAGTTGATGGAAGCTTTCAGATTTTGAATAACCACGCGCCAATCGTTTCTATTTTAGGAAAAGGTGTCGTGAAAATTACAGCTTCTACTTTCGCTTTCGCAAAAGAAGTAGCAAGTAAATTCACGAAGATAGATGATCAAAATTATACGCTAGCAATCAATTCAGGAACAATTGAAATGAAAGATAATAAAGTTATTATTTTAGCGGACTAAAGTAGTCTCGATTATAAAAAATGAAAGCCTAACAGAATTGTTAGGCTTTTTTTATGTCCAATCCCAAAGCATAATATTCCAAACAATTCCATCTTCTTCAAAAGTATCAATTATTTTGAACCCAGCTGCTTCGTGTGCTGACATGGAACGAAGGTTCATAGCGGCAACTTCGGTGATTAAATAATCAAATTCATGGTGCAGCTCCTCTTTATAAAAATGATAAAGTCCTCGGAATATTCCCTGTTTTCTATGGTTTTTATCTATGCAAATTTGTCCCATTACAACATAGGTTTTGTCTTTAGGTACTAATTCATCGATTCTTTCAAATAGGGGTATAAGAACCTCAATTTCGTTTCTAAAGCCAGAAAGCATTACCAATGCAAAACCTACTACGATATCATTGTCTTTGGCAATAATATGTGCGCAAGCGGAATTCATTTGTTCTAATAAGGCGACGGAGTGTTGTACGGTAACAAATCCTTCTTGAAGTTTTTCTTCAGAACTTATATTCTGAGAGCTATTTTGTAATTGGAGTGTTCTAATTTGTTCCAATTCGTCTAGAGTTGACGCTCTTTTATAAAGTATAGGTTTCATTTAATTTTATTGATCACGGATTAATGAATGGTATTTTACTATCTGTAATTATAAAATTATAAAATCTTTGATTACACGAAATGGATTTGGATTTTTATTTTTCGCTTAATTTTAAATTCATTTCTGCATAATACCTTTCATTGTATTTTCCTGCAACCACAAGGGCTCCGGAAATTAGAATAAGATTTTTGATTATGTATTGCCCAGCCAAAGTAGGACAGTAAGGAAAAGTATCAAAACAGATTGTTTTTAGAATAAAAACAGGAAAAAAGGTGGCCGCCATGTGCATTAATAATAATACAATTGTATAAGGGATAAAACGTTTTATGAGCAAGCCAAGACCTATAAGTACTTCGCAAATACCAAGAATTGGAATAAATATTTCGGGTTTAAACCAATAAACGGTTTGTTCTACTAATTCGCCGGCTGGACTCATACCAAAAATTTTCAACGCACCAAACCAAACGTAAATTATTGCCAGAGAAATTCGCATCATATTGACACTGTATTTTTCCATTTTTTTACTGAAAATAAAATAATAAGCGTTGAATGTCGGTTTCATTATTAAAGGTATTTAATGGATTGTTTGAGTTTTATTTTTTGTCATAGAATTATGATTCTATTTTTTTTAGGTTCTAAAAAATAAAAAAGCCTAACAGATTTCCAACGTCTGTTAGGCTTTAGTTGATAAAATGAGATATTAAAACAAACCATTAAAACAAAGTATCAACTTAATTATTTAAAATTATTCGGCGCCATCAGTAAGGGCTCTTGCAACAGCAAAACCGCCTACTTTTTCGCCTAATTCAAGTCCTTTTTCGCAATCGCTTCTGTAATGAATGCATCCAAACATTCTGGAATCCGAAGCTTCTTTTGCCATAGCTATAAAATTTTGCGCTTTTGTGGGGATGATATGTGATAAAACTATGCAGGCCGCTCCGCTAAACGTGGAGTGTCCTGATACATACGAAGGAAAATTAGGAGTTCCTGTTAATGTTTTTATAGAAGGATCTACTTGAGACGGTCTTGGATTAAAGTAAGTGTATTTTGCATCCCAACAGCTGATAGCCGCATCCATCATGGCAATATTTAGCAACGCTAGATTTCTAGCCCATCGTACTTCACTATAATTTAGTTCTACAAACGACTCTGATGCAATTGCATTCCAGTGTCCGGGAGGCGTATAAGTTCCTACGCCATCAGCCCAAAAAGTAACGATTTCCATGTTCTTTCTAGTGGCATTTTTTCCATAGCTTTTTACTTCAGCTAATTCCTTTGCAAACTGTTCTGACTTTGTAGAAGGCGGTGGAACCGGACGACTGGCAACAACCATTTCAGGCGTCATAAGGAATGATTTTACTTTTCCAAACAATGGCAACATTGGAGGTCTTGCAGGCACATCTAATGATATCCATGGAGTTTCTCCGGTAGCTGCAGTTTGAGTTTCAAGTTGGGTCCAAAGCGCTTGATTACCAATAGCAGCACCAGTTCCATCAGAAGCAGCTCTGGCGATAAATTTGCCTGCAATTTTTCTGCCTAAAATAATTCCTGCATCAACATCACTTCGAACATTGGCACCACTAATAATGCGATATAATTTTTGTTCCTCTGCTTTTTCTTGTATGTAAGCGATTTCTGTTGGGAACAATAATTTTAATAATTCAACCGTAACTCCAGCTAAAACAGCATCTTCAGATGGATAGGAAGGCAAGCTGCTTTTTGGGATTAAAACCGGTAAAGTAGCATCAACCGTAAAAGGTGCAGCTCTATTATACAGTTTTTTATAATGCCAAGTTGCAATCATCGCATCGTATTGCGCCGCACTCACATAAGCATAAGCTCTGGCTGCGTATGGGGGATTTGAAAAAGGAAATTCAGGATTTGCAAATGGATTTGCTCCGGACGGTGCAGGATATGTTCCGTCTTCATTTTGATACGGTGGACGATTGTGTCTTGCCACTAATGTTCGCATGATTTCATTCCAACGTAAAACACCTCCGGCGCTCCAGTATTTTATTATTTTTTTCTGCTCCGGCGTTATGCTTGCCTGATAACTTTTTATTTCGTTAATTTCTCTTGTAAAAGCAGGTGTGTTGGCTGCTATTGGCGCATCCAAAGAAAATTCATTTGGTGTAGTCAATAAGAATGTTTTCCAGGTTCCGGCTAATTCGTCTGTATTGGCTGGATTCAATTGAGGAAATTGCTCGTTGCGTTCTGTTAACTCGTCACTACAAGAATAGTTCAGCGTAAGAAACAAAACCAAAAGACTGTTATAGGCTATTTTTTGTATTTTATTTTTCATTTTCTTGAGTTGATTTTTTTAAATTAAGGATATAAAATAAACCGCCATAAAAGGTATTCGATTGTCCAACATTTCTGCCTTCTGTAACAAAATTGCATCCTCCAATAATAGATAATGCCGGTATTTTCTTGAGTGTATATTTACTGTTCACACCTACTTTTAACGCATTCATTGTATTGCTTGGAAAAGGCATATTGTTTTTTGTAATGTCAAATCCTCCAGATTGTGTAACCCAGTTATCTAACACTGCCTCGGCTATTAATCTGTTTGAGCGATACCCTATTCTGAAGTTTACCGAAATAGCGTCTGGCATGTCAACTTCATTGGTGTAATGTATTTCGTTGGTGTAATAGGAATTTCTGTCAATGGTTATGTTCGCTCTTTTTACATACGCTCCGGAAACAGTGCTGAAAAAACGACCTCTTTGATAATCACCCATCAATCGTAAAGAAGCAGTCTTGCTTTTTAGACCAAGACTTAAAGGCAAATAATCAGCTGAATAATTAGAAACTGGAGCCGAAAGTCCTCCTAAAGCATATAAAGAGTAGGTTGCTTTTCCAATTATTTTTTCAAAAGGCATGTATTTTATCGTTAACGATAGATCTTGCAATCCTTTTTGACCTTCCATTGTTCCTGCAGAAGCTTTTGTTTCTACATAAGGAAGACTGAAAATAATATTCAATTTATCAGAAACACCGTAGTTTCCCATCAGTGCAACAGATTTTGTAGAAACAGTACCCAGATTAAGATTTTCTCTTTTAAATGTTCCTTCCCAATATTCGTCCCAGCTGCTATATTGGTATACAGCTCCAAAACAAAAATTGTTTTTGCTCATCATAATGCCATCAATCTCTGTTTGAGCATTCATAAATAAAGGTGCCAATAGCAGGCAACTCAGATAAAATTTTTTCATTAAAAAATGGTTTTTTGGTTAGTGGTTTGGTATTTTATTGTTTAAAAGTGTGTTGTTTTTATTATTGCTACCGCAGGTAATGTTAAAATCTGGTTGATATACCAATGTTAATGGTGTAATCAGCAAATGCCGCGTCACCCTGAACATGAGTACCTGTTGTTACAGAATTTTCTTTGTCGGTTACACTTTGAGTACGGTTACGAACCACTGCAAATGGTACCGATGCAAACAAGACTACTTTTTTATACTCATAGTTTACAGAAGGTTCTACTGACCAGATATAACCTGGACGACGGAAATCTCCACTGCCACCCACAAGGTCATAAACAGGAATACCTTCTAATCGTGCACCTGCGGCTAAAGACAATCCTTTTATTTGATTTACAGAATAATTGAAACCTGCTCTAAACATATATTGATCCGGCACACTCATAATAGCTTCGTTAGCTAATCGTGATGCTATTGTTTCTCTATAGGTTCTCGTGCCATTTTGCTCACGAGGATTAATCAAATAATAGAAATTACCGTAAACTCCAAAGTTCTCTATGAAGTTGTAAAAGGTATTTAATTCAAAAGTAAATCCAGTACCGCCATCTCCTAATTGGATGGATTGATCTACTGTGCGTAATTCTTTAGTCCCGTTTGGACCCACATTGTAAAAATAATCTTTGTAGTCATAATCACCGGTTGGTAATTTTATCCCCAATCCTAGTTGTATGTTTCCTTTTGTGCTTTTTGCTGGGTCTAACATCCATCTGTAAGCTGCGAATCTAATATCTCCTATTCCAAACGAACTAGTTGAATGTCTTTCTCTTTTTACGTAAGTCCCATTTACCAATCCATGTTCGTACAATGAAGAGCGAACATTGTTTGAAATGGGAAGGTCGACCATAACGGACCAGCGGTTGTTTAATATTCGGGTAAGTGAAAGATTGAAAACGGAAGTGTAATTGATAACTTCTGTTTTTTGCACTAATCTGTCTTTGTTTTCTTCTGTTCCTGAAAAGTGTCTGAATGATCTAAAATAGCGACCACTGCTGGCAAATTGCCATCCGGAGACATTAGTACTGTCAGGGTGTATTGACATACAACTTGTGGCATTACCTTTAATGGCGACGCAACCTTGGGCTGATATATTTTGGGTGTTAAAAGCAATTGTAAGGAATAGGATAAAAATACAAGCGGATTGTAAAGCGGATAAATTTTTCAAGTTTTTGGTTTTTTAAAATGGTTAATGGTATAAAACAGGCCAACAACTGCTTCTTTCTAAAAAGAAGTTTGGCATTAAAAACAGATAAGTTAGTGGATAGTTAGTATCACTGTAAAGCAAGATCTACTTTGGCTTTCGCCAAAAAGTCTCGTTGATTTTACAAGGCAAAAAGGATAGATTGAAGGTTGCATTTGAAATAAAGAACTCTTTTAAAAATCCATTTTTTGAATTTGCAAATCAATTTAAATCATGATTCTTAAAGCTAGTTGTACAAAATATACCAGAATAGAAATACAAAATAGGCCTTTGAATTCATTCGAAAAAGCGAATTCGGAAAATACAAAAGACTATTTTGTATTTATAACGGGCATAATTTCTAATAAAAGGATGTAATAAATGTACAGATTTAGCTAAAAAGCAATCGTGAATTATCTTGACTTTACAAATGCCAGATAAAAGCGAATGATTCCACTAAAATGAAAGAAGATTTAAACGAAATCGGGTGGTGAATACGATACGGAAATGTATCCGGAATCTAGCGCCTGGTTTGGCATAATGATAGGTTCACTTGAAAGTACAGCTGTTTTTGGAGAAAAATCTACGCAAACAGCAGTATTTGCTACATAATCTTTTAGGAAAGATTTTAGTAGTTTTTTGACTGGAGACTCTTTTGATGAGGATCCGTTGAATAATTGATTGTCAACAATGTCTTTTAAATCCTGACTTATTGCATCTTGATGTGAATTGCGCAAGTAATAAAGACTTAGTATGTTGTTTTGAATTCTTTTCTTGAAAATATGATAACTTTTATTGTTGATAACCACATCTTCATTTACATACTCAAAATCAGTGTCTTCGATAAAGGAGTATAAAGTGGCGTTCAATTTGATTACTTGAAACTCTGAATCATGTTTTTTCTCCATAGAAGATACCCACGCTTGCTCCTCTTGATAAGCAAACATCAGATAGTATCCCATCACGTTGTAGAACAACGTTACTATTAGAAAAAGTGATGCAATTCGTTTCATATTTGCCGAAAGTAGAAAACTATTTCATAGGTTAACATCTTCGATATTAATTTTAAGTTTTTTTTAACATAATTTTATGAAAGTTATAAATCGAAACCGTTTTCGGAAAAATTTATGGATTTTTTTTTCATTGCTATTTTTCAATTGTTAATTTTTAACGGATTATATTTTTATTATTTATGAAATGGGATTCTAAATTAGAATTTGTATTTCAAATCTCATTAATTTGAAGAAATCAGCAAACAAAAATGGCGCAAAATCCATAAACCAAAAAAGATGCTTATTTTTGCTGACTATGAAACATTTTCCAGAAAATCTATCCGCTAAACTTGATATTAGAAAGCAGAATAATGCTTTGCGAAAATTACCTTTGTCAAGTAAAAAGATTGATTTTTCTTCCAATGATTACTTGGGTTTTTCTCAGTCAGAAATTATTTTTAAGGAGACGCATCAGCATTTAATTACTAATAAAATCACTCAAAACGGAGCAACCGGTTCTCGTTTATTATCTGGAAACCATAAACTGTATCAGGAAACAGAAGACTTTATTGCAAAGTTTCACAAATCTGAATCGGCTTTGATTTTTAATTCGGGCTATGATGCCAATGTTGGTTTTTTTAGTGCTGTTCCGCAAAAAAACGACCTGATTTTATACGATGAATTGTGTCATGCTTCTATTCGGGACGGAATTCAACTGTCGAATGCCAAAGCCTATAAATTCAATCACAATGATTTTGAAGATTTAGAAAAATTGATTTTACGGAATCCAAACACCAATATTTATATCGTCACCGAATCTGTTTTTTCTATGGATGGAGATTGTCCAAATCTAGAAGAATTAGTTCAGCTTTCAGATAAATATCATTGTTATCTTGTTGTTGATGAAGCGCATGCTTTGGGCGTTTTTGGTACAGAAGGAGAAGGATTCGTACAAATGTTAGTTTTGCAAAATCATGTTTTTGCCCGCATTATGACTTTCGGAAAAGGGTTGGGTTGTCATGGAGCCGCGATTTTAGGCTCGGTTGAATTGAGGGATTATTTAGTAAATTTTGCCCGAAGTTTTATTTATACAACGGGGCTTTCACCCCATTCGGTTGCTACAATTCTGATTGCATACCAATATTTAAAAAAGGATTCGACTTCAATTTTAAAATTAAGAGAAAATATTGTTTTTTTTAATCAGGAAAAAAACATGTTGGGATTAAAGCCGCTTTTTGTTCGAAGCAAATCGGCGATACAATCCGCTATCATTCCAGGAAATGAAAAAGTAAAAGCAATCGCTAACCAACTGCAGGAAAAAGGATTTGATGTGAAAGCAATACTTTCGCCAACTGTTCCCGAAGGACAGGAACGTTTGCGTTTTTGTTTACACAGTTATAATTCGACGGAAGAAATCTCTGAAGTGTTGCGTTTGTTGAGTACTTTTGTTTTTTAGCCACAGATGACACAGATTAAACGGATTTTAATTTTTAAATACTAAATAATGACTGAAATTTTACACAAAGAATTATCGGAATCTATTTTAAAAGTTTTTTATGACGTTTACAATGAATTGGGTTATGGTTTTCTTGAAAAGGTGTATCAAAATGCAATGTATTTGGAATTAAAATCACAAGGTTTTAAAGTTGAACCTCAAAAGCAAATTAAAGTATATTATAAGAATGAACTTGTTGGTGATTTTTTTGCTGATTTACTAATCAATGATCTTATCATTTTAGAATTAAAGGCTTGTGATAGTTTAGTGAAGGCACATTATGTTCAGACTTTAAATTATTTAAAAGCTACTAATATTGAAATAGGTTTGTTGTTAAACTTTGGAGAAAAACCAGAAATTAAAAGACTAATTTTTACAAACAACAGAAAAAATTAAAAATCTATATAAATCCGTTTAATCCGTGTCATCTGTGGCCAAATATATATGAAACTATTTATAACAGGAATTGGAACCGATGTTGGTAAAACCATCGCGTCAGCTATCATTACAGAAGCTTTACAGGCAGATTATTGGAAACCCATCCAAGCTGGCGATTTAGAAAATTCTGACAGTCATAAAATCAAATGTTTTTTATCTAATGAAAAGACGGTTATTCATCCGAATAGTTATGCTTTAAATACGCCTGCAAGTCCACATCTTGCTGCTGAACTAGATGGAATTGTTATTGATCTAAAGAAAATCATTGAGCCCAAAACAGAAAATCATTTGGTTGTTGAAGGTGCTGGAGGTGTTTTTGTCCCGTTGAATTCAAATGATTGTGTTATTGATTTGATTCAATCTGATTATAAAGTAATTGTGGTTTCCCGACATTATTTAGGAAGTATCAATCATACGTTATTGACTATTGAAGCCTTGCAAAACAGAAAAATCGCAATAGCCGGAATTGTTTTTTCGGGTGATGAAAATAAAGCTTCTGAAGAAATAATCTTGAACAAAACAGGTATAAAATGCATTGGAAGAATTGAGCAAGAACCGTATTTTGATAAAAATGTAATTAAAGAATATGCTGATTTGTTTCGCGAACAGCTATTGAGTTTATAAAATTAAGAATCAAGAAGAAAGAATCAAGACTTGTTTTTTAGGTTTTTCTCGCTTCTTGTAGCTTGCTTCTTTTATCTTTGCAAAATGAATTTAACAGAAAGAGACCGCCAATATCTTTGGCATCCGTATACCCAACATAAAACCGCAGCGTTACCAATTGCCATTAAAAAAGGGAAAGGCGCATTGCTTTGGGACGAAAATAACAAAGAATATATTGATGCAATCGCTTCGTGGTGGGTCAATCCTTATGGACATTCGAACACCTTTATTGCCGATGCGATTTACAAACAACTCACTACATTAGAGCATGTCTTGTTTGGTGGATTTACACACGAACCTGCTATTTTGGTAGCCGAGAAGTTGATGGAAATTTTACCAAAAAACCAACAGAAAATATTCTTTTCGGATAATGGATCTACAGCAGTTGAAGTGGCAATTAAAGTGGCGCTACAGTATTTTTTTAATAAAGGAGAAAAGAGAACTACGATAATTGCTTTCGAAAATGCGTTTCACGGCGACACATTTGCAGCCATGGCGGCGAGCGGAATTTCATTTTATACACAAGCTTTTCAAGGAATGTTTATTGATGTGGTGCGGATTCCGGTTCCGGTTAAAGGACGGGAGCAAGAAAGTTATGATGCGTTACAATCCGTTATAAAAAACAACAATTGTGCGGGTTTTATTTTTGAGCCATTGGTTCAAGGAGCCGCAGGAATGGTGATGTACGAGCCGGAATCGTTAGATATGTTGATGCGAATTTGTCAGGAGAATAATGTACTAACCATTGCTGATGAAGTGATGACCGGCTTTGGAAAAACAGGAAAAACTTTTGCAACAGATTATTTGGTGGAAAAACCAGCTATGATGTGCCTGTCTAAAGCGTTGACCGGAGGAACTATTCCCATGGCGATTACCACTTTTACGCAAGATTTATTCGATGCTTTTTATGATGACGACATCAATAAAGCATTGTTTCATGGACACACATTTACAGCAAATCCTACAGGTTGTGCTGCGGCTTTGGCCAGTTTAGAATTGTTGCGAACCAATGAAATGCAAGCGAATATAGTTCGTGTCAATCAAAATCATTTGGATTTTCAGGAGCGAATTAAAAATCACCCAAAAGTTGTTACAACGAGAGTGCTGGGAGTCATTTTTGCATTAGAAATAAAAACCGAAAGTTCAGCCAGTTATTATGGAACATTGCGTAATAAACTCTATGATTTTTTTATAGAAAACGGAATAATTCTGCGCCCTGTTGGTAATATTGTATACGTTTTGCCTCCTTACATTATTACCGATGAACAATTAGAAAAAGTATATCAAGTGGTTGAAAATGCTTTAGAAATAGTTTAATTTTTAAGCCACAGATTAAAAAAATCAGTTTTTATCTGTGAGAATTCGTGCCATCCGTGTGCTATTTTTTCACTGATAGAATGTAGAATGTAAATAACTTTGCGACCTTTGCCAAAAAAAACATCTTGTCAACAATAATCTCCATAACAGCCATAGCTTCCATTTCGCCTTTAGGAAATACTCCTGAGGCTATTTGGGAAAATTATCTTAATGAAAATCATTGTTTTACGGAACATATTTTAGATCTTAAAAAAACCTTTGTAGCGACTTTAGACGCTAATTCAGAGCAAGTTGTTGGCGCTTTGAGAGAATCAGATAACAAATATAAATCTTTAGATAAATCGGTTTTGTATGCCATGGCGGCTTCGCGACAAGCGATGCAAAATGCGGGTTGGACACAAAAAGATGTTTTTGGGATTAATATTGGTTCGTCTCGTGGCGCAACAAATTTATTTGAAAAACACTATCAAGATTATTTACAAACTGGAAAAGCACAAACTCTAGCTTCTCCAACGACTACTTTGGGAAATATTTCTTCTTGGGTTGCCCATGATTTACAAAGTTCCGGCCCTGAAATCTCACATTCTATAACTTGTTCTACTGCTTTGCACGCGGTATTAAATGGCGTGGCGTGGCTTCGAGCAGGAATGGCTGATAAATTTTTAGTTGGTGGTAGTGAAGCGCCTTTAACTGATTTTACGATTGCACAAATGCGCGCTTTGAAAATTTATTCGAATAGTACAGAAGAGTATCCGAATCGGGCACTTGATTTAGAAAAAAAACAAAGCACCATGATTCTTGGTGAAGGTGCCGGCGTGTGTTGTCTCGAAATAGGGAAAAAAGAAAATGCCTTGGCTTATATCGAAGGAATCGGTTATGCTACGGAAATTCTGGAACATAATATTTCTATTTCGGCGGAAGCAACTTGTTTCCAAAAATCAATGAAAATGGCATTGGAAAACACTGATTTATCCGAAGTTGATGTTATTGTGATGCATGCTCCGGGAACTATAAAAGGCGATTTGACGGAGTATAAAGCGATAGAAACAGTTTTTGGCGAAAGCCTTCCTTTATTGACTACCAATAAATGGAAAATTGGTCACACTTTTGGTGCATCGGGGATATTGAGTATGGAACTCGCTATTTTGATGATGCAAAACAACAGATTTATCGGAGTTCCTTTTGCGGAAGCGCAATTACAAACAAAACCAATTAAAAAAGTACTGATTAATGCCGTTGGTTTTGGTGGAAATGCGGTGAGTGTTTTGATTCAAAAGGCATAAAAAAACCCAGTAGATCATTGATTACCGGGTTTTGTACTAGTTGAAATTAGCGGTGTTACAGCATCATTTTTTTTGTGATTTCTAAACCGTCTTCTGTTTTTATTTTAACGATAACAAGCTGTTTTTGAGTTTGGATTCCATTAGTTGTATGCTCCAAAGTGTTAATGTTTTTTTTCTGATAAATAGATTTACCCAATATGTTATAAATTGTAATGTCTTGAATGTTTTTCTCTTCTGAAACAAGTTGAATTTGACTTCCATTTTTAAAAAGTACTATTCCGTTTTGGACTAATTCAGGATTTTCTACTCCTAAGGTTTTGTCTTTAAATTTCAATTCAAAACGGTCGTTAAAAGTTCCTTTTTCGGTTGTAAAAGTATAGCGACCTTGTTTTAAATTGACTGTGGCGTCATTTTTTTTGTCATACAAAAATACTTGCTGATTGGAAAAGAATCCGTCAAAGCTGTCAATTCCTACTGAGAATGTGCCACCAATAGTGTTCTCAAAACCAAGAGGAATGCTGTCTTCTTCGTTAAATGGTAAGCTTCTACCTTGAATAGACAAATTTTCTTCACCTAAAATAGAATACATTGAAACAAAACTATCCGAAGAAAATGTTTTTCCGTCGTAGCCATTGTCGTAATCATTAGTGGCTCCAGTGATGTAGCCCAAAAGCATTTCGGAGTATGCTCCTTGCTCGTTTGTAATATTGACCCATACTCTGTTTTTTTCAAGAGTAGTGTTAGACGCACTTTTCGCAGCTTTTGTTTTAAAAAATTGCGTGTTGCCATTCTCTCCTTTGACTCTCATACTGTTATTGAAAACAAGTTTTTTTGTAGCTGGAGCAGTTGCTTTAATTTCTGCGAAAAAACCTTGCCCAGAAGCTATATTTCCTTGAGGTCTATTGTTGTTGTTATTAGTTTTTCCAGATAGAGCCGGACTTGTTGTTACAGTACTTCCCGTTAAATTGTATGATGCATAATCATCACCAGAATATGCAAAAACACCAGAACCGGGATTGGGAGTGTTTGCTGCTATAGCGGTGTTGTGTGTCCAGAAATACAGCGTCCCTTCCAAAATATCTTTGTTGTTTGCGTTTGTAAGAAATGCATCTGCATTTAAAGCACTAGGGTATGGGTTTCCAATAAGCCCAAGAGAACCTGTTTCTGCTGTAGCAATTGGAAGCTCGATTAGACCTGTGAAAGGAACACCGGTAAAAGTTGTAGATACAATTTGTGTTGCCAAATCGTTTTCAGGCGCACGGGCAATATATCCTTTTCCGGGAGCCATTATGGTATTCTCTGATTCGAACTGCCAGTTGTCAACTGCATCATTAAAAGAATAATATAGATAGGATTCTTTGAAATTAGACAGTTTAATACCGGCAACTGGTGAAGACCAATACGTGTAATCGTATTGCTTCATGAATGAGGAATTTCTAATTACATTTATAATTCCGGTACTTTTTGCATCATCATCATTTTGAATTAAACTACCATTATTTTCAATGATTAAATTTCCTATCACAGTAACATCATTCTGTACTTCTACAAATTTTCCTGATGTTATAGTTAGTGTTTTTTCAGTGTTTATTGTCAGTTCACAAGTAATAATATTTCCGTGAATTTGTGTATTGTATGTTCCGCTTATTATTGCTTTTATGGAAATTGTAGGTGTTCCGTTTGACCAATTAGTACCATTCCAATTAGATGAGATTTTACATCTGTTGTATTCATCGGCACCCATATCTGGAGCGACTGTACTTCTGGATTCTTCGTCAATATCAGTAGGAATAATAGCTAGTGGAGTTCCTTTGTCATCAAAGGCTGCATTGGTTCCGCTTAAATGTAAATCGGCAATCGATACAAACGTTGGAATCACATTAATTGAATTTCGGTCTTTAGTAGTTGCCGTTTGCCAATTTGCTAATGTTGTTCTGTTACCGCCCAAAAAACCGATATGTCTCGCAGAATAATAATCGTTATAATCAATGTTCAAGAATGATGAAGCGGCAACAGTTGAATAAACAGAATAAGCAGTTCCAGTTGTACTTGTGTTTCCGAAAATGTTATTTATGATGTCTAATTCTGTTCCTGTATTTATATTCAATGCTGCAGAGATATTGTTTTGGTTTCCATTCAAGACAACTGAATTATGGTATAATTTGATATTTCTACCAGATTGTATCTGTATTCCTGAAGCACCATTTGTAGTTGTTCCGGTAGTTGTAATGTCACTAATAAAGTTGTTTGCAACAAGCATGTTTGCAGAAGTAGTGGCATTCATCTGTAAACTTAGCGTTCTAATAATACCATTTCCAGTATTCTTTATGTTTGTTATTTTATTTTCGGAAATAATTCCATTCGTTTGTGTTCCACTTATGAAGATTGCATATTGAATAATATGATTTGTGGTCAATATTACATCGGATATTGTATTTCTTTTGATATTATAATTACTCCCGTTTTCAATTGTAATTCCACTTATGGATGGATTTCCTGTGTTGTCATTCAAAACCCCATTGATTACGTTATCTGTTATGGTGAAATCATTAGTATTAATCATGTAAATAGGCAAGGAAGGTTTTTCGGTGTTTATAGTACTTCCAAATATATTTGACTCTAAAGCCGTTTTACTCGTTTTTAAGGTAGCGTTACTGTTGATGTAAACACCCTGTCTGACATTGATGAATTCATTATTTGTAATTTTGGTTTCTGAATTGTTTGATTGTGCATTGCCGAGCCCCAAGCTGTTATTTCCGCCTAAACTATTGCTGCCGGAATAAATTCCAGAAAGTTGTCTTGCTTGCTGGTTTCTAATGTTTGATTTTAATATTGTATTTTTTATATCAATATTTGTTGCTCCATTAGCATCATTACTGGCAACCCAAAGTACAGTTCTGTCTATGTAATTAATAGCGTCATTGTTGATTAAAGTAAGATTTCGGGTTGTTCCCGTTGCATTGTTTCCGTCAATTATAATATTATCAGCTCCGTTAAACTCAATAACTGCAGGAATACCAGTAAAACCGTTTCTGTTTGAAGCGGCAATTGTTACTGTTTTTCCAATGTTGGGTTTAATAGTCAATGTGTTCGCTGCACTTGTACCAGTAAATTGGGTAATGATAATAGGGAATGTTTCTCCGGTTGCATTGCTGTAAGTAGTGTCGTCAAGTAAAAAAAATACTGGACCCGATGCTCCAACACTATTTATTCTGTTAACTGCATTTGTCAATGTATTAAAAGGTGCAGTATTTGTTGATTTAATGATGTAGTTTCCAGATAATGCTTGTGAAAATCCAATAAAAGGTAATAGTAAAAATAAAAGTAAAATTTTCTTCATGAACTATTTTTTAAATTAATTCACATGCTTTTCTATTTTGAATAAAATTACAAGTGCAATTAGACTTACGAAAAACAATTGCATTTGGATTTTTAAATAATAAATATTTTGTGAAGAAGTTTAAAAAGATAAAAATTTAGATTTTAAAGGATTGATATTTAGTATTTAATGGTTGTAAAAGAGTATTGAAATATTGGAAATAAAAAGCTTGATGGGAATTGATAAATATTAAATGAAAATTAGAACAGTTATGTTTATTAAGCTTCTAACTCTTTTACTTTTTCATAAACCAAATTACTCTCGAATCCTTTGCGCAATAAATAATCACAGAATTTTTTGCGTTTTTTTAGATTGTTGGTTTCCAAAATGGATTCCCAATTTCTTTCTGCTAAAGTGTGAAAAGTGGATAAATATTCCTCAGTTGAAATTTCTTTAAGGGCAATATTGATTAGGGTTTGTGTTATTTTTTTTGCTTTTAATTCATTGACAATTCTGATTTTTCCCCAATGTTTGATTCGGTGCTTTCCTCTTGCAAAACTCTGGGCAAAACGTTCTTCATTAAGAAAATTATCATTGATAAGACGTACCATAATCGTGTCAATTTCATCAGAGTCCATTTTCATGCTCCTCAGTTTTTGTACGACTTCTTCGTGACAGCGTTCCTGATAGGCGCAATAATGCTCTATTTTATGTATGGCTTCTTTAATGGAATAAACTGGGTTCATTAGTGGGGTTTCTGGTTTTTAGTAATTAAGCGAAATTAATTATAATGGTCGTTAATTACGCATTAAAATATAATTTTTGCATCAATAGTATTGCAGTTAAAACCACAAGAGTTTGTCTCTGTGACTATTGAAAGTATAAATATTCGTTTTTGATATTTTTCTTTCTTTATAAACACAAACACGTATTACGTCGGTTATTTTAACTGATAGTCGATAAAATTTCGTTTAATTTAAAAAAGTAACTGATATTGTACAAATAGTTTTTTTGATAAATAAACATGCCGTAATATGGTTCTTTAATGCCGTATTTAAAATAATTGAATTTACAAATAATACCACATGAATAAAGCTTTACATACCCTAATATCAAAAATAATTTTTCCCGTTTTATTTTTTTTAATCACACAATTTTCTAACGCGCAAACAGTGATAGTTAATACTACTGGTGCAGGTACTTTTGTAGTTCCTTGTGGTGTAACTTCTATAACAGTAAGAGCTTGGGGAGCAGGGGGAGCGGGGGGAGGATCTACTGTAAATAGTGATAGTGGTGATGGTGGGGGTAGCGGAGGATATACAAGTGGTGTTTTTACTGTAACTTCGGGCCAAACTATAAATTATATTGTTGGTGCCGGTGGTACAGGTAGTATTAATAATGGAGTTAATGGAGGAAATACAACCATTGCTGGTTTAGGTTTAGCTGCTAATGGAGGTATTGGGGGAAATAGTAATGGAGGAAGCGTTTCGGGTCTAGGCGGAACTGCTTCTGGAGGTACTGTAAATACTTCTGGTGCAAATGGAGGTGTTGGGGGTAGCAATACTGGCGGTACTGGCGGTGCTGCGCCTAACGGTGGTACTGGTGGAGCTGGAGGAAATGACAATAATGGAAGTGATGGAGTTGCGCCCGGCGGCGGCGGCGGCGGCGGCGAAAGAAGTAATGGTTTTTTTGGATCTAATGTAGGAGGTAATGGAGGTAATGGTCGAATAGAAATTACTTATGCATATTATTGTGTTCCTACTTTTAATAATGTCGTTGAGCCAATAACAAATGTTACGGTTGCTGGAATTAATAGAACTACTTCGAATACATTGAATGGAACTCCTGCCTTAGAAAGTTTTTGTGATGTGGCAACAGTTACACAAGGAGTTATTTATCCGATTTCTGTAAAAGGAAATACTGATGGTAATTTTTCAAATTATATAACAGTATATGTAGATTGGGATCAGAATGGTGTTTTTGGGAATAATCTAAACGAGAGATATGATATAGGGATAATTGAAAATTCCAATGGAAATAATACCTCGACTGCATTAGTAGGAAATATAAATGTTCCTGCTGGTGCCTTGGCAGGAAATACAAGAATGAGAGTGATTAAAAGTTTTAATAACGGCACTAATAGCTACGTATTTCCTTGTTCTTCAAACGGATGGGGGCAAGCGGAAGATTATGCTGTAACTGTACTTTCTGCGTGTGTACTTCCTGGAAATACAATTACAACAGCAAGTGCAGTTTGCGCTAATACACCTTTTACATTGTCTTTACAAAATACTTCTGCAGCAGCAGTAGCATATCAATGGCAGACCTCACCTGATAATGCAACATGGAACAATGTTCCTTCTGTTCCTTTTTTTAATACAGATTTCACTTTATTGCCAGCAAATAGCAATGTCTACGGTACTGCTACTGTAACTGGTGGTGAGTTAGTATTGACTAGTGCTGTAAGTTCTCAGTATGGAGGATATGTTATTCAGGCGACACCTGGTTCTAATATTAATTCGTTTACAACAACTTTTGATTATAGAATGTTTGATGGAGGAGGAGCAGATGGTATGAGTTTGAGTTATGGATCTGATATAGGAAATGGGCAAGGAGGAGGTGAAGAAGGAGAAGGAACCGGTTTGATTATAAAATTCGATTCTTATGACAATGCAGGTAATACAACAGGTAGCCAGATTAGAATTTCTTATGGAGGTGTACAGATTTTTTCCAATGTTTTAAATTCTTTTAATTTAAGAAATACAGTATATAGAAATGTGTTGTTATCTGCAGATGAGAATGGTTTTTTATCACTTAGAATTGGGACTGCAACAATAGTATCAGGGCTAGCATTGCCAGGAGGATATCTTTCATCTAATAAATCAAACTGGAAATTTAAATTTTCAGCACGTACTGGTGGTATAAATGATAAGCACAGTATTGATAATTTAAGAATCACATATCTAAATTCAAGATTTACTACTTCGCAAACTGCTTCAACATATTATCGATCTATTGTTACGTGTGGTGGCAATACAAGTATTTCAACTCCTGTATTGGTAACTATCGACTCGGTAAATCCTAAAATACAAACAATTGTTCATCCTGATTGTGTTTCCGCTACGGGAAGCGTTACTTTGAATAGTTTACCATCAACTGGAACATGGACTTTAACAAGAAGCGGAACATCATCGGCAACAACTACAGGGACAGGGAGTTCAACAACAATTTCTGGATTGGCTCCAGGAACGTATACTTTTACGGTTTCAAATGGGACTTGTACATCTTTGGCTTCAGATAATGTGGTGATAAACTCTATCGTTACTAATACATGGAATGGAACGGTTTGGTCAACTGGATTAGTTCCAACAAGCGTACAAAAAATTGTTTTTGCAGGAAATTTTAATCAAGATGTAGATGTAGTAGGTTGTTCTTGTATAGTTACCGGAAGCGCAGCTGTTACCATCAAATCAAATCGTACACTGACCATTACAAACGAAGTGGAAGTAGTAGGAGTAGGAACTTTGACTTTTGAGAATAGGGCTAGCTTGGTTCAAATTAATGATGCCGCTGTCAATGCGGGAAATATAATATACAAAAGACTCACAAATACGGGAGTACGCAATACCGATTATACGTATTGGTCTTCACCGGTATTGCCTTTAAATTTAGGAGGTACTGGAGGAATTTCGTACAATCCTTCCAGTCTTGTAGGTAGTATATTTTATTCTTACGAAGTTACTGCAGGCTCTGAAGATTGGAAAAGTGAGTCGGCGACAAGTCCAATGATTGTGGGGAAAGGGTATAGTATTAGAGGTCCTGGGCCAATATCGGTAAGCCCTTTGACTCCGTTGGAAGCGACATTTACGGGTAAGCCTAATAATGGGCGCTATCCTATCACAGGAATATATCCTTTTAAATCATATCTTATCGGAAATCCATATCCCTCGGCATTAGATGCAGATAAATTCTTGACTGATAACGCAGGTGTCATAGATGGAACGCTTTATTTCTGGACGCACAGTACAAAAATTGGAATTGGGGTTGTTAATCCCGGAACAGGTGTTTATGCTTATTCTGGAGATGATTATGCTTCCTATAACTTAACCGGAGGTGTTGGAACAGATGGTGTACCGTATCCTCAAGGAGGTGTTGAGGCTCCGAGTAGTCCTGGATTTAAACCAACAGGTAAGATCGGGGCAGGACAAGGTTTTTTTGCTACAAGTAATACAATGATTTTAGGTATAAATGAAATTGTATTTAATAATAGTATGAGAGTTGGTGTTGGAGGAATTACAGGGAATAACTCCCAATTTTTTAAGACAAATAGCACCAAATCAAAAACGACAAGTGCTATTGAGAAAAACAGAGTATGGCTCAATCTAACTAATACACAAGGTGCTTTCAAACAATTGTTAGTGGGATATATTACCGGAGCTACTAATGACTATGATAATGGCTACGATGGTGAAACTTTTGATGGAAATGAATTTATAGATTTTTACAGCGTAAATCAAGAGAAAAATTTTGTGATTCAAGGCAGGGCTTTACCATTTGATGTAAATGATGAAGTTTCTCTAGGATATAGATCTGTCGCTGTGGGGGATTTTAGCATTGGTATTGATGAAGTAGATGGAATAATGCAATCTCAAAAGGTATATATTGAAGATAAGTTGTTGAATGTAGTGCATGATTTAAAAGCCTCACCGTATGATTTTACAACACAAGCAGGAACGTTTAACGATCGTTTTGTTTTGCGTTATGTAGATAAAACTTTGGGTACAGGGGATTTTGAAACAGCAAATGATAAAATTATAATTTCTGTCAAAAATAAACAGATAAAAATTGATTCTCCAAATGAAACAATTGATAAAGTTTTAATTTTTGACCTTCTTGGAAAACAAATATACAGAAAGATAAGCGTTGGAAATAATGAACAGATAATATCTAATTTATCCTCCAGTGAACAAGCTTTAATTATAAAAGTTGTATTGCAAAATGGTCAAACGGTTTCTAAAAAAGTTATATTTTAAAATAACTTAAAAGGTATAGTTTTAATAATTTGTTATGAGCAATAGTGTTTTAAGATTTTGTAAAACAGCTTTTTAACGAATATAAATGCATGTCGACGACTTTATTGTGTGAAGTGGATTTGTTTTTTTTAATTTGAATTTAACGTAGGTTTTTTCCTTTAAGAAGACCGCATCTTTAAAATTAAATTTATTAAAAAAACATAAAAAAGCATGATCAAAAAATTACTCTTTACTAAATTTAATGTTTTTATTTTTTTGTTATTTGCTTTTTCAGGAAACATGTTTGCACAATGTGCCATAACATCAACAACCAGTACTAGTTCTTTAACATGTGGAACTTCTCCGTTAAATGCTTGTGGAGGTGTTTTATACATAGGAGATGGAGTTACAGCTATGAATTTAACTATTAATTCAGGCTTTGATCTTACTTGTTTAGGTGCAATTAATTTTGTGATTAGAAATAAAGCTAAAATAGAGTTTGGAAATGGAGCTAATGATAGACTGACACTCGCAGCTGGATCATCCATTACTGTTGAATCTGGTGGAGATATTAGTGGCGGTAATCAATGTACTGCATCTGATAGAATTTATGTGGGAACTGATTTAGTTTCAACATGTAGTGGAGGTGCAAATGTAGACTTTACTTTTACTCAATTAGTAATTCAAGGGGGGTATAGTCCAATTAGTGTTTCATCTGATAAAGCATCAGTTTGTGGTTCAGGGAATTTTACTTTCACAGCTACATCAGACCCAGCGAGTGGAGCTACTTACGAATGGTTTACCACTGCAAGTGGAGGATCTGTTATTTATACTGGAAATTCTTATAGTACAGGTGTAATATCATCAACTCAAAATTTTTATGTACAGGCAAAATATGCCTCATATACTACTATTAGAAAGTTAATTACGGCTACGGTTATTCCGAATTTAACTGCTTCCGTTAGTATTTCTGCATCAGCAAATCCAATTTGTGCAGGAACAAGTGTAACATTTACGGCAACACCAACTAATGGAGGACTTATGCCAACATACCAATGGTATAATGGGTTGATAGCAGTAAATGGAGCGACATCAGCTACTTATACATCTAACGCATTAGCAAATAATGACGCTATAAAAGTAATAATGACTTCGAATGCTACTCCTTGTCTAACAAGTAGCCCAGCTACATCAAATGGAGTTAACATCACTGTTAGTTCTATTCCTACAACACCTACTCTAAACACTCCAATACAACCAACTTGTACAAGTTTAACTGGAAGTTTTATAATAACTAATTACAATGCATCTTATACTTATGCTGTAAGTCCGTCGACTGGAGTTACAATTTCAGGAAACACAGTAACTGCACCAGCGGGAAGTTATACACTGACGGCTGCATTGGGAACTTGCATCTCTACATCATCATCTAGCGTTACCATTAGCAATCCGGTTACAACAACTTGGAATGGGACTTCATGGTCAAACGGTATTCCTGTGGGAGGCTCAAATATTATTTTTACAGGATCATATCCTCCAGTTATAGATCCAGCTATAGATCTGTCGGGGTGTTCTTGTCAAGTTTTAGGTACCGCAATAGTAACTATAAAATCTGATCGTACTTTAACAGTAGTTAATGAACTGAATGTCCTTGAAAGTGCATCATTAATATTTGAAAATAACGCCAGCTTGGTCCAGACTAATGATGCTAGTTCAAATTCAGGAAATATAATCTATAGACGTCTGACTACACCTATTAAAAAATTTGATTATACGTATTGGTCTTCACCAGTTTCACCACAAACATTGTATAATGTTTCTCCAACTACACTCTCAGACAAGTTTTTTTCTTTCGATTCAGCATCAGAAGATTGGAAACAAGAAAGTTCATCAACTACAATGTCAAAAGGGAAAGGTTATATTATAAGAGCTCCTGAAAATAATTCTATTACACCACCACCGCCAGGTTTGTATGAAGCAGTTTTTATTGGTGCACCAAATAATGGAACGGTTTCTATTTCCAGCGTAATTAATGATAGTTCGTATTTAATAGGTAATCCTTATCCTTCCGCCCTAGATGCAAATAAATTTTTGATAGACAATAGTTTGGTTTTAGATGGAACCCTTTATTTCTGGACACATAATACGAGTATTCAATTAGCATCAAGCATAACTAATGGATCTGCAGGGTCCGGTGCTTACGCATACACTTCAGATGATTATGCAACTTATAATCTTACTGGTGGAGTAGGTACATCAGCAACTACTATAGGTTTTGGTCCTGTTGTGCCAACTGGTAAAATTGCTTCTGGCCAAGCGTTTTTTGCTAGTACTAAGCCTACTATTCCAGCAAATAGTTCAATTATGTTTAATAATAGTATGCGTGTTGAAGGAACTATTTTGGGTAATAATTCCCAATTTTTCAGGACAACTAAAAGCTCAAAAACAGCAAGCGTAATTGAGAAACACCGCGTTTGGCTTAATTTAACTAATTCAGAAGGTGCTTTCAAGCAAATGCTAGTTGGATATCTTACTGATGCTACTAATGATTATGATAATGCCTTTGATGGTGAAAGTTTTGACGGAAATGAGTTTATAGATTTTTATAGTATCAATGAGGATAAAAACTTGACAATACAAGGTAGAGCCTTGCCATTTGATAAAAATGATGAGGTAACATTGGGTTATAGTTCTACTATTGAAGGAACATTTTCGATAAGTATTGATCAAGTGGATGGAATACTAACCTCTGAAGATGTTTTTATCGAAGATAAAATGACTAATAACGTTAAAAATCTTAAAGAAGGAGCTTATAGTTTTTCAACTGGAGCAGGGGCTTTCAATGATCGTTTTGTGTTGCGTTTTACACAAAAAACGTTAGGAACGGACAAGGTTGGTGAATTTGATAATTCGGTTTTAATTTCTAATGATAAAAATGTATTAAAAATAAAATCTGAACTTGAAAGTATAAAACGAATTACAGTTTTTGATTTGCTTGGACGAAAACTTTTTGATAAAGAAGCTGTAAACAGTAATGAATTCAGTACATCAAATATTACTTTAAATAAACAATTAGTATTAGTCAAAGTGATGTTAACCAATGGAAAAGTAATCTCTAAAAAAGTTATTTATTAGAAACAATAGAATAAATTCACAACTGTATTTAAAAAATCCCATTCTGTTTGTTCAGGATGGGATTTTTTTTGCAGCAATAAAAGCAAAAATATTTCTTGATTTAGGCTAAATATCACTAAATGTGGGTATTGTGAAAGGGAGTTATTGTGTTTACATTTATAGATGTTATTAACCAAAGTTGAAATTATGAGTGGTACTACATTCATAATAGCGGCCTAAATCCAATCTGAATTTGAAAGCAATATTAGTTTACTTTGTTATAATATTTGGTCTTTTTTTTCTAAATAAGGCTTATTCTCAACAAGGAAAGTCAGATGCAACATTTAATGTTTATGATGATGGCTTGCAAGGGGATGGTTTTGATAATACTGTTAGAACGGTCTCTTTGCAAGCAGATAGTAAACTGATAGTAGGAGGTGATTATTTGAATTTTAACGGTGCAATAACTCCGTATTTATGTAGGTTATTTCAAGATGGCTCTAAAGATACTTCCTTTAATTTAGGTACAAGTTTTAATGGTAAAGTGTATTGTTCTTTAATACAGCCTGACGGAAAGATAATTTTAGGGGGTTCTTTCACAACCTTTAATGGAATAAGTGCAAACCGATTAATTAGATTGAATAGTGATGGCTCCATTGATGCTACATTCAATACTCTGGTAGCTGCAAGTAGTGGAATAATTTATGGGCTAGCTTTACAAACTAATGGGAGCGTGGTTATTGTAGGTAGCTTTACTAAATACAATGGAATCACAGCTAATCGAGTAGCCCGAATTTTACCTAATGGGAATTTAGATGCTGGCTTTATCACTGGATCTGCGGCTAATGGAGTAGTAGAAGAAGTTCAAATTCAGTCTGATGGAAAGATAGTTTTAGCAGGTTCATTTGATTCTTTCAACGGAATTAGTAAAAATAAAATAATTAGATTAAATACGGATGGTAGTCCTGATACTTCTTTTGTGATAGGCTCGGGTTTTAATGCTGGCGTGTCAGCTCTTGTGTTACAACCTGACGGGAAAATTATTGCTGGCGGGGATTTTGTAACTTATAACGGAATTACAGCAAATAAAATAGTTCGTCTGAATATAGATGGTTCTATTGATGTCAGCTTCGTTTCAGGCATAGGATTTAATGGTGGTGTCGTTGAGGTTATTAAGCTAAATTCGGCTGGAGCCATTATGGTTGGAGGTTCTTTTACGGGTACTTATAACGGAATAGATGTAAATCGATTGACATTTTTAAGTTCTAATGGAATTTTAGATCCAATATTTGATATTGGAGCAGGTCCATTCTCGGCATCAGTTCTGGATATAGCTAATGCTTCTGACGGTTCTTGGTATGTTGGAGGTTCTTTCTCCATTTTTGATTCACAAAATCAAGGGCGATTGGCCAAAGTTGATCCTGTTGGAACTTTAGACATTGGGTATCTTACCGCTGGTGTAGGTTTTGATAATTCAGTTTTGAAAGTGCTTTCCTTATCAGATAACAAAACAATGGCATTTGGCAGTTTTACTAAGTTCAACGGAACTATTTGTAACAGAATTTCACGTTTGTCTGAGGATGGTTCTATTGATTCTTCATTTAATATGTCTGGTGCTGGCGCAAATAATACTATTAGAAGTGCAATTATACAAACAGACAATAAAATGGTTTTAGCAGGAGCTTTTATAACGTACAATGGTGTAATTGCAAACAGAATAACCAGAATTCTTCCTGACGGGCTTTTAGACCCAACGTTTATCACTGGATTAGGTTCAAATAGCCAAATTTATGCACTGGCATTACAACCAGATGGAAAAATAATTATTGCTGGAAATTTTACAAGTTATAATGGGATTTTGGTGAATAGAATTGCCCGGTTATTGCCTAATGGAATTCTTGATCTCACTTTCAATACAGGTTTAGGAGCTGACGCTATAGTAGAAGCGGTCTTGTTACAGCCAGATGGAAAAATACTTTTAGGGGGACGTTTTGCTACTTTTAATGGAGTTTCTTATAATCGAATGATTCGTTTGAATATTGATGGAAGTATTGATTCTGGTTTTTCTGTTGGTATTGGCTTTGACAAGAATGTATATGCAATGACTTTACAGTCTGATAATAAATTAATTGTTGGCGGAACATTTTTAAGCTATGGAGGTGCTTCTGCAAAAAGAATTCTGAGACTGAATAGTAACGGGAGTATCGATAATACTTTTACATCAGGAGCAGGTTTTAGTAATGGAGAGATTAGAACTATTTTGGTTCAACCGGATGACCGGATTTTACTTGGCGGAACTTTCTCGGGCTCTTATAATGGAATTGTTGTAAAAAGGATGTTGAGATTGCTTTCTTCGGGAGTTTATGACACTACTTTTTCAGTAAATTTAAACGGTACGTTGTTTAGCACTTGTTTTACGTCAAATAATAAGATAATTATTGGAGGAAGTTTTAACTCTGTTTCTGGGATAACAAAACATCGTGTGGCTCGACTTAAATTGTGTACAAATAGTTCTGTTTGGAACGGGATTGCATGGAGTAATGGGTTGCCTTCTGTTGAAAAAACTTTAATTTTTAATGGTAATTATGCCTCATTGGCATCCATAAATTCCTGTTCTTGCTCAATCAGCACTGGAAATACAGTTACTGTTCCAGATGGAAATACTTTGGGATTAGTTTTTGATTATTCGGGGTCTGGTACATTAGTTTTAGAAAACAATGCGGCACTTTATCAGTCAGAGGAGCAAGTTACGAATACGGGTGTTATTCAGCTAAAAAGAAAAACGACACCAATCCTTAAAACAGATTATACGTATTGGTCATCTCCCGTTTTAAATCAAAAATTGATTGATGTATCTCCTAATACACCTTCGGACAAGTTTTATTCTTTTGACGCTTCATTAGATTCATGGTTCAATGAGATTTCAACAACAGCAATGACAGTTGGTAAGGGCTATATTATCCGTGGTCCGGAATCTTTTTCAGATGCTGTTACCGGGTATCATGAAGCAGTTTTTATAGGTGTTCCAAACAATGGATTGGTATCAATTCCAATTGGCGCTACAGATACGTCGAATCTTATCGGAAACCCATATCCTTCAGCGATTGATGCTAATTTGTTTATCAATGCAAATAATGGAATTTTAGACGGAACCATTTACTTCTGGACACATAATACCGCTATTAATAATAATTTATATACTTCGGATGATTATGCGGTTTATAATTCATTGGGAGGCGTTGGTACGAGTGCGTCCTTAAGTTCAGGGGTTAATAATACAAAGCCAGACGGTAAAATTGCTTCTGCTCAGGCTTTTTTTGTAACAGGTATCAATGGTGGCGGAATGGCAAAATTCAATAATAATATGCGAATGATTGGGCAGAATTCAAGTTTTTTTAAATTAAATACGACCAAAAAAACAAAAACAAATGAGATTGAAAGACATCGCATTTGGTTAGATTTATATAATAGTGAAGGCGCTTTCAAACAAATATTACTGGGTTATGCAACTGGGGCGACTGATGATTTTGATAGTTCTTTTGATGGCGAAAGTTTTAATGGAAATGAGTATTTAGACTTTTACAGTATTATTCAAGATAAGAATTTGGTGATTCAAGGCAGGGCATTACCATTTCAAGAAACAGACGAAGTTAAATTAGGGTTTACTACTACGATAGCAGGTGCTTTTACAATTAAGATTGATCAGGCAGATGAATTATTAGCACGTCAAAATGTTTTTGTTGAAGATAAATCTAATAACAGGATTGTTAATTTAAAGAATGAAAATTTCACTTTTAATACTGCTGTTGGGATTTTTAATGATCGTTTTGTGTTGCGCTTTACCGATAAAACTTTGGCTTTGAATGAATTTGAAAGAGATAAAAAATCAGTTTTAGTATTCAATGAAAATCAACAATTACAGGTGAATTCTACTAAAGAATTCATCGATGAAATTTCAATATATGATTTGGCTGGAAGGAAAATATATGAAAGAAATAATATAAATGAAATTGATTTCTCGTTGCTTAATTTAGTTTCTAATCATCAAGCATTATTGATTAATATAGTTTTGCAAAATGGTCATTCGGTTGTGAGAAAGGTAGTGTATTAAAATACAGGCATAAAAAAACCACCTGCTCAAAACAGATGGTTTGTATGTTGATTTAGAATCGATGTTTATTTTTCTTTACCTGATGCTTCAAGATTTCTTTCAATTGTATGTCCAGGTCTTGACCATTTTGGTTTTTCACCTAATGGTGCAAATTGAGAATCTTCGGCTTCAACGGTTTGTGGCTGAGAAACTTTTGTAAATGGTTTTTGTGGATTTAAACCTAACATTTCAAACATTTTCATGTCTTCATTTACATCAGGATTTGGTGTAGTAAGCAATTTATCTCCTGCAAAAATAGAATTGGCACCAGCAAAGAAACACATCGCTTGACCTTCACGGCTCATATTCATTCTTCCAGCTGATAAACGCACTTGAGTTTCCGGCATGATGATTCTCGTAGTGGCAACCATTCGAATCATTTCCCAGATTTCTACCGGTTTTTCTTCTTCCATCGGGGTTCCTTCAACAGCTACCAACACATTTATTGGCACAGATTCTGGTTGTGGGTTTAATGTAGAAAGTGCTACAAGCATTCCTGCTCTGTCTTCGATGCTTTCACCCATACCAATTATTCCTCCGCTACAAACAGTAACATTTGTTTTACGAACATTCTCTATGGTTTGCAAACGGTCTTCAAATCCGCGTGTTGAAATTACTTCTTTATAATATTCTTCTGAAGTGTCTAAATTGTGGTTGTAGGCATATAAACCTGCTTCTGCCAATCGGTGTGCTTGATTTTCAGTAATCATTCCAAGGGTACAACACACTTCCATGTCCAGTTTGTTTATTGTACGAACCATTTCAAGTACTTGGTCAAATTCAGGTCCATCTTTTACATTTCTCCAGGCAGCACCCATGCATACACGTGAGGATCCACTTGATTTTGCACGTAAAGCTTGCGCTTTCACTTGGCTAACTGACATTAAATCATTGCCTTCAATTTCAGTATGATATCTTGCTGCTTGTGGACAATAGCCACAATCCTCAGGACATCCACCCGTTTTTATGGATAATAATGTTGAAACCTGTACCACGTTTGGATCATGGTGTTCTCTATGTATTGAAGCTGCTTCAAAAAGCAAATCCATCATAGGTTTATTATATATTGCGATAATTTCGTCTTTCGTCCAATTGTGTTTTGTAATACTCATCGATGCGATTTTTTGATGCACCAAAAGTAGTTAAATTGTTCTAAAGAAGCAACGCAATAGCTAAGTTAATCAGTTATATGACGGTTGTTCCAATATAACATCAGTAACATGGTAACAATTACTGAAGAAGCGATTCCTTCAAAAAGTAAACAGATGGAATAAGTATTTACGGATGGGTTTCCACCAAATAAGAAAGATTCAGGCAGGTTTTTTACATAGGCGTCTCCTCCATTCATGTAGCTGTAAGCCGCTAATCCTACAATGCTTAAAAATACTCCTGTCAGTGAAGTGATCATTGCCGAGATAGCATTGTCAACAAAGTTTTTTTTGCCTTCATTGATGTTCATTTCGATTGTTCTGTTTACGCCATAAAAAATAAAAAATACATTCAAAAGACGTAAATAAAATAAATCAGCATAACCGAGTGCATTCATGAGTAAAAAATATGCGCCAATTCCAATAAAAATAATTCCCCCGTTTAATAACTCTTTTGGTAGTTTCATACGATTCGTTTTTAAAATTAAAAAACAAGCTTCATTACGCAACAGAATAGAGGTATGAAGTGAAAAATAGTATTCTTTTTTGAAATCTATTGCCGTATAATTGCCTGATTTATCGTTTTCCGATAAATACTTTTGGTGTGTTTTTAGTGAAATATTTGTTCTGTATTCTTTATTACAGATATGAATTATTTCTTCTTTAAAGGTCTAAAAGTAAAATATATTCAATCAATTTTGGTGTTTGTCTGAAGCGTAACGGGTGTCCCAATACAGCATTAGCATGAATGTAACAATTACGGCTGATACGATTCCTTCAAATAATAAGGAAATTGAATAGGTCATCACGGATGGATCTCCTCCAAATAAAAAGGTTTTTGATAATGAGCTTACATAAGCATCGCCTCCCTTTGAATAGCTGTAAATTATCAGTCCAATGATACTTAAAAATATTCCTGTGAGTGATGTTATTAATGCTGAAACAGCATTAGAAACTAAGATAGTTTTGCCTTCGGCAAAATTTGATTTTAAGGTTTTTTGGGTTCCATAAAATACAAATAGCACGTTAACCAGACGTAAATAATATAAATCGGCAAGACCTAAAGTCTCCATTAATAAGAAATAAAGTCCAATTCCAATGAAAATAATAAATCCGTTTAATAATTCTTTCGGTAGTTTCATATGGCCAGTTTTAAAATTTAAAAAATTACACCTTTATGATAAACAGTATATTATAATCAAATTTACAGAAAAAATAGCAATATTTTAAGAAAAATACAAAAGATTTTGATTCAGAATTAAAATTTATTCAAGTAGGCGAGTGCCGTTTTTTTGTCTTTCTCAAGTTGTTCTTTTAGGAGGTCAACAGATTCAAATTTTTGTTCTGAACGAATCCGTTGCAGTATTGAAACACTAATTTTTTGATTGTATAAATCAGCATTAAAATCAAAATAATGAATTTCAATAGATTGTTTTTGTCCGTCAACAGTAGGATTGAATCCAATATTCATCATTCCAAAAATGGTTTGTTCATCAATTATGCTTTTTACAATATAAACTCCGTTTTGCGGAATTAGTTTGTAGTTTTCTTCAATTTTTAAGTTAGCCGTTGGAAAACCGATGGTTCTTCCTAGTTGTTTTCCTTTGATTATAATTCCGGTTAGGAAGTAATCGTATCCTAAATAATCATTGGCCAAAGCCATATCTCCTTCTAATAGAGCGTTTCTGATTTTTGTAGAACTCACAGAAATGTCATTAATTTCCTGAACTGATATTTGCTCTACTTCAAAACCATACTCCTTTCCATAAGCGATAAGATCGTCGATGTTCGCCGTTCGGTTTCTTCCAAATCGATGATCATGACCAATAATTATTTTTTGGATATGAAATCGATTAACTAAAATAGTGCTTACGAATTCTTCAGCAGTTAGTCTGGAAAAAGCTTCATCAAAAGGATGGATAACAAGATTTTCAATACCAATCTTTTCGAGCAAATCTATTTTTTCGTCTATCGTATTGAGTAGTTTTATATCAGAATGTTCCTGCAATACCATTCTGGGATGCGGAAAAAAAGTAAGAACTAAACTTTCGTATTTGTGATTTTCAGTATTTTGGGTTATTTTTTTTAGAATTTTTTTATGCCCAATATGTACTCCGTCAAAAGTGCCTAAGGTTAGAATCGTTTTTTTTGTGGAGCTGAAATCGTTTATAGAATGAAAAATCTTCAAAGCAAGTGTTTTATAATAGTGCAAATTTAAGGTATCCAATCGATATAACTAAAAAAGGATTGAAAACTTCAATCCTTTTTTAGTTCATTTTATGTTTTTTATTTTTTAATAAACCGAATTGTATTTGTTTCGGATTGATTTTTCGATAATTTTAAAAAATAAATGCCTTGCGATAAATTAGAAACATTTACACTGAGGTCTTCTTCTGATTCGATTTTTTTCGATTTTATTATTTGACCTAAACTGTTTATAATAGTGTAAGCTTCTGGAGAATCCAATTTATTTTCAACAACTATGTTCAATATATTAGACGTAGGATTTGGATAGAGATAAACCGAATTTAAGTTTTTAACCTCATTAGTTGATAGTGCATTGATGCTAAATTTTGTTATTTTACCTCCTCCAAAAGCATCTCCTGAAGCAATAATGTCACCTGTCGGAGTATTTAAAACATAAGATCCCGCTCCGTATTTACAACAAATACCATCGTCTTGACTGTCAAATATTGAAAAAGTGTAACAGTCGTTGCTAGCAAGATTAAAACTGGTGGTTATTAGTGCTGGCAGCGGTCCAGCTACCGGAGTATCAGTATAAGGTCCGCCTTCATATAATATAACTCCAGCAGTGTTTGTAAGTCTCCATGTGGTTTCAGAGCCGTAATGGTCAAGTTGAAGCGAGAAGTTTACGGTATTAGACGAATAGTTTAAATTGTTTTCAATGTTAAAATTAATTGCACTGCCATTATTAGAAGTGTTTTGATCAGTTGTTCCATTTGAACTGATTATAGTACAGCTAAAATTATGGCTCCCCACGGTTGTAGTTAAGCCGCTTAAAGTAATGTCTTGTGATTGATTATTGGCAAGATTGCCAGTCCAGTTATAAGTTTGTAAATTTTGATTATCAATGCCATATTGTATAGACGCTTGTGTTAAAGGTGAGGTTCCTTTATTTGTAATTTTTATGACTGGCGAGAAATTTTTACTGCAGTTAATATTTAGAGTTACAATCATAGTTGAGGCATCATTGGTAAAAGTGACTCCTGGAACAAGCGCATCAGAAGTTTTTAACGAAACTCTTCTTGTGGAATTGTTCATAACGGTTATCATACGAGTTTTTTGGTCTGCTGTGAATATGTTCATGCAGGCATCATTCGTATAGTCCATATAATTTTCAATCATGTCAAACCCTGGCGATGTTGGGCAGGAATCAACTCCTACCGGACACCCTTGATTTTCTTGACCTGCATTTGGAGTGTCCGCGCAAAAATCATCTACGTCACAACCTCCATCTCCCCAAATATGTCTTAGTCCGAGCCAATGTCCTACTTCGTGTGAGGTTGTTCTCCCTTTGTCATAATCGGTTACGTATGTTCCTCCTGGAAAGTAGCTTGATGAACCAAAAAAGGCATAACCTATTACTACACCATCAGTGTTAGCTGGACCTTCATTTGCATTTATTCCCGGTAAGCCGGATGCGTTTGGAAATTGTGCATATCCTAAAAGATTGTTTCCCGTGAATTTAACTACCCAAATGTTAAGATATTTTTCAGGGTTCCATTGTGTCTGAGGTTTTACAATGGCATCAATTTCATCAGTTGACCAGCTTTCTTGTCCTAAGTCTACACGGTTTATTCCATTTGATAAAATCCCGGATGGATCTTGTTTTGCCAGGGCAAATTCAATTTCAACATCGGCTCCAACAGGATTGGTGTTAAAACCAGGAGTTCCTGATTTTTTTCTAAAATCTTCGTTCAGTACTTGAATTTGCGAGATTACTTGTTGGTCAAATATGTTTTCCTCGGAACCTATTAGATTTCCATTATGAATAACGTGAACTACAACCGGAATTGTTATGACTGCGTTTTGTCTTAATCCTTTAGGGGTATTTTTTCTTTTTTCTTTTTCAATTGTAATTTTTGGGGCTATCCATTGTTCAAACTCGGAAGTAGACAGCCTATTTGGATTTTTGGACTTTAAATATTCTTCGTATTCTGTAGTTGCACAGCGAATAAAAGAACCTTGTTTAATTATTTTTTTTTTGCCAAAAAGCATAACCTCCGCAGTATTGTTTACTTGTGCAAACGAATAATTGGCTGAAAAAAAAAGGGAAAGTAGGAGTATAAAAGTAATTTTTTTCATGTTATAGGCTTGTTGGTTTTTATCTAAAAAATTTTGAAATAAGATGCCAATTTTTCTGATAATTAATAAAGATGCATTAAAATTAATTATTATTATCGTCTAATACAAATTAATTCAGAATCCATTTAATTAACGCTCAGAGGAGTATTGATTTTATTTCCCGTTAAATGTGGTCATTGTGTTTTCTAAACCAGCGGTTCCAAATGATTTTATTATCTCAGAAGCCAGTTCCAGTCGTTCCGGAAGCGCGGCTTTTTCAGCATCATCCCAGTCTCCAAGAACATAGTCGACTTGTTTTCCTTTCTTGAATTCGTCGCTGATACCAAAACGGAATCTAGTATAGTTTTGTGTATTTAGGGCCAGATTGATGTTCTTTAGCCCGTTGTGTCCGCCATCACTTCCTTTTGGTTTGATGCGGATGGTTCCAAACGAAAGATTCAAATCATCGGTGATTACCAAAATATTTTCTAAAGGGATGTTTTCTTTATCCATCCAGTATTGTACTGCTTTTCCGCTCAAATTCATATAGGTATTTGGTTTGAGCAGTAAGAAGGTTCTTCCTTTGAATTTGTATTCAGCAAGCGAACCCAGTTTTACGGTTTCAAAAGAAACACCTTCCTTGCGAGCCAAAAAATCGACTATTTTAAAACCGATGTTGTGTCTTGTGTTTACATATTCGGCACCAATGTTACCGAGTCCAACTATTAAAAATTTATTACTCACGCTTTCTATATTGTTTTTTTGGTGTTCATGAACCTCTGGTTTCATACAATCCGTGTTGTCTTCTGTTTTTGTTGATGAGAATAAATTTGAAATCCATTTTATCATGCTGCAAAAATAAACTTAATTAGAGTATTGGACTATTAGATTGCTGGAAAATCGTTATTGGGAAGAAAATATTTCTGGATAGCCCTGATGGAAGCAGCATCCTTTTTTTATTTACCCGTCAGGGTGAATGAAAAAAGATAGAGCGTACAGCAGGAGGAGTGTTGTTCTGAAAACGGATAGCTGTGCTTCTAAAAATAAAAATCAGGATATGAGATTGCTTTGCCACGTTCCTCGCAACTCCGCACAATTGAAAAAAGTTATGCGCATAAAAAAAGCGCCAGTTGTGTAACTGACGCTTTTTTGAATGATTGAAAAAATATTATTTTTTCTTTCCTTTTACAGGAGCTTTTGCTGCTTTTGCTGCTTCTTGAGCTGCTTTCATAGCTGCACGAGAAATCTTCACTTGACAAATAACTGTATTGTCTGGGTGCATGATTTTGTAGTTTGGAGAAGCCACTTTAGTAACGTATAATTTGTTACCCATGTCAAGTGGAGTAATATCAGCTTCAACAAAATCAGGAAGATTTTTAGGTAAAGCTCTTACTTTTAACTTACGGTTGTTCAAACGTAAATCTCCACCAGCCATAACTCCTTTAGAGTTACCAACGATTTTTACAGGAACTTCCATAGTGATTTCTTTATCTTCAAAGATTTGAAAGAAGTCAATATGTAAAATCTTGTCAGACACCGGGTGAACCTGGATATCTTGTAAAATAGCGTTAAATGATTTTCCTTTTCCAAGATCGATCTCAACTGTGTGAGCGTTTGGAGTGTAAACCAAGTTTTTGAAAGCCATAACTTCTGCTGAGAAATGAACTGCCTGATTTCCTCCGTATAATACGCAAGGAACCAATCCAGCATTACGTAAGGCTTTAGTTGCTACTTTGCCCACGCTTTCTCTTTCTGATCCTTTAATTGTAATCGATTTCATTGTAAAAAAAATATAGTTATTAAATAATATTACTTGTTTGGCTTCTAGCTTTTGGCTATTGGCATGACTTTATAACGTTGAGACATTTGACTTGTGTCTTACATTATAAACTTTCCACTAATGGAATTGTTGTGGTGCACCATGTGCATAACTTCAGCAAAAAGAGGTGCACAACTCAACACTCTTATTTTATTTGATTCTTTCTTTAAAGGAATAGAATCGGTAACTATTAATTCGCTCAATTGCGATTTTTCTATTTTTTCGTATGCGTCACCAGATAAAATAGCGTGGGTACAAATCGCTCTTACGCTCAATGCTCCTTTTTCTATCATTAAATCTGCGGCTTTCGCCAAAGTGCCTCCGGTATCAATCATGTCATCTACTAAGATTACATTTCTACCTTTAACCTCACCAATTAATTCCATTGTGTCAATCACATTGGCTGCTTTTCTCTGTTTGTAACAGATAACCACATCTGAATTTAAAAATTTAGAATAGGCATATGCTCTTTTAGAACCTCCCATATCAGGTGATGCAATGGTCAAATTGTCTAAACCTAAACTTTCTACATAAGGTAAAAAGATAGTTGAAGCAAAAAGATGATCCACCGGTTTTTCAAAGAATCCTTGAATTTGATCAGCATGCAAATCCATAGTCATTACTCGTGTTGCACCAGCACTTTCTAATAGTTTTGCTGTCAATTTTGCTCCTATCGGAACTCTTGGCTTGTCTTTTCTATCTTGTCTTGCCCATCCAAAATAAGGAATTACTGCTGTTATATGTCTTGCCGAAGCACGTTTTGCAGCGTCAATCATTAATAACAATTCCATCAAATTATCTGCATTTGGAAAAGTTGAGCAAACAATAAAAACCCGTAATCCTCTGATAGACTCTTCGTAAGAAGGTTGGAATTCACCATCGCTATATTTAGACATGGTAACTTTTCCTAACGGAATTCCGTATTTCTCAGCAATTTTTTCTGCAAGATAGACACTTTGTGAACAAGCAAAAATTTTAGCTTCTGGTTCTAGGTGTGACATTAATTTGTTGTTTTTATTCCGCTGCGCTCCATACAGTTCGGCTTTTTCATTTCCAATAAAGCCTTATGTTTGTATTTGCCTCGGGTGTAGTTAGTTAGTGTGTTTCGTTTTACCGAGGTGCAAATTTATAAAATTTATTCAACTCTGAAAGGAAAAAATTAAGTATTTTTAGTAGAACATTTAATATTATTTTTTACATTTGCACCGTGTTAAAGGAATTGATGGTTGATTTAAACACAATCACATCTTTTATTGCGTTGAGATAACTGTCGTTATTTCATGTCTGCTAAGCCCGGATGGCGGAATTGGTAGACGCGCTGGTCTCAAACACCTGTGGGAAACCGTGCCGGTTCGACTCCGGCTCCGGGTACAAAAACCGCTTCGAAAGAAGCGGTTTTTTTGGTTTTATATCACAACGAATTCCTAATAATCAAATCACATTTATTCTCAATTTGTTCTTTTTTACCTTCTAAAATCATTTGTGCCAAAATTTTGCCCATGGCTTCAAAATTTGTAGAAATGGTTGTGATTCCGTTCTCGACTACTTTTTTCAGTGGTGTTTCATTGTACGAAATAATGCCGTAATCACTACCTAATTGAAGCTTCTGAATTTTAGATTTTTCAATAACACGAACCAAATCCCGGTCGCTCGGAATAATATACACTTCGCCTTTTTTTATTTCCCGATTTCTAAACTCAGTTATGATTTCATAATCGAAAGCAAAGTCTCTGCAAAAATTCTCAAAACCTATTTTCATGCCTAGCGGTTCGCGAAATCCCGGGAAAATCATAATCAGTTTTTCGTATTTGTTTAATTTGGATTTTCCTTTTAATAATCCGTCATATATGTCTTTGACAAAATTTTGGTATACTGCCGGAAAGGATTTTAGTTCTGGGTTGGTTTGATCTAAGATATAAACTTCGTTAACTGGTAGGGTTTTTATCACCGAAGCTGCTTCGGCTAAATTCGTTGGCATGATAATGTATTTCGTATAATTGCCATTACTGTCAGCGATCAATTTTCTGAAAACGGGAGTATTAAAATGATGAAAGAAAATGTCCACCTGAACATTATTTCCCATGTTTTCCAGAAACGAATTGTAGATATCTTCCTTGAAAATATTCAATTCGTCAAAAAGTAAAAATATCCTTTGTTTTATGGTGACTTCAACACTTTTTACATAATATCCTTTCCCCGGAATGGCGTAAATAATACCTCTTTTTTTCAATTCTTCATAGGCTTGTAAAACCGTATCACGGGACAATGAGAATTCCAAACAGACTTTGTTTACTGAGGGGAGTTTTTCGCCTTTTAGTATTTGACCTACTTCAATTGCCTTCTCTACGGAACTAATTATTTGTCTGTATTTAGGGACTCCGAGATTATTTTGAATTGAAATTATTTTCATAAAGGAGTGAATTTCTTGGCAATATACAAAAACCGGTAGGTACTGGTATGCTAATGATGACAATTATTTTACTTTTGGTTTTCATATTTCATAATTAAATGACCAAAATAAAATACATATCACATTTTAAAGCCAATTCTGAAGTAGAATTATTTGGTTTGATGCCAGATGGTGAAGCGGTGTCTCTTTATCAGTTAACGAATGGAAATGGCATGCAATTGAAGGTTACTAATTATGGAGCAACCCTTACCGCATTAAAAGTACCATTAAAAAACAGAGAACTGGTTGATGTGGTTTTAGGTTTTGATACTTTGCAAGCTTATATAAAATCCTTTGATTTGAAAAGCGCTCCTTACCTTGGGGCAACCATAGGTAGATTTGCCGGCAGGATAAATGATGGAGAATTTAAACTCAACGGGAAAACAATTCGCCTATACAAGAATAACAACATACATTCATTACATGGCGGTAACATTGGCTTTAGCCAAAAAATTTGGAAAGTTAAAAATCTAAGCAGTGGCAGAAACCCATCGATTACCTTATCCTATGTTAGTCCGGCTCAGGAAGAAAATTATCCGGGCGAATTGTCTGTGGAGCTAACGTATACGTTATCTGAAGAAAATGAAGTAATCATAGAATACATCGCCAGTACAACGGAAGATACTATTGTGAATTTAACACATCACAGCTATTTTAATCTTGACGGTCATCAATCTACAATTTCTGAGCAAGAAATGAGGGTAAATTCCCAAAGATTATTAGAAACAACAAGTGACAGCATTCCAACTGGTAGGTTTCTAAACGTTGCCAATTGTCCGTTTGATTTTACTTCAGCCAGAACCTGTCCATCAAAAATTGACAATACGTTTGTTTTAAATAAAGAAAAGGAATTTGCAGCATCACTTTTCAATAAAAGAAATAATCTCAAAATGTTAGTTTATACCAACCAGCCCGGAGTTCATATCTATGTTGGCGGTAATTGCTTCAATACTATAAAAGGAAAAGAAAATGTCGATTACCATGCTTTGAGCGGAATTTGTTTTGAAACCCAAAATTTTCCGGATGCGCCTAATCACGAATATTTTCCAAGTTCCGTTTTGAGAAAAGGGGATTTGTATCATCATAAAACTATTTATAAATTTCAATCTTTTTAAAATGAAAAATCTTAAAGACAAATTTTATTTCATTGCAACAATAGCATTGTTTTTTACTTCGTGTAATTCACAAATGCCCGCAGATCAAAATCTAATGCCAACACCAACAGTTTCTACTTTTGCAAAAGGGGCTGACGTAGGTTGGTTACCACAAATGGAGGCTACGGGATATAAGTTCTATAATACTGATGGTTCTCAAAAAGATTGTTTGCAACTGCTAAAAGACAGAGGAATCAATACCATTCGGCTTCGTGTGTGGGTGAATCCATCTAATGATAAAGCGAGTGGACATTGTAGCAAGGAAGAAACAGTTGTGATGGCTGTACGAGCAAAAAAATTGGGAATGCGCATTATGATTGATTTTCATTACAGTGATACTTGGGCAGATCCGGCCAAACAAGCCAAACCTGCAGCATGGGCAAATCACAGTTTTTCAGAATTATTAAATGATGTTTACAATCATACTTTTGATGTGTTGAGTGCATTAAAAACAGCGGGAGTGACTCCGGAATGGGTGCAGGTGGGTAATGAAATTCCTGGTGGAATGTTATGGCCGGAGGGAAACACTTCTAATTGGAGTCAATTAGCACAATTACTCAATAAAGGATATGATGCGACAAAGACAATAAATCCAAACATTAAAGTAATCGTTCACGTTGATGAAGGGAATAACAACGCAAAATTCAGATGGTTTTTTGATAATGCCAAAGCAAATAATGTAAAATATGACGTGATTGGATTGTCCTATTATCCGTATTGGATTAAAAAAGATTACAAAGAAACTGTTGCCGATTTGGAATTCAATTTAAAAGACATGGCTTCCCGATATAATAAAGAAGTGATGGTAGTAGAAGTTGGAGGCGAATATGACAAGGTTCAAAATACATTCGATATGTTGGTAGCAACTATCAAAGCAGTAAAAAATGTCCCTAACAATAAAGGATTAGGTGTTATTTATTGGGAACCACAGGGTGAAAAAAGTTGGAGCGGTTATTCCTTGAGCGCTTGGCAGTCTGACGGGAAGCCGTCAATGGCTTTAGACGCATTCAAAGAATAATTCAGATTAATAAAATTTTAAAAAAGGTTTAAAAATGAAGAAAGTAATACACGTTCTGTTTGTATGTTTCACTTTTACACAAATGGCTTTGTCTCAAACACGAGAAGTTAAAGTGTTAGATACCAATTGGAAATTTCAAAAAGGCGATTTTGAAGAGGCAATTAAAGTAAATTTTAATGATTCGAAATGGGAATCTGTAACTGTTCCGCATGACTGGGCAATTTACGGCCCTTTTGATAAAAATGTAGACATACAAAAAGTTGCCATTGTTCAAAATGGAGAAAATATAGCCACCGAAAAAACAGGACGAACAGGAGCTTTGCCCCATATTGGAACAGCGTGGTACCGCAATACATTTACATTACCTAAAGATTCAAAAGGCAAAAAAATAATTTTACTTTTTGAAGGTGCGATGAGCGAACCTCAAGTGTATTTAAACGGAAAAAAAGTGGGTGAATGGGCGTATGGCTATAGTTATTTTTATTTTGATGTTTCCCAATTTATACAAGAAGGAGCCAACACATTGTCAGTAAAACTAACTAATAAAGAATTTGCTTCCCGCTGGTATCCTGGTGCTGGTTTATATCGAAAAGTAAGTGTTATTGTAAAAAATAACGAAAGCATTGACCAATGGGGACAGTTTGTAACGACACCTTTTATAAGTTCAGAAATTGCTAAAGTTAACATTAAGACCAAAGCTTCTGGGGAAAATACTCGTTTAGTCACCACTATTTTTGATGCTGAAGGACATAAACTAAGTTCAGAGGAGTCGACTATGGAATTCGGAAAGGAATTCGATCAAAACATAAAAGTAGAAAACCCAAGATTGTGGAGCCCCGAAACTCCTTATTTGTATAAAGCGGTTTCTCAATTGTATGTTGGAAAAGAACTGAAAGATGAAATTTCAACCCGTTTTGGGATTCGAGAAATAAAATATGAGGCCAATAAAGGCTTTAGTCTTAATGGAAAGATAACCAAATTTAAAGGAGTTTGTCTTCATCACGATCTTGGTCCCCTCGGAGTTGCAGTAAATAAAGCCGCATTGCGCAGGCAAATGGAGATATTAAAAGATATGGGCTGTAATGCGATTCGCAGTTCGCACAATATGCCCTCTTTCGAGCAGCTTGAGTTGGCGGATGAAATGGGATTTATGTTTCTAGCGGAGAGTTTTGATGAATGGGCAAAGCCAAAAGTAGAAAATGGGTATCATCGGTTTTTTGAGGATTATGCCGAAAAAGACATCGTAAATTTAGTGCAGGCAACAAGAAATCATCCATCTATTGTGATGTGGAGTTCTGGAAATGAAGTCCCGGATCAATGGGGAGAAGCTGGTGTAAAACGAGCCAAATGGCTGCAGGAACTATTTCATAGAGAAGACCCAACACGTCCGGTAACTGTTGGTATGGATCAGGTAAAAGCAACTATGGAATCAGGTTTTGGAGCGCTGCTGGATGTTCCTGGATTGAATTATCGGGTACATTTATATGATGAGGCCTTTTCAAAATTTCCGCAAGGGTTTATTTTAGGTTCAGAAACAGCTTCAACTGTTAGCTCCAGAGGGATTTATAAATTCCCTGTGGTTCAAGAAAAAAACAAGCAATATCCAGATTTTCAATCCTCCTCATATGATTTGGAAGCCTGCAGCTGGTCTAATGTACCCGATGAAGATTTTGTACTTCAAGATGATAAACCGTGGGTAATTGGAGAGTTTGTTTGGACAGGTTTTGATTATTTAGGAGAACCTACGCCTTATGATGAAAGCTGGCCGTCTCGAAGTTCTTATTTTGGAATTAACGATTTAGCGGGTTTACCTAAAGACCGCTATTATTTATACCGCAGCCGTTGGAATACGAAGGAATCAACGCTTCATATTTTGCCACATTGGAACTGGGAAGGCCGTGAAGGAGAAACAACTCCTGTTTTTGTTTATACAAGCTACAACAGTGCTGAACTTTTTATCAATGGTAAAAGCATGGGAGTGCAGACGAAAAATAAGAATACCCCCCAAAATCGCTATCGTTTGATGTGGATGGATGTGAAATATGAGCCGGGAACAGTAAAAGTAGTGGCTTTTGATGACAATGGTAAAGCTGTTGCTGAAGAAGAAGTGCATACTGCCGGCAAGCCTTACCAAATTGTTTTAGACGCGGACAGGAAAACAATCACTGCCAATGGCGAAGATATATCCTTTGTAACCGTATCTGTAGTTGATAAAAATGGAATTCCTTGCCCAACGGCGACGAATCAGTTAAAATTTAAGGTTTCAGGAGCGGGGACTTACAGAGCTGCCTGCAATGGCGATGCCACTTCACTCGAAATGTTCCATAAAGATACCATGAAACTTTTTAGTGGAAAGTTGGTAGTCCTCGTAAAATCTACTACAACTGCGGGTGATATAAAACTTGAAGTAAATGGTGCTGGGCTTAAGAGCGGTAAATTGACTTTGGCAGCTGCCAAATAAATAAAAATCTTAAAAAGAAAATAGTTGTTCCAGTATCAAGTACGGCTTTAAAAGCGAATACTTTAACAATTTCAAAATAACAGTAATTTAAAGAAAATGAACGATTTATTAATTAAAAAAACGACAGCTTTCTTTGAAGAAAGTTTTGGTTCAACACCCAAAAAAATAGTTCTTTCTCCAGGAAGAATTAATATTATTGGAGAGCATATTGACTATAATGATGGTTATGTTTTGCCGGCAGCGATCGATAAAATTATATGTTTTGCTTTCGAAAAAAGTAATTCCAATACCTCGAAAATTATTGCGATTGACCTTGACGATTCGTTTGAAGTTGATTTGACAACGGAGATGGAATTGACAGATACTGTTTGGACGAATTACATCCGTGGAGTTATCAATCAATTGAAAATTAAAGGTTTTAAATTTGATGGATTCAATTGTGTTTTCAGCAGTAATATTCCGGTTGGTTCCGGATTATCTTCATCGGCGGCATTGGAATGTGGCTTTTTATTTGGAATCAATGAACTTTTTGACTTGAAAATTAAACCCGTGGATATTGCTTTAATGGGGCAAAGTGCGGAGCATTGGGTAGGAATCAATTGCGGGATAATGGATCAGTTTTCGAGTGTTATGGGTTTAGAAAATAAAGTCATAAAAATTGATTGCAAGACATTGGAATATGAATACCATAATGCGGATTTTAATGATTATTCTTTGATTTTATTCGATTCGAACGTGAAACATTCCTTGTTTAGCTCGGCTTACAACACCAGAAGAGAAGAATGTGAAGAAGGGATTTCGATAATTAACGCTAATTTCCCAGAAATTAGTAGCTTTAGAGATTGCAAAGAAGAGCGAGTTTTGAGTCTGAAAGATAAAATGTCAGCGAATGTTTTCAAAAGGAGCATTTTTGTGGTGAAAGAAATTAATCGCGTGAAACTGGCCTGTGATGCTTTGGATGCTGGAAACATTGAAGTTTTAGGACAGTTAATGTTCGAAACGCACGAAGGATTGTCGTTGGATTATGAAGTGAGTTGTGCCGAATTAGATTTTTTAGTAAACACGGTTAAAGAAGATAAATCAGTTATAGGTTCCCGATTAATGGGCGGCGGTTTTGGTGGTTGTACCATTAATTTGATTAAAAAAGGACAAGAAGAAACTGTAAAAAACAAATTGTCAAAGTTGTATCAGGACGAATTTGGAATAGAATTAAAAATTTATGATGTCAAAATTGGAAACGGAACATCACTTTATATCGCGAAATAAATGAAAAATTTTGATATCAACGAAGATCCGCACAGACGCTATAATCCGTTAATTAACGAATGGGTTTTGGTTTCTCCACACCGTTCGAAACGCCCTTGGCAAGGACAAAATGAAACAGTAACTTCGGATGCATTGCCCGAATATGACCCGACTTGTTATTTGTGTCCGGGAAATGTTCGAGCGAATGGAATGGTCAATCCGGATTATGAAAGTTCTTTTGTTTTTGAGAATGATTTTGCCGCTTTAAAGCAAGAAGAAATTGCTTTTGAGGAAAACAAGAACGAGACTTTTTTTAGAGCTAAACCGGAAAGAGGAATTTCTCGAGTGGTTTGCTTTTCGCCAAAACACAATTTGACATTGCCTGAAATGCCGGCAGAAGCGATTGAAAATATCATTCATACGTGGCAAAAAGAATATACAGATTTAGGGAATGTAGATTATATCAACCATGTTCAGATTTTTGAAAATAAAGGAAGTGTGATGGGTTGCAGTAATCCGCATCCGCATGGGCAAATTTGGGCGCAATCCTCGTTGCCAACCGAAGTAGAGAAAACGCAAAATAACTTGAAGGCCTATTTTGATATTCACAACAAAACGCTTTTAGAGGATTATATAAAGGAGGAGATGAAATTAGATGAACGCATTGTTGTTGAGAATGATCATTTTGTGGCATTGGTTCCTTTTTGGGCGATTTGGCCTTATGAAACGATGATTGTCAGCAAACGAAATGTGAGTAAAATAACTGATTTCACGGAAACGGAAGTAACAGATTTTGCGATTATTTTAAAACAATTGACGACCAAATACGATAATCTTTTTGAAACGTCATTTCCGTATTCATCAGGAATTCATCAGTCGCCTACAGATGGAGAATTGCATCCGGAATGGCATTTCCACATGCATTTTTATCCGCCATTGTTGCGTTCTGCAACCGTTAAGAAATTTATGGTAGGATATGAAATGATGGGCGAATCGCAAAGAGACATCACGCCAGAGAAAAGTGCTGCCGTTTTAAGAGAGCAATCGAATGTACATTATAAAAATAATTCATGAAAATAGTTGTTACAGGAGGTTTGGGATTTATTGGTTCGCATACCGTAGTGGAATTGCAAAACGAGAATTTTGAAGTAGTTGTTATTGATAATTTGTCTAATTCTTCCATTGATGTTTTGGATGGGATAGAACGAATTACAGGTAAAAAACCATTTTTTGAACAAATAGATTTAAGAGATAAAGCAGCGGTTCAAGCTTTCTTTGAGAAGCATGATGATGTGGCTGGAGTGATTCATTTTGCTGCCTCAAAAGCAGTTGGCGAAAGCGTAAAAGAACCTTTGTTATATTATGAAAACAATGTTGTTTCATTAGTTTATATTTTGCAGGAATTACAGAAAAAACCAGAAGCTAATTTTATTTTCAGCTCTTCTTGTACCGTTTATGGTCAAGCCGAAGTGATGCCAATTGCTGAAACTACGCCTGTACAAACGGCAATGTCGCCGTATGGAAATACCAAGCAAATTGGCGAAGAAATCATTACCGATGTTACTAAAGTAAGTAATATTAATGCTATTTTGTTGCGTTATTTTAATCCAATTGGGTCGCATCCATCAGCTGAAATTGGGGAACTGCCTATGGGTGTACCGCAAAATTTAGTTCCTTTTATTACTCAAACCGGAATGGGTTTGCGTGAATCATTATCCGTTTATGGTAATGATTACCCAACGGTTGATGGAACTAGTGTTCGCGATTATATTCACGTAGTTGATTTGGCGAAAGCCCATGTTATAGCTTTGCAAAGATTAGTGAATAAAAAGAATTCAGATAAATTAGAAATCTTTAATCTGGGTACTGGAACAGGAAGCTCAGTGCTGGAGGTAATTAGCGCTTTCGAGAAAGTTAGCGGACAAAAATTACCTTATACTATAGTTCCAAGAAGAGAAGGCGATGTGACTTCGGTTTATGCTAATACGGATAAAGCGAATACAGTTCTTGGATGGAAAACACAATCAACACTTGAAGAAGCGATTGCCAGTGCCTGGAAATGGGAGCAGAAGGTTAGAAATAGTCGTTAAAAATTTTTGGAATCAATTTTTTGTGAAATGCGAATGAAAGGGGATTGAAGATGGTAGATTAAGGACTTTTTTAAGATTTAACTGATGCAATAATAATAAATGTAAAAAATACATTTATAAATGATGAAAATAAATATTTTTATTTTACTTTCATAATTCATAAAAAAACAATAAAATTAAAATACATATCACATTTTATAATCAATTTTATAATGGAATTGTATGGTTTTAAGCCAAGTTAAGTGTGATTTGTTTAGAAAAAAGAGTATAATTACATTTATAAAAAACAATATATAATACAAGACAATAATCTCATTCATTTATATTAATTTCTTAAACACAAATTACTCATGAACCAGAACCTTGCTTTTGCTGATTACGCAGTATTTATTATCTATTTTATCGTGGTATCCACTTACGGATATACCGTTTATCGCAAACGTGAGAAAAACGAACATGATGCCAAAGCTTATTTCCTTGCTGAAGGAACATTGACATGGTGGGCTATTGGAGCCTCTTTGATTGCTTCTAATATTTCTGCTGAACAGTTTATTGGAATGAGTGGGGAAGGATTCTTTTTAGGAATTGCAGTTGCTGCTTATGAGTGGATTGCTGCTATTGCTTTGATTATTGTGGCCGTTTGGTTTATTCCGGTTTATTTAAAAAATAAGATTTACACGATGCCCCAGTTTTTAAAAACAAGGTATAACGAATCAACTGCTTTAATTATGGCCGTATTTTGGTTGTTTTTATATGTATTTGTAAATCTTACTTCTATTTTATATTTAGGTGCTGTTGCCATTAATGGGTTAGCTGGTGGTGATTATTTACATGCTATTATGATTGGACTTGCCGTTTTTGCTTTGGTAATCTCTTTAGGAGGTATGAAAGTGGTGGCGTATACGGATGTAATTCAGGTCGCTGTTTTAATTATCGGTGGATTGGTTACGTCATATATTGCTTTGACTACAGTTGGACAATATTTTGGAGTTGGAGAAAATGCTATTGCAGGTTTCAAGGTGTTAATGAGAGAAGCTCCGGAGCATTTCAAAATGATTATCCCGGAACCAACTGCTACTTCTTCTCAAAATGATATTAATAAGTATCTTACTTTTCCAGGAATGATGTCGTATTTGGCTGGTATTTGGATTATTAATCTTAATTATTGGGGTTGTAACCAATACATTACGCAGAGAGCTTTGGGTGCCGATCTACAAACTGCCCGTACCGGTATTTTGTTTGCAGGTATTTTGAAATTATTAATGCCGCTTATTGTTATGTTGCCAGGTATTGCCGCTTACGTTTTGTATGAAAACGGACATTTACCTCAATTGGTAGGTGGCAAGGATGGTGCGTATTCTGCAGTGCTAACGTTTTTGCCAACAGGTTTAAAAGGATTGTCTGTAGCTGCTTTAACGGCAGCAATTGTGGCTTCTTTGGCTGGAAAAGTGAATAGTATTTCTACTATTTATACCTTAGATGTGCATAAAAAATACATTCAAAAAGATGCGAGTGACAGAAGTCAGGTGAATATAGGAAGATATGCTGTTTTTGCAGCCATGCTTCTTGCGGTATTATTTACTTGGAATGATATATTAGGAATTGGTGGTGTAGGTGGATTTACTTATATCCAAAAATATACGGGGTTTATCAGTCCGGGAGTTTTTGCCATGTTTTTCCTTGGAATGTTCTGGAAAAGAACTACTGGTACGGCTGCAATAATAGGGGTGATTTCCGGTTTCTTATTGTCGGTTTTGTTTAACGAATTTGCACCGGCATTGTTTGGTAATGAAACATTATTATACACAGCTTACACCAATGGAAAAGGCGGATATGAAATACCATTTCACATTTGTATGGGATTATCATTTATGTTTACTATGCTTATTATGATTGCAGTGAGTTTTGCTGGACCAAAAGTGAATCCAAAAGCTTTTGAGTTAGATACTGAAATGTTCAAAGTAAAACCGCAAACAACAGTATTAATCGTGATTACATTATTGATTATTTTTGCTTTGTACGCTAAGTTCTGGTAGTAGGATAGCAATTATTTTCAGTATATAGGAATAAAATCAGTGCCGTTTAGTTAAGATCAGTTGGTAAATCACTAACAGAAAACGTAACTAAACGGCATTTGATTTTAAATACATTTGGATTAAGTTGCAATAGAATTTGAATTCCTTACTTATAAAAGAATCTCTGAACCGTTTAAAATAAATTGAAGCTCAGTATGATATTTTAATCGCAGAATAAATACTGATGGATTCTGTGAGAATATATGTTTTATGTAATTAGTTGCTTTGTTTTATAGATTCTAATAAGTCATTGAAAGAATACGGTTTATTGATTATTTAGCCAATAGTAGATACAAAAAAAGCTTCCGTTAATTTCGGAAGCTTTTTTTGTATTTTAATAGATGCTTTATTAGTCTCTGTTAACCAATGCATCTTGTTTCCAGGTTTTTACTGAAGCAATTCTGCTGTTAGAATAATCTACTTCGTTTAAATTGTTACCATTCCAAAAAAGCCATTTTCCAGTTTTTTTTCCATTTTCATAATTAGCAACAGATAGTTTGTTACCATTTGTATCATATGAAGTCCAAACTCCTTCCAGTTTTCCGTTTTTGAAGAAACCTTCCTGTTGTACTTTTCCATTTTCAAAGTAGTAAGTTGTTTTTACTAATTCACCTACAGCTTCTAATTTTGGATTGTTTTCTTGAGCAAATGCTATTCCTGAGAAGATTAATGCGGTTAAGATTATATATTTTTTCATGTCGTTTGGATTTTTAAATTCATATTAGCTTAACAAATATAAAAAATATTTTACAATAAAAAAACTTTAACTTAACAATTTGGTAACATTGGAGTAAAACTTAACATTGGAAATTAAATTTTCAGTAAAAATCTAACACTAAAAAATGGTATTTCTCAATTCATTATTCATAATTAGTCCTAAATTTGCACCCGAGCCTAAAAGGTAAAACAATCTAAAATTAGAATAATGTATAGAAGTCATAATTGTGGCGAATTAAATGCCTCACATATTAATACAGAAGTTACACTTGCGGGATGGGTTCAAAAATCTCGTGATAAGGGATTTATGAACTGGGTTGATTTACGTGACCGTTATGGAATTACGCAATTAATTTTCGACGAAGGTCGTTCAGAAAAATCAGTTTTTGAACTGGCAAAAACTCTTGGTCGTGAATTTGTAATTCAGGTAAAAGGAACTGTTATTGAGCGTGAAGCTAAAAATAAAAACATTGCAACTGGTGAAATAGAAATTTTAGTTACAGAACTGAATATTCTTAATGCTTCGTTGACCCCTCCTTTTACTATTGAAGATGAAACGGATGGTGGTGAAGACATTAGAATGAAATACCGTTACCTTGACATTCGAAGAAATCCGGTAAAAAACAGTTTGATGTTTCGCCATAAAGTAGCCATGGAAGTGCGTAAATACCTTTCAGATTTAGACTTTTGTGAAGTAGAAACACCTTATTTGATTAAATCTACTCCAGAAGGAGCCAGAGATTTTGTGGTGCCTTCTCGAATGAATGAAGGACAGTTTTATGCATTACCACAATCACCGCAAACGTTCAAGCAATTGTTGATGGTGGGCGGAATGGATAAATATTTCCAAATCGTGAAATGTTTCCGCGATGAAGATTTACGTGCAGACAGACAGCCGGAATTTACACAAATCGATTGCGAAATGGCTTTTGTGGAACAAGAAGATATTTTGAATGTTTTCGAAGGATTGACAAGACATCTATTAAAAGAAATAAAAGGCATCGAAGTAGATAAATTTCCAAGAATTACCTACGAATATGCCATGAAAACATACGGAAATGATAAACCGGACATCCGTTTCGGAATGGAATTTGGTGAGTTGAATGAAGTAGCACAACACAAAGAATTTCCAGTTTTTAATGCTGCGGAATTAGTGGTGGGAATTGCAGTTCCAGGAGTTGGAAACTATACTCGTAAGGAAATAGATGGATTAATTGACTGGGTAAAACGTCCTCAAGTAGGTGCATCCGGAATGGTGTATGTAAAATGCAATGAAGACGGTACTTATAAATCATCAGTAGATAAATTTTACGATCAAGATGATTTGAGTAATTGGGCAAAAACTACAGGTGCTCAGCCCGGCGATATGATTTTTGTGCTTTCGGGTCCAGCTGATAAAACACGTACACAGTTAAGTGCGTTACGTATGGAATTAGCAACGCGATTAGGATTGAGAAATCCAGCTGAATTTGCACCGCTTTGGGTAGTTGATTTTCCTTTATTGGAATTTGACGAAGAAAGCGGTCGTTACCATGCCATGCACCATCCTTTTACATCTCCTAAGCCGGAAGATATGCATTTATTGGAAACGGATCCAGGGAAAGTTCGTGCTAATGCGTATGATATGGTTTTGAATGGAAACGAAATTGGTGGAGGCTCAATTCGTATTCATGATAAAGCAACACAACAATTGATGTTTAAATATTTAGGTTTCACCGAAGAAGAAGCTAAGGCTCAATTCGGATTCTTGATGGATGCATTCCAGTTTGGTGCGCCGCCACACGGAGGTTTGGCTTTTGGATTGGATAGATTGGTGGCGATTTTAGGTGGTCAGGAAACGATTCGTGACTTCATTGCTTTTCCAAAAAATAATTCAGGAAGAGATGTTATGATTGATGCTCCATCAGCAATTGATGATTTGCAATTAAAAGAGTTGCATATAAAATTAGCGTAGCTGTACTTTATCGTTTAATTTTGTTAGAAAACGTTGAATATCAATATTTTTACAAAATAAAAAGAGAAGAATGTCTTTCGTATTATATTAAATATTACATTTGCCTCATTATAAATTATTATTACTATTACAATGCGTACAGGTACAGTTAAATTTTTCAATGAATCTAAAGGTTACGGATTCATTACAGACGAAGAAACAGGAAAAGACATTTTTGTTCATGCATCAGGAATCAACGCGGAAGAATTACGCGAAGGTGACAGAGTTAGCTATGAAGAAGAAGAAGGAAGAAAAGGAAAAGTTGCTGCGAAAGTAGCAGTTATCTAAGCATAAAAAAATTAATTTTTTTTGCCTACGAATGTTTAAAAAAACGTTCCGATTTATTTCGGAGCGTTTTTTTTTAGTCAAAATTTTGTCACTTTCGGAATAAATGAGCTCTCTTTTTAGGATTATTAAATTTTACAAACGTTAAACAGATCTTAAGATAAAAATCTTTTCTTATTTATAATTAATAAAAATTGTAAATTTACAACGTTGTAGTTGCGATGTATTTTTAAGTTTTAATTGTTATTTAGTAATTTGAAAGTTATCTTTGTCGCTTATTCTCATTCAAAAAATACGTAATATGCAATCCGATCAATTAAATTATATTCCTATTTTAATGCAGTTTATCTTAGCTGTAGGATTTGTTGTAGGAACTATATTGGTTTCAGGAAAATTAGGACCTAAAAGATCTTCTGAAATTAAAGATAAAAACTTCGAATGCGGTATTGAATCCGTGGGAAATGCGAGAATTCCATTTTCAGTAAAATATTTTCTTGTAGCCATCTTGTTTGTTTTGTTTGACGTTGAGGTGATTTTCTTGTACCCATGGGCAATCAACTTCAAGGAATTGGGAATGGAAGGAATGGTGAAAATGGTAATTTTTATGATGTTGCTTTTGGTGGGTTTTTTCTACATCATCAAAAAGAAAGCGTTAGAGTGGGAGTAAAGATTTATTTTAAATACTGAATTTTAAATTTTAAAGGATTTCATTTTAATTTATAATTCAAACATTTATAATTCAAAATAATAAAAAATGAGTGATTCAAATATAAATATGGTTGCCCCTCCGGAAGGTGTTGTTGGTGAAGGTTTCTTCGCTACAAAACTGAATGATGTTGTGGGATTGGCTCGTGCAAATTCATTGTGGCCTTTGCCTTTTGCAACGTCTTGTTGTGGTATTGAGTTTATGGCAACGATGGCTTCGCATTATGATTTGGCACGATTTGGTTCTGAAAGAGTGAGCTTTTCTCCTCGTCAAGCGGATATGCTAATGGTAATGGGGACGATTTCGAAAAAAATGGCACCAATTTTACGTCAGGTTTATGAACAAATGTCGGAGCCTCGTTGGGTTATCGCTGTTGGCGCATGTGCTTGTTCTGGTGGAATTTTTGACACGTATTCTGTTTTGCAAGGGATTGATAAAGTAATTCCGGTTGATGTTTATGTTCCGGGTTGCCCGCCAAGACCAGAACAAATTGTTGATGGAGTTATGAAATTGCAAGAATTGGTTAAAACGGAATCAGTAAGAAGAAGAAGTTCTCCAGAATACCAAGAATTATTAGCTTCTTATAATATCAAATAAATAATGGCGCTAGAAACGATACAAATCCAAGAAAAATTAGTTGAAACATTTGATTCAGCTGTTTTTGAATTCAAGCAGGAAAAAGATATATTTTCATTTGAAGTCGCTGCTGATAAAATTACGGCAGTGATTCTTTTTTTGAAAAATGATCCAATATTACGTTTTCATTTTTTAACTGATTTGTGTGGGATTCACTATCCTGACAATGATGTTGATCATCAGTTTGCAGTTGTTTATCATTTACACAATTGGTACGAAAACAAAAGGATTAAAATTAAGGCGTTTATCAACGGTGAAAACCCAGAAATAAAAACGATATCTAATATTTTCTTAAGTTCAAATTGGATGGAAAGAGAAACGTATGATTTTTATGGGATAAACTTCATTGGTCATCCACAATTGAAACGTATTTTGAATATGGATGAAATGATTTCTTTTCCAATGCGAAAAGAATTTCCAATGGAAGACAGCGGAAGAACGGACAAAGATGACCGTTTCTTTGGAAGAACAACCGACAATTATTAAAAACACACACTATTATAATTTTTCACATTAAATAAATGTCAGAACTATTATTACCACCAGAGCATCGCTATGCTAAAAGAATAAAAGAACAACTAAACGAGGATGGAAGCGAGCTTTCGATCCTGAATTTAGGGCCAACTCACCCAGCTACACACGGTATTTTTCAAAATATCCTGTTGATGGATGGAGAAAGGATTCTGGAAGCGGAACCAACCATTGGCTACATTCACAGAGCTTTCGAAAAAATTGCTGAAAACCGTCCTTTTTATCAAATCACCCCACTTACTGATAGAATGAACTATTGTTCATCTCCTATAAATAATATGGGTTGGTGGATGACATTAGAAAAACTATTAGATATTGAAGTTCCTAAAAGAGCGCAATATTTAAGAGTAATTGTAATGGAGTTGGCAAGAATCACGGATCATATCATCTGTAATTCAATCCTTGGAGTGGATACCGGAGCGTATACCGGATTTTTATATGTATTCCAGTTTAGAGAAAAAGTATACGAAATCTACGAAGAAATTTGTGGAGCTCGTTTAACAACTAATATGGGAAGAATTGGTGGTTTCGAAAGAGATTGGTCACCAGAAGCTTTTAGAAAATTAGATGTGTTTTTACAAGACTTTCCAGCAGCTTGGAAAGAATTTGAAAACTTATTCGAAAGAAATAGAATCTTTATTGACAGAACTGTAAATGTTGGAGCGATAACAGCTGAACAAGCGATGGCTTACGGATTTACAGGTCCAAATTTACGTGCTGCAGGTGTTGATTATGATGTTAGGGTGTCTCAACCGTATTCTTCTTATGAAGATTTTGATTTTATTGTTCCTGTTGGAAAATCTGGAGATACTTACGATCGTTTTTGTGTTCGTAATGCCGAAGTTTGGGAGAGTTTGAGTATCATTCGTCAAGCATTAGAAAAAATGCCGGAAGGAAATGATTTTCATGCTGATGTTCCGGATTATTACCTTCCTCCAAAAGAAGATGTTTACACGAGTATGGAATCGTTGATTTACCATTTCAAAATTGTGATGGGAGAAGTTCCTGTTCCTGTTGCTGAAATATATCATCCTGTTGAAGGTGGAAACGGAGAGCTAGGTTTTTATTTGGTTACTGACGGAAGTCGAACTCCTTATAGATTGCATTTCCGTAGACCTTGTTTTATTTACTATCAAGCGTATCCGGAAATGATTAAAGGTTCATTACTATCGGATGCAATTGTTATTTTGTCAAGTTTAAATGTTATTGCCGGAGAATTAGACGCTTAATAAAATTATAAATGATGAATTGTAAATTAGGAATGGAAGTCAAAAAACATTTAAAATTTAGAATTCAAAATTTGAAATAATAAAAAATGGAACGTACGTATCACAAACAAGAAATAAATATGACTGAAGCATTGATGACTCGCATCAATGAATTGATCAGTCATTATCCTGAAGACAAAAGAAAATCGGCATTATTGCCTGTTTTACATGAAGTTCAAGATGCTCACGAGAATTGGTTGAGTATTGAATTGATGAATAAAGTAGCCGAAATCCTTTTGATTAAACCAATTGAAGTTTACGAAGTAGTTTCGTTCTATACGATGTATAACCAAAGACCAATTGGAAAATACATGTTCGAATTTTGTCAAACTTCTCCTTGTTGTTTGAATGGAGTGGAGGATTTAATGGATTATACCTGTGAAAAATTAGGTGTAAAAGTGGGGGAACCTACTCCAGACGGTCTGTTTGAAGTTAGAGGAGTTGAATGTTTAGGTGCTTGTGGTTACGCTCCAATGATGCAATTAGGCGATTTTTACAAAGAACATTTGACGGCAGCAAAAATTGACCAGTTAATTGAAGATTGCAAAAACGATACAATAATATTACACGATAAATAATATGTCACAAAAAATATTATTAGACAAAATAAATATTCCAGGAATTAAAACCTACGAAGTATACCGTCAAAACGGGGGTTATGCTTCAGTAGAAAAAGCCATAAAAATATTAACGCCAGACGAAGTTGTCGAAGAAGTAAAAACTTCAGGATTACGTGGTCGTGGTGGAGCAGGTTTTCCCGCAGGAATGAAATGGAGTTTTATTGATAAAAAATCAGGAAAACCAAGACATTTAGTTTGTAATGCGGATGAATCAGAACCGGGAACGTTCAAGGATCGTTATTTGATGGAATTTATTCCTCATTTATTGATCGAAGGAATGATTACTTCCAGTTATGCTTTGGGTGCAAACCTATCCTACATCTATATTCGTGGAGAATACATGTGGGTTTATAAAATATTAGAAAGAGCCATTAACGAAGCAAAAGCTGCTGGATTTTTGGGTAAAAATATATTAGGTTCAGGGTATGATTTAGAACTTTATGTTCATTGTGGTGCCGGAGCTTATATTTGTGGTGAAGAAACTGCATTGATTGAATCATTGGAAGGAAAAAGAGGAAATCCTCGTATCAAACCACCATTTCCTGCTATTTCAGGGCTTTGGGCAAATCCAACGGTAGTAAATAACGTAGAAACTATAGCTTCTGTGCCTTGGATTATCAATAATACAGGAGCGGAATATGCTAAAATTGGTATTGGACGTTCTACAGGAACCAAATTAATTTCAGCTTCTGGGCATATCAAAAATCCGGGTGTTTACGAAATTGAATTGGGTTTAAGTGTTTACGAATTCATGAATTCTGATGAATATTTAGGAGGAATGAGTTCTGACAGACCTTTGAAAGCATTTGTACCGGGAGGAAGTTCTGTTCCCGTTTTACCAGCACATTTAATTTATAAAACGGCAAACGGTGAAGATCGTTTGATGTCATACGAATCGTTAAGTGACGGTGGATTTGCTACAGGTTCTATGTTAGGATCAGGCGGATTTATTGTTTACAATGATACATCTTGTATTGTTCGTAATACTTGGAATTTCTCTCGTTTTTACCACCATGAAAGCTGTGGACAATGTTCCCCTTGTCGTGAGGGTACAGGATGGATGGAAAAAGTATTGCACCGAATCGAAAATGGACACGGTCGTGAAGAAGATATCGATTTGCTATTGAGTATTCAAAGTAAAATAGAAGGAAATACAATTTGTCCGTTAGGTGATGCAGCAGCTTGGCCAGTAGCAGCAGCAATTCGTCACTTTAGAGAGGAGTTTGAATACCATATCCGTTTCCCGGAAAAAATAAAAAATAGAGATCATTTTGTTGCTGAACCTTTTGAAAAGGTAAAGCATTTAGTTTCTAAAGTAATCGTATAAAGTCAAGAATTTCAGCAAATGAAAGTAACCATAGACGGTCAAAGCATAGAAGTAGAACCAGGAACAACAATTCTGCAGGCAGCACGTATGATAGGTGGAGAAGTAGTTCCGCCAGCGATGTGCTATTATTCTAAACTAAAAGGTAGCGGTGGAAAATGCCGTTGTTGTTTAGTGGAAGTTGCAAAAGGAAGTGAGGCCGATCCAAGACCAATGCCTAAATTAATGGCATCTTGTGTAACCGGTTGTATGGACGGAATGGAAGTGAACAGTAAATCTTCACCAAGAGTTCAAGAAGCCAGAAAATCTGTAACAGAGTTTTTATTGATCAATCACCCATTAGATTGTCCGGTTTGTGATCAGGCAGGAGAATGTGATTTGCAAAATTTAAGCTTTGAGCACGGGAAATCAGAAACTCGTTTTATCGAAGAAAAAAGAACTTTTGAGCCAGAAAATATTGGACCAAATATTCAATTGCACATGAACCGTTGTATTCTTTGTTACCGTTGTGTAATGGTTGCAGATCAATTGACTGACGATCGTGTTCACGGAGTAATGGATAGAGGAGATCATTCTAATATATCGACTTGTATCTCAAAAGCGGTTGATAATGAGTTCTCCGGAAATATGATTGATGTTTGTCCGGTAGGCGCTTTGACTGATAAAACATTTAGATTTAAATCTAGAGTTTGGTTCAGCAAGCCTTATAATGCACACAGAAATTGCCCTACTTGTTCTGGAAAAACTACCGTTTGGATGTTTGGTGATGAAATCCAACGTGTTACCGGAAGAAAAGATGAGTACCATGAAGTAGATGAATTTATTTGTAATGGATGTCGTTTTGACCACAAAGACATTGCAGATTGGACTATTGAAGGGCCGAGAGCATTTGAAAAAGATTCGGTTATCAATCAAAATAAGTACAACAGAAAATTACAGAAAGTTGAAATCGCTACCGAAAATCATATCCTTTTAGGTAGAGAAGAAGACCGTAAGAAAATAAGTATGGTCGAGATTCCATTGACCGAAGAAGACATTATTAATCAAAAAAGCTTGGGTAATAATGGATAGTACTATTATCATAGAAAAAAGTGTCATTATTGTTGCAGTTTTTGCTTTGACAATGTTGATGGCAATGTATTCCACTTGGGCTGAACGAAAAGTTGCCGCTTGGCTTCAAGATCGTGTTGGACCAAATAGAGCCGGTCCTTTTGGATTGTTTCAACCGCTTGCCGATGGTTTAAAATTATTCTCTAAAGAAGAATTTGAGCCAAACACTCCAAACAGATTTTTGTTTTTTGTAGGTCCGGCTATTGCTATGAGTACCGCTTTAATGACGAGTGCCGTTATTCCTTGGGGAGACAGGCTGCATTTGTTTGGAAGAGATATTTTATTGCAGGCAACGGATTTAAACATTGGATTATTATACTTTTTTGGAGTTGTTTCAGTGGGTGTTTATGGAATCATGATTGGTGGTTGGGCATCTAATAATAAGTTTTCTTTGATTGGCGCCATTCGTGCTGCTTCACAAATGGTATCTTATGAAGTTGCCATGGGGCTTTCGATAATTGCTTTGTTGATGATGACCGGAACATTGAGTTTAAGAGAGATTTCGGCACAACAAGCAGGAATGAATTGGAATGTGTTTTACCAACCGTTATCTTTTATTATATTCTTAATTTGTGCTTTTGCAGAAACCAACAGAACACCTTTTGATTTAGCGGAATGCGAAACGGAATTAATTGGAGGATATCACACGGAATATTCATCGATGAAAATGGGATTCTATTTATTTGCTGAATATGCGAATATGTTTATTTCTTCTACGATTTTAGCGGTTTTATTCTTCGGAGGATATAATTATCCTGGAATGAGTTGGGCAGTAGAAAATTGGGGTGTAAATATTGCTAACGTTATAGGATTTGGTGCTTTGTTTATCAAATTATGCGGATTCATCTTTTTCTATATGTGGGTTCGTTGGACTATTCCAAGATTCAGATACGATCAATTGATGCATTTGGGTTGGAGAATTTTGATTCCATTATCCATTATCAATATTATGATTACCGGAATTGTAATTTTGAGAAGTGAAATTGCAACTTATTTAGGATTTTAATTAGTACCGAAAAAGCCCTAGCCCTGATAGTAGCGGCATCCTTTTATTTTTTTCTTTAAAAAATAAAAGATATAGCGAATAGCAGGATTAAGCTTCAAATAAAAATAAAAAATGTCAATAGAAAGTATATCCTTATCGGGAAGAAAAAAGCTAGTCTCTAACAAGGAGATGACTTTTTGGGAAAGAATGTATCTTGTTGCGATTGTCAAAGGTTTGATGATTACGATTCAGCATTTGTTTAAAAGAAAAGTAACGATTCAATATCCGGAACAAGTACGTGAAATGAGTCCGGTGTATCGCGGTCAGCACATGTTGAAGCGTGATGAGCAAGGTCGTGAGAATTGTACGGCTTGTGGTTTATGTGCGTTGTCTTGTCCTGCAGAAGCGATTACGATGAAGGCTGAAGAACGCAGAGCAGATGAAAAACATTTGTACAGAGAAGAAAAATATGCGTCGATATATGAAATTAATATGTTGCGTTGTATTTTTTGTGGATTGTGTGAAGAGGCTTGTCCTAAAGACGCCATTTACCTGACAACTTCTAAAGTTTTAGTTCCGTCTAGTTACGAAAGAGAAGATTTTATCTTTGGAAAAGACAAATTGGTCATGCCTCTGGAAATGGCAATGAAAAACGCTCAACTTAAAAACGCTAACTAATGTCTACGATACTTATAATTTTTTGTGTATTGGCTGCTATCACATTAGCAACCGCATTTTTGACAATTTTTAGCAAAAATCCGATTCACAGCGCTATTTATTTAGTGATTTGTTTCTTTTCGATTGCGGGTCATTATCTATTATTGAATTCTCAATTCTTGGCGATAGTTCACATTATTGTGTATTCTGGAGCGATTATGATTTTGTTTTTATTCACCATCATGTTGATGAATTTAAATGAAGAACATGAAGTGCATAAACCAAGGATCACAAGGTTAGGTGCTATTGTTTCTTTTTGTTTGATTTGTTTGGTTTTGATAACCATTTTTATCAACTCAAAACCTATTGTTGGAGAATACGTAACTACCGGCGAAGATTATCAATCTATAAAAGTATTGGGTAAAATACTGCTGAATGAATATATGGTTCCGTTTGAATTTGCCTCTATATTACTTTTGGTTGCTATGATTGGAACTGTGTTATTGTCTAAAAAAGAAAAATTGCAAAAATAAGATGAACAATATTTTAAACCACATTGGTATTGAAAATTATATATTCCTAAGCGTAATACTTTTTTGTATTGGCGTTTTCGGAGTGTTGTACAGACGAAATGCCATTATCGTATTTATGTCAATTGAAATTATGCTGAATGCAGTAAACTTATTGTTTGTAGCATTTTCGACCTATCATCAAGATGCACAAGGACAAGTTTTTGTGTTCTTTTCGATGGCTGTTGCTGCGGCAGAAGTTGCGGTAGGATTGGCAATTCTGGTTTCTATTTTTAGAAATTTAGGTTCAATTACTATCGATAATTTAAAAAACTTAAAAGGATAAATGGAAATGAATACCAATATAGCTTTAGTTTTAGTTCTTGCTCCTTTTTTAGGATTTTTAATCAATGTTTTCTTTGGCAAAAGCCTTGGAAAATCACTTTCGGGAATAATTGGAACGCTTTCCGTTTTGGTTTCTTTTATTGCGACTGCTTACTTCTTTGGGGGAATAGCTGCGCAACCAGAAGGAATTCGAATTTCACTTTTTGATTGGATCCAAATCAGTAATTTCAATGTTGATTTTGGATTTCAATTGGACCAATTATCTATTTTATGGTTGCTTTTCGTAACCGGAATTGGGTCTTTGATTCATTTGTACTCGATTAGTTACATGCACGATGATGAAAATATGCACAAGTTTTTCGCGTATTTGAATCTGTTTATATTCTTCATGATTACTTTAGTAATAGGAAGTAACTTATTAGTATTGTTCATCGGTTGGGAAGGCGTAGGTCTTTGTTCGTATTTGTTAATTGGATTTTGGCACAAAAACCAAGAGTACAATGACGCTGCAAAGAAAGCATTCATCATGAACCGTATTGGTGATTTAGGGTTGTTAGTTGGAATTTTCATTATTGGAAATTTATTCTCTACTTTAGATTACGCTACTTTAAAGACGGCTATTGCCGGTGCAACTGATCTTAATATGTATTGGCTTTCTGTTGCTGCTTTCGCTTTATTTATTGGAGCTTGCGGTAAATCAGCACAAATTCCATTGTATACTTGGTTACCGGATGCGATGGCAGGTCCAACACCAGTTTCAGCATTGATTCACGCGGCTACGATGGTAACTGCAGGAATTTTTATGATTACCAGATTGAATTTCTTATTTGATTTGACTCCCGATGTGCAATCGATAATTGCTGTCGTTGGAGCAGTGACTGCTTTAGTAGCTGCAACCATTGGATTGGTTCAAAATGATATCAAGAAAGTTTTGGCTTACTCTACCGTTTCTCAATTGGGATTAATGTTTTTGGCTTTAGGTTTAGGCGCTTATGAAGTGGCTGTTTTCCACGTAATCACTCACGCTTTCTTCAAAGCCTGTTTGTTCTTGGGTTCTGGTTCTGTAATTCATGCTTTACATGGAGAACAAGATATGCGTAATATGGGCGGCTTGAAAAAAGAAATGCCGATTACGTTTGTAACAATGCTTATTGCTTCTTTAGCGATTTCCGGAGTTCCATTATTCTCAGGATTTTTCTCGAAAGACGAAATCTTATTAGTGGCTTTCCATCATAATATTCCATTATGGGTTGTGGCATCGGTTGCCTCTATAATGACTGCTTTTTATATGTTCCGTTTAATGTTTTTAACGTTCTTTCAAGAATTTAGAGGAACCGCAGAACAAAAACACCATTTGCACGAAAGTCCATCCTTGATTACCATTCCTTTGATTGTTCTATCAATTTTGGCTACTATCGGTGGTTTGATTAGTTTACCAGGAAACAGTTGGTTGAATGAATATTTGACTCCCATTTTACCAAAATTAGCAACCGCTGAACACCATTTAGGAACTACTGAATATATCTTGATGGCTATAGCTGTTGTGGGTGGATTAGTAGGTATTGGTATGGCTTACGCCAAATACATCAAACAAAATACAGTTCCGACAGAAGATGCTGCCATTACAGGCTTTTCTAAAGTGCTTTACAATAAATATTATGTTGATGAATTTTATGATGCTATTTTTGTTAAACCAATTAATTTCTTGTCTCGTTTTTTCAGAGATACTTTAGAAACTGGTTTGTCAGCTTTAGTTTTTGGATTCGGAAAAGTTACCAACGAAATAAGTTACCAAGGAAAGAAAATACAAAATGGAAGCATTGGTCTTTATCTTTTTGCTTTCGTATTGGGGCTTTGCGCCATTGTTTCTTATTTATTTTTAGCTCAACAATAATCATATATCATGAATGTATCTCTAATATTAATTATACTTTTGGTTGGTGCGTTTGCAACTTTTCTTGCAGGCGATAAACTGGCTTCAAAAGTGGCTTTGTTCTTTGGGTTAGCTGCTGCAGGCGCTTCTATTGTATTATTAGATCACTATAATTTAGGTGAAAATATCAGTTTCATCAACCAGTGGATTACGCAACCTAATATTTCTTTTGCTTTAAAAGCAGACGGATTATCGATGGCGATGCTTTTATTGACCACGGTTTTGACTCCAATAATTATATTTTCCTCTTTTGGAAATGACTATAAAAATTCAAAATCATTTTATGCGTTAATCTTGTTTATGTCGTTTGCAATGGCAGGAACATTCTTAGCATCAGACGGTCTTTTGTATTATATTTTCTGGGAATTATCATTGATTCCAATTTACTTCATCGCTTTAATTTGGGGTAACGGAGACGCAGAAGAACGCAAAAAAGCAGTAGTTAAATTCTTTATCTACACGCTTGCTGGTTCTTTATTTATGTTAGTGGCTTTTGTTTATATGTACCAACAAGCTGGAAGTCTTTTATTAGAAGATTTATACAAATTGAATTTATCAGCAACGGAACAATTGTGGATATTCCTGGCTTTCTTCTTGGCGTATGCAATTAAGATTCCATTAATTCCTTTTCACACTTGGCAAGCAAATGTGTATCAAAAAGCACCAACTGTTGGGACAATGCTTTTATCTGGTATCATGCTAAAAATGGGATTGTACAGTGTTATCCGTTGGCAATTGCCATTGGCGCGATTGGCAGCCAAAGAATACATGTATATTTTCATTGGACTTGGAATTGCAGGTGTGATTTACGGATCTATCGTTGCATTGAAACAAAAAGATTTGAAGAAATTATTAGCGTATTCTTCTTTGGCTCACGTTGGTTTGATTGCAGCAGGAACCTACACTTTGACTTTAGACGGATTGCGTGGAGCAGTTTTACAAATGATTGCACACGGATTTGTAGTTGTTGGATTGTTTTATGCAGCTGAAATTATTTTCAGAAGATACGAAACCAGAGCAATTGCTGAAATGGGCGGTATTCGTACGCAATCACCAAAATTTACTTCAATGTTTTTGATTTTGGTATTGGCATCTGTTGCTTTGCCTACTACTTTTAACTTTATTGGAGAATTCACCGTTTTATACAGTCTTTCACAAATTAATATTTGGTTTGCCATTTTAGGAGGAACAACCATTATTTTAGGGGCGTATTATATGTTGAAAATGTTTCAACATGCAATGTTGGGAGAAACCAATTCTAAAGTTTTTACTGATGTAACGATCAATGAAGGAATAACTTTGGTACTTATAATTGGTGTTTTATTCTTTTTTGGGATGTATCCAAAGCCAATTACCGATTTGATTACCCCAAGTCTGGAAGAAATTTTAACTCAAATAAACCGAATTAACTAAGTCAAATAAAAAATGAATACATTAATAGCTATAATAGGATTAGGTGTTTTATGCCTTTTATTTGAAATTTTTAATTTAAGGAAAGCCATTGTTCCAATAACAATACTTGGATTATTGGGAGTGCTGGGTTTAACCATATCTGAATTTAATTCAACGGAGAGTTACTACAACAACATGATTGTTGTGAGTAAATTTTCAAGTACTTTTTCGTCTTTGTTTATTGTGCTTACCATTTTCTTGGTGGCTTTAGGACATAATTTTTACGAAAATCATCAATCTAAAATCTCGGATTATATTGCCATAAAAATATTTTTATTGGCAGGAGCAGTAGCAATGGTTTCTTTTGGAAACTTAGCGATGTTCTTTTTAGGAATCGAAGTATTATCTATTGCGCTTTATATTCTTGCGGCAAGTGATCGTATGAATTTAAAAAGTAACGAAGCAGGAATGAAGTATTTCTTAATGGGATCTTTTGCATCGGGAATCATTCTGTTTGGTATCTGTTTAATTTACGGAGCTATGGGAAGTTTTGATGTTACTGAAATCAGTGAATTATCACAATCAGCTGAATTGCCGGTTTGGTTCCCAATAGGGATTGTATTGGTAACAATAGGAATGTTGTTTAAAGTGGCGGCAGTTCCATTTCATTTCTGGGCACCGGACGTTTATGAAGGTTCTCCAGCCTTGACAACAGCCTTGATGAGTACTTTGGCGAAAGTAGTTGCTATGGCGAGTTTGTACAAATTATTATCGGTTATGAATGCTGATGTTTCTGAGTCATTCAAAATGGTAGTAGTTATTATTGCTATGGCTTCGATGACCGTTGGTAATATTATGGCTTTGAGACAAACGAATGTAAAACGTATGTTGGCTTTTTCAGGGGTTTCTCACGCCGGTTTTATGTTGATGACTTTATTGAGTTTGTCTACATCAGCAGGAAGTTTGTTGTATTATGCCTCAGCGTATTCTTTATCTGGAATCGCAGCTTTTAGTGTGATTTTATACGTTTGTAAAAATAGAGACAACGAAGATATTGTGAATTTCCACGGATTAGGAAAAACCAACCCATTGTTAGCAGCCATTCTTACGGCAGCTTTACTGTCTATGGCTGGTATTCCAATTTTTGCGGGATTCTTTGCTAAGTTGGTTTTGTTCAGTCAAACGATTCAAGCGGGTTATTTGGCTTTAGTAATCGTGGCAGTGGTGAACTCTATTATAAGCGTTGGATACTACTTCAAATTGATTTTGGCGATGTACACGAAAGAACCAAACGAAGAACGAAAAGGAACTCCAGTTATTATTTATGCAGTTGCTGTTATAGCAATTGTGTTGAATATCGCATTAGGGTTGTTCCCATCTTTAGTATTGGATTTATTGGCATAAACCAAAATTTTAAAAATATACAAAAAACCATCAAGAGCAATTTTGATGGTTTTTTTATTGGCTTTTTCGAATATTTACTAATCTTCCATTTCCTAATAAAAGCTTAATGTCGAATTGTTTTCAAACTACTTTCATTAAATTTGTATATACAAATGATTTTAATCGTTTACTAAATAAAAGAAGATGGGAAATACATTAAAAATACAAATCTGGTCGGATATCATGTGTCCGTTTTGTTATATAGGAAAAAGGAGAATAGAAGGTGCTTTACAAAATTTCGAGCATAAAGATGCAGTTGAAATTGAATGGAAAAGCTTTCAGTTGGACCCAAGTTTTATTGCTTCTCCCGATGATAATATGGTCGAGCATTTGGCAGAAAAATATAGAAAAGATACCGATTGGGCACAAGAGATGCTTGATAATATGACTCAAAATGCTAAAAATTCAGGATTGGATTTCCATTTCGAAAAAGCGGTTATGGCGAATTCATTGCATGCACATCGCTTGTTGCATTTGGCGAAAAAGTATAATTTGGCAAATGACTTAGAAGAATTACTGTTCAAAGCCTATTTGATTGATGGTAAGAACATAAATAATTTGGATACATTGAAAGCATTGGGATTGGAAGTAGGACTGAATGCTGAATCCATTGATGAAGTATTGCATTCTAATGCCTACGCAAATGAAGTGCAGCAAGATATCAATGAAGCGCAATCTGTGGGTGTTCAAGGTGTTCCCTTCTTTGTTTTCGATAATAAATATGCAGTTTCGGGTGCACAACATGTCGAAACATTTGTGAAAACACTTGAAAAAGTATGGGAAGAAGGTAAATTTGATTCGAAAGTTACGGTATTGAATACTACCGATGGAGACAGTTGTGGAATCGATGGTTGTAATTAAGACTATAAACCATTTTATTCTAAATTGTCAGAAGCATTGAAAAATTAGTAATTATGAGTGAACGTACAAAAGTAATCCGTTGGGGAATATTAGGCTGTGGTGATGTTACCGAACTGAAAAGTGGTCCTGCATACCAGAAAACGGATGGTTTTGAAGTGGTCGCAGTAATGCGAAGAGATGTGGTTAAGGCTGCGGATTATGCTAAAAGGCATGGAATTAGCAAGTATTACACAAATGCTGATGATTTGATTAATGATCCTGAGATTGATGCGATTTATATTGCCACACCTCCAGATGTTCATAAATTTTACGGACTCAAGGTCGCTGCAGCCGGGAAGATTTGTTGTGTCGAAAAACCTTTGGCACCAAATTATCAAGACAGTCTCGCCATTTATACTGCTTTTGCAGCAGAAAATATTCCTTTGTTTGTTGCCTATTACCGCCGTTCGTTACCTCGTTTTGAACAGGTGAAAACGTGGCTTGATACAGGTTGCATTGGCAAAATCAGGCACATAAGATGGCATTTGAGTAAACCGGCAAATGCTAAAGATTTATCTGGAGAATACAATTGGCGAACTGATACCGCTATTGCTACAGGTGGTTATTTTGATGATTTAGCAAGTCATGGTCTGGATTTATTCACACATCTTTTGGGAAATATAAAACAGGTTTCCGGGTTAAGTCTCAATCAACAGGGATTGTATTCGGCTAAAGATGCTGCTGCCGCTAGTTGGTTACATGAGTCTGGAACTACGGGTTCAGGCAGCTGGAACTTTGGTTGCTATGAACGGGAAGATAAAGTGGACATCTATGGAAGCAAAGGAAAAATAACGTTTTCTGTATTTGAAAATGATCCCGTATTGCTTTCTAACGAACAAGGGCAAACAGAAGTATTCATTGACCATCCTGAAAATATTCAGTTGTATCATGTTCAGCAAATGCGAGAAGACCTTCTGGGGAACAGTAAACATCCTTCTACAGGTTTGACAGGAGCTCATACGAGTTGGGTTATGGACCAGATTATCGGGAATTTATAGTGTTTTTCAATTGTTTAAAACAAAAAAAGAGGCTGTCCGATAAAGACAGCCTCTTAACTACTACAATTTATTTAATCACTATTTGATAGCAACTGTTTCGCTAAATGTTTTACCATTGTACGTTATATCAAACGTATATTTACCGTTTTGAGCGCTAGTTAAGTCAAATATTTTGCCAACATAAAAATCAGCAGTCAAAGTTTCATTGTACACTTCAGTTTGATCTGAGTTGTAAATGGCAACAGTAACCGGAGCTTTTTTCGGGTTTAAAATGTTAACGGTAACGATTCCGTTTTTGTTTACCAAAACTGGTTTGTACACTTCAGAAATAGCATCAGCAGATAATTTTGCTTTGTTACCCACTACTTCAATTTTATACTTTGAAATTTTAAGATCGCTCTCCGCTTTCAAGAAGTAGATTCCGTCTGGCAAAGCAGTCAAATCATAGGTTCTATTGATATTGTCTTCAGAAGTAACTTTTTCCTGATAGATTAAACTGTCATTGGTGTCATAAATAGACAAATTAATTTTCTTAATCTCTTTCAAACTAAAACTTACAGTTTTTCCTTCTTCTTTTATTAAATCCAGTGAAAAATCTGCGTTTCCTGCATGTGCTTGTACGGCAGTCAATACTACTGCGGCTAACACTAAACTAAATTTTAAAATCTTTTTCATAATTGTAATCTTTTTAGATTTATAATGATACTTATCTGGGGCTAAATTAGTCTAACCTATTCAGTATGAGTAGTGCTCAATTTTCTAATTTGTGTGCTATTTTACCTTTTACGAAATCGATTAAGGTTAAAAAAGTTAATTGAGTATCTATTTTTGGTAAATTTGTGCTAATTCTAAATACGGATTCGTATGAAAATTATACCGCCAGCTTTTGAAATTATAGCGCCTTCTTTCGGGAGCTCTTTTTACTTTTCGAAATATGTTGAAAATGCGAACAGTAAAGCGCACTTGTGGCATTATCATCCTGAAATTGAACTTGTTTTTGTAAATGGTGGTTCCGGAAAACGCCAGATTGGGAGTCACATTTCGTATTACACCGATGGGGATTTGATCCTGATAGGAAGTAACCTGCCGCATTGTGGGTTTACCAATGAAGAAACTGGAAACAAAAACGAAACGGTGATACAGATGAAACCGGATTTCTTAGGGAATGGATTTTTTGATATTTCCGAAATGACGAATATTCGGAATCTTTTTAGTCAAGCCAAAGCCGGAATTGCTTTTGAAGGAGAGACCAAAAAAAAGATAGGGAAGAAGATAGAATTGATGGAACAACAGTCGCAATTTGAAAGGTTGTTGACCATGTTAAGTATTCTGAATGAACTGGAATTATCCAATGAATCTACTGTTTTGAATGCAGATGGATTTTCGATGGAAATGCAAATGCAGGATAATGACCGCATCAACGCTGTTTTTAATTATGTAAAAGATAATTTTCAGGAACATATTGCGCTGGAAGAAGTTTCGGAATTGGTAAGTATGACAGAACCTTCTTTTTGCAGGTATTTCAAAAAGATAACCAACAAAACTTTTACCAAATTTGTAAATGATTACCGCTTGGTTCACGCATCTAAACTGTTGGCTGAAAAACCCATCAGCATCACTGAGATTTGCTATGAAAGTGGTTTTAATAACTTCAGTTACTTCAATAAATCGTTCAAAGAATTCACTGGTAAAAGCGCTTCGCAATACCGCCAGGAACTGAAATCCGTACTCAAGTAAATACTACGAAAGATTTTAATGTGTAGTAATTCAAAAAAAATTCCCGCTGATACAACTACCAGCAGGAATTTCAAACAAACCATTTATATAACTAACTAACTATCTTCTGTCTATTCTGATGGCTACACTTCCTGATACTTTCGTATCCTCGATTTTGGCTTTTGTACCATTTGTTCTGTAATAGTCATCATCATTCGAGTTTTGGCTGTTGCCATAATCGTTGTTTCCATTGCTATTTTGGCTATATTCATAACCTCTGCCACCTTTTACGGCTCCAACAATATCAACAATTTGACCACGACGGTTGTAGATGATTTCTAAACCACCTACTCGTTCCAAAGCATAACGGTTGTAGGTCATATAAACTGAACCCACTCGTTTAACTCTATCATTTGAGTCATAGTTGATCATCACATTTCCAATACGTCTTACTCTGCCCATGTTGTCGTGTTCCACTTTTACACCATAATTTCCATTTCGATAATTTGCGGGTGCACCATACGTTTTATTCATGCCATTTTTTTTGCCTGCTTTATAATACATCCCACCAGTTGAACCGGTTGAAGGGCGTGTATTAAAATCAAATTGTCCATCAGGGAATATGAAGAACTCAATTCCTCTTTCTGTGAACACAATTGGGTCGGCATTTCTAAAATCTACGGGAGATCTTCTTTCTACAGAAAAATCGATTTTCTCTGCGGCATTCACTACACTACCTCCAAATACGAAGATACTAGCTACTAAAAGGGTAATTTTTTTCATGATAATTATATTTTGAATTTTGCCTACTCTTGAGCTTTTCGGCTTTCGCTTTTTTTACTTATTTGATTAGGTATATCCAAGTAGCGTGCCAAAGATTTGAATCACGGTTTTGTGTTTTTAGGTTATAGATTGATTTTAAATATTTAATTTACTTTAAATCAATGTGTTAGTATTTTAAAAAAATAGAAAATAATTTTATACAGAAGCGAACATTAAGATTTTTTTAATACAATTCTTGTTGGACTTGATGCGTTTTTTTGTGGTTTTGATAAAGAACGAATCTCAATAAAAGAAAAATCATTTCATTTTTTAAAACTTTTTTGTATAAAACTACTTATCAACAATCCTTAAAATTAACTTTAGTTACAAACTCGCATCGAGGGATATTGAGTAATTTTGTAACATGTATGCTTTAGTCGATTGTAACAATTTTTATGCTTCCTGCGAACGTGTTTTTCAACCGGAATTCGTAGGGAAACCCGTTGCAATATTGTCAAATAATGACGGCTGTGTGATTTCCAGAAGCAATGAAGCAAAGGATGTTGGAGTTCCTATGGGCGCGCCAATATTCAAAATTAGGGAATTGGTAAAAGAGAAAAATGTAAAAGTATTTTCTTCAAATTATCCGCTTTATGGAGATTTTAGCAATCGGGTGATGTCAATTTTAGGTCAGTTTACACCGAATCTAGAAATTTATAGCATTGACGAAGCCTTCCTGAATTTTGATGGTTTGACTGTTTCCGATTATCAGGATTATGGAATCCAAATGAAAACCCGTGTGCAAAAATGGGTAGGAATTCCCGTTTGCATTGGCTTTGCACCAACGAAAGCATTGTCAAAAGTAGCCAATAAAATTGCCAAGAAGTTTCAAGACAGGACGCAAGGGGTTTATGTTATTGACACCGAAGAAAAACGAATCAAAGCCTTGAAATGGACAAAGATTGAAGATGTTTGGGGCATTGGCTATCGGATGAATAAAAAGATGAAAGCCAAAAACATTGTAACTGCTTTAGATTTTATTGCACCGCAACACGAGGCTTGGATCAGGAAAGAAATGGGTGTGACGGGTTTGCGTTTAAAATATGAACTCGAAGGAAAATCAGTTTTGGATTTAGAACCCATTGTTGACCAAAAGAAAAGTATCGCTACCACCAGAAGTTTTCCAAAACAGATTGCTGATTTTGATTTGCTGCGCGAGCGTGTTGCTACTTTTGCTGCGGTTTGTGCAGAGAAATTGCGAAAACAAAACTCCTGCTGTCATACCATTATTGTAATGTTAGTCGTTGATAAACATAAAGTGCAAACCTCAAAATATTATTTTAATATGGCGATTACATTGCCTTATGCGTCAAATTCTACGTTGACGATTTCGAATGCAGCCATCGATATGTTGAAAAAACTACACAAAGGAAATGAAACTATAAAATTTAAGAAAGCGGGCGTTATCGTTACCGAATTGATTGATCAGGACAAGAAACAGTTGCAGTTGTTTGATGAGGAAAATCCAAAACATTTGGTGCTGATGAAAGTAATGGATGGCCTCAATAACAAAATTGGCGATAAAAAAGTAAAGTTGGCTACCCAAAATTTAAGCTTGACCTGGAACATGAATCAGAATCATTTATCGCCCAGATACACCACTAATTTTAAACATATTCTCGAAATCAAATGTCAATAAACAAAGAGCAAAAAGTGAATTTTTTTCTGCCTGATTTTGAAAGTAAATTGCGAATTCCTTTCATAAACGAAGGTGTTTCGGCTGGATTTCCATCGCCGGCAGCTGATTTTATGGAAACGAATATCGATTTGAACAAGGAATTGAGTGAAAATCCGTTGGCGACTTTTTACATCAAAGTCAAAGGAAATTCCATGATTGATGCCGGTATAAATGACAAAGATGTTCTCGTTGTGGATAGAAGCTTGGAACCGCAGAATAATAAAATTGCAATTTGTTTTATCGATGGAGAATTTACTGTAAAACGCATGCAACTCGAGAAAGACTGTTTGTATCTGATGCCAGAAAACCCCAATTATTCTCCGATAAAAGTCACCGAAGAAAATCAATTAATCATTTGGGGGATTGTCACCTATGTGATTAAAAAGGTATAAAAGCCAGTTGTTGCCATTATTAAAATGGAATTCTTATTGGGATTTTTGCCATAAAAAAAACCTGTTCAAATAAATGAACAGGTTTTCTGTTTTAAAAACAATTACGTTTTATACCGTATGTTTTGGATTAAATCCATCCTCGCTTAATTCGGTGTGTACGTAATCAGCAACCATTTCAGCTTCATAATCAACTTTTTCTCCTTTAGAAAGTCTATTGATGGCTTTTTCCATAATTTGGTAAATCACCGGAACTACCACCAAAGTTAAGAATAATGAGGAAATTAATCCTCCAATAATTACCCAAGCCAAACCGTTTTTCCATTCAGCTCCAGCTCCAGAGGCTAGTGCAATTGGGAACATACCAAACACCATCGCGATAGTTGTCATCAAAATTGGACGAAGACGCGCATGATTCGCTTGAATTAATGCTGTTCTAACCGTTTCGCCAGCTTTACGCCTTTGGTTGGTATAATCTACAAGCATAATCGCGTTTTTACAAACTAGACCAATAAGCATGATGATACCTAAAATAGTAAATATATTCAGTGTATTATTGGTTAAAGCCAAAGCCAACATTGCTCCAATAAATGAAAGCGGAATCGCAAACAATACCACAAATGGATGTACAAAACTATCGTATAACGAAACCATTACTAGGTAAACTAAGATAATCGCAGCTAATAACGCAATTCCTAATGTACCAAAACCTTCACTTTGATTTTCCTGATCTCCACCCCAAATGTAATTTACACCTATTGGTTTTTTTAATTTTTCAATTTTTTCTTGCCATTGTGTTACAATTGTTCCTGAAGCTACACCCACATTCTGACCTTTTACAGTTACTGATGCCGATTTGTCTCTTCGTTCTAATTCACTTGGTCCAGAACCTTCGGTTACGGTTGCAAATTGATTCAGTTTTATTTGTTGACCACTATCGTTTATGAAAATTAAATTACTTACATCAGCGATACTTTTTCTGTCGAATGCATTGTATTTAATATTGATGTCGTATTCGTATTCACCAGCTCTAAATCTACCATCAGTATTTCCGCTAAAAGCAGTTTGCATGGTAATACCTACTGTTTGCAAACTCAATCCCAAAGCTGCCATTTTATCTCTATCCACTTTTACGTTCACTTCTGGATTTCCATCTTCTACTGACAATTCGATTTCTGTTGCTCCTGGAATGGTACGTAATTCTTTTTCTGCTGCTTTTGCAAATTGCATGGCGCTTTCTACATTTGGACCAGTTACAATTAATCCTAAAGTCGCATCTTCTGCAGTTCCTAAAATACCAACTGGAACCGTTTTAACTTTTGCTCCAACTAATATTTTTTCTAATTTACGTTTTGTTTTTGCAGCATACACATTTGCAGGTTCATCACGTTTGTCTAATCCAACCATTTTAACGTTTATCTCAGACTTGTACGCCGTTGCTTGCGAAGCACCAAGACCTTCACTGGTTTGACCAATTGTTGTAATTTGACTAAAAACATACGCTTCTTTCTTCAAAAATGCTTCTGCTTTTTGCGTCATGAAATTGGTTTGCTCTAATGAAGCATCTTTTGGCATTTCTATTTGAACTAAAAACTCACCACTATCAGACGCTGCAAAGAATTCTCCACCAATAAATCCACCACCAAATAAACTAATCATAGAACCAAAAAAGATTACTAAAACGATAGCCAGTGTTTTAAAATAATGATCCAGAGACCATTCCAATAATCTTGAAACCCAATTTGTAAATCGTGTTAAATAGCTTTCAAATCCAAGGATGATTCTTCCAAAAAGGTTTTTGCCTTCAATGTGTTCTAATTTTCCATATCGTGAAGACAACCACGGAATTATTGTAAATGAAGCTACTAAAGACAACAAAGTTGAAATAATTACCGTTACACAAAATTGCGTAATAATATTAGAAACCAATCCGGTACTCATCGCAATTGGTAAAAACACTACCACAATTACTAAAGTAATCGATACAACGGTTCCACCAATTTCCGCAGTTCCATCATAGGCTGCACGAACCTTGTTTTTACCCATTTCCATGTGCCTGTAAATATTCTCCAGAACCACAATGGCGTCATCCACAAGAATACCTACAACAAGAGAAAGTCCTAATAAACTCATTAAGTTTAAAGTATATCCCATCAAATAAATTCCTATGAAAGTAGCAATTAATGAAGCAGGAATAGAAACCATTACAATCAACGAGTTTCTAATACTGTGCAAGAAAAACAACATCACAAGCGCAACCAAAAGTACCGCAATAAGTAAATCGTGCACAACTGCATCAGCAGCCTCGAGTGTAAAAATAGTACTGTCTTTAGCGATTTCTAATTGTAGACCATTGGCTTTATAATCGGTTTCCAGTTTAGCAATTGTTTTAACTAATTCTTCACTTACCGCAACCGCATTGGCATCCGATTGTTTAATAATTTGTAAAATAATCGCGCTTTTTTGATTGATACGCGCTACTTTTTCAGTGATTTTTTGAGTATCTTGAACATCAGCAATATCGCGTAAACGAACTTGGATTCCGTTTTTAGATGATACGACCAAGTTTCTTAATTCGTCAACATTTTTATATTTTCCGGCCAAACGAATTAATATTTTCTGCTCACGAGTTTGAATATTTCCTGTTGGAAAATCCAAATTAGAAGATAAAATATTTTGTTGCACTTGTGGAACAGAAAGTCCGTAGCCTTGCATTTTTACAGCATCAAGATTGACTTGAATTTCTCTTTCTTGTCCACCAATAATATTTACTTGTGCCACACCTTCTACTCGAGAAATAACGGGTGCTAATTTTTTATCAATTAAGTCGTAAAAAGCAACTTCATCCATTTTTCCGTTGGCACCAATAGTCATAATTGGTAAATCGCTTAAGGAAAATTTACTCAACGAAGGCGTTTCAACATCATCCGGTAAATCACTAAGAATAGCATTTATTTTACGTTGCGCATCGTTCATAGAGATATTAACATCAGCCGAAGAGGTCAATGTAATAGATACTGTTGACAAACTTTCGTAGGACTTAGAGTCTATTTTTTTAATATTTTCTAAGGATGCAATCGCATCTTCAATTTTTTTAGTCACCGTATTTTCTACCTCACTTGGAGATGCTCCAGGGTAAATAGTGGCAACAGTAATTACATTGGTTTCGAATTTTGGAATCAATTCGTAGCCCAATTGGCTGTAACTGAACAGTCCTCCTAATGTTAGAATCGTAAATAATACGATTACTAATGAAGGACGTTTTATAGATATTTCTGCTAATTTCATTTTTTTCTTTGCTTTAGGCTTTAAGCTTTAGGCTTTAAGCGGTTTCTTTATGGCTTTAAGACTTTCGACTTTAAGACTTATTTTATAACGTCCACTTTAGATCCGTCTTGAAGGTTGATTTGACCTGTAACAATTACAGTTTCACCATCGGAAAGTCCGTTTAAAATTTCTACTTTATCACCAAGAATTCTTCCAGCTGTAACCGTTTTCAGTTTAGCAGTTCCATTTTCGATTACAAATATTTCGTTGCTGCTCACACTTCCTACAAAAGCATTTCTAGGAACAATCATCAACGATTGTTTTTGTTGGTTTGAAGCAAATTCAGCAGTTCCGTACATTCCGGCTTTCAAATCATTTGAAGCGTTATTAGCAATTTCTATTTCTACTGGAAAGTTCAAACTTGCATCTGCTTTTGGCGCGATGAATGTGATTTTTCCAGAGAATGTAGCCTCAGGATATACACTTGCTTTTACGTTAATCGTGTTGCCTAATTTTAAACCTGCAACTTGATTTTCGTTAACATTTACTTTCAATTTCAATTTTGAAACATTTACAATGTCAAACATTTGCGTTGCAGCGCCAAGAACTGATCCTGGTTCAATGTATTTTTTGTTTACAATTCCGTTAATAGTCGCTTTGATATTGGTATCGCCGATATTAACTTTTGCTTGTTGTAATCTTGATTTTGAAGTTACCAAATTTAATTTGGCTTGGTCTAATTGTTGTTTAGTCACACCACCAGTTTTAAAAGCATTTTCAAAACGGCTGTAATCCGTTAATGCATTTTGATAAGTAGCTTGTGCAGTTTGCAAGTCAGCCGAAATTTGTTCGCTTCTTACAATTGCTAAAGTCTGACCGATTCTTACTCTGTCTCCTTCTTCAACTAAAACGCGAACCACTCTTCCTGGTTTCTCAGCAGAAAAACTTAATTCTTGAAGTGGTGCAAAATTTCCATTGGCAGAAAAGTCAAGAGAAACTTCTTCGATTTTTACCGTTGCAACTTTTACGGAAACACTGGCGTTTTTCTCGGCTACAATTGCTGTTTTAGCTTCGTTTTCTTTTTTGTTATTCATTAAAGTATATGCGATAACGCCTAAAGCTGCTACGATTGCTACTATGATTAGTATATTTTTTTTCATTTTTATTAGTTATTTATAAGTGTTTTTAATTCGCCTTTTGATTTGATTAATTGTATTTCTGCTAGTTTGTAGTCTAGGATTGCAGATGTGTAGTTGTTTTGCGCTTCAGTCAATGAGTTTTCTGCATCCAGTAAATCAGTTAATGAGGCTAAGCCCTGTACATAATTGTTTCTGGTGTTGTCTAAAACTTCTTTAGCTAATTGCGCATTTTCTCTTTGATTGTTGATAGTGGTTAAGCTATTGTCAATTTGAGTTTTTGCATTGGCGAAAGCTAAGTCAAGAGATAATTTTGTATCGTTGAGGTCTTCTTTTATGGTTCTCAAATCAATATCGGCTTGTCTTACTTTGGCACGAGTGCTAAATCCTGTAAAAATGGGCACTTTTAAATTCAAACCAATAGAAGAGAAATCTGACCAATATACGCCGTCAGATGGTTTCCCTCCAAGAGGCATTACGGGCCCCTGACCAATATAATTATATCCTGCGTTTAATGATAATGTTGGGTAATAACCCGCTTCAACAGCCTTTTTTTGATAAAATAAAAGTTGTTCTTGTTTTTTCAAAAGCAAATATTCTGTTCTGTTTGCTGTATTTGGAATTTCTGACAACGATTGTGGACTTACTTCAAATGCCGTTTGTGGAATCTCGATTTGAGTTTCTATTGGCATTCCCATGTAAAATTTCAATGCGTTTTCTTGAATTTGTACTGCATTCAAAACTTGTTGGCGTTGCGTATTGATGTTTGAAATCCTTACTAAAATTCGATCCAAATCAATTTTTTTGGCTAGACCATTATCAAATTGACCTTTAATGATGTTTCTTACTTTAGTGGTATTTTTATACGTACTGTCAATAACAGTTAGTTTTTGTCTCTGAACATAGACCTGATAATAATTATTGGCTACGCGCTCAATTACTTGTTCTTCAGTTAATTGTTCGTTAATTTGGTAAAACTCTCTAGTAGATTTTGCTGCTTTCAAGCCTGTAAAAACCGTTTGGTCGAATATAGCTTGTGTCAAAGAAACACCAGCGGTTGAAACCCATGTTTGACCAAAAGCGGCTTGAATGGTTGTTCCAGGAGCGCCAAATCCTGCTCCATCAATAACGGTTGTTTGTATTACAGGGTTATAAGTCAAATTACCGTTGGCTGAAATTTGTGGTAACGCTTGTGAACGCACTTCTTGAATTTGGTACTCACTGTTCTCCACTTGTAGTTTTGCTTTTTTTGCTTCTGCTTTATTCTCTAAAGCATAGTTGATGGCTTCTTTCAGTGTGAGCGATTTGACTTCTTGTGCATTAGCACCAAGTACAAATGTTAGGGTTAGTAATATGATTATTTTTTTCATTGTTTATGTAATTGGATTAAGTAAGTTTCTTTCTAATTCGGCTATTCCTTTTTTGGTAGCCATTGCTCTGGTGTGGTATTGTAAAGCTTCCATTTCTAATGAGAACACTTCTCTTTCAGACCTTATGTTTTCATTAATCGTAAAAATTAATGAGTAATAAAAATTAATATAAGCCTCGATATTTATGTCATTTCGATATAAACCTTGTGAAATTCCTTTTTCAATATTTTCTCGAAAACAAGTTTGGCACATTTCCACTTGGTAGGTTAACACTTTTTCATGGATTTCAGGATAATGCTTTTTTAACTGATAAAGGGGGGAAGTGTCAGTGGCTTTAAACATCTCTGCAAACATTCGTCTTATTTCAAAGTTTTCTTCGATTGCATTAAAATCTTTAGAAGTGATTTCGGCAATTATTCCATTAACTTCTGTATGAATAACTTGAACACTTTCCTCTATCAACAATTCTTTATTGGCAAAATATTTATAAATGGTTTTCTTGGAAATGCACATTTCACCAGCAATATCATCCATTGTTATACTTTTGAAACCCAGTTTCAAAAACATTTCTTTTGCTTTGGATATAATTTTCTCTTTCATTTTCTTTATTCTTAATCAGTTGTGATTTGTTAAAACTGTTAAATTTGGTGCAAATGTAATTTGGAAACTTTGAAAACCAAAATAGTTTCCTTAAATTTTATGTTTATTTAACATTTGGCTTTCTTCTTAAGCGGTTAATTCTAAGTTTGCCATAAACTTAATGTCTTGTCCTAAAGCTAAACCGCCAGTTTGATTAAATGAAGTAAAGTTCAATCCAAAATCTTTGCGATTGATTTGACCCGTTATTTCAAAAGCAGCTTTTTGATCGCCATCATACGTTTTGAATCCAATGAATTCAGCATCAAGCTCCACTACTTTTGTAATGTTTTTTATGGTTAGATTTCCTTTCAAAAAATTAATGTTTTTATTAACTTTTTCAAATGAAGTAGACTTGAAACTAATAATTGGAAATTTATTAATGTCAAATAAATCATTCAGCCCCAGATGAGTATCTATTTGTTCCAGTTTTGCATCTTTATTATTGACATCCAAAGAGAATTCGATTGAAGCATCTTCTATTTGATTATCTTCAATGTCAATATGTCCGTTAAATTTATTTATGGAACCTGCCAGATAAGCAATTATTGAGTGTCTCATTTTTATCAGAACGTCAGATTGGCTCGAGTCAACTGTCCATTTTGTTTTCATAATTAGTTGAATTGTATGTGCAATTTATTTTAAAATCGGAATAAATTGTAGCTGTTAAATTTTCGTTTGCAAATGTAATAAGGAAACTTTGAATACTAAAATAGTTTCCAATGTATTTTGATTTATTTAACATTTGAGGACAAAAGGGAGTTTGTAATGCAAATTGAATACTGTAAATTAGCCAAAAATTTATTTTATGCATTCTATTTACCAGTATCAAGAGTTTCTTTCGGATTATTTGCAATCACAATATGAAACCAAAGAACCTAGAAATCTATACGAACCCATACATTATATTCTAGATCTTGGAGGTAAAAGAATGCGTCCGGTACTTACGTTAATGAGTGCCGAGGTTTTTGATGCAGATTATAAGAAAGCGTTGCCGGCAGCTTTGGCAGTAGAAGTATTTCATAATTTCTCCTTGGTTCATGATGATATTATGGATGATGCGCCTTTGCGAAGAGGGAAGGAAACGGTTCACGAGAAATGGAATTTAAACACCGGAATTTTATCGGGTGATGCCATGCTGATTTTAGCGTACCAATATTTTGAGCAATATGAGCCAATTGTTTTTCGGGATTTAGCGAAGTTATTTAGCAAAACCGCTCTTGAAGTTTGTGAAGGTCAGCAATGGGATGTCGATTTTGAAGAACGAAATGATGTTACCATTCCGGAATACCTTAAAATGATTCAATATAAAACAGCAGTTTTGGTTGCTGCCGCCATGAAAATGGGAGCAATTATTGCAGAAACTTCACAAGAAAACGCAAATCTGATTTATGATTTTGGATTAAATTTAGGTTTGGCTTTTCAATTACAGGATGATTTCCTGGATGCTTTTGGCGATCCGGAAACCTTTGGAAAACAAGTAGGGGGTGATATTATCGAAAATAAAAAAACGTATTTATATCTAAAAGCGGTTGCTTTTTCTAAAGAAACGGAAGCAAAAGAATTGAGACGATTGTTCTCCATACAGCCAGAAGATAGTACTGAAAAAATCAAAACGGTAAAAGAACTTTTTAACAGCTCAGGTGCTTCAAAAGCAACTCAAGATGCGATTCAGGATTTTACTTTTAAGGCTTTCCAAACTTTGGATAAAATGAATATTGGTGCTGATAAAAAAACATTACTAAAAACCTTTGGGGAGAATTTAATGGGAAGAAAAGTTTAGATTTTTGACCCAATCAGCAGCGAACTGGCCATGCATTGCAGAAGTTTTACTTCGGATAAATAATTTGTTCTATTTCAAAATGCCATAACTTCCAAAAATAAAAATCAGTGCTATTGCCAAATCTTACATCTGAATTTGTTAATCAAAAATCTTACCTCAAATGTTTATAGTTCCAAAAAATACCGATTTACTGCTTATTGAAGCGGAAAGCGAAAACTTATATTTGAAATTAATCGAACAAATGAATAAGGATTTCAATTTGGCTAACGAAGCAATTGATTTTCCTTTGAGTATTTCTCCGAATGAATTGAAGTTGCAGTTGCATGAAAAAATCTACCGTCTCATTCAATACAAATTTGCTGAATACCTCAATTTACTTTACATAATTGATGTTTCTGAAGAAGAAATAAAAAAACTTGATGGCTCTGATTTGGTAATTCTCGCTGAACAAGTCGCGTTTCTGATTCTAAAAAGAGAATGGCAAAAAGTCTGGTTCAGAAATAAATACCGATAATTCCCTTTTTCTACGGCTTTGTCTCCCTCTCCCTCTCCCTCTCCTTCGGCGGGGGCAGGATTAAAAATAAACTCTGATAAACGGCATAAAGGCACTGCCGTAAATATTATTTTTATCGTTTAAAACATTGTAACGGGCTCCAATTGTGGCATTTCCGGATCGGTAACCTGCACCAAGAAATAATCCCGTATTCCAGTAATCTTGTGAATTGCTATTGGATCCATCTAAATTTACATTAACCCTTAATTGTTCCAGTTCAGCTGAAAGTTGGATTTCATGTATTGGATTAAAAAGACCTATAACACTGCCGCCATACAAATGAGAAGCGTAATAATCTCTTTGTTTTAAATATTTATATTGTAAGCCAACACCCAAAGCTGCATATTCATTGAAATTATAGATAGCACTTGGTGCCAATGCAATGTCCGTATAACCAGAACCAAAGCCTAAACCAATTCCGCCTCCAAATTGTACATTTCTCCAAAACTGATTTTGAGTTTTAGGAGTTGGCGTGTTTTGTTGTGCAAGTAGGCAACTTGAAAAAAATAGGATAATAATCACCAATAATGATTTGGAATCTTCTAAAAAGCTATTCTTTGTCATAAGTTTTCAGTTTTTTAACATTTTTCAATGTAAAAGTATCTTAAAATAAATTATAAATTTATTCTATTATTGTACTTTTGCCAAACTATTTTAACAAAAAAGTATATTCACTAAACATTATGGATAGGTTTTCATTTTTAAACGCAGCACACACCGAATTTTTCGCACAATTATACGATCAATATTTAGAGAATCCAGATAGCGTTGAGCCAAGTTGGAGAAGTTTTTTTCAAGGTTTCGATTTTGGGATGACTACTTACAATGAGGAGAACAAGGTGGAACAAATCGCTAATTTTGCAGCTAATAATTCAGATATCAATTTAGTATCAGATAAGCTTCAAAAGGAATTTAATGTATTGAAATTAATAGATGGATACCGTTCTCGAGGTCACTTGTTTACCAAAACAAATCCGGTTCGTGAAAGAAGGACTTCATCGCCTACACTTGAAATTTCGAATTTCGGACTTTCAGCAGCAGATTTAAATACTGTTTTTGATGCGGCAAAGGTTATTAATATACAGCCTTGCACGCTTCAGGAAATTATAACTCACCTTGACACTATATATTGTCAGCACATTGGGGTGGAGTACATGTACATTCGTAATCCAGAAGTGGTGGAATGGATTCAGAAAAAATTAGGGGTTAATGACAATCAACCTAAATTTTCTTTGGACGAAAAGAAATCAATTCTGAATAAATTAAACCAAGCCGTTTCTTTTGAAAACTTTTTGCATACTAAATATGTAGGTCAAAAACGTTTTTCTCTTGAAGGAGGAGAGTCAATCATACCAGCTTTAGATGCTTTAATTGAAAAAGCTGCGGAAAAAGGAGTGGAAAAATTTGTAATGGGAATGGCACACCGCGGCCGATTGAATGTTTTGGCAAATATCTTTGGCAAATCAACCCAAGACATTTTTGGAGAGTTTGATGGTAAAGATTACGATCAGGAATATTTTGACGGAGATGTAAAGTACCATTTAGGACTTACCGCTGACAAAGTTACGAGTACGGGAAAAAATATAAATATCAATTTGGCACCAAATCCTTCGCATCTTGAAACTGTAGGCGCAGTTATCGAAGGAATTACAAGAGCAAAGCAAGACAAATATTTTCCTAACGATTTCTCTAAAGTATTGCCAATCGCTGTTCACGGTGATGCTGCAATTGCAGGTCAGGGAATTCTTTATGAGATTGTACAAATGGCTCAACTTGACGGTTATAAAACTGGAGGGACAATCCATATTGTAATCAACAATCAAGTAGGATTTACCACTAATTACCTTGATGCACGCTCCTCTACGTATTGTACAGATGTTGCTAAAGTAACACTTTCCCCAGTATTACACGTAAATGCAGATGATGCTGAAGCAGTCGTTCACGCGATGTCATTTGCTTTGGATTTTAGAATGCAATTTGGGAAAGATGTATTTATCGATTTATTAGGATATAGAAAATACGGACATAATGAAGGTGATGAGCCTCGTTTTACTCAACCGGTATTGTATAAAATCATTGCAAAGCACAAAAATCCAAGAGACATTTACATGGAGAAATTGCTTGCAGAAGGAGTAATAGACAGCACTTTTGTAAAAGGATTAGAACAAGAATACAAATCAAACTTGGAGGTAAACTTAGAAGAATCCCGTAAAAAAGATTTGACTATTATTACTCCATTTATGAAAAATGAATGGAAAGGTTTTGAGCAAGTTTCAGATGTTGAAATGCTTAAAAAAGTGGATACTACTTTCCCTGCAGCAGGACTTACTGAGGTTGCAAACGTAATTTGTAACCTGCCAACAGATAAAAAGTTTATCAGTAAAATACAAAAACTGATCAACGACAGAAAAACAATGTTTTTCGAAACCAACAAGCTGGATTGGGCCATGGCCGAACATTTAGCGTATGGATCTCTTTTAAAAGAAGGATACGATATTCGTATTTCCGGACAAGATGTGGAGCGTGGTACATTCTCTCACCGTCATGCCGTTGTAAAAGTGGAAGATTCAGAAGAAGAAGTGACCTTATTAAGCAATTTAGAAGGAGCAACCGGGAAATTCAATATTTTCAATTCTCTTTTATCTGAATATGGTGTTTTAGGATTTGATTATGGATATGCTTTGACAAATCCAAACACATTAACCATTTGGGAAGCACAGTTTGGAGATTTCAGTAATGGAGCCCAAATTATGATTGACCAATACATCTCTTGTGGAGAAGACAAGTGGAACAACCAAAACGGAATTGTTTTACTATTGCCTCACGGATATGAAGGTCAAGGTGCAGAGCATTCTTCGGCTAGAATGGAGCGTTATTTACAACTTTGCGCCAGGCATAATATGTATGTTGCGGATTGTACAACACCGGCCAACTTCTTTCACTTGTTGAGAAGACAAATGAAAACAAAGTTCCGTAAACCGCTTATAGTGTTTACACCAAAGAGTTTGTTGCGTGATCCAAGATGTGTTTCTACTGTTGAAGAATTTGCAACAGGTAGTTTCCAAGAAACATTCGATGATGAAACAGTAAATAAAGCCGATGTGAAAACACTGGTTTTCTGTACGGGTAAATTTTATTATGACATTACTGCCGAGAGAGAAAATAACGGTCGTAAAGATGTTGCGGTTGTTAGAATCGAACAATTATTCCCATTACCAGTAGAGCAATTAAAAGCGATTATAGCTAAATATCCAAACGCTGATGATTATGTTTGGGCACAAGAAGAACCAAAAAACATGGGAGCTTACAGTTACATGTTAATGAATTTCGATTTAGTAAAATGGAGATTGGCTTCGCTAAAAGCGTATGCAGCTCCAGCAGCTGGAAGTTACACCAGAGCAAAACGTCGTCAGGCCGATGCGATAAAAATGGTTTTTGATAAAAATTTATTTAGATAATAAGGAGCTATTTCCTACTGTTCACTCTATCTTTTCCTAGCTAAAGAAGCTAGACAAAGGATGCCGTTTCCATCAGGGCTAAAAAATAGTACATATAATAAACATAAGTTGTTCGAGAACAATTTAAAACTTAAAATTCATAATTTAAAATAATAGAACATGATTTTAGAAATGAAAGTCCCATCACCAGGGGAATCTATAAAGGAAGTTGAAATCGCAACATGGTTGGTAAAAGACGGAGATTATGTAGAGAAAGACCAAGCAATTGCTGAGGTTGATTCTGATAAAGCAACATTAGAATTGCCAGCAGAAGCAAGCGGAATCATTACCTTAAAAGCAGAAGAAGGCGATGCAGTAGCGGTAGGAGCAGTAGTTTGTTTAATCGATACAAGTGCAGCAAAACCAGCAGGTGATGCGCCAGCAGTTGCAGTAGAAGCTCCAAAAGCTGAAGTTAAAGCAGCAGCTCCAAAAGCGGCTCCGGTAGCAGCAGCTCCAGCAGCAACTTACGCCTCAGGAACTCCATCTCCAGCAGCAAGAAAAATATTAGACGAAAAAAATATAGCACCAGCTTCAATAACAGGAACTGGAAAAGACGGAAGAATCACTAAAGATGATGCAGTAAATGCTGTGCCTTCAATGGGAACTCCTACAGGTGGTTCTCGTGGAACAGAGCGTACTAAATTATCGATGTTGCGTCGTAAAGTGGCTGAAAGATTAGTTGCCGCTAAAAACGAAACAGCAATGTTGACTACTTTCAACGAAGTAAACATGACGCCTATCAACTTGATTCGTAATGAATACAAAGATGCATTCAAAGCAAAACATGGTGGAATTGGTTTAGGATACATGTCTTTCTTTACTAAAGCAGTAACTAGAGCATTAAAATTATTCCCGGATGTAAACTCAATGATGGATGGTGATCATAAGATTGCTTTCGATTTTTGCGATATTTCAATTGCGGTTTCAGGACCAAAAGGATTAATGGTTCCTGTAGTTCGTAATGCAGAGAATTTGACTTTCCGTGGAGTTGAAGCAGACATTAAAAGATTAGCGCTTAAAGCACGAGACGGACAAATCACAGTAGATGATATGACTGGCGGAACCTTTACGATTACTAATGGTGGTGTTTTTGGAAGTATGTTGAGTACGCCAATCATCAATCCTCCACAATCAGGAATTCTTGGAATGCACAACATTATTGAGCGTCCAATTGCCGTAAACGGTAAAGTGGAAATTCACCCAATGATGTATGTAGCGTTATCTTATGACCACAGAATTATTGATGGACGTGAGTCTGTTGGGTTCTTAGTGGCTGTTAAAGAAGCGTTAGAAAACCCAATGGAATTATTGATGGATAACAATCCTAAAAAAGCTTTAGAACTATAATTTTAAGGTTTTAGAATATAAAAAAATCCTGTTTAGTGTTTTCTAAACAGGATTTTTTATTTTAATAAATATAAATAATGGTTGTAATAATCCACAATTGCTTTTCCTTTCATCAAAATATCAGCGCCTATAATGCCATGAACCGGTTTTGCTTTGTATTGTGTTAGCGCTTCATTTACATGAGACAAATCAAAAATAACGAGTTCAAAATCAGAATCTTTCCAAGAACCAAGCTGCAATTGATTTTTTAAAGCCAGTTGGGTAAACATTCCGGTGGCTCCCGCACCAGCTGCTTTTGTCTTTGATTTTTTGGCTTCCAGTAAAAATAAATCGACACTCTCAAATCCTACACAGCTGTTTGAAGCTCCTGTGTCTAGAATGAAGTTGCCTGTCACACCATTGATTTTTGCTTTTATCAAAAGATGCTGTGTTTTAGTTATCTTAAATTTTACTTTTCTGTAGTTTTCTTTTTTAAGGATATCGTGTAAGTTCTTCATTATGCTGAATTTATTTCAGTGATTTATTTCTGTTTTACAAAGATACATGGAGTTAGTGAAGGAATTGTATGAATCTTTTTAAAACCATTTTTTCGACAACTTTTATTCTTGTAATTTTGTATCCTTAAACTTTACACTTGGAAGCAACTATAACAATCACTGATACGCATACACATTTATATTCAGAGGAATTTGATCAAGATAGAAACGAAATGATCCAGCGCGCCATTGATGCCGGTGTTTCTCGTTTTTTTATTCCTGCAATCGATTCTAGTTGTACCCAATCGATGTATCAATTGGAGAAAAATCATCCAAATAATGTTTTCTTGATGATGGGTTTACACCCAACGTATGTAAAAGACAACTATCTGGAAGAATTGCAACATGTGGAAAATGAATTGGCTAAAAGAAAATTCTATGCCATTGGTGAAATTGGAATCGATTTGTATTGGGATAAAACCCATTTGCCACAGCAACAAATCGCTTTCAAAAGGCAAATTCAATTGGCCAAACAATACAAATTACCCATTGTAATTCATTGTCGGGAAGCTTTCGAGGAAATTTTTGAAATCCTGGAAGAAGAAAAATCGGTTGATTTATTCGGAATTTTCCATTGTTTTTCAGGTACTTATGAGCAGGCATTACAGGCTATTTCGTACAATATGAAGCTTGGAATAGGCGGAGTGGTAACTTTCAAAAACGGAAAAATCGATCAATTTTTGAATCAAATCGATTTGAAACATATTGTTTTAGAAACAGATTCGCCGTATTTAGCACCGATTCCTTTTCGGGGTAAACGTAACGAAAGCAGTTATATCGTTACCGTAGTAGAAAAGTTAGCACAAATTTATAGCCTTTCGACAAAAGAGATTGCGGAGATAACCACTGAGAATTCTAAAGCTATTTTTGGGATTTAAAGTAGAATTTACATTAGTTTGATATTTTTTTTGTTCATTTGCCAACACAAAAATTGAGAACCAAAATGCAGAAATTTGACGCTATTCGGCCTTTTTATGATTCCGAAATAAACGAAGCACTTCAAAATGTTGTTAATCATCCAATGATGAAAGCATTGATGAATTTTACTTTCCCGGATGTTGAGGATGAAGTTTGGAAAGAACAACTTCGTAAAACGCACTCCATTCGTGATTTTCAGTGTAATTTTATTTACCAATCCGTTCAAAGAGTGTTGGAAAAAAGCTCTGAAGGTTTGACAACTTCGGGTTTTGAAAATTTAAAGCCTAATACCTCTTATTTGTTTATCTCGAATCACCGTGATATTCTTTTAGATACCACTTTATTGAATACGGCTTTATTTGAACATGGATTAGTGATGACAGCATCAGCTATAGGAGACAACTTAGTCAAAAAAGCTTTTCTAAAGACGTTAGCGAAACTGAACCGGAACTTTTTAGTGCAACGTGGCTTAACGCCAAGGGAAATGCTGCAGAGTTCAAAATTATTATCGGAATACATTGGCAATTTATTGCTTCATGAAAATCGTTCCGTTTGGATTGCGCAACGCGAAGGAAGAACGAAAGATGGAAATGACGAAACAAATCCTGGCGTTTTGAAAATGTTAGGAATGGCTTCTGACGAGAAGAATTTGATGGATTACTTCAAAAAAATCAAAATCGTACCCGTTTCTATTTCTTATGAATACGATCCGACGGATGCTTTGAAAATGCCGCAATTGATGGCTGAAGCCAATAATGAAATCTATATTAAAGAAAAGAATGAAGATTTCATGACTATTCTTAGTGGTGCTTTGGGACAAAAGAAAAGAATTCACATTCATGTTGGGAAAGTGCTGGATACTGAAATTGATGCAATTAGTGCTGAAAATGACAGTTCGAACAAGCAGATAGTAACTTTGGCACAAGTAATTGATGATGCAATATTGAGCAATTATAAGTTGTGGTCAACGAATTTTATTGCGTATGATATTGTTAATAAAACCAATATCTATTCTCATTTGTATACAGAAAATGAAAAATCACTATTTGAACGCAGACTCGAAATGCGAATTGATCATGATAATCCGGTAGCTTTAGATGGTTTTCTGGCGATGTATGCCAATCCGGTTGTGAATAAATTAAAATATCACGATGTTGTATAAATCCAAAATACTTTTAATCTATACCGGTGGAACCATCGGTATGAGGAAAGATTTTGAAACGGGCGCGCTCAAGGCTTTTAATTTCAGCAAATTATTACAGCGAATTCCCGAATTGAAACAATTGGATTGTGAAATCGAAACTATTTCTTTCGAAAATCCAATTGATTCCTCGAATATGAATCCTGAAAAATGGGCTAAAATTGCGACGATTATTGAAGATAACTACACTTCATTTGATGGATTTGTGGTGCTTCATGGATCGGATACCATGTCTTATTCGGCATCGGCATTGAGTTTTATGCTCGAAAATTTATCGAAACCAGTTATTTTCACAGGCTCACAATTGCCTATTGGAGATTTACGTACTGATGCAAAAGAAAATCTGATTACCGCTATTCAAATTGCCTCTTTACGAAACAATGACGAACCTGTTATCAGTGAAGTGTGTCTTTATTTTGAATACAAATTATACCGAGGAAATAGAACCACTAAAATTAATGCTGAACATTTCAAAGCATTTACCTCGCCTAATTATCCTGAATTGGTTGAATCTGGTGTGCATTTAAAATTGAATCCCGAATTGTTCTTGACTAAAAATGAAAATAAAGAATTCAAGGTTCATAAAAACTTGGATAACAACGTAGCTATTATAAAAATGTTTCCGGGGATAAGCGAAGCGGTTTTGTCGGCAATTTTAGACATTCCAGATCTTAAAGGGATTGTTTTAGAAACCTATGGAGCTGGAAATGCACCCACAGAAGATTGGTTTTTGAACTTATTAAAAAAAGCAATTGGTAGAGGTTTGCACATCATCAATGTTACACAATGTTCCGGCGGAAGCGTGAGTATGGGGCAATATGAAACCAGTACAGGGATGAAAAAAATAGGAGTAATTTCTGGAAAAGACATCACAACTGAAGCTGCTATAACCAAATTAATGTATTTGTTAGGTCAAAAAATAGCTCAAAAAGACTTCAAAAGTATTTTTGAAACTGCTTTGCGAGGAGAAATAGCATAATAGTTAGATTTTACTTTTCTAACTCATTTTTTTTATGGTTATTTGCAACCTCAAATAAAATAGAGAGGTGTCCGAGTGGTTGAAGGAGCTAGCCTGGAAAGCTAGTATGTGGGTAACTGCATCGTGGGTTCGAATCCCATCCTCTCTGCAAAAAAACTAATGCTTCCTGAAAGGGGAGCATTTTTTGCTTTATAGCGTGGCAAACTTTTTAGTTTGTCTTAGCGTATAAAACAAAAAAGGATCCGGCACGAAGTGCCGAGTATTAATTTTTTTGTGAGACGCCCTTCTTGGGATCAACGAAGTTAATCTCTAGTTATAGCGTGGCATCCTTTTTAGTTTGTCCAAGCGTATAAAACAAAAAAGGATCAGGCATGAAGTGCCGAGCATTAATTTCTTCTTTTTAAATATCTTTCAACAAGGAATAAATCTTTTTAAATTTTTTAAAACCTTGTTCGTAGATTTCCTTGGAATCTTTATTTGGTAAAAAGGTTTTTTCAACTTTATTTTCGGATAGAACGGCAATAGCAGTGGCTTTAAAGCCAATCAAAACGGCTCCCCAAGCTGAAGCTTCGATTGTTTCGGCTACGATTACTTTCATTTGAAAAATATCAGCGACCATTTGCAACCAAAGTTCGCTTTTTCCAAAACCACCACTCGCCATTATTGTGATTTTGTGTCTTTCTTCCGGATGTGGAAGTAAGATTTCGGTAATACTCAATAGTCCAAATAAGATGCCTTCCAGTGTAGCTCTAATTAAGTGTGCTTTGGTATGGATAATTCGGATTCCTAAAAGTGTTCCTTGAGCGGAAGCATCCCAAATGGGAGCTCTTTCGCCCAATAAGTAAGGGACAAATAGCAAGCCTTCGGATCCGGCAGAAATAGTTTCAGCCTGTTTGAACAATTCTTCAAAAGATTCATCTGTTTTTAAGATGGATTCTTTGAGCCATTGCAAAACAATTGCACCATTATTAACCGCTCCCAGTTTCAAATAGCGATTGTCCATCAAATGGTAACATTGCGTTCGCATTTCCGGATCAATAAAAGGTTTGTCAGCAGGTAAACGCACCGCACCACTGGTTCCTATGGATAATGCCATTCGGCCGGCTTCCATAGCTCCGGTTCCTAAATTTGCCAATACACCGTCACCGCCACCCAAAACATAATGGAATTCATCAGATTGTCCCTTGCTTTGATGGGTAGAACTCACAATTTTAGAAAGTTGAGATGCTGCTATTTCTAAATAATCTAAAATATCCGATTCCCATTGTAGTGTATGAATGTTCATGAGGCCAGTTCCGGATGCCATCGAGGAATCAATTACATATTCACCGGTGAGATGATGCCAAATGTATTCTTTGATGCTAATGAATTTATGCGCTTTTAAAAAAGTTATAGCATCATGTTCTTTCAACCAAGCAATTTTGGTCATGGGTGAAAAGGTATGAATGGGAATTCCTGTTTTTTGATAGAAATTTTTTCCCTGTTCCGATTTTTTTAACGCTTCGGCTAATGAATGCGCTCTATTATCGGCCCAAATGATAGCATCGGTGAGCGGTTTTCCATTGCTGTCGATTGCTATTATACTTTGCATAGCCGAACTAAAACTGATGAATTGAGGCTGAACCCCTTTTGTGATTTCTTGGATGCATCCTAAAACAGCCGCTACAATTTCATCGGGTTTTTGAATGCTCCAATCGGCTTTCGGATGGTACATGGAGTAGGATTGACTACATTCCCGAATCACTTTTCCGGTTCTGTCAAAACACACGGCTTTTGTTGCTGTGGTGCCAATGTCTATCCCGATGTAAAATTGCTCCATTTTCTTTAGTTTAATTGGGGTTATCCCACTAGTAAATTCAGTAATAGTACGCCAATCAATCCCATTACTCCAATGATAGTTTCCATTACAGTCCATGTTTTAAACGTATCTGAAATACTGATTCCGAAATACTCTTTAAACATCCAGAATCCAGTATCATTCACGTGAGAACACATTAAACTTCCGGCTCCAATTGATAATACCATCAATTCTGGACTTATTCCTGAACTGACCACCAAAGGTTGCACAATCCCTGCCGCAGTTAATCCTGCCACAGTTGCTGAACCCAAAGCAATCCGAATAATCGTTGCCACAAGCCAACCTAATACTAATGGAGAAAGTGTTGATGTTTCGAAAAAAACAGCTAAATCCGTACCAATACCACTGTCAATCAGTACTTGTTTGAAAGCTCCTCCAGCCGCAATAATCATAATAATCATAGTTGCTGAACTCAGTGCCGAACTGGATTTATCCATAATGTCCTGCATTTTTCTACCGCGATTGATGCCTAAAAAAACAATTGCAAACAATACCGCGAGAAGCATGGAAGTGGTTGGGCTCCCAATAAATCCAAGTGTATGACGTAAAGAAGATATTTCAGGCAAGGTTAACTCACTTATTGTTGCCAAAGCCATTAAGATAACAGGAATAAGAGCCGTTATAAAACTGATTATGAAAGAAGGCATTTCGTTGTCAGCGAATATTTTGCTTTCGAATAATCCTTTGGGCGGATTGGCGACTATCTTCTTAATGAACTCTGGAAAAACAATTCCGGCAATCAATAAAGTAGGAATAGCAATTATCAATCCGAACAACAGCGTTTTGCCAATATCAGCCTTGAAAATTACGGCAATGGCTGTAGGTCCCGGATGAGGCGGCAAAAAACCGTGTGTCACCGAAAGTGCAGATGCCATGGCAATTCCAAGATAAATTATAGGTTGCTTCGTGCTTTTTGCAACAGCGAAAACCATTGGAATCAAAATCACAAATCCGGCATTGTAAAACATCGAAATTCCTACTGCAAAACCCGTAAGCAACATCGCCCATTTGATGTGTTTCACTCCAACAGACCGAATCATAACTGAACTTATTCGTTGTGCCGCGCCACTATCTGAAAGTATATTTCCTAGTATAACTCCAAGGGCAATAATCAAAATCAAAGAACCTAGTGTGCTTCCAATTCCTTGTTGGAGGGAATTTATGATGTCAGGAAAGAGCATGCCTTTGGCAATTCCCACAAAAAAAGAAGCGATAATCAACGAGATGAACGCATTGAGTTTTACTGCGGATATCAAGACAAGTAATAAAAGGATACTTGCAATTAAGATCAATATTGACATGTACTTGAATTTGAAAAATTAAAAATTATCTTCGAATTGGTTTGCGGGTATTGAGTAATCAGGTTATTCGTTTTTTTCGACAGCGTGACCGCCAAATTCATTGCGAAGTGCCGCTACCACTTTTCCAGAGAAAGTATCTTGCATTTGGGAACGGTAGCGCATCATGATGGAAAGTGCAATAACCGGAGTAGGAACGCCTAAGTCTAAAGCGGTTTCCAATGTCCATTTTCCTTCGCCGGAGGAATGCATAATTCCTTTGATGCTGTCTAGTTTTGGGTCTTTTGAGAAAGCATTTTCGGTGAGTTCCATTAACCAACTGCGCACGACGGAACCGTGATTGAACAGTTTGGCTGTTTTTTCGAAATCAATGTCAAATTCAGAATGTTCAAAAACTTCAAAACCTTCGGCAATAGATTGCATCATTCCGTATTCGATGCCGTTGTGAACCATTTTAGTAAAATGTCCACTTCCGGCTGCACCAGTATATAAATGACCATTTTCAACAGAAATATCCTTGAAAACTTGTGCGACATAATCAAATACGGCTGGTTCTCCCCCAATCATTGTACAAGCACCATTCAAAGCTCCCGAAGTTCCGCCTGAAGTTCCACAATCCAAAAAGTCAATACCAAGTTCCTTTAGTTGTGAATAACGACGCTTGGAATCTTTATAGTTAGAGTTTCCTCCGTCAATGATAATATCGTTTTTTTCTAAAAAAGGAAGCAATGAAGTGATTACTCCATCTACAATTTCTCCTGCAGGAACCATTAGCCAAATCACTTTTCGGTCGTTCAATTTCTGACATAATTCTTTCACGGAAAGTGCGGTTGTGATTCCTTCCTGACCAATTTTTGTAACAAAGTCAGTATTGACATCTTGGGCTACTACTTCGTAGCCATTTCGCTGTAAATTAAGGGCAAGGTTGAAGCCCATTTTTCCTAATCCTATAATTCCAATTTGCATCGTTGTATTGTTTTAAGTCTGATTTGAAGACGTTTTTGAGTAATCGTAAAAATATTTTAAAGTAAAAATATTGGTTTTAATTTTTTAACAAGCAATTTATTCGAAAAATATTAAACTTGGCAGAGTCAATATGTTAATTATTTTTTGGTTTTGTATCGATTCATTTTCGTGAAAGTTTATTTGTCACCATTATCTATAAGAAAACCATCAAAATGTTATATTTGTAACGTTATAATGAGAATTGAAACCTAGAAGGTGTTTTAAACAACCATTGAGCAATTTAAACCCAAAACAATATGCGAATTTTTCTTAGTTGTTTTCTTCTTTTATCGGTTTTGAATGTTTTTTCCCAAGAAAACGCAGCAAATCAGGATACTGTCATTGTAAAAGTTGATTCTTTGTATAGAGAAGATCAGTTTTATTTTGCAATAACGTACAATACCTTGATGAATAAGTCGTCTGGATTGTCCCAAAGTAAATTTTCTTCGGGTCTTTCGGCAGGTTTTCTAAGAGACATGCCCATTAATAAAAAAAGAACGGTTGCAATAGCTTCCGGTATTGGTTTTTCATACAATAATTACAATCAGAATCTTGCTATTTCTTCACCCGCAGGAACGCCGGTATATACTATTATCGATTCGGATATTGTTTACGATAAAAATAAATTCTCTCTGCTTTCTGTTGATGTCCCTCTTGAGTTCAGATGGAGAACTTCTACTTATGAAAGTCATAAATTTTGGAGAATTTACGGAGGATTTAAATTGAGTTATTTGCTCTATGACAGATCTATTTTCAATAGTGCTGATGGGAAAGTCATAGTGACAGGAAATCAAGATTTTAATAAATTTCAGTACGGCGCTTATATTTCATCGGGTTATAATACGATTAATTTATATGCGTATTACGGTTTGAATTCGCTGTTTAAATCTGCAAAAGTCAATGACGAATCGGTTGCTATGAAATCACTGAATATTGGAATTATATTCTACATTTTATAGCCACAGCACCAACAAAAGCAACTGAGGTACTGCTCCCAGTATAAAACCTATAATCAATTCTTTATTCGTGTGTGCTTTCATTTCTAATCGTGAAGAAGCTACAAAACCATTTAGGAGAATCAATGTTGCAATAGTAAATGTAATCTGAATTTGTAGGTGTAAGCTCAATCCAATTATAAAAACCGTTAAGGAGCTGATTGCTATCATATGAAGGCTCGCTTTTATATTGAGAAACAAAAGAATAAGCGCCAATATAGTACTCAAAAGCGCACCCAGCAGAAAAAAGTGCAACTCAGGATATCGGTCTATTGTAATACTTTTTTTTACCAAAAGGATGAGCAAAAAACAGTGAAGTATTAATGGAATTTTGCGTTGGGATACTTCGGCAAGCATTATGGAATCTATGTTTCCTGCCGTGCGTAATAATAAAAACACCAAAGAAGGCAGAACTACCGTTACCACCAGAACCTGAAAAAAAATGAATAGTTTTTCTTGATTTACAAATTCACCGCCGCTGAAAGAAAGATAAAACAACGTAGCCATTGCCGGTATGAATATCGGATGGAAAACATAGGAAAACAATGGGAGGATTTTTTTCAAAACGTCTGATTTTTATCTAAAAACAAATATAAGTAATCTGTCAAAATTAGTAAAGCTAATGCTATTGTTTCTTTTTCTTAAATAAACGGAATTGGGTATAATTATAGTATATCTAAGTCCTCGTTTTGAAAAGAAGTGTTATTTTTGAGGAAGTTTTACAAATAGACCAACTATTAAAAGAGTAATTTCTATAAAAAATCTACTTCAATCTCTTTCTAATACCATGAGCCAGAAAATCCTAAAAAGTATTCAAAATATTCCTGCTACATTCATTGGTAACAACGCTAATTTAGCCGTAGATACGATTGCTATAGACAGCCGTTCTTTGCAAAACGGACCGCAGACTTTGTTTTTTGCATTGGTCGGAGCCAATAATGACGCACATCGATACATCAAGAATTTAATTGCAACTGGCGTTCAGAATTTTGTGGTTACCCATATTCCGGAAGAATGCGAGGGTAAAGCTAATTTCTTTGTTGTCGAAAATACACTAACCGCTTTGCAACAATTTGCGGCAAACTATCGCAGTCTTTTTGACTTCCCTATTATCGGATTGACCGGAAGTAATGGTAAAACGATAGTTAAGGAATGGCTTAATTTTTTATTGAGTCCTGATTATAATGTTATTCGAAGTCCAAAGAGCTACAACTCACAAATTGGCGTACCATTGTCAGTAATTGCAATCAATGAGCAACACAATCTGGGAATTTTTGAAGCAGGAATTTCTACGCATTCTGAAATGGAGAAACTGCAGAAAATAATCAAGCCTACGATTGGGATTCTTACCAGTATTGGTTCTGCACATGATGAAGGTTTTATAAGTTTAGAGAATAAAATAAGAGAGAAAATTACTCTTTTTGAAGATTCAGAAGTGGTTATTTACCAAAAAAACGAAATGGTTGATGCCATTATTTTTCCAAAAACAAATGTGTTTACTTGGAGTTTTGACTCACAAGAAGCGGATGTTTTTGTCTATAATGCAGCGATAAAAAACGACACCACCATCATTCAATACCGATATAAAGGAGATTCATTCGAATTGATAATTCCCTTTCAGGATAAAGCATCTGTTGAAAATGCAATTTCCTGTTTGATGGTTTTATTGTATTTTAAATACGATGAAAAAACCATTCAAAATAGAATGGAATTGTTGTACCCGGTAGAAATGCGTTTGAAAGTCAAGAACGGAATCAACAACTGCAGTATTATTGACGACAGTTACAGTTCCGATTTCCAGTCGTTGAAAATAGCGTTGGATTTTCTCGAAAGTCAAAAACAATACAAGAAGAAAACGGTGATTCTTTCGGATATTTTTCAAAGTGGTTTGTCTAATGACGAATTGTATACCAAAGTTTCCCAGTTGATTGTTTCGAATAAAATAGATCGCGTTATCGGGATTGGAGAAACCATTTCGGCATTCGAAAAGAAGTTTGCCAATTGCATCACCTATAAAAATACAGCCGAGTTTATATCAAAATTCGATGATTTGAATTTTGCCAATGAAACCATTTTAATCAAAGGAGCGAGAACGTTTCAATTTGAAGAAATTGTTTCTTTATTAGAGGAAAAAACACATGAAACTGTTCTGGAAATCAACCTGAATGCGATTAGTTATAACCTGAATTTCTTTAAATCAAAATTGAAGCCGAATGTCAAGATTATGGTGATGGTGAAGGCTTTCGGATATGGAAATGGCGGTTTTGAAATCGCTAAATTACTGGAACATCACAAAGTGGATTATCTGGGTGTGGCTTTCGCCGATGAGGGAATTTCGCTGAAAAGCGCAGGAATTCATTTGCCTATTATGGTTTTAAATCCTGAAACGACCAGTTTTTCTGCGATTATTCAACACCAATTGGAACCTGAAATTTACAGTTTAAAAGGACTCCATGCGTTCCTGAAAATTGCCGAACAAAAGAGTTTAAACCAATTTCCGATACACATCAAACTCGACACGGGAATGCATCGTTTGGGTTTTGAGAACAATACAATTGATGATTTGATTGCGACTTTAAAAGGAAATAAAACCGTTAAAGTAAAAAGTATTTTGTCGCACATGGCGACAAGTGATGACTTGGAATATAAGGATTTTGCACATTCACAAATTGATTTATTCGAAAAATTATCGTCTAAATTGATGGCAGAATTGCAAATAAAACCATTGCGACACATCTTGAATACCTCGGGAATCAGTAATTATCCTAATTCCCAATACGATATGGTTCGGTTGGGCATTGGTCTTTATGGAGTTTCGAATGATGCCGAAGAACAAAAAAAGTTGGAAAATGTGGGTACGCTAAAATCAGTGATTTCACAAATCAGAAGTATTAGTACCGGTGAAAGTGTAGGCTATGGCAGACGATTCATTGCGGAGAAGCCCACAAAAATTGCCACAATTCCTATTGGGTATGCCGATGGAATTTCCAGAAGTTGGGGAAATAGTGTTGGTTTTGTAACGATTAAAAAATCAAAAGCATCGATTGTTGGCAGTATCTGTATGGATATGCTGATGGTTGATGTTACTGACATAGAATGTGCAGAAGGAGATCAGATAATTATTTTTGGCGAAAGCCCAACGGTAACGTATATGGCGCAAAAACTAAACACAATTCCTTATGAAATTCTGACCAGTATTTCCCAACGAGTGAAACGGGTATTTTACAGGGAGTAATTAAATATTGGGTAAAAGACTGTTAATTGTGTTATGATTTTTATTAAATTCGTTTTTGTAAAGATAAATTTTAACCTAAAAAAAATAAATTATGGGATTTTTCAATGATTTTAAAGCTTCTTTAATGAAAGGAGACGTTTTAAGTTTAGCAACTGCAGTAGTTATTGGTGGTGCATTTGGTAAAATTGTTGGGTCTGCTGTTGACGATGTTATTATGCCAATTGTTGGTTTGTTAACAGGCGGAATTGATTTTACCCAAAAATTCGTAACGCTGGACGGGAACAGTTACGAAACGTTAGCTGCTGCCAAAACTGCCGGTGCCGCTGTAATTACATACGGAAACTTGGTTCAGGCGATTATTAATTTCATCATTATTGCGTTCTTTATTTTCGTTGTTTTGAGAGCTGCTGAAAAAGCCAGAAAGAAAGAAGAAGTTGTTGTTGTAGCTGCTCCAGCTGGACCAACTCAAGAAGAATTATTGACTCAGATTAGAGATTTATTGAAAAAATAATTTCCGCTACAGTATATATTCTAACTAAATCGCTTCGTAATTGAGGCGGTTTTTCTTTGGGCTTTTATGAAATAAAATGATACCGCAGATTTGAGACTAACTATTTGTTGCAAATATAACATTTTGTTATTTTTTGTGAAGCCACTTGTTTTGATTTCAATATTACTTACTTTTGTACTTCAAATTTAATATTCAATAATAAAAATATAAGATGAGAATAGCAGTTGTAGGCGCTACCGGAATGGTTGGCGAGGTAATGTTGAAAGTTTTGGCAGAAAGAAATTTCCCCGTAACAGAATTAATTCCGGTTGCTTCTGAGCGATCAGTGGGTAAAGAAATTGAGTACAAGGGTAAAAAATATAAAGTGGTGGGCATGCAAACGGCAGTAGACATGAAAGCAGATATTGCTTTGTTCTCTGCAGGTGGCGACACGTCATTGGAGTGGGCTCCAAAATTTGCGGCAGCAGGAACAACTGTTATCGATAATTCATCGGCTTGGAGAATGGACCCAACCAAAAAATTAATCGTTCCGGAAATCAATGCAACGGAATTGACTGCAGCTGATAAAATCATTGCGAATCCTAACTGTTCTACTATTCAAATGGTATTGGTTTTGGCTCCTTTGCACAGAAAATACAACATCAAACGTGTGATTGTTTCTACCTACCAATCCATCACCGGAACAGGTGTAAAAGCAGTGCAACAATTGGAAAATGAATACGCAGGTGTTCAAGGTGAGATGGCATATAAATATCCAATTCATAGAAATGCGATTCCACAATGTGATTCTTTCGAAGAAAATGGATACACTAAAGAAGAGATGAAACTAGTTCGTGAAACTAAAAAAATCTTAAGTGATAATACAATTGCTGTTACGGCTACTGCAGTTCGTGTACCAATTGTAGGCGGACATAGTGAAGCGGTAAACGTAGAATTCTCGAATGACTTTGACGTAAATGAAGTAAGAAACATTTTGCATCATACCGATGGCGTAGTAGTTCAGGATAATAATGACACGTATACGTACCCAATGCCCATGTATGCACAAGGAAAAGATGACGTTTTTGTAGGTAGAATTCGTCGTGACGAAAGCCAAGAAAACACATTGAATATGTGGATTGTTGCGGATAACTTGAGAAAAGGAGCAGCAACAAACACGATACAAATTGCAGAATATTTAATTGCAGCTAAATTGGTGTAAATCAATTTTTATTTTAAAAATGAAACCATTTGTTTCGCAAAAATATATTTTGTGAGACAAATGGTTTTCTTTTTTCTTGTTTTTGTTACCTTTGGCTCGAATGAAAAAGAATAAACTCATAGTAAGTCTTTCTCTGGTTGTTACAGTATTGTTCTCAATGCTGTTTCAGTCATTGCACACGTATGAGCATTTGGCTAAACAGCTTTCCGAAAAGCAGTGCCACCATAAATACAATGTTACCGGTACAGAGATAACGCACCAGCACCACAAATTAGACCATTGTTATGTTTGTGAATTTGCTTTTGGCAGTTATATAACTCCAAAAGATTTTTCCTACCTATTGTACTCCAGTAGTGAAGAAATCCCTTATTTTTTTACTGCAGCGGAAACGGTTATTTCGTTTTCCGGCAGTTTGTATTCCCTTCGAGGCCCTCCAGTAGATAGTTTAAGCTGAATTCATTTCTGCTTCTGTTGAATTTATTTCAGCACGTCTTACTCTTTTTATTTACTAAATAATTCCGGTCTTGGCTCCTTCTTTTCGTAGAAGGCTGAACAGAGGAATACTACAATCATTTTCAATGAAAAAATTTATCATAGCCCTATTCTTGGGGTTTTCGGCGATGCTTCAAGCGCAAAATACCCTTTCGGGAACCGTAACTGATTTAAAAAACCAACCCATAAAGGGCGTTTCAGTCTATGCATCAGAATTGCATAAAGGAACCACAACAGATGAAAACGGAAAATACAGATTTTCCAATCTTCCAAATAGAAACTTAAAAATCAGCTTTACGTTCGTAGGATTTGCAACTCAAAATAAAACCATAAACAGTCTTCAAAAAGAAAACACACTTGATATTGTCCTTGAAGAAGCAATTTTCGAAATGGACGAGGTAATCGTCTCTACGGCTTTCAATAAAATTCAATCGCAAAACGTGATGAAAGTGGAGCACGAAAGCATCAAAAATTTACAACGAAAAGGAACCGCCACTTTGATTGAAGGATTGGCAACTATTCCTGGAGTTTCTCAGGTTTCTACCGGAACATCTATTGGGAAACCGGTAATTCGTGGTTTGAGCGGCAATCGTGTTTTGGTGTATTCGCAAGGCGTTCGAATAGAAAATCAACAGTTTGGTGACGAACACGGTTTGGGATTGAACGACTCAGGAATAGAGAGCGTTGAGGTGATTAAAGGCCCCGCTTCTTTGTTGTATGGTTCCGATGCTTTGGGTGGTGTTTTGTATTTTAACCCAGAAAAATTTGCTGATGCGAATACTTTTAAAGCGAACTTTAGTCAAAAATATTTCTCGAATACCGCCGGAAGCAGTTCTTCTTTGGGTTTGAAAACATCTACAGACAACTGGAAATTCATGGCTCGTGGAAGTTACAATACGCATTCTGATTATAAAATTGCAGATGGCGAACGAGTGACAAATACCCGTTACAATGAAACCGATTTCAAAACAGGAATTGGCTATAGCAATGCAAAATTTTCAAGTGTATTGCGTTACAATTACAATGAATTGGATTTAGGAATTCCGGAAGATGGCATAGCAGATCAAACGACAAGTAAGAAAACCGGATTTCCAAAACAAGGTGTTTTTAATCATTTATTGAGTTTAAACAATGTTTTCTTTTTCGAAAAATCAAAACTGGATCTTGATTTGGGTTATGTTGCCAATGATCGAAGTGAGTTTGAAGACAGCAATGTGGCCGTTTTACATATGAAATTGAAGACTTTCAATTACAACGCAAAATACCATTTGCCAAAAATGGGAAAAATAGAAACCATAGTGGGAGTTCAAGGAATGTACCAAACCAATACGAATTCAGGAGAGGAATATTTAATTCCGGATGCGGTTACGAATGATTTTGGTGTTTTTGGAACGGCTAATTATGAGTGGAATTCTAATGTGTTGCAAGCTGGATTGCGTTTCGACAATAGAAATATTACTACGGATGCACAAGGAATTGCAGGTGAAGAAGGTTCTTTTGAAGCCATCGATAAATCATACGACAGTTTTAATGCGTCGTTGGGTTATAAAACCAATCTTGCCGATGATTTGACGTTGCGTTTGAACGTTGCTACTGGTTTTAGAGCGCCAAATCTTGCTGAGTTAACTTCTAATGGAGTGCATGAAGGAACGAATCGCTATGAAGTAGGAAACAGCGATTTAGAAACCGAGCAAAACGTGCAAACGGATTTAAATTTAGAATATAAAACGGATCATTTTGAGTTTTTTGTAAACGGATTTTACAATCACATCAACAATTATATCTACACTTCGCCAACAGGAGCAGTGATTGACGAGAATGCTGTTTTCGATTATATTCAGAATAACGCCAAATTATACGGAGGCGAAATCGGATTGCATTTTCACCCGCATCCATTGGATTGGTTGCATTTTGAAACGAGTTTTGAAACCGTAACAGGCGAAAAACAAAATGGAGATTACTTGCCGTTAATCCCGGCTAACAATTGGAACAACACCATTAGAACCGAATTTAAAGTAAAAAACTGGTTGGAAGATGGTTTTGCGACTTTAAACGTTTCCAGTACATTCAATCAAAAAAATGTAAGTGGATTTGAAACAGAATCGAATGGGTATAACTTGGTGAATTTAGGTTTTGGCGGAACAGTAAAACTGGGTAAAACCGCTTTTGACGTCAATATCAACGGGAATAATTTATTTGATAAAAGATACATTGCACACCTTTCTCGTTTAAAAACGGATGGTATTCCAAACATTGGAAGAAACATCGTTTTTGGTGTGAATTTTAATTTGTAATTCATTTGCTTGAGCAAAAAACCAAAAAAACGCTATTCGAAAGAGTAGCGTTTTTTTTGGTTTTTAAGTACTGGGCACGAATTTTTAATTTTTTGACAGATGAATGTTAATCGTGATTGAATAAATCTAAATAATCTTTAAAAACATATAACTTGTTTCGTTGTGCTCCAGATATTTCTTTTATGACATCCAGTCGCTCTAAATCTGCCAAAAGTTTATAAGCTGTAACTGATGACTTTTGTAATAGTTCTTCCACTTTTGTTACCTCAATTATAGGCTGAGTATAGAGGTAATCTACTACTTTTCGTGCGTCCATATTGCGATTTCCCAATGACTTTAATTTTTCTTCTAAACTTTTTTGCAGTTGCAAAATGCCATCAAAAGTAGTTACCCCTTTTTTTGCAGTTTCAATAATACCGGTTAAGAAAAATTTTAACCATTGGTTAATGTCGTTGTGGGTTCTGGTTCGCATTAGATTATCATAATATAATATTCTGTTTTTTTCAAAAAAATCAGAAAGATATAAAATGGGTTGTTTTAGGATTCCCTTGCTGACTAAATATATGGTTATAAGTAATCTGCCAACTCTACCGTTTCCATCTAAAAAAGGGTGAATAGTCTCGAATTGATAATGTATAATTGCAATTTTTATTAAATCAGGCAGTGGTGATATTTCATCGTTTGCAAATATTTCAAGATCTGAAATTAACTCATTAATACTAGAGTGAATGGGAGGAATAAAGGCTGCGTCACTAATACTGGCTCCTCCAATCCAGTTTTGGCTAGTTCGATATTCTCCAGGTAATTTGTGTTCGCCACGTACACCCTGCAAAAGTATCTTATGTGTTTGTTTTATAAGTCGGGATGAAAAAGGAAGTAGGTGTAATAGTTTAACCGCTTCATTCATTGCACTGATATAGTTTTGTACCTCTTCCCAGTCGTCTCTTTTTTCATAAGCGATTTCTTCTTTGCTTAAAAAAGCTTCTTCCATATTGGTTTGAGTACCTTCAATTTTTGAAGATTGAGTAGCTTCTTTGGCGATATGCATTCTAATAAACAAGTCAATGTTTACGCATTCTGAATACATATCTAATCTGCCTAAATGTCTGTCGGCTTTACTTAGTAGGCGAATAACTTCCATATCATTCAATATCCAGTCTCTGTGAATGGTGTTGGGTTGAAAGCTTTTGTAATATCCTTGATTGATATATTTGCCAGAAGTAAATTTTTCCATTTTGATGATTTAAAAACTTAAACAAATGTATTCTTATTTAAGTAAATCGACAAAAAACTTAAATAACTTTTTCTTTATTTAAGTAAATCGACAAAAAGCTTAAATAAGGAATAAATAATTTAAGTAAATGAAAGAGAATCTTAATTAGTGTTTTTGAACTTAAAAAAATATTTTATAAAATCACATTTCTCTAAACACCAGTTTTTTTGGTTTTATTTAAGACTTTCCCACCTTTACAACACTAACTATTTCCCTATTTTTGTAACAACCTAAAACAGAATCTAATGAAAAAAACTTTTTTAATAATGGCTGTATCTTCTGCAATGGCGACTTTTGGCCAAAACCAAAAACCGGTAACCTATCCTACTACGAGTAAAGGGGAAACCGTTGATGTATATTTCGACACTAAACTTCCGGATCCGTACCGCTGGCTCGAAGACGACAAATCTGCTGAAACCGGTGCATGGGTAAAAGCCCAAAACGAAGTGACGTATGGTTATTTATCCCAAATTCCGTTTCGTGATGCGTTAAAAGCAAGAATGGAAAAACTGTGGAATTATGAGAAAATAGGAGCGCCTTTCAAAGAAGGAGATTTTACGTATTACTATAAAAATAACGGTTTGCAAAACCAATCGGTGTTGTATAGAAAAGACGCCAAAGGAACCGAAACTGTGTTCTTGGACCCCAATACATTTTCTAAAGACGGAACCACTTCGCTTGGCGGATTGGATTTCTCCAAAGACGGTTCTAAAGTGGCATATGCCATTTCAGAAGGTGGAAGCGACTGGAGAAAAGTCATTATTATGGATGCCATTACCCAAAAAATAATTGAAGACACTATTGTCGATGTAAAATTCAGCGGTGTGTCTTGGAAAGGAAACGAAGGATTCTACTATTCCAGTTATGACAAACCAAAAGGAAGCGAATTATCGGCAAAAACCGACCAACATAAACTGTATTTCCATAAGTTAGGAACCGCACAAAAGGATGATAAAGTAATTTTTGGTGCCGACCAAAAACGCCGTTATGTAGGCGGTGGCGTGACCGAAGATGATCATTATTTGGTTATCACAGCGTCTAATTCTACGTACGGAAACGAATTGTACATCAAAGATTTGACAAAAGCGAACAGTCCTATTGTGACTATTGTGGATAATTTCAAGAGCGACAACAACATCATCGAAAACGAAGGCGGAAAATTATTCATAGAAACCGACTTGAATGCGCCCAACAAACGCATCGTTACCGTGGATGTCAACAACCCGAAACCGGAAAACTGGAAAGACTTTATTGCAGAGACTGAGAATGTGTTGTCTCCATCAACAGGTGGCGGATATTTCTTTGCTAATTATATGAAAGATGCTGTTTCGGTGGTGAAACAATACGATTATTCCGGGAAATTGGTACGTGAAATAAAATTGCCGGGCGTAGGAACTGCAGGTGGTTTTGGCGGAAAGAAAAAAGAGAAAACATTGTATTATTCCTTCACGAATTACATTACTCCGGGTTCTACTTTTTCATTCGAACCACAAACCGGAACTTCGGCGGTGTATCAAAAACCAAAAGTAGATTTTAATAGCGAGCAATACGAGTCCAAACAAGTGTTTTATACGTCCAAAGACGGAACCAAAATCCCAATGATTATCACCCATAAAAAAGGATTGAAACTCGATGGGACAAACCCAACGATGCTGTATGGTTACGGAGGATTTAACGTGAGTTTGACACCAAGTTTCAGCATTGCCAATGCCGTTTGGATGGAAAACGGAGGCGTTTATGCCGTGCCTAATTTACGTGGTGGTGGCGAATACGGAAAAAAATGGCACGATGCCGGAACCAAAATGCAAAAACAAAATGTATTTGATGATTTCATCGCAGCGGCTGAATACCTGATTGCTCAGAAATATACGTCTTCACAATACCTAGCCATTCGTGGTGGGTCAAACGGAGGATTGCTAGTAGGTGCTACCATGACGCAACGTCCGGAGTTGATGCGAGTTGCTTTGCCGGCGGTGGGCGTGATGGACATGTTACGCTACCATACCTTTACCGCAGGAGCAGGTTGGGCGTATGATTACGGAACGGCGCAGGACAGCAAGGAAATGTTCAACTACATCAAAGGGTATTCTCCCGTACACAACATAAAAAAAGGGATTCAATATCCGGCAACCATGGTCACTACGGGCGATCACGATGATAGAGTAGTGCCGGCGCACAGTTTCAAGTTTGCTGCCGAATTACAGGAAAAACAAACCGGAACAAACCCAACCCTAATCCGTATTGATATCAATGCAGGACACGGCGCCGGAAAATCCGTGGCGGCAACCATTCAGGAAAATGTCGATATTCAGGCCTTTACCTTATTCAACATGGGAGTCGTGTTATTGCCATAGTTGGACTAACAGGATTTATTCTGAATTTATTTTAGGAGCTGTTTCCTGCTGTACACTGTATCTTTTCCTCCGCCGAAAATGGCGGAAGGAAAAGGATGCCGTTCCCATCAGGGCTAGGGCATTGGATTTTCCAGACGATTGTCATTGCGAGGAGTTGCGAGGTACGCGGCAAAGCAATCACATCACAAATTGATAAGAAATTCAAAAAAACGCTATTCGAAAGAGTAGCGTTTTTTTGTGGAATGAATTTACTTATCAAAAAATCAAGTTGAAAACTAAAAATTAATGTGGACAATTGTAAGCAGGTCAATTGTCCACGCAAAACTATTTTTATAGGTTATGAATATTAAGGAAAAATTTGGATTTAAAGTCAAACAATTACGAGAACAAAAAAGCTTCTCAATTGAATATTTGGCCAATATATCAAATGTAGACAGAACCTATATTTTCTCTTCAAAGGATAATTTTAAATATTTATATTTGTTAGAAATCAAAATCACTTAGTTATGGACAAGAATTCTAACAAACATAAAAACTATGAAATCTTAAATTTAATTGGCTATGGCCTTTCTAAATTTAATGATGGTTTTATTCAGGAATTTGGTTTTAAAACAAAGACTTCTTTCTATCAATATTTTGTTGATTTGGGAATTGCAGATACAACGGGAACAGTAAAAAACAGAATGGATTTATTTGATCAGTTTTTTCCAGAAAACGGGAGAAAAGGATGGTGGCAAAAAGGAGATGCTTACATACATCGGAAACTGCTAATTGATTCTTTATTTGGAACTGAAAATGTAATTGGGTTTTCCAATATTGTAAAATTATATTTAAAAGAAAATCTAAATATCGAAAGCATTGCTGTTTCCGTTAATCCGATAGTTAGATCAAGATTCAAACGATTACAGGAAACGGGCCTTGAAGCCGAATTATATTTCTTAAATAATTATAATATAATAGAAACTTTTAAACACGGAATAATTGAAGATGCAAGATTATTTGGTGACGGTTATGATTTTCAAATAAATGTAAATGACAGTTATTATTTATCTGAAGTTAAAGGCATTAGAGAAAAAAAAGGCAAATTCAGATTGACTGAAAAAGAATATCTTAAAGCGATGGAATATAAAAATGATTACATCATTACCTTAGTACTAAACCTTAACGATTTGCCAACTTTTAAAACAATTGAGAATCCAATTAAAAATCTAAATTTTGTTGAAAGAATCATAAATTCAAAGAAAACTAAAGAATACCATTTAATTAGAGAAATATGTTGAAATTATTAAAAAAAACACATGATAGATTATTCAATATTAAATATCCCCACTGTTCTTAATCCACCTATTATACTTAAAGATATTATTTATAATTGTCCTGTTTGTGATTATGATATTGATATTGATATGATTGTAGATAACAATAGTTTTATAAGATGTGAAAATTGTGACCACAAAATCAAACTTAAAATTATAAAAATTTAACTGCTATTGTCGAGTTACTTATGTGATCTCTCCTTCGTCGAGATGACAAAGGTACTGGGTTAAAGCGGCGCAATACGTGCGTCTTGTCATTTCGACGCAGGAGGAATCACATAATAGGTTTACGCTTTTTGATCTAGAAAACGGATAATACTAATGACAAAAAAAGTAATATTTAAGTTAGTAATTGCTTTTATTTCAAGGAGCTAAGTAAGAATGAATTCTACTACTATTGTCGAGTTACTTGTGTGATCTCTCCTTTGTCGAGATGACAAAGGTACTGGTTAAAAGGGACGTAATAGGTACAATTTGTCATTCCGACGCAGGAGGAATCACACAATATGAGGACTCTTTTGATCTTGAAAATGTATAAAAAGAATGAATTTCGGGGATTAATTATAGCGGTTTATAGCTTCGTCTTAGAGTCTATGAGACCTTAGGAATAACTTAAACAACAAGAGTCATGATTGAATTTACAGAAGGCTATCATACCTATTATGTTTACATTATTACTAATAAGTATCGGACAACGTTTTATACTGGAATGACTAATAATCTTAAAGTGAGAGTACAACAACACGAGCAAAATATTATTAATGGGAACAAAACTTTCGCATCAAAATATAATATTGAGTTTCTAGTTTATTATGAAAAGTTTACTTGGGTTCAACTCGCCATTGCGAGAGAAAAAGAAATCAAGGGTTGGCGAAGAGATAAGAAATTAGATTTGATACGTTCCTTCAATCACAATTTTGAATTTTTGAATCCCTATTTTATAAAGGATAATGAGATTCCTCCTTCGTCGGAATGACAAAAAAAGAACTGCTCTAGTAATATAAAAAATCTAGAAGATTGCGTCACTAAAATCCAATCTGAAATTATTTCGAGACAAAATCAAAAAAGTGAATTCTAAACTTCAAACTTTAAACTCCAAACTTGAATCCAATCCCTTCCTTAAATCCACTTTTTCGCTCTTTTATTTTCACAATGTTTTATTAATTGGCTCGGTTTTTCATACTGCAATCGGTAAATTTGAAAGACAACATTAAATAAATAAAAACATGACAGTACAAATCAACACAGACAACAATGTAGAAGGACACGCACGTTTGAAAGCGTATATTGCGGAGGAATTAGGAACAGCTTTGGCACGTTTTGAAGATAAAATAACCCGTTTAGAAGTACATCTTGCAGACGAAAACAGTGATAAATTCGGAATCAACGACAAACGATGCCTTATCGAAGCCAGACCGGTGAATATGCAACCCGTTGCAGTTACCAATCATGCCGATACTACCGAAAAAGCCTTTCACGGTGCCTTAGACAAAATTAAAAAAGTGTTGGATACCGCTTTCGAAAAACAGAAAGCGTACTAAATAGTTGCCTTTTGGCAAACAAAAAAATGACACTGTCTAAATAAGATAGTGTCATTTTTTTGTTAGTTATTCTCTGGAGAAAGAGATTGTCTTTTATTTGTCAAACAGTAAGGTTGCTAATGCCTCATCTCTTTTATAGACATCTTCATAGAAATGAACCACGCCGTCCGCATCTACCCACGCGGTAAAATAACCGATGTACACCGGAATTTTGTTTTTAAGCGTATACCAATATTCTTCTCCGCTGTTCATGGCAGTTTCTATTTTTTCAGGATTCCATTTTTTATCGTTCTTCATAATCATGGCAGCAAGTTCTTTTGGCTTGGCTACACGAATACAACCGTGGCTAAAAGCTCGATCTTCTTTACCAAATAAACTTTTGGATGGCGTATCGTGCAAATAAATCGCATTCGAATTGGGGAATAAAAACTTCACTAATCCCAATGAATTTTCAGGTCCGGGTCTTTGTCTTACGTTGCTGTCTTTCCATTCCATGTCGTGTTCTGCCAAGTAGTTTGGATTCTTCTCAATGGCAGGAAGAATTTCTTTCTTAAGGATACTGGTGGGCACATTCCAATACGGTCTAAAAACAATAAACTTCATTGGGGCACTAAAAATTACCGTTTTATGCATGGCTTTTCCCACCACAACTTTAGAGCGTAATTCCGGTTTTCCGTCTCTGAAAAAAGTAAGTTCATAGGCTGGAATATTCACTACAATTAATTCCTTGGATTTGGTGATGTCATTCGAAATCCATCTGCAACGTTCCATATTGACCATAACAGTTTTGATACGATCCGCAACAGAAACATTCATGTAGTTGATATGTTCCGGAAGAATCGTTTTGTTCAAGAGATTACCACTTCTCTTTTTAAATTTCAAAATTCCGGTTGCTAATTCGTCATCATACACGGCGCTTTTAGAATCTCGGGAAAGATCATCTGTTATAAATAGACGGGTTCTGATTTGCGCAATGGCTGTGGCGCTATCGCCAGGTTTATACGATTTGATATTTGGATCCAGTGCAATGGTTTTCCAACCGCCTTTTTTTTCTATTTTACGGTATTCCTGCAAGACATCTTTAAGCAGGTAATACTGTTTCAATACTCCTTTTTCTTCTTTGTTGATTAACGAAGGATTGATTAACAACGAATCTAAATAATTGACATACGATTGTCTTTTTCGAGGCAAAAACCATCCTAAATCTTTCGATTTTTGAGTGCTGATACCATCGTATACTTTATCTGCATAAAAAAAGTATAACGCAGAACTCAATAACTCGGTGTCAATACTTGCTTTTTGATTGTCCTCTGGATTATCATAGACATCATCTAATTTTTCCTTGTACGGAATCACGGTTTCAACTCCTTCTTGAGTCAAATTATTCACTTTATTGTATAGCAAACCTGCAAATTCATTGAGGCCATCCTTGTCAAACCAGATGTAATGAAATTGATGCTTGCGGTATAATTGCTCTACGTCGCCTTGGTAGCTTTTCAGTTTTGGATATTTTCCAAAGAAGGTTTTGATTTGTGTGCTGTCAAAAGCAATTTCAACGGTATTTAAACTTGTTTCCTTTTTAGCTTCCTTTCCTTCTTTCTTTTTACAGGAAACGATGGTGAGTAATAGTGTAAAAACAACAATTAGTATGGGGGAAAATAACTTTTTCATAGGGTAACTTTTAATTCGTAAAGAATTCATTTAGGGCATTACAAAAATACGTCAAATCACGTATGCTACTACCAGTGCTGAACGGGCTGTGTTTTTCAAGGTTGAAATCGCATCCTTAATTTAACGGCATAAGTGAAGGTAAAATATTTTATAAGTATCTATAAATAAATTAGTTATGATTTTATTTTTGTTTTCTAAATAAAATATTTTTGTCCAATAAACTTTTAAAAATCCAAAAATTATGAAAAAAATAGTACTACTTGATGTAACTATTTTGCTGTTTTTATCCTTTATTTCAGTAGAGTAAGGTATTAATTTAGAGTAAAGTAACTGTTTTTTGAGCGTGTTGTAGCTCGCAAGTATTCCAGATGATTTCCAGATTTTTCATTATAAATGGTGCTCCGCTCGAACTGACACACGAGAACTAGAATTGTAATTTGTAGTTTCAAATCAGCAGGAGAACCAGTTTTTATGCTACCTTGTATCTTAAACAGTAAAGGAATACGCATGAATCAATTTTGGCAGGGCGCAAAAACATATTTTAAAACAGCGGGTTTCAGGAAAATAATCAAAAGAGTTGGTTTTTTCTTTCTGGGAGTAGTTGCGCTTTTTCTAATATCTTCAGCGGTTTTAGCGCTTTATTTTAACAATAATAAAGCGGAAATTATAACCCAGATTAATGCTAAAATCAACGAAAATATTACGGGTACAATCGATATTGGCGATATCAGATATAAGTTTTTAAAGGGTTTTCCCAATATGACTTTGGTGTTAAGCCAAGTAGAATTGAAAGACAGTTTGTGGGCCGTTCACAAGCGTACGTTACTCAAAGCGGAACAAATTGAGATTCGCATCGATCTTTTGGACTTGCTTTCAAATGAGATTAACATCGACAAAATCGAAATTCAGCAAGCTACTTTGTATTTGTTTAAAGGAAAGAACGGAATCGTAAATACCGCTATTTTTAGGCCTCAGCCAAAAGGTGCGAAACCAAAAAGCTCGACCACTTCCTCCATCAATGAAATTGTTTTAGACCAAGTGCATTTCATCTCCGAGAATCAACTGGGAAATAAGTTATTTGATTTTGATGTTCTTGCTTTACGAAGTAAAATAGATTTCAATGATGACAATTGGCATACGAAACTGTATCTGAAAACGCTTGCCAAAAACATGGCTTTCAATACCCAAAGAGGGAGTTTTATTAAGGATAAAATCGTGGAAGGCGTTTTGATAGTTGACTTTTCGAACCAGAAAAACCAGATTAGTGTGGCAACCGAGAATCTCGAAATAGGAAAAGAACGGTTTGACATTAACGCGCATTTTAGTTTGGACAAAAACAAGTCGCCTTTTGATATTGCCATTGCCACAACTATTTTATGGAAGGATGCTTCGGCATTATTGAGTGCTAATATCAGCAACCGAATCAATCAATTTGACTTGAAAAAGCCAATACGTGTGGGTTGTACGATTATTGGCGATATGAATGCCACGGGCGATCCGGAAATTGTGGTGACTACAAAAATAAAAAATAATGAACTGAAGATACCGGACGGAATTATTTCCGACTGTAGTTTTGAAGCCAGTTTTACCAATCAATATGAAAAAGGCGCTGGCTGTAATGATGTTAATTCTACCATTACTTTAACGAATCTTTCGGGGAAATATAAAACGATTCCTTTTACAATTCCAATCGGAATTATTTCCAATTTTGAAAAAACAACGGCGGCAGGAAGTTTTAAATCAGATTTTAATGTGTCCCGATTGAACGAGATAGTTACTAAGGATTTTATCCATTTTTCTGATGGTCAAGCCAAAGTGAATCTGGAATTTAAATTTGATATTTTGGATTTAAAAATACAAAAACCGTTGTTCACGGGAAATGTAGCCGTTAAAAATGCAACGGTAAATTATGGTCCGCGGAATTTGACTTTCGTAAAAACAGACATTCAGCTTGACTTTACGGAAGAAGCGCTTTTGATAAAAAAAATTAATTTTAAAGACCGTCGCAACGCGGTTTTTATGGAGGGAAAAATTGATAATTTCCTGACTTTGTATTACGAAAACCCAGAAAAAATGATTGTGAATTGGGATATTTACGCTCCTTTTCTGGATGTCAAACAGTTTGTGGGTGTCATTACTCGTTCAGGGCAGAAATCCCCAAAAAAGCAGTATAAAAAAGATGATTTTTCAGAGGAACTGTATTCCGTAATTGATAAATGCCAAGTGGTTTTGCATTTAAAAGCAGATAAAATGGTGTATAGTAAATTAGAGGCGACTAATGCTAAAGCCACGGTTTTATTGGTCAATAACCAGTTAATCGTAAAAAATGGTTGGGTACAGAGTTCTGGCGGAACGATTTCTTTTGACGGGAAATTAGCTCCAAGAGGAGATTTTTTCTTATTGGAATCCAATGCAAAAATCAATCGGGTGGATATTGCCCGTTTTCTAACTTCGTTGAACAATTTTGGGATTCAGTCTTTTAAACCTAAAAATATAAAAGGGTTTCTGACCGCTTCGGCATCGGTTAATGGAACACTGCTTTCCGGAGGACAATTAAAAACAAATTCACTTTCCGGGGCTGCTAAATTTGATGTGAATCAAGGGGCGTTGGTCGATTTTGAACCTATTAAAAATATTGGTAAGTTCGCTTTTCCTTTTAGAGATGTCGACAATATCGTGTTCAGGGATTTGTCCGGAAACTTTAAAATAAATGGCGATTTAGTGTATGTGAATGATTTGAAAGTGAGTTCTAACGTTTTAAATTTAGATGTAAATGGCATATATTCGTTTAACAGAGGAACAAATTTGGCTATGACAATTCCGCTGAGAAATCCAAAAAAGGATGAGTTCATCACCGATAAAATAGAAAGAGCTGAAAAGCGCAATAAAGGAATTGTATTGCATTTACTGGCTGTTGACGTAGATGGGAAAATAAAAATCAGATGGAATAAAAACCACGAATAAATACCTATATCACATGAAAAAAATACTGGCTGTTCTTATCGTTATTACTTTATCCGGATGCAAAACCATGATGGAGAATCAAACAGTTTCAAAAGCAAACATCAATTCCGTACTTGATGCCTGGCATAAAGCCGCCGCAGAAGCTAATTATGATGCCTATTTCAGTTTGATGGCTGATGATGCTATTTTCATTGGTACCGATGCAACCGAGAATTGGAATAAAACTGCTTTTCAAGCCTATGCAAAACCGCATTTCGATAAAGGGAAAGCTTGGAGTTTTACTGCTTTGGAACGTCATATTTATTTTGATGAAACGGGTAAAACTGCTTGGTTTGATGAATTGTTGAATACCCAAATGAAGATTTGTCGTGGTTCAGGTGTTTTGATAAAAATAGGTAAGGGGTGGAAAATAAAACACTACGTTTTGTCAATGACGATTCCAAATGAAAATTCGGATGAAGTTATAAAAGTTAAGGCTTCTCTTGAAGATGCAATGATAAAAACATTGAAATCGAAACAATAAATCCGTTTAGCATTTTTGGTAGGATTACTTTTTTTACATAAAAAAACCTCTGTTTTTTAGCAGAGGTTTTTTATTAGATATAAATCCTAATACTTACCAGATTTTGACTCTTTTCTCTGGAGCCAGATACAAGGAATCGGTAGGTTGTATGTTGAAAGCGGTATAAAACTCAGGAATATTGCGCACTACACCATTAACTCTGAATTTTGCCGGCGAATGTGGATCAGTAGCGATTTGATTTCGCAAAGCTTCGTCACGAGTTTTATTTAACCAACATTGTCCCCAGCTTAATAACACGCGTTGTTCACCGGTGAAACCTTCTAAAACGGGCGATTCTTTTCCTTCCAGACTCATTTTGTAAGCTTTTAGGGCAATGGATAATCCGCCTAAATCCCCTATGTTTTCCCCTTGGGTAAATTCCCCATTCACATTGAGGTCAGGAAATACTTTGAATGTGTTGTACTGCGCAACTAATGCGCCTGTTTTTTGTTTAAAAGCGGTTAAATCTTCAGCTGTCCACCAATTGCGCAATACTCCGTCACCATCAAAGGTGCTTCCTTGATCATCAAAACCATGACCTATTTCATGACCAATTACAGCTCCAATTCCGCCATAGTTTGCCGCGTCTTCTACTTTTACATCAAAGAAAGGGGGTTGTAATATGGCTGCAGGAAATACGATTTCATTAAGTGGCGGATTGTAATATGCGTTTACGGTTTGTGGAGTCATTCCCCATTCGGTTCTGTCAACAGGTTTTCCTAATTTGTTAATTTGTCTGTTGTATTCAAAAGTGGTGGCTTTTTGTTGGTTTCCATACAAGTCACCTTTTACGACTTTCAAGGTAGAATAATCTCTCCATTTGTCAGGATAACCAATTTTTGGAGTGAATTTTGAGAGTTTGTCCAAGGCTTGTTTTTTGGTTTCCGGACTCATCCAATCCAGATTTTTTATGCTTTCCCCGTAAGCTTTAAGAAGGTTTTTAACTAAAAGTGTTACTTGTTCTTTGGCTTCAGGAGAGAAGTGTTTTTTTACATAAACCTTTCCAACGATTTCACCAAGACTATTGTTTACTCTATCAACACCTCTTCTCCATAACGGTTGTTGTACTTGTATTCCGTTAAGGGTTTTGCCATAGAAGTCAAAATTTTCATTGTCTAAAGCGGTGTTCAATGATGTTGCCGATCCATGAATGGTATTCCATTTCAGGTAGGCTTTCCAAGTGGTTAAAGGTGTTGTTTTTATGATTGTATTGAGTGATTTGATGTAATCAACTTGTGCAACGACGATGTTTTGTTGGTTCAGGATTCCTGCGTTCTGTAACATGCTGGCCCAATTAAAATCAGGCATGAGTTGGTTCAAATCTTTAATAGCATATTTGTTGTACAGTTTTACAATGTCACGGGTTTGTTCTTTTTTCATGTGTTGGGCAGCCAAAACAGTTTCTAATGCCATGATTTTTTTAGATAAATCAGGTGCATTGGCTATTCCGCCTAGTTGCAGCATCTTCTCGATATGGGTTACATATTTTTTTTGAATTTCTTTAGATTTGGCATCTTCAAGGGAGTAATATTCTCTATCCGGCAATCCTAAACCACCTTGCCAAGAAATAAGCATGTATTGGGTTGGATCTTTTAAATCTTCCATTACCGAAACGGAAAAAGGAATGTTGCTTCCGGATTTATTGGCGTATCCAAAATAAGCAGACAGATCAGTGTAGTTGTTTATTGCATCAATTTTTTTGTATTCCGGAAGTAAGGGCGCAATTCCTTTTTGATCCCTTGTTTTAGTGTCCATGTAGGCTTCATAAAAGTCCCCAATTTTTTGTTCATCAGAACCGGCTGCAAAATCACCTTTGGAAGAAGCTTCGATAATGGCTTTTACGTCTTCTTGTGATTTTTCATAAACCATATAGCCAGCACCGTAAGAGGCTTTGTCATCTGGTATTTTAGTGTTTTTTTTCCAGGTTCCGTTGACATAGGTATCAAAATTATCACCTGGTTTAGCAGATGTGTCCATGTTTTCCTTGTTAATCCCGGAAAGGAGCAGGTCTGATTTTTCAGAAGTGTTAAAAGCACCTAACAACAAAATGGAAGATACCAACACGAGCTGTGTTTTAATTGGGTATGGTTTTGGTTTCATAAGTTGGATTTTAGAATATAAATGTAATTAAAAAAAAGCCACATTTTTATAATAAATTGATTATTAAATACTTAAAACAAAATTAGTTTTTAACTAAGAGACTTCAACCATTGGTTTTCCTCATTTGAATGGTTTTTTAGACGAAATAGATAAATGTTAAAGCACTACAACATTGGCACTTTATAGAAAGTAAAAGTGAATTATGATATGCATTTGAATAGGAGTAAAATAGAATGATAAAACGATGCGGTCCAAACAATAAATTTATTTAGAATCATCGGAGAAAAGCAGTTCGGCTAAACGCTCGTCCCTTATATAAATGTCGTTGTAAAAATTAATTTCTCCTAAATCATTTACCCAGGCGGTAAAATAACCAATGTGAATTGGGATTTTCTTTTTCAGGATGTAAGCCGTTTCCTTTTCGCCTTTCATGGCCTCATTGATGCGTGTTATAGGCCAATCCGGATCGTCTTTTAAAATCAAAAGCGCCAGATCTTTCGCTTTTTCAATATTAATGCAGCCATGGCTATACGCCCGGTATTCGTATTGAAATAAATCTTTAGACGGCGTATCGTGTAAATAAATATCATCAGAGTTTGGAAAGACAAACTTAACGAGCCCCAAGGAGTTTCTGGGACCGGGTTTTTGTCTGGCATTGCCATTGTTCCATTCAATGTTGTGTTTTTCCAGATAATTTTCGTCCCGTGCAATGGCATCGTTTAATTCATTTTTAATGATGCTTTTGGGAATATTCCAATAAGGACTAAACACTATTTTAGTTATATTGCTACTGAGAACAACTGTTTCGGTCATGTTTTTCCCCACAAGGACTTTTGACTCTAATATATTTACACCATCTTTTTTATAAAAGAGTTTATAGGAAGGAATGTTTATAATGATGTGTTCGTCTGCTATTGTGAGCTTTGGGTCAATCCATCGGCAGCGTTCCATATTTGCTATGATGGTTTTAATATATTTCTCTATCGGGATATTCATGCGTTGAATGTGCTTGGCTGCAATGAGATAATCTGTTTTGTAGCCATTTCTCTTTTTATAATTCAATATGCCTTCCATTAATTCAGCATCGTACACATTACTTTTAGAGTCTTGTTTTAAATCTCCCGTAACGGCAAGTCGCTGTCTTATTTGTCCAATGGTTTTAGAACTGTCTTTTGGTTTGAATATTTTTTCCACAGAATCTATTGTTATGGTATTCCATTCACCATTTTGCTCTATTTGGCGGTATCTTTTTAAAACATCTCGCAGTTTGTAATATTGCCCAAACAGTTGTTTTTCGTTTTTACTTAATAGCCCAGGATCAACTAATAAAGAGTCTAAAAGATTTTCATAGGATAGATTTTTTCGAGGTAAAAACCATCCCATTTCTTCTATTTTTTCAGTGTCAATTCCTTTGTATACTTTTTTAGCATAAAAAACATACATGGATGACAACATCAGTTCTGTTTCGGTTTGATATAGATCATCCGAATTAGTGTCATTAAAAACACCGTCAATTTTTTCTTTGTAAGCTATTCGCGATTTTAAACCTTCTTCTTCCAGTTGATTTACTTTGGAATATAATAAATTGGCAAACTCAATGAGTCCTTTTTTATCAAACCAAATGGAGTGGTAATTTCGTTTTCTGTACAGCGCTTTTACATCGGATTGGTATTTTTTTAAATTGGGATATTTCTTGAAAAATACGGGAACTAAAGTGCTGTCAATTGGAATTGTGGATTTGTCAATTTTATACTTTGATAGTGTTAGAGCAAAAGTGGTTTCATTAGCCGTTTTGTTTTTATTACGGTAAGCTGAAGAGGGTAAAAAACCAAATAATATAATTGCAATGGATAAAACAAAGTGTCTCATGGCATGATTATTTGTATAAAGGTAAAGAAATATTTTATAGGTTAAAAGTGAATTAACAGTGCCGTTAAGAGTTGAAAGGGTTGTAATTGGACTAATTTTCAAAACGTTTTTTCATTTTTTCGTCTGTTGGTCGTTCGGTCTTATATATTTCCTTAATTTTGCCGAAATATTCTGAAAAAGTGGGAAGTAAAAATAAATTAAAAAGGTTCAAGGAAAACGAAACATTCGATAACGTTTTTCAACCAACGAGAGAAGAAGTAGTAGGAGATTTGTTTCCGCTTAAAGGCAAATGGAATTCGGAATTCTTCAAAAACGAAAATCCATTAGTGCTGGAATTAGGCTGTGGTAAAGGAGAATATTCAGTAGGTCTTGCCGAAAGATATCCAAATAAAAACTTTGTAGGAATCGATATCAAAGGAGCGCGTTTCTGGCGTGGAGCTAAAACGGCTGTTGATACTGGGTTGCACAATGTCGCTTTTATCAGAACCCAAATCGAATTAATCAACCACATTTTTGCTGAAAATGAAGTGGACGAAATCTGGATTACTTTCCCAGATCCACAAATTAAATACAAACGCACAAAACACAGAATGACGAATTCGGAGTTTTTGCAATTGTATAAAAAAATCCTTAAAAAAGACGGTGTCGTAAACTTAAAAACCGACAGCGAGTTCATGCACGGATACACCCTTGGGTTATTGCACGGCGAAGGACACGAAGTTTTATATGCCAATCATAATGTATATGTAAATGAGGGAAGTCCGGAGGAAGTGACCGCATTTCAAACTTTTTATGAAAAACAATATTTGGAAATTAACAAAGCAATTACGTATATTCGATTTAAAATTAAAGAATAATTTTGCTTTTTTGATCCTCGTATCTTGCCTATGAATTTAATTGTTTCTTTGTTTTTGGGTTTAATTACAGCTTTTGTAGGGATTACACCTCCGGGGTTAATCAATATGACAGCCGCCAAAGTGAATCTGAAAGAAGGAAAGACAAGCGCGTATTGGTTTGTTTTAGGAGCGGTAATTGTGATTTTTTTTCAAGCTACATTGGCAATATTATTTGCAAGGTATATTGAAGGCAGACCAGATGTTATTGTGTTGCTGCGAGAAGTGGGATTTGTTATATTTTCAGTACTGACCATTTACTTCTTGCTGATTGCCAAAAAGCCAAAAGCGAAGAAGGGGAAAATTAAAAAGAAGAGTACTTCTACTCGTTTTTTTCTTGGAATGTTACTCTCTGCACTTAATTTTTTTCCCATTCCGTATTATGTTTTTGTAAGCATCACTTTAGCTTCTTATAATTTGTTTGTGTTTGATATTTCCCATGTTTTTGTTTTTGTTACCGGTGTGGTATTGGGTTCTTTTTTAGTTTTTTATTTATACATCACTTTCTTTCAGAAAATAGAAGGCAAAACAGATTATATGATGAAAAACATGAATACCATCATAGGAAGTATAACAGGATTGATAGCTTTAATCACCTTGATTAATATTATTCGATATTATTTGAGGTAGTTTTAAACAGAATAAATATCTTTTTATCTGATTTTATAAATATGTCAAACGACAACTTTTTTGAACGTGTGTACGCCATCGCCAGACAAATTCCTTACGGAAAAGTCACTTCATATGGCGCTATTGCAAAGGCTTTAGGAACTGCTCGTTCTGCTCGAATGGTGGGTTGGGCAATGAATGCTTCGCATAATCTTGAAGATGTTCCGGCGCATCGTGTCGTAAACAGAAAAGGATTGCTCACAGGAAAACTTCATTTTGACGGAACAAATCTGATGCAACAATTATTGGAAAACGAAGGCATAGAAGTTGTTGATAACCAAATTGTAGATTTCGAAAAACATTTCTGGCAACCAGAAGTTAGGATTGAGTAGTTTTTGAAAGTTCAATACAGTAGCTTTTTTGTGGTCAAAAGCGGTATTTTCTCTAAATAATCGCCCTCAATTTCGTCATCAATAAATGCAATACAAATCCTTTATAATAAGAACTTTTCATAGTATCTTTGTAATCTGAAATCAGTTTAAATAAAGATAATATTCTGGCGCTGAAATGCCAATAGAAAACAGTAAACTAAAAATGAAATTAGATAGAAAAGACATTCTTAAAGCTTTAGAAACGATTACTATAGCTGGAGAAGGGAAAAATATGGTTGAAAGTGGTGCAATAGCAAACGTAATTACTTTTGGTGATGAGGTTGTGGTAGATTTAGTATTGCACACACCGGCGATGCACATTAAAAAGCGTGCAGAAGACGATATCAAAAAAACAATTCTTGAATTAGTATCTCCGGATGCAAAAATCAAAATCAATAGTAAAGTTGAGGTTCCGGACAAACCAGAAATCAAAGGAAAATCAATTCCAGGAATAAAAAATATTATCGGAGTTGCTTCTGGAAAAGGAGGAGTAGGAAAATCTACTGTGACTGCAAATCTAGCGGTATCACTAGCTAAAATGGGTTTTTCAGTTGGAATCCTTGATGCCGATATTTACGGACCGTCTATGCCCATCATGTTTGACGTAGAAAATGAAAAACCAGTTTCTGTAACAGTCGATGGGAAATCAAAAATGAAACCCGTTGAAAGCTATGAAGTAAAAATTCTTTCAATTGGATTTTTTACGGCGCCAAGTCAAGCGGTAATCTGGAGAGGACCAATGGCTTCTAAAGCGTTGAACCAAATGATTTTTGATGCAGACTGGGGAGAATTGGATTTTATGTTAGTCGATTTGCCACCAGGAACAGGAGACATTCACCTTTCTATCGTACAATCATTACCAATTACGGGTGTTGTTATAGTAAGTACTCCACAAGCAGTAGCTTTGGCCGATGCTAAAAAAGGAGTTTCTATGTTCATGTCAGAGGCTATAAATGTTCCTGTTTTAGGAATTATTGAAAACATGGCATACTTTACACCGGAAGAATTACCTGAAAATAAATACTATATCTTTGGAAAAGAAGGAGCCAGAAATCTTGCTGAAGATTTAGAAGTTCCATTCCTTGGCGAAGTGCCAATCGTACAATCTATTCGTGAAGCAGGAGATTACGGTCGTCCGGCAGCAATGCAAACAGGTTCAATTATCGAAACTGTTTTCGAAGAAATCACTAGAAACGTAGTGCAGGAAGTAGTAAGCAGAAACGAAAATTTACCTGCGACAGAGGCTGTTAAAATAACAACTATGGCCGGTTGTTCCGCAGTAAAAAAATAGAAGCTAGAATGGTTGAAATGATTTTTAATCTTTCAATTTTCTAATCTTTCAATCTTTAAATAAAGAAAATGACAACAGAAGAATTATTTGTAGAAGTTCAAAAAGCACTCGAAGAAATCAGACCTTTTTTGAATTCTGACGGTGGTGATATCACACTGATTTCCATCGAGGACGACAAACACGTAAAAGTACGTCTCGAAGGAGCATGCACCAGTTGCAGTGTAAACCAAATGACACTAAGAGCAGGCGTGGAAACCACCATCAAAAAGTTTGCACCACAAATAGAAACCGTTGTAAATATTCTATAATTTTTTTGGGGCGTGACCCTTTTAAGAAAAAAGGCTACTCGATATAATGGGTAGTTGCCTTTTTTCTTAAAAGCGTCGGGCTATCCGCGCTACTTCGGTAGCTTGCTGCTATCCCTCACGCACAAAAAATCCGCATTCCAAAAGTATACAATTGATTAACCAACCAATTCCAAATTTAAAAATGGATGTATTAATAAAAATTAAAGATAGAGAAGGAGTAGTGCATGAATTACAGGCTCCTACAGATATGGCCATGAATATCATGGAATTATGTAAAGCCTATGAACTTCCTGTAGAAGGAACTTGTGGCGGAATGGCCATGTGTGCTTCTTGTCAATGTTATGTTCTTAATGACGTACCTTTACCGGAAATGGGTGATGATGAGGAAGCGATGCTTTCAGAAGCATTTTACGTAAAATCAAACAGTCGTTTGGGCTGTCAAATCCCAATCACGGAAAGCCTCGAAGGATTAGAACTGGAATTGGCTCCTGAAAATTAATAAAAAAGCGTTTGCCTCGGCAAACGCTTTTTTATTTGTAATCTTTTAGATTTGTCGGGCCTTCAAGTACTTCTCTTACAACCTGAAGAATGCCATTCTCCTTTGTGTCGATAAACCATTTTATAAGTGTTATCGTTCCATTTACAATTTCAATTCCAGTGATACTTCTAGGATGTACGCAGCTTCCGTCATTGAAGTAGGGTGTCGTGTTCTGACTTGGATAAGAAAAACTAGGACGATGCGTATGGCCCACAATAGTAATTTTTCGATTATTGTTCTCAATCCATTTTTTGATGCGCAGTTCGATTTTTATTCGTTCTACATAATTTTTAGCGGGACTTGTGGGATCTGATATTCCCCAAATTTGCAACGGTTTCCATAAGATGCGCACCATAAATCTATTGATTTTCCAACCCACATAATTCATGAAATCGGCCTGATGACCATGAGTTAAAAACAATTCCTGATTGGTTTCCTGATGCACTAAAACGATGGATTCGTGGCATTGTATACCAGTGAACAAGGGTTCAATTCTGTCGTTTTGTGTGTTTGTATACGTCGTAAGCGTTTTTTCTACATGATCTTTATCTCGAAAAGTCATTTCATGATTACCCCAAATTTTATGGTACCTATTAGAATCATGAAATTTCTTTAGTAAAAGATAGACGTTTTTGTGTGCTTCGAAAATAGTTTTAAAAAAAATATTTTCCCATAATTCATCCCCGTCACCCAACTCACAATACGTAAAGCCATCGTTATAATATTGGGTCATCGCATGAAAATAGACGTTTCGATTACTGGCAAAATCATCAGCAAAACTGTTGTCGCTTCTGTGGCAGTCACTAAAAAGGATAAATTTTGATTGATTGTCAAAAGGAATTCTTTTGGCTTCTTTGTAAGCTTTTGTTAATCGTTCTTGGGAGGACATTTATTTATTTTAAAAATAAAGATAAAAAAAATAGCGAAGAAAGCTGTTTTTTCATTGATACTTCTTTTACCGAATTGTTTTTAATTGTTTAAAGCAGTCGTTGCTTTTGGTAAAATTCGCTCTACAAATAAAGAATACGCTAATTCAGAAGGATGCAATCCGTCTGAAGCGACAAGGTTCTTGTTTGTTAAGCCTTGTCTGGTGATGTCTGTTATGTTTATAAATACTATCGCATTGTCATCGCAGTATTTTTTTGCAAAAGCATTATACTGATCTATTTCTGTAGAAATTGTTGTTTGGTTTCCCGATGTTTGACCAAAAGGAGTATAAGCGTAATCTGGAATAGAAACCAAAATTACATTTGTTTTATCCCCTTTTGCAAGAGCGATAGCTTTCTTTACTAATTCAGGAAATTCTTTTTCATACAACGAAAAATTCCTGTTTTGATATTGATTGTTTACGCCAATTAATAACGTGACCAAATCATAATTAGAAGCTAGATTCTGTGTGTTTACTGCCGAAATTAAGTTGGAAGTAGTCCAGCCGGTTTGTGCAATAATTTTCAAAGAATAAGTATTGCTCACATTCAAATTGCCTAAACTTTTGGATAATTGTGCTGGGAATCTGCAGGTTTCACATACGCTCTGTCCGATAGTGTAGCTGTCTCCAAGGGCTAAATAATTATAAGACTTGGCTTGTGTTTGCGGAACTGTAACTATTGGTATGGAAGTTGTTTCAGAAATTGGGTTTTCAGTACTGCAACTCACCATAAAAAGCAATGAAAAGAACGTAACTATTACTTGGAATTGTTTTTTCATTATTTTGAAATTTGATATAGTTCATTTCTAAATAATAGTTACGTTTATTTGGAAGTATTGGTTTTAAGCCAATTCTACATTCATCATAATTGTTTCTTCGATAGCATCCCAAAGTCCTATGCGTTTTTCTAAGGCTAAAATTGAAATTTCTTCTACATCAGACCATTTTTGATCATCAGTTCCACAAAGTTCTGTTATCATTTTCATTGCCATTGGACCATGATCATCAGCGTCTAACTCGATATGTCTTTCGAAATAATAAATGAGTTTGCTCAAATCAGTTTGCGGGAAATTTTCTTGAAAGTTTTTCAAAATAGCGGTAAACATACTTGGGATTAAATCTTCTCTTCCAAAAGTGAATGCAGCTGCAATCTCATGAGATTTCCCTTCGTCAATAACTCTGAAAGTAAAGTCTAAGAAAGCTTTAATATTAGGGTGTAAATTGCTTTTTTTGATGGCAACAAATATGTTTTTAAGCGAATTTACTTCGGATAAAAAATGTTCGATTCCAGCAGTATTTGCTCCACAAGCTTCCATCGCTTCAATGTACATTTCATAATGACTTTGGCGACGACCATCAATTGTCAAATCAGATTCTTCAGCTAGGACTATTTCGTTTATCAAATACCTGGTTTCAGGATTTTCAGTGGCAAACCAAGGAGTTGTTGTACACGTTAATTTGGACTGTAATGCTTTTAATAAAGACATAAAATCCCAAACTGCATACACGTGATTTTCAAGAAAGCACTGTAAGTCCTCAATTGTTTTTACTTTTTTATATAAAGAATGTTGTAACAATAGTTCTTTTTGGGGCTGAATGCTATTGTTGATTGTTTCAATATTCATGAGTGGTATTTTTATGTAAATATAAAAAAGCTTCTTGTTTCCAAGAAGCTTTTTCTATCAATTTTATAAATACTTTAATAGTTGTTTGTTACTACTTAAAAGCTGGAATTCCAGTGATATCCATTCCAGTAATTAACAAATGGATGTCATGGGTTCCTTCATACGTAATTACAGATTCAAGATTCATCATGTGTCGCATGATAGAATACTCTCCTGTAATTCCCATTCCGCCCAACATTTGTCTGGCTTCGCGAGCAATATGAATGGCCATATCTACATTGTTTCTTTTGGCCATAGAGATTTGAGCAGTTGTTGCTTTGCCTTCATTTCTTAAAACGCCTAATCTCCAAGTCAATAATTGTGCTTTGGTAATTTCAGTAATCATTTCGGCCAATTTTTTTTGTTGTAATTGAGTTCCTGCAATAGGTTTGTCAAACTGGATTCTTTCTTTGGCATAGCGCAAAGCGGTATCGTAGCAGTCCATAGCAGCGCCAATAGCACCCCAAGCAATTCCGTAACGTGCTGAATCAAGACAGCCAAGTGGTGCTCCTAATCCAGATTTATTTGGCAATAAGTTTTCCTTTGGCACTTTTACATTATCAAAAATCAATTCTCCGGTTGAAGACGCACGAAGCGACCATTTGTTATGGGTTTCCGGCGTGGTGAAACCTTCCATTCCGCGTTCTACAATTAAACCGTGAATTCTTCCTTCTTCATTTTTTGCCCAAACAATGGCGATATCTGCAAACGGAGCATTTGAAATCCACATTTTAGCTCCGTTCAATAAATAATGGTCACCCATATCTTTAAAGTTGGTAATCATACTTCCTGGATCTGAACCATAGTTTGGTTCAGTTAATCCGAAGCATCCCATAAACTCGCCAGTAGCCAGTTTTGGTAAATATTTCATACGCTGTTCTTCATTTCCGTATTTCCAAATTGGATACATCACCAAAGATGATTGTACTGAAGAGGTAGAACGAACGCCAGAATCACCACGTTCAATTTCTTGCATGATTAAACCGTATGAAATCTGGTCTAAACCGGCACCACCATATTCTTCAGGAATATAAGGGCCAAAACCACCAATTTCACCCAAACCTTTTATGATTTGTTTTGGAAATTCTGCTTTTTGAGCATATTCTTCTATAATAGGAGATACTTCACGCTTTACCCACGCTCGTGCAGATTCGCGCACTAGTTTGTGTTCTTCAGTCAGTAAGTCGTCTAAGTTATAATAATCTGGAGCTTGAAATAAGTCTGGTTTCATGGTTTGGTAATTTTAAGTGATGCAAATTTACAGAAAGAAATATAACAAAAGCATTAATAAATGTTATATTTTTATGAATTCGATTCGTTTTGTAATGAATACAAGTGTCTAAAGTACAAATAAAGGTTCAATTAAACAGGAAACTATGGAATTTTGGGGATTGTATTAAAGCAGGATCTTTATGTCTCCGAATAAAAATCTTTAGTTATTTATTTAATCATAAATTTGTAGGTTTATATATTGATAAAATTCTGTAATTTATCCCTAATTTGCTTGAGATTAGAATTAAATCATTGCATTTCATTAACTAAAAAGTTGCCTCTAAAGCATGGATATGACCTTAAAACGAATTACAGTAATTTTGTTTGGTTTGTTAGCACAAGTCTCAATTTCTCAAACAAAGCAAATAAAATTAAAGTTAACAAGTAATGCTGACACCTTTAACTTAAACCAATATGAGTCGGATTTAAGACCTTTGTCTTATACTGATAATTTCATAGGGATCCCTCTGCTAGATTCCTTAAGGTTTCATTTCGTGGCAATTGATTATGTTCAAAATACTTTCGATCTGCTTAAAAATAATAAAGTCGAAAAGAAAAGAGCGCTTGAATATTTTAGAAAATTAAAAATAGATACGCTAACCTTATCGCAAAAGAAAATTGATCAAGAACTAATTATACTAATAGGGTTTAAAAAGAATAAACAAATACTAATTGCAGATACCAATAAGAATAAGGATTTTAGTGATGAAATTAAATATGAATATGAAGTAAATCAAAATGCTGACGAGGACGCTTTGGTGAACAGTTATTTACCTTCAGTTTATAAATTTGAGTATTTTGAAAATAATCAAATTAAAAATTTTGAAAGAAAGTTTGTTTTAGTACCTGATAGAGAGAATGCAATATCCCAAAAGATTAGTAAAGAAGATAGTCCTTATTTATCTTTTATTAAATTTGTAGATGCTTGGGTAGGGAAAGTAGATGGTTATGAGTTTTATTTTTCTGATTTTTATACTAAAAGTCAATTCTATGTTAAAGATAAAAACACTAATTTTTCAGAAGATTTTGTTTTTAATAATCAGTACAAATATTCCTTTAATGATACAATTACTATCAATAATTCAAATTACACCATTAAAAGACAGTCTGAAATGGATTCATTGTATCTAAGTCCAATCAAAAAAGGGCCTATCAAACGATTTGCAATTGAGAATAAAATACCGTTAAATTATTCTTTTAGAGATTTAGACAACAATAATTTTATTCTAAAAAATGTTTTAAAAGATAAGGATTTTTTACTTTTAGAATTTTGGGGTACTTGGTGCGGTCCTTGTCTTAAATTTAATCCACAAATTAGAGAATTCTATAATTTAAACGAAAAAAAAATAAGTATTCTTGGCATTGCTGTTGATCAATCTAATGAAAAAGTATTAGAATATGTGAAAAAAAATAATGTCAAATGGCAGCAAGCATTTATAAAATTAAATAGTATCAATACTTTTATAAAACAACTAAATATAAAAGCATATCCGACAGTCGTTTTGCTAAATAAAAGAGGTGAAATTAAATTTGTCGGTGCTGGAGATAAGATTTCCTTAGAGTTGATTGCTAAAATAATTGAAAAATAGTTCACGTTTTGGTGTTACATTTATTTAGAACCTTTTATTGTTAGGTTTTATGACACTTACATCTTCAAGTAAAAATCCTTAGTCAATTCAATGTATTGGGGAGTATATTGATGTCTTGAAGTTTCGATAATTAATGTGTCAATTTGAAAATCAATAGTTTCTTTTCGCGTAAATGCGAGTAAGCTGCGTTTGATTTCGGTAGTTGGAGTTCCTTTTACTCTTGTGATTTTTACTGGGTATAATTCGTATGCTGAGGCTAGTGCCAAGAAATTTTCTTCTTCTTTGAAAGGAATAATTAAAGCGAATATTCCGTTTTCCGAAAGTAATAAATCAGCAGCCTCAATCAAATCCTCAAAAGGCATAGCGTCTGCAAAACGGGCTAAATCACGCTGCTCGTTATCAGATTTGTAATCATCAGTATAAAATGGGGGATTGGAAACAATTAAATCGTACTCGTCTTCTGGTTCTTCTACAAATTCATCTAAACCGACATGAAAACAAAATAAGCGATCACTCCAAGGGGAATTTTCAAAATTATCTACAGATTGCTCGTAGGCTTCTTCGTCTATTTCTAAAGCATCAATTTGTTCCGCGTTGCTTCTTTGCGCCAGCATTAAAGCGATTACGCCTGTTCCGGCTCCAATATCTAAAATACTAAATGGATTGTTTTCAATGGGTGTCCAAGCGCCAAGTAAAACACCATCAGTTCCAATTTTCATGGCACAACGGTCTTGTTGGATGGAGAATTGCTTGAATGAAAACATGATGATTAAGATTGTAAATTAACGATTTTTGATTTCGGATTTTTTGTAAATGCGGATTTACTGGATTTCAATAAATAGTATAGTAAAATGAAGTCTTTGATTTTATCGATTAACCGAATAAACAAATAACCGATTAAACTTTCTAAAGATACATTTCGATCAACCCTTCAGGTAAATCCATGATGACTTTTTTGTTTTCCCTGTCAATTTTTACAAGAAAATGGTCAATCATAGGGATAAGAATTTCTACATCACCGTTTAAAACTTCAAAAAGAGGTTGGGCAGTAGTGTCATTTATGGATTGGATTTTTCCAACAACGCCAAGACGTTTGTCTTCAACTTCAAAACCAATTACTTCATGGAAGTAGAATTTATTGCCGGAAAGTTTTGGCAACATATTTAAAGGAAGATAAATGGCGTTGCCTATAATAGCATCGGCATCTTCTTCGGTATTCATATCTTCAAAACGAATTCTAAGAAAGTCGTTTTTGTGCAGTGAACTGCTTTCAATAAAAAAAGGAACCAAGTGTTTGTTGCATTCAACAAACACTGATTCCAAGTTTTCGTATAACTCAGGTTCGTCCGTGTCTAAATAGGCAAGAACTTCCCCTTTGAAACTAAATTTTTTAGCGATTTTACCTAAATAGAAACAATCTTCTTTACGCATGTTCGCCTTCTAAAATTATGCTTCAGTTGTTTCGTTATTTTCTTCTGCAGCTGGAGCTTCTTCAACTTCAACTTCAGCAACTTCTTCAACAGCAGGAGTTGCAGCAGCGATAGCATCAGCTTCTGCTTGAGCAGCTGTAGCTAAACGTTTAGCATTAACATCTTGTTCTGCTTTGAAAGCTTTAGCTTTAACATCAGCTTGCGCTTTTGTTAAGCCTTCTTTTTTAGCATCAACTTTTCCAGATTTTGCTTCTAACCAAGCAGCTAATTTTGCATCAGCTTGTTCTTGAGTTAAAGCTCCTTTACGGATACCTCCATCAAGGTGGTGTTTCAATAAAGCTCCTTTGTAAGAAAGAATTGCTTTTGCAGTATCAGTTGGTTGAGCACCATTGTGCAACCATTTTACTGCGCTATCAAGGTTTAATTCGATAGTTGCTGGGTTAGTGTTTGGATTGTAAGTACCTATTTTCTCTAAGTATTTACCATCTCTTTTTGAGCGAGCATCTGCTGCTACAACCCAGTAAAAAGGTTTTTGTTTTTTACCGTGTCTTTGTAATCTAATTTTTACTGACATAATCTTGTGATTAAATTTTGAGGTACTCGACCTCGATTAATTAAGGGTGCAAAGATACATTTTTTATCGATAAATACTAATTCGATTGGTATTTTAATGAATGATACTGTTTTAGGTATGGCTATTGTTTTTATTTTTCAGTACAATTTTATTTTTTTAAGGTCTAATGTCATACTTTTGTTTCTCTAAAAGATGCATTTTATGAAAAAATATTTTTTGTTTATTGTCGTGCTTTTTTCTTTAATCTCTTGTGAAGAAGATATTAGTTTTAATAATCCTTCACTACAAGGCATGAAGGATAATGTGTTTTGGAGAGGGGTGCAATCTAGAGCAACACTAGCGGCTGATGGGTCTTTGCTCATAGAATCCTTTACAGCAAATGAAACACTATCCTTAAAAACTACATCTACAACTGCTCAAACTTATTTTTTAGGAACCAGTGAGTCCAAAAAAGCGATTTATACAGTCACTGATGCTACAAATGGTTTGGTTACTTTTTCTACAGGTTTTGGGATAGGAGAGGGGCAAATTGTAATAACCGAATATGACGCTGTTAATAATACCATCACTGGTACTTTTAAGTTTAATGCTGAAAATACAAATAGTAACTCGTTAGCCAGCCAGGTTGTTAATTTTCAGCACGGAGTTTTTTATAAGGTTCCTGTAGTTCGTTCTCTTGTTCAGTAATCTACGAGGAGTTGGTTTCTTAAAACACTTTGAGCATTTGCTTTAGGATGTTCGTTTTCTTTTTTTGAAATTAAAATAAAAACATAAATAAGCTAATATATAGTAGATTAGAAAAAAATTAGAGTACATTTGTTCTATTATTTAAATAAGTACATATGAATATTTTTGTTGGAAGCCTTCCATTCAGTATTGAGGAAGCAGATTTAAGAGAGTCTTTCGAGGCTTACGGAGCAGTTGATTCAGTTAAAATTATTACTGATAAATTTACTGGAAGAAGTAAAGGATTTGGTTTTGTTGAGATGCCAAATGATGACGAAGCTCAAAAAGCAATTGATGAATTGAACGGAGCTACTGTTCAAGGACGTGCAATTGTAGTAAACAAATCTGAGCCTAAACCAGAAGGTGAAAGAAGAAGTTTTAACAATAACAGTCGTGGTGGAGATTCACGCGGTGGTTATGGTGGTGGAAACAGCCGTGGTGGAGATAACCGTGGTGGTGGAAACAGAGGAGGATATTAATATTTTTTTCTACAATATAAAAAAAGGTGTCAATTTATTGACACCTTTTTTGTTGCTTATTATTTTGTTTAAAGCTGAGTAAAAGCTAAAAGTGAGTGTTGTTTTTCAGGTTGTAATCTTAGCTATTACTCAATTTTTAAACAAAAGAAACTTTATAGATTAGCAACTAACCAGTCGCCAACTTCACTAGTTTTATACGCTTTTGCATCTTTTCCAGCTAAATCCTCTGTTACAATTCCTTGTTCCAATGATTTGTTAACTACTGCTCTAATAGCTTCTGCTTCTTCTTTTAATCCAAAAGCATCTTCAAACATCATCGCAGCAGATAAAACCGTCGCTAATGGATTAGCAATATTTAATCCTGTAGCTTGTGGATACGACCCGTGAATAGGTTCGTACAATGAAGTGTGTTCTCCTACAGATGCAGATGGCATTAATCCCATAGAACCTGATATTACAGAAGCTTCATCCGTTAAGATGTCTCCAAATAAGTTTTCAGTAATCAAGACGTCATATGAATTCGGCCATTGTACCAAACGCATGGCAACCGCATCAACAAATTCATAACTTACTGTTACTTCAGGATAGTCTTTTTCCATAGCTTGTACAGTTTCTCTCCACAATCGTGAAGTTTCCATTACATTGGCCTTGTCCACACAACATAGTTTTTTAGTTCGGGTCATCGCCAATTCAAAACCTTTTTTGGCTAAACGCTGTACTTCAGGTCTGGTATAAGTACAGGTGTCAAATGCAGTTTCGCCATCGTCTTTTCTTCCTTTTTCTCCAAAATAGATTCCTCCAGTAAGTTCTCTCAAGAAAACCAAATCAGTTCCTTCGATGCGTTCTCTTTTCAAAGGAGAATTGTCAATCAAAGATGGGAAAGTAAATGTTGGACGTACATTTGCAAACAACCCTAATTTTTTACGCATCAATAATAAACCTTGTTCCGGTCTTACAGGAGCACTTGGGTCGTTATCGTATTTTGGGTGCCCAATGGCTCCAAAAAGAACTGCATCTGCAGCCATGCAAATTTCATGCGTTTCATCAGGATAAGGAACTCCAACAGCATCAATAGCACAAGCTCCTGTAAGAGCTGGAGTCCAATTGATTTCGTGGTTAAATTTTTTTGCTATAGCATCCGAAACTTTTACAGCTTCATTGATTACTTCTGGTCCAATTCCGTCTCCGGCTAAAAGGGCTATGTTAAATTTCATTAGGTCTATTTTATATTAATGTATTTCTATTTGTTATTGGGCTGCAACCACATTCAACATTTTCTGGGTTGCTATAATTGCGGCAACTGTTTGGTCTGAATCCAGTCCCCTGGTTTTGAATTCTTTTCCATTATTTGTCCAGGTAATTATGGTTTCACATAAAGCATCAGAACTACTTCCTGGTGGGATTCGTACGGCATAATCGATTAATTTAGGCAATTCTAAATTTTTGCTTTTATATATTTTTGCCAAAGCATTCATAAAAGCATCAAATTGACCGTCGCCTTGTGCATGCTCTTCAATGACTTCCCCATCTATTTTTAGAGATAAAGTGGTCGATGGGCGTAATCCTTTGGCGTGAGACAATATATATGATTCAACAACAACTTTTTCTTGATAAGACTGGCTGTCTAAAACATCAGAGATAATATAAGGTAAGTCTTCTTTGGTGACTGTCTCTTTTTTGTCGCCTAACTCAATGATTCGCTGCGTAACTAATTTTAGATCTTCTTGATTTAATTTTAATCCTAATTCCTGAAGATTTTTTTCGATATTGGCCTTGCCGGATGTTTTTCCTAAGGCGTATTTTCGTTTTCTTCCAAAACGTTCTGGAAGCAAATCATTAAAATACAAATTGTTTTTATTGTCTCCATCAGCGTGAATACCGGCAGTTTGCGTAAACACATTGTCGCCAACGATAGGTTTGTTAGCAGGAATTCTATAACCGGTAAAAGTCTCCACTAATTTACTTACGGAGTATAATGATGATTCTTTTACACCGATTTCTATTTGCGGAAAGAAGTCATTTATTACAGCAACAGTACTTTCAAGTGGTGCATTTCCGGCGCGTTCTCCCATTCCGTTTACGGTTACGTGAAGTCCTTGTATTCCTGCTTTTACAGCTTCCATTACATTAGCGATACTTAAATCATAGTCATTATGGGCATGAAAATCAAAATGAGTATCAGGGTATCTTGCTATAATTTCCGAAATAAATTCAAAAGTTTCTGAAGGGATCAAAACGCCTAAAGTGTCCGGTAGTAATACTCTTTTTATAGGTTGTTTGGTCAGAAAATCTAAATATTGAAACACATATTCAGGTGAATTGCGCATTCCGTTACTCCAGTCTTCAAGATAAACATTTGTTTCAATATTATTTTCCTTAGCCAAAGTAATGGCTTGAGCAATTTCGGTAAAATGTTGTTCGGGCGTTTTCTTTAACTGATGCGTTAAATGGTTGAGAGATCCTTTGGTTAGTAAATTTTGAACTTTAGCTCCCGTTTTTTTCATCCAATCTATTGAAAGTCCACCATCAACAAAGGTTAAGACTTCGATTCGGTTAGAATATTCTTTCTCATTAGCCCAAGCCATAATCCCTTTTACACCTTGAAACTCACCTTCACTTACACGTGCTGAAGCAATTTCGATTCTATCAATATTTAATTCTTCCAGCAATAATTGCGCAATGGTTAGTTTTTCTGCAGCAGAAAATGATACTCCCGAGGTTTGTTCACCATCACGGAGCGTCGTATCCATTATTTCAATTTTTCTTTTTTTCATTATAAATTTGATGCTAAAAGTGGTTTTGACTTCGGTAATTTGAAATCTTGCCGATGTGTTTTATAAAAGGTAAAGCAGTTATCTGGCTTAACAATACTATTGAGCTTGAGATAACTGCATTTTTATTGTTAGTTTCTAGTAAGGAAGTTTATTGGCAAACCCAACAATTTCTTCTTTGATGTTTTGTAAATAATCAATATCATCAAAACCGTTAACCATATTGTCTTTTTTGTATCCGGAAATATCAAAAGATTCTTTTTGACCAGTTGCTTTTAATGTAATGGTTTGTTCCGGAAGATTTATTTCCAATTCTGTTTTTGGATCAGCTTCAATAGCCTTGAAAATAGTTTCTGCAAATTCAGGACTCACTTGTACTGGTAAAACACCAATGTTTAAGCAATTTCCTTTAAAGATGTCTGCAAAAAAACTAGACACAACTGCACGAAATCCGTAATCGTAAACGGCCCAAGCCGCGTGTTCCCTAGAAGAACCTGAACCAAAGTTTTTTCCGCCTACTAATATTTTTCCACTGTAAGTTGCGTCATTCAATACGAAATCTGCTTTTGGAGTACCATCTCCATTGTATCTCCAGTCTCTGAAAAGATTGTCTCCAAAACCAACACGTTCGGTCGCTTTCAAGAAACGTGCTGGAATGATTTGATCGGTATCTACATTTTCTATAGGTAACGGCACTGCGCTACTGGTAAGGATATTAAATTTATCGTATGCCATTTTATTTTTTATTTATGATTAACGATTTATGATTTTAGATTTACCTCAAGGAAAATGGAATCGTAAACGCTAACTAATATTATTTTATATTCTATAATTTAAACTGAATGCTGTGTCGATTTTAACGAAATCTGAAATCAAAAATCGTTACTCTACATTCTGAAATCTTTTAAAACAAATCTCTAGGATCTGTTAGTTTTCCAGTAACTGCAGCCGCAGCGGCCATAATTGGACTTGCCAATAATGTTCTTGAACCAGGACCTTGGCGACCTTCGAAGTTTCTGTTTGAAGTACTTACCGCATATTTTCCTGCAGGTACTTTGTCATCATTCATCGCTAAACAAGCGGAACAACCTGGCTGACGTAATACAAAACCAGCTTCAGTAAGAATGTCTAAAAGCCCTTCTTCTTTAATCTGAGCTTCTACTACGTGAGAACCTGGAACTAACCAAGCCGTAACATTATCTGCTTTTTTTCTCCCTTTTACAATTTCTGTAAAAGCTCTGAAATCTTCAATTCTACCATTGGTGCAACTTCCCAAGAAAACAAAATCAATTGGTTTACCAATCATTACGTCGTTTTCTTCAAAACCCATATAGGCTAAAGATTTTTTATATGTTTCGGGGCCACCTTCTACTTGGTTAGCGCTTGGAATATTTTTTGAGATACCAATTCCCATTCCAGGGTTCGTACCATACGTAATCATTGGTTCAATATCTGCAGCATTGATGTTTAATTCTGCATCAAAAATTGCATCAGCATCAGTTTTTAAGGTTTTCCAATATTCAACTGCTTTTGTCCAAGCTTCACCTTTTGGAGCGTATAATCTTCCTTCTAAGAAATCAAATGTTTTTTGATCCGGAGCAATCATACCACCACGAGCACCCATTTCGATACTCAAGTTACAAACAGTCATACGACCTTCCATAGACATGTTTTCAAAAACATCTCCTGCATATTCTGCGAAATATCCTGTACCTCCAGAAGTAGTTAATTGTGCAATGATATAAAGTGCAACGTCTTTTGGACCAACACCTTTGCTCAATTCACCATTTACGTTGATACGCATTTTCTTTGGTTTCGGTTGCATGATACATTGAGTAGCCATAACCATTTCAACCTCAGAAGTTCCGATACCAAAAGCAATAGCTCCAAAAGCACCATGCGTAGAAGTATGCGAATCTCCACAAACAATAGTGGCACCCGGTAAAGTAATTCCGTTTTCAGGACCTACTACGTGCACAATTCCGTTTTTTTGGTGACCTAATCCCCAATGCGAAATACCATATTCTGCTGCGTTGTCTTCTAATGCCTTAAGTTGATTGGCAGATAATGCATCTTGAACTGGTAAATGTTGATTTATAGTTGGCGTGTTGTGATCCGCAGTAGCAAAAGTGCGCTCTGGATATAAAACTGAAATTCCTCTTTCTTTTAAACCTAAAAAAGCTACAGGACTAGTAACTTCATGGATGAAATGACGGTCAATAAAAAACACGTCTGGTCCATCTTCAATTTTACGCACCACGTGCGAATCCCATACTTTGTCAAATAATGTAGTACTCATTTTAATATGTTTTTAATGTATTTTTTTATAGCCAAGTTGGCTAAGATGATAACAATGAAGGCAAAACTAAAAAAAGAATCAAGTCTTTATTTTTTAATATTTCATTATATACGATACCCAAAATCAGATTAGGGTATTTCTTTGCTGGTTTTTATCTTTTAAGCTTCTTTTTTAGTAGTGTAGTTTTTTATTTAGATACAATAAAAAATTAATTTTTGGAGGTTTTTGATATTTATCAAATTGATAAAATTTACTTATAAAAAGCTGTTATGTTTGTGAATATTTAATAAAATGGAATTAAAATCAACTTTTTTTTAATTTTAAATTCGCTATTTGATTTTTATTGAGGCTGTTTTTTAGTTTGATTTTATTAGTAAAATGCATATTTTTTAGCCGTATTTCAGTATTTTTTTTTGATGAAATACTACGACATCCAAAAAATCAATACGGACTCTTTTTATCTTTTTAACAAGGGAATATCAAGGTGATTTGTTGAAAGTGATTGTAGTTTTAATAGGAGAATAGTTCTGGAAAATAAATTTGTTTTTTGTTGATAACTTAACTTCTATTCTACTCAAAAAAAACTAAATTTGAAATTCATTTTTTGCGATTTTTTAAAATCACAAACACTTCAAATCCAGATATGTACTTAATATTCGATACCGAAACTACAGGATTACCAAAGCGTTGGGGCGCTCCCATTTCAGATACGGATAACTGGCCGCGTTGTATTCAAATCGCTTGGCAGTTGCACGATGATATGGGAAAACTCATCGAGCACGAAGACTATTTGGTGAAGCCCGAAGGTTTTAATATTCCGTATGACGCAGAACGAATTCACGGTATTTCTACTGAATTGGCGGAGGCCGATGGTATTTCGTTGGCAGAAGTTTTAGAAAAATTCAATGTAGCTTTAGGCAAAGCCAAATTTATTGTAGGTCAGAATTTAGGTTTTGATATCAATATTATGGGTTGTGAATTTTACAGAATGGGCGTTGAAAGTCAAATGAGTTCCATGCCAATTCTGGATACCTGTACCGAAGTAACCGCTTCTTTATTGAAATTGCCGGGTGGTCGTGGTGGTAAATTCAAACTGCCTACTTTAACGGAACTGCACTCTTATCTTTTTAATAAACCTTTCGGTGAAGCACACAACGCTACTGCCGATGTCGAGGCAACTACACGTTGTTTCTTGGAGTTGATTCGTCGTGACGTTTTCACAAAAGAGGAACTGGATGTTCCAGCCAGTTACTTTCAAGACTTTCAAAGTAAGAATCCAAGCGAGATTAAGCTCATTGGTTTAAAACATATAAATCTCAAGGAAGCTTCGGATAAAATCCGTCAGCAGTTTGGAGAAAAACAAGCGCCGGCCGTTTCAAGACAAGAACTTTCTGAGAATAAAAAAGTACTTATTGATGCACCTTTCGTGCATTTGCACAATCATACGCAGTTTTCGGTGTTGCAGTCTACAATTAGTATTGCGGCATTGGTAAAAGCAGCGGCACAACAAAAAATGCCTGCGGTTGCCATGACCGATCATGCGAATTTGATGGGTGCTTTTCATTTTGTTCGCGATATTTTATACCATAATAAAGCGGCTGAAGCCAAAAATAAAGCGGCAATCGAAAATGGTGAAGCACCTACCGAAGTTCTAATGAAACCAATAGTTGGTTGTGAATTTTTTGTTTGTGAAGACCATAAAAACAAGTCGGTTAAGGATAATGGATACCAAATAGTACTTTTGGCGAAGACCAAAAAAGGTTATCATAATTTGGCTAAAATGTCTTCCATAGCTTATACTGAAGGATTTTATTATGTGCCAAGAATCGACAGGAAAGTCATTCAGGAATTCAAAGAAGATATTATTGTTTTGTCTGGAAATCTTTATGGCGAAATCCCAAATAAGATTTTAAACATTGGTGAAAACCAAGCCGAAGAAGCTTTGATCTGGTGGAAAAACGAGTTCAAGGAAGATTTCTACATTGAGGTGATGCGTCACAATCAGGAAGATGAAAATCGGGTGAATGCGTCTTTGATTTCATTGGCAAGGAAACATGAGGTCAAAATTATTGCGACAAACAATACCTTTTATATAGACAAGGAGAATTCGAATGCACACGATATTTTGCTTTGTGTGCGTGACGGTGAAAAGCAAACTACACCTATAGGCCGTGGTCGTGGCTATCGTTATGGATTGCCGAATCAGGAATACTATTTCAAGACGGGAGAGGAGATGAAACAGCTTTTTGCAAATTTGCCCGAAGCGATTTCCAATATTTCGGAGATTGTGGATAAGATTGAAATTTTCGATTTGGCTCGTGAAGTTTTACTTCCAAAATTTGAAATCCCGGTTGAATTTAATAATTTCGAAGATGCAGTTGATGGCGGTGTACGAGGAGAAAATGCGTATTTGAGGCATTTGACTTTTGAAGGAGCAAGAAGACGATATCCTGTTATTACTGAAGAAATTCAAGAACGATTGGATTTTGAATTGTTGACGATATCCAATTCCGGTTATCCGGGTTATTTCCTGATTGTACAGGATTTAATTGCCGAGGCGAGAAGTATGGGCGTTTCGGTTGGGCCTGGAAGGGGATCTGCGGCAGGATCCGTGGTGGCGTATTGTTTGAAAATCACCAATATTGACCCATTAATGTACAACCTGCTTTTTGAGCGTTTCCTGAATCCGGATCGTGTGTCACTACCCGATATTGATATCGATTTTGATGACGAAGGACGAAGCAGCGTAATGGATTATGTGATCAGGAAATACGGTTCGAAACAGGTGGCGCAAATTATCACCTATGGTAAAATGGCAACGAAATCGGCGATTCGTGATACCGCTCGTGTGCTGGATTTACCTTTATTCGAAGCGGATAAAATTGCGAAGTTGATTCCGGGCATGATGCCGTCAAAATGGAATTTAGCGCGTTTTTTGAGTGAAAAAGAAGATATAATTAAGAAAGCGGTTCGTCCGGAAGAATACGATAAAATAAAAGAATTAATAGGTCTTGCTAATGAAAGTGATTTGGGTGGAGAAACCATTCAGCAAGCCAAAGTTTTAGAAGGGAATCTAAGAAATACTGGGATTCACGCTTGTGGAGTGATTATTACGCCAAGCGACATTACGAATTTTGTTCCTGTGGCTACCGCCAAAGATTCAGATTTGTATGTGACTCAATTTGACAACTCGGTGGTGGAAAGTGCCGGTTTGTTGAAGATGGATTTCTTGGGTTTGAAAACCCTAACCTTGATAAAAGATACGGTCAAATTAGTAAAATACAGAACTGGAATTGATCTCGATCCAGATACGTTTCCTATTGATGATTTGAAGACGTATGAGCTTTTCCAGCGTGGAGAAACAGTAGGGATTTTCCAGTATGAGAGTCCGGGAATGCAAAAATACATGAAGGAATTGAAGCCGACGGTTTTCCCCGATTTGATTGCCATGAATGCGTTGTATCGTCCGGGACCGATTGCTTATATTCCGAGTTTCGTCAAGCGAAAAAACGGCGAAGAGGAAATTATTTATGACCTTGAAGCTTGCGAAGAATTACTAAAAGATACGTACGGAATTACCGTTTACCAAGAACAGGTAATGCTTTTGTCCCAAAAACTCGCGGATTTCTCCAAGGGTGATGCCGACGTTTTGCGTAAAGCGATGGGAAAAAAACAAAAGGACGTTCTGGATAAAATGAAACCTAAATTTATCTCTCAGGCTGCCGCCAAAGGTCATGCCGAAGATAAACTGGAGAAAATATGGAAAGACTGGGAAGCCTTTGCGGAATATGCCTTTAATAAATCGCACTCGACATGTTATGCCTGGATTGCGTACCAAACGGCTTTTTTGAAAGCGAATTATCCTGCTGAATATATGGCTGCGGTTTTGTCTAATAATATGAGTGACATTAAGCAAGTTTCTTTCTTTATGGAGGAATGCAAGCGCATGGGATTACAAGTTTTAGGACCTGATGTAAATGAGTCGTTTTACAAGTTTACCGTAAATGATGATTATGCCGTTCGTTTTGGAATGGGGGCTGTAAAAGGTGTTGGTTCTGGAGCTGTGGCAACAATTGTGGAGAATAGAAAAGACGGAAGATATAAATCGATTTTTGATTTGACCAAGCGCATCGATTTACGTGCAGCGAATAAAAAAGCATTAGAGAATTTGGTTTTGGCTGGTGGTTTCGATTCGTTTTTAGGAACAACGAGAGCACAATATTTTCATGATGATGGTGATGGAATTACCTTTTATGAGAAAGCGATTCGGTATGGGTCGAAGTTTCAGGAAAATGAAAATTCATCGCAAGTGAGTTTGTTTGGCGAAAGTAGCGATGTGCAAATCGCAGAGCCTATTGTGCCGCCTTGCGAGGATTGGAGTACGATGGAGAAATTGGCTAAAGAAAAGGAAGTTGTTGGGATTTATATCTCGGGACATCCGCTGGATGATTACAAATTTGAAATGAAACATTTTTGTAATGCCAAATTGGAAGCGTTGAAGAATATGGAGCTTCATGTCAGTAAAAACCTCGCGTTTGGGGGAATTATCAATAATGTGCAGCATCGTGTGGCTAAAAACGGAAAAGGCTGGGGTATGTTTACTCTGGAGGGTTATGATGAAAGTTATGAATTTCGGATTTTTGGGGAAGAGTATTTAAGGTTCCGTCATTTCTTTATTCAAAATAATTTTACCTTCATGAAAGTGTTGGTAAAAGAAGGCTGGACAGACCGTGATACTGGGAAAAAAGGAGAGCCGAGATTGCAATTTGTGGAAGTAAAGCAATTGCAAGATGTGTTAGAAACTTTTGCTAGAAAATTAGTTGTACTATTAAATATAAAGGATTTAGAAACTGATTTTATCCATAAATTAAGTCATCTTTTTCAAGATAATAAAGGGGATAATACAGTGTCTTTTGAAATCATGGAGTTGGAAAAAACGAAACGACTCGTTGCCATTGCTTCTGTCGAAATTGAAAATGAAGAGGTAGCTTTTGTTGATGGAAATGAAGATTCTGAAATGGAAACTCTCGAAATTCCAGAGACAAATACCGAAGCAAAAGTCGAAGAAGTCGAAGAAATTAAGGTTGTAACCAAGTTAACTATGCCAAGCAGAAAACTGAAAATCAAGATTTCGAATGAATTGTTAGTGGAACTGGAAAAAATGCAGATTAACTTTAAGTTGAATTAGGTTTTTCAAATGCTGATAGTTCAAGAAAATAAAATAGATTTGAATGTCTATAAGTGCTTGGGGCTTAAACTTTAATCAGTTTTAACATATATTTGGTATTAAATAGTGCGAAATTTTTATCAAAAATGGTTTATTTTTGTAAAAATGGTAATATACTAAATTATGAAAAAGCAATTATTTTTGTTGGGATTTATGTTTTGTTCTATAGTTATGATAGGGCAAACTGAAAAAAAGGAAAGTTGGTATTTTAAATTAGGCGGATCTTATTTTGTTCAAACTGCTGCTACTGAGTTTCCTACTGTAGGTGGTCAAGAGGCTTTAAGCAAGGTTTATGTTGGTGGAGATTTGGTTTCTGAAGAAAGCGTTACAGGTTCTTTTGGAGAGGGTTTTCGTGCTGGTGGCGCTGTTGGATACCGTTTTACAGATCGTTTAGGCTTGGAAATGGGTATTAATTATTATAACAGTACTGATAAAACAATGGTTAAAAGGGTTGATGATGGAATAACTACCTTAAAATCTGTTGGTCAAATTACTGCTTTTGATTTAGCTCCGGCAGTTGTGTTGTTCTTGGGTGAAGTAAAAGGATTTGAAACCTATTCTAAAGTAGGGGTAATTGTTCCGGTTCACGGAGATTTAACGATTAAAACAAATGCAGTTGCTGCTCCGGGAGTAAATGTGTTCAGTAAAGATGTAATCAGGCCAAAACCAACTGTAGGTTTTCAAGCGGCTTTAGGGACTTCTTATAAATTAGCTAAAAATCTATCGGCTTTTGCAGAATTAGAATACCGTAATTTTACGGTGCATGGAAAAGATAAGGAAACTACTGAATTTACCGTTAATGGAACAGATCGATTGAGTACACGTAACACTTCTCAGGTGCATTCTAATTATACGGATCGATTAGACAGTAATTCTAATAACGCGCAATTTAATACGGTAGATACAACGAAACCAATGGATGAATTGAGTTCTTATGTTGGTATCAGTGGATTGGGATTGACTCTTGGGGTCAAATACAGTTTGTAATAAACCATTTTTAAATATTTATCAAAAGGCTGTCTGAAAAGATGGCTTTTTTTGTTTGCAGGCGAAGGAATTTTCTTTGGAAATTGATTTTGTTGTGACACAAATGTCCTAGCCCTGATGGGAGTGGCATCCTTTTCTGGCTTTCTTTAAGCCGGAAAAGATACAGCGTACAGCAGGAAGTAGCTCTTGATTATTGTAATCTTAAATACATTGAAATCGAGTGATAAGAATTGACGATATATTAATAGTCAAAACTAATTTATGAATGGCGTTTGATTAGTTTTTAATTTCTAAATTTGTAACCGAGTTTGAGACTTTAAATATTCAAACGATAAACTTAAATAAAAATAAATATGGCATTAGCAATAACAGATGCTACTTTTGAAGAAGTAGTTTTGAAATCAGACAAACCGGTAATGGTGGATTTTTGGGCAGCATGGTGTGGACCTTGTAGAATGGTAGGGCCAATCATTGATGAGTTAAGCAATGAATACGAAGGGAAAGTTGTTGTAGGGAAAGTAGATGTTGATGCAAATCAAGAATTTGCAGCCAAATACGGAGTGAGAAATATCCCAACAGTATTGGTTTTTCATAACGGAGAAGTGGTAGGAAAACAAGTAGGAGTTGCTCCAAAACAAACTTACGCTGATAGTTTAGACGCTTTGTTGTAATCGGTAGATTATGATTTATATAGAATCTGAAAAGATTCAAAAAAAAGGTTTGGCGAAAGTCAAGCCTTTTTTTGTGGGATTTACAGCGTTTCAATCAGGTATATAATAAACAATGCAGATTAACAGATTAAACATGATTTTAAAATCAGAGAATCAAAGGTGGTTCTATTTTCTTTTCAATCTTTAAATTTTTAAATCGTTCAATCTTTTAATATATTTGGAATATGAAAATCGAATCGCAAATAGAGAACATTTCCAGTTTTCAGCATCTGGAGTTGCTGGCCAATCAGGTTGTGGAAGGTTTTATTTCAGGAATGCATAAAAGTCCGTTTCATGGCTTTTCGGCTGAATTTGCGGAACATAAAGTTTATAACGTAGGGGAAAGTACGAAGCACATTGATTGGAAATTGTTTGCCAAAACGGATCGTTTGTACACCAAGCGCTTCGAGGAAGAGACTAATTTGCGGTGTCATATTATCATTGATAATTCCTCATCGATGCATTATCCGAAGCTAAAAGACAGTCAGAATTTTTTTGAGAATAAGATTGGCTTTTCGGTTTTGGCTTCGGCGGTTTTAATGAATCTTTTAAAGAAGCAACGCGATGCTGTGGGAATAAGTGTGTTTTCGGATACATACGAGTACTACGCGCCTGAAAAAGGCAGTGATCGCCATCATAGAATGATTTTAAATACACTTGAAGGGCTTTTAGAGAAACCTACGACTAAGAAAAGTACTGATACAATTACTTTCCTGCATCAAATAGCAGAGAAAATCCACCGCCGTTCGATGATTATCTTATTTACGGATATGTTTCAATCCGGTAATGAAGAAGCGTTGTTCAATGCGCTGCAACATTTGAAACACAATAAGCATAAAGTGGTCTTATTTCATGTTGTCGATAATAAAACAGAGTTAAATTTTGACTTTGATAATGCTCCAAGGAAGTTTATTGATGTGGAAACGGGAGAAGAAGTAGCGGTTTTTGCCGATAATGTCAAAGAAGAATACGAAAAACAGACAGAAAGTTACTTTAAGAAACTCGCTTTGACCTGCTCGCAAAACCGAATAAAGTACATTCCGGTAAGTGTTGGGGAAAGTTTTGAAAAAATTTTAATGACATACTTGGTTGAAAAACAAAACTTTGGATAATAAGGTTAAAATTTATCAATTATTTTTTCAAAAAACGCTTGTGTAAACGGAAATCTATTGTATCTTTGCCACCGCAATAACGCAGAGGTTTGGTAGTTCAGTTGGTTAGAATACATGCCTGTCACGCATGGGGTCGCGGGTTCGAGTCCCGTCCAGACCGCAATATTGGGGAAAGCCTTTCGTAACAGAAAGGCTTTTTTGCCCCTATAAAGTATCTAAAGTTAGTTGTGTTGTTTGCTACGAATTTGTAACTCGTAGCGGGTTTAGTAGTTAGACCAATGAAAAGCTTTCCACTTTTGTGGATAGCTTTTTTGATTTAAAAAGAAAGCTGGTTTGGTAGTTCAGTTGGTTAGAATACATGCCTGTCATCTCGTCTTTTAGGACGAGACGGGTTCGATTCAAGACTTGGATTTAAGGATTAGAATGTTATAGATTAAAATGCTGGTTTGGTAGTTCAGTTGGTTAGAATACATGCCTGTCATCTCGTCTTTTGGGACGAGACGGGTTCGATTCCAGAACTGGGTTTAAGGATTAGAATGTTATAGATTAAAATACTGGTTTGGTAGTTCAGTTGGTTAGAATACATGCCTGTCATCTCGTCTTTTGGGACGAGACGGGTTCGATTCCAGAACTGGGTTTAAGGATTAGAATGTTATAGATTAAAATACTGGTTTGGTAGTTCAGTTGGTTAGAATACATGCCTGTCACGCATGGGGTCGCGGGTTCGAGTCCCGTCCAGACCGCCAGTAACAAAAAGCTTTTCGTAATAGAAAAGCTTTTTTTGTTTTTGTAAAATTCAAATAGTAATCGATATGTATTTTGTTTACATCATAAAAAATCATCAAGGATTATTTTACAAAGGATTTACACAAGATCTTGGTAAGCGTATTTTAGAACACAATAATGATTTAAGCCGATACACTTCTGGAAAAAGTCCATGGGTTTTGGTGTATTTCAAAGAATTTGAAACAAAAACAGAAGCATTAAAAGAAGAATTGCGATTGAAAAAGCTTAATGTTGCTTCGATAGAAAGATTAATAAGGAGTTTTCAAGTCGAATAGAACACATGCCTGTCATCTCGTCTTTTAGGACGAGACGGGTTCGAGTCCTCTCGTTCCAAAAACAAGACCAGTAACAAAAAGCTTTTCGTAATAGAAAAGCTTTTTTTGTTTTTGTAAAATTCAAATAGTAATCGATATGTATTTTGTTTACATCATAAAAAATCATCAAGGATTATTTTACAAAGGATTTACACAAGATCTTGGTAAGCGTATTTTAGAACACAATAATGATTTAAGCCGATACACTTCTAGAAAAAGTCCATGGGTTTTGGTTTATTTCAAAGAATTTGAAACAAAAACAGAAGCATTAAAAGAAGAATTGCGATTGAAAAAGCTTAATGTTGCTTCGATAGAAAGATTAATAAGGAGTTTTCAAGTTGAATAGAACACATGCCTGTCATCTCGTCTTTTAGGACGAGACGGGTTCGAGTCCTCTCGTTCCAAAAACAAGACCAGTAACAAAAAGCTTTTCGTAATAGAAAAGCTTTTTTTGTTTTTGTAAAATTCAAATAGCAATCGATATGTATTTTGTTTACATCATAAAAAATCATCAAGGATTATTTTACAAAGGATTTACACAAGATCTTGGTAAGCGTATTTTAGAACACAATAATGATTTAAGCCGATACACTTCTGGAAAAAGTCCATGGGTTTTGGTTTATTTCAAAGAATTTGAAACAAAAACAGAAGCATTAAAAGAAGAATTGCGATTGAAAAAGCTTAATGTTGCTTCGATAGAAAGATTAATAAGGAGTTTTCAAGTTGAATAGAACATATGCCTGTCATCTCGTCTTTTGGGACGAGACGGGTTAGAGTCCTCTCGTTTCAAAAACGAGATTATTTTAGCGGAAAGCCTTTCGTAACTGAAAGGCTTTTTCTTTTAGATATAGTTCTAAAACTAATGGTACATTAAAACAACTCGGATTTATAGTTCCAGACAATCCACACAAACAATCCCAAATACATCACGCAAACTACAAATTTCATGAAGCTGGAAGCTAGAAAACCTACAAAGGATCCCGCGGCTGCTTTCAAAGCCCGATTGTGGTCTTTAAAATCATAAATAAGTTCACCTATCAGCGCACCGACAAAAGGGCCGATAATGAATCCAAAAGGAACAGGGGCTAGAATCCCAACAATCAATCCAATGTTAGTTCCCCAGATGCCATAAGAGCTTCCGCCAAATTTTTTGGTTCCCTTGGCCGGAATCACGTAATCTAAAATCGATATGATTACGGTAACTAACAATGCAATTCCTAAAATCCAATAGTTAGCCGGAACAGCATTCGTGAAATAAAGTAATGCCAATCCGACCCAACTGATGCCAGGCCCAGGTAAAACCGGTAAAAAACTACCAAAAATGCCTAAAATCACACACATAAAACCAAGAACCAAAAGCAGTACATCCATAAATTTATTTTTAGTAATTTTGAAAACACAAAAGCAACATTTAGCTAGCTTATGAAAGGGATTAAATTAAGTATTTTATTTTCGATTATGTTCTTTTTCGTTTTTTCTTTTTGGACTGTAAATGCCCAAGAAAAAATTGTAAATAGCACTGATGCACTTTTAAAGGAAGCTATTTACAACGAGAATAGAGTAAAAGTATTAAATTTTTCTTTGAAAGAGTTTGATGCGCTTTTTTTTGAGTTTTCCGATAAAAAATCAAATCCCAATTTAGTATTAACAAAAGAAGAATTCTATAAATACACGATTCAGATTGCTGTTTTTTCAGGCCGATTGGCGACTTTGTATCCAGATCAAAAAGAAATCGCAGCCGAAAACAAAAAGAAATGGTTTGCTGAAAACTATGAAGATTATTTGCTTTCGAAAGCCTCTCAAAAAAAATAATTGTATTTTTATAGAATATTAGTCCAATTCAAAAACAAAACCTTGAAGCAGTATTACCTCTTTTTAGTATTTATATTTTTTAATTCCTGTCAATACTTTGACAAGCAAATCCCTTCGGAAAAGGAATTGTTGCAAAAGGAACTGAAATCCATCAACTGGAAAGAAGTCGATGAATACCCATCGGTAGTGGATTGCGAAAAAATAGAGGATAAAAAACAACGCCAACAGTGTTTTTTCGAAGTTTTAACGCAGCTGATTCAGGAGAAATTGAGCATCGACACCCTTTCGGTCCTCTATCCTGAACTGGATACGATTGAAGTAAAGGTTACTGTTTTTCCAAATGCAACGATGCAATTCGAACCTCAATTTCCAAAAGATTCAGTTGCCTACGATAAAATCAAAATTGACAGTATTCTTAAAGTCCGTTTAGTTGATTTTCCAAAAATTAACCCCGCCATAAAACGCGGAATTCCCGTAAAAACCCAATTTATACTTCCGGTTATTCTAAAAGTAGAGTAGTTTTTCTGGAGCTGCTTCCAGCTGTTCACTGTATCTTTTTCTTTTTTAAAGGAAAAAAGAAAAAGGATGCCGTTTCCATCTGGGCTAGGGCATTAGTGTAAGTTAAAATTTTCTGCCTTTCCATTCATATTTTCCAAACAAAGAATACAAAGCTACGCTCACACTAAAAAAAGGATAGAATAAACTGCTCAAAATCAAATACTGTATTTTGGTTTTGGTTTTGGTTAAAAATTCATTGGATTTATAAATCAAAACAGTATCAACAGAGAACTTTAAAACGCATATTATAAAGAAGTTTTGAAAAGCAGTTAGGCCCAAGACCCAAGACCCAAGAACGAAAAGCCAACTCAGATTTCCCGCAGATACTAACAGCCCCAATCCTTTTCCGAAAGAACTTTGATACGAACTTGTTTTTGAAGCCCATCGAACGCGCTGATAGAATAATGATTTCCAATCATCCAATGGTTTTGTGATGACAATATTATTTTGAGATTTTAGATAATGCACTTTTTCAAGGGATTTCGCAATCGCTTTTTGCAACAGGAAAACATCATCGCCACTGGCAATTGCATCGTTTCCATTGAAACCATTCAGTTCTTGAAATAACGATTTGGTATACGCAAAGTTGGCGCCATTACACATAAACCCTTTGTTGATTCCAAAACTGCCAATGGTTGCGCCTTGTAAACTCGCCAAATCCAATTGCTGGAAATGATGCAGAAATGAATTGCCACAATCATACGTAACCGCTCCGGCAATCATAGCAACATCATGAAGCTGAATGTAATTATCCAATGTCAATAACCAGTTTGTATTTACTGTACAATCGGCATCGGTGGTGATAATCCAGTCCGTAGTTACAATTTGCATTGCGGTTACAATCGCATCTTTCTTGGGCGAATTCGTAACTCTGACGTTATTTATAACCGAAACTTTAAACTTTAAAGTTGGAATTTTAAACGCTTCTTCAGAAAAATCATCAACCAAAATCACTTCGAACAATTCCATCGGATAATTCAACTTCGACAAACTCTCTAATAGAATGGGTAGATTTTCGGCTTCATTCCGGAAAGGAACAATAATCGAGAATTTTGTTTTTGGCTTTACCCCGGTATATTCAATTGTATTCACTTTTGTAAAACCATAAATCAGTACGATTATCGTCAAGCAATACATGAGGATTATGAGGTATAAACCATAAATCATGTAGTTTTTTGTGTTTTAAAATTCAACACATAATAACTGCCAATTATTACCGGTAAAACTACATTCAAAAACCACATAAGTGTAGTTATAAAAATTACTATCCATTCGTTTACGCCAAGAATCCCGAAGAAATAAACTGCTACACTTCCTTTTACGGCAAAGTCCAAAAACTGAAAAGTAGGCAAAGAGGAAGCTAGAAAATAAACGCTTGTAATCGTGGCAATGGCTATTAAATAAGGTAAGTCAACATCAAAAGCCAGGAACAAAAAGTAATATTGGTGCGAAAAAACCAGAAAGCGACAAATGCCTAAAAAGATGTTTTTTTGATGAATCGATTTTGGGATTTCGTTAATTTTATGAATCAGTTTTTCGATCGAATAGCCCTTAATGTTTATTTTTTTTAAAGAAAACAAGGTTCCAAATGCCAAAAAACAAATGCCAAACAGAATCATAACCGTTTTTGTAGTAATTACATTGTACTGCGCATTGAAATACAACAACCCGAAAATTCCAAAAATAACGGTCAATATCATTTGGATTCCGTTGCAAATCAGGTTTAGGAAAATTACTTTTTTAGTGTTTGCTTTGTCAAAAAACAATGCTTTCCCGGCATATTCTCCAACTCCATTCGGCGTAAAAAGTCCCGCGGTTAATGCACCAAGAACTTGTTTTGTTGCTTCGCCCAAAGATATTTTATGGATAAATCCAACTAAGTTTTGCCATTTCAAGATTTCAAAAAACCGATTCAAAACACTCAATAACAAAATAAAGGCTATTCCACCAATGGACTGGTTTTTCTGGAATAAAACAATGAATTTTTGCCAATCCAGTTTGTCGTTATTGGCCAATTGATTGTAAATAAAATAAAACGCACCGCCCACAATCAAAAGTTTGATTAGAAGTACGAGGAATTGCTTAGTTTTGTGTGGAATTGTAATCATTACTGCAAAATAACAAATTAAAATTGGCAAACGAACGCATCATATTAGGAATTGACCCGGGAACGACGATTATGGGTTTTGGATTGATAAAAATTGTCAATAAAAAAATGGAGTTTTTGCAATTGAATGAACTGCAATTGTCCAAATACGACAATCATTATCAAAAGCTGAAAATCATTTTTGAGCGTACGATTGAGTTGATTGATACGCATAATCCAGATGAAATTGCAATTGAAGCGCCTTTCTTTGGTAAAAACGTACAATCGATGTTGAAGTTAGGACGTGCACAAGGCGTGGCCATGGCGGCGGGACTTTCGAGAGATATTCCAATTACCGAATACGAACCAAAGAAAATAAAAATGGCGATTACCGGAAATGGAAACGCCAGCAAAGAACAAGTTGCCAAAATGCTTCAACAACTTTTGGGATTGAAGGAATTGCCTAAAAACCTCGATAGTACGGATGGATTGGCCGCGGCGGTTTGTCATTTTTTCAATTCTGGGAAAGTGGTTGGCGCCAAAAGTTATACCGGTTGGGATGCTTTTGTAAAACAAAACGAAGAACGAGTTAAAAAATAGTAATCAGTAATCAGTATTCAGTTTGCAGAACTGACCGCTAATCATCGATTACTGACCACTAATTATGTCAGGAATCTATATTCATATCCCTTTTTGCAAGCAGGCGTGTCATTACTGCGACTTCCATTTTTCGACTTCGATGAAGAAGAAAGAAGAAATGGTTTTGGCTATTGCCAAAGAAATTCAAATGCGCAAAAGCGAGTTTGAAAAGGAACAAATTGAGACCATTTACTTTGGCGGAGGAACGCCAAGTGTTTTAACTTCTGAAGAAATTAATTTCCTGATAGCAGAAGTGTATAAAAACTATTCTGTTTCAGAAAATCCTGAAATTACACTGGAAGCCAATCCGGATGATTTGTCAAGTGAACGAATAATCGAATTGTCTAAAAGCAAAATCAACCGATTAAGCATTGGAATTCAGTCTTTTTTTGAAGAAGATTTGCAACTGATGAACCGCGCTCATAATTCGGCCGAAGCCAAAAAATGCTTAGAAGAAGCAACTCAGTATTTCGACAATATTTCCCTTGATTTAATCTACGGAATTCCGGAAATGAGCAATGAGAAATGGAAACAAAACATTGAAACGGCATTGAGTTTTGGGATTCCTCATATTTCGAGTTACGCGTTGACAGTGGAACCAAAAACGGCTTTGAATAAACTGATACAAACCGGAAAAATTGCAGCACCTAAGGACGATGTTGCGCAAGAACATTTTGCTATTTTGGTAGAAACGCTCGAAGGTAATGGTTTTATTCATTATGAATTATCGAATTTTGGGAAGGAAAACTATTTTTCAAAAAATAATTCGGCGTATTGGTTAGGGAAAAAATACATTGGAATTGGTCCTTCGGCGCACAGTTATGATGGCATTTCCCGAAGTTGGAATGTTTCGAATAATGCGCTGTATTTAAAATCTATTGAAGAAGATAAATTGCCAAATGAAATAGAAATCCTTTCGATTACGGACCGTTACAATGAATATATTATGACGGGTTTGCGAACGATTTGGGGCGTTTCTTTGGATAGAATCAAAACTGAATTTGGAAGTGAATATTTGGAATATTTGAATAAACAGACTCAGAAATTCCTTGATGATGATTTAGTTTTTATCGAAAACAATATCTTGAAACCAACACCAAAAGGAAAGTTTTTGACGGATGGAATTGCAAGTGATTTGTTTTACTTAAATTTGGAATAACATAAACCACTAAGAACGCAAAGATGGCACAAAGTCCACGATGCTTTGTGATCTTGGTGATAATCTTAGTGCCCTTTGTGGTTAAATAATTATGATTGCAACTATTGATAACTTTAAAGTCGACCTATCAAAACCTATTGATATTTCGATTCCATTGACAAATACCGATGAGAATCCAATTGCTTGGTATATCGATAAACCAGTCATAGAACCCGTGGTTTTTGGGGATTGGATAGGCAAAGTTTCGGAAGGGAAATCGTCTACCAATTTCAATAATATTTTCTTCAATCCACACGGACATGGAACTCACACCGAATGTCTGGGTCATATTACAAGAGAGTTTTACAGTATTAATCAGTCGTTGAAACAGTTTTTCTTTTTGGCTGAATTGATTTCGGTTGTGCCGGAATTGCAAGGAGAAGATTTGGTGATTACTTTGGATAGCATCTCGACTGCGCTCGATTTGACATTGAAGTTAGGTACTCCAAGAGAAGCCATAATTATTAGAACTCTTCCTAATTTTAAAATAAAAAAATCTTTAAAATATTCGAATACCAATCCGCCTTATCTGGATGAAGATGCAGCGCGTTTCATTCGCGAAAGCGGAATTCAGCATTTATTGATTGATTTGCCAAGTGTCGATAAAGAAAAAGATGATGGAAAATTATTGGCACACAAAGCTTTTTGGAATATAAAAGATGTCAACAATCTAAATGCAGATGCACGATTGGATTGCACGATTACCGAAATGATTTTTGTTTCAGATGAGGTGAAAGACGGCAGTTATTTATTGAATTTACAAATCGCATCTTTTGAGAATGATGCGAGTCCCAGTAAGCCAGTTTTGTACGCTATTTTAAATGATGAAAAAATAATTTCATAAATGAACTTAGAAACATATTACGAATATTGCTTGTCTAAAAAAGGAGTAACAGAGCATTTTCCTTTTGATGAAGATACTTTAGTTTTTAAAGTAGGCGGAAAAATGTTTGCATTGTCGTCTTTAAGTCAGTGGGAGAAAGGGCAACCTTCAGTTAATTTAAAATGTGATCCTGAGCACGCTCAGGAATTGCGTGCTGAATACGATGACATTCAGCCCGGTTTTCACATGAGTAAAACCCATTGGAATACAATTGCTGTAAATGAATCAGTTTCGGATGCGCTAGTCAAAGAGTTGGTTGATCATTCCTATGAATTGGTTTTCAAAAGTTTAACAAAGAAATTGCAGAGTGGAATTCAAGAATTAGAAAATTAGGCATTACTTTTGCGAAGAAATTCAGAATAAAAATTATAAATACCTACTGAAATAAATTCAGCATATCATATGAAAGAACAATTTAAGAAGTTTTTAAACGAAGAACAAGACCCAAAAGCTATTGAAAAAATCGCTTCAAAATTGAGTGATTTATTGATGAAAAATGAAGAAATCGGATATATTGCTGTTCAAAAAAAGCCAGCGATTACGGTTTTGCCGGATAGTATTGTGATGACGAATAAAAGAATTATCATTTGTCAACCCAAAAATCTGGGACTTTCAATGAATTTTATTGATTACACTTGGGACGAGATTGAAGGCACTTTTGTGAAAGAAAATATTTTGGGTTCTGAGTTTTCTTTTACTACGAGAACTAATATGGAGGTTTCAATTGATTATATTCCTAAAATTCAAGCGCGAAAGATTTTTACTTACGCCAAAGAACAATTGGATATTTTGAAAAGTGGTTCCGCATTAAACGCAACGGTTATCGATGAAGTTCCTGTGATTTCGATAGAAGAAGAAGTGGAGATTATCGAAGAAATGGAAACGGAAGAAGTGACTAATTTTGCTGAAATAATGCCAGTTTTACAACCCAATTTTACTGCTGAAAATCAGGAATTCGAAGCCATTTCAACAAGTCCAAAAGACAAATCTTTAAATGATTTATCTCAAGACGAACTTTTTGAAAAACTACAGAATTATAAAAAATTATTGGACAACGGATTGATTTTACAAGGCGAATATGATGCTTTCAAAAAAGAAATTTTGAGTTTTATGTAATTTGTCTTAATGTTAGAAAGTCCTAAAGTCAAAAGATATTCTCTTCTTTTGACTTTAGGATTTTCACTTTTTTTTAAGTGTTTTTTTTGAAACAAAAGTTAATTATTTAGTAGGCACCTAAATAAAAACTACCCGAAGCTGCTTTTAGTTTTGCACCTTTTGTAATCGATTTGGTTTTCCAATTTACAATATAAATATTCCCGTCTTTACCTGCAGGCGTAAAGGGTAAATACACATTATCACCAATAAGACCTATGTTTTGAAATTGACCAAATGTAGTTGTTAATGCTGGGTCAGTTTCTAATTCTGTAGCTAATTTAGTTGCTGTTTTAGTATTTAAATCTACCAGTGCAACATACCCGCCATTTGTTCCCGTTACGGTGTACATAACAATTGCTATACCGTCTTTAATGTATCTCCAAGCTTTAATAGTTGCTCCAGTTGTGTTCAAAGCAGTGTTTAAATTAAAATGGAATGATGCATCATATTCGTTTGTTGATTTACTAATACGAAGAATATCTGGACCTGATGTTGCAGTAGCTTGGTATAGATTTCCATCAGTACCTACATACTGTGTCAAGGTGCGGTAGCCTAAGTTATCAATGATACTTTTATCAGAGATGATAATTTTTGGATTTTTTAATGACGGATAATCAACTACATAGGACACAGTTCCTAGATCCCTATTTGTAGTAGTTGCCCAACCTGTAATGGCTCCAGATGTAGCGTTTGTTGTTACTGTTCCGCTTGTATTATGTCTTCTAATACCCACACCAATGTACAGTTTTGTTTTAGCTTCATTTAAAACAGGTACATCAGCTCTCCAGATATGATATCCCTTTGATTCTAATTCAGCTCCAAGATCAACGTTAATAGCTCCAGTATTAGTAATTGCCGTATTGTTTAAGTCAATGTTTGCAATTTTAATTACTCCTTTTGGATTTCTATACACATAATTAGGAGCGGTTCCTGTGTAAGGTTCAAGTGCATCACCAAAAGAGACTCCAACTCCCACACCTTCGGCAGCTTTAACCCAGCGCGGTGAAGTTCCTAAAATTACCGAGGTATTTAATTCAAATCCTACCTCTTCATATTTTCCTGCGCTAGTTACGCTGTATTTGTTAAAAACACCACCTTCAGTTCCGGTGTATTGAATGTTGTATAAAAATTTTCCATCTGCTGATGCTTGCACTCGGGCAGTTCGGCTTGATTTTAAAGCGAAACCTTCAACATATGTTGATCCGTTCAACTTAAATAAATCTACTACATAATCTGGATTAGCGGCATTTTGTGGCGTTATAGCGTAGGCACGAGTCCCACCATTTCCTGCGGTCCCTGTTGCGTCAGGAAATGAACCTGTTAGCGTGATCCATCTTGCAGTATCAACTACTGGAGTTGTCTCAGTACCGGTGTCGTCATTGCTGCAACTTCCTAATGCAAATGCTGTAATTACAGTACTTAATACTGCTATTTTAAATAGATTTTTTTTCATGATATTGATTTTAATTTGATTATAAAAATTTGCTAAAAGTGTAATTCAATTTGAAGTAAATGCCCCTTCCGGGTTTTTGTATAGAAAAGTTATCATATATTTCTGCGTTCATAATATTTTTTACGTCTATACTTGCAATGAGTTTTTTAGATGGAAATCCATAACTTATACCCAGATCATGTGTAAATTGACTCGGAGTTAAGGACCATTCTGGCTGTCCCCACACCACATAATATTCTCCTACATAACCAGTGTTGTAATAAAGATTAAGTATTGACTTTTTCTGAAATACACTATTTAGGCGGTATTGAATATTTGCGTTGGCAGTTAAAAAGGGTTCGTTTGGAACCTGTTGTCCAAAAAAAGTATGAGGTTGACCATTATTATCTCGTTCTAGCTTGAACACATTATTGAATTTAGAAAAGTTTACAGAGGCATTCAATTTGTTATTGTACACGTAGATAATTTCTGCTTCAAAACCTCGAGATTGTGTTTTTCCTAGATTTATATATCGGGTGGTTTGAATATCAGCATCAGATTCCTCTTCAATTTCGGATACATCTACTGCTTGTTGTGTTATTTTATTGAATCCATTACGCCAAAAGGCATTTGCATAAAAGGATACTTTGTGTTTTTTAAAATCTATTGGTCCCCATCTAAAACCTAAATTGTAGTTGATGTTTTTTTCTGGCTCTAATTCAAGATTGGATAAAATGTTAATTTCAGGCGCTCCAAATAATTGATTTTCGGTAGGCATTATATATGAATTTTCGGTGGAACCAATGACAAAGAGTTTCTCAATTACTTGATACGAAGCTGTTGCACCATACCCAAAATTATAGTTTGAGGTAGTGCTTTTACTTTTTACTATTGAATTAACGCCATCAGTGGTAGCAATGTCAAATTTTGTTTGATTGGTTCTATTGCTAGTGTATTTCCCTAAAATATTTGTTGTCAGCTTCCTGTTGAAATTTTCGGCTTCATAATTTAATGAAAGGATGTTTTTTGTAACCAGACTTTTAGTAGCCAGTTCTCTTAAAGTTGGATTTAATAAATCTTCATCTTTTCTATTTGTTGCTTCGTATTTATGATTCAAAGAAATACGATGTCCGTTAGCTATCAAATACCCCAAGTTTGATCTAGCATTTGTGATTTTTCTATCGGTATTTGTTATTGTTTTTGGACCTTGCTGTCCTCCATTGGTGCGCAAAGGGACTCTTTCTCCAAACTCAATTACTTCTCTTATGCTTCCGTCCCAATTATAGGCATAACTGATGGTGTCTTGTAAGTAGGTACTGCGTTCGCTTCTTACTGCGTTAACATTCAGAGCTAAGTTTTGAGCTAAAAAATTTTTCTTCGTATAATTTAAAAGTAGTGCATGTGCTTTGGTTTCGTTAAATCTTCCTACATATGGTACGGCCATTGTTATTCCATGCGGAATCTCAGTATAATTGCTAGAGCCATTGTATCCAATAAAAAATTGATCGGCCCATTTAGTATCAGTAATTCCGGCTTCAAAACGGCCTCCTACTGCTTTATAAGTATTGTTGAAACGTTTGGCTCTGTAGGGTCTCGTGATTTGTTGTAAATGATTTACAAACGTGGTAGACCTGCCCCAGGTTTCAAAACTATTATCAGTATAAGTGTAAAAAGCAGATCCTCTAAAAGAAAGTCCCGTTTTTTTATCTCGTAAGGTAACTCCCAAATCAGATTGAAAAGTTTGAAACGAGCCATAAGAAACTGCTGCAGTTGCAGTATTCTTAGACACATCCTTTTTTAAAACCACATTAATGGCACCACCCACATAATCTCCTGTTAAGTATGAGGGTAAAATTCCTTTGTAAACTTCAATTCGCTCAATCATTGAAGGCGGAATATTATTTAAATTGAATGAGGAACCAAAAGTTGAAATTTCTATTCCATCAATAAATATCCCTATTGCACTTCCAGACATTCCATTTAAGTTGTATTCCACGTTCGAGCCTATACCGCCGTTTTGTCTTACGCGTACTCCAACAGATCTATCAAGTAATTCATTAGTAGTTAAGTTGCGTAATGAAGCTTCTTTAGTTTCAATAATTGCTACGGCAAAACCACTAGTTTCAATTTTTTGTTTTTTAGGTTTTCCTTGTATTGTTACATTTTTAAGGGCTTTTACTAAAGTATCTTTTGTTGCGGTTTTTTCGATTTTAAGGGCTTTATTTTTAGGATTACTTGTTTGCGATACTACGGGGAGAATCGTTAACAGAAATAAAATGAATGAGGTATATTTTTTAAACATGGTATTTTTTAATGTAATATTTAACTAAAAACTATTCTTAATTAGACTTATTATAAATAACTTTGCTGCAAAACTACTATTAACATCCATAAAATAGGTAGGGAAAAACGGATTATTATTTTGTAAAAACGGATTATTATTTTGAAACTTAAATCGAAAATATTAGCACACAAAAAACCACTGATTGATCTGGAAATAGGGGATTCGTATAATCAAAAAAGCCATTTTGTCGAAGAGAAAATTAGTATCCAGAATGGAAAAATGGAGCAAATAACGAGCGCTAATTTGATTTGTGAAGGTGTAGTGATTCTGGATTTTAAAATGTGTTTTTCGACTCCACAAACGATACAATCTGAAATAATTGGCGAATCTATTGTGATGAATTTTATTTGTTGCAACAATGTAGAAGCGACTATAGACCAAGTAGAAAGCGAGAAATATACAAAGGAAAATACCCATAATATTCTATACACAGACAACTTTAATGGAACCTTTGAAATTCCTGCTTTTGAAGAGATTAATTATTTGTCCATTATTTTATCGTTGGATTATTATTATCAATTAATCAATGAAGATTGGGGACTTCATCAAAAATTCTCTGCAACTATTATTCAAAAAAAATCCGGTTATTTAACTCCAAAATACGTTCCGTTTAGTCCTGTTATGCAATGGGTTATTCACGAAATAAAAAACTGTACCTACAAAGGGGCTATCAAGAAAATGTATCTTGAGGCTAAAATAAAAGAGCTTTTAATTTTACAACTGGATACCTTGGTAAAAAAACCTCTAGAAAAAGTACTTATAAATGAGGAAGACTATCTTAAACTTCAGAAAGCCAAATTAATTTTAGAAGCTAATTTTACAAATGCGCCATCACTTCCGGAACTTTCCAGAGCAATATCGCTGAATGAATTTAAACTAAAAAAAGGATTTAAATCTTGCTTTGAAACAACAGTAAAAGGCTACATCACTAAACTCCGAATGGAATATGCTAAAAACTTATTCAAAAATAAGGCTACAAATGTAGGGGAAGTAGCCTATAAGTGTGGCTACAAAGATGTGTCTCATTTTTCGGCAGCTTTTAAACTGTTTTATGGATTTACACCCATCAGTTTCAGAAAACTCGATAGGACTACAAAATTGTCTTTCTTTTATTGGAGCTTTCCAGACATCCTTACACTAGATCTTTTTATGATTTAAAATAGATCAAACTCTTGTTCAAGCTTCAAATTGAATGTAGTGTTTTATGTAATTAGTCTTAAAGCCGAAAGTCATAAAATCAAAAGATATTTCACTACCTCTTGATTTTATGACTTTCGACTTTCTAATATTCAGACTAAAGAGTTCTCTTTTGCTTTTCTACGAAATTATTAGATTGTAATTCTAGTAGATCGGTAGCGTTTTTTCGTTGTAAATCATACAATTGCTTGTCGTCAGCAATGTCTCCGTAAACTTTGTCGTGCATCGTTGCACTAGTTTTTACCAATAAAGTGCGTTGGTATTTGTCTTGCTCGATTGTTGCTTTTAAGGCTGTTTCTAAATCTTCTAATTTATAATCGTATTCCCCTTTTGGAGATAAAAGTTTAGCAATAATAGGGGAAGTTTCTATAGCCAGAAACAACAACATAATAAAAAACGAAGGCAACCAAGGTAATTTATTCAAGGCATTGATTCGTGCCATTAAACCGTCAAATCCATCAATGATAGGCTGGGTTTCGGTGACTTTCTTGTTTAAGTCAGTTTGAAGGTTTTTGGTGTTTTTCTCCATTTCAGCAATTTTAGCCAAGTTGGTTTTTTGTAAGGTGTCCAGTTCTTTCTTTACCAAATCATGTTTGGCAATTTTTTCTTTAAAAACAGGTCCTTTGCCTAATTTTTTGGTTCCTGCGGTTCCTTCAGCCTCTGTGATGTACGTTTCGTAAAGCGTATTGACTTCTTTTTCTTTCTTAGTAATTTCCGATTTCAAACCTGCTATTTCGGCTTTGTTCTTGTCTAAATCCGATTTGAAATAATTCGCCACTTCCTTTTTGTTATTCAAAGCCATAGCATTTTTTTCTTTCAATAAAACGGTATTAATTTCTTTTTCGAAGATTTTAATTTCTAATGGTTTCGAAATTACAATGGCAATGATTACCGCCAAAATAATTCGGGGAGTAGCTTGTAAAAATTCACTTCCAAACTGGTCTCTTTTTCGAATAGTGGAAACAATAAAACGATCCAGGTTAAAAATAAGTAAACTCCAAACGATACCAAATGCGATTGCGGGATAAATACTGTCAAAGACGGTGAACAGTGCATAAGAACTGGCTAGTAAAGCCATCACTGCGGTGAAGAAAACAGTGGCGCCAATACCTACATATTTGGTTTGTTCGCCTTCGGAACAGCCTTCAAGAAGGTCTTTGTCAGCTCCGGAACAAAGGATGAAAAATTGTTTTAACATGATTGATTTTTTTGATTGATTGATGGTTGCAAATTTAACGCCAAAAAATGAATATTGGTATAAATACTTGATATGTTTTTAATTAACGATTTTTATATATAAAAATAGAGCCGCTCTTTACGAACGGCTCTATTGGTTTTGAATTAATATTAACTTAAGCTAATGGTGCTCCTGCCATAATTTCGGCATTGGCAAATTCTTCAAATTTGGCGAAGTTAGCTTTGAATTTTTGAGCTAATTCTACCGCTTTCTTATCGTATAGTTCAGGGTCTTCCCATGTATTTCTCGGATTCAATATTTCACTAGGAACATTTGGACACGTTTGCGGTTTTGCAATTCCAAATACTTTGTGATTCTCATACGCTACGTCGTCCAATTCTCCGTTTAATGCAGCGGTAATCATGGCACGCGTGTATTTTAATTTCATTCTGCTTCCTATTCCGTAAGGACCACCTGTCCAACCCGTATTGATTAACCAAACTTTTACATTGGCATCTTTCATTTTTTTACCCAACATTTCAGCATATTTTGTTGGGTGTAATGGCATAAATGGTGCGCCAAAACAAGCAGAAAAATTAGGCTGAGGTTCTGTAATTCCAGCTTCAGTTCCAGCAACTTTTGCCGTATAACCAGAAATAAAGTGGTAGGCAGCCTGTCCTGGAGTCAGTTTAGAAATTGGAGGTAATATTCCGAATGAATCGGCAGTTAAGAAAAATATATTCTTTGGGTTTTTCCCAATAGAACCAGGTTGAATGTTATCAATATGATAAATAGGATAACTTACTCTGGTGTTTTGAGTGATAGAAATGTCCTCAAAGTCAACTTCATTAGTGTCTTTATTGATTACTACGTTTTCTAGGATTGCCCCTTTTTTTATAGCTCTAAAAATGTCTGGTTCGTTTTCTTCGGAAAGGTTGATGACTTTTGCATAACAGCCTCCTTCAAAGTTGAAAACTGTATTTTCATTAGTCCAACCATGTTCATCATCACCAATTAATTTTCTGTTTGGATCTGCAGATAAAGTTGTTTTTCCAGTTCCTGATAATCCAAAGAAAATAGCAGTATCACCGTCTTTTCCAACATTGGCACTACAGTGCATTGGTAAAGTATTTTTGAAAACTGGTAAAATGAAATTCAATGCAGAGAAAATTCCTTTTTTCATTTCTCCTGTGTAGCCAGTTCCGCCTATCAAAACTACTTTTCTTGTAAAGTCAAGAATTGCAAAATTGCTTTGACGCGTTCCGTCTACCGCTGGATCTGCCATAAAGCTAGGCACGCAAAGTAAAGTCCATTCTGGATCGAAGTTTGCTAATTCGTCCATTTCAGGTCTCAAAAACATATTGTAACAAAATAAATTTGCCCAAGGAGTTTCTGTGATTACGCGAACGTTTAATCTGTAATTTGGATCAGAACATACATATGAATCTCTTACGTAAACCTCTTTATTGGATAAATAAGAGGTTACTTTATTGTAAAGTGCTTCGAAAGCATCTGATTCAAAAGGGATATTTACTTTTCCCCACCAAACTTGATTTTCACTGATGCTGTCTTTTACTATATAGCGGTCTTGAGGAGAACGACCAGTATATTCACCTGTATTTACTGCTAATGCACCGGTTGAGCTTTCAATTCCTTGACCTAATTTTATTGTTATGTCGTGTAATTCTTCAGGGGATAACTGGTAATGAATTTTTGCATTTTCAATTCCTAATTCTTTTAACGAAATCGATTGCGAGAAAAGCGTGTTATTGTCCATAAATTTATTGTTGTGTAGTTTCTTTTTATAGACTGCAAAAGTAGAAATTATATTTCAGATACAGTTTGATTCTTCTAATTTTGTGATTTTTTATTCATAATATTCATCAATAAAACGCCCCAGGCCAGTATTAATAGGAGTCCGCCAATAGGAGTCACGAATCCTATAATTTTAAAATCAAAAGTAGTAAGGTCGTTTGTCGCTAATAGATAAATAGACCCAGAGAATAAAATTACACCAAAAAGAACTAAAAAATAGATTGCTTTTTTTGTTTTTTGAGGGATGTCTTTCATTAGTCCAAAAAACAATAAAAATAGTGCATGGTACATTTGGTAGCGTACACCGGTTTCAAAAGTCGATAATTGTTCAATAGACAGTACTTTTTTTAGGGCATGCGCGCCAAAAGCACCAAGAATTATAGCAATCATTCCTAAAATAGCTCCTGTTGAAATTATCTTTTTGTCCATGTTAGTATTGTTTTTATTGCAAAAGTATCTCATCTCACTTTAAATTAAAAACGTTTTGTAAGATACTTTTTAGCGGTTGATTTATCCTAAATCAGGTTTTATAACTCGTATAATTTTTTTCGCAACACTATTTGTTATAAATACAACAATTTTGTATGTTTGTGTTATAATTATAAAAAATGAAAACAATTTTAATCATCGGGGCAGGAAGATCAGCTTCATCTTTGATACATTATCTTTTAAGTAAATCAGAAAAAGAGAACTTGCATCTTATTATTGGTGATTTGTCATTGGCATTAGCTGAAAAAAAGACAAATAATCATCCCAATGCAACGGCGATTGCCTTAGATATTTTTGATGAAAATCAAAGAAAAGCAGCTATTGAGAAAGCCAACATTGTTATTTCGATGTTGCCGGCTCATTTGCATATTGAGGTAGCTAAGGATTGTATTGTTTACAAAAAGCATTTGGTTACCGCTTCCTACGTGAGTGATGCCATGCAGGAATTAGATGCTGCAGCAAAGGAAAATAATCTGATTTTCATGAATGAAATTGGATTGGATCCTGGGATTGACCACATGAGTGCGATGAAAGTGATTGATGATATTAAGGAAAAAGGCGGAGAAATGCTTCTTTTTGAATCCTTTTGTGGCGGACTTGTAGCTCCGGAATCCGATACGAATCTTTGGAATTACAAATTTACCTGGGCACCACGAAATGTTGTTCTTGCCGGTCAAGGTGGCGCTGCCAAATTTATTCAGGAAGGAACTTATAAATACATTCCGTATTGTAATTTATTCCGTAGAACCGAGTTTTTGGATGTTGAGGGTTATGGTCGATTTGAAGCGTATTCGAATCGGGATTCCTTGAAATATAGAAGTGTGTATGGCTTAGACAATGTGCTTACGTTATACAGAGGAACAATCCGAAGAGTTGGTTTTTCTAAAGCATGGAATATGTTTGTGCAATTAGGAATGACGGATGATAGTTACGTTATGGAGGATTCGGAAAACATGAGTTACCGAGAATTTGTGAATTCGTTCCTGCCATATCATCCCACGGATTCTGTAGAAATTAAAACGCGTTTGATTCTCAAGATTGACCAAGATGATATCATGTGGGACAAATTATTAGAATTGGATTTGTTCAATCGGGATAAAAAAGTAGGGTTGAAGAATGCTACTCCAGCTCAAATTTTAGAGAAAATACTCAGTGATAGTTGGACACTTCAACCTAAAGATAAAGATATGATTGTCATGTATCATAAATTTGGATACGAAATACATGGCAAGAAAGAACAAATAGATTCCAAAATGGTTTGTATTGGCGACGATCAAACGTATACGGCTATGGCAAAAACAGTGGGTTTACCAGTTGCCATGGCGACTTTATTAATATTGAATGGTAAAATTACGACTCCGGGAGTTCAATTGCCTATTCGTAAGGAAGTCTATGAGCCTATTTTGAAAGAATTAGAGGAATATGGTGTTGTTTTCAAAGAACAATCCATGTCGTATTTAGGATATAATCCTGATAAAGAGTTTAGTTAGTAGTTTTTTTTAGATTTTTAGTTTGATAAATCCGCTCCTTTTGAAGCGGATTTGTTTTTTAAAATTCTTTATTTATGCTGAGCGTAGCCGAAGTATGGGCGTGACCCTGCAAATTGCTTCGTCGTTCCTCCTCGCAACTTCAGGTCGGGCTGTTCGGTGCAATCTTTATGTTTTTAAAGAAAAAACATAAAGGATTTTCGCTGCCATCCCTCACGCAGCGCATTACAATGATGCGCCGTTTTTTACTAAATTGTAAGAAAATTTGATTATATTTGGAAAACACAGAGCGAAACATATTTTCTCTAATCTACACAAAATTAGGTGTGTATAAGAGGGTTTGTTTCGGCTTTATAGAAGTTGTAGGCAATTTCAAAGAACAGAATTAATGAAATTAATATTATGGAAGAAATAAAAAAATCGATTAGTGCAATTTTATACGAGCGAACTACCAGTCCACTTTTCGGAACTTTTATAGTTTCTTGGCTTTTATGGAATTGGAAAATCCCATATTTAAGTTTTTTTGTTTCTGAAAATAAATTTAAAATCAATAAAATTGAATACATAATTGCTAATTATAATGACACTCATTATTTGATAACTTATCCTTTAATATCAACTCTTATATTACTGACCATTATTCCTTTTCTTTCTAACGGCGCATATTGGCTATCAATCAATTTTGAAAACTGGAAATCAAAACATAAAAATTTAATTGAAAGTAAACAGTTATTAACCGTTGAACAATCAATTGAATTAAGGGAACAAATCTTTAAACAAGAAGAAAGATTTTCAAAATTAGTTCAAGACAAAAATTCAGAAATTGAATCGTTAAAAAAACAAATTGAAAGTGACAAAACTGTAGAAAAAGTTGATGAAAAAATAGATGATTCAAATTCTGAACTTGAAAAGCTAGCAGAAAGAATAATGAATAATAGTTATGAACTAGAGGCTTTTAATACTCTTACAAGAGCAATTCAAAATAATTACAGAATCCAAAATGATGCAACCACAACTAAATTAATCGCTTTATTAGAATCGTACGATATTATTCATAAACCTGAAGCGCTTTATAAATTTACAGACACTGGAAGACGATTTTTAAGGTTTATAACTGCATAAAAACTGCCAACAAGAATACAATAACGGATTTGGGCGATAGGCTTAGTGAAAAGTTGGTTTTGTATTTGTGAGATTTGGCAAATCCGAAAATAGGTCTTAATTTAGTCCCAAACACGCTGTAGCACAAGAGCTCTGCAATTTTAAAAAAACTTTGAACAAATCTTATAAATACTTAATCATTGGACTCCTTCTTTTAGTTGTTGTCTCTCCTATAGTATTAACTCAATTTAGCGGAATCATATCATTTAATGCTGAATCTGGAGCAATAGGAGATACTATTGGGGGAATTACAGCGCCATTAGTAAATATTTTAGGTGCGATTTTAATTTATATCTCATTTCAAGAACAAGTAAAAGCAAATACACAACAAATAGAAAATCAGAATATTGACCGATTTAGAAATGACTATGAGGAAATAAAAAAAGAATTTCATCTTGTTGGCTTTAGCAAAGAAGAAATTCACGAAAATCTTAAAGATATTGTTTTTGAATCTCCAATTGATGTTTACTGTCGGGATTTAGAAATTAGACAAGAGGGCAATATAACTTTTGAATATCAATTTAAATATGTTCTGTACTTAATACAATACTTTATTGAGGAACTAGAAAACAGCAATCTTAATGAACAGAATAAGAAACTCTTCATTAAAAAAATGTACCAGTTCTACTATTCACGAATTGAATACCATATTGATCAATCAATTGAGTATGCAGAGGAATATAATTATGACGTAGCGTTTATAGTTTTAGCAATAAGGATTACCAAAATATTGAAAGACATAAGAATAAAATACGGAATTAAAGATTCTGAAACATACTAAACAAAGGCAACTAACCAGCTGTTTGATATAGTGTGTGTTTAAATGTAATTACAGTTTCGCATAAACTCTTTGTTAAGTCAAAAATTGAAAGCTTACGAATTCACCACTATCTCAAAGCAAAAACCTTAGTTTGATAAATCCGCTTCAAAGAAGCGGATTTCTTTTTTTACAATTACGCCTTTCCAGATTGAATAGTTATAGGTAAGCTATACATTACTCTCACAGGAACGCCGTTCATTTTTCCGGGAATCCATTTCGGGCATATTTTCAAAACACGTATGGCTTCTTCACCCGTTCCAAAACCAATATCTCGTATGTTTTTTATATCGCTTAAACTGCCGTCTTTTTCTATTATAAAGGTGATGTATACTTTTCCTTTTAAATTAGGTTGTTCTGGAGTTTTAAAATTATTGCCGACAAATTTGTAAAATTCCATAATTCCTCCCGGAAAATCTGGTTTTTCGGTTATTCCAGCAGTATTATAGACTTCATTTTCCCCTTTTTGGACAAACTGATTTTCAGAATCGTACGCATCAATTTCAATTACTTCAGGAGCTCCTTTACTTAAAATCCCCAGAAGTTCCTCGTTTGTAGGCAATTCTTTTTGCTTGGATAGGATAGAAGGTATTGCCCTCTTTTCTATAGGAGTTAGTTCATTGTATTTTTTTTCGCTGGCAACCTTTCCTTTTTCATCTTTGATTTTAAAAGTAGTTTTGTCGTAATACGTTTTAATTAAATTTTCAGATTTTTTAGGAGTAGTTTCTTTTTTTACATTGGTTTCTTGTGCAATGACTTTCGTACACAATAAAAACAATAAGGAAGTTACTACAGGAATTAGCATTGCTTTTTTTAATAAAGCTTCTGTTTTTGATGTGGTTTTTGTCATCATGAGTAATCGTTTTTTAGTTATTAAATAATTCAAATTACTGGCCAAGTAAAAAGTTTGGTTCTCGTTTGCTTTCGATAATAATAAAGATTGGTAGAACGGAACATTGTTATAGAAGGTCACTACTTTCTCATCGGCAAGAAATTCGTGGTTGAGTTGTATGGCTTTTTTGTAAAAAATAAAAATAGGGTTGAACCAAAAAACGGTTTTCAATAGTTCGATGAACAAAATATCTAAAGTGTGTTTTTGGGATACATGAGTGAGTTCGTGCGTGTACAATTCAGCTTCAATTTGACGGTTGTTGTATTCCTTTTCGTTGATGAAAATCGTATTCAGGAAAGTATGCGGCAAGGTTTTTTCGGGAACCAAAATCAATTTGGCATTCTTATAGTCAATAGGTGTAGTCGACTTCATTTTAGACGAAATCTTATTGATATTGCTGATAAAACGTATCGCCAAAATAAGTGTTACTAAACCATACAAACTCCATAATCCTATTGCCAGATAGTTAGTTTCCTCCAGTATTACAGCGTTTCCTTGCAGTATTTGGATATTTCCCGGATTGACTGTAGGTTGTGTTATTTCCTGAATAACTTCAATAGTTATAAATGGAATCACCATCGAGAAAACAAGACTGAACAACAAGTAAAACCTATTGAATACATGTATTTTTTCTTTTTCCAAAAACAAATAATACACCGCCAATAGCATGAATAAAGTAATTGTCGATTTGATTAGAAAGTCGCTCATTTTTTCTTTTTTTGAATTTCACTGTCTATTATTTTCTTAAGTTCTTCCAGTTCCGTTTGAGACAAATTCGTTTCGGTGGTAAAGAAAGAAGCAAATTGCGATGCCGAATTGTTGAAGAAATTACTAATCAATCCGTTGACGTGTTTCGAGAAATAATCGGTTTTCTTGACCAAAGGATAATATTCTCGTGAGTTCCCAAACTCCCTGTAGGCTACAAATTGCTTATCGATCATTCTTTTTAATAAAGTAGCCACAGTTGTGGTAGCCGGTTTTGGTTTTGGATAGGCTTCAAGCAAGTCTTTCATAAAGGCTTTCTCGAGTTTCCAAAGGTGCTCCATTACTTGTTCTTCGGCGTTTGTTAGTTGTTGCATGTTTATTTTTATTTTGTGTAAATTTCTTGAATAGGTATTCCTTTTTCATAGATTTTTGTTCCAAGTAGTATTCCTTCGGAGTCATAGAATTTCCATTCTCCAGTGGGCAGCCATTCTATTTTTGAATTTATTATGGCTTTATTGGAAACTCCTATTTGTTGAATTTTTCCTGTATTATGATATTTGATGACGTGGCAACTGTTTTTTTTATATTTTTCTTTTGAAAGTAATCTATCGCTCATGAATTCTTTCCAAGTTCCTGTTTTATCTCCTTTTTTGTATCTTCCTATTGCGACAGATTCGATGTTCATGAATTTTTCGGTTTGGATCCATTTTCCAGTTTTTAATCCGTTTTTGGTTTGATTAATTTTGCAACTAGTGAGGCTTATGCACAAAAGAATGATGATGATTGTATACTTGTTTTGATTTTTCATTTCTACAGATTAAAACATTGCTCTACAAATGTAGAATATAAAATCAGATAAACAAGTTTTTAGAGAAAAATATTTTGGTAGTCAGCGGTTTGCGTTAAGGATGGGAGTGGAAATCCTTTTCATTTTTTTGTTTCAAAAAATAAAAAGATTGAGAATGGACAGCCTGACCCGCTTTTTTCAGCGGGGAACGCCCAAAAAAAATCCGCTCTGTTTATAAGAGCGGATATAAAATTTAATGAAGGTTCTCGATACTTTTTTGTTCCGTTTCTCTTTACAAAAAAACTCGAACTGACGATATCGCTAACTATTATTTAGACAGTTCTACAAAATATTTGTAAAACAACGGAATGGTTTCAATTCCTTTTAGGTAATTAAAGATTCCGAAATGTTCGTTTGGAGAGTGAATGGCATCGCTGTCCAGACCAAATCCCATTAGAATAGTCTTGCTTTTCAGTTCTTTTTCGAATAATGCTACGATAGGAATACTTCCTCCGGAACGCACCGGAATTGCGGGAACGCCGAAGGTTTCAGTATACGCCATGTTTGCGGCTTTGTAGCCAATGCTGTCTATTGGGGTTACATATCCCTGACCGCCATGATGCGGTTTTACTTTTACGGTAACGCCGGCAGGGGCAAGGCTTGTAAAATGTTTTGTGAAAAGTTCAGTGATTTGCTCCCAATCTTGATTAGGTACCAAACGCATCGAAATTTTGGCGAAAGCTTTACTCGCAATAACCGTTTTGGCACCTTCTCCGGTGTAACCACCCCAGATTCCGTTGACGTCCAGTGTAGGACGAATGGAATTTCTTTCGTTAGTTACATAGCCGCTTTCGCCATAAACGTCATTTAAGTCCAATGCTTTTTTATAATTGTCTAAATTGAAAGGCGCTTTAGCCATTTCGGCTCTTTCTTCAAGTGATAATTCTGCTACATTATCATAGAACCCGGGAATGGTAATGTGGTTGTTTTCATCATGAAGTGAAGCAATCATCTTTGCTAAAACATTGATTGGATTTGCAACAGCACCACCATAAAGTCCGGAATGCAAATCACGGTTTGGTCCCGTAACTTCTACTTCTACATAACTTAATCCACGTAAACCTGTTGTAATTGACGGCTGCTGATTAGAAATCATTCCGGTATCCGAAATTAAAATCACATCGTTTTTTAATTTTTCTTGATTGCGTTCTACAAACCAACTCAAGCTTTTTGATCCAATTTCCTCTTCGCCTTCAATCATAAATTTTACGTTACAAGGCAAAGTATTGGATTGAACCATATATTCTAATGCTTTTACGTGCATGTACATTTGGCCTTTGTCATCACAAGATCCACGGGCAAAAATAGCGCCTTCGGGATGAATTTCTGTTTTCTTGATTACTGGCTCAAAGGGAGGTGAAGTCCATAATTCCATTGGGTCTGGTGGTTGAACATCATAATGACCATAAACCAAAACTGTTGGTAATGATTTGTCTATGATTTTTTCACCATAGACGATTGGATAACCTGGAGTATCACAAATTTCAACAAAATCGCAGCCTGCTTTTTCTAAACTGGCTTTTACGGCATCTGCAGTTTCAAAAACATCATGCGAATAAGCAGTGTCAGCACTTACGGACGGAATTTTCAATAATTCGATTAACTCGTTGATAAAGCGATCTTTGTGTTCTTGAACGTATGCTTTAATATTTTCCATTATTTGAATTTTGTTTATATTTCAAAAGTACAAAAAAGAGTATGAATATTTTTTGTGAAATTTACTTTGAAAATTGGAAGTTATGTTTATCTTTGCACCCACAATTGCGCGGATATGGTGAAATTGGTAGACATGCCAGACTTAGGATCTGGTGCCGCAAGGCGTGTAGGTTCGAGTCCTATTATCCGCACAAAAAAAAGCTTCTCAATCGAGAAGCTTTTTTTGTATGTATTAGTGAAAATTATTTACTTTCTATCCAAGCGTCAATTTTCATCTCTAATAACGCTAAAGGCATTACTCCAGATTCTAATACTTTTTCGTGGAATTTTTTAATATCAAATTTTGTACCCATTTTGGCTTCGGCTTTTTTACGAAGTCCAATAATTTTTAACTGACCTATTTTATAAGATAAAGCTTGACCTGGAATTGCCATATAACGCTCTATTTCTGGAATAATACTTGCTTCACTTTCGGCTTCGTTTGCTAACGAATATTTTATAGCTTGTTCTCTAGTCCATCCTTTGGAATGTAATCCAGTATCTACAACTAATCGGATTGCTCTGTGCATTTCATTACTAAGCATTCCAAAATATTGATATGGATCTTGATACAATCCAAGCTCTTTTCCTAAACTTTCGGTATATAAAGCCCAACCTTCACCGTAAGCACCAAACCAATTGAATTTTCTAAAATCAGGAAGACTGGCATTTTCTTGTTGTAATGAAATCTGGAAGTGATGTCCTGGAATGGCTTCGTGCAAAAATAAATCTTCATCTCCATAAAGATTATAATTGGCTACATCCGGTATTGGAACATAAAAAATACCAGGACGAGAACCATCAGCTGTTCCTTGCATGTATTCGGCACTTGCCGTTTTTTCTCTAAACGCTTCAGTTCTTCTAATTTCAAATTTTGTTTTGGGTTGTAGTGCGAATAATTTGTCTACATTCGGTTTAATTCGGGTATAAATACTTTGGAAATTGGCAATAACTTCCTCTGGCTTTGTGAAAGGTTTTAATTCCTTTTTGTTTCTAACCTCTTCAAAGAATTCCAATAAAGTGCCCTTGAAGCCTACTTGAGTTTTTACTTTTTCCATTTCGGCACTCAATCGGGCTACTTCTTTTAATCCCAATTCATGAATTTCCTCCGGAGTCATTTCGGTTGTAGTCCATTGTTTTACATACGTAGCGTACAAATCCTTTCCGAAAGGGAAACTTCCTATTCCGCTGGTTGCTCTTGATGCAGGAAGGTATTCATTGGTCAAGAAATCAGCCATTTTTTTATATTGCGGAATCAATTTATCATTGATGGTTGCTGTATATTTTGCGGTTAAGTCTTTTTTTATAGCATCAGAAAAAGTGGCAGGCATTAATTTTATCGAGGAGTAAAATAAATTATCTTCAATTTTTGGCGTAGCCATTTCAGCAAATTGTGGAATTAACTTTGTTGTTAATGATTTTGGCAGCACAATTCCTTTTACCATCCCTTTTTTCATGTACACCATTGCAGAATCTATCCAAACAGCATATTTGTCCATCCTTTTCAGGAAATTAGTATAGTCTTTTTCTGTTTTAAAAGGTTGCGCGCTGGTACCTCCCGCAAACTGTCCCATCGTTAGGTGCGTTCCCCAAAACTGATGAACTGGTAGAAGATTTGTAGGCTGTCTTAGTAAATTTTTACCAATCTCAACTTCCCATTTTATGATTTCATAACTATTTTTTTCTTCTTCAGATAAGTTTTCTTTGTTAATAGTTTTTAAGGCAGTTTGGTATTTGTCAAAAAATGCTTCTTGCGACTTTCTGTAGCTGTCCGTCATTTCAAATTGCAACTGATCGTTATACTCATTTTGACCATTTTGCGTTGCATCCAAAGGGCTCATCGCATTTCTATCGTCAAAATAGTTTTCTGTTAAACTGCTAAAGCTTTCTTTTTTATCTTCGGGTTTACAGTTGACCAGCAATATAGAAGTTGTCAATGTAATGAAAAGTGCGCTTATTTTTCTCATAATGAATGTTTGATAATAGATTTAGCTAATTTATTCATTTTTTTTCGATTTATAATATAACAGTATTTATATGTTTAAAAAAGCGGTTTTTCTTTCTCATAAAATTTAGTTAACGCGTCATTGGAGTGCTTATTTTAAATAGATTTCCTCTAAATTTACTGTTCTAATAATTTACACGTAAATGAGAAAAAAATCCTTTTTCATTTTGTTGGTCATCGGAAATATGCTAACAATTGAAGCCCAAGAGAAAAAAGAAAACACGACTATGAATCCATTTTTTAAAGCTTACGACACGCCTTTTAATGTGCCGCCTTTCGACAAAATTAAAAATGAACATTTTAAACCCGCTATTTTAGAAGGGATCAGTAAACATCAAGCTGAAATTAACGCTATTGCAAATAATACACAACCGGCCACTTTTGAGAATACGATTCTTGCTATGGAAAATGCAGGAGAATTATTGGCAAATGTGAATACGGTTTTTTCTAATTTGAATTCGGCGAATACCAATAAAGAGATTCAGAATATTGCCAAAGAAATAGCACCAAATCTTTCCGCTCATAGAGATAATATTTACCTGAACGAAAAATTATTCGCAAGAGTAAAAACGCTTTGGGACAAAAAAGAAACGTTGGGTGTTAATTTAGAGCAAGCTAAAATTTTAGATAATGCCTATAAAGATTTCGTTCGAAGTGGAGCCAATTTATCGAATGCAGACAAAGAAATATTACGGAAAATAAACGGAGCACTTTCGATTACCAGCTTAAAGTACGGACAGAATATTTTGGCAGAGACCAATAAATATGAGTTGGTTATTAATGCCAAAAAAGATTTAGCCGGATTGCCACAAGGATTAATTGATGCTGCCGCTGTTGATGCTAAAGCAAAAGGTAAAGAAGGAAAATGGGTTTTTACGCTTTCTAATTCCAGTGTAATGCCGTTTTTGCAATACAGTGCGAATCGAGAATTGCGCAAGCAAATTTGGAATGCGTACCAAACCAGAGGCAACCATGACGATGAATTTGATAATAAGAAGAATGCAGTTGAGTTAGCAAATCTTCGTGGACAAAAAGCACGATTGTTAGGCTATAAATCGCATTCTAATTATGTGTTGGAAGAATCGATGGCTAAAACACCGGAAAATGTAAACAAGCTGCTGAATGATTTGTGGAAACCAGCTTTGGAAATAGCTAAAACGGAAGCCGCAGATATTCAGAAAATGATGGATAAAGAAGGAGTGAAAGGCGCGGTACAGCCATATGATTGGAGATATTACACAGAGAAAATCAGGAAAGAGCGTTTTGATTTAGACGAAGAAGAATTAAAACCGTATTTCAGTTTAGAGAATGTTAGAAAGGGTGTTTTTCAGGTAACTGAAAAACTATACGGAATACAATTCAAAGAGTTGACTAATGTTCCAAAATACCATCAAGACGCAACTGTTTGGGAAGTAACAGAAAAAGATGGTACTCATCTGGGTGTTTTATATATGGATTTTCATCCGCGTGAATCGAAACGTGGCGGTGCATGGATGACTTCATACAGAAGTCAGAAAACGGTTGATGGGAAACGTGTTGCTCCAGTAGTTTCTATCGTTTGTAATTTTACAAAACCATCAGCAAATGCTCCGGCACTTTTGACTTTTGATGAAGTGACGACTTTCTTCCATGAATTTGGACATTCTTTACATGGTTTATTGTCGAATGTGACGTACAAAAGTTTAGCGGGAACAAGTGTTCCAAGAGATTTTGTGGAACTTCCTTCTCAAATTATGGAGAATTGGGCGGCTGAACCAGAGGTTTTGAAAATGTATGCTAAGCATTATAAAACTGGCGAAGTAATACCAGAAACTTTAGTGAATAAATTGAAGAAAGCTGGCACTTTTGATCAAGGTTTTACAACAACGGAATATCTTGCGGCTTCTTTATTAGATTTAGAATACCATTCTCAAACCAAAGACATTACCGTTGATGCAAACGCTTTCGAAAAAGCAGCAATGACAAAAATTGGTTTAATTCAATCGATCATTCCAAGATACCGTAGTACGTATTTCAGTCATATATTCTCTGGAGGATATTCTTCCGGATATTACAGCTACATCTGGTCAGGGGTTTTAGATACGGATGCTTTTGAAGCATTCAAGACAACTACTTTATTCAATCCTGAAAAAGCCAAATTATTCCGTGAGAATGTTTTAGAAAAAGGAGGGACCGAAGATCCGATGGTGTTGTACAAACGTTTCCGAGGTGCCGAACCAAGTATCGAGCCGCTGTTGAGAAAACGTGGTCTGGACAAAAAAGCAGAACCACTTAAAAAAGTAAAAGGATAAGTCCATTTTCTTTTAAAACTAAAAACCCTACAACATAAATAATTTGTTGTAGGGTTTTTTGTTGCTCTTCTAAAAAGGTCTTATCCGTGATACACTCGGGAAGCAATTATTTTGTCTTCTCTAATGTCCAATACTTCCGCCACCAGCAAATCTTCTTCGCCAGTAACTGTTCTTGTGTATTCCATAAAAACGCGGTCGCCATTGGCAGTAAGTGATTTTACTTTATAATTTAAAGATGGTAAACGCTCAAAAGCATCTTTCCACCACTCTCGTAAAGCTTCTTTGCCGGTAACAAAACCGTTACTTTCTGGTTTGTACATTTTTAGTTTTGGACTAAAATGCACGGCATCTTCGTCATACAAAGACAATAGTTTTTCTAATTCTTTATTATTGAAAGTTTCAAACCATTTAAAAGCAATTGATTGTAATTTTTCTGGTGTCATACTTATTTAGGATTGAATTTTTAATTAAAAAAATCCCATTTCGCTATGCGAAAGGGATTTCATTTTTATAATTTCAAAGAAATATTAAACGTTCTTCAAATTGATAATTTCTTGTTCGGTAAGTAATCTCCAGTTTCCTCTTGGTAAATTCTTTTTGGTCAAACCGGCAAAAGAAACTCTGTCAATACGCAATACATCATAACTAAAGTGTTCAAAAATATTACGAACCACTTTTACGTTAGATGATCTTAATTGTAGACCAATTTCACTTTTAGCTTCTCCGTCAATGTAACTTACATCTTCCACAAAAACGCGGTGTCCGTCAAGAGTCAACCCTTTGTTTATTTTTTCTAAATCCTCAAATTTTAAGTTTTTATCTAATGAAACTTGGTAAATTTTAGATGATTTTTGACTAGGTAACGTAAATTTACGAATCATATCCGTGTCATTCGTGAACAATAACAAACCAGTTGTATTCTTGTCCATTCTTCCTACTGCGCCAATTTTTGCAGTCGTAGAACCTTTTACTAGTTCCAATACATTACGATACTCCTGACCTTCGTCCATGGCAGTTGTAAAGTTTTTAGGTTTGTTCAGTAAAATGTATACTTTTTTCTCCGGAGTCAAAGTGGCACCGTCAAAATTCACAACATCTCCTGGTTTTACCATGTATCCCATTTCGGTAACAGGAATTCCGTTTACTTTTACAGTCCCGGATTGAATATAAATATCAGCATCACGACGCGAGCACGCACCAGAATTAGCGATGTATTTATTCAAACGAATTTCGTCTTTTACTTTCGGTCTCTTTGGTGCTTGATTTGGTTTTTTCTCTACTTTATCAGTAGCGATATCGGCAACTTTAGTATTTACTTTAACTTTTTTCGGCCCTTGAGCGCGCTTCTGCATGGCAGGTTTTGGCTTATTCGAACTTGGTCTTGAGCTAGCTGCTCTAGGACCACTTTTCTTATTATTGCCTTCCTTGTTATTCATAATATTCCAATAATTTGTGCAAAGATACTATTTATATAGTTGACAATCAATAACAGCCAATTATAAAAACGCTAACTATCTAGTTAATAAGCTAATTAATACGTTTTAGTTTCGTTTTAGTTTCGTTTTTTGGAGCTATTTCCCGCTTTCCACTCTATCTTTTTCTTTTTAAAGAAAAAAGAAAAAGGATGCCGTTGTAATCGGGGCTAACCAAATAGAGGTATTTGGGAATTTTTGAGAAAATTGATTTTAACCTTTTATAATTCCAAAGCAGAAATAATCTAAACCGCCATCAACAATCTTTTTCCGTGCCATAAAACACTCGGATTAATCAATACAATGCAAAAAACACCAGCTACAATAAGGAATTTTAAGGTGTTATGAAGCATCAAAAACTGTGGCTTAGCATTTGATTTCCACAAGTAAACCAAGAAAAAAATCAGGATAATCAGACAAGAATAAAAATAAACATCCATGTAACCCACATCGTAAATATCGATTAAAGCGTACACTGGAAAAATAGTTAGAATTGTTAAAACAGTAATGATTTTTTTTGATATCTCTTCACCGTAAACTATAGGAATCGTTTTATAATCATTGGCTAAGTCACCTTTTAGATTTTCTAAATCTTTAATCATTTCCCGAATAAATAGTAACAAAAATAAAAAAACAGCATGAGAAAAAATCACGCCTAATTGTCTTTTGTAATTTTCAATCTCTTCATATGGAATCCGAGTATAAAAATACAATAGTATGGCAAAAAAAGGTAAAACAGCCAGTAATGCAGCAGTCAGGTTTCCTATTATTGGGTATTTTTTTATTTTATGGGAATAAAACCAGATGAAAAAGATATATCCTGAAAAAAATAAAAGTACCCGCCAGGAAACAAACATAGCCATTAAAGCCACAATAAAATTGATCGTAAAATAGACGCTCAGTTTTGTTTTTTGACTCACTAATCGATCCAGCATCGACTTATTAGGACGATTGATTAAATCTTTTCGACTGTCATAAAAATTGTTGATAATATACCCAGAAGCAATTGTTAGCGAAGAAGCAAAAACCAGAATAAATAAATTGAAATCGAGCAGAATGTCCAACGCTCTTTTTTCTGGAGCCAAAATAAATATAGCGGAAAGGTATTGCGCCAAAATTATTATTGGAATGTTATATCCTCTTACTACAGAGAATAAACTGACAATTTTCATCACTAAAAGCTTATGTTGCCTGCTTAACATTGTTTATTAGTAGTTTTTTGTCAAGTTTTTAAATTGTTATAGCAAACTTGCCTATTCATTTTCAAATTTAGGTTTTTGTTTTTAAAATCAACTTGATTTCTTTACAAAAACTCATAAACGGGAATTCTTTTAAGAGGATATTGGGAAATACTACCCTTATTTTGGATAATTCTATTGGAGATAAATCTAATTTCATTTGATTCAAAATCAATTGCATTATTATAGGGAACAATGAGGATAAATCATTTCGCCAAATTTTTTAATTGGTAAAGGTTTACTCAAAAGAGTTTTGACGTATTTATTCTTTTTGCACGTGTAATATCGTTTGGGTCTAATGTGGAGGAAAGCATGAAAATTTGAGTTTCCTTTTTCAATTCTCCGGAGAGCATTTCATATGCTAAAAGGAATTCGAATCCATCCATTTCGGGCATTTTAATGTCTAACAGAATAAGTAGCGATTCTTCAGACTGATTCTGTAATTAGTAAGCCATTGAATTGCTTCTTCGCCATTATTTGCAGTGCTTATTTCAGTTACACCCAGTGTTTCCTTAGTAATTGTTTCGTGACAATTTGATCAATTACATTGCCGTCAATTATCAAAACTTTATAATTGGCACTCATGTTGTATAGGTATCGTTACTATAAATTTACTTCCTATATTCATTTTTGAATCTACGGTTATGTTTCCTTTAAGATTTTCAACAGCTTCTTTTACTAAGTAAAGACCTAAACCAGAACCTTTCTTATTGTTATTGGTTACAAAAAACATTTCGAAAATTTTGACTTGGTATTCTTTATTAATTCCAATGCCATTATCTTCAATTTCTATTTTGTAAAATTCCCCTTTGGTATACGTTTTAATAGAAATATAACGTTTCTCTTTTTTCTCGTCAGAATATTTGATAGCATTTGATAGTAAGTTATTTAAGATAATCTTTAATCGCAAACCATCACTTTGGACTTCATCAACGGATAAGTCTTTTTTGATGGCAATTTCATTGGTTCCTTTGATATAAAAATGTTGAGAAATAATTTCATCTATAATTTCATTTAGACTAACAGAAGCAGCAGTTACTTTTTTTCTTTTATTTCTGGAGTAATCGATTATCTCTCTTATAAATTGATCTTGCTTATCAAGACTTTGATGCATTAAGTCTAAATAATCTCTAATTTCATCCAAATCATCTTCTAATTTTATAATTTCTATTAATCCTTTCAAGGAAGAGATGGGCGACCTTAGATCATGAGAAGCGCTGTATACAAACTTATCAAGTTCTTTATTGGCTAGTATTAAATTTCTGTTTTTATCTTCTGTTTCTTGTTTCGAGCGTCTGAGCTTGTTAATCATTACGGAGTAATAAATACTGACACTTCCAATGATTATTAACGTAAAAAAGATATTGGTAAAAAGAAGATAGGTTTTAATTAAGCGAGTGCCTTCTCCTAGTGAATCAGAGAAATTACGCTCATTTATAGTTAGTTTATAGGTAATGCTATTTATCTGTTGCAAAATTTTTTCTTTTTCGTCTGGGCTTAAAGTATTGGCACTTATTTTTTTATGGACTTCATTTCCAATCAATGCCAATTGGTCAATTAATTGATCTCCTTTTTCCCATTCATTGATCGCTTTTGCTAAAAAAGGAACGGAGTGAAAATGTTTAAATAACCAAATTATATCATCAAGATCTCTCTCGTCATTTCGACCAGCTCTAAATCCATCTTTGATTATTTCAATATCGCTATTGTTAACTAAGCCAATTCGTGCAGTTTTATCTCCTATAGGAACACTCAATTCTTCGTGGAATAGTTTCCATTGAGTGGTGTCATTAGTAAATAAATAAGTGATGAGGTGGCGTGTTGCATCTTTTTGTCCTTTAGAATAATGAGATTCTCCATTTACATACGCTCTGGATGCCGACAAGATTTTAATGGTCAGGTAGTTGATGATAATCAACGAAGAGCAAGATATAATTATTATAATCAGAGGAATGAAAATATTACTTCGCTTAAAATTTTCAAGAATTTTATTTTCAGTCATATAGTTTTTTTGTAGGTAGTGGGGCAAAAAAAATCAGATGCTTAAAGATAAGCTGTTTTTATTGAAATGTAAGATTTGGTTTAAATTTATTTCAAATTTATTTGTATTGAATAATTTAATTTTTGTTTTTAAGGTTTTGCCAAAAAACATATTATTTTTCAATAAACGCATTGCCACGGAAGCATAAAAAAACACGAATGTTACAAGGTTATTTGACCCAGTAAATTCGTGTTTTTCTAATTTGAAATTAGTTGTTTTCCAAAAAAATGGAATATATATCTATAGGATGCCAACTGAATACTATTTATTACACAAAATTGTGCTGTCAGCTTAAATTTGTAGTAGTTGGAAATTTTTAAAACTGATAGACTACTTCTAGTTTGTAATCTTTCAAAGACGCTTTGGCTTTTTCTAAATCTTCGGTGAAACCTAAGATATAACCGCCACCGCCAGAACCACATAATTTTAAATAATAATCATTGCTGTCAATTCCTTGTTGCCAAATTCCGTGAAATTGTTCCGGAATCATTGGTTTGAAGTTATTCAAAACTACTTTTGATAATTTCTTGGTGTTCATGAACAATGATTTCATGTCTCCGCCAAGGAAATTTTCCACACAAGCATCCGTGTATTTTACAAATTGATTTTTCAACATCGCACGGAAACCTTTGTCTTTCAGACTTTCCATGAAAATATTCACCATCGGAGCAGTTTCACCTACAATTCCTGAATCTAATAAAAACACTGCGCCTTTTCCGTCAAAACTTTGAGTAGGAATTCCGGTTGCTTCAATATTGTCTTTAGAATTAATCAGAATCGGGATGCTTAAATAACTGTTCAAAGGATCTAAGCCAGAACTTTTTCCGTGGAAAAAACTCTCCATTTGAGAAAATATATTTTTTAACTGCAATAATTTTTCACGGGTCAGATTTTCCAGAACAGTGATTTTATTTTGTGCATATTTATCATAAATAGCCGCTACAAGCGCGCCACTGCTGCCTACGCCATAGCCTTGAGGAATACTGGAATCAAAATACATTCCAGTTTCAACATCGTTTTTCAATGCAGTCAGGTCAAAAGTAACTAAGTCAGATTGTTCGTTTTGCAAAGTTTCTAAATAAGTTACAAAACGTCTCAAGTGACCATTAGATTTGATGGCTTCTTCAGATGGATTTTCATCTCTTTTAAGCGCACCATTATAAAAATTGTATGGAATTGAAAGCCCTTTTGAGTCACGAATGATTCCGTATTCTCCAAAGAGTAATATTTTTGAATAAAATAAAGGTCCTTTCATATTGGGGTGTAAATTAACAATTTAAGCTTGATAATTATATGTTGTAACAAATAGTTTTTATAAATCAACTTGGTCTCCTCGATTTGCCTCTAGAATTTCAAGATCAATTTCTTCTTGTTGTTCAGGAGATAATTCTTTCCAGACATCTTTTTTTTGTGCTTTGAAAATGTTTTTGATAGTCTCGATTATAGTCTTGTCGTCAGTTTCTAACAACATTTTTATCAATTCTAATTTCTCGGATTGAATATCCATAATTTTAGTTCTTTAAAAAATAAAGATAGGAAAAAAACAAATTAAATCAACAAAGCCCCATTTCCAATTTCGTCACAAATGTACTGACCATTTTGACAATAGCCAACTAATTCGTTCTTAATAAATTGTAAAACTGTTTTGGCAACATTTTCAGGATATAAAACATGCACATTTGCACCAGCATCCAGCGTGAAACAAACCGGAATTTTAGTCTCATTTCTAAATTTCCAAATCGCATTTATAATCTCTAAAGTATTCGGTTTCATCAATATAAAATAAGGCATCGAGGTCATCATCATGGCATGCAAAGTCAAGGCTTCGCTCTCTACAATTTTGATGAATTCGTCCAGATTTCCACTTTCAAAAATTGAAATTAGTTGATCCAAGTTTTCATGGGCTTGTGCAAATCGCCTTTCGGCAAAAGGATGGTTGTGCATTAAATCATGCCCAATGGTACTTGAAACTTGTTTTTCACCTTTGTCAACCAGTAAAATAGTATCTTGAAAATTCTTAAAATTAGTATGAATCGCATTTGGAAATACAACTCCAAATAAATCAGAACTTCCGGAAATATTTGCATGATTACCCCAAACTACCACTTGTCCTTTTACACTTCTACAAGCGCTTCCAGAACCCAAACGCGCTAATAAAGATGCTTTTTGATAGAAATATTCCTCAGTCATTTCAGGATGTAACGCTTTTTCTAAACTCATCAAGTTCATCGCCAAAGCTGCCATTCCAGATGCTGATGAAGCTATTCCGGAACTGTGTGGAAAGGTATTTTCCGTGTCAATCGTAAAGTGATATTCTTTTAAAAACGGCAAATAGATTTCTATTCGTTCCAAAAACTTTTGAATTTTCGGTTTGAAATCTTCTTTTGGTTGTCCTTCAAAAAGTAAATCAAATGAAAATGTATCATCGTTTTCTTTTTTGGCGAAAGCCAATTTGGTAATCGTTTTACAATTATTCAAGGTAAAACTCACCGAAGGATTCGCTGGAATTTGATTGTCCTTTTTTCCCCAATATTTTACAAGGGCAATGTTGCTGGGTGCGCTCCATTGAAAATTTCCCTTTTCAATCGAATGCGTATATTTTGATGGAATAAAATCGTTTACTGAAATCATGAATGTATAAATTTACGCAAAGATACTTTTTTTGATTTACAAGCAGATTTGTTTATTTGTCGAATTGTACTAAACTTTTGATTAAATTTGGCTCGCATTAGAAAAATATAAAAATGAATAAAATCACCCGAATATTAGCAGTTGTTGTTACGTGTCTTGCCATTGGTTATTTCTCTGGAATAGTTACTCGTTCTGCCATTACAACGTGGTATCCCACTTTAATAAAACCAAGTTTTAATCCGCCCAATTGGATTTTTGCACCCGTTTGGAGTATGCTTTATGTGATGATGGGTGTTGCGGCAGGATTAGTTTGGGATCGAATAGAAACTGAAAAAGAAGTTGTGAAAAAAGCTTTGGTTTTCTTTGCGATACAATTGGCATTAAATGCTTTATGGTCGTATTTATTCTTTGGATTACACAACCCAATGCTAGCCGGATTAGAAATTATTGTATTGTGGTTGATGATTTTTGAAACGTACGTTCAATTTGCCAAAATCAATAAAATTGCGGGCTATTTATTCCTTCCGTATTTGGCTTGGGTAAGTTTTGCCGCCGTTTTAAATGGAAGTATTTGGTGGTTGAATCGATAGTATTCTGTTTATAGTTTTTTAAATTCAATATTTTTCGCAAGCAAAAAATCCATTACACTTAATACATTGTTGCTTTCAGCTACTGTTTTTGATTTTGGATCTGCATCGCAAAATTCGAGGAAAAGATCTATTTGGTCTGGTTTTAATTTTAAAGTTTGAAAATAAAACTTTTCATCACAGCTGCTTTTTGCCAATTGTTTGAATTCAATTTGTGGCTTATTTTCTGGAACTTCCTCTTTTTCTTTTTTGAATAGTCCTAAAATCATTCCGCCAATTCGCATAAAATCCATGCCGTTTTCAATAGTTCCGGTGTAAACTCCGGAGTTTTTTAGAGTTCTTGCGGCTTTCTCTAAAGCTAATTTATCAAGCTTTCCTTGTTCATACGCTTTATCAGTGCTTAATTTAATGGAAGGCATTTTTGTAACCATAACCTCTTTTAATTCTTCTGGTTTTAGGATTAACAAAATGATGAGGTTGTTTTTGCTAATGGTCTTTTCATCCAAGACAAATTTTTTGACATCATGGTTTTTCGAAATAAAAATGAGTTCGTCACCCGATTTTGCCAAAATAGAAAATTCCCCGGATGCATTAGTAAGGGTGATTTTTTTAGAACTAAAATTAGCAACCTCAACTTTTTCCACTGGAAATTGTTCGTGTAAAACTTTTCCGTGAATTAATTTTTCGGTTTGTGAGAAACCAGATTGAAGTACAAAAAACAGTAAGAAAACAAAAAAGTAGCTTTTAATCATTCGTAATATTTTGATTACAAACATATTCAAATCATTCGGTGAAAATGAAAACAGAATAATAAATTCATGTTAATCAAAAACTAAAGTTCTCTTAATTAAAGTTTTGTAGTATAATGACTTTGGTCTAAACGGCATTTGCCACAATAAACCCGCTGGTCCACGCATTCTGAAAATTGAATCCGCCTGTAATGGCATCAATATTCACGATTTCACCAGCAAAATAAAGATTTTCGTGTAGTTTGCTTTCCATTGTTTTGAAGTTGATTTCTTTTAAATCAATCCCGCCAGCAGTTACAAATTCTTCCTTAAACGTGCTTTTTCCGTTTACCTGAAAAGTCCCATTCGTCAACTGATTGGCTAGATTTTGCAATTGTATTTTAGATAAATCGGCCCATTTCGTCTCCACTTCAATTCCGGAAGCAAGCACTAAACTTTCCCATAATCGATTGGTTAATTCGAAAGGTGATTTTTTTGAAACTGATTTTTTAGCGTGTTCTTGTTTTAAATCTTTTAGCTTTTTCTCGACATCAGCAGTGTCTTCATCATTCAACCAATTTACGAAAATGGTAAACTGATAATTTTTGTCATGCAAGATTCGGGCACCCCAAGCGGAGAGTTTCAAAATTGCGGGCCCGCTCATTCCCCAATGGGTAATTAACAACGGTCCCGTTGAAGTAAGTTTGGTGTCTTTTACTTTTACGGTAACTTGTGCCGCAACTCCGGGTAATTCTTTTATTCTGGAATCTTTGATGTTGAAAGTGAATAGGGAAGGAACCGGGCTGATAACTGCGTGACCAAAATTCTGTAACATTTCCCATACTTTAGGATTGCTCCCTGTGGCTAAAATCAGCTTTTCGGCAAGATAATTTTCGGTTTGGGTTTCAATTTTCCAAAAATTTCCTCCCGAAACTTCGGCATTGAAAATAGATTGCACACTTTGTCCCGTAAGCACTGCAATTCCTAGTTTTTGTGTTGCTTTCAGGAAACAATCAATAATTGTTTGAGATGAATTCGAAACGGGAAACATGCGTCCATCCGTTTCAATTTTGAGTTCTACGCCATGTTTCTCGAACCATTCAATCGTATCTCCAGAACAAAACTGATGAAAAGGACCGCGTAATTCTTTTTCGCCACGCGGATAAAACTTCACCAATTCATTCGGTTCAAAACAAGCGTGCGTTACGTTGCATCTTCCGCCACCGGAAATTCTAACTTTTTGCAATACTTCAGCTCCGCGTTCCAGAATTGCAACTTTTAATTTTGGATTTTTTTCCACAATATTAATCGCTGTAAAAAAACCTGCCGCACCGCCGCCTACTATTATTATATCGTAATTCTGGTTCATATTCTATTTGGGAAATCAGTGATGATTCCGTTTACGTTGAATGTTTTTATTTTTTGAATGTCTTCTAATTCATTGATGGTCCAAGGGAAAACCTGCAATCCTTTTTCCTGTATTTTTGCCGTGTTTTCTTTTGTCAATAAATGAAAATGCGGATGAATGGATTTTGCCTGAATGAATTTGGCGAAAGCCAAAGCCAAGTCTAAATCGGTTTCCGTTAAAACGCCAATAGGGATTTTATCATTTAAAAACGCCACTTGTTGCAGCGCATTCCAATCAAAACTGGAAATTAAAAACCGGTCGTATTTCCATCCTTTTTTAGTGACGTATTTTTCAATAAGCGAAACTACTTTATCGGTTGCCTCATAACTTTTGAGCTCAATATTGATAAAACAATCTTGGTTTACCAAATCAAAAACCTCCTTCAGAGTTGGGATTTGCTGCTCTCCATTTATTCTAAAGGCTTTCAATTCGCGCAAAGATAATGCATTTACAAAACCTTTTCCGTTGGTCGTTCGGTCAATAGATTCGTCATGAATAACCATTATTTCGCCATCAGCACTCAAATGCACGTCAAGTTCAATGCCGTCCACTTGCATGTCTAATGCTTTTTGGAACGAAATAAAGGTATTCTCGGGTTCATGTCCTTTTGCACCACGATGTCCAATTTTGAGCATTGTCTTTTATTTTTTGGTAAAGGTAAACATAAAAAAAACGCCTTCATTTCTAAAGGCGTTTGGATGAAATTATTTTCGAATTATTTTTTCAATTCTAATAAAACAATATCAAATTCAGTATTGATTGTCACTTTTCCATTGGAAACAATTGCTTCTTTTCCGGAATAGGCATCTTTTAATGATGTGCCGTCTGCGAAAATTGAATCTACAGCAAGTTCTTTTGTACCAATTACCAAATCCAATCCAACAACTACTTTATCTGTATAATCTCCTTTAGAGAAAGTTCTGCTAAAAACATACGGTTGAGCCGAAATTTGCTTGTGAATTCCTGCTCCAATCGAAGGATGGTTTTTCCTGAATTGACCTAATTTTTGCCAATGCAACAATGTTTTTTGGGTTTCAGGATTTGATTTGATAGCTTCCCAATTCATAAATGAACGTAATGTTGCATCGCCTTTTGTTCCTTCGATAACTAAAGAACGAGCGCTTTCATCACCATAATATACTTGAGAAAGTCCAGGACTCAGTAATAATTTTGTTCCGCTTTCTATAGTTTTGGTACGATTTGCATCAAATGGTCCGCCGTCATCGTGTGAAGACAAATAGTTCAAAACACTATATCCTTTTAAGTCATTGTTTAACTTATCAGAATATTTGGAAAATATAAATTCATAGTCTTTTTGTGCATCCCATTTGAACTCAAAATTGATCATATTGTTGAAACCATTTTTAAAATAGTTTATTTTTTTGTCTCCAAAATCAAAATCTTGTCCGCCGCTGATACCATAATTATAAACTTCAGCAATGGTGTAAAAAGGATTATTATCTAAAACTTTTGTCGGATTGTTTTTCTTCCAAGTTGCAAAAGCATAATCACATTGGGTCTTGAAATCAGCCCAAACCGTTTCATCGGTATGTTTTACCGTGTCGCCACGATAACCGTCAATTCCGTAATCCGTAATATAATCCGTCAACCATTTGATGATGTAATATTTTGGCGCTCTTGGATATCCCGTGCGCGCAAAAAACGCATCAAGTTCTTTCATTTCTTGTTCGTAACGTCCTTCTTTCTTCCATTTTTCGATTAAAAAAGGAGGTAAAGCGACAGCTTGATTGTTTTCTGTTTTTATATCCGGAAGATTAGAAACCAGCGTACACGCAGTTGTATTTTCAAACGATTTGTAATCGCAATTGGGTCCTGTTCGCACCCAGTCATTTGGCCAAACCGTATCTTTGGGAGTTACGGGACCGGTATGATTGATTACGCCATCAAGAATGATTCGGATTCCGTGTGCGTGTGCTTTTTGAACTAATGCAGCCAAATCTTCTTTTGTTCCAAAGTTAGGATCTAAGTTCGTCCAGTCTTTTGCCCAATAGCCATGAAAGCCATAACTTAAACCGGTTCCTTCATCAACACCATCGTGAATTTGCTCCACTATTGGTGTAAACCAAATGGCATTAATTCCTAATTTATCAAAATAACCTTCGTCAATTTTTTGAGAAATTCCTTTGATATCACCACCTTCAAAACCACGAAGTTTTCCCGTTGTTTTGGTTCTGTTGAAGTTTATATCATTTGAAGTGTCGCCATTATTAAAACGGTCTGTCATTAAGAAATAAACATTCGCTCCTTCCCAAACGAAAGGTGTTTTGTTACTCTCAGCAACTGTTTGTGTACTGGAGCAACTACTTATTATTGTCATGGTTAATAGTAAAAGTGGGATTGAATATTTTTTCATTTTTATAGCATTAAATGATTATTTTTTTTTGAAACATATAAGGAATTATCAAATCGCTTAAATGCTTTACAAGGTTCAAATTACTTAAGTTCTAAAATCAAAACGGACTTAGGTTCTATTATAATTTCGTTTGTAACGTCAAATGTAAGTTCAGAAATTACATCTTTTCCGGTTTTAAAGTCTTTGATGTTTTCTTTGAAACGATGTGTATTGACAGTTTTGGTCTCATTACTATTGTTCATTAGAACCATCACCGTTTCATCTTTGTTGTATCTAAAATAAACGTAGATATTATTCTCCGGAATGTAATGTGTCATTTTTCCAAAATGAACCGCCGCTTTTGTTTTTCTCCAATTGAATAATTTAGAAGTAAAATTAAAATAATCGCTTTGTCCCGGAGTTCTTCCTTCTTTGATGAAAGCATTGTTTTGATCGCCTTCCCAACCGCCAGGGAAATCTTGACGAATATCAGCATCGCCTTTGTTTTTATCACCGGCCATACCTATTTCACTTCCATAATACAATTGAGGAATTCCACGAACGGTAGCCATCAAAGTCATTGCCATCTTGTATTTTCTGATGTCGTTTCCGTAGGTTTGATTGAAACGATTCGTGTCGTGATTTTCAACAAAAATCAACATATTATTGATGTTTGGATACAGAAAATCATTTGTAAAATTATCATACATTTTCACCACTCCTTTGTCCCAAGTTCCTTCGTCTTCACTGAACGCTTTGCTGGTTGCCTCATATAATGTAAAATCCATTACACTAGGTAAATACGAGTTGTAATTTTGTATTTCAGCAATTTTACTGTCTTTTTGCCAATACGCCATTTGCGCTTGACTTTGCATCCAAACTTCCCCTACAATATTAAAATTTGGGTATTCATCCGTAATGGATTTTGTCCATTTTGCGATTCCTTTTGGGTCTGAATAATTATACGTGTCGACTCTGAAACCATCTAAATCAGCATATTCAATCCACCAAATGGCATTTTGAATCAGGTATTTTAAAGTCAAAGGATTCTTTAAATTTAAATCGGGCATCGATGGAACAAACCAACCGTCTATCGCTACTTTTTTATCAATTTCAGCTGCATTGGTGTCGTGAATGACCGTTCTTTTATGATTGGTTTGTGTGTAGGTGTCAAATTGATTGATCCATTCTTTTGTAGGTAAATCTTTCATCATCCAATGTTCAATTCCCCAGTGATTCGTCACATAATCCATCACGAGTTTCATGTCTCTTTTATGCATTTCGGCAGCCAATCGAACATAATCTGCATTAGTCCCGAAACGTGGATCTATTTTATAAACATCAGATTGACCATAGGTATGATACGAATGTCTAGCGTCATTATCCTCGCAAAGTGGCGTACTCCAAATGGTCGTTGCGCCCAGTTCTGCTATATAATCTAAGTTTTTTATGATGCCTTCAATATCGCCACCGTGTCTTCCGCCAGGTGATTCTCTATTGTATTTTTCTTGGGTGGCGTTTTCACTGTCGTTGTTTCTGTTTCCATTGGCAAAGCGATCCGGCATCAATAAATACATCATATCCGAAGAATCAAAGCTTTTGCGTTGCGCTGAATTTTCTCTTCTTTGGCGCAAGCTGTATTTTTGTGTAAACGTTTCTTTGTTGTTGTTTTTAAAAGTAAAAACGAAATCAGAGGCAGCCACTTTTTTGGTGTCAATGGTAACAAAAATGTAGTTGGAGTTTTCCGTTCTTTTAACGTTAGTTATTTTTATGCCATTAGAAACTGTGACTTGGTATTGAGAAATGTCTTTGCCATAAAAAAGAATTTGCAGTTCTGGATTTTGCATTCCTGCGTACCAAAAAGGCGGTTCAATTTTGTCGATTTGAGCATTTAAAGTTAAAGACATAAAAAAAAGGAATAAGGTTATTTTTTTTAGAAAGCTCCTATTTATGAACGGAAACGAACCTGTTTTATGCATTGTGAAATATATTTTATTGACATTTAGATTTTTCGCTAACTTAAAATAAAGTTTTTTACTTTAAACTAGTCAGCCGATTTTATAGAAATTGAAATGCTCAAATTTGAATTAAGAACAGTTATCAATTAAACAATCCCAATGTTATTGGGATTGTTAGTAAGCCTAGCGAGGCTTGGGATCAAATGATAGAATTAACTACAAGTTCTAGCAATTGTTTAGTTTACGGTAACTAAATTTTCTGCAGTGACCACAAGAGTCTTGCCATTTACTACGATTTCCAATTCTTTGTTTCCAATAATTGAAAATGAAGTTTCTGTATGATTCACCGTCACTTTCAGAATTTGATTTCTGAAATTGATTTTAAAGGAATACCCTTCCCATTCTTTTGGAATTTTTGGAGAAAAATGAAGTGTGTCGTCCTTAATTCTCATTCCGCCAAAACCTTCCACGATACTCATCCAGGTTCCGGCCATTGAGGTAATGTGACAACCTTCTTCCACTTCTTTGTTATAATCATCTAAATCCAGACGAGAAGTTCTCAAATAGAACGTGTATGCCATATCCATTTTGTCTAATAAAGCCGCTTGAATCGAATGCACGCAAGGTGAAAGTGAACTTTCATGAACGGTAAATGATTCGTAAAATTCAAAATTGTTTTTCAGTTCTTCTTTCGAAAAATGATCTTCAAAGAAATAGAAGCACTGCAAAACATCGGCTTGTTTGATGTACGGCGAACGTAAAATTCGGTCCCAAGACCATTTTTGATTGATTGGTCTTTGGCTTTTATCCAAATCAGCTACACGAACTAATTCTTTGTCCAAGAAACCGTCTTGTTGCAAATACACGTTATGTTCTTCCGAAAAAGGGAAGTACATATTATCCGAAACTTTTTTCCAAGATTGTAATTCTGAATCCGATATTTTTACTTTTTCGGTAATTCTTTTGTGATCTGAAGGATATTCCAGAGACACTTTTTGAATTTGCTCGTAGGTATATTCCAGACACCATTTTGCAATATAATTCGTGTAGAAATTATTGTTTACGTTGTTTTCATATTCGTTTGGACCTGTAACACCAAGAATTACGTATTGGTTTAAATTAGTTGAAAAGTTAGCTCTTTGATGCCAAAAACGAGCAATTCCTATTAATACTTCCAGTCCTTTTTCAGGAATGTAACTGTAATCGCCAGTGTATCTGTAAAAGTTATAAATGGCAAATGCAATGGCTCCATTTCTATGAATTTCTTCAAAAGTAATTTCCCATTCGTTATGACATTCCTCGCCATTCATTGTTACCATTGGGTACAAAGCAGCACCGTTAGTAAATCCTAATTTGGCAGCATTTTCTATGGCTTTGTCCAATTGATTGTAGCGGTATGTCAATAGATTTCGAGCTACTTCTTGGTCTTTGGTCGCCATGTAAAACGGTATGCAGTATGCTTCGGTATCCCAATACGTAGATCCACCGTATTTTTCTCCTGTGAATCCTTTTGGTCCAATATTTAAACGAGAATCTTTTCCTAAATAGGTTTGGTTCAACTGAAAAATATTGAAACGGATTCCTTGTTGTGCTTTTACATCGCCATCAATGGTGATGTCTGACATTTCCCAAATTTTTGCCCAAGCATCAATTTGGTCCTGTAACATTTTGTCGTATCCTGATGCTAATGCAGATTGAATCACTTTCTCAGCTGCAGTAACGGTATTTTCATGGTTTAAAGAAACAGTATAACCCCCAATTTTTTGGATGGATGATTTTTGGCCTTGAGCCACAATTACATCATAACTAAATTGAATTTTATCAGAAGTTGCATCAATATTGGAAGGAGAAATAGCCGTTTTTTCGCCATTAGACAAAATGCTATTCTGCATGAAAGTAGTTACTTTGAAATGTGTTTTGAACGTTTGAGCCGTTACAAAAGCTTCATTTCCTGATTTTTTTACGTCAAGCGGTTCCCAAAATTTTTCTTCCCAGTTAGCATCTTCATTGGTTACACCAGCATCAATATACGGTTTGTAAACTATTTTTGAATCTTTGTTCAAAGGTGTGATTTCATAATTGATAACCCCAATTTCATCCAGAACGATAGAAAGAAAACGACGAATAGTAACTGCGATTTCGGTTCCGTTTTTTAAAGTCGCTTCAAAAGAACGATTGTACCAACCTTCTTTCATATTCAGCTCACGACGAAAATTTTTGACTTCGGTACAGGCATTCAAATCCAGTTTTTCTCCGTTGATTTCGATGTCGATTCCAATCCAGTTTGGAGCATTTAGAACTTTGGCAAAATATTCCGGATAACCGTTTTTCCACCAGCCCACTTTAGTCTTGTCCGGATAATATATTCCGGCGATATAACTTCCCTGGAATGTTTCACCAGTATAATTTTCTTCAAAATTAGCACGTTGTCCCATTGCACCGTTCCCAATGCTGAACAAACTTTCAGATGATTTTACGCTCTCTACATCAAATCCTTCTTCTATGATGGACCAATTATCTGGTTTTATATAATCTTGATTCATTCTTTCTTTGTTGTTTAAAGTTTGAAAAATGTATGGTTTAAAGGTTCTCTGTTATGGTTTTGCCACCGTTTATGGAACCTCTTATTTTTTATTCTATCTGTTTATTAAATCTTCTATGAAGTTGGTGTCTATTGCTGTGAAATCTTTAAAGATGTATTTTGCTTCATGCAAAATACCAGATTCCCCGATTCCTATACTGGTCATGTTTCCAATATTGGCCGCTTGAACTCCTGCCACTGAATCTTCAAAAACAAAGGCATTTTCCGGTTTTGTGTCTAATAATTTAGCTGCAATCAGGAAAACTTCAGGATCAGGTTTAGCATTGGTAACATCATTTCCATCTACGATAGCATCAAAATAAGATAATATTCCAGTTTTCTCCAGAATGGGTCTCGCATTTTTACTGGCTGAACCCAATGCTATCGGTTGATTTTTTTCTTTTAGAAATTTCAAAACTGGAAAAACGCCAGGGAGAATTTCGTTTTCGTCCATGTCAACTAAATAGGATAAATAATCCTCGTTTTTTTGAACTAACCATCTGTCTTTGTCTTCTTGCGAAGCTTCCACTTTTCCTAATTCTAATATAATATCCAAAGAACGCACGCGGCTTACTCCTTTTAATAATTCATTATGTTCCAGTGTAAATTCAATATTTAACTCATTTGCGATTTTTTGCCACGCTAAATAATGGTATTTTGCTGTGTCTACAATCACTCCGTCCAGGTCAAATATGAATGCTTTTCTATTATTCATGAATTTCAATTTTTGTTCTGTTGTTTACTCTAAGGGTAAGTAAACCGGCAAATATCATCGATACTCCGCCAATTAATAATGCGTAAATAGGTTCGTTTTGGAAAAATTGTTTGACAATAAAACCTAAGATTGTTGCGGCAACAATTTGAGGAATAACTACAAAAAAGTTGAAAACTCCCATGTAATAACCCATTTTTGCAGCGGGTAAAGCACCTGATAACATAGCGTAAGGCATTGATAAAATACTGGCCCATGCTATACCAACTCCTAACATTGGAATTAATAATAAATATTTGTCTCCAATAAAATAAATAGAAAGTAATCCTACACCACCAGAGCACAATGCCAATAAATGGGTGGATCGAACGCCTACTTTTTTTGCTATTACAGGCAATAGAAAAGCAACTGCAGCGGCTACTCCATTATAAACAGTGAAAAGTACGGATACCCAGTCAGCAGCATCATTATACACTTTTGAAGTTGTATCTGTTGTTCCAAAAATATGTTGTGTAACGGCTTGAGTCGTGTAAATCCACATGGAGAAAAGTGCAAACCAAGAAAAAAATTGAACCCAAGCCAATTTTTTCATTGTGGTGGGCATGTTCAATAAATCGGTCATGATGATTGTAAAACCATTTTTTATTTGGACAACTCTAAGTCTGGCGGTAACCATGAATAAAATTCCAATCACAATTAAGCCTACAAATAAAATGTATAGCTCTTTAGTAAGTTCGTTTTCGTAAATAATAAAAGAAATGACACTTCCTAATAAAGTCATTACAAGTCCTAAATTGAATTGTCTTTTGATATTTGCTTTAGCCTCCAACTCAGTTTCAATTGGAGCTACTTCTTTAGTGTCTCTGTCTTTTTGTTCAAAAGCTTCTAATTCTGCAGGAGAATATTCAGTAGATTTAAAAACCGTCCACAATACAGCCAGTAGAAAAACAACTCCTCCTATATAGAAGGACCATTTTACAGAATCTGGGATGATTCCTTCAGCTGCAGTATTGCTTACGCCAAAAACGTTTGTGAAAATGTAAGGAAGTAATGAACCGACAACGGCACCCAATCCAATGAAAAAACTTTGCATGGCAAAACCTAAGGTACGCTGCTTTTCGGGTAAATTATCCCCAACAAAGGCACGGAAAGGTTCCATCGAAACGTTGATTGAGGCATCCATCATCCATAATGTTCCTGCGGCAATCCACAACGTAGGCGAATTGGGCATTATGAACAAAGCTATCGATGATAAAATGGCGCCTATCAGAAAATAAGGTCTGCGTCGGCCTAATCTTGTCCAAGTTCTATCGCTAAAATAACCAATTATGGGTTGGATAACTAAACCTGTTACAGGAGCAGCAATCCATAAAATAGGGATTTCATCAACTTTTGCACCTAATGTTTCAAAAATTCTTGAAGTGTTTGCGTTTTGCAGTGCAAAACCAAATTGTATTCCTAGAAAACCGAAACTCATGTTCCAAATTTGCCAGAAACTTAATTTACGCTTTTCCATTATCGTAATTTAAAAAATTAATACGATAAGCGCTATGCTTATCAAAACTTATCTTATTTTCGAAGTAAAAGTTGAAGCTTTGAACGGGTAAATATAAAAATATATTTCAAACTTTTGTTTTTCAGAAAGAAATAAAAGGAAACATTTTCAACTACAAGGTTGTAGTAATGAATAAACTAACAAATAAAAATTAATTAGTTGATTCTCTTTCTATCAAATGGGTTTCAATTACTTCGGTTTTATAGTTTTCGTCCTCTTCATCCTCTTCAGATTCGAGTCTTTCAATTAGCATTTTTGCGGCTTTATTTCCCATTTTTATTCCACTCTGACTTACGGTAGTAATAGTAGGTGTAGAATATTTGGAAATTATACCATCTGTAAAGGCAATAACCGCTAAGTCATTAGGGACATTAAGTCCTATTTTATTAGCTGTTTTGATGATGGTAACTGCAAAAAGTTCATTTACTGCAAAAACAGCATCAATAGCTTTGTCTTCCAATAGTTTTCCAATGGTTATTTCGCAGGTGTCAATGTCTTCAATTTTGATAATTAGGTTTTCATTAAAAGGGATTCCGTTATCAAGAAGTGCTTTTGTGTACCCATCAGTCCTTAGTTTTCCTACGCTCACATAATCAACGGTAGTAACTAGGGCAATTTTTTTTCTTCCTTTATCAATTAAGCTTTGAACAGCTTCATAAGCGGCATATTTATCATCTATGATAACTTTGTCGCAAAGAATCTCATTTGTAACTCTGTCAAACATCACTACGGGCATTCCTTGATTAATGACTTCTGTAATATGATGAAAATCGCCTCTGAATTGGGTTTCTTTTGAAAGTGACATGATGAAACCATCAATACTGCCATTAGCAAGCATTTCCATATTTAAGACTTCTTTGTCAAATGAATCGTCTGAGAGACAGATGATAACGCTATATCCATTTTCATTTGCAACCTGTTCGATTCCGTTAATAACTGTTGAAAAGAAATGGTGGACTATTTCGGGAATGATGATTCCAATAGTTTTGGTTTTCCTATTTTTTAAACTAAGGGCAATATTGTTTGGCTTGTAGTGGTAAAATTTAGCAAATGCCTGAACTTTTAGTCTGGTTTCTTCACCTATTTCGAGGCTATTTCTCAAGGATTTTGAAACGGTAGAAATGGATACATCTAATTCTTTTGCAATTTGTTTAAGCGTTATTTTCCTTTTCATGGTGAAGATCTGGTAAAAAATTATTTCTTAATAAAGATAAAATTAAATTTTATAAATGGTAATTAAACTGATAAAAATTTATGTAAATCAGAAAGTTTTCAACACTATTACGTTTTCGTAAGTCAAATAAAAACAGGCCTTGTCGGGCGTGGTGAAATTTACATAAATTTAACATTCGAAGTAATAGTTAAGGTTGAAAACTCAACAAAAAATTAAATTAATTTAAACAAAAAGTATGAAAACAATTTATAAAAAGTTGTTAATTTTATTACTGCTACTCCCTTTTAGTATTCTGGCTCAGAATACTGTTGGCGGAACTGTTCTTGATAAAGTGTCAGGACAGCCAATTCCGGGGGTAAATGTAAATGTACAAGGTGCCGCTAATGGTGTTTCTACTGATTTTGATGGTAAATATCTGTTATCTAATGTTAAGAAAGGTGATAAAGTAGTATTTTCTTATATCGGATATAAAAATACTGTAGTGGATTATGCTGCCCAAAAATCATTAAACGTTTCTTTAGAAGAAGATGCGAATCAATTAAAAGAAGTTGTAATCCAAGTAGGATACGGAACAGTTAAGAAGAAAGATGCTACAGGAGCTGTAACCGTATTGACAACTAAAGATTTTAATAAAGGACCTGTAACTTCTGCGGATCAAATGATTCAAGGTAAAGTTGCTGGTTTGCAAATTATTAATGGTGGAGGTTCTCCAGGTGAGGGTGCTACAATTAGAATCAGAAGTGGATCTTCTCTAAATGCAAACAACGACCCTTTATATGTAATTGATGGTGTACCGGTTGCTGCTGGTGGAGTAGAGGGAAGTAGAAATCCATTGTCCACAATCAACCAAAATAATATTGAATCTATTTCAGTTTTGAAAGATGCTTCGGCAACTGCAATTTACGGATCTCGTGCTTCTAATGGTGTAATTATCATTACTACCAAAAAAGGAAAAGCGGGTGATTTACAGGTAAATTATAACGGAAATTTTCAAGTATCTGAAATCACAAACAAAGTGGATGCTTTGTCAAGTACGCAATTTAGAGATTTCATAACAGCTAATGGTAATGCTGCACAACAAGCTTTAGTTGGTGCTGCTGATACTGATTGGCAAGAGGAAATATACAGAACAGCTATTGGAACTGATCATAACATTGCATTAAGCGGTGGTACTGATAATGTTGTGTATAGAGCATCTGTAGGATACACTAATCTTAATGGTATCTTGAAGAAGGATAATATGGAGAGAACAACATTAGGTGTTGGTGTAACAGGAAACTTTTTGGATAAGCATTTAAAAATTGAATTGAATAATAATACTTCGCTTATAAATAGTGTTTACAGTAATCGTGATGCTATTGGTGCGGCAATCCGTTTTGATCCAACTCAGTCGGTAAAAAATGCTGATGGAACTTATTTTCAATGGTATACATTGAATAGTTCAGGAGGATTAGATATTAATCCTCTAGCGGGCTTAAATCCAGTTGCTATGATTGATCAGGTTAATAGAACTGGTAATGCATACAGAAGTATTGGTAATATCCAAACAGAATACAAAATGCATTTTTTACCGGAATTAAAAGCGGTAGCTAATCTTGGATACGACCAATTAACTGGAAGCTACAATGAGGTTATTGCGCCAAATTACAGAAATGGACTTGCGGGTTCTGGATATAACAATACTACAGATAGAACACAATCACGTTTCAATAAGTTGATGGATTTGTTTTTAAATTATAACAAAAAAGTAGAAGCTATCAATACTGTTTTTGATGTAACTGGAGGGTATTCATACCAAGATTTTAGAGAGTCTTTTAATTCTTCACGTTTTAATTTTCAAAATAACACAGTTACCACTGATCCTGTTATACCAACTCGTATCAACCTACAGTCTTATTTCGCAAGAACAAACATAAGTATTGCTGATAAATATTTATTGACAGTGTCTTACAGACGTGATGGTACTTCAAGATTTACAGAAGAAAATCGTTGGGCAAATTTCCCTGCAGTTGCTTTAGCTTGGAAATTGAATGAAGAAAACTTCTTGAAAGATGTAACAAGTATTTCTACTTTGAAACTTCGTGGAGGTTGGGGTATTACAGGACAACAAGATATTGGAGGAAATGGTTATCCATCAATTCCTTTGTATTTAGCTTCTAACGATGCTGCACAATACCAATTTGGAAGTGAATATTATACCACTTTCAGACCTCAGCCGTATAACAGTAACTTGAAATGGGAACAAACCACTACTGTTAATGCAGGTTTAGATTTTGGATTTGTAAACAATAGGATTACTGGTAGTGTTGATTTATACAAAAGAACTACTGAAGATTTATTATTGTACACACAAAACCCTTCATTCTTTGGGTTTTCAAACTTTGATAATTACAACGTAGGAACAATCGAAAATAAGGGAATTGAAATTGCTGCAGAAGTTATTCCTGTTCGCAATGACAATTTTGAATGGAGAATTGGAGGAAACATAACATTCCAAGATTCTAAAATTACTAAATTGACAACTACGCAACCTAATACTCCGGGTATTAATATTGGAGGTTATGAAGGTGCTACAGGAAATACGATTCAAAATCACCAAGTAGGATATGCGCCAAGTTCTTTTTATGTATATGAACAAGCGTATGGCGTAGATGGAAAACCATTAGATGGGGTGTATATTGACAGAAATAAAGATGGATTGATTACGCAACAAGACAAATACCGCTTTCACAAACCAGCAGCTGATGTTTTTTACGGTTTCAATACAAGCGTAACCTACAAAAACTTTGATATGGGAATGAATTGGAGAGGATCATGGGGTAATTATAATTACAATAATGTAGATTCTAGTAAAGGTTCTTTCAATAACATTTTAATAAGAAATACAGACTTGGCTAACGGTGTTGAAAATCTTTTGGAAACAGGTTTCAGATCAAATGATACCAAACGTTTCGAATCTGATTACTACATTCAAGATGCTTCGTTTATTAGATTGGATAACGTAAGTGTTGGATATACTTTCAATCAAAAAGAGAATTCAAGTTCATTAGTTAAATTGATATTATCAGCTCAAAATGTTTTGGTAATTACTAAATATGAAGGATTAGATCCAGAAATTTCTGGAGGTATAGACGGAAATTTATACCCACGACCAATAACTTTCACGTTAGGTTTAAACGTTAATTTCTAATACAAATAAAGAGAAAAATGAAAAAGACACAAATAAAAATATTGAGTATTTCTTTGTTACTGTTGGTGATGTTATTCCCATCGTGTACAGATGAATTGACACAATCGCCAGACAATGATGATGTTGTTTCTGGGGAAGAATTTTTTAGCAAACCGGAATCATATAAACAATATTTAGCTAAACTTTACGCAGGATTTGCTACCTCAGGTCAAACTGCAGCTGGTTCTCCTGATATCTCTGGAATTGATGAAGGAGAAAGTCAGTATATCAGAGGATTTTGGTTACTACAGGAATTGACTACAGACGAAGCTGTTATCGGTTGGAATGATGGAACAATAAAAGATCTTCATTCTCAAACATGGACTTCTTTAGACCGTTTTATCACGGCTACTTTTGCACGTTTCTCTTTTCAAATTGTAAACTGCAATGAGTTTTTAAGACAAACTACTGATGAGAAATTAGCATCTAGAGGACTTGATGCAGGTCTAATAGCAGAAATTAAAACGTACAGAGCAGAAGCACGTTTCTTAAGAGCATTGACGTATTGGCACTTAATCGATATGTTTGGTGGTGGATCTTTAGTTACTGAAAATTCTCCAAGCACATTCTTTTACCCTGAATATGCTACAAGAGCAGAATTATACAAGTTTGTTGATGAGGAATTAACAGCGATTACTCCAGAATTGAAAGCGCCAAAAACCAATGAAGCGTATCGTGCAGACCAAGCAGCTGCTTGGATGTTACACGCTAAATTGTATATGAATGCCAAAGTATATATTGGTACTGATAACTATGCAGGGGCATTGCCATTAATCACTAAAGTAATTGGAACAAGTTATTCTTTACATACTAATTACAATCAATTGTTTTTAGCAGACAATGATAGAAATGGAGCTCAAAACGAGTTCATTTTTGCAATTGCTTTTGATGGTCTTAGAACTCAAACTTATGGAGGAACTACTTTCTTGACGCATGCACCGGTTGGTGGTACTATGAAAGCTTCTGAATTTGGAATCAATGGTGGTTGGGCTGGAATCAGAACTACATCGGCATTTGTAGATAAGTTTAGTGCAAACACTACAGATGCAAGAGGGCAATTCTACACGGATGGACAAATGAAAGAAATCGTTGATATTAGCTCATTTACGGATGGATATGCTATTCAAAAATTCAGGAATGTAACTGTTAATGGAGTGCAAGGTTCTGATAAATCGGGAGATTTCTCTGATTCGGATTTTCCAATTTTCCGTTTGGCAGATGCGTATTTAATGTATGCTGAGTGTGTGGTAGTTGGTAAAGTGGGTGATCTTGGAACCGCTAGAGGATATGTAAATGCTTTGAGAACCAGAGCAAATGCTTCAACGATAGCTTCTCTTACTGCTGATGCTACAGGTGCAAACTTAGTTCTTGACGAAAGAGCAAAAGAATTACACTGGGAAGGTCACAGAAGAACGGATTTAATTCGTTTTGGTAAATTTTCAGGCGGTAGTTATATATGGCCTTGGAAAGGAAATGTAGCAGGTGGAGCGCCAACTCAAGCGTTTAGAAATTTATTTCCTATTCCTGCTACGGCATTGTCATCAAACAGTAAATTACAACAAAACCCTGGATATTAATAATATTAAAAAATAAATAGAAAAATGAAAAATATAACTAAATCAGTAATTGCTTTATTCGCGGTACTTGCCTTGTCTTGTAGCGTTGAAGATGTAGAAGATAGACCAGTAATTCAAGGAGTTGACACTCCTGAATTAGTTGCGCCTGAAAATGATAAATCATATGTATTACTTGAAGAAAATGCTGACGATGTTGCAGAGCGTTTTGTTTGGACCAAAGCAACGTATGCCGGTGATGTTGAAATAGGATACAAACTTTTGATAGATGTTAAAGGGGGTGATTTTACAAAAGCAATCGAATTAGGAGGGACATCTGGTGCCACTCAAACCGAAGTTACAGTAAAAATATTAAATCAAGCAGTAATTGAATTGGGTGGTACACCTGATCAATTAGGGTCTTATGATATTAAAGTGGTGTCAAGCCTTGCAGGAATTGAAAAAATGATGTCTGAAACTCCATTAACTATTTTAGTTAATGCGTACACAGGATTAATTCCTTATGAGTTTACTGATTGGTACCTAATTGGTGCAGCAGTTCAAGGAGACTGGACTAATAATGCAGATACGAAACACCAACCTTTATTTAGAAGTGGAACAAATCCTAATTTATATCAATTCACTGGATTCTTTAAAGCGGGTGCATTCAAATTGATTTCTAAACCTGGACAATGGGCTCCAATGTATGGTAAAGGTGATAATGGAGCTATTGTAGCCAGGCCTACAGAAGCTGATCCAGATCCATCATCTTTTGAAATCGCAACTGAAGGATATTATACTTTCACAATGAATACGGAAACATTAAAGTATACTTTAGTAGCGTATAATGCAGCTGCTGCTGCAACTTTCACGACAGTAGGTATTATTGGAGACAGCACACCATTAGGATGGGATGCTTCAACAGCATTGACTCAATCAACATTTAATTCACATGTTTGGTCATCGAATGTATTACCATTAAATGATGGTAAAGCTAAATTCAGAGCAAATAATGCATGGGATGTAAGTTGGGGTGGTAACACTGCTTTTTCTGGATTTCCAAATAATGGAGCTAGCGGAGGTGATTTGCCAGTTGCTAAATCAAAATACAAAATCTATTTCAACGATTTAGATGGTAGTTATTTAATGATTCCTAATCAAGAATAATTTATTTCTATAAAAAAAAAGGGCTATCTGTGGGATAGCCCTTTTTTTTAGTTTTTAATTTAATTAACATTAAACCATGAAAAAAACTATACTTTTTTTATTGTTTTTCCTTTCAATTGTCGCTTCAGCTCAACAACAAGCTATTAGTTATACTGTTAGTCCGGCTACTTTTGAGGAGACAACTGCTATTACCATTACCATCAATGGGAATAGTGTAAATGAAGGAACCTGGGGAGTTACCGGAAACGCATTATACATGTGGACATGGTCTTTTGATATCAATGATGCGAACAGTCTTGATTGTCCTACTAACGGTTCTTGGACTGCGTCTAATGAAGCGAATAGGTTTACTTACAATTCAGTTTCAGATACCTATACTAAAACAGTTACTCCAAATACCTTTTACAATAGAAACGGAATTGGTAAAATAGGTTTTCTTGTTAAAGCAAAGGATGGAACTGGAGATAAAAAATCGCAAGATAATTTTGTTGAAGTTGGTGCGTATCAAGTTACACTAACTACTCCGGCTGAAAATGGTTCAACAATTATTGCTTCAGGTGGAAGTTTGAATATTGCAGCTACTAATACCGGTGGAAATGCCAGTTATGTGCTAAAGGCAAACGGTACAACTTTAAATACAAATGCTGCCACTTCCAGTTACTCGTATAATCATACGAATATTACAGGAAATCAAAATTATGAATTGCTGGTAACCCAAGGAACAACTGTAATCACTAAAAAATTCAGTGCTGTAGTTAATCCAAATGTGGTTAGTGAGACAATGCCGACCGGTTTATTAGACGGAATCAATTATAACGCTGCTGATGCTACAAGAGCAACTTTAGTGTTGGATGCGCCGTTCAAAGATTTTGTTTATGTAGCGGGAAGTTTCAATAATTGGCAACCTACAGCTTCTTATGCGATGAAAAAAGATCCTGTTTCAGGTAAGTTTTGGTTAGAATTAACCGGATTGGTTTCAGGTACAAATTATACCTATCAGTATTGGGTAGTTGATGCTACTCCTATTGCAGGAACGCCTTCTTTAGTGAAAACTGCCGATCCGTATTCGACACTTGTTTTGTCTCCTGATGATGATCCTTTTATTCCAGCTTCTACGTATCCAGGTCTTCCGGTTTATCCAGTAGGTCAAGATAGAGAAGTGACGGTATTACAAACAGGAAAAACTCCTTACGCTTGGAGCAGCGCAACTACAAATTTTATTAAACCTGCTAAAGAAAATTTAGTGGTTTATGAATTGTTGGTTCGCGATTTTGATGCCAATAGAAGCTATCAAGACTTGATTAATAAAATCGATTATTTCAAAAATTTGAAAATAAATGCGATTGAGTTAATGCCTGTAATGGAATATGAAGGCAATGAAAGTTGGGGTTATAATACCTCTTTTCACATGGCCTTGGATAAATTTTACGGTACTTCTGATAAGTTAAAAGAGTTTATTGATTTATGCCATCAAAACGGAATTGCCGTTATTCTTGATGTGGCATTGAATCATGCTTTTGGAAGAAATCCAATGCTTCGTATGTGGATGAATGATCCTGACGGAGATGGTTGGGGTTCTCCTTCAACTGAAAATCCTTATTTTAATACAACGGCAATGCACAGTTATAGTGTGGGTGAGGATTTTAACCATCAACAGCTTAGAACGCAGAACTACGTAAAAAGAGTCGTTAAACAATGGGTTGAAGAATATAAAATTGATGGATTACGTTGGGATTTAACCAAGGGATTTACGCAAAATTGCCCTTCGAATGTCGTTGGTGGTCAAGATCCATGTACCAATGTTAAACAACAAGATCGTGTAGATGTTTTGAAAACCTATGCTGATTATTCTTGGAGTTTAGACCCAACTCATTATACTATTTTTGAACACTTAGGGAATGATGATGAAGAGCAGCTTTGGGCGAATTACAGAATTAATGAAACGCCAAGTAAAGGAATTATGATGTGGGGAATAATGACCAGTCAATACAATGAATTGTCTATGGGGTATTCTGGAAATATTTCTCGTATGAATAGTACGAGCAGAGGTTTTACCACAAACAGATTGATGGGTTATGCTGAAAGTCATGATGAGGAACGATTAATGTATAAAAATTTACAATTCGGGAATAGTGCCAATGCAGCCCATAATGTAAAAACACTAAATGTAGCTTTGTCTAGAATGTCAGCAATTGGAGCAGTTTCTTTATTGGTTCCAGGACCAAAGATGATTTGGCATTTTGGGGAATTAGGTTGGGAAAATTCTATTTTTGCTTGTAACAATGGAACGGTAAACACTTCGTCAGATGCAACATCTGGGGATTGTAAATTAGATACCAAACAGCAACCACAATGGGTTAATAATTGGCTTGGAGATACGAATAGAAGTAAAATTTATAACGATTGGTCCAAAATGATTACGATGAAAACGGTAGAACCTGTTTTTTCAGGAACTGCAACCATGTCGAATACCAGTTCGTTATATCCAAATATCAAAATTACCAATAGCACTTTGGCGTCAAGCCAACTTAAAGATGTTTTAATCTTGGCTAATTTTAATGTAACCACGCAAAATGTAGCAACTGGATTTCCTTACACAGGACAATGGTACAATTTGATGGATAATACAATAATTACAGTTACTAATGTAAATGATCCAATAACAATTCCGGCAGGTGAATACCGAATCTATGGAAACAAAACGGCTTCTTTGGCAATAGTTGATTATGAAAAAACACCAACAGTTTTGTTATATCCAAATCCGGCTTCGAGTTATTTTACTTTAAATGCAGCGACTTCTAAAGTTCAGATTTTTTCTATAACAGGACAATTGGTAAAAACGTTTGATGCAAATCAATCTGAAGGGAATCAATATATAATTAGTGATTTGAATCAAGGTTTTTATATAGTAAAAGCGTATGATGAGAATAATGGAGTTCAGGTATTGAAGTTCATTAAGGAATAATACGGTTTGTTTGTTTTAAATGTTTGAAAGGCTGTCTCTACAAAGACAGCCTTTTTTATATAAAAAAACTGCTCCATGAATGAAGCAGTTTTTAACAACAATTAAAACTAAAATCTAAATTTTACCCTCTTTGATTTCTTCCACAATTTCAGGATTCAATAATGTTGAGATATCACCAAAATTAGAGTAATCTCCTTCGGCAATCTTACGCAAAATTCTGCGCATGATTTTTCCCGAACGTGTTTTTGGTAAACCAGAAACAAACTGAATTTTATCAAGTTTGGCAATGGGTCCAATGTGATCGGAAATGTGTTGGTTAATCTCTTTACTAAGGTTTTCTCTGTCACGATATTCTCCCGTTTCTTTTAGAATTACAAAACCATACAAGGCATTTCCTTTGATGTCATGTGGGAAACCTACAATAGCACTTTCGGCAACTGCGGGATGCTCATTGATGGCATCTTCTATTGGTGCAGTACCTAGATTATGCCCGGAAACGATAACTACATCATCTACACGACCCGTAATTCTATAATACCCAACTTCGTCACGCAAAGCGCCGTCTCCGGTGAAATATTTGCCTGGAAAGGTAGAAAAATACGTGTCTTTATAACGCTGGTGATCGCCCCAAATGGTTCTGGCAATTCCCGGCCAAGGAAATTTAATACATAAACTTCCGGTAACTTGATTGCCTTCAATTTCGTTGCGTTTTTCATCCATCAAAACGGGTTGAATTCCCGGTAATGGTAAAGAAGCATATGTAGGTTTTGTTGGGGTTACAAAAGCAATTGGCGAAATCATAATTCCTCCGGTTTCTGTTTGCCACCACGTATCTACAACAGGACATTTTTTATCTCCTACGTGGTTGTTGTACCAGTGCCAAGCTTCCTCATTGATAGGTTCTCCCACAGATCCAATCACTTTCAAAGAAGTTAATTGGTAGCGTTGTACGTATTCAATGCTTTCTTTTGCCAAGGCTCTAATGGCTGTTGGAGCCGTGTAAAACTGAGTAACTTTGTGTTTTTCGATAGTTTGCCAAAAACGACTGAAATCAGGATAAGATGGAACGCCTTCGAAAATTACAGTTGTTGCTCCATTCAATAACGGTCCATAAAGAATATAAGAATGTCCGGTAATCCAACCAATATCAGCGGTACACCAGAAAATATCATTGTCTTCATAATTAAAAACATTCTTGAATGTATAAGCAGTATATACCATATAACCGGCTGTAGTATGTACCATTCCTTTTGGTTTTCCGGTTGAACCAGAAGTGTAAAGGATGAATAATGGATCTTCGGCATCCATGATTTCGGCTACATTATTATCCGAAGCTTTGTCTAAAAGAGGTTGCAACCATTGATCACGACCTTCTTTCATATTGATAGTTGAGTTGATTCTTTTGGCAACCAAAACGTTCTCCACACAAGGGCAATTCAATAAAGCTTCATCAACGATACTTTTTAAATCGATTGTTTTATTCCCACGATAGCCACCATCTGAAGTGATGACCATTTTACATTTGCTGTCATTTATTCTTGCAGCAACTGCCGAAGCGGAAAATCCTGCAAAAACAACCGAGTGAATGGCTCCAATTCTGGCGCAAGCCAAAGTAGTAATGGCTAATTCAGGAATCATTGGTAAGTAAATACAAACACGATCTCCTTTTTGGATGCCTTGTTCTTTCAATACGTTTGCCATTTTACAAACGCGCTCGTGCAATTCATTATACGAAATATGCAATGCTTCTTCATTTGGATCATTCGGCTCAAAAATGATAGCCGTTTTGTCTCCTTTTTTAGCAAGATGTCTGTCGATACAGTTTTTTGTAATGTTTACTTTAGCTTCGGTAAACCATTTTATTTCGGCTTCAGCCATATTAAAATCAACTACTTTATCCCATTGTTGGTACCAAGTAAAGTTTTCGGAAGCAATTTTATCCCAAAATTTTCTTGGCTCGCGAATTGATTTTTTGTAGTGTTTGAAGTATTCTTCTAAATTGTTAATTTTATAGTAACTCATGATTATTGATAAATTTTATAAATTATAAACGCCTATTTTATATTTTTTTAATGTTGCAATGATTTCTTCCACAATGGATTCGTCATCGATAGTTGACGGAATCTGGAATTCATCTCCATCTGTAATACTGCGCATTAGTTTTCGGAGGATTTTCCCCGAGCGCGTTTTGGGCAATCGCTGTACAATGACTACATTTCTCAACGAAGCAACTGCCCCAATTTGTTGGCGAACCAGTTTAATGATTTCTTGTTCCAATTGATAATGTTCGATTTCATCTCCTAATTTGGTTACCACCAAAGCCAAAGGAATTTGCCCTTTTAGTTCGTCGTGAATTCCAATAACGGCACATTCAGCAACGGACTGATGGGAAGCAACAACTTCCTCCATTTCCGCGGTCGATAAACGATGTCCAGCTACATTAATGACATCATCCGTTCTTCCGGTGATGAAAATATAACCGTCTTCATCCTTGTAACCACCGTCGCCGGAGAGATAATAACCGTCAAATTTACTGAAATAACTGGCTTTAAAGCGAACTTCGTTCTCCCAAATGCCCAACATATTTCCTGGAGGTAAAGGTAGTTTTACTACGACCAAACCTTCTTCATTGGCGCTTAATTCTTCTCCGTTTTCATTAAAAATCCGAATATCATACCCGCAAACTGCTTTTGTTGCTGAACCGGATTTGACCGGCATTTTTTCAATACCAAGAGAATTGGCAATCATTGGCCAGCCCGATTCTGTTTGCCACCAATGGTCAATTACAGGAATAGGAATGTGTTGTTGGTACCATTCTAATGTGGCATTGTCACAACGTTCTCCCGCCAAAAATTGATTTTTTAGGGCGCTTAAATCATACTGTTTGATAAATTCTCCGTCAGGATCTTCTTTTTTGATGGCTCGAATGGCGGTTGGAGCGGTAAACATGGTGCCTACTTTATGCTCTGAAATTATTCTCCAAAACGTACTCGCATCAGGAGTTTTTATAGGCTTTCCTTCGAAAATTATAGTGGTATTTCGATTCAATAACGGTCCGTAAAGAATGTAGCTGTGACCCACTGCCCAGCCCATATCTGAAGCCGCCCAAAAAGTCTCGTCTTCCTTTACATTATAGATGTATTTCATGGAAAATTTCAATGCCACGGCATAACCACCGGTATCTCTTACAATCCCTTTTGGTTTTCCCGTAGTTCCGGAAGTGTATAAAATATACAGCGGATGATTCGAATGCAAAGGAACACAAGGCGTTTCTTCGGAACCGTAAACTAATGCATCGTAATCTACATCATATTTTTTAAACGGAATTCGGGCGCCTAATTTTCTATTGAAAACAATTACTTTTTTTGGTCGGTGTGAAGCAAGTGCAATGGCTTCATCTACCAAAGGTTTGTACGCAATTAATCGGTCAATCTCAATTCCGGATGATGCTGTTATGATTGCTCTGGGTTTGCAATCATCAATTCTGATGGCCAATTCATGCGGCGCAAAACCTCCAAAAACAACCGAATGAATCACTCCAATTCTCGCACAAGCTAACATGGCAAATGCAGTTTGAGGAATCATGGGCATATAAATTATGGCAGTATCTCCTTTTTTTAATCCAAGTGATTGCATGCCTCCGGCTAATTTTGCCACTTCGGTTTTTACTTCTGAATAGGTGTATTTTTTTACAGTTTGTGTTACTGGGGAATCATAAATAAAGGCAGTTTGATCGCCATATCCGTCCTGAATATGCTTGTCTAATGCGAGATAACAAATATTCAATTCGCCATCTTTGTACCAAAGCGGATAGCCGTTTTCATCTTTCGACAAAATCGTTTCCGGTTTACTGTACCACTCAATTTCATCGGCCTGCGCTGCCCAAAATGCTTCTGGTTTCTCGATGCTTCTGGTATAAATTTCTTCGTATTTCATGGTGTTGAATTTGTTCCTTATTGAATTAAATCCTGTACTTGTTCTACTAATTTTTTGATTGAAAAGGGCTTGACTACATATAAATTAGCGCCTAATGAAAGTCCTTTTTCAATGTCTTTCTCTTTGTTTTTTGCCGATAGGAAAATAACTTTGCAATGCCGCAGGCGTTCATCTTTTTTTATCTGTTCCAATGTGGCAAAACCGTCGACCATAGGCATCATCACATCTAAAATAATCACATCCGGGAGTTGTACTTCTAAAATATTTAATGCCTCTTGGCCATCGCGTGCTATAAAAACTTCAAAATTATTCTTTTTGAAGGTGTATTCCAGTGCCATAACAATGTTTGGCTCGTCATCTACAATTAAAATCTTCTTCATTTTTCAACTATTTTCTGTTGTATTGTAATTTGGTAATGTAAAAATGAAAGTGGCTCCGTCAGTTACATTATTTTCACTCCAAATACTTCCTTTATGATGTTCTATAATTTGTTTACAAATGGCTAAACCTAAACCGCTTCCTATTGGTTTTTTAATGTTTTGGTTTCTGGATTGATAGAATTTATCAAAAATCGCTTCGGCATCTTCTTTTTTAATTATTTTACCGTTATTGTGAATTTTGACCTCTATATTGGTTTCGTTTTCAAGGATAGAAAGGACTATTTTTCCATTTATTTCCGAACAAAATTTTATCGCATTCGACAATAAATTATGAATCACTTGTATAATTCGTTCTTCATCGTAAAAAGCTCTTATTTCTTTGTTTGAACCATCGAATTCAATACTTATATTTTTGTTTTTAATTAATTGATTCAGGGAATGTAACGTGTTTTTAATGGTCTTTGTAATGTTATTTCTGGACAAATAAATCTTTTGTTTTCCGGTTTCAAATTTTTCTAAATCCAGAATTTTATCAATCAAACGGTTCAAACGATCCGACTCGGATATGATGTTTTGTAAAAACTGTTTTCTCAACTCTTCCGGAATGTCATCATCGTCGTGAAGAATTTCGCTTGCGGCACGAATAGCCGTTATTGGTGTTCTCAATTCATGGGTAACCGTATCCAGAAATTCATCTTTTTGAATGTCTTTGTTGACCAGTTCCTGATTGGCATTTTTTAACTGTTCGGATATTTTTTTTAATTCATTCGAAGTGTCCGTCAACTTCTTGTTGATAATGATGTTTTCTTTGGATTCCTCCAAAATTCGCAACACTTCGGGCAAGCTGATTTTATCTTCTTTGACTACGCTTGATATTAATATTTTGGCGGAAGCTGTACCAATATGCCCCGTCAATAAATTCTCGGCAAATTTTATAAATCGGGCATCTGCTGTTGTGATATTTTTATCAATATTGTATTTTAAATTGAAAATAGTAAGCGCTCGTTTTGTTCTTTCTTCGCCCAGAAATCGCTGCAGCACTTTTTGAATGTCAGAGATGTAAGCGGTTCCTTTCCATACAAAAGCATTTTCGTGATTGGTAATGTATTTGTCAATATCCACAAACATTTCGGCATAATTGCGTTCTCTATAATTTCCTTTGAAACTTACGGAAACGGCCAAATAACTCATCAAATTGATTAATAAACTCCAAAAAACAGCATGTGGTATGGGTTCTAAATAATCCAATCCAAAAAGTTGAAATGGTTTTAATAATTCAATTCCCCCTGGTCCCTCTTGAATAAATAGGCTTGTTGATTCAGTAATTCCAATGGCGTAAGGAATTAAAAGCGTATAAAAACAAGTTAAAAAACCAAGAATAATTCCGGTTATAGCACCATTCTTAGAGCCTCTTTTCCAGAATATGGCACCAAAAAAGGACGGGGCTAATTGCGCGATAACTACAAAAGCTACTAATCCGATAGAAACCAAGGAATAATCCAGAATGAAAATTCGGTATATGGCATACGCCAAAATAATAAGTGAAAAAATCCCTATTTTTCTGCTAATCAAGATTCGTTTATTGTTTTTTTCTTGTGAATAATTTTGTAGCGAACCAATGAATCCATAGGGTATCAATAAGTTGTTGCTCAGCATAGTTGCTAATGCTATTGAGGAAACAATAATCATGGATATGGCTGCTGAGAATCCTCCTAGAAATACTAAAACGGTCAATAAATTATTGTTGAAAAACTGAGGAATCAATAATGAATAGGTATCTGAATTGTGTCCTCTGCCTTCAAAAAGAATGTTTCCGCCCCAGGCTATTGGAAACACGAAAATATTAAAAAGTAATAGATACAATGGAAAAAGCCAGATCGCTGTTCGAATATGGTTTTCCTTATTGTTTTCTACTATTGCCGTATGAAATTGTCTTGGCAAAAGAAAAATAGCAAACATAGACAAAACACAAAGGAAGAACCAGTTGATTCCGTTTGTGATGCCACCAATTGTATTTTTTTTGTCAAAATCTTTAAGGACAGATGCTTTTTGGTAAATGTCATCAAATCCGTCAAAAACAAAGAAAGTTACATAAATACCTATGATCAGAAAGAAAATTAATTTCAGGATGGATTCCATCGCTACAGCGGTTACAATACCGCGTCTTTTTTCGGAAGCATCTACGTATTTTGTACCATAATAAGAGGCAAATAAAGCTAAAGCAAGACAAACATAAGTCGTGGTGTCCGTGAAAATATTATCACTCGACTGGGTTTTTGTCACAATATGGAACGTATCTGAAATTGATTTTAGTTGTAAAGAGATGTACGGTAAAATTCCAAAAATACAAATCATAGTGACTAATGCACCAAGAAATCTACTGTTTCCGTATCGTAAAGAAATAAAATCAGCAATACTCGATATTTTGTTCACTCTTGAAATTCGAACAATTTTTTTTAAGATAATCATCCAAGTAGGAATAATTAATATTGGCCCTAAATAAATGGGGAGATAGCCTAATCCTGATTCTGCTGCTACGCCAATGCTGCCATAATAGGTCCAAGCAGTGCAGTACACGGCAAGTGAAAAAGAATAGACGTAGGGATTATTGGTCCATTTTGAATGACTTTTTTTTTCTGACCAATAGGCAATGTAAAAAAGAATGGATAAATAAAGTACCAGTATTACCAAAAGTCCAATGCTATTCATAATATCTTTTTATGATTAAATAAGACGTAGCAATTGAAAATAACCATGCCGAAAAAATATAGATGTATATAATTGGAAATCCAAAAAGAGGTTTTGAGCTGTCAAACAATAGCAAAAGCGGCACATTCAAAGCCAATAATAGTAGCATTGAAAGTATAACTAACTTTTGTTCATGTCTTTTGTTCATGTTAAGATAAAATTTGCTTTTCAGCGGAATGTAGAATCGCTGTTTTACGGCGTGTTTCTATTCTTGAATTATTCCGATTTATAGTGATAAAAATAGACAATCTCTGCAAATAAATGCAGAGATTGTCTACTGTAAATGGATTTAATTAATCGTTTTTTTCATCGTAATCACCCATTAAGGCATAATATCCAAAAGTGCCTAACCCTAAAACAATTAGTGGGGTAAGTATGAATAGGATGATAATCCCGAATACTAAATCCTCTTGTTTACCGGATACAAATTTGGGTAATCCGAAAGTGAAGATGCAAAAATAGGCTGCAGCAGCTGCTAATGCAATCCAAACTAATCCTAAAATTCTTTTTATTTGATTCATAGCTATTTTTTTAAATGTGAGCGTTTTTGTCTTTATTTTTAATATATACCATTCCAACTACAAAGCTGACAGCAGCAATAACTATTGGATACCAAAGGCCTTCGAGATAAAATTCCGGATTTCCGGCTTCTTTTGCATTTATAACAAAATAGGTGGAAATTGCAGGAAGTAAACCTCCAAAAATTCCATTTCCTACGTGATATGGTAATGACATAGAAGTATATCTAATTTTAACTGGGAACATTTCTACAAGGAAAGCCGCAATTGGGCCATAAACCATAGTAACAAATAGGACTTGAACGAATACTAAAAATATTAATGCCCATTCGTCAGCAGTGGTGATTTTAATTGTTGTTTTGGTATCTACTTTTGCTTTGCCATCTACAACTATAGCTATTCCGTTTTCTAAATGTACGGTTTTTATTTCTTGAAAAGTAGTTCCATCTACATACTCTTTATTGGTAGTATAAATAGAGTCCATCGTTTGCTTTTTGTTTTCTTTCAACTCGGCAATTAGAGTTGTTTTTTCTACCATTTCAGTTTTATTAGCTACCGATGTAGTTTCGTACATACTTTTGTAGATAGGTCTGTATAATATGATAGCTAGTAACATCCCGCCCATCATAATGTATTTTCGACCTACTTTATCACTTAACCAACCAAAAAAGATGAAAAATGGTGTGCCAAGTATTAATGCAATTCCAAGTAATGTGTCTACTTGAGAAGAATCAATAGACATTACGGTTTTCATGAAATTCATAGCGTAAAATTGGCCAGTGTACCAAACAACCCCTTGTCCCATGGTTGCTCCAAATAAAGCCAACAAGACAAATTTCAAATTGTAACGGTTTCCAAAACTTTCTTTCAATGGATTTGTACTTGTTTTTCCTTCCGCTTTTGCTTTAGCAAAAACAGGAGACTCATCCATGTTTTTTCTAATCAAATAGGAAACAAATACCATGATGATAGAAACCCAAAACGGAACTCTCCATCCCCATGCGTCAAATTGTTCTGGAGTAAGAATGTTTCTGGTGGCTAAAATTACCATCAAAGAGATGAATAATCCAACCGTTGCAGTAGTCTGAATCCAAGAAGTCCAGTATCCTCTTTGTCCGACGGGAGCATGCTCAGCCACATACGTTGCGGCTCCGCCATATTCACCACCCAAAGCAAGACCTTGAAGCAAACGAAGAATTAATACTAATAAAGGCGCCATGAATCCAATAGTTTCATAACTCGGGATACACCCAATCAAGAATGTCGCGCCACCCATTAATAACAACGTAACCATGAACGTGTATTTTCTTCCAATTAAATCTCCTAATCTTCCGAAGAAAAGGGCTCCGAAAGGGCGCACTACAAATCCGGCTGCAAATGTTGCCAAGGTTGACAAGAAAGCTGCTGTAGGATTATCTGAAGGGAAAAATTTAGTTGAAATTACAACGGCTAAACTTCCAAAGATGTAGAAATCATACCATTCGATCATTGTTCCCATTGAGGATGCGGAAATGACTTTCCAAATTCCTTTTGTTGATTTAGTACTCATAAATTATATATTTTAAAATTAGTTTATAGATAGATTTGTAGTTGTACTATGAATTCCCCTTTTGATCCTGAGATATTAGATGGAGTCGTGTAAACGGGTCTTGTTGAATATTGTGCTGTGATTTTGGCGTGTTGTCCGTCCAAGAAAAAGTTGGTTCCAAGATCAAATTGGGTACTGGACTTATCTAAAGCGTCAAAGCTTTTATAAGTAAATGCTCCAAAAGGCTGTACGCGTACTTTAGGTTTGTCTACTTTGCTTGGTAATAAAATTCCGGCTTGTGTGTACCAGATATTTCCTGATCCAATCGTAGCTTGTGCATTTCCAGGTCCAGCCAATGCTCTGTTTCCTGTGAAGTTTGGGTCAACGGAACCAATATTCATAATGGCTACATTACGTAAATAGTTTGGTCCAAAATCATAATCATAGAAAACACTATATCCAGTTACAGCCATTTTGTTTTCTTTTTTTCCAACAGGCAAATCAAGAAAAACATCTGCTGCAAAAAGGTTGATGTTGTGTTTGTTAATTGTATTGTTTACGGAAGATTTAGTAGCATCTGGCGCAGTGTAAAAACCAGCACCAATATTAAATACTTTTTTAGTTCCAAGATAACTGCCCACTTTATAAGGCAATAAATTAGCCTCTTGATCTAAAAATTGATATTCAAAATAACCTGCTTTAGACCATTTTGTATTACCACTGTTGTCAACGGCTACCGCATTATCTGCTGTAGTTACATTAGTAGGAACTAGATTTGTTGCGTATGGTTTATTGTAGCTCAATCGGTATTCTAATTTACCATATTTCCCTTTGGCAAATAAACCCATTTGTCTGGCAAACTGATCTGAGTTTTCAATTAACGGCCAGTTGAAGATAGGCGCATCAATTGTTAAAAAGTTTAATGTAGAGGCCATTGTTGCTCTGGATAATCCCATGTAATAATGTAATCCTCCACCAAGAGATAAGCTGAATTTTTTGTCTTTTTCAGGTAAAACTAATGCGTATTCATTCCATGCATCGTGAAAAAACAAACCCGGTTTTTTTCCGGCACCGTATCCGCCAGTTCCTGAAGTTCCCGCTGCACCACCATTAGTAAAGGTTTGATTGTTGATTCCAAAGTGCGTTACAATCATGTATCTTTTAGATAATTGAGAGTAGGCAAGAAAACGCAAACGTCTGTTTCCAATGTCGGTTCCGTTTGTTGCCGCTTCATTTCCAATCATTGTTCCGGGGTTCATTTGGCTGGAACGAAACCATATTTGGTTCCATGCAATAAATCGCATGTATTTTGAACCATCTTCGTTCAAATTGAATTTCATTCCGCTGCCGTAGTCAACTGAGCCTTGTGAAAAACCTTTTAGGGACAATAGGAGCACTGCCGCTATAAAAAATATTTTTTTCATAAATAAAATTTTGGTTGTTAAATGGTTGGTTAATAAAGTGCCAAATTCTATTATTTTATTCTGAAAAAAAATTTAGATATATTTATGTGTAAATGTATATAGCTAATCTTTAAATCTTTCCCATTTTATGAGCATAAATTTATCTCCAAGTTCCGTTATTATCATACCTGCACCGGAAAGTAATTGTTTATTTTTTAGATATTCCACCAGTTCTAAATGGTTAAAAATCTTATAAGTAGGATGGTAGTTGGCATGAGACGGTTTTTTTATGTTAAACGTCTTTACCCAATTGCTTACTGTGACGTGGGAAACCCCAATAATTCGCTCAATTTCACGAAAACTCAACCCTTCAAGATAGAGCTGTAATGCTTTGGTTACATAGTAATCATCGATCTTTTTGCCTATTTTATTTACCGTAAAAAAATAATTACATTTTTTACATAAATACCTTTGTTTACTGTTGATTATACCACTTTTTATAATGTGGTTGCTTTGGCATTTCGGACACGTTAAAAGTTCCATATATATAAATTTTGCATAAATATAGTAATTTAGCAACTATATAAAAGAGAATTATATAATAAAATCGTTTTAAATTTATTAAAGGCGCATTTTTATTGAAAAAAATGTGTGTGTTTGATAAATTTTACCTCATTTAAAATAAAGCGATTGTTTAGAATCCCAAATGTGTTTTGAAATCGCTTTGTTTGCAATAGTATCTTTTGTTTTATATTCAGTAACTCGATGGCATGAAATTTTTGCTGTAAAATTTTTTCATAAAAAACAATCTAACTAGATAAAAGTACTTATATTTGTAATAAGTATTTATACTTATTTTTTAAAAAGTGTTATGGTACAAGTCGAAGAAGCCTTATCGATAATTGCAAAGAATAGTTGCAAGATGCCCATCAGAAAAATTAAAGTGGCAAAATCACTTGGTTTTATCTTGGCGGAAACAATTTATTCGCCAATGGATATGCCGCCTTTCAGGCAATCAGCGATGGACGGTTACGCTTTTATACATAGTGAATTGCAGCAATTGGATGTAGTAAGCACTTCGCAGGCAGGTGACTTTTCGAATAAAAAAATTAAGGAAAATCAGGCGATTCGAATATTTACGGGGGCTTATGTTCCTGATGATTTGGATACGGTTGTGATGCAGGAACATACTGCGGTTAAAAATAAAAAGGTTGAAATAACTAAAATGCCTGTTCGTTTTGCCAATGTCAGAAACAAAGGCGAGCAAATCAAAGAAAACGAACTCGTATTAGAAAAGAATACTTTGATTACTCCTGCTGCTATTGGTTTTTTAGCTTGTTTGGGAATCACGGAAATTACAGTTTATGTCAAACCAAAAGTTGCCATTGTAGTCACGGGAAACGAATTGGTGAAAGCCGGAAGAAAATTAGCTCAAGGAAAGATTTACGAAAGTAATTCGATTATGCTGCAATCCGCTTTGCAGGGAATAGGGATTAAGAAAATAGAAGTATTCCGTGTAAAGGATAATCTGAAAGCGACAAAAAGAGTGTTGAAAAGCTGTCTTTCTGCGTTTGATGTGGTCTTGGTTTCTGGCGGAATTTCGGTTGGGGATTATGATTTTGTAAAAGAGGCACTTTTGTCAAATGGAGTAGAAGAGTTGTTTTATAAAATCAATCAGAAACCGGGAAAACCTTTGTTTTTTGGAAAAAAAGACAAAACGATAGTTTTTGCATTGCCTGGAAATCCAGCGTCAACATTGACCGGTTTTTATATTTACGTTCATCCGGCGCTAAAAATAAGTATGGGTTTTGAATCCATTTATTTGCCAAAAATTAAACGAAAAATTACGGTTCCGTTTGAAAATACATCCGGAAAAACAGTGTTCTTGAAAGGGTTGTATGACGATGAAAAAGTCACTATATTAGAAAGTCAAAGTTCAGCAATGTTAAACACTTTTGCAACAGCGAATGCTTTAATTTATTTGCCTTATGATGTGGTAGATATTGCAAAAGATCAGGAAGTACAGGTTATACCGCTTTATTGATAGCGGATAGAAACTATAATAGTTAGAAAGAGCGTGAATTTTTTTTTATTGAAAGATTCAAGAATGTAGAAGCAGTTGTAGCTAAACAATCGTTTAATCATTAAATTATTTTTTATGCAAGTATCAATTCTTTGTGGAGGGAAAAGTAGCCGAATGCAGTCGGAGAAAGGATTGGTATTGTACCAAAACAAACCTTTTATCGAGCATATTATTGATGCGGTTTTGCCAATTTCAAGTAACATTCAATTGATTACCAATACAAACGATTACGATTATTTAGCATACAAAAAAATAAAAGATATAGTAGTTGATAAAGGACCTTTGGGCGGAATATATACCGCGCTGGTTCATTCAGAAACAGAAATGAATTTGATATTGAGTTGCGACATTCCATTGATTTCTAGCGAAATAATATTGGAGTTGATTGAAAAGCATGGTGCAAATTTTGATGTTTCTGTTTTTGAAGATACAAATCGGATTCATCCTTTGATAGGAATATATTCAAAAAGAATACTACCTGTTTTAAAAGAGGCAATTGATGTAAATGATTTGAAAATGATGCGCTTCATTTCAAATGTAAAACATCAATTGATTCCGATTACGGATGCCAAAAGACACTTGTTTAAAAATATAAATTCTGTTGCCGAGTTGAACGAATTGAATACCAATTTATCCCAGTTAAAATGAAAAATTCAAATACACCAAAATTGACAATCGTAGGGGCAGGTCCCGGAGATGTAGAGTTGATTACTTTAAAAGCTATCAAAGCGCTGGAAAGTGCTGATGTTGTTTTGTATGACGCTCTTGTAAATGAAGAATTATTACAATATGCGTCGAATGCAGAAATCATTTTTGTGGGAAAACGTTTTGGTTGTCACGCCTACAGTCAAGATCAAATTAATGAATTGATTGTATCGATGGCAAAACGTTTTGGTCATGTTGTTCGGTTGAAAGGCGGCGATCCATTTGTTTTTGGAAGAGGAAGCGAAGAGATAGAATATGCTGAAAAATTTGATTTAGAAACTGCTATTGTTCCTGGAATTTCATCGGCTTTAGGTGTACCGGCGTCTAACGGAATCAGTTTAACACAACGAAAAATTGCCGAAAGTTTCTGGGTAATTACTGGAACTACTTCAGATCATAAATTGTCTAAAGACGTGGCTTTGGCATCACAATCATCAGCAACGGTGGTGATATTGATGGGCATGAATAAATTGGACGAAATTATTTCGATTTATCAAAACAACAGAACCGATGATTTGCCCGTTGCCATCATTCAAAACGGAACAAAAGACACGGAGAAAAAGGTAGTGGGGACTATCAGTTCGATTGCGAAATTAGTGGAAGAGCACCAACTTTCCTCTCCTGCAATCATCGTCATTGGTGAAGTGGTGCGAAATGCTTCAAAATTAACGGCTTATTTTCAAGAGGAGAATTTAGAAGATGAGTTTATTTTTCAAAATTTAAATGTAATGTCATGATAGCAGTTAAATATTTTGGCGCCATAGCCGAGAAAACAAAAAGTCAGGGAGAAGAATTTTCTTTTTCGAATATGCCTTTACAAGATTTGTTGTCTGTATTGAAATATAAATACGAATTGGATTTGCTTTCATTTAGCGTAGCCATTAACCAAAAAATAATACAAGATACTACCAATTATATTCTAAAAAGTAACGATATTGTAGCTTTATTGCCTCCATTTGCGGGAGGATAAAATCCCTAACCACTAAAGGGGAAATATAAAAGACTAAATTTATGGAAACAGCACGATACAACCGACAAATTATACTTCCTGAAGTAGGAATTGAAGGGCAACAAAAACTGCAGCAAGCCAAAGTCTTAATTGTTGGCGCAGGTGGATTGGGTGTGGCTGTTTTACCGTATTTGGCTGCAGCCGGAATAGGGGAAATTGGAATTATTGACGATGATAGAATCGAAGTGACCAACTTGCAACGCCAAGTGATTTACAAAAGCAGTTCCGTGGGGAAAAGTAAGGTTCTCGAAGCAAAAGCAATGGCTTTGGAACTCAATCCTTCGATAAAAATAAACGCAATCACTGAAAAATTAGATTCGAAAAATGCAATTTTGTTATTCGAACACTATGATATTATAGTCGATGCGACGGATAATCTGGACACTAAATATTTGATTAATGACGCGTGTGGCGTAACCAACAAACCTTTTGTTTACGGCTCTGTTTATAAATTTGAAGGGCAGGTTTCTGTTTTTAATTATGAAAACGGACCTACATACCGCTGTTTATTTCCTGATGAATCCAATGAGGTTAAGAACTGTAATGATGCGGGTGTTATGGGAATATCGGTGGGAATCATCGGCATGTTTCAAGCAAATGAAGTATTGAAAATGGTTTTGGGAATAGGGGATTTGTTGTCTGGAAAATTATTGGTGTATAATATGTTGACTAACGAACAACAGAAGTTTGAGTTTTCAAAAAAAGCGATGCATACTATTGATTTACTAGCTTTCGAAAATAAATATAGCTCAGTTGAAACTGCAACTCTTGAAATCAGTGCAGCTCTTGCAATGGAACAAATAAGCAATCCGGCAATTGTTTTTCTTGATGTTCGAAATTCAGAGGAGTATCCAAAAATAACAATCAAAAATGGGATTCAAATACCGTTAGACCGTTTAGAATCTGAATTGCATCAACTGGAACCGAATGCAACGTTGCTTGTTTTTTGCCAATCCGGAATTAGAAGTAAAAAGGCAGTGGAGATTCTTAGAAATAATAATTTCATGAATGCCAAAAGTATTGCCGGTGGCGCTAAAGCATTAGATAAAATAGATGTCTACAAGGTTTTGGAGACTTTGTAAGTATTAATAAAATAAAATCATGAGTACCAAAACTGTTTTCATTCAAGGACCCATTTCTTCGGAATTTATAGGGCAGTCGATTGCCAAACACCAATCGAAAACCACTATTGGAGCACACAATATTTTTTTGGGTCAGGTCAGAGCCGATGTAATTGACAGCCAAACCGTAGCAGCAATTGATTATACTGCTTATGAGGAAATGGCAGACGAAGCACTGAGCGCGATTAGAGAGAAAGCTTTCGCGCAATTCGATTTGATTTGCATGCACATTTATCACAGTTTGGGTACGGTGAAAGCTGGCGAAATCTGTTTGTTTGTCTTTGTTTCGGCAACGAGAAGAAAGCAAGTGTATGAAGCTACGGCAACGATTGTGAATTGGATAAAAACTGATGTACCTATTTTTGGTAAAGAAATATTTGAAAATAGTACTTTTACCTGGAAGAAAAATAGTTTGTAGTCATAAAGTCGAAAGTCTTTTTGAATACTATAAATAGAATAATCCAAACGAATTAAAAATAACGGTTTTATTGTTTCCAAGAGGCTGACTTTGCAACTTTAGACTTTAAAACTTTAGACATATAAAAATGGTTGATATCACACATAAAATAATTACGCTCCGCACCGCAACAGCTCAAGCAACAGTTATAGTCAGCAAGCAAGAAACTATTGATGCCGTTGTGAATAATCTGGTGCCAAAAGGGAACGTGCTGGAAATGGCAAAAACTGCCGGGTTATTTGCGGTGAAAAACACGCATTTATCCATTCCGGATTGTCATCCTATTCCAATTGAATTTACATCGGTAGCATATGAAATCAACGAATTGAGCATTGATATTATTTTCAATGTGAAAACGGTTTATAAAACCGGAGTTGAGGTCGAGGCGATGCACGGTGCTTCGATTGTGGCGCTTACGATGTATGATATGCTGAAACCTATTGACAAAAACATCGAGATTTCGACGATAAAATTAATCAATAAAGAAGGCGGGAAATCGTCTTTCAAAAATAGATTTCCATTCACCATTACAGCGGCGGTTTTCGTTTGTTCCGATTCTATTTTTGCGGGAGATAAACAAGATCGTTCCGGTAAAATAATTGTCGAAAAACTGGAAATTAGCGGAGTCGAAACTACGCATTACGAAATCATACCTGATGAAATGGATGTGATTCAAGAGCGAACTAAAGCTTTCGCAAAAGAAAATCAATTGATCATTTTTACAGGAGGAACCGGGCTTTCGCCAAGAGATGTTACGCCGCAAGCACTGGAACCGTTATTAGAAACCAGAATCCCGGGAATTGAGGAAGCCATACGCAATTACGGGCAACAACGCATGCCGTATTCCATGCTTTCCAGAACCGTTGCGGGAACTTTAGGCAATTCGTTGGTACTGGCTTTACCGGGCTCAACCAATGGCGCAAAGGAATCTATGGACGCCATATTTCCTCATGTGCTGCATGTTTTTCATATTTTAAAAGGCAATAATCATGACACCAAATAATACTGTTTTAACGGATGATTTTGGACGTAAACACAACTATTTGCGTATTTCTCTAATTGAGAAATGCAATTTGCGTTGTACCTATTGCATGCCAGCCGATGGAATTGTATTAAGTCCAAAAGCGAGCTTGATGACGGCTGACGAAATTTACGCCATCGCCCAAACATTCGTCAATAATGGTGTTGACAAAATAAGATTGACCGGCGGAGAACCGCTATTAAGAAAAGATTTTCCTGAAATAATCGCCAAACTGGGGTCGCTTAAAACCGAGATTTCCATCACTACAAACGGAATTCTGATTGACAAACATATAGACGTTTTAAAGCAATTTAATGTTAAGAAAATCAACTTGAGTTTAGATACTTTGGTGGCTTCAAAATTTCATTCGATTACGCTTAGAAACCAGTTTCAGAGTGTTATTGATAATTTACACTTGTTGTTGAACAATGATTTCAAAATCAAAGTCAATGTGGTTTTGATCAAAGGATTCAATGACGATGAAATCATTGATTTTATTAAACTCACCCAATTTTTACCCATTTCGATTCGGTTTATAGAATTCATGCCTTTTGCAGGAAATGAGTGGGACAAGAGCAAAATGGTTTCTCAAAAGGAGATTCTGGATCAGGTGCAACGTCATTTCCCAGAATCGGATGTAGAGAAATTAGAAGACGATAAAAACTTCACCGCCAGAGAATTCAAAATAAAAAACTACATGGGCAGTTTTGGGATTATCAGTTCGATAACCAATCCTTTTTGTGACGGTTGCAACAGAATTCGCCTTACAGCCAACGGGAAAATTAAAAACTGTCTGTTCTCCAACTCCGAAACAGATGTATTGACACCTTTCAGAAATGGCGAAGCGATAGAAGACATGATTGCTTTTGCCATTAAAAACAAAAAGAAAGTACGCGCAGGAATGACTACTATCGAGGATGTAAACAATCCCGCTTTGAATCAAGACAACCGCAGCATGATTGCTATTGGCGGTTAATACTTCATTATTATTGGGAGCTAATTACTTCGTCTGTTCGTTTCACTCGGGTCCGTTATTCGTTACAACCCGCTTTTAACTGCTACCGGGGCTAGGGCTTTTGCGCAAAAAAGAAAATGAATGCGGTTTCCCGTAAAGTTTACAAGTAAGAAGGAATTATTTTTGAAAAAGAAATAATGCTTAATTAGTTATTATAAGTGTTTTCGGTAATTAAATGTTACATTTGAAATAAGTAATGTATGACGATTTTCAGACCTATACGCTAGTTGGCAGACATTATATAGCAGTAGAAAATAAAAATAATTAATAAGGGAAAATATGGACAATAAATCAACGGTATTAGCAAATAGAATTTTTCCAGACAATGATGATTTTGAGGTTGAAGTCATAAATATCCCTGCAGAAAAAAGGAAATTGATAACCGAAACTTATGATTTTACAGTCTCTACAATTGTTGAATATATAAACAATAAACATATTGTTATTCCAAATTTTCAACGTGGTTATGTATGGAATAGAGCTCAAGCATCAAGACTTATCGAATCTTTAATTATACAATGTCCAATTCCAGTTATATATTTAAGTCAAAATAACGACGAAACTCTATCAGTAATTGATGGAAACCAAAGATTAACAAGTATCAGTTTGTTTTTAAACAATGAATTTCCATTAACAGGATTAGTAACATATCCTGAATTAGAAGGTTTGACATTTAATGAATTAGACCCGAGATTTCAAAGACATATTATTAATCGTACAATTAGATGTATTGCTATTTTAAAAGATACACATCCTCAAATTAAGTTTGATGTTTTTGAAAGACTAAATACAGGTTCTGTTAGATTAAATCCTCAAGAATTAAGACATGGAATATATAGCGGTAAATTTTTAACAGAAATAGAGGAATTAGGCAAAGGTTCTCTTTTCAAAAAATTAACTTCAACTACGAACGACAACAGAATGAAAGGTGATGAATTAATTTTAAGATATTTTACTTTATTAGAACGTCTTCAAAATTACGAGAAACCAATGACTGTGTTTTTAAATAAATATGCTGAAGATAATAGATTTTTGCCTGCAGACAGAATTGAAATATTGTCCGAAAATTTCAAGTCAAATTTAAATAAATGTCATTTATTGTATGGCGATTTTACATTTAAAACTTTTGACGAAACAAAGAAAAGATTAAAAGCAAACACTGCATTATTTGAAGCTCAAATGCTCTCAATGAATAATATTGATCCAACATTAGAACAAATTGAAGCTGTAAATAAAGTAGGTGTAATTGACAAAGTTTTAGAGTTATTGAATACTGAAGATTTTTATAATACTATTACAAAAGGAACAACGGATAATCGTGTTGTAAAAAAAAGGATATCTGATTACACTGCTTTTTTACAAACTATATTTTAATATGCCATATTCGAAAAGTAAGGCAAGAGAAGAGTTTGAAGTTGAATCAAACAAATTGGTGAAACTTGCCAAAAAAGTTTCTTATAATTCTTCACCATTAAATTATGATCATAAACAATTAATTAACCAGTCTTGTATTTTCTTATTAAGTGCAAGAATAGAAGATTATACTAAAACTCTAATTGAAGATTTAATTTATAAGTATAAAACTAATGGTGCAATACTATCAAATATCCCGAATAATATAAGGACAAAGGCATTACTTGATAAACAAGTGCATCATTTCAGAAACTATTATAACAGTTCTGATGAAAGGAGTCTATTAAAAAGCATATCAATTGAAAATAATTTTTATGATTTATTAGATGATGGAATGACTTTTAATTCGCAAATCCATTCAACAAATATTATAGGAACTAATAAATATCCTTCAGTAAAAAACTTAAAAATCTTATATTTAAGAATTGGGATAACAGATATAATTAAAGAATTAAACAAGAAATCAAAAAAAGATTTAAAAACATCATTAGAATCTTTTTTAAGCTTAAGAGAATCAATTGCTCATCAAGGTGCGCCTGCAATAACATTTATTGACATTGAAAGACACTTTAAAAATGTCAATGAAATAATTAATAATATTGACAGAATAATTTATTCACATATATTAAAAGAATCCGGAAATAACTTTTGGATATAAAATAACTCCTGCTAGCCCCGCTACCGCACGAATCCTTTCGTGTGGTTCGTATAAATTATAACTAAACTTAATCCTAAAAACAGTAACGATGAGTAGAAATTATAAATTTACTTCGTCCGTTCGACTATCGTCTCGGGTCATAATCCAGAGGGTTTGTACTTTATAAGTTTTGCAGTGGTAGGTTGGTTAGATGTATTTACTCGTAATGAGTACAAAGATTTATTTCTTGAAAGTGTAGCATTTTGTCAAAAAAATAAAGGGTTAGAAATTCATGCTTGGTGTATTATGAGTAATCATGTTCATTTAGTTTTTAGAAGTATAAAGGATCAGAAGCCTGAATTATTGATTGGTGATTTAAAACGGTTTACCAGTCAATCAATTGTAAAAAGTATACAAGAAAATCCAAGAGAGAGCAGAAAAGAATTCTTATTGGATTTTTTTAAAAAAGAAGCTGAAAAAAGTTCAAATGTAAAACACTATCAATTTTGGCGTCATGATAATCAACCTATTGAGTTGTGGAGCAATGCCGTTATTCAACAAAAGATAGATTATGTACACAATAACCCTGTAGAAGGAGGCTTAGTTTATAAAGCAGAAGATTATGTATACAGTAGTGCTATTGATTATTCAGGTCAAAAAGGGTTAATTGATGATGTAGTTGTTTTTAGAATGTTTACTATTTAATGATAACGAACCACACGAAAGGATTCGTGCGGTAGCGTTGAGAAGTAAGTTTTGTCTTTGAGTTGATTTGGCAATTTTCAACGAACCATATGAAAGGATTCGTGCGGTAGCGGGGTAGTTGTTTTTAGAATGTTTACTATTTAATGACAACGAACCACACGAAAGGATTGACTTCGTCGAATTTCATTTCGTGCAGTAGCGTTGAGAAGTAAGTTTTGTACTTGGGTCGATTTGGTAATTTACAATGAACCCGCTCCATGAAGTGTTCCATAAAAACCGAAAAGATAATTAAAATTAGGGATTGCTCTGCGAAATCTCTCCCCTACCGCACGAATCCTTTCGTGTGGTTTCTATTGAAATGGTATTATGAAAATAGTTCATTATTCCTAGCCCTGATGGTAGCGGCATCCTCGTAACGCAGTGGAGAGATACAGCGCACAGCGGGAGGTTTCGTTCTTGAAAAGGCAATCATTCTGCTCCAAATTGTAAATAGGTCCAAACCTTTTTAGTAGTTTTACTGTAACACAATTTCAATACTGCACTCTTACTGTAGAACCTATTGTTATTAAAAGCTATACTTTATGAAAAAAATTGTTTTAAGTGCCGTTGTACTTTGTTCAACTTGTATGTTGCAGGCCCAGAACATCAATAAAATTATCAATACAAAAGACGTTACCAAAATAGAGAAAGTGCTTTCGGCGGATGATATGCAAGGCCGAAGAGCGTTTACTCCGGGTATCGATAAGGCTTCCTCTTATATTGAATCTGAATTTAAGAAAATAGGACTGCAAACATTTAACGGAGCGAAAGATTTCAAGCAGGAATTTTCTATGACGGAGTCTAAAAATGTTTCCCTAAAGGTGCTGATTGATGGTAAAGCGATAGATAAAGCGGATGTGGTTTCTTTTTCCTACCAACCGCAACTTACCATGACTGAAAAAAGTGATGTTCAGGTTGTAAAAATAAATGCCGGAGATAAATTTGGCCCAAAGTTTTACGAATATTACCAGAGTGATAAAAACCTTTTGGTTCTTGTGGATGCTTCTTTTAAACCCCGAATCCCAAATATGAGACACATTCCGCAAATGACTGCTAGTCCTGGAGGAAATTCGGTGGTGTTTGTTTTTGGTCCAACTGATGCGACTCAATTTTCAATAGAAGGCACCAATACAATTACAAAAAATGCATTAAATAATGTAGTAGGCGTTTTGAAAGGCAAAAGCAAACCCAATGAATATGTTGTGTTTTCCGGACATTATGATCATTTAGGTGTTGGTTCCCCTGCAGAAGGAGTGGAGCACGATGCTACCGATTCTATTTATAATGGTGCCAATGATGATGCTGCTGGAACTACAGCCGTAATCATGCTGGCTAAGTATTTTAAAAAACTAAATAACAATGAGCGTACGATATTGTTTACCACATTTGTAGCAGAAGAAATAGGCGGTTACGGTGCGCAATATTTTTCGAAACAATTAGACCCAGATCAAGTTATGGCTATGTTTAACTTGGAAATGATTGGAACGGAATCGAAATGGGGTAAAAACTCGGCTTATATTACTGGTTTTGAAAAATCAAGTATGGGAGAAATACTTCAGAAAAACTTACAAGGATCAGCGTTTAAGTTTTATCCTGATCCTTATCCTGAACAACAATTATTCTATCGTTCCGATAATGCGACTCTGGCAAAACTGGGCGTTCCTGCACATACGATATCGACGTCTAAAATGGACAGCGAACCGAATTACCACAAAGTAAGTGATGAAATAGAAACTCTTGATATGGTGAATATGACACAAATCATTAAAGCCATTGCCATCAGTTCTGCTACTATCGTAAACGGAAAAGATACGCCATCAAGAGTGGACAGCAGTGCTTTGAGTAGAAAGTAGCATAGTTCTTCGGCTTTCTTTCTTGATAAGTAAAGTCTATATAGTAGTAATGGGTAATTATTTTACAATCAGATTGTAGAATAAGTACCCATTTTTGTGTTTTATAATTTGTGGAATTTACTGCAATTCCACCTTAACATTATACTGATTTAAACTCAAAATAGTTTCAATAGATCCAAAAGTCGCAATGCTTCTTTGGTATTCTCTTTCTTTTTTCAAAGCGATTTGTTTCACGCAGTTTTGAAACCGACTCACTTCTTTTAGAGTGGTTAAAATTAATCCTGGAACGGGAGCATTTTTCCCTTCTTTGTCTTTGGAAACCATCGTAAAATAAGACGAATTGCAATGTTTTACGACTCCGGTTTGAATGTTTTCGGCTTCCACACGAATGCCAATAATCATAGAACTCGTTCCCACGTAATTTACGCTGGCTTTCATGGTTACCAATTCGCCCACTTCAATAGGTTTCAAGAAATTCACCGTATCCACAGAAGCCGTTACGCAATAATTCCCTGAAAATCTGGAAGCACAGGCAAAAGCAATTTGATCGAGTAAGGATAAAATGTAACCTCCGTGAATTTTACCACTAAAATTAGTGTGCGAAGGCAGCATTAATTCTGAAATGGTGATGTGTGAGGAACTTACCGTTTTGAAAGTGGTGTTCATTTGATGCGTTATTTATTTTTACAAATGGCTTTTTATAAAGTGCCCAGTTTTTCTCCGGCTAATACGACAAAGTTTATTTTTGGAGATTCACATAAAGAACAGCAGTAATCCTCCGGTAAATCTTTGAATAAAACTCCTTTTTCAATGCCTTGAATAACATCGCCGTATTCTGAATTGTATAAAGTCAAGCACTCCGGACATTGATGAATGTCTTGTGTTGTTGTCTCTTTTTTAGTTGCTTTTGCAGGTACTTCGGCAATTTGATTTCCTAATTCATCAAAATATTTTCTGCTCAATTCAATCAAAATAGTAGGCAATTCCAGTTTGTCGACATCTTGCGCATGAACAATGTATTCTTTGGTATTGGGGTCAAAATTTTTGGCATACAAAACATTATAGGTGTCTCTGATTTTGATGGATTCCAAGTCTTTTGGCAACTCATTTTTTTCTACTACAATCGAAGTGAAATAATGTCCGTCTCGGTTGTATTCTGATATTCCAAAAGTAAGTCCGTACGTACTGATGTCAAATTGATCCAGCGTTCGAACCAGAAAAGTTTTGAGATTCAATGCCCATTCCATTGCAACGGGTAAATGCCAGTTGAGTTCCAATAAGGAGTGACGCACGTTAATTCCTTTTTTGCCCAGGAATTTTTCCCAGTCTAATTTTCGGTCTTTTGGAATCCCTTTTATGATAAAAGATTTCCAAGGCGTGATGCATATTTTTCCAATTTTACAATCAAAACACAAATCGCACATTGCTGCTAAAAAGTCTAAATCATAGAGGTTATTTCTCCAATACAAACCCAGCCAATATTGATCAATTCCCAATCGGTTCATGCCTTCGTAATACGGAAAAGGATAAAAAGGAATGTTCAAGGGCTTGTCTATGGTTCTATTATTGGTGTCCAAAGCATCGCTGACCAATTGAAAAATCATCTCAACAGAATCCGGTTCTTCAATAAGTTTCTTTTCTATTTCATAATATATTTCAGCAATATTCCAGCTGTAAATCAGTACGGGATACATTTCCATTTTGTCCCATTTTGGCAAACGAATGTATAGAAACCAGTAATCCTCGTGATCCGAAGCAATGAAGTTGATGTGTCCCGTAAACAAAGGAACCAACTGTTGTTTTGGGTCGGTGATATTAACTTTTAGCTTAGGATGTTGCTTGAATTGTTCTAAAATATATAAAAATTTATTTCCCGTAAGCCAAGGTGTGTTTCTAAAAATATCGGTGGAAACATAGGACGAAACAATGTTATTTCCGCTTTTTTCATTGGGATGAACAAAAAGATTTTTGCCTACTTTTTCCTTGTCTACCGCCGTAAAATCTTTTGGAAATATAATGTCCTGTCGCGAACCAAAGGAGATGGAATCCAGCCCTTGTTCTAAACCCATATTTACAATTTCTCGCAATTCACCTGGTGAAATCACGCCTCCTTTTACTATTAGTCTTGTCAATTCCATGTTTATTTAGTGTTCAGTATTCAGTAATTAGTGTTCAGTTACTGACTGTAAACTGACCACCGATCACTGACCACTATTATTTATTTTTTGCTAAAATTTCTTTTACTTCGGTTTTACAGCTTCCACAACCTAGTCCGGCGCCGGTAGTTTTGCATAATTCGGTAAAATTAGTCACGCCGCTTTTTATGGCTTCTTCAATATTGCCGCTTCCCACTTGGCTGCAAGAGCACACTAGTTTTCCTAAAACGGGTTTCGCATTCGAACTTCCTCTCAGCAATGTATTTCTCTTGTCCGATAGTTCGATCTTGCTTTCAATCATGGTTTTGAATTCGGCAAACTCATTTTTATCGCCCATCAAAATGGCGCCTACCAGCAAATCATTTTTGACGATACATTTTTTATAGTATCTTTTTCCCAAATCAGAAAACACAATTTCTTCGTAGGAATCATCATTCTCTGGAATTTCAATTTCTCCAATGCTGCATAGGTTGATGTCTTCGAGTTTCAGGATATTCATTAAAACGGAACCTTTATAAAAACTGCTGATGTCGCCGGCCATAAAATTTGCCAAAACATCTGCTTGTTCTTCAGCCGCTGAGGTGATGCCGAATAACTGATTGTTGAATTCGGCTATTTCGCCAATGGCAAAAATATTTGGATTCGACGATTGCAAATACTGGTTTACTCTTACGCCACGCCCGCAGGAAATACCCGATTCTTTGGCTAATTCTATATTTGGAATGGTTCCAATGGTGTATACGATGGCATTTGCCGTAATAATTCGACCACTTTTCAGGGCAATTTCAATTTCGTTCGAATTTTCGGTTTCGAATACCGTGCTGACTTCATTATCAAAATAAATTTGAATGTCCCGAAGCTGTACTTCTTCGGCCAGCAATTTACTGGAGATTCGGTCTAATTGACGTTCCATTAATCGGGAAGCCCTTTGAATTATGGTAATTTTTACTTTTTTATGTTTTAAGGCTGCAGCCAATTCCAATCCTAATAATCCACCGCCTACAATAACAACATGTTGCTCTTCGGGAGGTAAATTAGTGTCATCCAGATAGTTTTTCAATCGGTCTGCATCTTCTTTTTTTCTGATGGTGAAGCGTCCCGGTAAGTGCAATTGCGCATTTTCAGGAATAAAAGGTCGGCTTCCGGTTGCCAAAATCAAGGAATCAAAAGTATGAACGATGCCATCACTATCAAGAATTGTATTTTCTTTAGTGTTGATGGTATCAATTGAAACATTTGATTTCATCGTGATATTTAGCTTGCTCAGGGCTTCGTCTTTGATTTTCAAAAGCTGCTCCCACGAAAGTTCCGCCGTTACATATTCCGGCAATAAAACGCGGTTATAGAAAGGATTTTCTTCATTTGAAAACACGATAATCTCATCAGAAGTGTTGATTTCTCTGTAGTTCTGAATGAATCGGAAAGCGGCTGCTCCAGCACCAACGACTGCGATTTTCTCAAAAGGTTTTACATATTTGGCAACAGAAACGGTGGTGAACTTAAAATCGGGTTCTTTAGAGGTTGGATCAACAACGGTGTTGGTCAAATTATTGGTTCTGTTCAAATCATTTTCCAGTTGTTTTCCCCAGTGCATCGGCAAGAAAAGTACGCCTTCTCTAATCGAATCAGATACTTTTGCTTTCACGCGAACAGTGCCATTTTTACTAGTTACCACCACAATATCGCCGCTTTTTATGGCTGCTTTGTAGGCGTCAATAGGATTTATTTCCAGCATCGGACTTGGGATATGCGTCATCAATCGGGATACTTTTCCCGTTTTGGTCATCGTATGCCATTGGTCTCGAATGCGTCCCGTTGTTAAAATAAACGGAAATTGATTACTGGGTTGTTCCGAGGTGTTCTCAATCGCTGTCGGCAGATTAAAAATCGCTTTTTGCGAAGGCGTATAGAATTTTTTATCGGTAAATAAACGAGGCGTTCCGGGATGTCCATAATCGGGAACCGGCCATTGAAAAGTACCTTCGTTTTTTAATCGATTGTAATTTAAAAAGGAAATGTCAATGCTGGTGTTTTTTGTCATCAGGCAATATTCCTTGTAAATGTCTTCGGTGGTGTTGAAATTAAACCCGCTAAAATTCATTTTTTTAGCAAAGCGAGTTAGGATTTCCACATCGGGAAGTGCTTCGCCAGGAGCATTGATGCCTTTTGGTAAATAGGAAATTCGTCTTTCCGAATTTGTCATCGTACCTTCTTTTTCTAACCAGCCAGCAGCGGGTAATAATAAATCGGCAAATTTTGACGTATCGGCATTATGGGAAATCTCTTGAACTACCACAAATTTTGCGTTCGACAATGCTTTTTCGACGCGTCGGGAATCGGGTAAACTCACCAACGGATTGGTGCAAATAACCCAAATCGCTTTCATTTTTCCAGATTCTAAGGCGTCAAACATTTCTGTTGCCGTTAATCCCGGTTTTTCGGAGATGTCTTCCACTCCCCAAAAATCAGCAACTTCTTTTCGGTGAACGGGATTGTTCAATTCTTTATGAACTGCGAGTAAATTTGCCATTCCGCCCACTTCACGACCGCCCATAGCATTGGGTTGGCCCGTCAATGAAAAAGGACCAGAGCCTGGTTTTCCTACTTGTCCGGTTAGTAAAGAAAGGTTGAGTAAAGCGGTGTTTTTGTCTACGCCAATGGCACTTTGGTTGAGTCCCATCGCCCAAAGCGAAAGAAATCCTTTGGCTTTGCCAATAATATCAGCAGCTAGTTTGATGTCGTTTACGGGTATTCCACAGAGTTTTGATGCTTTCTCTAGCGAGCTTGCAAGAACTAAATCTTTATATAGTTTGAAATTTTCAGTGTGGTTTTTGATGAAATCAGTGTCGGCATATCCTTGTTCGATGAGCCTTTTGGCCAAAGCATGGTATAAAATAATGTCAGTCCCCGGAATGATTTGTAAATGCAAATCGGCGTTTAAGGCCGAATCTGTTTTTCGGGGGTCAATTACAATGATTTTTACTTTTGGATTCTTTTCTTTGTGTTGTTCGATACGTCTAAAAAGAATTGGGTGACACCAAGCAGGATTGGCACCTGTTATCAAAAAGGTATCGGCGAGTTCAATATCGTCGTAAGCGATGGGAACCGCATCTTCGCCAAATGTTTTTTTGTAACCCACCACAGCCGAGCTCATGCACAAGCGAGAGTTGGTGTCTATATTATTGGTCTTCAGAAATCCTTTTACGAGCTTGTTTACCAAATAATATTCTTCGGTAAGGCATTGTCCAGAAATATAAAATCCAACGCTGTCAGGACCGTGTTTTTTTATGATGGAGGTAAAAACTGCCGCTGCACGTTCCAATGCAGTATCCCAGCTCACACGTTCCATAGGATGTGATTTACTCCATCGCATTTCCGGATATAGGATTCGGTCAGAAGTATCATTGACTACATAATGCAGGTTCATCCCTTTGGAACATAACATTCCTTTATTGACAGGATGGTTTTTGTCGCCAGTTACCGTTACTCCATTTTTAGAATCATTGGTTACTATAATTCCGCATCCTACTCCACAATAGGAACACGTAGTTTTGATTTCTGAATTTTGCATTATCGAATTTCTTTATTAATAATGAAAGCCTGTATTTGAGCGCTAACTAAGATATTGAAATGTAAAAATAAGTATTTTTACGTATTAATACGTATTAAATGAATATTATTTTATATTTTTGGTTAAAATAAATGAATGCATCCCATCATTTTGTAAACGATTTTTAAATTTTAGCTACGTATGAAAGAAGAATTAGCCACTTGTACCAGTTGCGTAAATGAAAATTGTTTTATAAAAAAGCACCTTCATTTAGAACAAATGAAAAAGTACATTGATAAAAATCGAAGTTTCACTTGTAAAAAATCGCAACAATTTATAATTGAAGGGGCGCCTATTCAAGGTTTGTATTTTATTTACAAAGGAAAAGTAAAGACTGTAAAAACAGGCATTCACGGCAGAGAACAAATTGTGCGTTTGACCAAAGATGGCGATACAGTTGGTTTTAGAGGCTTCGGTACGAGCAAGCGCTACCACATTGGTGCGTATGCTTTAGAAGATACGATGTTGTGTAATTTCAGTAATGAAGATATGCTGGAAATACTTCATAATGTTCCCGAATTTACCTTTGATTTAATGTTGTTCTACGCAGAAGAATTGAATAAAAGCGAGAATAACATTCGAAAAATTGCCCAAATGAACGTAAGGGAAAGAGTCATTGATACCTTATTGTATATTCATAAAAAATTCGGTCAGTTGAACGGTGTTATCGATTTGGATTTATCCAGAAAAGAAATTGCCGATTTTGCAGGAACTACTGATGAGCAGGTAATTAGAGTGATTTCAAGTTTAAAGAAAGAAGTCCTTATTACAACCATCGGTAAGAAAATAGGATTGGTCAATACCGACAAATTAAAATCTGAAATAAAAGAACACAAATACCTTTAGTGCTCAATTTCGGATTAGATTCACCACTCATTTCCCATTTAATTGACATCGAAAGTCTTTAAAAGTCAATTATCAAAATGCCTCTCCAGAAAATCCCAGAAGTTTACACTTCCTTTTCTACGTATTCAATTCAGCTAACCTCAAGCTATTGCTGTGTTTGTTGCTATTTACTGCTAAAAGGCAGAAATTAAACTGACATAACTACTTTTTTTCTGGTATTAAAAAGCTATTTACAGCTGTTTTTTATATTATACGTAAGTATTTATACTTACGTAAATTTGTTTCATACTAATTAAAACAGATGATTATGCAAAAGATTAAAACCACATCATTACGTATTCAAGGATTAAGCAAAGAAAAAATGTCAAGTAGAACTCTTTCGAAATCTATTTTCTTAGGCATTGCTTTAACATTTTTAAGTTATAACGAAACCAAAGCGCAATTAACAGCAACAGGACAAGTAAGAGAAAGAACAGAACTTAGAGCAGGACAGGGAGCGTTACAGAAAGAAGATGACAAAGCAGGTTTGTTTACTTCTCAAAGAGCGAGATTAAATATAGGTTATACTGGGTATCGTTTTAAAGTATTTATGGCTTTGCAAGACGTACGCGTTTGGGGTCAAGATGCTTCAACGATAAACAGAACAACTACTGAAGCGAATAACGGAATTTTATTGCATGAAGCTTGGGGAGAGATTATGTTGAATGATACGATTAGTAAAATCCAAAATCTATCCGTAAAGTTTGGACGCCAGGAGATCTCGTATGATGACCAAAAAGTATTGGGCGGTTTAGACTGGTTGCAACAAGGAAGAAGACACGATGCGGTTGTTTTTAAGTTTGCAAATAAAGGTTGGATTGCCGATGTTGGAGCTGCTTTTAACCAAAATAAAGAACTAAACACAAGCACCATTTATAACGGGACAAATCCTGCTTATGGTGCCGGTACAAACGGAATTGGAACGATGTATAAATCGTTTCAGTATGCGTATTTAGGTCGAAAATTCTTCTTTGGAGACCTGTCTTTTCTGTTTTTTAAAGATGATTTCAATAAATACACTACTGTAACTTCAGGAGCTCCGGCGGTAACTACCAAAGTATATGGAGAAGGAGTTTGGAGCCGCAATACAACCGGATTTTATTTTAATTCCGCCATTACCAGAAAACTGAATCTTACGGGAAGTCTCTACCATCAGGGTGGAAAGGACAAAGATGGTCGTTCTATAAGTGCCAATCTGGCTTCGATTACTTCAACTTTACAAGTGGGAAGAAAATTATTTGTAGGTCCCGGAATCGATTATTTATCGGGTGATGATGGTACAAAAACAGTAACGGCGACGTCAGATAATAATCGTTTTGATCCGCTTTACGGAACACCACATAAATTCTGGGGAAGCATGGATTATTTCTATGCGGCGAATGGCTTTGGAAAACAAGGATTGCTAAACTATTTCTTCAAAGTGAAATACAATGTAAAAGATAATTTGAGTCTCTTTTTAGATGTTCATGGTTTTCAAGCTGCGGATAAATTATCTAACGGAGCCGGAGGAGAATTAAGTTCTTATTTAGGAACCGAAGTGGATTTGTTAGTGAAATACAATTTAACCAAAATGATCAATATTGAAGCAGGTTATTCTATCATGAAAGCGACAAATTCTATGGCTTCTGCAGCGGTTAAAAATGTTACAACACCAGATTTAAGTCCGCAATTTGCGTATGTGATGGTCAATGTTAAACCTAATTTTTTAGCTAAAAAATAAAAAAACAACTTTTAAATCTTTTTAAAATGAAAAAATCAAATCAACAAATAACAAGGACTTTCCAAACCATACTATTGATGGTTTTGGTAGTATTCAGCTCTGCTTTTACAACAATAACCGCCCAAAATGATCCGGTGCGATTAGGATTTATTCCACTTACGGATTGCTCGCCAATAGTTATGGCAAAAGAATTGGGTTTGTTCAAGAAGTACGGTGTTGAGGTTGTGGTAACCAAAGAATCGTCTTGGGCAAATGTTCGTGACAAAATCCTGACAGGAGAATTAGACGGAGCACATTGTTTGTATTCCATGCCCTTTTCAGTATACACCGGAGTAGGTGGAAAAGCAGGTTCCGAAATGAAAATTGCAATGATGTTGAATGTAAACGGACAAGCGATTACACTTTCAAAAGATTTTTGTGGAAAAGTGGGATTCAAGCAAATGAATAAAGTGACTCCGGTTGTTGCGGCCAAATTAAAAGCCGAAAAAGAAGTGACTTTTGCGATGACATTTCCTGGAGGAACACACGATTTATGGTTGCGCAACTGGATGTCAATTGCTGGTTTGAATCAAAAAGCAGTAAAAATCATTACAATTCCACCGCCTCAAATGGTTGCCAATATGAAAGTGGGTAATATGGATGGATTTTGTGTAGGTGAACCTTGGGGCGGCGTTGCAGTAAAACAAGGAATTGGATTTACACAAGTGGCTTCTCAGGATATTTGGAAAGATCACCCGGAAAAAGCTTTGGTAGTAAACAAGGATTTCAGTGCCAAACGCAAAGCCGATTTAGTGAAAGTAATGAAAGCCGTTATGGAAGCCTGCATTTGGTTAGACAATCCTGTAAATCGTAAAAAAGCAGCGGCGATTATCGGTAGAGCGCCATACGTGAACGCTCCGGCTGATGTAATCGAAAACAGATTGATGGGAAATTATGATTTGGGTTGCAACCAAGGAACACAAGTATATGCCAAAGATTATATGTTGTTTCACAAAGGAGGAATGGTGAACTTTCCCCGTAAATCACACGCAATATGGGCGATGGCACAGTTTGTTAGATTCGGATATTTGAAAGAAGCACCAAATTATGCAGCAATTGCAGATAAATTGATTTTGGATGATTTGTATAAAGAAGTAGCGGCAAGCATGAAAATTAAAGTGCCAAATGATGATATGAAACCATTTGCACTTACAATGGACAAAACGGTTTTTGACCCTGCAAATCCTGCGGCTTATTTGAAAGTTGTAAAAAGATAAATGAATTATTAAACTAAATTTTAGAACCATGTCTGATAAAAACACACTAACTATTGATGCATTAGATTCATCCATCAATGTGGCGACAGAAAGCAAAAAAAGTGTCGCAGCAGAAAATTATAAACTCAAATTAGCCGTAAATGCACTACTTGAAAAATCTAAATCAGGCTTTTTTGCCGGAATTGGTTTGGTTATTTTTGGAGGTTTTTGGAGCGTATTGAGTTATTTTACTCAAGACGCGCTTCCGGGACCAGTGGCTACTTTGACCGTTTTAAAAGAGATGTTAAGCGATCCGTTCTATGATTACGGGCCAAATGACAAAGGAATTGGATTGCAATTGTTTAGCTCTATCAAAACAGTACTTTCCGGATTTTTGCTGGGTTCTTTAATCGCCATTCCAATCGGGATTTTAATGGGAGCAAGCACTATTTGCAAACAAATTTTTTATCCAATCGTACAATTGCTCAAGCCGGTTTCACCGCTGGCTTGGTTTCCAATTGGCTTGGTCGTTTTCAAAGATACCGGAATGGCAACCATATTTATCGTATTCATCACGTCATTATGGTCCACGCTGATAAACACTTCTTTTGGAGTGGCGTCGATTCCGCAAGATCATAAAAATGTGGCCAAAGCTTTTGGTTTTTCCAAGATGAGATACTTGACTAAAATCTTAATTCCGTACAGTTTGCCACACATCATTACCGGATTGCGATTGAGTATCAGCGTCGCTTGGTTGGTAATTGTAGCGGGCGAAATGTTGTCCGGTGGCGCAGGAATCGGGTTTTTTGTATGGGACAGCTGGAATGCGCTAAGTCTCGAAAAAGTAATTTCGGCCATTATTATCATCGGGATTGTAGGATTGCTTTTTGACAGAATCTTCACTTTTATCGAAAATAAAGTAGCTTACAAAGCGTAGTTTTAAAATCATGAAGTTTTTCTTTTGGGCGTGCCCCTTCAGATTGCTTCGTCTGTCGCCTCGCAACTTTGGGACGTGCTGTACGTTCCCGCTTTTTTTAAGCCGAAAAAAATCGGCTCAAAAAAGAGCTCCACTGCCATCACTCACGCAAACCCGATAAACAAAGAATTCACTATAAAATAACATCGATTTTTAGAGCCAATCTTTAAATCATTAAATAAAGAAATCATGAGTTATTTAGAAATCAAAGATTTGGAAATTTCGTTTCCAACACCAAAAGGAAAATATGTAGCCGTAAGAGATATTAATCTGTCCATCAAAAAAGGGGAAATCATCTCCATCATTGGACATTCCGGTTGTGGAAAATCGACTATTATGAATGCGATAGGAGGAATGCTTACGCCAACAGGAGGGACAGTAGTATTAGATAATAAAAAAATAAAAGGACCGGGACCGGATCGCGGAATCGTATTCCAAAATTATTCGCTTTTGCCTTGGATGACCGTTGAACAAAACATTTTTCAAGCGGTAGATTCCGTTATGGATTGCTCCAAAAAAGAGAAACTGGAAATCGTAGAAAAAAACCTAAAAATGGTTAATTTATATGAGCATAAAGATAAATTACCGGGACAATTATCGGGCGGAATGAAACAAAGAGTCGCCATTGCCAGAGCCTTTGCCATCAATCCGGGCGTGTTGCTATTAGATGAACCCTTTGGCGCTTTGGATGCCTTAACCAAAGGTTCGATGCAACTAGAAGTGTTGAAATTATGGAATTTAAACAACCGAGAGAAAACCATCGTTATGATTACGCACGATATTGAAGAAGCCTTGTTTTTATCCGATCGAATTGTAGTACTGAATAACGGTCCGGCTTCCACCATCAGGGAAATCGTAGAAGTGCATTTGCCAAGACCCAGAAACAAAATCGAAATCGTAAAACTACCCGAATATATTGAGCTAAGAGATAAATTATTACACCTTTTAACGGATAAATTCTCCATCGAAGATATGGGTATGGTGTATAAAAGTTAGTTTTATTTAATTTGTTTATGGTAAGAATCCCTGTGATGTTTTGACGTTACAGGGATTTTGTTGTTGTGTATGTGTTTAATTTATGCAACATTATAGAGACGCACTGTAGAGACGCACTGCAGTGCGTCTCTACTGTCGATATGATAAATAGGTTAATTGGTTTTTTTGGTTCGTAAGTATTTTAATTAATCTAAAATACATCACAAATGCAATTAAAAAATGACCGCTAATCAGCAAATTCATCGTTGATTTCTCACATTCTTTTAAAACACAAAAACCGCAAACCCACAAACTTAAAATCTGTGAATTTGCGGTTGAATACTTTTTTTAGCTTCTACACAAGACATAAAACCGTAATAGGAAAATTAGTCTTATATCTGTGTATGAAGTAAAAACTTTCTAGAGGAATCGAAATGTAGAGACGCACTGCAGTGCGTCTCTACTGTATAATAGGGAATTAGTGTGTGAATAACAATTTCTTTAACCCAAATAACCCATTCAAAAAAGTATATTTTTATTTTTTACGTTCCATTTCTCGGGATAGCGTAGGTTGTTTTTCGTTCATGATTTTCGTTACTGTATAGTGCATCCAAATCAAACAAATAGCTGAAAAAAGCAAGATGAATATCCAAGAGCTGGACCAAATGCCGGTGGCTGTCAATAAATAACTGAAGATAATTGGTCCAAAAAAACCACCTAATCCACCAATCATTCCTACCATTCCACCTACAACGCCAACTTCTGTCGGGAAATATTCAGGAATGTGTTTGTAAACGGCAGCTTTGCCAATTCCCCAGGAAATACCAATCAGAATCACCAAGACTAAGTACACCCACATATTGGCATCAAAACGAATGTGGGTAATTCCTTTAGCAATCAATTCCTTTTTCTTTACATCTTGATTCTGACTCACAATAACTTGTTGCCATGATGTTCGAACCGGAAAAATAGAACTTTGCTGCGGTTGTATTGTCTTTTGAGCAATGGCAAAGTCAGTATCGCCAATTTTCACCTTCGAGTCAGAAATCATTGTGATTGTTCCTTTTTTGGTGGCCAAAACTCCAGGTCCCGTTGTGGTAATATCCATTTTTGGAATCATCAACAACGCGCTTAGGATTACGGAGGAACCCAATACCCAATACATCACTTTTCGAGCACCAAATTTATCTGATAAATAGCCTCCAAAAGCGCGAATCACCCCAGACGGCAAGCTGAACATGGTGGCGAATAATCCGCCCATGACAAGACTCGTTTGGTATACATTCATGAAGTTAGGCAACAACCATTGTGAATAGGCAACGAAACATCCAAAAACCAAGAAGTAATAGGCTCCAAATCGCCAAACACGCACACTTTTTAAGGATTGCAGCATTTGAGAAACAGTTTTGGTGTGGTTCTCTATTTTTTTGTTTTTAGCAAAAATTAAGAAAAATATCCCAATAACGACTAAAGCAAAACCATATATAACAGGCAATAATTTCCAACCATTTTGCGGATCTTCAATTGAAAAATGATTCAATAATGAAGGTGCCAAAAAAGTAGTTATGGCGGCTCCTGCATTTCCTATTCCGAAAATCCCCAATGCTCTACCTTGCCATTCTTTTGGATACCAAATAGAAGTATAGCCAATACCAACGGCAAAGCTTGTTCCTACCATACCAAACAAAAAGCTTAAAAGGGCAAACATAAAAAAACTATCCGCTAATGGCAGTAGAAATAAGGGAATAGAGCAGAGAAGGAGTAGTATGGAGAAGACATATTTTCCTCCAAATTTATCAGTCAAAATACCAATTGGTAATCGCATAATGGAACCCGTAAGAATCGGAATTCCCAGAAGCCATCCCACTTGTACAACGCTCCACTTGAAGATACCGTTGTCTACCAAGAAAGTGACCAAAACACCATTTAAAGTCCAACAAGCAAAACATATCGTGAATGCCAGTGTATTTAAAAACAAAATTTTATGCGATTGGGATAAAGAGTTTGAAGTTTTCATCGTACCTATATTTTTTACAAATATAAGTACTATTACTTAATTTAAATAAATTATACGTAAAAATACGTATTTATATGAATATTTTAAAATTCAATGCATTTATTTCTAAATAGCCATAATTGAATCTATATATTATGAAATCATCAAAAAAGTCGTTCTTTTTAAATATGGAGTTTGGATTGTTTTAAACAACAAATAAAGAAAATAGCATACGTATTCTTAAAAAACAAGTGTTTTTGTAATTGTACTTATATCAAGGAATACTCGTTGGCTTTATTGGAAAGTTCCATTAAATTTTTGACTTTTAATTTTTTCATCAAATTAAAACGATGCACTTCGGCAGTTCTTTTGCTGATATCTAAAGCTTCGGCAATTTCTTTGTTTCCTTTACCTGACAATAAAAGTTTAAGAATTTCTCGTTCTCTTTTTGTAATCAACTGCTCTTCGTCGGGCATTTGTTTTGATTCCTGAATAGAAGTGGAGTTGTTCAGTTGTCCAATTAATATGGATGAAATGTCCCCACTGAAATACTTTCCACCATTAGCAATAGTCTGTAATGCCTTAAGGAATTCTTCCTTGCTGGATCCTTTTAGTAAGTATCCGTCGGCTCCAGCTTTGATTGATTTTAATACGTATTCCTCTGATTCATGCATGGACAGCATAACAATTTTTACCAAATTGTTTTGACTTCGTAGTTTTTCGACAACTTCAATTCCTGTCATATTAGGCATACGAATGTCTAAAATTAATAAATCAGGTTTGCAGCTTTCTACTATTTTCAATGCTTCGAGACCGTCGGTCGCTTCGCCGACAACTTCTATATTTGCTTCGTTTTCCAATAATGATTTAATTCCGTCTCTCACAAATACATGGTCATCTGCCAATACAACTCGAATAGTATTACTCATAATTTACTTAATTTTAAAATCTAATTTTTACGTATAAAAACCTAAAAGGAAGGCTAAGATACGTAATTCTTAAAAATAAAGTCCAAATTCTAAAATTTATCTTTTAAATAGGAATGTTGAAGGTGATTCGGGTTCCTTCACCAGGAATGGAGTTAAAGAAAACACGACCATTAATATATTGTATTCTTTCTTTCATAAAAAGCAATCCCATCCCAGACTCGCTGTTTCGCTTCTTTTCTGCCGTTTCAATGTCAAAACCTTTTCCGTTATCGTCTATTGTAATGCTCAAAATAGAATTACTATGCGAAAGTTGTACGATAATATGAGAAGAATCGGCATACTTAATTGCATTGTTTATGGCTTCCTGAGTAAGTCTGTAAATATTTATTTCAATTAAAGAATCCAGACGTTTATCAAAATTAGTCTTGTTGTAAAAAAGAATATTCTTTCCCGTCAGTTTTGATAATTCTTGAGTGAGTTTTGCAAGCGCAGAGTTTATCCCGTGGTCGCTTAATTCCGGTGGCATTAGGTTGAATGTGGCGGTGCGAACACCTTTTATAATGTCTAAAGACAGTTTTTTGAGGTACTCAATTTTCTGCGCTGCTTTTTCTTTGTCGTCCAAATTAATGCTTTCCAAACTGAATTTTAATCCGGTGAGCATTTGCCCAATTCCGTCGTGGATTTCTCGTGCAATTCTGTTTTGTTCATTTTCCTGATTTTCGACAATTTTACTCGAAATAACCTTCTGCTGATTGATTTTGTCTGTTACATTTTCAGTGTTCAATCGCTCGACTTCCTGTTCTGCTTTTTTACGTTCGGTAATATCAAAACAGATAATCAATAATTCGGATTCTTCTTTTTTTATGGTTACGGGAACCATTGATAAGTCCAGCCAAATCGATTCCCCATTTCTATTGGTAATGTTGATTTCCCCTTGCCAGCCACTTCGCTGTTTTTCAGCAATAATCCGGTCAATACCGATTTGTTCTTTCTCTATTGGAGTTACGACTTGAGAGAACGTTTTGTCAGAAATAAAGGGATTGTATTGCAGTAGTTTAGAGAATTTTTCTCCAATGTGTATCAGTTTTCCATCGGGTGAAACGCGACAATAGAGCAAGGTGTTTTCCATCGCATAATTGAGTGATTTCAATTCTTTGACTGAGTTTTCTTTTATTTCACTTATGATTTCAGTATCGTGGGCGAGTTTTAAAGCCTTTTTTTCGGAGAACAAAAGTTTAAAAATAAGTGTCTCTACTTTTTTGTTGGTTGGTTTGAAAATAAAAATGAATTCCAATAGCAAAACCAAGAGTGTAAACAGTAAAATTGCATATTCTGTTTTGCTTTGCAACGTTACTTTTTCAAGGGCTTGTTTATCATATTCACCAACAATTTCATTCATTTTCGAAAGGAAAATACTTTCGTTTTCAAGAATGGTTTGAACTACTTTTTGATTCTCCTGTTCTTTTGTGTGTGATTTTTTGTTTTCTAAAAGTCGGGTTGCAGCATTAAGTATAGTATCAAAATTGGGTTTGATAGCTACAAATAATTTAGTGAGTGCGGGGCTTTTTTCTTTTGGGAAACCAAGACTGTCATTTCCTTTTTCCAACGCATTATGGTTGAATTTCCAGAGTGAGATTATTTCATTGATTCGGATAATTTCCTGCTTGCTTTTGGAAGTATCCGTTACAAAATTCAGAATCAAAATCTCCTTTGTCAATTTCTGACTCAACATTCTTTGTTTTCCGGAAATGTTGATTATTCGAGAATCGCTTCGCTGACTGTTTAGGTTGTATTGTATCAAAAGCTGGCTCAATAGTACTGTTATTGCAATCGTCAATAAGGCGAATAAATACAGTCGCCTTAAATTTTTGAATGAAACGGTATCTATGGATGTTGCAGCTTTGTTTTTCATAAAGAAATCGAATTACAATCCTAGAGCCTCTTTTATCAATTGAAAGTTTGTAGTGCTGAAGTTGATTTTTAGTGCTTCCTGATGTCCTTTTTCAGACATTTTATTCCAAGTTTTCAGAATGATATTTTTCAGTTTTTCCCTGTCGTGTTTGTGCACAAATGCGTCTAAATAATATTCTAGAAATACCAGGCAAATTACGTCTTCGAGGAGTTGCGTTTCGGTATCTTTTTTGAGTAATTTTTTTTCGATTAAAAAAGAAACCCGTGCAATAAATTCTTCGGAATATCCAGCTTTTTCTAAAATTGCTGCCGTAGTTTTAGCGTGGAATTTTTTCAAATCTTCGCGCCATTTCAAATACCCCACACGGTCCATTGGGTAGGATTCTCTGGCTACTTTCCATCGGCAAATGTGTTGTGCCTTGGATGCAATCTGAACGGTTTCGGATGCATTTGGATAAAAATCCATAAGCCTTTCGTACATTCGGTTAGAATACAATAGCTCCTTTGGATGAGAAACAGATTGGTAGATTTCGTGATTTGGATCTTGTGCATTTTCTGCATCAATCCAAGCGCTGGCGTTTTGGAATGGAGTTGTCGTCATTTGAAAAGTTAAAAATCAAAGATACATAATTATTCCAAAAAGCCTACGAAGACCTCATTTTCAACAATTTTTACCGGATAAGTGGCAATTTTTAAATCATCTCCATTCAAATTTGATCCATCGACAAGAGAAAATGTTTTCTTGTGCATTGGACAGGCAATTTTAGGAATATCATCAGCGGAACCAATCATTCCTCTGGAAAGTACCATTTCCATTTTGTGGGGACATAAGTTTTGGCAGGCGTACCATTCGTTTCTTCTGTCGAATTTTATAATAGCGATTTGTTTGTTTTTGTATTTAATACAACCACCGCCATTGCTGGGAAAATCAGCTATTTTCCCTGCCTTGAACCATACTTTTACTTCGTCTGAGTTTACGGTTTCGTATTGATTTAGAATGTTTTCCATTTGAATAATCTTTTAATTTTCACCTTGGCCCCCTCTCCAAAGGAGAGGAATCAAAGGCTAAAAACAGTTAATTAGTTGTGTATTATGTAGTAGTCGTTTTATTTTAAAATGTCAGATTACCAAGGTTTTGGCATTTTTTGATCTCTAAGAGAAACAAAAGCAATGTTGTCGTCCGCTTCATCAGAATTAGTGAAATGGCTAAAACGTTTCATCATTTCAGGATCCTCAATGGCTTGTTTCCATTCGCATTCGAAAGTATCTACCAAGCCTTGCATTTCGGTTTCTAATGCTTCTACAATTCCTAGGCTGTCATTGATTACTACTTCTTTTAGATAATCTAATCCGCCTTCCAGTTTTTCCAGCCAAGTAGAAGTTCGCACTAATGGACCCGCTGTACGGATGTAAAACATCAAGAAACGATCTAAGTATTTGATACAAGTCTCTCTGTCAATTTGTTCGGCCAATAATACGGCATGTTTAGGATTTGCACCACCGTTACCGCAGATGTATAAGTTCCAGCCACCTTCAACTGCGATTAATCCGAAATCTTTTCCTCTTGCTTCGGCGCATTCGCGAATACAAGCAGAAACGCCTCCTTTTATTTTATGAGGAGAGCGAAGTCCTTTGTATCTGTTCTCTAATTCGATAGCAAAACCGGCACTTTCATCCATTCCGTAGCGACACCAAGCGTTACCCACACAGCTTTTTACAGTACGCAGTGATTTTCCGTACGCGTGACCGCTTTCAAAACCATTGTCAATTAGAATTTTCCAAATTTTAGGTAAATCATTGAGTTGCGCCCCAAATAAATCGATCCGTTGCCCTCCGGTAATTTTGGTGTACAAATTGTATTCTTTGGCCACTTCACCGATAACGATAAGTTTGTCGGCAGTTATTTCTCCACCTGCAATTCTTGGTACTACTGAATAGGTTCCGTTGCGTTGAATATTTGCCAAGAATCTATCATTTGAATCTTGTGCAGTAACGTGTTTGTTAGCAGTGTCATTATAAATACTGGAAAATATGGAAGAGATAAGGGGTTTGCAAACCTCACATCCATCTCCTTTTCCTACAACGCCTAAGACTTCGTCGTGACTGGTAAATTTGTTGATTTTTATAATGTCGTATAATTCTTGTCTGTTGTATGCAAAATGTTCGCAAATCACATCTTTGACTTCTTTTCCTAATGATTTTTGAGTTGCTTTTACAAGATCAACAACCATTGGTTTGCATCCGCCACAACCCGTTGTTGCTTTAGTGTGTTTTACTACATCTCCAAAAGTAGCGCAAGTTTCATCAACGATAGAGCAGCAAATAGCGCCTTTCGTCACATTTTCGCAAGAGCAGATTACGGCAGTATCCGGTAAATCCATTGCACTTCCAAAAGAAGCTGCTTCGCCACCTCTCGAACCAAGAATCAAATCTTCCGGGTTTTTAGGTAACGGCATGGCATTGCTGTAAATTTGGAATAATGCATTGTAATCACTGGAATCGCCTACTAAAATTCCGCCCAATAAGGTTTTGGAATCTTTAGTAACATTGATTCTTTTATAAATTCCGCTTAATTTATTTTCGTAAACAATGGCGGTCACTTCTTCATTTTCTATAAATGGATCTCCAAAACTCGCCACTTCAACGCCAATTAATTTTAATTGTGTCGACATGTCGATGGTGTCTCTCATCGTTTTTGCTCCTTTCAGTATTTGTTCAGCGGCAACATCGGCCATTTCATATCCAGGGGCTACAAGACCATAAATCATATGATTGTAAAGTGCCACTTCGCCTATCGCATAGATGTATGGATCTGAAGATTGCATTTGGTTGTTTACTACAATTCCTCCTCGTACTCCCACTTCCAGTCCGGAAACCCTTCCTAATTCATCTCGTGGTTTTATCCCTGCAGAAATTACCAGCATGTCTACTTTAAGTAAATCATCTCCTTCAAACATCATTCCTGTGATAGCATGCTCTCCAGCAATATATTGTGTTGATTTGTTAAGATGAATGCTAATATTAAGTTCTTCGATTTTTGATTGTAGCATGTCACTGGCGCCTTTATCCAATTGTCTAGGCATTAATCGAGGAGCAAATTCGACTACGTGAGGATTTAATCCTAAGTCGTATACTGCTTTAGCGGCTTCTAATCCTAATAATCCACCACCCAGAACGGCAGCTTCGGTAGCGCCATTTCGTTTTATTTTTTTGGCGTAAGCCATAATTGCATCCAGATCTTCAATGGTTCTGTATACAAAAACGCCTTCTTTTTCCACTCCTTCAATAGGTGGCACAAAAGCGGCTGAACCTGTTGCTAAAACTAAGTAGTCGTAAGTATGGGTTTTTTCTAAATGGGTATGTATTGTTTTTTGTTCTCTATTAATATCAGTAATTAATTCAGAGGTGTTTAGGATGATATTATTCTCTTCATACCAATTTGATGTTGATAATGATAAGTCGTCAGCGCTTTTACCTGCAAAGTATTCACTTAGGTGAACTCTATCGTAAGCGCGTCTTGGTTCTTCTCCAAATACGGTGATTTGGTATTCTTCATGTCCTGATTTCGCAATGAATTTTTCGCAAAATTTGTAACCTACCATGCCGTTTCCGACTACTATTACTTTAATCATAATCTAATTAATTAAGTATTATTACGCAAATATAAGTATTAATACTTATATTTAAATACTTAATTTAAATTTTTTTTATTCTAAGTAATTTTAAAAAAGGAGATTGAGGGAGTTTTTGTCTTATTATTCTTTTAAATAATTAGAACATTAGGAATGGTTTCAGCTTTTGGCAGAATTTTAAAAGCGTTATATTTTGTGGGAAATGAGTTGGAGATGTTTAATGCTGGTAGCTAAAAGGAGTACCTGGTTGGGAATTGTCTAAAAACAAAAAACCCGAATATTTCTATTCGGGTTTTGTGGTACCTCCAGGGATCGAACCAGGGACACATGGATTTTCAGTCCATTGCTCTACCATCTGAGCTAAGGTACCTCGCTATTGCGGGTGCAAATATAGAATGATTTTTAGTTTATCCAAAACATTTTTTAAAAAAAATCAATTCGTACCTTCGCAACATCAAAAACCAAATTATGATTTTAGTTGTCGATGTTGGAAATACCAGAATTAAAGCGGCTGTCTTTGAGGATGCTACCCTTTTTGAAATTTTTGTTTTTTCTAAAATAGAACTTCAAAAAAATATTGAAAATATTTTAAAAAAATTCGAAAAAATAACTGATTTGATCGTTTCGTCTGTTGGAGATGTCGAAAAACAGTCTTTTTTAGCCTATAACAATGTATTGAATGTGCATTTTCTATCCCATGAAGATCCTTTTCCGTTCCTGAATCGTTATGCGACTCCTAAAACTTTGGGAATTGACCGAATGGTTCTTGCAGCAGGAGCCACGCTTCAGTTTCCAAATCAGAATCGATTGGTTATTGATGCAGGAACGTGTGTTACGTATGATTTTATTGATGAAGAAAATAATTATTTGGGTGGAGCCATCGCGCCAGGATTGCGATTGCGCTACGAAGCCTTGCATAATTTTACGGCCAAACTTCCTTTGTTATCATTAGAAAGTCCAAAAGATTTCATTGGAACATCCACTTCTGAATCGATTCATTCTGGTGTGGTTAACGGTTTCGTCTATGAGATTGACGGTTTTATCGATGAATATAAAGCAAGGTATTCAAATTTTATAATAATTTTAACGGGTGGCGACACAGATTTTTTGGCTAAACGATTAAAAAATACCATATTTGCCAATTCAAATTTTCTTCTGGAGAGTTTGAATCAAACATTTCAATATAAAATCAAAAATGATTAAAAAAATTATAATAAGCGCATGTTTGCTTTTATCATTAGTGTCTTTTGCTCAAGAAGGAACATCTTCTCCATATTCTTTTTACGGAATTGGGGATGTAAGGTTCAAAGGAACGCTTGAAAACCGCTCTATGGCAGGAGTGGCTGTTGAGCAGGATAGTATACACATGAACTTACAAAATCCAGCCAGTTACGCAAATCTTAAATTAACTACGTTTACTTTAGGAGGAACTTACGGGACTACAACTTTAAAAAACAATACTGAATCAGCTAATGCCAGAAGAACTACTTTGGATTATTTAGCAGTTGGTTTGCCTTTGGGTAAGTTTGGTTTTGGTTTTGGATTGATTCCATATTCTTCTGTTGGGTATAAAATTGAATCTATTTCAGAAAGTGCCACAGAAAACAACAAGCGTTTTAATGGTACAGGTGGTTTGAATAAAGCTTTTTTTGGTGTTGGATATAAAATCGCTCCAAATTTTAACATTGGTGCCGATGTGAATTATAACTTTGGAAAAATTGAAACCAATAACCTAGAATTTATTACTGGAGTTCCTATTGGGACACGCGAATTGAATTCAGCAGATTTATCAGGAGTGAATTTTAATCTTGGAATGATGTATCAAACCAAGATTTACAAAAAAATATCTGTTTTCAGTAGTTTGACTTATTCTTTGGAAAGTACTTTAACATCTAAAAACACTAGAAATATTTCGACAGTAATCTATAATTCAAATTTTGATTTGGCTGTTGTTGATGCTCTTGATGATGTAAAAACTGAAGCAAGTATAACATTGCCAAGTAAAATATCGTTAAGCGCAGGGATTGGAGAGGCTAAAAAATGGCTTGTTGGCGGTAAGATTTCTTACGGTAAAACTTCGGGGCAGGCTAATGAATACAATGATGCAGCTAATGTAGGTTATGGGAAATATGGCAGCGTGAGTTTAGGAGGGTATTATATTCCTAATTACAATTCGTTTTCTAGTTATACAAAAAGAATTGTTTACAGAGCTGGTCTTAAATATGAAAAAACAGGATTGGTTATCAACTCTGAATCTATAAATGATATGGGAGTTACTTTTGGTTTAGGACTTCCTATAACGGGTAGTTTCTCAAATGTGAATTTTGGTTTCGAATTAGGGAAAAAAGGAACTACAAAAGCAAATCTTGTTCAGGAGAACTATGCAAACTTAAGTGTGAGTTTTTCACTTAATGACAAATGGTTTGAAAAACGAAAATTCAACTAATAACAAGAATAGGTAGTAGTACCAAATATCTTGGTCAAGTTCAGCGTATGGCTTTAGTCAAAAAACAGTATCTTAAATTAGTTGTCACAGTTTTTGCTGTGACACTATTTTTTGGTTGCGAAAGTAATTTTAAGGAAATTCAGAAGATTAATTTTTCGGAATTTATTCCAAATAGTGACGCTGATTTGGTAAATTTGAAATACACTGATTCGGGGCGAATTACTGCAATTCTTGTAAGTGCTAAAATGTTGGATTATTCCAGTGTTGATTTTCCTTTCACCGAATTTCCAAAAGGAATCGATGTTACTTTATTTGATAAAAAAGCGAAGAAAACATTTATCAAATCCAATTATGCTATTTCGTACAAAGGCACAAGCATTATTGATTTACAAGGAAAAGTAAAAATTTTCACGGAAGATGGCCAGACTTTAGAAACCGAACAATTGTATTTTGATCAAAAAAACGAATGGTTCTTTACGGAAAGAAAATTTAAATTATCAGACCCAAAAGGAACTTCAAATGGACAAGGAATCGATTTTAGTAAAGATTTCAAAGTAATTAATTCTCAAAAAATAACTGGCGAAATAGAATCCGCCGATTAATATAAATACATTATGAATTACCTAAAATATACACAATACGTTTACCTTGTTTTTGGAGCCTATTTCATTTACGATGGTGTTACTAAATTAAATGATCCCGAAGGAACGTTTTGGTTGAGTTTCATGATTGCAGGATTGGCTATTTTCATGTTTTTCTTTAGAAGAAAATTTGCCAAAAAATTTGATGATCGAAACAAAAAATCCTAATTAATGGAAATTAGTATTATCATATTGTGTCTAATACTAAGTGCTTTTTTTTCAGGAATGGAGATAGCCTTTGTCTCTTCAAATAAAATTTATCTTGAGATTGAAAAAAAACAAGATAATTTCGTTTCAAAAATACTTACGAAGCTTACTGAAAAACCGACTAATTTTATAGTAACCATGCTTATTGGTAATACTATAGCGATGGTGGTTTATGGTTATTTTATGAGCGAATTGTTGTTGCGCTGGTTTGCTGCTTTAGGATATCATTTGTCAGATTGGTTCAGTTTAGTGCTTCAAATTCTGGTTTCGACGCTCGTGATATTAATCACTGCAGAATTTCTTCCTAAAGTTTTTTTTCAAATTTATGCGAACTCATTAATTAAGATTTTTGCTGTTCCAGCTTATGTTTTTTATAAGTTTTTCTATTTCATTTCTACTTTTTTTATTGGGATTTCTGATTTTATTTTGAAGAAATTCTTCAAAACTGAAGGAGATAACGTTCAGTTATATTTCAGTAGAATAGAACTTGGGAATTACATTACCGAACAAATGAGTAGTGTGGAGGACAACGAAATGGTAGATTCTGAAATACTCATGTTTCAAAATGCCTTGGAATTTTCTGGTGTGAAAGCCAGAGATGTGATGAGTCCCAGAACCGAAATTATTGCGGTTGAAGTATTCGATTCAATTGAAAATCTCAAAGAATTATTTATAGAAACGGGTTATTCTAAGATTGTGGTGTATCAAAATTCACTCGACGATATCATTGGTTATGTCCATTCGTTTGATTTGTTTAAAAAACCAAATAATATCAAGGAAATTGTGATTTCGGTTGAGTTTGTTCCGGAGACAATATTCATAAAAGACGCTATGAATTTGCTTACTAAAAAGCGAAAAAGTGTCGCTGTAGTATTAGATGAGTACGGAGGAACGTCGGGGATTATTACTATAGAAGATATTGTAGAAGAGCTTTTTGGCGAAATTGAAGATGAACACGATTCAGACGAAGAATTGATAGAAAAAGAATTGGGTGATGGAGTCTTTATTTTTTCAACTCGTTTTGATGTTGAATACTTAAACGATACCTATAAATTAGCTATTCCCGAAAGTGATTCTTATGGAACGCTTGGCGGTTTTATAGTCGATTTTACAAAAGAAATCCCTCAAAAAGGGGAGGCAATTACCATAGGCAGCTATCATTTTATAATTGAAGAAGCCACAAATAAGAAAATAGAATTAGTAAAAATGACCGTACAAGAGTGATTTTTTTTAGGAAAATAAAATTTCTTGCAAAATAAAACGCTACTAGTATAATTATTAATTAGATAATTGTATTTTCGCAAACTGAATATAAAAATTAACAACAATAAAATGGCAGTTTTACAAAAAATTAGACAACGTTCACTTCTTCTGATACTCGTTATCGGGTTTTGTTTATTAGCATTTATCATAGGTGATATATTCAATAGCGGTGGTTTTAGCAGTACATCAAAAGATGTAGGAAGCATCGATGGAAAAGATATTTCATTTGAAGATTTTAGAGTTAAAGTAAGTAATGTTGAAAAAAGTGGTCAAGGGATTACGTCAACTGAAGCAGCTAACAGAGTTTGGGAGCAAGAGGTTTCTGTTGCTTTACTAACTTCTGAATTTGATAAATTAGGACTTAGAGTAGGTGAAAAACACTTGTTGGAAGTTTTGAAAGCTGATCAAAATATTGGTGGAAATCCATTGTTTTTAAATGCTGCTGGTGTTTTTGATGTTGTAAAATTTAAAGAATACTTTAAAGCAAATCCTGCACAAGCTCAATTCTTGAAAGATAGAGAGAAAGATGCTGATTTGAATGCTAAATACCAAATGTATAATACTTTGATTAAAGCAGCAGTTTATACAACTGAAAGCGAAGGAAAGTTGAAATATGAAATGGAAGCAAACAAAGTAAATTTTGCTTACGTTGCAGGTTTATATTCTACAATTAAAGACAGTGAAGTTAAAGTTACTGATGCTGAAATTGTTGATTTCATGAAGAAAAATGAAAAAAAATACAAAGCGGACGAATCTCGTGAAGTAGAATATGTTTTGATCGAAGACAAAGCTTCTGCTGCTGATGAAACTGAAGTTAAAACAAAAATAAATACATTGTTAACCGGAAGTGTGGTTTACAACCAAGCGACAGGTAAAAACGATACGTTACCAGGATTTAGAACTACTACAAACACGGTTGAATTTGTTAATTCAAATTCAGACGTTCCTTATGATTCAACTTATATCGCTAAAAAAGATTTACCGGCTGTAGATGCTGATAAATTATTTAACCTTGCTCCAGGTGCAGTTTATGGACCATATATGTTTGGAAAATACTACTGTATTTCAAAATCTATGGGGATGAAATCAGGAGTTAATGCTAAAGCAAGTCATATTTTAATTGGTTATGAAGGAACACAAGTTCCTAACCAAAAAGAAAAAAGAACAAAAGAACAAGCAAAAACAAAAGCAGAAAGTATTTTGGCACAAGTAAATGCTAATCCGGATAGTTTCATGATGTTGGCTTTTACAAGTTCTGATGATTCATCAGCACAACAAGGTGGTGATTTAGGTTATTTTGGTCCAAACCAAATGGTGAAACCTTTTAATGATTTTGTTTTTAATAATGGTATCGGTAAAGTTGGTTTAGTAGAAACTGATTTTGGTTTTCATATTATTAAAATTACGGACAAACAAGACGGAATTCGTTTGGCTACTGTAGCTCAAAAAATCGAAGCTTCAGAAGCAACTTCTGATAAAATATTTACTCAGGCAACTAAATTAGAAATGGATGCTACTGATAAAGATTTTAATAAAGTAGCAAAAGACATGGGACTTAAAGTTTCACCGGCTGTTTCTGTGAAAGGAATGGATGAGAACTTTGGAACATTAGGAAATCAAAGAACAATCGTAAGATGGGCTTTTGAGGATGGTGTTAAAGTAGGAGCTGTAAAAAGATTTGAAGTGGCTAACGTAGGTCACGTAATTGCAAAATTGAAAAGTATCGACGATTCTGGTTTAGTAGCAGTTTCAGTAGTTAGACCTTATGTGGAGCCAATTCTTAAAAACAAGAAAAAAGCAGCACTTATCAAAGCAAAAATGACAGGTTCTTCTCTTGAAGCAATTGCAAAAGCAGTAGGCGGAACAGTGCAACAAGCAACTGATCTTACTATGGAAAATACTATGTTACCTGGCGTTGGTCAAGAGCCAAAAGTAGTTGGAAATGCATTTGCATTAGCGGCTAATAAATTATCTGCTCCAATTGAAGGAAATACAGGAATTTATGTGGTGAAAAACACAAGTACAGTAAAAGCACCAGCTTTAAAAAGCCACGCGGCTTATGTGACTAAATTAAAAGCACAAAGCGCTTCAGATGCAAGTAGAGTAATTCCTGCATTGAAAGCTAATGCTAAAATTGAAGACAATAGAAAAGATTTTAATTACTAATTTTCTAAGAAGTAATTAATCAAAATAAAAAATCCCGATACATGTTGAATGTATCGGGATTTTTATTTTAATGTAGTTTTTGAAAGCTGTAATAATGATAGAAACTATGACAATATCATTTCATTATACGGAACGATAGTTTTATATCCTTTTGAAATAAAATAAGCGCTGGGATTTTCAGCAGCAATTGCCATTACAAAATCGCCTCCCCAGGCACCAAGACTTTTTATCACGCCATTAAAATCAGGAAACAAGGATTCTTTTATAGTTTGTGTTTCCAGAATAATGCTCATTTGTACTTCGTGCTTTTGTATTGCTGTAGCAAAAGATTGAAGCGTGGGAGCATTCAAAACTTCAGAAGTTATCACGTCATTTAAAGCAATAGTTCTCGCCAGATTGTTTTTTTTATTAATGTTGTATGCCGCTATTGCGGTTTTACTGCTTTGCTTTTTGTTGAGATATACAAAGTATAGGTTTTGTGTGAATTCTGGATTAAAGGGTACTTTTTCAACTATAGGATTGCCGTGTTCCAGATGATATACAATAGGAGTGTCGTTTTGAGCACAGGCAATATCGTAACCACTTCCTCCAAAACTGTTTTTAAGCAGTGTAAACGCGTCGATTTGTAGCCATTGAGCAATATTGTTTATTAAAGTCGATGATGTTCCCAGGCCCCAGCTTTTAGGAAATCCAAGTTCAGTAGTAATATGGTATCCGTTTGAATTTAAAATAAAATCAGGATTTAGTTTAAAAGCTTCGTGTAAAATGGTCGTAAGTGTAGTTTTAACCGATTCATTTTCAGGATTTATTTCCTTTGAAATATCAGAAAATAAAAGGGTGTTTTCAAACCAAATGCTTCCATCCGCATCATAGCTTTTCCAGATGATTTCCTTGTTGTTTCCTTTTTCTATAATGAGATTTTGCCCCATTTTTGTGGGTAATGCAAAGGCTTTTGCGCCATCAAGAACCAGATATTCTCCTGTGATTAAAAGTTTTCCGTTACTGTAGAATGTTTTTTTCATTGTTTTTGCGAGGAACGAAGCAATCTTCTTTTTTGTTGCTTCTAGATAAAAATTACTTTCTTAAATTTTCAATAAAAGTGACTACAGCACTATGTGAAACAGTATTTTTTTTGAAATATTTTAGGATTAAAATGCGCTCTTCATCATTGGCTTCAAACTGGTTGATGATGTTGTTTAAATGCATTTTCATGTGTCCTTCCTGAATTCCTGTTGTAGTCAAGGAACGCAAAGCGGCAAAGTTTTGGGCCAAACCGGCTACGGCTACAAACTGCATTAATTCCTTGGCAGATGGTTTTTCCAGCATTTCCAATGACAATTTTACCAATGGATGCAGGGAAGTTAAACCACCAACAGTTCCTAATGCTAAAGGAATTTCCAACCAAAAAGTAAAAATATCATTTTCGATTTTGGCATGGGAAAGACTGGAATATTTTCCGTTTCGGGAAGCGTAGGCATGAATTCCGGCTTCGACTGCACGGAAATCATTTCCTGTTGCCAGAACTACTGCATCCACTCCGTTCATGATTCCTTTGTTGTGCGTTACGGCTCGATACGGCTCGACTTCGGCGATTTGAACGGCTTGAACAAATTTCTCTGCAAATTCCTGTGGATTTAGAATGTGTTTTTCTTCTAAGTCGGTAATTGGGCAAGAAACTTCGGCTCTTACGATGCAATTTGGAACATAATTCGAGAGAATGCTCATCACGACTTCAAGATCTTTTTCAGTTTCAGTGAACAAGTCATAATTATGTGCTTCTTCTTTTAATGTTTTGGAAAATTGTTCCAGACACGAATTAATAAAATTAGCGCCCATGCTGTCTTTGGTTTCAAAAGTGGCATGCAGCTGAAAATAATTGGGCAACAAATCAGTTTTGTCTTTTAGAACAATGTCTAAAATTCCGCCACCGCGTTTTTGCATATTTGTGGTAATCGATTCTGTTTCTGCGAAAAATTTGCTTTTGTTTTGGGCAAAAAATAAGTTCAGTTTGGAAACATCTCCTTTATAGATAAAATGAACCTGACCAATTTTTTCGGTGTTGATTACGGTTGTTTTAAATCCGCCACGCGTGGACCAAAATTTAGCAGCTTTTGCGGCAGCGGCAACCACAGAACTTTCTTCAATTGCCATAGGAATCGTGCTGTATTTTCCATTAATCAGGAAATTAGGAGCAACTCCCAGCGGAATGTAGAAATTGGTTATCGTGTTTTCGATGAATTCATCATGTAATTTCTGTATTTTTTCATCAGAATTCCAGTAGTTTTTCAGCAAGGAAATGGCTTCTGTAGGTGTTGAAAAATATTGATTGGCAATCCATTTAATTTTTTCTTCTTTGGATAATTTAGAAAATCCGCTAATGGCCTTATTCATTCTCAATAGATTATAATATGTATACTTGCAAAGATACGATTTTAGCTGTTTTGTTTACTATGATAATATCCTCAATAAATGGGTGTTTAGAATATTGTTTTTAACATTTAACACATCGAATGTGAAATTATTGTAAATTTTTCACTAAAATTGACGGTTTTTATATTTAAATAAATATCATGTATTCGAAAAAAATTATTGCATTATTTTTATTCCTGTGTTTTACTGTTGTCGGCCAACAAAAAATTACAATTGATGAAATTTACAACGGCACTTTTCGTGCGCAAGGAATGGATGAATTACAATCCATGAAAAATACAAATCAATACACTGTATTGAATTTAGACAACCAGTCCAGAAGTATGCAAATCGATTTGTATGATTTTGCAACTTTAAAAAAAGTAGCTACACTTATAGATACAAAATCCCACAAAGAACTTTCAAACGGGATAGACAGTTACACATTTGATGCGTCAGAAAAAATGATTTTATTGGCGTGTAACACGAATCAAATCTTCCGCCACTCCTTTACTGCTGATTATTATTTGTACGATATAGCCAGTAAAAAATTAAAAAAACTATTTGATTTTCAGGTTCAGGAACCTACTTTTTCACCTGATGGAAAAAAGATAGCGTACGCTAAAGAAAATAATCTGTATGTATATGATTTAGCTTCTAATAAATCAACTCCAATAACTACAGACGGACAAAAAAATAGCATTATTAACGGTATTACGGATTGGGTTTACGAGGAAGAATTTGCTTTTGTGAAAGCTTTCGATTGGAGTGCTGACAGCAAAAAAGTGGCTTACATTCGTTTTGACGAAAGTCAGGTTCCGGAATTTTCTATGTCCATGTTTGGTAAAGAATTGTATCCAATGATGCAAACGTTTAAATATCCAAAGGCCGGTGAAAAGAATGCTTTAGTTTCTTTACATATTTATGATGTAAATTTGAATGGAGTAAAAAATGTAAACCTGGGGAATTACACTGATTTTTATATCGCCAGAATGAAATGGACGAATGATGCGAATACATTATCTGCACAGGTATTGAATCGTCATCAAAATAATTTGGATTTGTTGTTTATCGACGGTAATTCAGGAGCTGCAAAAGTAGTTTTGAACGAAAAAGACAAAGCGTATGTTGATGTTACGGATAACTTGACTTTCTTGAAAGACAACAGTTTTATTTGGACTTCAGAAAAAGACGGTTTCAATCATGTTTACTTATATGACAAGAATGGAAAATTGAAAAACCAACTGACCAAAGGAAAATGGGAAGTAACGAATTACTATGGTTTAGACGAAAAGACAAATACAGTTTTCTATCAGTCTGTAGAAAATGGATCTATTAATAGAGATGTTTACAGAATAGGACTTGATGGAAAAAACAAAGTGCGTTTGTCACAAAATACAGGAACGAATGCAGCGACATTCAGCCCGAATTTTCAATACTACATCAACACATTTTCTAGTGCGTCTCAACCTACGACGTATACATTGAACGAGGCTAAAGTTGGGAAACAAGTTCAGGTTATTGAAAACAATGAATCATTGGCTTCAAAACTAAAAAGCTATAATTTGCCGGCTAAAGAGTTTTTTGTTTTAAAAACAGCAAAAGGTAATGAACTAAATGCTTGGATGATTAAACCTAAAGATTTTGATCCAACAAAAAAATACCCTGTTTTTATGTACCAATATTCTGGTCCAGGTTCGCAACAGGTAAATAATGAGTGGAACAGTACGGATGATTATTGGTTTATGATGTTGTCACAACAAGGTTACATTGTAGCTTGTGTTGATGGACGCGGAACTGGTTTTAAAGGAGCTGATTTCAAAAAAGTGACTCAATTGCAATTAGGAAAATACGAAGTGGAAGATCAAATTGATGCCGCCAAAGTAATAGGAAATTACGCATTTGTTGATAAATCTAGAATTGGTATATTTGGCTGGTCGTATGGTGGTTTTATGGCGTCTAATTGTATCATGAAAGGAAACGATGTTTTCAAAATGGCAATTGCTGTAGCTCCGGTTACAAACTGGAGATTCTATGACAGTGTGTACACGGAACGTTACATGACGACACCACAGGAAAATGCAAGCGGATATGATGATAATTCACCAATAAACCATGTGGATAAATTGAAAGGAAAATTTCTTTTGATTCACGGTTCAGGAGATGATAACGTTCATGTTCAAAATTCCATGCAAATGATGGAAGCTTTGATTCAGGCTAATAAACAATTTGATTCGCAAATTTACCCAGACAATAATCACGGGATTTATGGTGGAAAAACCAGAATTCAATTGTATACAAAAATGACTAATTTTATCAAAGAAAATTTATAACAGCGCTTTATGACAAACGACGCATTGAATAAGGAAGAATTTTTTGGACATCCAAAGGCGCTTTTTATATTGTTTTTTACCGAAATGTGGGAACGGTTTTCGTTCTACGGTATGAAAGCATTGTTGATTTTTTATCTGACAAAGTACCATTTGTTTTCGGATACTTCAGGGAATTTACTGATTGGAAGCTACGCTGCTTTGGTGTATGCAGTACCCGTTTTAGGTGGTTTTATTGCGGATCGCTATCTGGGATTTAGAAAAGCAATTGTTTTTGGAGGTATAATGCTTGTGTTAGGTCATGTAGGAATGGCTTATGAAGGGAATGCCGCCACACAATCCATTACTGGCGAAATTACAAGGGACGAAACCGCCTTGCAAATATTTTACTTTTCATTATCCTTAATAATTGTCGGGGTTGGTTTTCTAAAAGCCAATATCTCTTCATTAGTGGGAGAATTATATGAGACGGGCGATAAAAGAAGAGATTCTGGATTCACTTTGTTTTACATGGGGATCAACTTAGGGTCCTTTATGGCTACATTAATTTGTGGTTGGCTTGGAGAAACTTATGGATGGAGTTATGGTTTTGCAGCAGCCGGTATAGGAATGTTTTTTGGACTATTGACTTTTATTTCCGGAAGGAAATTATTAATGGGGAAAGGGGAAACTACCGTGCCTGAAATTTTGGAAAAAAGATCGTTCGGGATAAAGAACGAATGGCTAATTTATTTGCTAAGTGCTTCTTCGGCATTGATTTTTTGGCAAATGGTGCAACGTCATGAAGTGGTTTCCTATTCCTTGATGTTTGCTGGAGCAGTTTCGTTTATTTATATTGTCTATTATGCCGTTACGCAATTGGATAAAAAAGCAAGAGAGCAATTAATGGCTTTAACCATTTTGATTGTTTTTACGATTATCTTTTGGGCATTATTTGAACAAGCGTATACTTCATTAAATTTATTTGCAGACCGTATTTTAGACAGAACAGTTTTTGGATATACCATAACCGCTAGCCAATTTTTGAGTTTTAATGCATTGTTTATAATTTTATTAGCACCGGTTTTTGCTTGGTTGTGGGTAAAGCTAGGGAAATACAATCCAAATACAGCAGTGAAATTTTCAATAGCATTGTTGTTGGTAGGTTTAGGTTTTGGGTCTTTAGTTTTAGGAATTAGTTTGTCAGGAATGGGAAAAGTAGCCATGATTTGGTTGATTCTTACGTATCTTTTACACACTTGTGGGGAATTATGCCTATCACCGGTAGGACTTTCTGCAGTGACTAAATTATCCCCGGCAAAAATCGTTGGGTTCATGATGGGCGTTTGGTTTTTGGCAACAGCCAGTTCTGAATTTATTGCTTCCATTTTAGCTAATATTGCTTCTGTCGATACTTCAAATGGTACAGCACCTGATTTGAACTTAGCTAAACAGAGTTACTTAGTACTTTTTGAATATTTATTTTATACAGGACTTGGTTTCGGATTACTACTATTAGTACTTTCGCCAATAATCAAAAAATTAATGCACGGAGTAGATAAAGAATTAAATAATTAATAATATGAGTGAAAATACTACAGACCAATTTTTTAAAAGTACCGTTCTAGGACATCCAGCGGGATTATTCGTTTTATTCTTCACAGAGATGTGGGAGCGTTTTTCATTCTACGGAATGCGTTCTTTATTGATATTATTTTTAACCGCTTCCTTTACAGACGGTGGTTGGGAATGGACTCGTGAAAATGCTTCTGCATTATTTGGATCCTACGTAGGATTGGTTTATTTATCCACGATGTTAGGTGGTTATTTTGCCGATAAAGTAATTGGTTTTAGATGGGCTGTTGTTGTTGGAGCTAGTTTGATGACTTTAGGACACGCTTCTATGGCTGTTGAAACAGAATTTTCTATTTATTTAGGATTAGTATTGTTGGTTTTTGGTAATGGTTTTTTTAAACCAAACATGACATCAATTGTATCTGAAATGTACAAAGACCGTCCTGAAAAGAAAGATGGTGCATATACTTTGTTCTACATGGGTGTAAATGCCGGGGCTTTCTTTGGTATTTTACTTTGTGGTTATTTAGGAGAAAAAGTTGGGTGGACTTACGGTTTTGGTTTAGCTGGAATTTTTATGTTCTTTGGAATGTTACAGTTTTGGTTGTCTCAAAATATCTTTGGAGACATTGGTTTAAAACCAAACAAAGAAAGTAAAGCTAAAGCAGAAGCTTTGGATACAGATAAAAGAAATCCTTTTTCACCAATACAATTAGCAGCTATTGCATTTTCATCATTACTAGCTTTATTGTGGCTTTTAAATGATCCAGCTTCCAAAATATCGGGAGGGAAAGTAAATATTTTTTCATTCCTTGGCGAAAGCGGGAACTCTATTGCTATAGTTTCAGCACTGGTTGTATTTATTATATTGTTGATTTATAGATTTACTCAATATTCTAAAATTACTAAAGAAAAATTAATAGCGGTTACATTCTTCGCATTTCTGACTATTTTCTTTTGGGCAATTTTCGAACAATCTCCAAACAGTTTAACCATTTTTGCGAATGATTATACGGATAGAGTTTTAACAGGTAATTGGAGTGTGGTATTCTTAGTAATGAATTCATTGATTACTATTTTACCATTAGTAATTATCACTTGGGTATTGATTTTATTATTCAAACAAACGTTTAAATTTTATGCTATTGCAAATATTATTCTAAGTGTGAGTTTTATAATTATTTGGGCAATAGCAATATGGATGTTGGCTAAAGATTATTATACTGCAGGATATTTATCATTGTCAGATGACACCTTGCAAGCGTTGAAAATTGATAAAGTTACGACTGCATTAACCGAAGTTCCAGCCACCTGGTTTTCTACCTTAAACTCCTTGTTTATTATTTCGTTAGCGCCATTATTTTCAAAATGGTGGGAAAGTAAATACAATCCTGCAGCTAATTTAAAATACGGAATCGGAATGGGATTATTAGCGCTTGGTATGGCTTGTGTAGCTTTTGGCGCAAGCGGAATCGAAGCGGGTGCAAAAACAGCTTCAGTAAGTATGATTTGGTTGATTTTGGTGTATCTTTTCCATACTATGGCTGAATTGTGTATCTCGCCGGTAGGATTGTCTTATGTGAGTAAATTAGTTCCTGCAAGAATGATTGCATTTATGTTTGGAGTTTGGTATCTTGCAGTTGCAATAGGAATGAAAGGAGCAGGGATGTTCGGAGAAAATATTGATAAAATTGCCAATGAGCACGGATTGAGTTATTTCTTCTGGATGTTAGCAATAATATCTATAGTGGTGGCTTTATTCTCAATTTTGATGGGGCCGGTAATTAAGAAATTAATGCATGGTGTTCGATAATTTTTAGGCATCGTTTTTGATTTGTCAATAATTAAAAATTATAAAATATGAAGAAAATAATAGTTGCTTTATTATTGTTTGCGGGTTCATTTGCCGCTGAAGCACAAGAATTAGTTTGGGAAACCAATGTCATTAAGGCTATGGAAGTTTCTAATAAAACTAAAAAACCAATGTTATTGTTTTTTACCGGTAGCGATTGGTGTGGTTGGTGTATCAGGTTACAAAAAGAGGTTTTGAAAACACCTGAATTTGCTGCTTGGGCCAAAGAAAATGTGGTGCTAGTGGAATTAGATTATCCTAGAAGAACGCCACAGACTCCTGAGATAAAAAAGCAAAATGACGAATTACAACAAGTTTTTGCTATTCAAGGATTTCCAACGATTCATTTTGCTAATGTTACAACGGTAGATGGCAAAGTTAATTTTGAAGGTCTTGGAAGTACAGGATATGTTGCTGGTGGACCATCTGCATGGTTAGCTGTTGCAAATGGATTTCTGCATAAAAAATAATTAGTCATTCAATTTATAATATCCCTTTTCACTCGTAGCGTGAAAAGGGATTTTTTGTTTCAAGCAAGTCGCTTTCCATTGTTTTTGAATGGTTTTGTAATTAGATGCATCTGCTACGATTATCTTTGGTTTTATAGTTTGTAAGAAGCGTTCAAAATTTATTTTGGGAGATTGTGTTAGTATGATGATATCCGGATTTATATTTTTTGGAAAAACACCGGAACTGTCTAAAATAAAAATTTTTTTTCCATTAAAATAAAAAAGGTTTTGTATCTTTTTTTTCTCCTTAAGACTACTTAAATTTCCTGTTCTATAGGATTTTATTGTGTTGTTTTTTTGAACGGTTTTCAAGATACTATCATTGGCGTAGACCGTAATATCTGCTCCTTTTCGTTCTGCTAACAATGTGTTTTTTTTGATGTTGAAAACAATCCATTCCTGTTCGTTTTGAATGTTCCATTGGATACTCAAATACGAAATTTGTGCAATTATAATTGAAATCAATACCATTACTAATTTGTTGAAATTTGGTTTCTTGAGCCAAATAATTGCAGTAAATAATAGCAAATAACTACTAAACAACAGATAAAAATGCAACGGAATATCTTGTAGTATAAACTGTTCCAATGACGCAATTGCATTGATGATTTTATTCAAGTAATAAATACTCCATTCTAATAGTTGCGAAAGAAAGATTGGAATGCTGTTAAATGCGGCTAAAAGCATTACTAAAACCCCTAAAACCATAATGATACTCAATAACGGAATGATAATTAAATTGGTAACAAAAAACAATCCCGGAAACTGATGGAAATAATAAATACTCAACGGTAAAGTCCCTATTTGTGCAGCAAACGAAATAGTGAGGATGTCCCAAATGTATTTAGAAACCTTATTTTTGGGTAACCAAATAGAGGCTAGAAGCGGTTGCAACCAAATAATGAAAAATACGGCTAAATAGCTTAACTGGAAACCAACGTCAAATAGAAAGGACGGTTCAAAAAGCAGAATCAGTAATATGGAAACTAATAAAGTGTGGTAAATATTGACGCTTCTCCTTAAATGATTTCCGATGGCAACGAACGAAAACATAGTTACGGAACGCACAACCGAAGGCGCCAAACCAGCAATGATTCCGAAAGTGAATAAAGAGGCAAGAATGAGGAGTAACTTTAAGAATGAACCGCGTTTTGTGTTAGGAATTGGCTTTAGAATAAAGGTGACAAAAATCAAAATAAATCCAATATGCAGTCCTGATACCGATAAAATATGTACTGCTCCGGCATATTGATAATCCCGAATAATTTCTGGTGAAATATCCTGCTGTTGTCCCATTATTAAAGCAATAGCAACATTTAATTCAGTTTTATGGAAATTATTTTTTTCTAAATTACGAATAATTCGTGTTCTTAATTTAGAAGAATAATACCAGATGTTTTTCTCTATTTCAGTTCCAATTTTGATTTCGTCAACATCCGCATAGAGTTGCGCGTAGATTTGTTTGTTCTCGAGGTATTTGCTGTAATCAAATTGGTTCGGATTATTAGGAGGTCTGTTTTTTGATAAAATCCCTTTAATGAGTAAAGGTGTTCCAATCTCCAACTTATGATGCAAACTGTCTTTTTGAATGTTCAAAATGATTCTTCCTGTTTGTTCTTTTTCATTCACACGGTTTATAATGGCAATGTAGCGGTCACTAAACGGAGAGCTTTTTAGTTTTTCGCGAATGATTATGGAAATAGAATGCGGTTGATCAAAAATAGTTGCGATGTGAGTGTAATTACTTTTTTGAAAATGATCAATGTGAATTACTTGAGTTGAAATTCCGATAAGAAAAGACAGTAGATAAGCGGTTAATCCAAAATAGAAAACATTCTTGCTTTTGTTTTTGAATAAAAAATACAATACGCCGAAAATACTAATGGATATTGAAAGGGAAATAAAGACTAATGAGATTGTTGGATGAAGGTAATAGGCAAAAAGAATTCCTGAAATAAATCCAATCGTTATTCTCGCTAAAGGAAAATGGAGTACTTTCATGTATCTAAAGTACGCATTTTTAGTAAGAAACAACTTTGTTTTATAGATAAACAAAGTGTTTTCGTTTGTCTATAGCACTCGATTCAATTGTACAAAGGTCTTTTTATAATATGGTTCTTTTGTAGAGGAAATAATTACTCCTTTTGAAGTCGAAGAATGAATAAATTTTATCTCATCATCATTGACTTCAATGACGATTCCTACATGATTTATCTGTAAATTTTTGTTGGTTTTAAAAAATATTAAATCTCCTTTTTGCGCCTCTTCGCGCTTGTTATCTATAACGTCACCTATTTTTGACTGTTTATAAGAGTTGCGAGGAATGGTTATATTGTGTGAATCAAAAATAGTGTACATCAAACCGGAACAATCAAAACCTGCTTTTGTAGTGCCTCCATATTTATATTTTATCCCAAGATTTTCAGCTGCAGCATCAATCAGTTCTTCTGCAAGACGATTCGTTTTTCTTTTATCGGATTTTGTTAGTTTCTCTTTTTTTGTGTCTGATTTTTTAGAAGTGACTATGGGAGAAGTCGATTTACAAGCCGTAAAAAAAACAAGAATCAATAATAGGAATGCGAAATGTTTCAAAAGAATATTTTTTTGATTAATATAAACTGCCACAAATTAGTTGTAAACTATTGTAAATCAGAGACAATGAATTTAGCGGTTTTTTCACTGGCACCAATGCCACCTAATTTGTCTTCTAATAACGCATATTTTTCCAAAAGAGTATTGCGATGATTGGATTCCAGGATTTTTTTAAGTTCTTCTCGAATGCGTTTTGTGTTGCATTGCTCTTGAATTAATTCAGTGACTACTTCTTCATCCATTATCAGGTTTACTAACGAGATGTACTTGAGCGTAATGATTCGTTTCGCAATTTGGTAGGAAGCCCAGCTGCCTTTGTAACACACCACTTCCGGAACTTTAAAAAGTGCCGTTTCCAGAGTCGCAGTTCCTGAAGTAACTAATGCGGCTATTGAGTTTCGCAATAAATCATAGGTTTTATTAGAGATGAATTTTATATTTTCATGAGAAATGAAATTTTTATAAAAAGAAAATTCTTGACTTGGAGCACCAGCAATTACAAATTGATAATCAGGAAAATCATTTACAACGCTGAGCATTACAGATAACATTTTAGTGATTTCCTGTTTCCTGCTACCCGGTAAAATAGCGATAATTGGTTTTTCGTCTAATTGATTTTCTTTTCTAAAAAGGATTGGATCAACTGCGGGTTGGTTGTGAATAGCGTCAATCAGCGGATGCCCAACAAACTCAACAGAGAAATGATGTTTGTCTTCGTAGAATTGTTTTTCGAAAGGTAAAATCACATACATTTTATCTATGTCGTGTTTGATATCGGTAATTCTACTTTCTTTCCAAGCCCAGATTTGAGGAGAAATATAATAGTGTGTTTTCATGCCTAATGATTTGGCCCATTTTGCAATACGCAAATTAAAACCTGGATAATCTATAAAAATAAGTACATCGGGCTGAAATTCAAGAATGTCTTTTTTGCATATTTTGATGTTATTCAAAATGGTTTTTAAGTTAAAAATCACTTCGATGAAACCCATAAACGCTAATTCCCGATAGTGTTTTACTAAAGTACCGCCAACATTTTTCATCAAATCGCCACCCCAAAATCGGATGTCAGCATTTGGATCTTTTTTATACAGTTCTTTTATCAAATTTGAACCATGCAAATCGCCTGAAGCTTCACCCGCTATAATATAATATTTCATGCTTTCTTGATTAGGAGTTTATAAATTTGGATTTCAAACGTATAAAATCATATTTATTTTTAATAATTTGTTTTTCTATTTGCAAAGATAAACTAATAACATTTCTTAGATAAACATAGTGATAATTGCCATTATTATTACGGCTAAAACCACTCCGCGAGCCATTGTTTCTTTGTTCATTTTTAGTAAAACACCAAATGCGATTAGCGTAAGAATAGAACCCAACGTTATAATTTTGCCTAAATTCCCTTGTGATTTCATAATTTCAATTCCTGTAATGAAATTAAATTCAGTAAAAAAAGTTATAAAAATATAACTTCCAAAAAGGGTAGTGGCAAATCCAATTAAAAATCCAATAAACAAGTCTGTTTTATTCATTCCATTTCCAGGTATTAAGTTGTTGTATCGCATGATGAGCCGTCAAGTCAAATTGAACAGGAACTACAGATATGTATCCATTTTGCAAAGCCCATTCATCAGTATCCTCGCCTTTATCTTGGTTTACAAATTCTCCGGCAAGCCAGTAGTAATCTCTTCCTTGAGGTGTTTTTCTTTTGTCAAATTTCTCTACCCAAAGTGCTTTCGCTTGACGACAAATTCGAATTCCTTTAATGTCTTTTTCTTCTAATTTTGGGAAATTCACATTCAAAACTACTCCTTCTGGCAGTCCGTTTTCTAAAACTTCTAATGATATTTTTCGAATAAAAGATTTTATAGTGTCAAAATTGGCATTCCAATCATAATCCAATAAAGAGAAACCAATGGCTGGAATTCCTTCTATACCGGCTTCTACAGCGGCACTCATCGTTCCGGAGTAAATTACATTTATAGAAGAATTTGATCCGTGATTCACACCTGAAACACATAAATCCGGTTTTCGTTTCAGAATTTCATTTACGGCAAGTTTTACACAATCTACTGGTGTACCAGAACAGCTGTATTCTATAAAGGGATCGTTTTCTTTAGAAATTTTATTCAAATATAAGGTGCTGTTTATGGTAATGGCATGACCCATGGCACTTTGAGGATTGTCAGGGGCGACCACAACGATTTCGCCTATTTCTGTCATAACGGCAATTAGTGCTTTAAGTCCGGGTGCCGAAATACCGTCATCATTTGTTATTAAAATTAAAGGTCTATCTTTTTTCATTGTTTTATGTTGCAAAAAGGGATTGATTATTGATACTTTTGAAGACAAATGTAATAACACAGAATGAAATGTGTAAACAAAAGATAAAAATATGTTATGTTGATTCATTTAACTTAAAACAAAAGAACATTTTTATATCTTTAACAAAAATTTATGGAGGCCCTGCTACTGTTGGCATAGTTTTTACCGTAACTTAGATTAAAAGATTCATGAATACTATTATTAACTTTATGAAAAGAAATTATAAAATACTTCTTGTTGTTGTATGTCTTTCGGTAACATTGTTTGCGTTCAAAATGAACGCGACAAAACCATCCGATCCCGAAAAAGATAAATTGCTTTTAGAGTTGTTGACATTTGTTATAGAAAAAGGGCATTATAACCCAGCTACAATTGATGATGCGTTCTCTAAAGGAATATATAAAAATTATATTGAAGCATTAGATCCTTCTAAACGATTCTTTTTGCAATCAGATATTGATGAATTTTCAAAATTTGAATTGCAATTAGACGATCAGTTATTGAATAAGGATTTGACTTTTTTCAATTTGACATACGAGCGTTTAATTAAGCGTATGGAAGAAAGCAAAAAGATTTACAAAGATGTTTTGAGCAAGCCTTTTGACTATTCAGTTGATGAAAGCTTCAATATTGATTATGAAAAAGCACCTTACTCTAAAAACGTTGCTGAACTTAGGGACAAATGGCGTAAGCAAATCAAATTATCTACTCTTTCATCTCTTGTTGACAAACAAAAGTTAGAAGAAGATAAAAAGAAAAATGATGCCACCTATCAAATTAAACCTTTTGAGGCTTTAGAGAAAGAAACTAGAGAAAGTTCTGTAAAATCATTAGACGAATATTTTGGTTTCATCAAGGAATTAGATAGAAATGATTGGTTTTCCGTTTATATAAATTCTATTACGGCACGTTTTGATCCGCATACTAATTATTTGGCAGCAGATGATAAAGCACGTTTTGATCAAGACATCAGCGGTAAGTTAGAAGGAATTGGTGCTCGTTTACAAAAGAAAAATGATCTTACTGAAATTTCTGAACTTATTTCCGGCGGTCCAGCTTGGAGAGGAAAGCAGCTTGAAGCTGGGGATTTGATCATGAAAGTGGCTCAAGGAAATGGGGAAGCTGTAGATGTCGTTGGAATGCGTTTGGATGATGTTGTCAAAAAAATAAAAGGACCCAAAGGTTCAGAAGTTCGTCTTACAGTGAAAAAAGTAGATGGTACAATTAAGATTATTTCTATCATCAGAGATATTGTTGAAATTGAAGAAACGTATGCTAAGTCCAGTATTGTAAATAAAAATGGATTGAAATACGGCGTGATTTATTTGCCAAAATTCTACATTGATTTTGAAAATAAAGACGGTAGAGATGCTGGAAAAGATATTGCACTAGAAGTTGACCGATTAAAGAAATCAGGTGTGAACGGGATTATTCTTGACGTTCGTGATGACGGAGGAGGATCTTTGTCAACGGTTGTTGATATTGCCGGTTTGTTTATTGAACAAGGCCCAATAGTTCAGATTAAATCAGCTGGTAGACAAAAAGAGGTTCTTTATGATAGAGATAAAAAAATTGAATGGGATGGTCCTTTAGTAATTATGGTAAATAGTTTCTCGGCTTCGGCTTCAGAGATTCTTGCTGCAGCAATTCAGGATTATAAGAGAGGAATTATCATTGGAAGTAAGCAAACCTATGGTAAAGGGACCGTTCAAAATGTAATTGACTTAAATCAGTTTGTAAGAAGCAGTTCTGTGGGTGATTTAGGAGCTATTAAAACCACTACACAAAAATTTTATAGAATTAATGGTGGGTCTACTCAATTAGAAGGTGTACGTAGCGATATTGTTATGCCGGACAGATACGCTTATTTAAAAATGGGTGAACGTGATATTGATAATGCGATGCCTTGGGATAAAATTGATCAGGCAGTTTATAGTGTTTGGAATAATAATGCTAACTTTAATCAAGCAATTGCCAATAGTAAAAACAGAATTGGTAAAAATCCACAGTTTCAATTAATTGAGGAAAATGCAAAATGGATTGATAGTAGAAGCGAAGAGAACGTTTATAGTTTGAACATTGACAAATTTAAAATTGCTCAAGCTGATATTGAAGAAAAAGCTAAAAAATATAAGCCTATCGTAAATTACAAAAACACATTGTCATTTACTTCTTTGCCTTATGAAACTGAGGTAATGAGTAAAGATGCTTCTTTGAAAGAAAAAAGAGAAATATGGCACGAATCTTTATCTAAAGATATTTACGTGGAAGAGGCAATTAATGTTTTGGACGATTTACAACCTAAATCAATTTCAAAAAAAGATATTCCGGTTAAAATGAAAAAAGATAAACTAGCGAAATCTTAAATAGGAATTTGTAAAATATTTATCATAATTACTAAACGCTCCAAAAATTCAATACGAATTTTTGGAGCGTTTTTAGTTTGTGGAACTTTATTTCTTTTGCTGAATTTTTTAGATACGATGATTTAGAAAATAGCCTTCAGGTTCATTTATTAGGCAATTGAAATCGCTTAGTTTTGATTTTAAAACAGAAGAATCCTAACTAATTTTTATATAATTAGAAATAGTTAAACTTCTTGATAGATTCTCTTTTGCTTCTAACTTCTACAGCTTATATGAGGAGAAATAATTAAAATTTAAAGAGACAAAAAAACATAAACAGAGTTAGCCTTATACACTTAAAACCTATTTAATTACCACTCATTTACTTTATTGGCGTCCATTTTTATAAATATAAATAATAATATAGTAAATCCCCAAAGGCCAGAACCTCCATAAGAGAAGAAGGGAAGTGGTACACCTATAGTTGGGAAAATACCAACTACCATGGCGATATTTACAAAGAAATGAGTAAATAAGATCCCAGCAACACAATAGCCATATACTCTGCTGAATTTTGTTTTTTGTCTTTCTGCTAAGTATATTATTCTAAGAAATAAACCTGAAAAAAGAGCGATAACTAATAAGGAACCTACAAATCCCCATTCTTCACCAACTGTAGTAAATATATAATCGGTATGTTGCTCCGGAACGAATCCTCCTTTAGTTTGTGTCCCTTCAAGAAATCCTTTTCCAAACCAACCTCCTGAACCAATGGCTATTTCTGATTGATTGGTGTTATAACCAATTCCTTTTAGATCGACAGTTTTGCCTAAAAGTATATTAAAACGATCCCTGTGATGTTGTTTAAAGACATTTTCGAAAACATAGTTTACTGATAAGACAAACCCAGAAATAATTGCAAAAAGGATAGTGCTCAATACAATATTTCTGTCGGCTAATCTTGATTTGAAATGAACTAATATTAGTGTTGCTAATGCTATTAAAATTACATATTGCGGCTCTAATACCAGTGTTAATACAAATAATAGTATGGTAATAAATCCTGTCCAAACGTACCATGATGGTAATCCTTCGCGGTATAAAACGATGATGAATACACTGTAAATTAAAGCACTTCCAGGGTCGGGTTGCGGAAGTATAAGGATTACTGGAAGAAGGATTATTGCAAGAGCTTGTATCTGCCGGTTAACTTCTTTTAAATTGATTTGGGTGTCACTTAAATATTTTGCTAATGCCAAAGCAGTAGCTGCTTTTGCAAATTCAGAAGGCTGGATTGTAAAACTACCTATTGCATACCAACAACGTTGACCTGCTATGGTTTTACCAAATAAAAACAATCCTGCTAATGTAAGTAAGGAAATTCCAAAAATGATACTTGCGTATTTTTCATAAAATTTACCGTCAACAGAAAGTACAATAAAAATTAAAGGAATAGTTAATATAATGAAGATAAGCTGTTTTTCATGAGTGTTTTCCATTGACGAAAGAGAAGACGAATAGATATTTAGCCAACCCAAAATAACTAATGAAGCATAAATTATTATGCTTATCCAGTCAATGTTGTTTGTTATACTTTGGTTTTTCATCTGGATTAAATAGCTTGTTTATTCGATTTAGTGGTGTCTGTTTTTACTTTAACAGTTGGAATTGTTGTTTTCTTTTTTAGAAGAGAATCGCTAATTCGTAATTGTAATTTCACTGCTTCAGACAGTCCGCCCAATTTAGCATATCGACTTTGTAAACTTGTTGCTAAAATTCTTTTTTCTAGATCAACTCTGGTAATTTTTTGTCTAAGGTATTTTTCTATCATCAAACTGGCAATAGGTCCTGCTATAGTTGCTCCATATCCACCATTTTCAACCATAACTGCAATTGCAATTTTTGGATTGTCTTTTGGTGCAAAAGCTACAAATATAGAGTGATCTTCCATTTTTACTCGTACTCCACCAATTTTCGCAAAATTTTCTGCTGTTCCAGTTTTACCGCAAATATCAATTCCTTCAACTCGTAGTGACCTGGCTGTTCCTAAGTTGTAAACATCAAATAGACCGCTGATAATTGGTTTAAAATGTTTTTTATCAATTGTAGTTACATGTTTAGTGGTAAATTTTTCATCAATTTTGTGACCTTCAATTTTCTTAATGATATGAGGCGTGTAATAATGACCTTCGTTAGCGATGGTTGCCATCATATTTGCCAATTGAATTGGAGTCATCAGAACTTCACCTTGTCCAATAGAATTAGAAACAATAGTAGTGCTTCTCCAGCCGCCGTTAGGATAAATGCGTTTGTATGTTTTTGAATCGGGTACGTTTCCTTTTTTACCAGTTGGTAAATCATATCCCATGAATTGTCCAAGACCAAAACTTTTCATGTGTTTGCTCCAAATATCAACCGCTTGTGCAGGTTTTGAATATTTATTTATGGTCTTCATGTAAGCCGTTGCAAAATATGAATTGCAAGATTCAAAGATACCTCGGTGCAATTGAAGCGCGCCTCCATGACAATGGCATCCCATAAAACGTCCTCTGGCATAACTAAAACCACGATTACAAAACACAGTAGTATTAGCATCAATAACACCCTCTTGTAGCGCTACAAGTCCAGTTAAGATTTTGAATGGTGATCCTGGGGGATACTCAGCCAGCAAACCTCTGTCGTAAAGTGGTTTTGCTATAGAGTCTCGGTATAATTCGGTATAGTTTTTAGATCGTTGTCTTCCTACCAATATCCCCGGGTCATAAGATGGAGCAGTTACAAGTGCTAATATTTCGCCGGTGCTAGGTTCAATAGCAACAATTCCACCTCGTTTATTAATCATTAACTCCTCTCCATATTTTTGAATTTCAGCATCTATGGTAAGATTGATGTCTTCTCCTTGAACAGCGATAGTGTCGTATTTTCCATCTTTATAAGAACCTATTTCCCTGTTGTATTTGTCTTTTTGAATGTATTTTACGCCTTTTACTCCACGTAAAAGATCTTCATAGCTTTCTTCAACTCCTTGTCGTCCAATTAAATCACCGCTATTGTAATATGGGTTTTTAGCGACTAATTTTTCATTTACTTGAGTGATGAATCCAAAAATATTGGCTCCAAAATCTACTTCATAATCTCGAAGGGAACGTTTTTGAAAATAAAACCCTTCATATTTTCTTATTTTTTCTTGAAACGCAGCAAATTCACTTTTGTTCAACTGAGATAAAAAAACAGATGGCAAACGCGGACTGTATACTTTTGCTTTTTCAATTTTTTTTATGAAATCTTCTTTTGTAATTTTCAACAATTGACAAAATTCTAAAGTATCAGTTTTTTTTACCTCTCTAGGAATGACCATGATGTCATAAGATGCTTGGTTGGCAACTAATAACTTTCCTTTTCTATCATACATGTATCCTCTTTCAGGATATTCATACTTTTTTTTAATGGCATTGTTTTCAGACTTTAGTTTTAAAGTATCGTCAACAATCTGCAAATAAAAGATTCGCATTACAAGCAAAGAGGTAGCTATAATGATTAAAGAAGGCAACAAGACTTTTCTCATCTTTTGTTGGGCTTAATAAGGTATATTATGATAATACAAATAATGATTGTGAATACAGTACTTAATAAAGTTCTGATTAGTATATCAAAAATAAAGCTAAACTGGAATGCTTCCAGTATAAATAATGTAAAATGGTGTATTACAACAGAAAGTAATATAAACGAGAATCTTTCAGGTGTCAAAACGTCATTTAATTTTACAGTTTGATATTCATAACTTAAACCAAAAGCAAATTTAAAAATAGATGGTCTAAAATAGGCTAGAACTAAACAGGCTGTAGCATGTATTCCACCTGAATTGCTAAACATATCCATAATAAGTCCAAGTAAGAAACTCGCAACCACAAGGCCTGACTTGTTTCCATTTACAGGATAAAGTATTATGAACAATATGTATGGAAAAGGGCTTATGTAACCCAAAAAATTCATATTGTTGAATATGATAATTTGAACTGCCAATAACAGAATAAATCGAAAAATATTGACTAACAATGCGCTATTCATCCTTTTCTCTTTTTTCTAAATTAGTGATTTCTTCACGATCTTTCCTTTTTATGATATAGACATGGCCTAAATTTGTCATGTCATTGAAAAGCTTAACAGTTATTGTATAATAATTAGTTTGATTGTCTTTTTCTATTTTGTCAATAGTTCCAATGTTAATATTTTCAGGAAATATAACTGATTGTCCACCAGTTACGATTGTGTCTCCTTTTCTTATCGCCGCTAATCTAGGAACATCGACCAGTTGAACAAATCCAGTGCTTTTTCCATTCCAAATCAAAGAACCAAAGTGATTTGACTTTTTGATTTTAGCATTGATTTGAGATTTTTTATTCAGAATACTGATTACGGTCGAATAATTTGGAGATGTGTTTTCTATGATTCCAACAATTCCTAAACTGTTAATTACACCCATATCCGGTTTTACACCTTGTAATTCCCCTGAATTTAAGGTTAAGTAATTTTCATGTACATTGTATGAATTATGTATCACTTTGGAAACAACAATATCGTCTGGTTTTACCCCTTTAATACTATCCAGTTTTTTTATTGCAGTAGTGTCTTTACGATTAAATAAAATACTTTTCAGCTTTGCATTTTCAAGAGCAAGCGCATCATTTTGAGTTTTTAAATTCAAGTATTCGTTAAGATTGTTCACCTTTTCATAGACTCCGCCACTTAAAAAGTTTGCAGAGCTAATTATTTTGCTTCTGTGGAAAGAATGGGATTGAATGGTGAGTGATAACGAGATACCCAAAAGCAGCAAAAACAGTAATCTATTACTGTTTTTAAAAATAAAATTAAATATTTGCTGCATTTCTTAACGGTATAATGTAAATAACTGTATGTCTTGTTTTGTAATCTAATTGCTTTAAATTGACTTGAGCTTGAAGGCTGGTAAGTGCAACAAAAACGGATTACTTAATCAAAATGCTTTTAAATTTTGTAATGTTTTTAAGTGCCATACCAGTTCCTCTAACAACTGCTCTTAATGGATCTTCAGCAATGTAGACAGGTAAATCTGTTTTTTGTGAAATCCTTTTATCAAGACCTCTTAACATAGATCCTCCACCCGCCAGGTAAATTCCTGTGTTGTAAATATCAGCTGCTAATTCAGGAGGTGTTTGTGATAAAGTTTCCATTACAGCATCTTCAATTCTTTGGATTGATTTGTCTAACGCTTTAGCAATTTCTCTATAAGAAACTTCTACTTGTTTTGGTTTACCGGTAAGTAAATCTCTACCTTGAACTGACATGTCTTCTGGAGGAGTTTCTAAGTCTTCGATAGCTGCACCAATTTGAATTTTGATTTTTTCAGCTGTACTTTCTCCAACAAAAAGATTGTGTTGCGTACGCATGTAATAAACGATGTCATTTGTAAATACATCACCAGCAATTTTTACTGATTTATCACATACAATTCCGCCTAATGCAATAACTGCAATTTCAGTTGTTCCACCACCTATATCAACAATCATGTTTCCTTTAGGTTGCATGATGTCTATTCCAATACCTATTGCTGCTGCCATAGGCTCATGTATCAAATAAACTTCTTTACCATTTACTCTTTCGCATGATTCTTTTACAGCTCTCATTTCCACTTCAGTAATTCCTGAAGGAATACAAACAACCATTCTTAATGCGGGAGTAAACATTCTTTTTTTCAATGCCGGGATGCTTTTTATAAACATACTGATCATTTTTTCTGAAGCATCAAAATCAGCAATTACACCATCTTTCAAAGGTCTTATCGTTTTAATGTTTTCATGTGTTTTTCCCTGCATCATGTTGGCTTCTTTACCAACAGCGATGATTTTGCCTGAAACTCTATCACGAGCAACTATCGAAGGGCTGTCTATGACAACTTTATCATTATGTATGATTAAAGTGTTGGCGGTACCAAGGTCTATCGCAATATCCTCGGTCATGAAATCAAAAAATCCCATAAGTTTTTTAAGGGTTAAAAGTTATAAATTTGTGACGGGCAAAGTTAAACAAATTAATGTTTAAAATGACGAGTTCCTGTAAATACCATTGCAACTTTATTTTCATTACAATAATTAATACTCAATTCGTCTTTTATAGATCCTCCTGGCTGAATTACAGCAGTTATTCCAGCTTCTTTAGCTATTTCTACACAATCTGGAAAAGGAAAAAATGCGTCGCTTGCCATCACAGCTCCATGCAAATCAAAGTGAAAATTATTCGCTTTTTCGATTGCTTGTTGTAAGGCATCAACTCTTGATGTCTGTCCTGTACCTGACGCAATAAGTGTACCGTTTTTTGCAAAAACAATCGTATTTGATTTTGTGTTTTTACAAATTTTAGAAGCAAAAATTAGATCCTGAATTTCTTGTTCAGTAGGTTCAGTTATAGTAACGGTTCTTAAGTCTTCTTTATTGTCGGTTATGTTGTTTCTTTCCTGAACTAAAATTCCGTTTAAGCAAGTACGAACTTGTTTTTGTGGTAATTCTACTTCGTTTTGAACTAATATAATTCGGTTTTTCTTTTCTTGTAAAATGGCAATGGCTTCAGTATCATATTCTGGGGCAATTACAACTTCGCAAAACAATTTGTTTATTTCTGAAGCAGTAGCAACATCAATTTTTGTATTCGAAATTAAAACACCACCAAAAGCTGAAGTTGGATCGCAGGCCAAAGCCGTAAGATAGGCTTCGCTAATGGTAGTTCTAGTTGCTAAACCACAGGCATTATTGTGTTTTAGGATAGCAAATGTTGGGCCGTCATTTTTGAATTCATTTATCAAGTTTACTGCAGCATCAACATCTAATAAGTTATTATAAGACAATTCTTTTCCGTGAACTTTTTTGAAAATAGCATCAAAATCGCCAAAGAAAAATCCTTTTTGATGTGGGTTTTCACCATATCTTAAAACTTGACCGTTAGCAATACTTTGTTTGTATATAGTTTCGTCAGTGTTGAAATAATTGAATATCGCAGTGTCATAATGGGATGAAACATGAAATGCTTTTGTAGCCAATAATTTTCTGTCTTCCAATGTTGTAGCTCCGTTTTGATCAGTAATCAAATCCAAAAGCAAACCATATTGGTCAACCGATGCTACAATTACAGTGTCTTTGAAGTTTTTTGCGGCAGCGCGTATCAAAGAAATACCACCAATATCTATTTTTTCAATAATATCTGATTCACTAGCTCCAGAAGCTACTGTTTTTTCAAAAGGATATAAGTCAACAATTACTAAATCTATTTGTGGAATGTTGAACTCTATCATTTGTTGTACATCACTCTCGTTGTCCTGGCGGTTTAAGATTCCTCCAAAAACTTTTGGGTGTAATGTTTTTACTCTACCACCCAGAATAGAAGGGTAAGAAGTAACATCTTCAACAGGAATTACAGGAATTCCTAAATTTTTTATAAAATCCTCAGTTCCTCCAGTAGAATAAAGTGTAACGTTTTGACTGTTTAGTTGTCTTACTATAGGTTCTAATCCTTCTTTTGAAAAGACAGAGATTAATGCAGATTGAATTTTTTTTGTTGTGTTCATTATGTAGTTATAGTTATAAAGTGCAAAAATAGTTTTTTAATGTGAAAATTAAGCCATTTGAAAATGAGATAATGTGTAATTTTTACTCCTATTTCATTGGCAAAGATAAAATAATTGATTCACACGGCAACGAATACATTTTTCATTAGGTTTTTGAATAATATTTATGGAATTTTACTTTAATACAAAAAAGATTTTATGCTAGTTTACCTTCGATTATTAAAAGAGAGTTTTGGTTTTGCAATGAATGCATTGCGAAACAATAAGTTAAGAACGTTGCTTTCTTTGTTAGGAGTTACTATTGGAATTTTTTCGATTATAGCTGTACTTGCGGCTGTTGATTCTTTAGACAGAAAAATAAAAAAAGATTTGAGCAGTTTGGATAAAAACACCATTTATTTAATGCGATTTTCTTTTGGGCCTTCCGAAATTCCGCTATGGAAAAGGGAACAATTTCCGGATGTTAAATATGATGAATATGAATACTTGAAAAGTTCAATGAACGGTTTAGATGAAATGGCTTATCAATTTTTTGTAGGTAGAGAGTCCCTCAAATTCGAATCGGAATCAGTGAGCGGCGTAAATATTGTTCCGGTATCTCACGAATTTATAGAAATTCAAGGACTTGAGTTTGCAAAAGGAAGGTTTTATAATGAATCTGAATCTAATTCTGGAGCTCCTGTAATCGTTTTGGGTTATGAAATTGCGAAGGGTCTTTTTGGTGAAAGTGATCCTACAGGGAAAAATCTACGTCTGTATGGGCAGCGCTTCACAGTTATTGGCGTATTGAAAAAGCAAGGAGCAGGTATGTTTGGCAATAATAATGATACTTCAGCTTATATTCCGGTTAATTTTTTAAGAAGGTTGTATGGTGATAATAATGATTCATTGACACCAGTAATTCTTGTAAAGCCTCAAAAAGGAGTTGATATGGATGCATTTAAAGCGGAACTGGCTCAAAAACTCAGGAATTATCGAGGTATGAAAATCGATGAAACTGATAATTTTTTCATCAATGTTCTTTCTGGATTTACGGATTTATTAGATGGGATTATTAGTGCCATGCGTGGTGGAGGAATTTTGATTAGTGTTTTTTCATTTTTAGTTGGAGGATTTGGAGTAGCCAACATAATGTTTGTTTCTGTAAAAGAGCGTACCAATTTAATTGGGATTCAAAAATCGTTGGGTGCAAAAAATAGATTTATACTTTTCCAGTTTCTATTCGAAGCGGTTATTCTATGTGTTATTGGCGGAGCTATTGGTTTATTGATAGTTTGGTTGCTGTCAATGCTTTTAACCAGTGTATTAGATTTTGAATTTGTTTTGAGTTTTTGGAATATACTTATTGGATCAGGATTGTCAATTATTGTGGGTGTAATTTCAGGAATACTTCCAGCGATCTCTGCTTCAAAACTAGATCCTGTAGAAGCGATTAGAACGGGAATGTAAGTTCAAGACGAGTCAGCCAATTTAAATAAATAAAAAAACAGCTTTCAGATAATTTTGAAAGCTGTTTTTATTTGTAGTGAAATAGTTGATAAATAAAAAATCCCGATTGCTCGGGATTTTTTATTTATCTAATAGTATTGTTTTGAATCAAATCGATATACAAGTTAATCTTGTCTTTCAATTCTTTTCTAGGTGTAATAAAGTCTAAGAAACCATGTTCAAGTAAGAACTCAGCAGTCTGGAAACCTTCCGGTAAATCTTTACCTGTTGTGTCTCTTACAACTCTTGGTCCGGCAAAGCCAATTAATGCGCCTGGTTCAGAAATATTAATATCTCCTAACATGGCGTAAGAAGCTGTCGTTCCTCCAGTTGTTGGATCCGTACATAACGAAATATAAGGTAATTTTGCTTCGGCAAGTTGAGCTAGTTTTACGGATGTTTTAGCTAATTGCATCAAAGAATATGCAGCTTCCATCATTCTTGCTCCACCTGATTTTGAAATCATTACAAATGGCAACTTGTTTTTGATAGCGTGATCGATTCCTCTTGCGATTTTCTCTCCCACTACAGCTCCCATAGAACCACCAATAAAGGCAAAATCCATACAGCAGATAACAACATCTTTCCCTTTTGATTTTCCAACTCCGGTGCGCACTGCATCCTTTAGTTTGGTTTTTTCCATAACATCTTTCAAACGATCTGCATATTTTTTTGTGTCAACAAAATGCAAAGGATCTTTAGAAGTCATGTTTTTATCTAATTCAACAAATTCATTGTTGTCAAATAAAATTTGAAAATATTCTGTACTTCCAATTCTAACGTGAAAACCATCTTCGGGACTTACAAATAAGTTACGAGCTAGTTCATCGGCATCAATAATTTTTCCAGTTGGAGATTTGTACCAAAGTCCTTTTGGAATATCCATTTTGTCTTCGGTAGCAGTAGTAATCCCTTTTTCTTTTCTTTTAAACCAAGCCATTTTTCTAGTATTCAGTGTTCAGTAATCAGTTTCTGTAATTTATGGTTTAGATTTCAAATCCCGATAGTTACATCGGGATTTAAAATTAAACTTAATCTATTATAGAGTATTTACGTTGTTCAAGTCAGCAAATGCTTGCTCAAGTCTTGTGTTGAAAGTAACTTCGCTTTCACGCAACCATTTTCTTGGATCGTAATATTTTTTGTTTGGAGCATCAGAACCTTCTGGGTTCCCAATTTGAGTTTTCAAATAGTCGATGTTTTTTACCATATAATCACGGATACCTTCCGTAAAAGCAAATTGTAAATCAGTATCGATATTCATTTTTATAACTCCGTAGCTAATACCTTCTCTAATTTCTTCTAATGTAGAACCTGAACCACCGTGGAAAACGAAGTCTACCGGGTTGTGTCCTGTGTTAAATTTATTTTGAACAAAATCTTGAGAATTTTTTAAGATTTTTGGAGTCAATTTTACATTTCCTGGTTTGTAAACTCCGTGTACGTTTCCAAAAGCTGCAGCGATTGTAAATCTTGGGCTTACTTTAGAAAGTTCTTCGTATGCGTAAGCAACTTCTTCAGGTTGTGTATATAATTTAGAACTGTCAACATCAGAGTTATCAACACCATCTTCTTCCCCACCTGTAATACCAAGTTCGATTTCAAGTGTCATTCCCATTTTGCTCATTCTTTCTAAATATCCTTTGCAAATTTCGATGTTTTCTTCGATAGGCTCCTCAGATAAGTCAATCATGTGAGAAGAAAATAATGGTTTTCCAGTTTCAGCAAAATGTTTTTCTGAAGCATCTAATAAACCGTCAATCCAAGGCAATAATTTTTTTGCACAGTGGTCAGTATGTAATATTACGGTTGCTCCGTAAGCTTCCGCCAAAGTATGAATGTGTAATGCACCAGCAATTCCACCAGCGATTGCTGCTTTTTCACCTGCATTAGAAAGTCCTTTTCCTGCATTAAATTGTGCTCCTCCATTAGAGAATTGAATGATAACCGGAGCATTAAGTTTTGCTGCAGTTTCAAGTACACCATTGATCGTATTTGATCCCGTAACATTTACTGCCGGAAGTGCAAAACCTTTTTCTTTAGCATAATTAAAAATTTCCTGAACCTGATCTCCTGTAGCTACGCCTGGTTTTATGTTGTGTGCCATTGTAATTTTTTTAGTTATTTTATTTAGTTTTTAGTTTGCAAAAATAAGAATTAATTAGCATTAGAACGGATAATTTATTCCAAAATTTAAAACGGAGTTAGCAAAATTGTATTCTCTAAACCATCTTTTGTTGGTTTCATTGGCTGGATTGTAGGTTTTAAATCCTAAATCAAAACGAATTACAAAAAAACTTAGGTCATATCTAAGCCCAAATCCAGTGCCTAATGCGATATCTTTTAAATCTTTAAATTGTGTAAATGTAGATTTTTTATCTACCACGTTATCCAATACATTCCAGATGTTCCCTGCATCGGCAAAAAGAGCACCTTTTAAACTGCCTAATACCTTAAATCGATACTCTCCACTAATCGCAATTTTCATATTGGCTTCATTGAAATCATCCAATGCACCACTGCTGCCAGGTCCTAAACCATACGGTTGCCATGCTCTGTTGTCATTTGATCCTCCTGAAAAATAACTTCTTGAAAAGGGAATGTAGTCTGAATTTCCAAATGGGATGGCTATTCCAAAAAACGATCTAAAGGCAAATATTTTTTCTTTGGATAAATCCCAATGCTTAATGTAGTCAAATTCTGTTTTTATGTATTCTGAATATTCTAAATTGAATATTTCATAATTACCAGTTGAGTTTTTCTTCTGATTTGTTGTTGCTGCAAAAGCGGATAAAATGGTTCCTGCCGATTCTATTTTTGTTTTAAAAAGATAAAAAGTATTGTCTGTTAAATCCTTTTTGGTTGTTTTAGAAAAAGTAAAACTGGTTGCCAAAATAAAGTCATTCTCCGTAAGTCTCAGTCTTCGCTCTTCAATGCTTTTTACAGACTGAAAATCTGCGGGTTCTAAAGGTTTTAAAAAGTTAGCGTTTCCTGTGAGCACATCATCAGTAAATCCAGCGGTTCCTTCTTCAATAAGTAAATCTTTATCAATGTCATTGTTATAATAGGAAGGATTTGTGTTGTATTCTTTACTGATTTCATTCAATGCATTATAAGAAGAACCGTAAACATTAAAGTAATTTTGTGGATTTAGGTTTCTTACAAACTGAGTGTTGAACAAATCAAATCTGGCAGTATTGTTTCTTTTTGGAGTCCAATTGTAGGATAGTGCTCCTGTAAAATTCTCTTTATCTAAACCAATATTTCGTTGTTTTGCAAAACCCACTGTAATCAAAGTAGACGGAATCATGCTCTTTGGAATTATTTTTTCAGTGCTGAAAGGCATGAAAATCCTTGGGATGTTAAGCTTTAAATCCAAACCATATTCAGAAACATTGAAGAAATTATTCTTTGGATTCGCTAAATCCTTTGAAGATCCAATATTGCCACGTGCAGCTAATTCCAGCGTTTCGGCTCCATTGAAAACATTTCGTATCGTTTCAGAAACACTTAAGCCTATACCAAAATCCTGTATGTTAGAATGAGTTACATCTAGCGTCGTTCCGAAACTATATTTTTTTCTAGGTGTTAAATATACTTTTGCAATCAATGACTGTGCTGTTGAGTCCCTAGGATCCACTTCATATTGTATTGACGGATAGTTGAAAATTTTAAGATTGTTTAAATAGCGTGTTGTCAAAATGGTTTTATAATCTGCAAATAATCCTCCTTTTGTAATAAAGATAGCATTAGTGATGGCCCGTGGTTTGTATCGTAATTTGTTCTGACTGTATAAATTAAAGTTATTGTAGGTTGTGCTGTCCGTAATTTTTATACTGTTATTGTTTGGAGAATAGTCAGTATAAATATTTACATCGCTTATTTTGTAAATTTTAAAAGGTTCGGTTCTGCTCGAATCTTGCTCTTGATAAGAATAATTATTAATCATCAAGTTTATATTTGCCTGATTGACTTTTTTAATGGTGTCTATATCAAAAGTCACATAATTAGGTTGGAAATAATACACTCCGTTGTTTCTAAAATGAGTGGTGATCCGGTTTTTCTCATTCTCAAAATCTTCGGTTTTATATTGATTTCCTGATTTTATAAATGTATTTGACTTGTTAGTCTCATACAAAGAATCTAAAACTGGCGTTAAAATAGTAGTTCTCAAGGAATCTAGAAAATAGGCGTTTCCGGGAGTAATAGCGTATTTTATCTTGGCTTTTTTGATACTCAAAGTGTCTATTTTGTAGGCAGCATTGACATTAAAAAAGCCATTGTTGAAATAATAGTATTTCAAGCGCAACAATGATTTATCAGCTCTTTCTTTATCAATAATTACGGGTGGTTCGCCAGTTTTTTTTAAGAAATCATGGATTCCGTGATACCAGAACGATTTTCCAAGTCGATTAACTTGTTTTTCAGACAGCCATTTTGATTTTCGTTGAAATTTTTCCGGATTATTTGTAAACTTGGCTTGATAGGTTGAATCTGGATTTAGGTTGGCAAGATTGTAAAGATTCAATCTTAAACGGTATCCAAGTAAGGTGCTGTTTGGTTTTTGATACAGTTGATTAAAAACATTTTCATCCTTAATTGTTTTGTCATTTACAGTAATTTCGTTTTTTGTAAGCAGAAGTTTTCCGTCCGGAACTCTTTTTACAGCGTTACAAGCGCAAATTAGTATTGCAATTAGAATAAATGCAGTTATTTTTGTGGAAGTTTTTTTCAAGTGTTCTAAAATATTTAATTCAAAAGTACATTATTTTATGGTTAGTAAAAACCAAATAAAGCTTATAACGAGTTTGCAGCAAAAAAAATATAGAATTGCCAATAAATTATTTTTTGCCGAAGGCGTAAAAGGGATTCACGAGCTGCTGGAGTCTAATTTTGAATTGGAACATTTGTATACTACTCAAAATGATTTTGAGGAAGTTCCTGTAGCTAGAAAAACGATTATTCAAGAAAATGATTTGAAAAAAATCAGTGCATTGGCAACCCCAAATACCTGTTTGGGAGTTTTTAAAATGCCATTGGAAAAACCAATTATTGAAACCGGTTTAATTATAGCGCTAGATGCTATTCGTGATCCGGGAAATTTAGGGACTATATTGCGTTTGTGTGATTGGTTTGGTGTTAAGCAGTTGTTGTGTTCTAAGGAAACAGTTGATATTTATAATCCAAAAGTAGTTCAGGCAACCATGGGTTCAATCGCCAGAGTCAACGTAAATTATATTGATCTTGCTGCTTTTGTTGCAGAAACAAAACTACCCGTTTTTGGTACTTTTATGGACGGAGAGAATATTTACAAATCGGTTTTACCTAAAGAAGGCATTATTATTATGGGTAATGAGGCTAATGGAGTTTCAGCAGCACTTGAAAAATTAGCCAAAAACAGACTCACTATTCCTCGTTTTGGAGATCTTCAAAAAACAGAAAGCCTTAATGTTGCTACCGCTACCGCTATAGTATTAAGCGAGTTTTGTAGAGGATAAGTTTTTAATGGAAAGTAAAATTGATGAAGACTGCTCTGGTTTTCAAAGATTCTATGTTGCTTGTCCAAGGACTGTTTGGGTCTTTGTCTCTGATTAATTCGTCATTCATGCCAAAAACACCTCTTATGGAAGGGGAAAATATAAAATATTCCGAAAAAAGATCAATTCCGAAACCCAATTCATAATTAGTTGTCCATGCTTTTACTCTAAAACGTTGTTCTAAATTGTCATCAATTAATTTAGAATTGCTTGATAAGTTTAATGTTGCAGACACACCTCCAACTAAATAGGGACGGATATTTCCTGTTCTAAGGGAGGAGAATTTCACTAATAACGGAAAATGGATGTAAGTACTATTCACTTCCCTAAGCGCATCTCCACTGTTTGTGAAATTTGGATAATATAAGTCTCTTTTGGTATAATAAAGACCTGGCTCAAATCGCAAGTCAATATATTCCTGAAGTTTCAAATCAGCGACAATCCCCACATTAAATCCAGTAGTTCTTTTTATAAGAATATCAGGTCCTACCGTTTTATAATCTATTTTGAAATCATACGAGTTGAATCCCAGATAAAACCCATAATACATTCTCTTTTTTTGAAAATTTTCCAAATTAATAATAGGGTCTCTGCTAAATATATTTTTAGACTTTTGAGCGTATCCTTTTATAATAAAAGCAAAAAATAGTAAGACAATTATTTTTCTCATGTTTATGCTGAAATCTTCAGTATTATTTTTTAGAAGCTGAGTAAATGGTAGCTACGCCAAAAGTTTGTGGTAAGGCTACAACATCTATAAACCCAATTTTTCTCAAAATATTGTTTAATGCTTCTCCATAAGGAAATGCAGCGGCAGATTCAGATAAATAACCATAAGCAACATCATCTTTAGAGAAGACTTTGCCTATTAATGGAAGAATATTTTTAGTGTAAAAATTATAACCTTGTTTGTAAGGCGTTTTATCTGGCACCGAAGTTTCTAGAATTACAAACACTCCGTTAGGTTTTAAAACTCTTAAAATTTCAGCTAGGCCTTTTTCTAAATTTTCAAAATTACGTACTCCAAAAGCAACCGTTATCGCATCAAAATAATTGTCTTCAAAAGGCATGTTTTCTGAGTCAGCTAAAATCATTTCGATAGTATTGGAAAGATTTTTTGCAGCAATTTTTTTCACTCCTACTTCCAGCATTCCTGCAGAGATATCTAATCCAATGATTTTTTCAGCATTTGTTTGTGTCATCAAAATTGCCAAATCACCAGTTCCTGTTGCAATATCCAGAATAACCTTCGGGTTTGATTTTGAAACTATTTGCAACACTTTTTTACGCCATTTTATATCAATGCCGAAAGAAATGACACGATTCAGATTGTCATAATTTCCAGAAATGGTGTCAAACATTTTAGCAACTTGTTCTTTTTTACCTAGAGTTGAATCTTTATAGGGCGTTATTTTTTCTGACATTTTTTTAGTTTGTACAAATATAATACAAACTTGACGAACTTAAAATGAGTTTCAAAAATTAGAAACAAGTTTTATTTTAGTTTTTAAAATAGGCTAAAAACCAAAATTCACTTTATTTGAAATATCACTAAAAGTGGGTATTGCAACTAAAGATTTTATTGTACAAATTTGTTATTCAGGAAAATAACCATATTAAATGATTAAAAGAGAATCGATCAACCAAATCAAGTGGATAATTTTAGCGTTTTTTATCTCATTTGTTCTTGTTAGCTGTTTTGAAAACACTGTTTTACATAGCAGTGTTGTAGTTAAAGCGCAACATACGTTCTTAGGATTAAATTTGTTTTTGGAAATTTTAATTTTTTTCGTCTTTAGTACCTTCGTGGTATTTGGTATTAAAGGCTTTTTTGAGATGTATTCTCAGAAAACATCAAATGTTATAATCTTCATTTCTGGAGTATTACTAATATTTGTAATTTTTATTTTATGTTATCAAATACTCTTTCAAGAGTAGGTCATCTCTTTAATTAATGGTTAAAAAAAACATCCCGTAAAAAGGATGTTTTTTTGTTTTATTTTCTAATGAATGTCTGATAGGAATAATCGTAGAGATGTTTTTCGTCCTTCTCATTAAATTCCGAAATAATTATTTTCCATTCATCATCATTAATCTCAGGGAAATGCGCATCGCCTTCAAAGTTGTGATGCACTCGTGTAATTTCTATTTTGTCGGTAAAAGGAAACCCTAAAGTGTAAATTTCGCCACCACCAATTATAAATGTGTCTTCGTCTTTGGGACAAATGGCTAATGCTTTGTCCATACTGTCTACTATGATACAGCCTTCGGCTTGATAGTCTTTCTGTCTGGTGATTATAACGTGGGTTCTGTTTGGTAATGGTTTTGGAAAACTTTCAAATGTTTTTCTGCCCATTATAATATGATGTCCGGAGGTAAGGGATTTAAATCTTTTGAAATCATTTGGCAAATGCCAAACCAGTTCATTGTCTTTACCTAGAGCATTATTTTCGGCAACGGCCGCAATCATTATTATCATAATTGATTTACTGTTATTTAAGGTCGTCGTTGTTGACCTGTGTTTGTAATTGATCCAGTTTTTTTTGTTGTAAAGCAACTAGTCGGTCTATTTGTTCTCTTTCCCAATTTTTATTCATAAAACGATCCGTAATGAAAATTTTTATAAAATGTAAAATAAAGAGGAACAACCATATGGTAATTACCCAAATTGACCAGTGAGAATCTACGGCAATTTCGAAAAATTTATTAGCAATAAATAAAAGCAAACTCCCTAAAACGAAAAGAACAAAATGAAAATACAGTCTTTTTTTTTGTTTAATTCTTCTCCTTGCATATTCGTACTGTTCGTGTAGTTCTTTTTCCATTGATCAAAATTTAGTTTATAAAGGTAAAATTTATTTTGGAAAGTCACTATTTTGCTTGTAGATTATTTAGAATGAAAACGTTTTCTGATTTTTGAATAACAAATTTACCCTGCCTATAATTATTGAATTATTCGTAAATTAACATAGTTTGATCTATTCTGTTAAATCTTAGGGTGTCTGTTGGAAGTTCAAATTCTTTTATTTCCTTTGCCTTATAAATCTATAAATGAAATAGTTATGGCAATCAAGAAACAATTCGTTAAAACAAAACCAGTTTGTAAAGTTACTTTTTCTGTTACGGCAAAAGAGGCAAGTCAAGCTTCCGTTGTAGGAGATTTCAATAATTGGAGTGTTGCTGAAGGTGCTTTAAGCAAATTAAAAAATGGTACTTTCAAAGGAGTATTCGATTTAAACAAAGATGCAGCCTATGAATTCAAATACGTTATTGACGGTACATTTGTGAATGATCCAGAAGCAGATTCTTTCAAATGGAATGAATTTGCAGGAAATGAAAACGGTGTTTTAGTAGTTTAACTAAAACACCGTTTTTTTATTACGCTATACCGCAACACTGCCTTTTATCAAGGCATGCGGTTCGTAGCCTTCGAGTGTGAAATCATCAAAATCGAATGCGAAGATGTCTTTTATATTGGGATTCAAAATCATTTTTGGTAATGGTTTTGGCTCACGGGACAATTGCAATTCGAGTTGTTCGAAATGATTGTTGTAAATGTGTGCGTCGCCAAAAGTGTGAATGAATTCCCCTGGCTCCAAGTCGCAAACCTGTGCAATCATCATCGTGAGTAATGCGTAAGAAGCGATATTAAAAGGTACGCCTAAGAAAATATCAGCACTTCGCTGGTATAATTGACACGATAGCTTGCCGTCAGAAACATAAAACTGAAAGAAAGCGTGACAAGGAGGCAAAGCGGCTTTATTATTGGCTACATTTTCGTCAAATGATTTTGTAGTGTCAGGAAGAACCGAAGGATTCCATGCCGAAACCAACATTCTGCGACTGTTAGGATTGGTTTTTAATTCTTTAATCAATTCTGAGATTTGGTCAATTTCTTCACTATTCCAGTTGCGCCATTGGTGTCCGTAAACGGGGCCTAAATCTCCATTGGCATCAGCCCAAGCATCCCAAATTTTAACGCCGTTTTCTTGAAGGTACTTAATATTTGTATCGCCTTTTAAAAACCAAAGCAATTCGTAGATAATAGATTTTAGGTGTAGTTTTTTAGTAGTAACCATTGGAAAACCTTCGTTTAAATCAAAACGCATTTGGTAACCAAAGACACTTTTTGTTCCTGTTCCCGTACGATCTCCTTTTTGACAACCGTTTTCCATTACGTGTTGTACTAAGTCTAAATATTGCTTCATTGTATCTTTATTCTATTTTGCGGTAGCAAGTTTAGTTTTTATATATTTTTCCGTCTTTCATTACAAATATGACCTTTTCCAATGTTTTGATAGTATTTAAGGGATTTTCATCAACTGCAATAATATCTGCCAAAAAGTTTTCTTTGATTTGACCTACTTCATTTCCAATACCTAATAACATGGCATTTGTTATTGTTGCAGATTGTATAGCAGCTAGTGCAGGCATTCCGGCTTCAACCATATAGCCAAATTCTTTTGCATTTGTACCATGAGCAAAAACTCCGGCATCGGTTCCAAAAGCAATTTTGACTCCTTTTTTATATGCTTTTGCAAAAGTAGCTTTCAATTGTGGACCAACTTCTCTGGCCTTTGGAACTACTATGTCAAGATAAAAACCAGTAATTTCTGCATTTTTTTCAACTTCTTTTCCAGCAGTCAAGGTAGGAACTAAATAAGCATCATATTTTTTCATCAATTCCATTGTCTCTTCACTCATAAAGGTGCCGTGTTCAATGGTTTTTATACCGCCTAATATGGCTCTTTGCATTCCTTCATCACCGTGGGCATGAGCGGCAGTAAGCATATTATAATCTTTGGCAGTTGTAGTAATAGCTTTAATTTCGTCTAAAGTAAATTGGGGATTTTTACCACTTTTAGCAACACTTAAAACGCCGCCTGTAGCTGTAATTTTAATAACATCGGCTCCTTCTTTATAGCGTTCTCTTACCGCTTTTACTGCTTCTTCAGGAGAATTGATTACGCCTTCATGTGGACCTGGGTCACCTACAAGTTTTCGGTTGCTTCCGTTGGTTGGGTCAGCATGTCCACCTGTTGTGGCAATCGATTTTCCTGCAGTATATATTCTTGGACCTTTTACGATTCCTTTATTAATAGCATTTCTTATGGAAATATTAACTCCGGTTCCTCCTAAATCACGTACGGTGGTGAATCCGGCCAGAAGCGTGATTTCTGCACAACGAACCGCTTGAAATGCAACGTCAGCCTCGTTGTCTAAATATTTTGACATGTAACTTTTGGTGTCGTGTTCTCCTTCAATATGTACGTGTAAATCGATAAGACCAGGTAAAACGTATTTGTTTTTTAGGTCGATTTCAATGTCTTCGGGTTTAGATTTAGATACAAACCCATCTTGTATTTTTATGATTTTGTTTTTAGAAACAACTATGGTTTGGTTGGATAACTCTTTGCCAGATTGGGTATTCAGAATTTTTCCGCAGTGTAAATAATAGTCTTGAGAAAATACAATTGTAGAAATAAATAAGGTTGCGGTAATTAAGACAAATTTTGTTTTCATAGATTAGTTTTATAACAGCTGTTACTAAAAATTTATAACAAGTGCAGCATTAAATGCAACTGCATTTTTTATGTGGTTAATCGTTTTTTTTATGAAACAATACATCAATGAAAATCAAGATTAAAGTTATCTTTTTGAGATTTCGTCTCTAATTTTTGCTGCTTTTTCGTAATCTTCATGTGAAACCGCTTGATCCAACAGCTCATTCAATTCCTGTAAACTGTGTTTAGAATAGGTTTCTCCAGATTGATTGCTTTCTTCCTCATGACCAAAAGTTTCTGGATTAGAAAGCACATCGTCAATTTCTTGAGAGTCTTTATTGGCTTCCAACGGATTCGCTTTCAAGTATATTCCTGCTTTGTCCAAGATGTTTTTGTAGGTAAAAATAGGGGCATTAAAACGCAACGCTAACGCAATTGCATCGGATGTTCTGGCATCGATAATTTCCTCTATTTTATCTCTTTCGCAAATGATACTCGAATAAAAAACACCATCAACTAGCTTATGAATAATGACTTGTTTTACCACAATATCAAAACGTTCTGCAAAATTTTTAAATAAATCATGAGTCAGAGGACGTGGTGGTTTTATTTCTTTTTCTAATGCAATAGCAATCGATTGGGCTTCAAAAGCACCAATTACAATGGGTAATTTTCTTTCGCCATCAACCTCATTCAATATCAAAGCATACGCTCCGTTTTGAGTTTGACTGTATGAAATTCCTTTTATGGATAATTTAACTAAGCTCATAATTCTTAAATGGGTAAGTACAACGTACTTAATTTTTGATGAAAATCAAGTTTCATTTTTTGTTAAAAAAAATGCTACTTAAAAGCAAAGATACAAATATCTTGTTTTCAAGTAGCAATTAAATCGATTTAATGATTTTCTATAATTTAGGAATTCTGAGCTTTGAAAGCTTTAAATTTCTCTATTAATTTTGGTACAATTTCAAAAGCATCTCCAACAACTCCGTAGTCAGCTACTTTGAAAAATGGTGCTTCCGGATCGCTGTTGATTACAACTTTAACTTTAGAAGAGTTGATTCCTGCAATGTGTTGTATTGCTCCCGAAATTCCAATCGCTATATATAAGTTGGTAGCAACCGGTTTGCCTGTTTGTCCTACGTGCTCTCCGTGAGGTCTCCATCCTAAATCAGAAACTGGTTTTGAACAAGCAGTTGCAGCTCCAAGAACTGTAGCTAATTCCTCTACCATTCCCCAGTTTTCAGGACCTTTTAATCCACGACCAGCAGAAACTACTATGTCAGCATCAGCAATGGAAACTTTTCCAGAACCTTTTTCTACTGATTCTACTTTTACACCAAAATCATTGTCTCCAATAGTTGGGTTAAAATCTTCTTGAGTCAATGTAGAAGCATTTTCAAAAACACCATAAGAATTTTTAGCAAGTCCAAGCACTTTTACATCAGTTGCAATTTCAGTGATATTGAACGCTTTGTTTGAAAAAGCATTTCTTTTTACTTGAAAAGGCGAAGTACTCACTGGTAACCCAACAACATTTGATGCATAACCAGCTTCTAAAGCTACTGCAACAAGTGAGGAAAGATAAATACTGTCTGTAGTTGATGAAAGTAAAACTAATTTTACGTTTTCTTTTTGAGCAGCTTGTTTGATAACATCGGCGTATGCTTTTGCTGTAAAACCTGATAATTTATCGTTGTTTACTTTCAATACTTTGTCTACTCCGTATTTCGATAATTCAGAAACATCTCCGGCATTTACGGTTACTGCGGTAACGGTTGTTCCTAAAGTTTCTGCTACTTTTTTTGCGTAAGAAGCTAATTCGAATGCAACTTTTTTAAATTTTCCTTCTGCGTATTCCGCGTATATTAATATTGACATGATTTTTTATTTTAGTCTTAAAGTTTTAAAGTTTAAAGTCATAAAGGGAAATTAGTGTAAACTTCTATCTTTTTGACATTCGACATTCGACTTTATGACAGTTAGATTACTTTCGCTTCGTTGTGTAATAAATTGATTAATTCATCTAGATTGTCAGCAGAGATTAATTTTACTGCTGATTTAGGAGCTGGTTTTTCAAATTTTACTGCTTTTGTATTTACAGTAGCGTCAACTGGCTCCAGAATTGTCAAGGCTTTAGTTCTTGCAGTCATAATCCCTCTCATGTTTGGAATACGCAAGTCTTTTTCTTCCACTAGTCCTTTTTGTCCACCAATGATTAATGGTAAAGTAGTAGTAACGGTTTCTTTTCCACCATCAATTTCACGAACTGCTTTTACGTTTGTTCCGTCAACTGTCAGGTTGGTACAAGAATTAAGGAAGTTGTATCCTAAAATTCCTGCTATCATTCCAGGAACCATTCCGCCATTGTAGTCTAAAGATTCTTTTCCGGCGATAATTACATCATACCCTCCGTTTTTGATTACTTCAGCAAGTTGTTTGGCAACGAAAAATCCGTCAGTAGGAGTTGCATTGACACGAATAGCTTCGTTAGCACCTATTGCTAATGCTTTTCTTAAAGTAGGTTCGGTTTCTGGTCCTCCAACATTTACAACAGTTACAGTTGCGCCTTGTTGTTCTTGAAACCAAATGGCACGTGTCAAACCAAATTCGTCATTTGGATTGATTACGTATTGTACTCCATTGGTGTCAAATTCAGAATCACCGTTGACAAAGTTAATTTTTGAAGTAGTATCAGGAACGTGACTGATGCAAACTAATATTTTCATAAGTATATATTTTGATTTTTCTAAAAAGCTTTGACAAATTTAAAATAATAATTCGAATAATATACTATGCATGCATAATATTTTTCAATACTATTACGATTTCGTAGCCCGGATAGCAGCGGCATCCTTCCTGTGGTTCCTTTAGCCACAGGAAGATACAGCGGATAGCCGGAAATAGCTCCTGAAAATTATCACTATAAATCCTGATTAATTTAAAGTAATTTATGCTTTTAAGTGATATAAAATATTTATTTTTGCTTTTCGAAAATTAGACACATACAACATATAATATGAGAACGATACAATTTAGAGAGGCCATTTGCGAAGCGATGAGCGAAGAAATGCGTCACGATGAGTCCATATACTTAATGGGTGAAGAAGTTGCAGAATACAATGGTGCCTACAAAGCATCTAAAGGAATGCTTGCTGAATTTGGCGAGAAAAGAGTTATAGATACTCCTATTGCAGAGCTTGGTTTTACTGGTATTGCAGTAGGATCAGCAATGAACGGATGCAGACCGATTGTAGAATATATGACATTCAATTTCTGTTTAGTAGGGATTGACCAAATTATAAATAACGCTGCCAAAATGCGTCAGATGACTGGTGGACAATTTAATGTGCCAATCGTTTTTCGTGGTCCAACAGCTTCGGCAGGACAATTAGGAGCGACTCACTCACAAGCATTAGAAAACTGGTTTGCGAACACTCCGGGTCTTAAAGTGGTAGTTCCATCTACGGTTTATGATGCAAAAGGATTGTTGAAAGCAGCCATTCGTGATAATGATCCTGTGATTTTCATGGAATCAGAACAAATGTATGGTGATAAAGGGGAAGTGCCAGATGGTGAATATACAATACCACTTGGAGTTGCTGATATCAAACGTGAAGGTACTGATGTGACTATCGTTTCTTTTGGAAAAATTATCAAAGAAGCGCATATTGCTGCTGACGAATTAGCCAAAGAAGGAATTTCTTGTGAAATTATCGATTTGAGAACCGTACGTCCTATGGATTATGAGACGATTTTAACATCGGTTAAAAAAACAAACAGGTTGGTGGTTCTTGAAGAAGCTTGGCCTTTTGCAAGTGTTGCTTCTGAAATTACCTATATTGTTCAAGAACGTGCTTTTGATTTCTTGGATGCGCCTATTCAACGTATCACAACTGCAGATACTCCAGCGCCTTACTCTCCAGTATTACTGAAAGAATGGTTGCCAAATGCAGGTGATGTGGTAAAAGCGGTTAAAAAAGTAATGTATAAAAAATAGATTTTTTTAGATTTTGATTTTTAGATAAACTTTAACAGTCGACGGTCTAAATTTCAAATAATCGAGATGTCTAAATACCTATATTTGAAACTTCATCAATTATTTATTTGATGAAGTTTTTTTTTTGAATGATTATGAAAAAGAATCTCTTATTTCTCTTGTTTTTTCTATTGGTTTCTGCAAGCGCAGTTTTTGCACAAACTAAAGTGAGCGGTATTGTGGTAGACAAATCAAATCAGCCTATTCCTTTTGCAAATGTGGTTTTTAAAGGCTCCAGTGAAGGGATTGTGACTAATGAAGACGGTAAGTTTTACCTCGAATCCCAAAAATCATACTCCATTTTGCTGATATCTTCAGTAGGTTTTTCTGAGAAAGAAATTATTTTGGACAAACTTGTAAATTATAATTTCAAAATTCAGTTAAGCGAAGCCGAAAGTTTGAGTGAAGTAGTTGTTTTTGCCGGTAAAACGTCTAAAAAAAATAATCCTGCACTAGACATTCTCAGAAAAATTTGGGAAAGAAAACGCAAAAACGGACTCTATTTGTTTGACCAATACCAGATGGAAAAGTATGAAAAAATAGAATTTGACATGAATTCTATTGACAGCGCTTTCATGAAAAGCAAGCTTTTCAAAGGAATGGAGTTTATATTCGATCAAATGGATACTTCCAGAGTAACTGGGAAAACCTATTTGCCTATTTTTATAAATGAATCACTAAATGATGTTTATGGAGATAATAAATTAAAGAAGGTAAAAGAGAAAATAAAAGCCAATAAAACGTCTGGTTTCAATGGGAATCAACAAATTTTAACTTTTGTAAAAGACTTGTATTCGGATTACAATATCTACAACAATTACTTGACTTTTTTTGACAAAAGCTTTACCAGTCCATTATCTAAAACGGGGATTGATGTCTATAATTATGTGTTGAAAGACAGTGCGTATATAGATAAAAAATGGTGTTATAATATTGTTTTTTATCCAAGGCGAAAAAACGAATTGACTTTCAAAGGAGATTTTTGGGTGAATGATTCCACATTTGCCATCAAGAAAATCAATATGGCAGTTACGAAAAGCGCCAATATCAACTGGGTAAAAGATATTTACTTAGAGCAGGAATTTGAAGTGGTCAGTGATTCTGTTTTCTTATTGACCAAGGATTATCTAATGTCTGACTTTGCTTTAAACAAAAAAGAAAATTCTAAAGGAGTTTACGGGAAACGAACCAGTTTTTATAGAAATCATCAATTCAATAAAGAGCTACCAGTAGCTTTTTATAAAGATGAGGTCAATTATATGGATGACGAAGTCTACAATAAATCGGATGAATATTGGAATGAAAACCGTTTCGAAAACCTAAGCAAGGATGAATTGGGCGTTTATAAAATGCTGGATACGTTGCAAACCGTAAATAAATTCAAACAATTGTATAGCTTGGTTTCCATACTTGGAAGCGGTTATGTTGAGTTTAAAAACTTCGATTATGGGCCTGTTTTTTCCACATTTGGGTACAATGAGGTAGAAGGTGTGCGGTTGCGAGTAGGAGGAAGAACCTATTTTGGACCTAATGATCCTTGGCGTATTCAAGCCTACACGGCGTATGGATTTGACGATGATAAATTCAAATATGGAATTTCCGGGAAATGGATGGTCGACAAGAAAAATCGCATCATTTTATCCGGAGGAAATAGGCGTGACATAGAACAAATAGGCGCTAGTTTGACTACCACAAATGATGTTTTAGGCCGAAGTTTTGCTTCGTCCTCTGTGTTTTCATCTGGCAGCAATGGGAAATTGACCAATATCAATTTGACCAATATGGCCATAGAAATAGAACCCATAAAAAACGTAACGTTTCAGGCCGGTATTTCGTACCGTACACTGGCGTCGGCATCGCCTACTTTTAGCTTGGATTATTATACGGATATAGCCAATTTAGTTACTAAAAGTGATGTGAAGCAATCCGAAGCGAACTTTCAGATCGAATATTCGCCCAAGCGAAAAACCATAGGTTTTGGAGTAGAAAGAAGCAATGTTGACAGTCCGTTCAGTCGCTTTTTTGTAAATTACAGTCATGGATTCAAAGGGCTATTAAACAGCGATTTCAAATATGACAAATTTCAATTGTATTACAAACAACCTATAATAATTGGACCTTTAGGAAGAACGAATATTATTATGGAAGTGGGGAAAACCTTCGGGAAAGTGCCGTTAGGATTACTGAGTGTTATTCCTGGGAATCAAACCTATTTCACCATCGAAAACACGTTCAGTAATCTTAATTTCTATGAATTTGTGTCAGACCAGTATGCTACTTTGCAATGGAATCACAATTTCAATGGTCGTCTTTTTTCTAGAATTCCGTTTATGCGCAAACTCAATTGGAGGGAAATTGTATCCGTGAAAGGGGTTTATGGAACCATTTCTGATGAAAATAGAGCAATTAATGCCTCGGGTTTAATTTATAATGCGCCCGAAAAAGTGTATTGGGAATATAGCGCCGGAATTGGGAATATCTTCAAAGTATTCCGTATCGATTTCGCTTGGCGAGGCAATTATCTCAACACGCCGGATACAAATCGTTTTACTGTAAAAGGATCGTTTGGGTTTAATTTTTAGGAGCTATTCCGGCTGTTCACTATATCTTTTTATAAGGCGAATAAAAATCGCCTTATAAAAAGGATGCCGTTTCCATCCGGGCTAAAAAAATATTAGATTATGCAAGAAGCCATCGACTATCTTTTAGAAAAAGACACTATTTTCAAAGCTATTATTGAACAATACGGAATGCCAACCATTCCCAAACGACCACAAGGTTTTGAGACTTTGGTATTGTTGATTTTGGAACAACAAGTATCTATAGATTCCGCCAAAGCCACTTTTTTAAAAATAAAAGGCAGTCAAAAAGCCATAGCACCGGAAATTCTTCTTCACGTATCAGACGAGGAATTTAGGAATCTTGGCGTAAGCCGACAAAAAACGTCTTATATCAAAGCTTTGGCGACAGCGCTATTAAATAAAGATCTTGATTTAGAAAGTTTGCCAACGAAAACGGCTCAGCAAGTGCGCGAAGAACTCATCAAAATCAAAGGAATAGGAAACTGGACCATCGATATTTACTTAATGTTTTGTTTGCAATCCCCAGATTTATTGCCATTAGGAGATATTGCGGTCGTAAATACCATAAAGGAATTGCTGGATATTCACGATAAAGACGCCATGGAAATTCATGCAATACAATGGAGTCCGTATCGTTCTTATGCAACCTATCTTTTGTGGCATCATTATTTAAAGAAACGAAATAGGACAGTGGTTTACTAAAGTACTCACTGTTAAAATTTAATCAAGAGATAACATGAATTTTTTATTGTAAAAAGGGATACTTTCCTTACTTTTGCACCCATAAATATAGAAAAGAAAAAACTAAAATGACTGCAGACAAATTAACAACTTTCGATGTCTTAATCGAAATACCAAGAGGAAGTAGAAATAAATACGAATATGATTTCGAAATAAAAAGAATGCGTTTTGACAGAATGTTATTCTCTTCGATGATGTATCCGGCTGATTACGGATTTATCCCGGAAACATTAGCATTAGATGGAGATCCATTAGATGTTTTGGTTTTGGTAACTGAACCAACTTTTCCTGGATGTGTAATGGAAGTAAAACCTATTGGTGTTTTCCACATGGCAGATGATAAAGGACCGGATGAAAAAGTAATCTGTGTACCGGTTTCAGATCCAATCTGGAATTCATTGGAAAACCTGTCAGATATTAATCCACACTTATTAAAAGAGATTGAACATTTCTTTCAAGTGTACAAAGATCTTGAAAACAAACAAGTGGATGTTGAAGGTTGGGGAGATGTAAATGAAGCGTATGCTATTATTAAAGAGTGTACGGATCGTTTTAATCAAATTGAGAACAAGCCAGAAGGATTATTTAGTATTAAATAACTTCTATAATTTTTATAAAAAAAGCAACATTCTGTTAAGAGTGTTGCTTTTTTGTTTAAATTCGTTTTGTTACATTATTAATTTTAACCAAAAACCAAACCAAAATTATGAATACAATAATGATTTATTTGCCAATAGCCATGGCATTTATTGGACTGGCATTTATGTTTACAAAACGTGCATGGGTTTTAAAACAAGATCCGGGTGACGGTAAGATGAAAGAGATTTCAGATTACATCTACGAAGGAGCCTTGGCTTTCTTGAAAGCAGAATATAGGTTATTGACTTTCTTTGTAATTGGAGCAAGTGTTGTTTTAGCAGGAATTTCATTTATCGTTCCTACTACACATATATTAATAGTAGTTGCTTTTATTTTTGGAGCTTTCTTCTCTGCTTTAGCGGGAAATATGGGAATGAAAATAGCAACAAAAACAAATGTAAGAACCACACAGGCCGCACGTACTAGTTTGCCGCAAGCCTTGAAAGTTTCTTTTGGTGGCGGAACCGTAATGGGATTAGGAGTTGCGGGTTTAGCCGTTTTAGGATTGACTACTTTCTTTATTTTCTTCTTTCACTTTTTTATGAATGGAGTTTGGACTTCAACAGAAGACATGACCATTGTACTAGAAACATTAGCCGGATTTTCTCTTGGAGCAGAATCTATCGCTTTGTTTGCCAGAGTTGGTGGTGGAATTTATACAAAAGCTGCCGATGTTGGTGCTGATTTAGTGGGAAAAGTAGAAGCTGGAATTCCAGAGGATGATCCTCGTAATCCGGCTACAATTGCAGATAACGTAGGGGATAATGTGGGAGATGTTGCCGGAATGGGAGCCGATTTATTTGGTTCTTATGTAGCGACTGTTTTAGCGGCGATGGTTCTTGGGAATTATGTAATCAAAGACATGGGCGGAAATATTCAAGATGCTTTTGGCGGAATAGGACCTATTTTATTACCAATGGCAATCGCAGGTTTTGGAATTTTATTCTCTATTATCGGGACGATGTTAGTAAAAATTACAGATGATAATGCAAAAGAAGCACAAGTTCAAAAAGCATTGAATATAGGAAACTGGGTTTCAATTATTTTAACAGCTATCGCTTGTTTCTTTTTAGTACAATATATGTTGCCAGAAACGATGAAAATGGATTTCTTCGGCGAAGGGACTAAAGAAATTTCATCAATGCGCGTTTTCTATGCTACAATCGTCGGATTAGTGGTTGGAGCCGTTATCTCATCTGTTACGGAATATTACACAGGATTGGGGACAAAACCAGTTATGGCAATTGTACAAAAATCAAGTACGGGAGCTGGAACAAACGTAATTGCAGGATTAGCAACAGGGATGATTTCTACATTTCCAACGGTATTGTTATTTGCTGCTGCGATTTGGACTTCGTATGCTTTTGCTGGATTTTATGGTGTGGCGTTGGCAGCTTCAGCGATGATGGCAACAACGGCAATGCAACTGGCAATCGATGCCTTCGGACCCATATCGGATAATGCCGGTGGAATTGCCGAAATGAGTGAGTTACCAAAAGAAGTACGTACGAGAACCGATATTTTGGATTCTGTAGGAAATACAACTGCAGCAACTGGAAAAGGATTTGCTATCGCTTCGGCGGCATTAACGTCACTGGCTTTATTCGCTGCTTATGTAACGTTTACGGGAATTGACGGAATCAATATTTTCAAAGCGCCTGTTTTAGCAATGTTATTTGTAGGCGGAATGATACCGGTAGTTTTCTCTGCTTTGGCCATGAATTCTGTTGGGAAAGCCGCGATGGATATGGTGTATGAAGTACGCCGTCAGTTCAGGGAAATTCCTGGAATTATGGAAGGAACCGGAAAACCGGAATATGCAAAATGTGTCGATATTTCTACCAAAGCTGCTTTGCGCGAAATGATGTTGCCGGGTATTTTGACTATTGGTTTTCCAATTGCGATTGTTTTATTAGGGAAATTAGTGTACGCGGATAACAATCAATTAATTGCCGAAATGCTGGGAGGGTATATGGCTGGAGTTACCGTTTCTGGTGTACTTTGGGCTGTTTTTCAAAACAATGCCGGAGGTGCTTGGGACAATGCTAAGAAATCTTTTGAAGCAGGGGTTATGATTAATGGTGAAATGACATATAAAGGTTCTGATGCGCACAAAGCGGCGGTAACTGGAGATACTGTTGGTGATCCGTTCAAAGATACATCTGGACCATCAATGAATATTTTGATTAAATTGACGTGTTTGATAGGTTTGGTAATTGCTCCAATTTTAGGAAACGGAAGTCATACAATTTCTGGTAAAGCAGCTTGTTGTGCTTCGACTGAAATGTGTGCTTCAATGTCTAAAGAAGAATGTCTCGCAAAAGGATGTGACAGTAAAACATGTAAATTTATGAATACTTCTGGAACAGTAACTGAAATGGTTTCCAAAGAAGTTTCTATTGAAAAAACAAATGTTGATGGAAAAGTAAAAGCTACTATTAAAACAAGTATTAACGGGAAAGTTACTATTCAAAAATTTGAAGGAACTGATGAAGAAGTTCAAACTCAAATAGACTCTTTGAAATAATCAGCTGAAAACTATAAATTAAAAATGCCTCGCGATTGCGGGGCATTTTTAATTTTAAAGTTGATCCTTAATTTTGATTAATTCTTTTTCAATATTTAGGTCGATAAAGTTAGATTTTAGCATGCATTTTAAAAGTCTTTTTAAAAATTGTTTTGGTAATTTTTCTTTTAAAACGATGTTACTTTCGTCATATTTCAGGAAAGAAGCTAAATTTTCTTTGCGGACATTATTTCTGAAAAATATAAATGTGTCTTTATCAAAACTAAATTGATTTTCTCCTAATGCAGTGTTTTTTTGAATAAAAAAGTAAGGAATGTTTTCAGTAACTAAACAGCCAAAATTATCAGAAGGTAAACTTAATTTGTTTTGTGATGTTGTTAAAGTATGAATGATATAAGCAAACTCATCATTACGATTTAATACAATCAGAAATTTGTCTTTACTGCCATTACCATCCTGAAATTGATAGTCTTCAATCAAAACTAAATGTCCTTGTTGTAAAATTTCGTCAAGCATATCAAATCTAGCTTATGCTTTCCTGAAAAGATAAAGCTTCAAAAGAAGATTTCGCAGCCATTTGTAAAACAGGATTGTCTTCCAATAAATCATTAAATTCAATCGAGTGATTGGTTCTTTTTCCTATTTGCTGAAAATGATTGATTAAATTATGTTCGGAAACCATTTTGTGCCAAAGTGAACCTTCTTCGTGTAGAAAGTTAATCAACTCTGTTGCATTCCAATTTCCATATTTAAAAACTATGGTTTCTAATAGATTTAATTCATATCTATTAAAAATGGTTTCGTCAAAATTACCCTTAGGTTTTAAAAAAACCTCTTCAGAGTTTCGATCAGTATTGAATTTTTTTTCTAGTTGAATGGAATGTAGTAATGACAATTCTTTTCCCTGATAACAAAAGACTTCTTGATGTTTGATTTCATTATAAACATCTATGGCAACTGGACCGTTTTCCCAAACTTTATAATCTAACCAAGTTACAGGAGTACCAGTTTCCTTAATGGAAGTTTCGTCCAGAATGTACAATAGTTTCAACGTTTTGGTCATAGATAAATAGTCTATCTGTGACGCAAAATAATTTAAAACATTGCTGATTTTATCGTTATTTATTCTTCTAAACATACGTAAATATAAAGAAATATTTCAATATTCTTTGTTAAGGGACTGCAAATGTACGGTTTATTTGCTGATTTTTAAATCTTTGATTAATTCGACAGGATCAACATTTAATGCGAATGCAATCTTTAGCATAGTTCCCACTTTCATTTCTTGTTTTCCTTTAATGTACTTTCTTAAATTCTCCACGTCCATATCAGCATCGTGGGCAACTTCCCTAGTCTTCAAACCTTTTTCTTTGATAATTTCCTCTATACGATTCCCTAAAAGAAAAATTTCTTGTTTCATTTCCGATTTCCGAACTCTTTTTTCCATAATTGGAAAGTTACTTTCGTCCGATTAAATAAAAGTGATTGCAAAAATCAGATTGTTTACGACCGATTATTTAATTATATTTGAAAAAATTAATTAAGAATGCCTACACTAAACTGGATTGGTAAAGACAAAATTATCAATCATCATCAAGAAGTTCCCTATAAAGTCCTTGATCACGAATATGGTTTCTCTGAAAATGAAAAAACCAATACTATAACCGATTCTGGAAACCTTATTATCAATGGGGATAACCTTGAAGCGTTGAAATCTTTATTACCCAAATACGAAGGAAAAGTAAACTGCATTTACATCGATCCACCATACAATACAGGAAACGAAAGCTGGGTATATAATGACAATGTGAATTCTCCGAAGATTAAAAAATGGTTAGGGAAAGTTGTTGGTAAGGAAAGTGAAGATTTAACTCGACATGATAAATGGTTGTGTATGATGTATCCACGGTTGAAACTACTTCATAAATTATTGGCAAAAGATGGAGCCATTTTTATTTCTATCGATGATAATGAACAGGCTAATCTTAAATTAATAATGGATGAGATTTTTGGTGGAGGTAATTTCATTTCTCAAATTTCATGGAGAAAAACAGATAATCAAGCAAATATAGGGCAAATAGCTAACGTTAAAGAGTATATAATAACTTATGCAAGAAATAAGAACTCAATTAGTTTTAGTAAGGTTTCTTTAACAGATAAAGCAAAGAAAGAGTATAGATATATTGACAACAAAGGGAATTTTAGACGAGATATTTTATTTCACAAAACAAGAGGGAAAAATTATTTTAATGTTATTACTCCTAATGGGAATATACTCAATGGTCCATGGATGATAAAAGAGGAAAAGTTTAGAAAACTTGAAGAAGAAGACAAACTTTATTGGGCATCTGGTAAAATGGAAACTCCTTATGGAAAACTTTATTTAGAAAGCACCGAAGGCCAAATACCAAATGATAATTTAGGGATTGAAGTAGGTTCGAATCAACAAGCTTCAGTAAATATTACAAATATTTTTGGAAAAAGAATTTTTGATTTCCCTAAGCCGTACACTCTAATAAAATATCTATTATCATTTTCAACTAATAAAAACTCAATAATCCTAGACAGTTTCGCAGGTTCAGGAACGACAGCCCATGCCGTTTTAAGCCTTAACAAACAAGACGGAGGCTATCGCAAGTTTATTTTGATAGAAATGGAGGATTATGCTGAAACTATTACTGCCGAGCGTGTCAAAAGAGTCATCAATGGTTATGCCGATAAAGAAGGAACAGGTGGCAGTTTTGATTATTATACTTTGGGAGAACCTTTATTTGACGAACATAACAATCTAAACGAAACGGTTGGCATAGAGAAAATTAGGGAATATGTTTGGTTTACTGAAACTCGAATCCCCACCCCAGCCCTCCCCGAAGGGGAGGGAGCCAGAACGGGAAAGGTTTACTTAGGTATTCACAACGACACTGCTTACTATTTTATCTATGAAAAAGACAGTCTGACAACATTGGATTATGAATCTTTAGCAGATTACGTTCAACAAAAAGCAGAGCGCTATATTATTTATGCCGATAATTGCTTGTTGCCGGAAACTTTTATGAGAGCCAAAAATATTGAATTCAAGAAAATTCCGAGAGATATAACTCGTTTTTAACTATGGAACTAAAAACCTATCAAAAGCAAGTTATAGACGATTTGCAACAGTATTTCGAGTATTTGCAAAACTATAAAAAAGCAGATAAAGCTTTCAATTCTTTTTGGCAGGAAAAAGTGGGTTTCTTCAATCCATTAACTGGTGAAGGAATGCGTCCGTATCAAAATACCGTTCCAAATGCCGTTCATTTGAGCATAAAAGTGCCAACCGCTGGAGGAAAAACCTTTATTGCCTGCAATGCATTGAAAACTGTTTTTGATGCAATGCCAGAAACTAAGGCAAGAGCAGTTGTTTGGTTGGTACCTTGGAGCAATTTATTAGATCAAACGGTACGAAATCTTTCTAATCCCGATCATCCGTATTGTCAGAAACTGAACTCATTGTTCAATCACCGAGTTCAAGTGTATGAAAAACGAGATTTATTGCAAGGAGCTAATTTCAATCCATCATCGGTTCAAGAACAATTGAGCATAATGGTGGTGAATTTTGCATCCATAAGAGCCAAGAATAAAGAGGACAGAAAATTTAATGAGCAAAATTCTAATTTATCCAGTTTTTCAGATTTGATTGATGATGAAATTGTTTTAGAAGGTACTGAAAAAGAAGCGTTAATTAATGTTATTAGAAGTTTAAATCCAATTTTGGTCGTCGATGAAAGTCACAATGCCGAAAGTGATTTGAGTGTTGAAATGTTGAATAATCTCAACCCGAGTTTTATTTTGGATTTGACAGCAACTCCTAAACAGAATGCCAATATTGTGAGTTTAGTTTCTGCTATTGAACTCAAAAAAGAACACATGGTAAAGTTGCCGGTTATTGTTTACAATCATCAAAACATTGAAGGCGTTATAGAAAGTGCGTTGCATTTGCAAAACAAATTAGAAACAGAAGCTAAAATTTTGGAAGAAAATGGAGGAAAGTACATTCGTCCAATAGTTTTGTTTCAGGCACAACCCAAAGGAAAAGAAGATAATACGACTTTTGACAAATTGAAAGCCCAATTGATTGCTGTTGGAATTCCTGAAGAACAGATAAAAATCAAAACTGCCAATAAAGACGAGTTGAAAAACGTAGATTTAATGAGTGCGGATTGTCCTGTTCGTTACATCATTACGATCAATGCGTTGAAAGAAGGATGGGATTGTCCGTTTGCTTATATCTTGGCTTCTTTGGCTGATAAATCTTCGGAAGTTGATGTTACACAGATTTTGGGTCGTGTTTTACGTCAGCCTTACGTGATGAAACATAACAGCACGATGCTAAATTTATCGTATGTAATTACGGCTTCGGTAAAGTTTCAAAACACTTTGCAAAATATCATCAAAGGTTTGCAGCAATCAGGTTTTAGCGAAAAAGATTATCGTGAAAAAGATATAATGCCAGAATTTGTAAAAGAAGAAGTGAAGCAAGAAACATTAGATAATTTCTTTTTTCCTGAGCAGATAGAAGTTGTAGAAGAAGGTGTGATTGATGTTCAAAAAATTCATTTCAATCCCAATGAAATTATCAACTCTCCTAATATTGCTGTATTTGAAATGGAAAAAATGGCAATTGAAGATAGTCTAAAAATGGAGATTCAAATTGCCAATCAAGAAAACTCAAACACCGTTCAACAAATATATTCAGAGGTTGGTATGAAAGTGAAACAATATAAAATGCGGGAAAGTGTGGCTGAACAAGCTTCAGCAATTGTATTGCCAAAATTTGTAGTTGAAGTTCCTCAAAATGAATTTCTCTTAATGGAACAAGGTGACACACAATTGTTAGACAGGGTGAATCTTTTGAAAGACTTTAAGCTTTCAGATAAAGATATTCAAATTCCTTTTAAAAGTATTTCTTCGGATTTATATAAAATTGATACTGAAAAAACGAATGATGGCGGTTATAAAATGGTTTCGTTCAAAATAGAAAGTGTAGTTCAGGAAAAAATGACGGAATACATTTTAGCTAAACCTAAGGAAGGACAAATTAAAGATTTAGCACATTTTACAGTCAAGCAAATTGATAAATTACCACCTATTGCCGATAATGAAATTAAGAAATACGTTAATAGAATTTTAGAGAATATGTCCGCACAAGAGTTGATAGATTTCAATCAATATAAACTAACTTATTCTGATTCGATTAAGGAAAAAATTAATCAATTAGCCGATATTTATGCAGAAGAGAAGTTTAATGATTGGCTCGAAATCCCTAAAATTAAAACGCAACCCACTTGGAAATTTGAAACAGCCATAATTCCGCCAAGAATTGGGAATGACATTGGTAATTCATTGTATGTTCACGAAGGAGATATGAACGGATTAGAAGAACAATTTATTTTGGAAATTTCCAGTTCATCAAATATTGCTTTTTGGCATCGTAATTTAGGAAGAGGTAAAGGATTCTCTTTGAATGGTTATAAATCGAATCATTATCCTGATTTTATTTTGGTAACTAAAACTAATAAAGTAATCGTTGTTGAAACCAAAGGTTCTCATTTAAATAATCCGGATACCGCAGCAAAGTTAAGGCTGGGGAAATCTTGGGCTCGTCTTTCTGGATCTAATTATAATTATATGATGGTTTTTGATAAAAACGCAATTTATGGCGCTTATAATTTAGAGAAGGCAATAAGCTTAATAAAACAGATGTAGATTTTTGGAAATCTTTGTAATAAAAAATGCCTCGCAATTGTGAGGCATTTTTGTTTTTATGTTTAGTTTCCTTCGGAAAGGGTTGGGGAGAGGATTCTAAAATAATCCGTTCAATTCTGCGTCGATACGGTTAAAAATACTTCCTAAATCTTCTGGATTGTCAACAAAATTGATGTTATCAACATCAATAATCATTAATTTTCCTTTGTCGTAGGTTTGAATCCAGCCTTCATATCTTTCGTTCAAGCGACTCAAATAATCAATAGAAATTGAGTTTTCGTATTCACGACCGCGTTTGTGTATTTGTCCGACTAAATTAGGGATAGAACTTCTTAAATAAATCAATAAATCGGGTGCTTTAACCGTAGATTCCATTAATTCAAAAAGAGAAGAATAATTCTGGAAATCGCGATTGGTCATTAAGCCCATTGCATATAAGTTAGGAGCAAAAATATGCGCATCTTCATAAATAGTTCGGTCCTGAATGATTTTTTTACCGCTTTCGCGGATTTGCATCACCTGACGGAAACGACTATTCAAGAAATAAATTTGTAAATTAAACGACCAACGTTCCATTTGATGGTAAAAATCATCCAAGTATGGATTGTCAACTACATCTTCAAAATGTGGTTCCCACTTAAAATGTTTCGCTAGTAATCGAGTTAAAGTTGTTTTTCCGGAACCTATATTTCCTGCTATTGCTATGTGCATTACGGTATTGTGATTTTATAATTTGTAATTCCTGCTGATGTAAAAATAGATAAAATTTGGTCCTTGTAATAGAATTTTTTAAACGTTTTTTCTGAAATTTCAATTTCAGTTTTTTTTCCTTTTTCTAAATCATATAAAATCAAAACAGCGTCCTTGGAATAAATAAGCTGACTCTCATTGATAATTACAATGGAATCAAAATCAGGAATTATCCCCTTACTTTTTATTTTTCCAAAAATGTCACATACGTACCAGTTGTTTTTATTGTCAACCCAATGAAAGACATTGAAATCTGAAGAATAATTCCTGATGCTTTCTGTAAAAGGAACTGAAATGGTCTTGTAGTCATTGTTTAAATAATCATAAAGTCCCAGTTGCTGATTCATGCTATTGTAAATCCACAACTGATTTTGAGAAGCAATCCCAATTGCTGAAACCACAATAGGAATTATACTTTCTGAAAAATTGATTTTTTGGGTTTCATTCAATTGATTGTCCAAAATGATAACAGTGTTGAAATTTTCGTAAAATAATACAATTTTAAGCGGGTTTTGCAAGTCAACTTTGGTGATTTTTCCCAAAGAAATATTTTTATATTCTAAGGTATCTCGCGTATTAATTTTAGAAAAAACATTGTTTTTAATGGTGTAATAAAAACCAAAAGAATCGTATCCTAAAAACGCATCTCCATCAAAACGAATGAAGTCAATTTTAAAGGGAGTCAGTTTTTGGTCTTGACCAAATATTACTGAAAACGAGGCGATAAACAGCAATAGCATTACTTTCTTCATGAAAGCGAAATTACAATTAAACCTTCTATAATTATGGGTGTCTTACTATTATTTTAACAGAATACTTGTAACAAAAATAGTATTTTTCAGTCTTATTTACTAAAATCCAAAAGTATGTATAAAGTAATTTTCACATTAGTATTAGCAGTTGCATCATTTATGGGACTTCACGCTCAGGAATTTCAAGGAATGGCAGTTTACGAATCGAAAACAAGTACTTCCGATTTTAAAACGCGAATGGAAGGTAATAAGGAGATGACTCCGGATATGCAAAAAATGATCGAGGAAAGAATGAAGAAGATGTTCGAAAAGACATTCATCCTTAATTTTGATAAATCGGCATCGATATATAAAGAAGAAGAAAAATTGGATACTCCAGGTCAAGGTGGTGGCGGAATGCGAATGATGATGTCTATGACTGGCAGTGGCGGGACGTATTATAAAAATGTAAAAGATAAATCCTATACCGTTGATAAAGAATTCATGGGAAAAGAGTTTCTTGTAAAAGATTCGTTGCCTAATTTACAATGGAAAATGGAAAGTGAAACCCGTGTTATTGGTGGCTACAATTGTTTCAAAGCCACTGCTGTACGTCCTGCAAGTAAAACGGATTTTAGAAATTTTAGACCCAAAAAAGAAGATGCCACAACCACCAAACCAGCGGATGCAGCCAAGAAAACGAGTCTTTTGGATGAGTTGGATATGCCGAAAGAAGTTACAATTACAGCTTGGTATACTCCGGAAATTCCAGTGAATCAAGGGCCGGAAAATTACTGGGGATTGCCAGGTTTAATATTGGAAGTAAATGACGGTAAAACGGTCATTTTATGTTCGAAAGTGGTTCTGAATCCTAAAGTTAAAACCGAAATAAAAGCGGCAACGAAAGGAAAAGTAACGACTCAAAAAGAATTTGATGAAATCGTATTGAAGAAAATGGAAGAGTTCAGAGACATGAACCAAGGACGTGGTGGAAATGGCGGAATGAGAATGAGAATTGGAGGATAATAAAGGTTTAAATAAAAATCATGAAAAAATCTACAATTGTTTTGTTTTGTTTATTGGCAGTACTTGGTGTAAGCGCACAAGAATTCCAGGGTAAAGCGGAGTATTTTTCGAAAACAATCATAAAGCAAAAAGTTAAAAACTCCGATAGTAAGATTGAAAAAGATGTTGAATTTGATAAGATGATTCAGGAAGCTTTAAAAAAATCTTCTGAAAAAAAATACTTATTTATTTTTAATAAACAAGAAGGACTATATGAACAAATGGAAGAATTAGAAAAACCTGAGGTTGGGAATGCGACAATGTCTATTAAGGTTACTTTTTCAGGCGTTGGAAAAAAATACATAAACCTCAAGGACAAATCAAAAGTTGTAGAGGATGAGATTTTTGGTAAAGAATTTCTAATCGTTGATACGCTTGAAAAGTTAAATTGGATATTAGTAAATGAAACCAAAAAAATTGGTGATTATTCTTGTTATAAAGCAGAAGTTACTGTTCCTGTAACTGAAAAACAAAAGCAGGAATATCAAGATTTTCTAAAAAAACAAGAGAATAAAATAAGTCTTTTTCCTATGGAAGAACCCAAAGACAAAGTAATAACAGCATGGTATGCTCCTGAAATACCAGTAAGTCTTGGCCCTCTGAACTACTGGGGTTTGCCAGGATTGATTTTAGAAATCAATGAAGAAGATGTGATTATTCTTTGTTCTAAAGTAACTTTGAGCAACAAAGAAGTTGCTAAAATTAAAGTTCCGAATACTAGCAAAAAAGTCACTCAGGCTGAATTTGATGCCATCGAAAAGGCAAAATTAGACAGTATGAAAGACAAAGATGGAAATGTCATTTTTCAAACAAGTCATTAAAAAAATGTATTTTTTATCCATTCCATAAACCCAATCAATGAAAAAACAATATTTTTTTTTATTTTTTCTTATTACTTCATTTTCCTTTGCTCAATCCATTAAATTTGAAGGTCTCATCACCGATTCAAAAGCTGCAGGTCTCGAAATGGCCAATGTAATGGCGGTAAATAAAGCTACAAAGGCAATGGATGCCTATGCCATAACAAATGACAAAGGAAAATTTCTTCTTAATCTAAAACCAAATACAGCGTATAGCTTAAAAATTAGTTATTTGGGAATGCAGAATAAAGAGCTGGAAATTACCACTACTTCAGAAAATAGCATTAAAAACATTGCATTGGAAGAAGGCGGAATTGAATTGGATGGTGTCGAAATTGTTCGGGAAATGCCAGTATCAATAAAAGGGGATACTATTGTTTATAATGCCGATTCTTTTAAATCCGGAACAGAACGGAAACTGGAAGATATTCTCAAGAAATTACCCGGAGTTGAGGTCAACGCTGATGGCGAAATTGAAGTCGAAGGAAAAAAAGTGTCCAAATTAATGGTGGAAGGAAAAGACTTTTTTGATGGCGACACGAAGTTGGGCGTCAAAAATATTCCGGCGGATGCCATTGATAAAATCCAAGTATTGAGAAACTACAGCGAAATTGGTGCGCTCAAAGGAGTAGAGAACAATCAGGATAATGTTGCGATGAATATCAAACTAAAATCAGGAAAGAAAAATTTCTGGTTTGGAGATATGACCGCAGGAATAGGAGTTGCACACGAGGAAAGTCGGTATTTGATCAACCCAAAATTGTTTTATTACAGTCCAAAATACAGCATCAATTTAATTACGAATTTCAATAATATTGGGGAATTGCCATTGACAGTTCAGGATTATTTTAAATTCACCGGCGGTTTTAGAGGCATGATGCAAAAAGGCGGTTCTAGTTTTAATGTGTCTTCGAATGATTTAGGAATTTCGCTTTTAAGAAATAATAGAGCCAAGGAAATTGAGACTAAATTTGGAGCTACAAATTTCTCCTACAATGTAAATAAAGCGTGGACTTTAAGCGGTTTTGGAATTCTGTCCTCTTCACTAACGGATTTAGAAACAAAGTCACAAACGAATATTTTACAGCCTAATTCTTCTGAAATTCTTTCTACAGAAAATCGTCAGGAAACCGCAACTCAAAAAAGCAATTTGGGATTATTCAAATTGAGTTCCAGCTATAAACCAAGTGCGCGGCTTCAATTTGATTATGATATTTTGACTAAATTGTCCAAGCAAGATGAGAATAATTCACTTTTAAGAGAATCTATTGTAGGGAATAATGTAGCACTTGAAAACATCAATACGGTAAAGAAACAAGAGCCAATTTCAGTGAATCAAAACTTGAGTTTGTATTATACGCAAAGCGATAAAAATATTTTTGCTTTCGAAATGCAACATTTGTACCAAGAGGAGGATCCTTTTTACAATGCGAATCTGAAATTTCAACCTTTTAGTTTGGCCGGATATGTTACTGGACAAAACAGAAATAGTATCAATCAAAGTCGCTTTGTAAAAACCAATAAGATAGACGCTAAACTGGATTATTATTACATGGTCACCCCAAAAAGTAACATCAATGTGACGTTAGGAAATACGTATTCCCATCAAAATTTCAATTCCAGTATTTTCCAAATTTTAGACAATGAAATAGTCAATAATTTAAATGATGTAACGAATACGAATGATGTGAATTATAATTTTAATGACACGTTTTTAGGATTGCATTATAAGATTTTAAGCGGAAAATTTACGTTTACACCAGGAGTGAGTTTACACAGTTACAACATGACAAATGAGCAATTAGGAACCAGTAACAGCCAAAATTTCTTCAGAGCGTTGCCTGATTTCTTAGCGATTTATCAAATCAAAAAAGCAGAAACATTAACCTATAATTTTTCATATACCAATAATTTCACCGATATTAATCAGCTGGCTGAAGGATTTATTTTGTCAAATTATAACAGCCTGACCAGAGGAAACCGACTTTTAGAAAATGCCACCGCACAAGTACATTCATTGCGTTACTTTAAATACAACATGTTCAATTTTGAGAACATTACTGCTTTTGCCACGTATTCGAAAAGAGTCGATGCGATAAAAACTCGTGCCGTATTCGACGGAGTCAATCAAACGTCATCTCCTTTTAATTCTGATTTTGCAGATGAAACACTGTCAGGAAATGGTTCTTACGGACGTTCTTTTTTGAAGAATTACAAAGCCTCTTTGGGAGCTTCTCTCAATTGGTCTAAATTCAATAACATCCAGAATAATGTGCTGTCAACAAACGAGAGTTTTACCCAAAACTATACTTTGAAAGCGTCTACGAATTTTAAAAACATGCCTAACCTGGAGCTGGGGTATAATATTGTAACCAACGATTACAACAATACTACTTTTTACACCGAAAAACCCTTTGCTAAACTGGATTATTTCTTCTTGAACAGTTTCTCTTTTGTAGCGGAGTATGAGTTTTATCATTACTACAACAACACTAAAACGGTCAATAATGAATACGATTTCTTGACCGCCAGTTTAATTTATCAAAAGAAAGGCAGCAAGTTAGAATATAAAGTAAGCGGAACTAATTTATTGAACACAACCTCATTAAATGATGATAACTTTAGCCAGTTTGCCACCAGAACCTCACAGTATACCGTACAACCGCGCTATGTGATTTTTTCTTTAAAGTATAACTTGTAGTAGATTTGCCAGAAGATAAAAAGCCTTTGAAGTTTATTCTTCAAAGGCTTTTTTTTAGTTTTTAATCCCCAATAACACTTTGATTTGGAACTGATCTACCGTTTTTTTATTTCCTTTTCTATCTCCACTTACGTTTATATAGTATATTAAAATCGTGTATTTAGGAGTTTCAATTTTTTGTGTAATCTTTTGGTTCCAGTTTTCATTTTTGTCGAAAGCAGGAGTTTGGTTCACAAAATCCACAATTTTCAACGGAACAATGTCCTGATTGATTTGTAAGTCTACTCCGTATTCTTTTTTAGTAGAAATAATGGAGTAAGACTTATTGTCGATTTTTACACATTCGTTACATTCTAAATCTTTATTATTCAAAATGGAAAAAGACACATCATACCCTTGAATGTTTTCAATATTTTGATTGTTGTTTTCGTAAAAATTATAAAAATATTCTTTGTTGTTTTTTTCTTTTTGGTCGTATGGAGAGCGATAATAGAGCCCCAATGCTTCCATGATTTGGGAAGAATTTGGTTTTTTGTCCTTTTTAATCAGAGCAGTTAGTTTGTCTTTTGTAAATGGAAGAAGTACTTCTGAGCCATAGTTTTCTTCTAAGAAATCTACAATACTGCTTAAATCTTGCTCTTGTTCGAAAGTGAGTTTTTCCTTTTCTATTTTTTGCAAATAGGACTCAAATCTAGAAAGCTGACTGTTTTTGGATGTTGAATCTGCACTTTGCGGTCCAAGAATAGTAAGTAAAGCTGTTATGCACATCGTGATAGGAATGAACTTTATTTTAGGCTCTTTTTTGATTATAAAATAAGCTACTACAATGGTTAACCAAATTGACAATGCCAATACATAATAACGCTCATGTGTGAATCCGTATAAGTGGATTCTATATAAAATAGCCCAAAACAACAATCCCAATAACGGGACTAATAAATAATAAAACCAACGGTTAAAGGTTCGCATCCAAAGATTTCCAGTTTCTTCGGCAATAGGATGTACGAGTAAAAAAGAAAGTATTCCAAAGATGGCAAAAACCAAAACGAGATTAGAAACCCAGCCCACAGGTAAAGAAAGTGTGACTAAGATTTTAGTTTCATAACAAATCAAAATCACCAAGTAAATGCTGATTAATGGAAGCAAAACATATTGAGTGAAATTTTTAAGACCTTTTGGATACTTTAAAATAAGTGGAGACGATTCGTTGTTGGTTTCAGGAACGCCAGATAAAAAGAAAACCGTATTAAATATCCCTGCGATGATGAAAAATAAGTGAAGATATATTCTGTCATAAAAATCCACATTGAATAAATGGTGTACCGCTAAAATAGCCAAGGATAATCCGGAATACAACACAACGCTATACAAACCAGCGGTTAGAATATGAAGAAAAAGCTGCTTGTTGAATTCCCAAAACTCTTCTTGGTTGTAGATTTTTGATATAAAACCGGAAAATGAGACCAATAGATGCAAAGCAATATTGAGTACTAAAAATTGTAATGCTTCTACATCTGTAATTTTTTCCGAAAAGCTAAATATAAAAGCAGTTACTAATCCACCAAGTATCAAACTGATCAAAAATCGAATCCAACTGTTTTTGTGAATCGCTGAGAAATATAAGCTAACGGAAAGAAATAAAACCAAACACAGCGAGCAACACATGATGCTTTTAGTATAAAAATTCTCCATTGTATCATTTCTTTCTTCTGAGAGTAAAATTGCGAATACCGTCCCTAAAATCGTTAGTATGGTTTCTAGCGGGAATCTGGAAATGGTTTTTTGTGAAGCTTGCAATACGCTTTGGAAAGAAGGGAATTTAGCCATTATTTTGGTAAGTTATTTTTTACTAAGTAAAGAAAAATACCGCATATAGCCAAACAAAAACCCCGAAGTCTGCAGTAGCAGAATTCGGGGTTTGATATATAATTAGATTTAAATTTCTAAGGTTTTAAAGCCAAAGTTACAATCCAAAAGCAGTTTTAACTTGGTCAACAAAATCTAATTTTTCCCAAGTAAACAATTCAACAGTAACTGTTTTTTCGTTTCCACCTGGAGCAGAAAAAGTTTTAGTAACCGTTTCTGGAGTACGTCCCATGTGCCCGTAAGCAGCAGTTTCGCTATAGATTGGGTTTCTTAATTTCAAACGTTGCTCAATAAAGTACGGACGCATATCAAAAATAGCCTCTACTTTTTTGGCAATTTCACCATTGGTCAAGTTTACTTTTGATGTTCCGTAGGTATCAATAAAAATACCCATTGGTTTAGCCACACCAATTGCATACGAAACCTGAACTAAAATCTCGTCAGCAACACCCGCTGCAACTAAGTTTTTAGCGATATGACGTGTAGCATAAGCCGCGCTTCTATCTACTTTACTTGGATCTTTTCCAGAGAATGCACCACCACCGTGAGCACCTTTTCCACCGTAAGTATCAACGATAATTTTTCTTCCTGTCAATCCAGTATCTCCATGCGGTCCTCCAATTACGAATTTTCCGGTTGGGTTAATATGGTATTGAATAGCATCATTGAATAAATGCGCGCTAGCAGGATTTTTTGCAATAATCCTTGGAATCAATATTTCGATGATGTCTTTTTTGATTTTCGCAAGCATTGTAGCTTCTTCGTCAAAATCATCATGTTGTGTTGAGATTACAATAGCGTCAATACGAGTTGGCTTATTGTCATCGCTATATTCTAAAGTTACTTGTGATTTAGCATCAGGACGCAAATATGTAATTTCGTTATTTTCACGTCTTAAAATAGCTAATTCCTGCAATAATTTATGAGATAAATCAAGTGCCAATGGCATATAATTTTCCGTTTCATTGGTAGCGTAACCAAACATCATTCCTTGGTCTCCAGCACCTTGCTCTTCTGGATTTGCTCTATCAACACCTTGATTAATGTCAGCAGATTGTTCGTGGATAGCAGAAAGAATTCCACAAGAATTGGCTTCAAACATATATTCGCTTTTTGTGTAACCAATTTTTCTGATTACGTCACGAGCGATTTGTTGTACGTCTAAATAGGTATTTGATTTTACTTCACCAGCCAAAATTACCTGGCCAGTAGTTACTAAAGTTTCGCAAGCTACTTTTGAGTCAGCATCAAATGCCAAAAAATTATCAATTAATGCATCCGAAATTTGATCTGCAATTTTGTCTGGATGTCCTTCGCTTACAGATTCTGACGTAAATAAATAGGCCATAATTATTATTATTTTAAAATTAAGCGAGAAAAAATAATTGCTGAAAAAGACTAAAGAAGAGTTTCTGCTTTAGCATTTTTTCTACTGAAAAAATTTCAGTATTCATAATGAATTGATTTCATTATGAAGAGGTTGCAATCAGTTCAAATTTTTCCTCTTGTATTCGGGTGCAAATGTATGAAACCATTTTGAATTGCAAATTAATCTTAACTTTTTTTTGCTGATAAATCTTTTCCTCTACATATATAAATACAAAAGGGAATGCGAGGCTGGATTTTCTTTGTATTTTTTTTAAAACTTATTTGGAAAATTCAGAAATAGTTAGCATATTTGTTATAATAAAAAACGAAAGATGAAATTTAATGTGTGTAATATGTCAAAAGCCATTCAGGAAAAGTCCTGTGGGTTGTCTATTGCTTAAATTTAAATTAAAATTTATATAGCAAAAGCCTCCCAAGAAAATGGGAGGCTTTTTTTTTGAACTCTATTTAGCTGAAAATAAAACAATATTAATCATAGAATGAATAACCTGAAAATCCAGAATACAAATAATTTTAAAGTCAAAAATATGATTTGCGCCAATGCCATTATGTGCATTCGTGTCTGTTGATTCCAAAAGTATAAGTTTATAGCACAACTTAAAAACCCTTTTGGATACGTATCTAAAAGGGTTTTTTTCATTCAGATTAGTTTGGAAGTATAGAAACATTTCAGAAATCAAAAAATAATTTAAAACAAAACTAACATCGTAAATTCAAATAGTATGAGCACATTAAAACATTTCCCGAAGACATTACGGTTATTAAAAGGCTTTGGTTTCAGAACCAAAACAGAAAAGGAAAACGATTCAAAAAATGAATTGACCAATCCAAGATTTGAAATATCAAAAAATGATCCTTTGGCACAAAAAATAGTGCCGAGTTCATTACTGTTTCAAATGTATTCAAAAGAAAATGAAGAACTTTTTATTTAAAAAAATGATCTTTATTTTAGCTTTTGAATCTTCGATAGTAAATCTCAAATTATGATTTCGATGAAAGATAAAACCATGCTATTTTGTTTTTATCTTTTGTCGGGATGATGATTGCGTACGATTTTTTCAAGTCAATTTGCAATAAATCAATTAGAACCAATTTGATAAAAATTTGGTTGTTTAAAAAAATAGTGGTTAATTTGTGCCTTTAAGTTCAAAAACGTATTGAAATGTTATAAAGAAAGGCAGAGGGATTAGACCCGATGAAGCCTTAGCAACCCTTCGATTTATCGAAGAAGGTGCTGCATTCTACCTTTATTCTGAATTATTTCAGAATCTAAAGGAAAGATAACACAAAGAATTCTTCTAGTTCACTTCTAGCTTTCTTTCTAATATTTCCAGACACAAATCAAAAATCATAAAAGATTTGAAATTGGAAAATAAACCAACATCTATTACATTACAAAATTTCACCACCGAAAGTGGGGCTTTTTATGCTACCTTAAACTTAAGTTTTCAAGTTTTTGGACCAGTTTTACATACAGCTCCAATCGTTTTGGTAAATCATGCATTGACTGGAAATTCCCAAGTTGTGGGAGATAACGGTTGGTGGAATGATTTGATTGGAGCACACAAAACCATCGATACCAATACATATACGATACTGGCTTTTAATGTTCCCGGAAATGGTTTTGATGATGTCATCATTGAAAATTATTCGGATTTTACTACCAGAGACATTGCCAGAATTTTTATTGAAGGCATTCGTTTTCTTAAAATCAAACAGCTTTATGCTATTATTGGCGGTTCTGTTGGCGGAGGAATTGCTTGGGAACTGGTTGCTTTAGAACCAAAAATCACGCAGCATTTAATTCCTATTGCAACCGATTGGAAATCGACAGACTGGTTAATTGCCAATTGCTTTTTGCAGGAGCAAATTTTGAATAATTCTTCAAAACCTATTGAAGATGCTCGAATTCATGCGATGCTTTGCTACCGAACTCCAGAATCTTTTACTGCAAAATTTCAGAGAACCACTAATGAGGAATTAGCCATTTTCAATGTAGAAAGCTGGCTGAGTCATCATGGTAAAAAGCTTCAAAAACGTTTTCAAATTTCGTCTTATAAAATGATGAATCAATTGTTGAAAACGATAGATATTACCAGAAACAGCAATTCATTCGAAGAAATAACATCAAAAATTGAAGCTGATATTCATATTATCGGAATCAATTCAGATTTGTTTTTTACGGCTAATGAAAATAAAGCCACTTACGAGGAATTAAAAAAATATAAAAATAATGTCACCTATCAGGAAATAGTTTCCATTCACGGACACGACGCTTTTTTGATAGAATACAAACAATTAGACAATTTGCTTCAGGATATATTCTAAGCCAAAAAAAACACAACACAATGAAAATATTAAAATTTGGAGGTAAATCTTTATCGAATGGCGACGGAATAAATAAAGTGATTGCGATTATTACCGATAAAGTAAATCAAGGAGAAGAAATTGCAATTGTAGTATCAGCAAGAGGAAATGCTACAGATGAATTAGAAGAAATTTTAGGCATTGCTTCTAAAAACGGAGATTACAAACCGCTTTTTGAGGATTTCAAAAAGTACCAACAAGACGATTATCAAGACGTAGATTTGTCTGAGGAATTCAATGTCTTGGAAAAATTATTCGAAGGTGTAAGTTTAATTGGCGATTACAGCAACAAAATTAAAGATCAAATTTTATCAAAAGGGGAATTGCTTTCTGCAAAATTACTGACAGCTATTTTGGTTGAAAATGGAATAAATGCCCGTTTTGCGGATACTCGAGAATTGATAAAAACCGATTCAAAATTTGGTGATGCGCAACCTTTAGAACAAATTTCGAAGAAAAATGTCATCAATTATTTCAAACAAAATAACGGAACAACCGTGAACATTGTTACGGGTTTTATCGGTTCTAATAACAATAATGATACGACGACTTTAGGAAGAAATGGCAGTAATTACACGGCTTCTTTGATCGCGAATTACTTAAATGCGGACGAATTACAGAATTATACACACGTAGACGGAATTTATACCGCGAATCCGGATTTAGTACTTGATGCTAAAAAAATTGACCATTTGACTTTTAACGAGGCGAATGAGTTGGCTAATTTTGGCGCGACAATTCTTCATGCAAAGACCATTATTCCTTTGTTGGAAAAAAACATTCCGCTTCGTATTTTGAACACATTCAATCACGAAAACAAAGGAACATTAATCACATCCAATTCTAGCAAAGAAGGAATTAAAACACTTTCGGTACTAGAAAATGTATCATTAGTAAATCTGGAAGGAAGAGGATTGCTAGGGAAAACTGGTGTTGATGCCCGTATTTTTAGAGTGATGGGAGACAATGATATTAGCGTAAGCATCATTTCTCAAGGTTCTTCAGAAAGAGGAATAGGTTTGGTAGTTGCTGCTGATAAAGCGACTAAAGCAATGATTGAATTAGAGAAAGAATTCGAAAATGATTTCTATTCAAAAGATGTGAATAAAATCACGGTTACTGATAATGTTTCGGTAATTTCTATCATTGGCCAGGATTTGAGTACGTTTCACAAGCCTTATACGGCTTTGATAAAAAATAAAATTGTCCCGATTCTTTTCAATAATACCGTTACGGGTAAAAACGTGAGTTTGGTTGTGAAAAAATCGCAACTGAACAAAGCCTTAAACGTGATTCACGGGGAGATTTTTGGTGTTTCAAAGAAAATCAATATTGCTATTTTCGGACATGGATTAGTGGGCGGAACGTTGATTAACCAAATATTGGAATCGGCGGCAACTATCGAGAAAAGAAAAGACATCAAACTGAATGTTTTTGCTATTGCCAATTCAAGTAATGTATTGTTGAATAAAAACGGCGTTACTCCAAACTGGAAAAATGAAATTCAAAACAATGGATTTTCTTATACTATCGATGATGTAATTGCTTACGCGAATGAGCATCACTTAGAGAATTTGATTGCGATTGATAACACGGCAAGTGCCACATTTGTTGAAAATTACATTCCTCTGGCAGAAAGCAGTTTCGATTTGATATCGTCTAATAAAGTGGCCAATACGTTAAGTTATAGTTTTTATAAAAAACTACGAAAAGTACTTGCGGATAATCAAAAGAGTTATCTTTATGAAACCAATGTTGGAGCCGGATTGCCGTTGATTGATACGATTAAATTATTACACCTTTCAGGAGAAAATATCACGAAGATTAAAGGTGTTTTCTCTGGAACATTGAGTTATTTGTTCAATAATTTTTCTGCTAAAGACGCGCCGTTCAGCGAAATATTGAAAGAAGCAATTGATAATGGATATACCGAGCCAGATCCAAGAGAAGATTTGTGTGGAAATGATGTAGGTCGAAAATTATTGATTTTGGCAAGAGAATTAGACTTGCAAAATGAGTTTGAAGAAATTGATATTGAAAATTTAATCCCAGAACATTTACGGGAAGGTGATGTTTCTGATTTTCTAAATAAACTGACGGAGTTTGATCCAATTTATGCTAAAATAAAAGCTGAACAAAAACCAAATCACGTGTTGCGATACATAGGCGAATTGTCAGGCGATTTGCAAAATGACAAAGGAAATCTGGAAGTGAAATTAGTTTCTGTGCCATCAGATACGGCTTTAGGCGGATTGAAAGGTTCTGATTCTTTCTTCGAAATTTACACAGAATCGTATGGAGACCGACCTATCGTGATTCAAGGCGCAGGAGCAGGATCAGCAGTAACGGCAAGAGGTGTCTTTGGAGATATTTTGAGATTATCAGATAAAGGATAATGATTTAAGATTGCAGATTGCTTCGCCAGTTCGAGCAAGCTCTCTGGTAACGATTTTTGATTTAAGATTGAAAAAAATAAACAGTAAAAATTCTCCAGTTTCGGCTCTCTCTTCTTTGGAGAGAGGGCCGGGGAGAGGAAAAAGATAACAATGAAAATTACACTAAACAGAGTAAACGACAATTTCCACTTTGAATTAAAAAATGAAAGAGGACACATTGTAAATGTAGATAGCCGACCAGAATTTGGCGGAGACGATAGAGGTCCAAGTCCAATGGAATTAGTATTGATGGGTGTTGCGGGTTGCAGCGCTATTGATATGATTTCGATTTTGAAAAAACAACGTCAGGAAATCACTTCTTTCAAAGCAGAGGTTGAAGGGGAACGTGTACAAGTAGGAGACGCAAAACCATTCAAGGATATTACAGTAGTATTCTTTTTGGAAGGGCCTATTAATGAAGAAAAAGCAGCAAGAGCCGCACAACTTTCTTTCGAAAAATACTGTTCGGTTTCTAAAACATTAGAGCCAACCGCAACGATACATTATAAAGTGGTTTTGAACAATAAACCATTATAGTTTAATTAAAGATTGGATTTGAATATCCAAACAACTTTAAACCTTAAACTTTAAACTAAAAATAAAATGAACGAACAAGAATTTGGTTTTGAAACGCAAGCCATACGTACCCAATTAGAAAGAACGCAATTTCAAGAACACTCGGTTCCTTTATACTTAACATCAAGTTTTGTATTTGAGGATGCCGAAGATATGCGTGCTTCTTTTGCTGAGGAGAAAGATCGAAATATTTATAGCCGATACAGCAATCCAAATACCAACGAATTTATAGAGAAAATTTGTAAAATGGAAGGTGCTGAATCGGGTTTTGCTTTTGCTTCTGGAATGGCAGCCGTGTATTCAACTTTAGCGGCTTTGTTGAACTCAGGAGACCATATTGTTTCGGCAAGCAGTGTTTTTGGAGCGACACATTCATTGTTTATCAATTATTTTCCAAAATGGGGAATTGAAACATCGTATTTTGATATTGATAAGCCAGAGACCATTGAAAGTTTTATAAAACCAAATACAAAGATTCTTTTTGCAGAATCTCCAACCAATCCAGCGGTAGATATTATCGATTTGGAACTGTTAGGGACTATTGCCAAAAAGCATAATTTGATTTTGATTATTGACAACTGTTTTGCTACACCTTATTTACAGCAACCGATAAAATGGGGTGCACATTTAGTGGTACATTCAGCTACAAAATTAATTGATGGTCAAGGGAGAGTTTTGGGGGGTATAACAGTTGGAAATGCCGAATTGATTCAAAAAATCTATTTATTTTCGAGACTTACCGGTCCTTCTTTATCCCCATTCAACGCTTGGGTATTATCAAAAAGTTTAGAAACTTTAGCGATTCGTTTAGATAGACATTGTGAAAATGCCTTGAAAGTAGCTGAGTTTTTGGAAAGCCATCCTCAGGTTAATAAAGTGAAGTATCCTTTCTTGAAATCGCATCCGCAATACGAAATTGCTCAAAAGCAAATGAAATTAGGAGGTAACATCGTTGCATTTGAGATAAAAGGCGGAATTGAAGCGGGAAGAGCCTTTTTGGATAAAATAAAATTATGTTCCTTGTCACCAAATTTGGGAGATACCAGAACAATTGTTACGCATCCAGCATCTACAACTCACAGTAAATTAACTGTTGAAGAAAGATTAGCGGTAAGTATTACGGATGGTTTAGTACGCGTTTCAGTAGGATTAGAAACCGTGAAAGATGTAATTGCTGATTTGGAGCAGGCTCTTTCGTAAGGATTTTTGATTGCAGATTAACGATTTTTGATTGCAGATTAACTACAAATTAAAAATCGTTAATCTCCATTCACTATTCTTAAATCAAAAAGTATATTTTTGTTGTTACAATATAAAAAGAATGTTGATTTCAGATAGCTTTGAAATCTGCAATCAAAAATCGTTAATCTTCAATTTTATATCTTTTAAATGCTTTCAAAAAAAACAAAATACGGAATAAAAGCTTTGTCATTTTTGGCTCGTCAAGAGAATCAAATCCCGGTTCCAATTGCGGATATTGCAAAAAGTGAAAACATTTCGATTAAGTTTTTGGAAAGTATTTTATTACTCTTGCGTTATTCTGGTTTTTTGGGAGCCAAAAAAGGTAAAGGTGGAGGATACTATCTGATAAAAGACCCAAAAGACATTAATATGGCTCATGTATATCGCATTCTTGAAGGGCCAATCGCTTTGCTGCCTTGCGTTAGCCATAATTTTTATGAAAAATGTGACGATTGTGTTGACGAAGCCAATTGCTCTGTTCATAAACTAATGACAGAAGTTCGTGACAATACACTTATGATATTGGAAAACAATACACTCGCGGATATCGCATTTTAGAGAATAAATCAAAAAAATTTTTTGTAGTTAAGTTAAAAGTTTTACTTTTGCACAGTAATCTACTATTCCGATAGGGTAATGGATTTAAATAATTAAAACAGTTGAATTTTAAAAGCATGAGCAAAGAATTGAAAGAGATTAATATCAATGCAAAATCGGGAACTACTTTCGCCGAGCGTTTGTGGGTTATAATCCCTGTTGTTTTGTTGGTAGGGTTGTTTTCTACATTAGTCTACAATCATTATGCTGAGTTTTCCTGGAATGGCTTTTTGGCAGGTTTCAATCAGGAATTCCTAATCTTTTTCTGCATCGGGATATTTGCGCAATTAGTGGATGGAACTTTAGGAATGGGTTATGGAGCAACTTCTACTTCTTTTTTATTGGCGTATGGAATTCCTCCGGCAATCAGCAGTACAGGTGTTCACGTTGCTGAAATGTTTACGACAGGAGCTTCTGCTATTTCTCATCATCGCTTTGGGAATATCAATAAAAAATTAGTGAGACATTTGTTGATTCCGGGTGTTTTAGGTTCTATTGCAGGTGCTTATTTATTGTCGGATGTAATTGACGGGGATGCGATAAAGCCTTTTATTGCGGTGTATATGATAGCGCTGGCAGTTATAATTATCAGAAAAGCAATGCAAAAAAATATTATTAAAAAGAAAACCAAACGATTAAATATTCTAGCTTCTTTTGGAGGTTTTATGGATGCTGTTGGCGGTGGTGGCTGGGGACCTATTGTTACTTCTACCTTATTAGGACGCGGTAGAAATCCCAGATATACTATTGGTTCTGTAAATGCAGCGGAGTTTGCAGTAGCTTTTGCCAGCGGTGTAACATTCATGCTTTTTGGAGGGATTCAAGGATGGCAAGTGATTATAGGATTGATTTTAGGTGGTGTGATAGCTGCTCCAATTGCCGCTATTTTAGTTAATAGAATAAAGAGAAAGCCTATGATGATTTTAGTTGGCGTTTTAATTATTGTTTTGAGTTTAAAAACACTGTCTAAATTATTATAAAGAGAAACGAAATTATGAGCATAGCGATAACAAACACTTTATTAGAAAAAACAAGAAGCTTATCCATCGAGGAAACGCTTGCTTTTTTGGCTAATGAATTCAAAGATAAAGTTGTTTTTTCGACTTCTTTTGGACAGGAAGATCAGGTGATTACAGCTTTAATTGGTCAAAACGATTTACCAATTACCATTTTTACTTTAGATACAGGAAGACTGTTTCAAGAAACCTATGATGTTTTTCATAAGACATTGAAAAAGTATAAAAAAGAAATTAAGGTTTGTTTCCCGGAAGCTTCTGAAGTAGAAAATTTGTTAAATCAAAAAGGCCCAAACAGCTTTTACGAATCGGTGGAGAATAGAAAGGAATGTTGTTTTATTCGAAAAGTGGCGCCGTTGACCAAAGCGTTAAAAGGAAATGAAATTTGGATTACCGGTCTGAGAGCAGAGCAATCAGAAAACAGAAATGATTTAGAAGTTTTTGAATACGATGAGAAGTTCGATATTATAAAATTCAATCCATTGTTAAAATGGACTTTGAAAGAAGTAGAAGATTATTTAGAAAAAAATAATGTACCACAAAATGCATTGCACAAACAAGGATTTGTAAGTATAGGATGTGCGCCATGTACCAGAGCAATTACTCCTGATGAAGATATACGAGCGGGCAGATGGTGGTGGGAATCCAGTCATAAAGAATGCGGTTTGCACCAGAAGTAATTTTAAATTATGAATTATAAATTATAAATGATTGTTGCAATTTTTCAAATCATTTAAATCTTTAAATTAAAAAAATGAGTACGATATTAAAAACAAACGCTTTAGAAAGCGAAGCGATATACATTTTCAGAGAAGTAATTTCTCAATTTGACAAACCAGTATTGCTTTTTTCTGGTGGAAAAGATTCAATTACATTGGTACGTTTAGCACAGAAAGCTTTTTTTCCTGCTAAAATTCCTTTTCCATTGTTACACGTAGATACAGGGCATAACTTTCCGGAAACGATTGCCTTTAGAGATAAATTGGTAGCTGAATTAGGATTGAAATTAATCGTTCGTAATGTGCAGGACGCTATAGATGAAGGGAAAGTTGTAGAAGAGTCTGGAAAATATTCTAGCAGAAACAGTTTGCAAACGACGACACTTTTGGATGCAATCGAAGAATTTAAATTTGATGCCTGTATTGGTGGCGCGCGTCGTGATGAAGAAAAAGCAAGAGCTAAAGAACGTATTTTTTCTGTTCGTGATGATTTTGGTCAATGGGATGAAAAAAACCAACGTCCAGAATTATTTGATCTTTTGAACGGAAAAATTGAAAATGGTCAAAACGTTCGTGTTTTCCCAATTTCGAACTGGACGGAACTAGATGTTTGGAGTTATATAGAACAAGAACAAATCGAAATTCCATCAATTTACTTTTCGCACAAACGTAAAGTATTCTTGAGAGACGGTATGATTTGGTCTCATTCTCCTTTTGTATACCAAGAAGAAGATGAAGAAATCGAAGAAAGAATTGTTCGTTTTAGAACTGTAGGTGATATGAGTTGTACTGCTGCTGTTGATTCTTATGCAGCAACTATTCAGGAAGTGGTTGGCGAAATTAGATCTTCAACTATTTCTGAAAGAGGAGCTAGAATTGATGACAAACGTTCTGAAGCTGCGATGGAAAAAAGAAAACAACAAGGGTACTTTTAGAAAATAATTATAAGGTATGAATTATAAATTGTTCCGAGACATTTAAAATTCAACATTTAAAATAAAAAAATCAAATTTAGAAGTTTGTACAAGGTGTTTTGAAAACCTTAAACTTTTAAACTTCAAACAAAAAACAAGGAATGGAAGTTTTAAAAATAGCAACAGCAGGAAGTGTAGATGACGGAAAAAGTACATTAATTGGGAGATTATTATACGATACAAAATCGTTGACTACAGATAAGATTGAAGCAATAGAAAAAAGCAGCAAGCAAAAAGGATACGATTATTTAGATTTCTCATTGGCTACAGATGGTTTGGTTGCTGAAAGAGAACAAGGAATCACGATTGATGTGGCTCACATTTATTTTTCGACTGCAAAGAAAAGTTACATTATTGCCGATACTCCAGGTCACGTTGAATATACACGTAACATGGTTACAGGAGCTTCAACTTCACAAGTTTCAATTATTTTGATTGATGCTCGCAAAGGGGTTATTGAGCAAACCTACCGTCACTTTTTTATCAATAATTTATTGAGAGTAAAAGATGTTATTGTTGCGGTAAACAAGATGGATTTAGTTGATTATTCAGAAGAAGTATACAACAAAATCAAAGCAGACTTTCAGGCATTAAATGCAAAAAGTGCTTTCAAAGAACAAAATGTAAGTTACATTCCGTTAAGTGCAATCAATGGCGGTAATGTTGCCGATAAATCGGAGAATATGCCTTGGTACACAGGACAGACGGTTTTGGAACATTTGGAATCTTTGGAACCAAACGATATCTACGAAAACGGGATCGCACGTTTCCCTGTTCAAACAGTAATCCGACCAAAAACAGAGGAATATCACGATTTTAGAGGGTATGCCGGGAAATTATACGGGAACAATATTAAAGTAGGAGATGCCGTAACGGTGCTTCCTTCTTTAACGGAATCTACAGTAACGAATATTCACTTTTTTGATAAACAATTTGATGAAGCTACGGCTGGTTCTTCTATCACTATCGAATTAGATAATGACATCAATGTAACCAGAGGTGATATGATTGTAAAATCTAATGAACTTCCTAAAATTGAAAAAGACATCACAACAACTGTTTGTTGGATGGACAGTAAAAAATTAGTGGCAGGTGCAAAATATTATGTACAACACAATAGCAATAGAGTTTTGGCAAAGATTGATAGTGTAAAAAACGTAATCGCAACCGATTATTCTGGAACAACTCCAGCGACTCAATTAGCGATAAATGAAATTGGAGAAGTAACCATTAAATTGAGCAAAGCCATTTATTTTGATGCTTACACGGATAATAAATCTAACGGAGCTTTCATCTTAATAGATGCTACAACCAATACAACAGCTGGCGTTGGTTTTATAAAATAATTTTAGCTTTTGCTAAAAAAATAAATAAGTTAAAAGATATAGATTAACAGCTAAAAGCCCAAAGCCAATAGCCCAAAGCTAAAAAAGATGCAAAGTTTTAGAACCGAAATAGAAGACCCGATTGTCCAAAAAGAGATTATAGATTTAGAGAAAAAAATTCATTCATTCCGAAGTGGACAAATTGACGATGAGCGTTTTCGCAGTCTTCGTTTGGCACGTGGTATTTACGGTCAACGTCAAGAAGGCGTGCAAATGATTCGTATTAAATTGCCATACGGAAAAGTGACTAGCGAGCAATTGAAGCGTATTACTGAAGTGTCAGATAAATATTCCACGGGACGTTTACACATTACAACCCGTCAGGATATTCAAATTCACTATGTTAGTTTAGATAGAACACCTGAACTTTGGTCTGAGTTGGCCAAAGATGATATCACTTTGAGAGAAGCTTGTGGAAATACAGTGCGTAATATTACTGGAAGCGAATTAGCTGGTGTAGATGTTGACGAACCTTTTGACGTTTCGCCTTATGCGCATGGTTTGTTTCAATATTTATTGCGTAACCCAATTTGTCAAGAAATGGGACGTAAGTTCAAAATATCATTCTCCTCTTCTGATAAAGATACGGCGCTGAGTTATTTGCACGATTTAGGATTTATTCCAAAAATTGTAAATGGCGAAAAAGGGTTCAAAATAATGTTTGCCGGAGGTTTAGGTTCTCAACCAAGTCACGCTGAATTACTTTCAGAATTTGTACCGGTGAACCAAATCATTCCAACTGCCGAAGGTATAATTAGGGTTTTTGACCGTTACGGAGAAAGAGCAAAACGTTTGAAAGCACGTATGAAGTTTTTAATCAAAGATTTAGGTCGTGAAGAGTTTTTGCGTTTGGTTGACGAAGAGAAAAAAGCCTTGCCGTTTCATACATACGAAATAGATACTACTGCTTTTGAAGGACCAATTACAGAACCTTTGTTGGCAGTGCCATCAGTAACGATTGGTGATGTTGAAGCTTTTGAAGCTTGGAAAAAATCAAATGTGATTGCACAAAAACAAGCAGGATATGTTGCTATTGGTATTAAAGTGCTTTTAGGAGATTTTTATACAGACAAAGCAAGATTATTAGCCGATTTGATTAAAAATTATGGTGCTAATGAATTGCGTTTTTCATTACGACAAAACATCGTTTTACGTAATATTAAAGAAGAAAATCTAGCGTTCTTTTATCAAGAATTAGCCAAATTAGATTTTGTTGCTTTAGGATATGATACTATCGGAGATATCACGGCTTGTCCGGGAACGGATACGTGTAATTTAGGTATTGCAAGTAGCACTGGTATTGCGGATGAATTAGAAAGAGTATTAAAAACAGAATACCCACAATACAGCAACAATCAACAAATCGCCATAAAAATTAGCGGTTGTATGAATGCTTGTGGACAGCACAATATGTCCGAAATTGGTTTTCAAGGAATGTCAATCAATGCAGGAAAACTGGTTGCTCCAGCACTTCAGGTATTGTTAGGTGGAGGAAATTTAGGAAACGGAAACGGAAGATTTTCGGATAAAGTGATTAAAATTCCAAGTAGAAGAGGACCCGATGCGTTGCGTTTTATCTTAAATGATTTTGATGCCAATGGAAATGGACAATCATTCTTGAATTATTACGATGCAAAAGGAGAGAAATATTTCTATGAGTTTTTGAAACCATTAGCAGATATAACAAACCTTACCGAGGCTGATTTTGTAGATTGGGGAAATGCCGATAACTACGTAAAAGCAGTTGGAGTAGGAGAATGCGCAGGTGTAGTAATTGATTTAGTGGCTACTTTACTATTGGAAGCCAAAGATAAATTGACTTTCGCACAAGAAGCTTTCGAAGATAAAAAATGGTCGGATGCGATTTATTTAGCCTACGCAGGTTTTGTCAACGGTGCCAAAGCAATTTTACTGGCCGAAAACGAAAAAACAAATCACCACGCTGGAATTATCAATTTATTTGATACTGTTTTTATCGAAAGTAATAAAATCGAGTTGGATTCAAGCTTCAAAGATTTGGTTTATCAAATTAAAGCGAATGAGCCTTCTGCAGAATTTGCACAAAAATACATTCAAGAAGGAGTTGCCTTTTTTGAAAAAATAGAAAAATACAGAGCAAAAGATTTAGCTGATGCATAATACAATACAACCCAAAGTAACTTTAGTAGGCGCTGGTCCCGGTGACCCAGATTTGCTTACTCTGAAAGGAGTAAAAGCACTTGCTGAAGCAAATGTGGTTTTGTATGATGCGCTGGCCAATGATGAAATAATGATTCATGCACCAAAAAATGCCATCAAAATATTTGTGGGCAAACGAAAAGGCTGTCATGAATATACCCAAGACCAAATCAATCAGTTGATTGTTGATAATGCGCTTACGTACGGAAATGTCGTTCGATTAAAAGGTGGAGATCCATTTATTTTTGGACGTGGAAGCGAAGAAATAGAATTCGCAGAAAGTTTTGGAATCCCTACATTTGTAGTACCCGGAATTTCATCTTCGATTGCAGTTCCCGCTTATCAAGGAATTTCTTTGACAAAAAGAGGTGTTTCGGAAAGTTTTTGGGTAATTACAGGTACGACTTCCGACAGGAATTTGTCAAATGATGTAGCGTTAGCAGCGCAATCATCGGCAACAGTTGTGATTTTGATGGGAATGAGTAAATTATCACAAATTGTTTCTTTATTCCAAAAGGAATCCAAAGGAGAAACTCCCGTTGCGATTATTCAAAACGGAACTACTCCACAGGAAAAAATTGGAGTTGGAACGATTAACACAATCCAAGCAGTGGTTGTGGAAAACAAATTAAGTTCGCCAGCAATAATTGTCATTGGCGAAGTGGTCAAAGAAAGTAATAAGTTGAAAGGATTTTACGAAGAATTTATAGCATCTGAAATAAGATAAGAATGGAAAGAAATGAATTATATCCTGTTTTTTTAAAACTACAAAACCTGAATGTGTTGATTGTAGGTGGAGGAAATGTGGGTTTAGAAAAATTATCTTTCATGTTGAAATCGAGTCCAAACGCGAATGTTGAGGTGGTGGCGCCAAGGTTTTTGCCAGAACTGGAAGAGTTGGTGGAAAGACATCCTTCGGTGAAATTGACTAAAGTCAAGTTCAAGAAAAAAATGTTGAAAAAACGCCACATGGTTATAGCTTGTACCGATGATTTGAAAGTCAATAAACGCGTATTTGATTTGTCTCGAAAAAGATATTTGATTTGTAACATTGCTGATACACCAGATTTATGTGATTATTATTTGGGCGGAATTGTAACCAAAGGGAATGTCAAAATCGCTATTTCGACCAACGGAAAATCACCGACAACTGCCAAAAGATTACGGGAGTTTTTTGAAGAAATCATTCCAGACGATATCAATAAAATGGTCGAAAACCTAAATGAATATCGCAAGACACTAAAAGGAAATTTCGAAGAAAAAGTACAAAAAATGAATGAAATCACCGAAGCATTAAAAAATAAAGAATAAAAGCAGAGCAAAATAACGAATGATATTTATCATTTAAAGTCGTAAAAATCAATCGTTAATTTGCAATTAAATAGTTTAGCACAATTACATTACATAAAGAATAAAAAAATGATTAAAACAGACATACTTATAATAGGAGCCGGACCAACAGGTTTATTTGCAGTTTTTGAAGCAGGATTGTTAAAACTGAAATGTCATATTCTGGATGCTTTGCCACAAGCAGGCGGGCAATTATCTGAATTATATCCCAAAAAACCTATTTATGATATCCCAGGTTTCCCGGAAGTATTAGCCGGAGATTTGGTAGATAATCTAATGGAACAAATCAAGCAGTTCGAACCGGGATTCACGCTGGGAGAACGTGCTGAAACGATTGAAAAACAAGAAGACGGAAGTTTTATTGTGACTTCTAATAAAGGGAAAAAATTCCATGCTCCTGTGGTAGCAATTGCAGGTGGTTTAGGAAGTTTTGAACCAAGAAAACCATTAATCGAAGACATCGAATTTTACGAAGATAAAGGAATCAAATACTTCATCAAAAACCCGGAAAAATTCAGAGACAAAAAAGTAGTAATCGCCGGAGGAGGAGATTCTGCTTTGGACTGGAGTATTTTCTTGTCGAATGTTGCTTCTGAGGTGACTTTGATTCACCGTAGAAACGAATTTAGAGGCGCTTTAGATTCTGTAGAAAAAGTACAAGAATTGAAGAACTCAGGAAAAATAAAAATGATTACGCCGGCAGAAGTAGTTGGTTTGAATGGAGCTGAACATTTAGAGTCAATTGATATTGAGGAAAATGGCGCACATAGAACCATTGCGACGGATTATTTTATTCCACTTTTTGGATTAACACCAAAATTAGGTCCTATCGGAGACTGGGGATTAGACATTGAAAAAAATGCCATCAAAGTAAATAATGCTTTGGATTACCAAACGAACATTCCAGGGATTTTTGCCATTGGTGACGTAAATACCTATCCGGGAAAACTGAAATTGATTCTTTGTGGTTTCCACGAAGCAACATTAATGTGTCAGGCAGCCTACCAAATCATCAATCCAGGTAAGAAATACGTATTGAAATATACTACAGTTTCTGGTGTTGACGGATTTGACGGAACTCGTAAAGAAGCTCCAAAAGCCGTGGTGAAAGCCATAGTTTAACAACTTAATAAAAACTAGTTAAAAAATATAGCGCTAATACTTGCAAGTATTAGCGCTATGTCTTTACTTTGCACTGTTCATATATTTATTGAAAGTTATCACGAAAGGCGGAGGGAAAGACCCAATGAAACCTTAGCAACCCTTTATCTTTAAAGAAGGTGCTACATTCTACTTTATACAGAACCAGTTTCAGTATCTAAGATAGATAACACACGAATACTCACTTAGTATTTCTCAAACCTTTTCTTGACAACATATCGATATTTTTTTAGAGCGAATAATTGGCTTTTTTCTGCCATTAACGTTCCCGCTTTGCGTTGCAATCTTTTTGTTTTTTAAAGAAAAAAACAAAAAGGATTTCCACTTCAATCGGGGCTAAAGAGTAAAAATTTGTGATTTTTTGGTTTCATTTTAACCATTAAAACACAACAATTCAAAAAAAATAAAATGTCAAGTATTCAAGAAGCCATCAAAAAAAACATACTCATTCTCGATGGAGCAATGGGAACCATGTTGCAACGCTACAATTTTTCTGAAGAAGATTTTCGAGGAGAACGTTTCAAAGATTTTCCACATTCCTTAAAAGGGAACAACGATTTATTGTCATTAACGCAACCACAAGCGATTCGTGCCGTTCACGCAGCTTATTTTGAAGCAGGAGCGGATATTGTTGAAACCAATACTTTTTCTGGAACTACTATCGGAATGGCTGATTACCATCTTGAAGATTTGGTGTACGAACTCAACTACGAATCGGCAAGAATCGCCCGTGAAGTAGCCGATGAATTTACAGCTAAAAATCCTGATAAACCTCGTTTTGTAGCAGGTTCAATAGGGCCAACAAACAGAACGGCGAGCATGTCTCCAGATGTAAATGATCCGGGTTACAGAGCCGTAACTTTCGATGATTTGCGCATTGCTTACAAACAACAAGTAGAAGCGTTGATAGACGGAGGAAGTGATTTACTTTTAGTAGAAACTATTTTCGACACGTTAAATGCAAAGGCCGCACTTTTCGCCATTGAAGAAGTCAAAGACGAACGCAATATCGATATTCCAATCATGGTTTCCGGAACCATTACAGATGCATCAGGAAGAACACTTTCAGGTCAAACTGTTGAGGCTTTTTTAGTTTCAGTTTCGCATATTCCGTTGTTGAGTGTAGGTTTCAATTGTGCTTTAGGAGCTGATTTGCTGAAGCCTTATTTGCAAACTTTGTCACAAAATACTTCGTTCAATGTATCGGCACATCCTAATGCAGGATTGCCAAATGCTTTTGGAGAATACGATGAAACACCGCAAGAAATGCAAGCACAAATTAAAAGCTATTTAGACGATAATTTAGTCAATATCATAGGTGGTTGTTGCGGAACAACGCCAGAGCACATCAAGTTGATTGCTGATATTGCCAAGGATTATAAACCTAGAGCATCAACAGCAACAATGTAACCAAGGATGCCCGCGTGAGGGATAGCAGCGAAAAGCCAACAGCCTGACGAAGGAAGAGCGAGGACTTGCAGCGAATAGCCCGACCCTTTTTGGGTCACGCCCAAAATAATAATAAGATATACGAAACCTGAACGTTTGCTGAAATCGTGAAGGATCAAACAAAATAAAAATGGCACAAGCAGAAACTAGAAGAAACCTTGTATTATCGGGATTAGAGCCTTTAATCATTACGCCGGAAAGCGTTTTTGTGAATATTGGTGAACGTACGAATGTAACAGGTTCTAGAAAATTCCTTCGATTAATCAAGGAAGAAAAATACGAAGAGGCACTTAGCATTGCTAAAGAGCAAGTGGAAGGTGGCGCACAAATCATCGATATTAATATGGATGAAGGAATGCTCGATGGCGAATATGCCATGACAAAATTCCTGAATTTGATCGCTGCTGAACCAGATATTTCAAGAGTTCCAATCATGATTGACAGCTCGAAGTGGGATATTATTGAAGCGGGACTAAAAGTAGTTCAAGGAAAGAGTGTCGTAAATTCTATTTCTTTGAAAGAAGGAGAAGAGCAATTCATTCATCATGCTAAATTGATTAAACGCTACGGAGCTGCGGCAATTATTATGGCTTTTGATGAAACTGGACAAGCTGATAATTACGAACGCCGAATAGAAATTTGCCAACGTTCGTATGATATTTTGGTAAACAAAGTGGGTTTTCCTCCGCAAGACATCATTTTCGATTTAAATATATTCCCAGTGGCAACAGGTATGGAAGAACACCGCTTGAACGCATTGGATTTCTTTAGAGGAACCAAATGGGTTCGTGAAAATCTTCCTCATGCACACATTAGTGGTGGTGTAAGTAATGTTTCTTTTTCGTTTAGGGGAAATGACACGGTTCGAGAAGCGATGCACTCGGTGTTTTTGTACCATGCGATTCAACATGGTATGACAATGGGAATCGTGAATCCGGAAATGCTTTCCATTTACGACGAAATTCCAAAAGATCTTTTAGAACGAGTTGAAGATGTAATTCTAAACCGTCGCGATGATGCAACCGAAAGATTGTTGGACTTTGCTGAAAATGTAAAAGGAGATGTCAAGAGTAATGAAAAAGCAGTTCAAGAATGGCGTTCAGGAACTATTCAGGAACGATTGACACACTCGTTAGTAAAAGGAGTCGATGAATTTATAGAAATTGATGTAGAAGAAGCGAGACAGGCAGCAACAAAACCTATCGAAGTAATCGAAATCAACCTAATGGCAGGAATGAATGTCGTTGGAGATTTATTTGGTTCGGGAAAAATGTTTTTACCACAAGTGGTGAAATCAGCGCGTGTAATGAAAAAGGCAGTAGCTTATTTATTGCCATTTATTGAAGCCGAAAAAGATGGTGTTTCGAGTTTTGCAGGTCGTATATTAATGGCAACGGTAAAAGGCGACGTACACGATATTGGAAAAAATATTGTTTCAGTTGTTTTGGCTTGTAACAATTATGAAATCATTGATTTAGGTGTCATGGTTGCGCCTGAGAAAATTATCGCTGCAGCTATAGAACACAACGTTGATATTATTGGATTAAGCGGATTGATAACACCGTCACTTGATGAAATGGTGTATTTGGCTAAGGAATTAGATAAAAGAAACATAAAAATTCCAGTGATGATTGGTGGAGCAACCACTTCACGAGCGCACACTGCCGTAAAAATTGCACCACAATATAGAGAAACTGTTATTCACGTAAATGATGCTTCGAGAGCCGTAACGGTTGCCGGAAATTTGTTGAACAGTGAGAAAAAAATATATGCAAGTGACATCAGAGCAGAATATGATGCTTTTAGAGAGACATTTTTGAATCGTTCACGCGACAAAAATTTCTTGACTATTGAGCAAGCTCGTGTCAATAAACTGAAATTAGATTGGGAAAATTACAATCCAATGAAACCTAATTTTATTGGAACAAAAACAATCGAAGTCAATTTGGATGTTTTGGTTCCGTATATTGACTGGACACCGTTTTTTAGAACATGGGAATTGTTCGGAAAATATCCGGCGATTCTTACTGATAATGTTGTTGGAGAACAAGCTACTTCTGTTTTTGCGGATGCCAAAGAAATGTTGGACGTTATTTTGAAAGAAAAGAAATTGACTGCCAAAGGAATTTACGGAATTTTTCCTGCGAATCAAGTGAATGATGATGATATTGAATTGAGTGATGAAAGTGGAAAAGTATTAGAGAAATTCTTGACTTTGCGTCAGCAATCACAAAAAACCAAAGGTGCTCCAAATATTGCATTGTCGGATTTTATTGCTCCGAAAGACAGTGGTAAAAAGGATTATATGGGTGCGTTTTGTGTAACGACCGGTTTTGGTGTTGACGAATGGGCAGCTGAATTTGAAAGAGATTTGGATGATTATAATTCGATTATGGTGAAAGCATTGGCAGATCGTTTTGCAGAAGCTTTTGCCGAATACCTTCACGAAAGAATCCGTAAGGAAATTTGGGGTTATGCTGCTGATGAAAATTTAAGTACAGAGGCAATGATTGAAGAGGTTTATAAAGGAATTCGTCCGGCACCAGGATATCCCGCTTGTCCAGACCATTTAGAAAAACCTACGATTTGGAAATTACTTAATGTAGAACAAGAAATAGGAGTGACTTTAACGGAAAGTATGGCGATGTGGCCAGCTTCATCGGTATCAGGTTATTATTTTGGGAATCCGGAAAGCAAGTATTTTGGACTTGGAAAAATAAAAGAAGACCAAGTTATTGATTATGCCAAACGAAGAAGTGTTTCGACCGAAGTAGCCATGAAATGGCTGAACCCAAATATTGCAGATTAAAAACACAGTCATAAAGTCAAAAGTCATAAAGTCCAAAGGACGTGACTTTCGTCTTTTGACATTCAAACCTTAAGACTTAAAATGAAAGTAACACAACATATAGAACACGCAAAAGGAGAAACTTTATTCTCCTTCGAAATTATTCCGCCTCAAAAAGGGAAAAGCATTCAGGAATTATACGATAATATTGATCCGTTGATGGAGTTCAAACCGCCATTTATAGACGTAACTACTTCTCGCGAAGAGTATATTTATGTGGATAAAGGCAATGGCTTACTAGATAAGAAACTGACTAGAATGCGACCTGGAACACTTGGGATTTGTGCTTCCATAAAACATAAATATAATGTAGATACAGTTCCTCATGTGCTTTGCGGTGGTTTTACCAAAGAAGAAACCGAATATTTATTAGTTGATTGTCATTATTTAGGAATTGATAATGTGATGGCTTTGCGTGGTGATGCGATGAAAGACGAGCAATATTTTATTCCGAAACAGGGAGGGAATGATTTTGCAGTTGATTTGGTGAAACAAATCAATCAATTGAATTGTGGAAAATACCTGCACGATGTAATGGATGTTGATAATAAAGCCAATTTTTGTATTGGAGTTGCGGGATATCCAGAGAAACATTTGGAGTCTCCGTCCTTACAATCCGATTTAAAAAGATTGAAAGAAAAAGTGGATGCCGGTGCTGATTACGTGGTGACACAAATGTTTTTTGATAATGCTAAATACTTTGAGTTTGTTGCCAAAGCAAGAGAAATGGGAATTACGGTTCCTATTATTCCAGGGATTAAGCCCATTGCCGTAAAAAGACATTTGCAAGTATTACCGCAAATTTTCAGAATCGATTTGCCAGAAGATTTAATTCATGCGGTTGATCATTGTAAAAATAATGCTGACATCAGACAAGTGGGGATAGAGTGGGCGATTCAACAATCATTAGAATTGAAAGCAGCCGGAGTTCCTGTGTTACATTATTATTCTATGGGAAAATCAGAAAATATTCGACAAATAGCGAGTAAGGTTTTTTAATTCCCCAATCGTATTTCATAAAAAAGCTCGTTTAAAATTGATTTTAAACGAGCTTTTTTTAGTTTTAAACTACTTCGTAATCTCTCTAAATACGGCCTCTAAGTTTTTATTTTTCTGATTGAGCTGCAATGTTTTTAAACCATTGGCATTGGCAAAATCAAAAACTGCCGGACGCATGTCTTTATCGGCTTTGAAAGTCAATTCCCAAATCATATCGTGCGTATTTTTATAAGAAACAAGATTTTCGATTTTGGCAATGGCTTGTTCCTCTATTTTAAAATCAAATTCTACTTCGATAACTTGTTCCTTGTCTTCGGAAATTAAGTTGTTTAGTTTTTTGTCGGTAACAATTTTACCGTTATTGATGATAATAACGCGGTCACAAATGGCTTCGACTTCCTGCATAATGTGTGTAGAAAGGAAAACGGTTTTGTCTTTCCCTACGTTTTTAATCACATTACGAATTTCCATCAATTGGTTTGGATCTAAACCAGTTGTTGGTTCATCGAGAATCAAAACATCAGGATTGTGTAATAAAGCATTGGCAAGTCCCACGCGTTGACGATATCCTTTGGACAATTGACTTATTTTTTTATGACTTTCGGCACTTAAACCAGTCAATTGGATTACTTCTTCAATTCTAGATTTAGCTACTTTATACACGTCAGCGTTAAAAGCTAAATATTCACGTACATATAAATCCAAGTACAACGGATTGTGTTCCGGTAAATAGCCAATGGAAAGCTGAACGGCTTTTTGTTGGGTGTTTACATCGTTTCCATTTACAATTGCAGAACCTTCATCAGCATTAATATACGTGGTCAATATTTTCATTAAAGTCGATTTTCCGGCTCCATTTGGACCTAAAAAACCAACAATTTCTCCTTTATTAATCGAGAATGAAATGTTATCCAGTGCTTTTTGGGCACCGTAGCTTTTGGATATATTAGTAACTTCTATTGACATGGAATTTTATTTGTTGCAAAAGTAAACAGAAAAAGTATTGATTTATTGTTTTTTGTAGCCAATAGCTAAAAAGACCTTTGTCAAAGTTTTACAAAGCGGGATGATATTCTATTTTAGATTTATATATTTACCATAAACTATATAGATATGAATTTGAAAAATACACAATCGGGCAGTTTCTTGAAAAACTACAAAAGTATTTTATTGCTACTTGGCGGAATTCTGGCAGGAAGTATATTGGGTTTAGTTTTTGGAAAAGGAGTAGAAGTGATTAAGCCTTTGGGCGATATATTTCTGAATTTATTGTTTACAGCAATTATACCGTTGATATTTTTTACGATTGCATCTTCGATTGCCAATTTAGAAAAATCAGAGAAACTCGGGAAATTATTTGTAATTGTTATTGGTGTGTTTTTAAGCACTGTGCTTATTTCGGCACTATTAATGATTGTTGGAGTATTACTTTTTCCTATTCATCAAGATATCATCATTTCTAAATTTCCTTTGGAAAGTATTCAAAGTGGTACTGCAGGATCACAAATTACCCAATTGCTCACAGCAGGGGATTTTTATGAACTGCTTTCTCGAAAAAGTATGTTGGCATTAATTATTTTTTCATTTCTAATAGGATTTGCAGCTTTACGCTCAGGAGAAAAAGGAAAGGATTTTAGTAGGTTCCTGAATTCAGGGAATGAAGTGATGAAACAATTGTTGCACATAATCATGAAAACGGCTCCAATAGGTTTGGGTGCTTATTTTGCGTATCAAGTTGGAATTTTTGGACCGCAATTATTTGGCGCTTATGCGAAACCTTTGGGACTTTATTATGCAGTTTGCGCTTTTTACTTTGTCGTATTTTTTAGTTTGTACGCTTTTATCGCTGGAGGAAAATTAGGATTTAAAGTATTTTGGAAAAATAATATTACGCCTTCATTAACGGCATTGGGAACTTGCAGCAGCATTGCAACAATTCCTGCCAATTTGGAAGGAGCTGAACAAATGAATATCCCAAGTCATATCAGGAATGTTGTTATTCCACTTGGTGCACCTTTGCATAAAGATGGTTCGAGTATGTCGTCCATTATAAAAATTGCGGTTATTTTTGCCATGTTTGGTAAAGATTTCACAGATCCAAATACGTTGCTGATGGCGTTAGGAATTACTGTAATTGTTTCGGTAGTCGAGGGCGGAATTCCAAATGGAGGTTATATAGGAGAAATTCTTGCGATAACCGTTTATGGATTTCCAATGGAGCAGGCACTTCCAGCGGCAATGATTGTGGGGACTTTGGTTGATCCTATGGCGACATTATTGAATGCGAATGGCGATTTGGTTTCGGCGATGGTAGTAACCCGAATTTCTGAAGGAAAAAAATGGCTTTCGGCGAATTTAACCGCTTAAATGCTTTTTGAGCTAGAATTAGTTGAAAAAAGCATTTAGAAATCGGTAATAAGCGGTAGGTTAGAAGTCTCTTTTTTAGGTATTTTGTAATAAAAAGTAGTTTTCACAAAGAATTCTTTTTTTGTTACATATAATCAAACGTTTTTTTTGGTTGGGTTAAAATATGTCCTACATTTGCATAGAAATTAATACAAAAAAGCGACAGCATGTTGAATAACCGATTTTATTTTAGCAACTCTTATTATTTCTTCTGGAAAGTGGAAAGGGATTGTTGTATGGTTATTTGATTATAAAATTAAATTGATACTATAAATATACAATCCCGATGAAAATCGGGATTTTTTTTTTGCTTAAAAGCGTGTAAAATGAATGAAATAATTGGAATACAAGGCATAACGGGTTCTTTTCACCATCAGGTGGCACAGGAATATTTTAATCAAGCTGTTGTTGTTGACGAATGTTTGTCCTTTGAAGAGTTGGTGGATAATCTACTTTCAGGTAAATCAGATCAGGCAGTTATGGCGATAGAAAATTCTATTGCAGGACCAATTATTCCTAATTATGCGTTGATTGATAAAAATAATTTGCACATAATAGGAGAACATTATTTAAGAATTCATCAAAATTTAATGGCTTTAAAAGGTCAGAAAATGGAAGATATTCTGGAAGTACATTCGCATCCTATGGCTATTTTACAATGTATGGAATTCTTGAAAAAATATCCAAACATAAAATTAGTTGAAGATAAAGATACTGCTGAAACGGCTCGCAGAATTCAGGAAAAGCAATTAAAAGGGATTGCTGCAATTGCCAGTAAAACGGCTTCGGAAATGTACGATTTAGAAATTTTGGCTCCGGAGATTCAAACGATTAAAAACAACATGACTCGTTTTGTGATTATAAAAAAGGAAAATTCATTTGTGCCGGAAAACGAAATCAACAGAGCGTCCATCAAATTTGAATTGGATCACAAACGCGGAAGTTTAGCTGCAGTGCTGAATGTAATGAGCGACTGTAAATTGAATTTAACTAAAATTCAGTCGTTGCCAAAAATAGAAACACCTTGGAAATATTCCTTTTTTGTGGATGTTACTTTTGAAAGATACGAAGATTATGCAAAAGCAAAGTCACTATTGATTATCATGGCGGAGTATTTCAAAGTATTAGGCGAATATAAAAACACAAAACTATAAATCTCCAAGGGAGAAATTCTGATAGGAATTTAGGATATAATAAAAAATAAAATGATGATTACTACAGCAAAACGTCTCGGTACAATTGAAGAATACTATTTCTCCTCAAAACTGAGAGAAGTAAGACAATTGGCTTCTGAGGGGAAACCAATTATCAATATGGGAATTGGAAGCCCTGATTTACAGCCTTCACAAGCGGTGATTGATGCAGTGGTATTGGCAATGAAAGATGAAAATGCGCATCAATATCAGAGTTATCAAGGGGTGCCGGAGTTGAGACAAGGTATGGCTGATTTTTATCAGAACAACTTTCAAGTAGCGTTGAATCCTGCTAACGAAATTTTGCCTTTGATGGGTTCCAAAGAAGGAATTATGCATATTTCACTGGCTTTTTTGAATGAAGGAGATCAGGTTCTGATTCCAAATCCAGGCTATCCAACGTACACATCGGTGACGAATTTAGTGGGAGCAATTCCAGTTTATTATGATTTAAAAGAAAATAATAACTGGGAACCAGATTTTGAAGCTTTGGAGAAATTAGATTTATCAAAAGTGAAAATCATGTGGATTGGTTATCCGCACATGCCAACAGGAGCAAGAGGAAGTTTGGAGTTGTTCGAAAAGTTAGTGGCTTTCGCCAAAAAACATCAGATATTATTAGTCAATGACAATCCGTATAGTTTTGTTTTAAATGACAATCCGATGAGTTTGTTACAAGTAGAAGGCGCCAAAGACGTGGCTTTAGAATTGAATTCTTTGAGTAAGACTTTTAACATGGCAGGCTGGAGAGTTGGAATGGTTTTAGGAAATGCAGCTTGTATTGATGCTGTTCTAAAAGTAAAAAGCAACATGGATAGCGGAATGTTTTACGGGATTCAAAAAGGAGCAATTGAAGCTTTGAAAAGTGACAAGACTTGGTTTGAATCGATGAATGCGATTTATAGAAAACGCAGAATTCTTACCGAACAACTAGCTGAGAAGTTGGGTTGTAAAGTATATAAAGAAGGAGTTGGATTATTTGTTTGGGCAAAATTGCCAGACGGAATTACATCAGCAGAGAAATTTATTGATGATATTTTATATGACAAATCTGTTTTCATTACACCGGGAACCATTTTTGGAAGTAATGGTGAAGGATACATTCGATTTGCACTTTGTGTAAAAGAAGAAAAAGTACAGGAAGCAATTGATAGATTTTAATACATGAAAATATACGTAATTGGAATAGGATTAATAGGCGGTTCGATGGTATTGGACATTAAAACGCTGCATCCGGAAGCCAAAATTTATGGAATTGATAACAACGAAAGTCATTTGGCGGAAGCCATAGCTTTAGGAGTTGTGGATTCTGGTGCTGCATTTGAAGATTTAGTGGATGCAGACTTTGTTATCGTTTCGGTTCCTGTTGATGTGGCGCTAGTTGTTTTGCCAAAAGTATTGGATGTTGTTGGGGATAATACGATTGTTTTTGAAGTAGGTTCTACAAAAACACCTATTTGTGAAGTGGTTGCCCATCATCCTAAAAGGAGAAATTTTATTGCTACGCATCCTATTGCAGGAACGGAGTTTTCAGGACCTTCGGCAGCGATAAAAGGATTGTTTCAAGGTAAAACGAATATTATTTGTGAAGTAGAGAAAACAACTTTCAAATTACAGGAAAAGGCGTTGGAGCTTTTTACGGCGATGGGAATGAGAATCCGTTATATGGATCCGAAATCACATGACAAACATATTGCTTATGTGTCGCATTTATCACACATCAGCGCCTTTATGCTTGGAAAAACGGTAATCAATAAAGAGAAAGATGAACAGGATATTTTTGACATGGCAGGTTCCGGTTTTGAAAGCACGGTTCGTTTGGCCAAAAGTTCCCCAGCAATGTGGACGCCTATTTTTAAACAAAACAGGAAACAGGTTGTAAAAACATTGGATGAATACATTTCGAATTTATCAAAATTTAAAGAATTATTAGAAAAGGAAGATTACGATGCGATTTACAATGAAATGCTAAGTGTCAATAAAATAAAAGAAATATTAAACGGAATGAATGTTAAAAAGTAATCAGCATTCAGTTGCCGGTTACAGTCAAAAATAACAACACACAATAAAATAATAAAATAAAATTTAAAAAAAATGGAAAACAAGAAAGAAATGAGAAATTGGTTGAATGAATTCAATTTGACTCATCCATTTGTGATCGCAGGACCTTGTAGTGCTGAAACAGAAGAGCAAGTATTGAAAATTGCGCATGAATTGAAAGATTCAGATGTAAGTGTTTTTAGAGCAGGAATTTGGAAACCTAGAACACGTCCGGGAGGATTTGAAGGTGTTGGTGAGATAGGATTGAAATGGTTGAAAAAGGCTAAAGAGCAAACAGGATTGCTAATGGGAACGGAAGTGGCAAATGCTGCTCACGTAAAATTAGCTTTGGAATATGATATTGATGTATTGTGGATTGGTGCCAGAACGACCGTAAATCCATTTGCAATGCAAGAAATTGCAGATGCTTTAGCAGGAACTAAAAAAATCGTATTGGTTAAGAATCCGGTAAATCCAGATTTGTCTTTATGGTTGGGTGGTGTTGAGCGTTTATACATGGCAGGAATTGAAAAATTAGGAGTAATTCACAGAGGTTTTTCGACTTACGAAAAAACAAAATACAGAAACATTCCAGAATGGCAGATTGCTATCGAATTGCAAAATAAATTCCCTGATTTACCTTTAATTATTGATCCATCTCATATTACAGGAGATCGCAAAATGATTCTTGAAGTAACTCAAGAAGCTTTGGATTTGAATTATGATGGTATGATTATCGAAACGCATTATGATCCAGACAATGCTTGGAGTGATGCTGCACAACAAGTTACGCCAGATGCTTTGAAACAAATTTTTATTGATTTGAAAGTTAGAAAAGTAAATGATGTATCGGATGAGTTTACTCAAAAAATGGCAAAATTAAGAGCTAATATTGATGTTTTAGATGCTACTTTATTGGATTTATTAGGAAAGCGTATGAAAGTAGCTGACGAAATAGGTCAAGTGAAAAAAGATGCTAACGTTGCTGTATTGCAAAACAATCGTTGGAACGAAATTCTAGGAAAAATGATTTTGGAAGGCGAGAAAAAAGGATTGACTGAAGAATTTGTGCTGAAAATGTTCAAAGCGATCCACCAGGAAAGTATTGGTCACCAAGAAAAAGTATTGAACGCTTAGTCCGTATTTTTTAAATATTAATCCCTACAGCTTTTGTCAAAAGTTGTGGGGATTTTCTATTTTTAATTGTATGTAAAGTTGTTCAAAGTGAAAAACTTTAAACTTTAAACTTTAAACCTAAAACAAAGAATTATCTTTGCAAAGTCTTAGGTTTTAAATCAGAAATCTAAAATCGTTAATCTTCAATCAAAAATCCTAAATGACAGGACTCGTATACAAATCTACAGGAAGTTGGTACACCGTAAAATCCGAACAAGGTGATTTTATTGAATGCCGTATGAAAGGTAAATTCCGAATTAAAGGAATCAAAAGTACCAATCCTATCGCTGTAGGCGATGTTGTGGATTATGAATTAGAAGAATCATCCGATACAGTTACGGGAACCATTTATAAAATTCACGACAGGAAGAATTATATTGTTCGAAAATCAGTGAATTTATCGCATCAGATGCATATTATTGCGTCTAATATTGATCGGGTTTTCTTGTTAGTCACCATTAATAATCCGCCAACAACTTTTAATTTTATTGACCGTTTTCTGGTTACTGCAGAAGCCTATGGAATTGAAACGATACTGGTTTTTAATAAAATTGATACTTTTGACGATGCCACGCTAGACGAACAATTGTATATGCAACATGTATATCAAGAAATTGGATATAAATGTTTGCGCGTTTCTTCGACTGAAATGAAAGGAATTGAGGAATTGAAAGCAATGATGATTGGTAAGGTGAGTATGTTTTCTGGACATTCCGGTGTAGGCAAATCAACTTTGGTAAATGCAATGGAGCCTTCTTTACATTTAAAAACAAAGACAATTTCTGAAGCAAGCAAGCAAGGACAACACACAACTACTTTTGCCGAAATGTATGATTTGTCTTTTGATGCTAAAATTATTGACACGCCAGGTATCAAAGGTTTTGGAATTGTGGACATGGAAAAAGAAGAAATTAGTGGCTATTTTCCTGAATTTTTCAAATTGAAAGACCAATGTAAATTCAATAATTGTTTGCATAAAGACGAACCGCATTGTGCTATTAAAGCCGCATTGGAAAAAGACGAAATCGCTTGGTCTCGTTATAGAAGTTATCTTAAAATTCTGGAAGGTGATGATGAACATTATCGTACTGATATTCATAATGAAGATAGAATAATCAGTGATAAAACGAGGGAATAACAATATCAAAAATCAATTTCAATTTTAAAAATGAAAATAGTCCTTCAAAGAGTTTCCTCAGCTTCCGTAACTATCGATAATAAAATTGTAGCCGATATCCAAAAAGGACTGTTGGTTTTAGTTGGTATTGAAGATGCCGATACTCAAGAAGATATAGATTGGTTGGTTAATAAGATTACTAACATCCGCATTTTTGGCGATGAAAACGATGTCATGAATTTATCCGTTAAAGATATTGACGGAGATATTATTGTGGTAAGCCAATTTACATTACATGCTTCTACTAAAAAAGGCAATCGTCCTTCCTACATAAAAGCTTCAAAACCAGAAGTTGCTATCCCATTGTACGAGAAATTTGTAAAAAAAATAGAAATAGAACTAGGTAAAAAGGTACAAACGGGCAACTTTGGTGCGGATATGAAAGTGCTTTTGCTGAATGATGGTCCCGTTACCATAATCATCGATAGTAAAAATAGGGCTTAAGTTTTCTTTAATCGAAAAAATCTTATATTTTTGATAAAAAGAATTTTATGATTTTTAAAAATATCTCTTTCCTATTTTTGTTTTTTACTTCTTTCATTTTTGCTCAAAAGCTAGAATATAACTCTTTGAACATTTCCGATAGCTTAAAAGAAAATGCCAATGCTGTGGTTCGTTTGAATCAAATAGACATTGCTATTGCTTCACAAAGAAGCATGAATATTACCACTAAAAGAGTGGTGACGGTTCTAAATGAAAAAGGCTTGAGTACAATTGACGCTATTGAAAGTTATGATAAAAGAACCAATATTAGAAATATCGAAGCAACTGTTTATGATATTTTAGGAAAAGAAATAAAAAAAATTAAGCGTAAAGATTTCAAGGATCAAAGTGCAGTTGATGGCGGCACACTTTTTTCAGATAATCGTTATCTTTATTTAGATTACACCCCTGTTCAATATCCCTTTACAGTAGTTTTCGATAGCGAAATAGAAACTTCTACTACCGCTTTTATTCCGAAATGGTATCCTTCAAGTGATTATTTTGTAAGTGTCGAAAAAAGTATTTTGAATGTAAAATATCCTGATAATTTAGGTTTTAAGAAAATGGAATTCAATTTTTCTAATTCCAAAAGTGATAAAACGATTGATACTGCAACGCAACTTTCATATACTGCTACCAATATTCTGGCTCAAAAACAAGAAGACTACAGCCCTAGTTTTAGTTCGGTTTTTCCAAATGTGATGATGGGATTAGAGTTGTTTCATTTAGAAGGAGTTGACGGAAATGCAAAGACTTGGAAGGAGTTTGGACAATGGTATTCTGATAAAATTTTATTGGGAACAACTGATTTACCAGATGAAACCAAAATGAAAGTAAAGGCCCTTGTTGGAGATGAAAAAGACCCAATTAAAAAAGCAAAATTAATTTACAATTTTGTACAACAAAAAGTAAGATATATCAGTATTCAAGTTGGAATTGGTGGATGGAAACCTATGCTTGCCAGTGATGTAGATCGTTTGGGATATGGTGATTGTAAAGCATTGACTAATTATACTAAGGCCTTACTGGATGTGGTAAATGTGCCATCTTATTATACTATTCTCTATGGAGATAGGAAAAAACTAAGTATTCAGTCTAATTTTGTATCTATGCAAGGGAATCACGTTATTTTGTCTATTCCAAATAGAAATAATTACACTTGGTTAGAATGTACCAGTCAAGATGATCCCTTTGGATATCAAGGTACTTTTACAGATGATAGAGAGGTTTTAGTAATAAAACCGGATGGAGCCGAGATTGTTAGAACCAAAGTTTATGAAGATAATGGAAACACTCAAATTAGTAAAGGAGAGTATGCCTTATCAGCAAATGGAGATTTCTCTGGAAAAATAACAATTGCTTCGGAAGGATCACAATACAATCAAAAAGCGCTTATTGAAAATAGACAGCCAACCGAAAAAGAGGCGCATTATAAAGAGTATTGGGGACATATTAATAATTTAAAAATCAATAAAATATCATTTTCTAATGATAAAGATAAGATTCGTTTAACTGAAAATGTAGCTATAGAAGCTGTGAATTATGGAAGTCTTACCCCAAATAAGTTGATATTTGCTGTTAATGCCTTTAATAAAACAAATGCTTATGTCAAGAGAATAAGGAACCGTAAAAATCCTTTAGAGATACAAAGAGGTTTTTTGGACGAAGATGAGATAACTATAACTCTTCCTTCTGGTTTTTCTACTGAATTTTTACCTGAAAATTATGAACTGAACAGTAAATTCGGTAATTATAAAACTGAGATTATAAAAACGGATGCCGCTAATTTGGTTTATAGAAGAACCTTATTCGTCAAAAAAGGATTGTATTCGAACAAAGAATATGACGAATATCGTCTTTTTATAGAACAAATTTCAAAAAATGATAATGCCAAAATTATTCTAACCCAAAACCAATAAAACTATGAAATGTAACCAACTCTTCATTATTCTTTTTTTTACTTTATTTTTTTTAAAAGGCAATGCACAAGAATTTAAATTAGGGAAAGTTTCAGTTGAGGAACTTCAGGAAAAAAATAACCCGACAGATTCTGCCACCGTTGCTGCTATTCTCTTCGAAAAAGGAGCAGTTGATTTTGAGTATAATCAAAATGATGGTTTTATAATGATTACAGAAGTTACAACTCGTATTAAAATTTATAAAAAAGAAGGATACGATTGGGCAAATAAAGCAGTAAGCTATTACATTGGTAGTAATGCGAAAGAAACGGTTTTTTTCTCGGATGCTATTACTTATAATTTAATAAATGGTAAGATTGAGAAGGTAAAACTGAAGAGTGATGGTGAGTTTGATGAAAAAGTTAATAAATATTGGGGACGAAAAAAAATCACTATGCCAAATATAAAAGTAGGCTCAGTTGTTGAATTTAAATATAGAATACGTTCATCTCGTTTTAGTGAATTAACAGAATGGAGTTTTCAATCTAGTATTCCTGTGAACTACTCTGAATTTAAAACCTCTATTCCAGAATATTTTGTGTATAATCCAAACATAAAAGGCTTTATTTCTCCGAAAATCACCAAGGAAAATAGTAATAAATCTTTAAGTTATTCTTACAGGTCAGAAGCAAGACCGGGAGAGAGTGTGGGTAGTTCTTCTTCCCAAGAAAAGTTAGAATTTTTAGAAACTAGAACTGTTTATGTTGCAGAAAATCTTCCTGCTATGAAAGAGGAAGCTTATGTGAATAATATTGCAAACTACACTACAAGTGTTTCTCACGAACTTTCTGTTGTAAAATTTCCGAATCAACCTTACAAGACTTTGTCAACCGATTGGGCATCAGTGACTAAAACAATTTATGATTATGATGATTTTGGGCCTGAATTGAATAAAACAGGGTATTTTGAGGAAGATTTAAAAGTTGTTATTGCAGGGCTTTCTTCACCTGAAGAAAAGTTTTTAGCAATTTTTAATCATGTAAAAGAAACTGTGAAATGGAATGATTATTATGGTTATTCCTGCAATGATGGGGTGAAAAAAGCATATAAAGACAAAACGGGTAATGTAGCCGAAATTAATCTGATGCTTACAGCCATGTTGCGTTATGCGGGATTAACTGCAAATCCTGTTTTAGTGAGTACTCGCTCTAACGGAATTGCACTGTTTCCTAATAGAACTGCTTTTAATTATGTTATTGCTGCAGTTGAAACGCCTAAAGGGTTGGTGTTGCTAGATGCTACGGATCGATTTTCAACTCCAAATGTTTTACCATTGAGGGCTTTGAATTGGGTAGGAAGATTGATACGCAATGACGGTACTTCTATAGAAGTAGATTTAATGCCGAAGGCCCCATCAAATGACGTAGTAATGATGAACTATGAGATTGATATTAACGGACAAGTTTCTGGAAAGTTGAAACGTCAAAGAACAGATTATAATGCGATTATTTTCAGAGGAAATATCAAGAATGTTAAAGAAGATGTTTATCTTGAAAAGTTAGAGAATGATAACAATAAAATAGAGATAAGTGAGTATTCGAGAACAAACGAAAATGATTTAAAGTTTCCAATTGTGGAGAATTTTTCGTTTTCTAGTTCAAATTTTAGTGAAAACATTGGTGGTGCAATTTATATAAATCCAATGCTGTTTTTTGCTGTAGAACAAAATCCTTTTAAACAAGAAAATAGGGCTTATCCTGTAGATTATGGATTTCCTTTTATCGATAAATATAACATTACAATTAAAATCCCAGACGGTTATAAAGTCGAAACAATTCCTACTCCGCTACTTTTAAATATGGAGGATAATTTGGGAGGATTTAAATTTATGATAAATACATCTGGCAACTCGATTCAGTTAGTACTTACGCATCAAATAAACGTACCAATCGTTGTTGCAGATTATTATCCAATGTTAAAAGAGTTTTATCAAAAAATGATTGAAAAACAAAACGAGAAAATAGTGCTTAAAAAAGTATAGTTAAATGAAAATAATCAAAGTTATACTTTCGATATTTATTTTTATAATCATTACGAAGGCAAAATCGCAAAATTTTGAATTAGGAAAAGTTTCTACTAAAGAACTTTTAGAAAAATCTCATCCCGAAGATACAACGGCAAATGCTGCCATTTTGACCAAAAAAGCAAGAACTTTTTTTAGTTATAATTTGAAAAATGGTTTTATGGTAAATCATGAATATTGGTATCGAATCAAAATATATAAAAAAGAAGGACTGAGTTGGGCAAATTTCCAAGTGCCTTATTATGTAGGGTACAAAGATATGAATGATGAATCTGTGAAATTTTCTAATGCGGTAACGTATAATCTAGAAAATGGTACTGTAGTAAAAACAAAACTGAATAATGAAGGAAGTTTCAAGAAAAATGTAAACGAATATTGGAACCAAGCAACGATATCAATGCCAAATGTAAAAGTTGGCTCTGTTATAGAATTTAAATATACTATAAAATCTGAAAATATTGTAAAGTTTCCCGTTTTTGAGAATCAATATGATATTCCCATCAACTATTCTGAATACAATACAGAAGTGCCGGAGTTTTTTATTTATAAAACTCTTCGAACTGGATTCATAAAAATTAATGCAGAAGAAAAAGTTGTTAATGGATCACAAAATTATGAAGATAAAAACAATCAAACGGCCGGTTTTAGTTATAAGCAAATCAATAGTACTTTCATAACTGAGAATATCCCAGCAATCAAAGAAGAAGATTATGTTGATAATATTAGAAATTATAAATCTTCTATTCAAAATGAGTTAGAAAGAACTCGTTTTCCTGAACAACCCGTCAAGGATTATTCAATAACTTGGGAAGGGGTTGCGAAAACTATTTTTGAAAATAAAAATTTCGGAAAGGAACTTAATGAACAACTCTATCTTCTCAAAGATGTTAAATTGATACTTAAAAATGCTGTTTCTGATAAGGAGAAATTAGACATCATTTTTAAATTTGTTCAAAGTAAAATGAATTGGAACAGAGAAAATGGTTATTTTACAGAAAAAGGAGTAAAACAAGCCTATCTGGACAAAACAGGAAATGTCGCTGAAATAAATTTTATCTTGATAGCAATGTTGAAGTTAGCGGGTATAAATGTCAATCCTGTTTTGGTAAGTACTGTAGAATATGGCGTTCCTGCTTTTCCCAATAGAACAGTTTTTAATTATGTAATTGCAGCAGCTGATCTTGATGGAAAACAAATTTTGTTAGATGCAACACATAAATATACGACACAGAATATTTTGCCCTTGAATGTATTGAACTGGACTGGGCGACTTCTTAAGCAAGATGGAACTTCTCAAGAGATTAATCTTGTGCCAACTATGCCATCTAAAGTTAATTATACTTTGATGACAAAAGTTAATAATCTCGGGGTCATTACAGGTAAGTTTAGAGTTCAAAAAATGGACTATGAAGCATATAGTTTTAGAGAAAAAAATGCCAGACAAAATGAAGAAAATTATCTTGAAAAATCAGAAAATAATTTGGATGGAATACTGATTAATGACTACAGTGTTGAAAATAGAGATACTGATATGTCAAAACCTGTTACAGAAACTTTTACTTTTACCTCAGAAAATCATTGTGAAATTATAGGAGGTAAAATGTTTATTAATCCTCTATTGTTTTTTACGTTAAAGAAAAATCCATTTATTCAGGAGAAAAGGCAAATGCCAATTTATTTTGGGTATCCAAAGCAGGAAAAATACAACATAAATATAGAAATTCCAGATGGTTATATAGTGGAATCTATTACGAAATCAATAAAGATAGCTTCCGAAGACAATGTAATTTTATTTGTAATTAATACTCAGGTAGAAGGGAATAAAATTCAAATCATTGTTACTAAAGAAATAAATACTGCTATTATGGAAGCAGAATATTATAGTAATTTAAAAAATTTCTTTCAAAAAATTATTGATAAACAAAACGAAAAAATAGTACTTAAAAAACTATAATCATGAACCTAAAAAATTCCCAACTCGACGTAGATACTTGGATAAAAGAACACGGCGTTCGTTACTTTAACGAATTGACCAATATGGCGCAACTTACAGAAGAAGTAGGCGAAGTAGCCCGAATCATTGCCCGTCGTTACGGCGAACAATCTGAAAAAGAAAGCGATAAAAATAAAGATCTAGGCGAAGAATTAGCCGATGTGGTTTTCGTGGTATTGTGTTTAGCAAATCAAACAGGAATCGATTTGCAGGCTGCTTTCGATAAAAAGATGGATTTAAAGTCTATTCGTGACAAAGACCGTCACAAAAACAACGAAAAACTCAAATAATTTGTGAATTGTAAATTATGAATTGTGAATGAGTAGTGGTAAATTGCGTCCTTAAATTATTTGAGTCGAAAGCTTAAGCTATAACTCATAACTCATAATTAAAAACATGAATTTACTGTTACAAACTTCCCATTCTAATTTACAAGCTCAAATTGCAGTTACCGGTTCAAAAAGCGAAACCAACCGACTATTATTGTTACAAGCACTTTTTCCAAATATTACTTTGGCTAATACTTCCAACTCTGATGACAGTGAAGTAATGCAAAAAGCATTGAAAGGAAACGAGGGAATAGTTGATATTCATCATGCTGGAACGGCGATGCGATTTCTAACAGCTTATTTTGCTGTAAACGAAGGTCGAGAAGTAGTTTTGACTGGCTCTCAGCGAATGACGGAGCGTCCAATAAAAGTTTTGGTGGAAGCCTTGGAACAATTAGGTGCAAAAATATCCTACGAGAAAGAAGCAGGTTATCCGCCTATTCGAATCAAAGGACAAAAAATCACAGCCTCTAAAGTTACTATTCCTGCAAATGTAAGCAGTCAATACATATCGGCATTGTTGTTAGTGGCGCCAAAACTGGAAAACGGTATTGAAATCACCTTGGTAGGAGAAATCACTTCTGTTCCATATATCAAAATGACATTGGCTTTGTTGAATGATTTAGATATCAAAACCAGTTTCGAAGAAAATGTAATTACCGTCTATCCAAAACAAGAAGTAGCATCGAAAGTAATGACTGTAGAATCCGATTGGAGTTCTGCTTCTTACTTTTTTAGTTTAGCAGCTTTGGCAGAAAATGCGACTATTTCATTGACCAGTTATAGAGAAACTAGTTTACAAGGCGATTCGGCTTTGGTTGAAATCTACAAACAAATGGGTGTTGAAACGCATTTTGATGGAAACAAAATGACTTTGGTTAAACTGCCTAATTTTAAGCCTGAAACTTTAAACTTAGAATTAAACAATACGCCAGATATTGCTCAAACCATTGTAGTTACTTGCCTTGGTTTAGGAATTGGTTGTCATCTTACAGGACTTCACACCTTGAAAATTAAAGAAACCGATAGACTGGAAGCACTACGAATTGAGCTGACAAAACTTGGAGCAAATATATCAGTTACCAATGATAGCTTGACACTTGTGGCTTCAAATGAAATCAATCATAATATTAAAATAGCTACGTATAACGATCACAGAATGGCGATGGCATTTGCACCTTTGGCTTTAAAAGTGCCAATAATCATCGAAAATGCGGAAGTAGTTTCTAAATCATACCCTGATTTTTGGGAAGACATGAAAAAATTAGATTTTAATGTGACTGAAATCGCTTCTTAATTCTCAATGTTTACGGGGCTAAACCGTTGTCGCTTTGTTGCTTTGCAAGTTCGAAACTAAATTAAACAGCAAAACACTTGACAACGCCTATCTCACAATCGTATATTTGCACACGATTTAGAAGTATGACCTCAAAACTCATACTTCATAATCTATAACTCATAACTTTATCAAATGAAATTATCACATTTTCAATTCGATTTACCTAAAGAACTTCTTGCCGAATATCCAGCTGAAAACAGAGACGAAGCGCGTCTAATGGTTATTGATCGTAAGAAAGGAACTATAGAACACAAAATGTTCAAAGATGTTATCGATTATTTTGATGACGGCGATGTTTTAATTTTGAATAATACTAAGGTTTTTCCAGCGCGTTTGTATGGAAACAAGGAAAAAACAGGAGCAAGAATCGAAGTTTTTTTACTTAGAGAATTAAACTCTGAGCAAAGACTTTGGGATGTTTTAGTTGATCCTGCTCGTAAAATCAGAATTGGTAACAAACTATATTTTGGAGATGACGATTCGTTAGTGGCTGAGGTTATCGACAACACGACTTCTCGTGGAAGAACATTACGTTTTCTTTACGACGGTTCTTATGAAGAATTCAGAAATAAATTAACAGAACTTGGAGAAACTCCAATCCCAAAATACATTTCTAGAGACGTAACTCCGGAAGATGCGGAACGTTACCAAACCATTTATGCTAAAGAAGAAGGAGCTGTTGCAGCGCCAACTGCAGGATTGCACTTCTCGAAACATTTATTGAAAAAACTGGAAATCAAAGGAATTAAATTTGCCGAAGTAACGCTTCACGTAGGTTTGGGAACTTTTAATCCGGTTGAGGTTGAAGATTTATCAAAACACAAAATGGATTCTGAGGAATTAAAAATTACTCAAGAAGCATGTGATATTGTGAATGAAGCCAAAGCTAAAAAGAAACGTATTTGTACCGTAGGAACTACTTCTATGCGTGCCGTTGAAAGTTCAGTGTCGTCACAAAACACCTTGAATCCTTTTGATGGATGGACAAATAAATTCGTTTTTCCTCCACATGATTTCACGATTCCAACGTGTATGATTACTAATTTCCACACGCCAAAATCAACTTTATTAATGATGGTTTCAGCATTTTGCGGACATGATTTAATGAAAAAAGCCTATGCCGAAGCAATCAAAGAAGAGTATAAATTCTATTCTTACGGTGACGCGATGTTAATCATCTAATCTGAATTACATCATATTCTAAATAACAAAATCTCGTCAGTAATGGCGAGATTTTTTTTTGGTGTGCCCCAAGGGTCGGGCTGTACGCTGTATCTTTATTTTCTTAAAGAAAGAAAATAAAGGATGCCACTTCCATCCCTCACACAAAACAATTTCGGGATGATTCCTGATTTGAATTCCTAATTCACTTGATACACCAGTCGTACCGTAATATTAGCCGTTTTGTTTTTGGATTGCGTATTGAAGGAACCTCCGTAAGAAAAATCTTCCGATGAGTTTTGACCCGTAATTTGAAAAACACCCATATCTGATTTTTTTAGATTTCCTAAACTCGCATCTGCATTTTCAGCAATACTTTTTGCTCTGATACTGGCGTCCTTTGTGGCTTCGGCAATCATTTTTATTTTTAATTCGGCAAGTTTAGTGTAGTAATATTCAGGAGGAGAAGAATAAAATTCCACTCCAGAATTGATTAACTCACTAGATTGTCGGGATAATTCTTCAATTTTATTTACTTCCTTAGATTGGATGCTCACGCTTTGGGTTAAGGTAAATCCAGTGAAAATTTGCTGCCTTGTGGTTCCGTTTTCGTTGTAAGTCGTTTCAAAATCTTTATTAAAATTCACTGCTGAGAATACCATTTCATTCGGAGCAATTCCTTTGCCTGATAAATAGCTTTTTATTTTCTCTCTGTCAGAATCCAATGCTGCGTAGGCTTCTTTCAAAGTCGCACTTTTTTTAGAAAAAGAACCGTTCCAAACAATCAAATCCGAGACGAAATCTTTCTTTCCGGAGCCAGTAACACTTATGGTATCATTACTTTTATTTCGATTCTGGAAAGCATTCGAAAATAAATACGAGGAGATTACCACGGCGATAGCAATAATAATAACGTTCAAACTGTTTTTGAGCATGGGTAAGAATTTTAAATTCAATTGAATATTAATAATAACGAGTTGTTTTTTATTTCAGTATAGTATTAGGGAACTATTTTTTCTTATTCGGAATTTTAACTATTTTGACTCTCGTCAATCAGAGATAAGTCTTTTCTCTATCAGCCTTTTTTTACTACTTTTACAAACAAAATACAAAATATGGCATTCGAAAACACCCTTGAATTTGCAAAACAACTCGATTCGCAAGATCAATTACATAAATACCAAGATGAATTTATTTTTCCGCAGGTAAATGGAAAAAAAGTAATTTATTTTACGGGAAATTCATTGGGATTGCAGCCCAAACGTACTAAAAATTATGTAGATGAGGTGATGAATGATTGGGCAAGTTTAGCTGTTGAAGGTCATTTTTACAGTGAAAAACCGTGGTGGGATTACCACGAACGATTTGCAAATCCTTTGAGTAAAATTGTGGGCGCTTTACCAAGTGAGGTTACCGTGATGAATACGCTTACGGTCAATCTTCATTTGTTAATGGTTTCTTTTTACCGACCTACAAAAACCAGATATAAAATTATTTGCGAAGAAAAAGCATTTCCTTCGGATCAATATATGTTTCAAAGTCAGGTTCATTTTCATGGATACAAACCGGAAGATGCTATTGTTGAAATCAAGCGTCGCGAAGGAGAACACAACATTCGCTTAGAAGATGTTTTGGCTAAAATTGAAGAAGTAGGTGAGGAGTTGGCTTTGGTCTTAATAGGCGGTGTCAATTATTACACAGGACAAGTTTTTGATATGAAAACCATAACAGCTGCGGGTCATAAAGTAGGTGCTTATGTTGGTTGGGATTTAGCGCATGCCGCAGGAAATATAAAACTGGAATTGCACGATTGGAATGCGGATTTTGCAGCTTGGTGCAGTTACAAATACATGAATTCAGGTCCTGGAAATGCTTCGGGATGTTTCATTCATGAGAAATACCACAACAATTCGGAGTTGCCACGATTCGCGGGTTGGTGGGGACATAATAAAGAGCGTCGTTTCAAAATGGAACCCACTTTTGATCCAATTCATGGAGCCGATGGTTGGCAAATAAGTAATTTACCGGTACTTTCTCTGGCGCCATATTTAGCATCTGTAGAAATGTTTGATGAAATTGGGATGGACGCTTTAATTCAAAAAAGAGATGCAATTACTTCCTATTTAGAATTCATTCTGCACGAAATAGACAAAGAAGTCGATAGTACTTTCGAAATCATTACACCGTCAAATCCATCAGAAAGAGCTTCACAATTATCAGTACTACTTCATGGGGAAGGGCGTAGTTTGTTTGATTATCTTATGAAAAATGGCGTCATCACGGATTGGCGCGAACCTAATGTTATTCGATTGGCGCCAGTTCCATTGTATTGTTCTTTTGAAGACATGTATCACTTTGGACAAATATTGAAATCGGGGATTCAAAAATAATTCAGACATTGAATTATATAAAAAATAGTTTAAATTGTATAAAGTTTATTGATGGTTTTAAATGTTTCTTTGTAGAGTTATTAATTACAAAACTTAAAATTATGAAAGCATTATATTTTATACTAATAGCTGCAGTTGTTGTTTCTTGTCAAAATCAAGGGAAAATGGAAATTGAAAAAGCAAAACTAGCGACTGTCGATTCCATGAAAGTAGAAATTGAAAAACAAAGAGTTATTGATTCCATGCAGGTTGAAATGGCTAAAATTGAGGAAACTAAAATTGAGACTCAAAAAGAAGTTATCGTTGTTAATAAACCATCGGCTACAACTACCACTACAACAACCACACAAAAGAAAGGTTGGAGCAGTACTGCTAAAGGTGCCGTAATTGGAGCTGGAGTTGGAGCAGCAACAGGGGCAATTATAAGTAAGAAAAAAGTTCAAGGAGCTATAATTGGTGGTGTTGCCGGTGCTGGTATTGGTGCGGGAACAGGAGCTATTATAGACGGAAGTAAAAAGGAATAGATTTATTCTTTTAATAAAAAAAGAGTGTATAAGTTCGTATCGAATTTATACACTCTTTTTATTTATGGATGTTTCAGTTTAATAAGAATCCATATTTTGGATAATGGCATTGGCTTTAACTTTGATTTTGTATAATTCTTCGGGATTTATTTTATTCAATAAATTCAGCATCATTCCCATGCGTTGATTTCCTTTAAAATACTCTTTTTTCTCATCTAGAAAATTCCAATATAACGAATTGAAAGGACACGCTTTTTCTCCAAATTTTTCTTTGACATTGTAATGGCATTTGGCACAATTATTACTCATTTTATTGATGTAACTTCCGGAAGAAACATAGGGTTTTGTAGCAATAATTCCGCCATCTGCGTATTGTGACATACCGCGGGTGTTAGGCATTTCGACCCATTCAATAGCATCTATGTAAATGCCCAGATACCAAGCATCTACTTCGTCAGGATTAATTTGTGTCAGTAGTGTAAAATTTCCTATTACCATGAGCCGTTGAATATGATGTGCATAAGCTTCGTCTAAACTTTGATTGATAGCGTGATTCATGCAATTCATTTTGGTTTTACCCGTCCAGAAAAAATTCGGTAATTTGTTGTCGTTTTTCAAGACATTCATTTGGGCGTAATTGGGCATTTCTTTCCAATAAATTCCTCGAATATATTCACGCCAACCCAGAATTTGTCTCACAAATCCTTCTACTTGTGAAAGGGTTATTTCAGTTTCATTGGCATGATAAAAAGCAATGACAGTTTCGATTACCTCTTTTGGCGAAAGCATTTTACTGTTCATAGCAAAAGACAAACGAGAATGGAAAAGGAATTTTTCATCGGTATGCATTGCATCTTCATAATCCCCAAAATGTTTCAGCAGATTAGCGCAGAAATAATCTAATACCTCTAAAGATTGCTGACGGGAAGTAGGCCAACTGAAATTATTTACATCGATATTTCCAAAAGTGACGATAGTAGCTTCTTTGATTTGGGAAACAACTTCAGAAACATTGGCGTGAAAATTTTTTTCTGATGGCACTGGAACTTCACCTTTGTATTTTTTACGATTATCGGCATCAAAATTCCATTGGTTTCCCACAGGAGTTGATCCATTCATTAAAACGTGGTGTTTTTTTCGCATGTTGCGATAAAAATTCTCCATCAACAACAATTTCTTTCCCTCAAAAAAATCAGAAAGTTCATGACGCGTGGTGTAAAAATGTTCAGTGTCAAAAGCTTCTGATTCGATTTTTAGATTGGAACAAATCGTTTTTAGTTGTTGATCTAACCGATATTCGTCAGGTAACTGGTACTCAAATTTTTCTATTTTATATTTTTCGATACAAACGGCAATGATTTTTTCTAAATCCTGTGGATTATCGGTATCGGTAATTTGAAGATAGACCGCTTGGTGTCCGAGTGCTTGTATTGTGGTGTGAAAATTTCTCATCGAAAGAAAAAATGCCACCACTTTTTGGATATGATGTTTTACATAGTCGGTTTCCTGACGCATTTCGGCAAGGACATAAATAGTATTGTCATCATTTTCCTGAAACCAAGAATGTTCTAAATTCAACTGATCACCAAGGATTAGCCGTAGTTTTGTCATTTTTTATTTTTTAAAAAAGGAAGTGGTTGGAAGTTCTTTTCTTGCGTATTGAAAGCGGTCTATTAATTTAGGTAAACAATATCCATCAAGACCATTTAGTGCTATAACATTTCCTTTGTCAATTTGTAACCAACCGTCTTTATGTTCTAATTCTTCTTCAAAAAATAAATTTTCAATAGAGGCAATTATATGAATCGTATCATTTTCCTTGATGTAATATTCATTCACATATTTGCAATACAATTGAACTGGGCTTCCTTTCACAAAAGGGATTTCAATATTAGGTTTGTACTCTTCTTCTAAATTAGTTTTATCAAATTCAGAAATGCCTAATTCATAATTTGCTGAGGTATGGTGCGCATCTTCAATCATATCTACAGTAATATGATTTACGGTAAAATAACCATTTTCTCTTATGTTTTTATATGTATCTCTGGGAACGGTTGTTGGTCTCATGATAAATCCTATTAGTGCCGGATTGCTTCCTAAATGGGTCACGCTGCTAAAAATTGCTACATTAGATTTTCCATCAAGGGATTTTGTAGCCAGAAGATTAGCTGATTTATAACCGGTGCAAGAATTAATTAAATTCAATCTTTCGACTTTCTCCATTTGAGAAATATCATCTCTAGAAATGTGTTTCATATCTTTTTAATTTGGAACAAATATACTTTTTGTTTAATTAATTTTAAAATAAATTAAACAAATAATGGTATTTAATCGATTTTACCAGAACCGCACTCGTTTAAATAAATTATTTTAAATAACTTTCAAATCGTATATATTTGTTTATCAATTTATTTAAATATGAAAAAACTTAAAATAGTTCTTCTCGTTTTACTTTCGGTAGTGGCAGTTTTAGTTGTGGCTTTAATTATTTATGGATTTTATCTAAAGCCAAAATATGAAGGCAAATTGCAACTTAAAAATATTCAAAAAGAAACGACAGTTTATTTTGATGAGTTTGGCGTTCCACATATTTATGCAACAAATTCAAAGGATGCAATGATGGCTTTGGGTTATGTTCATGCGCAAGATCGATTGTGGCAAATGGAATTGATGCGTCGCATTGCTCCGGGACGATTATCGGAGATTTTTGGCTCAGTGGCACTAAAAAATGATAAATTCTTTGCAGGACTTGGAATTGAAGAAGCTTCAGCAAAAGCAATTGCAGCTTTGGATAAAAACAGCCCAAGTTATCAATTGACTATAGCTTATTTAGATGGAATTAATCAATACTTAGAGGAAGGAACAACGCCAATAGAGTTTAGTTTAGTTGGGGTTAAGAAAGAGAAATTTACAATTAAAGACGTTTATAATATTTTTGGTTATATGTCTTTTAGTTTTGCGATGGCTCAAAAATCAGATCCGTTATTGACTGATATTCGAAACAAATACGGAATGGAGTATCTCAAAGATTTTGGTATTGATGGTTCGTTTAATACCACCCGAATTAAAAATGCAAAAGAAACTGCTCAAGAATATAGCGCTATTTCAAAGTCGGTAGCCTCTATTTTAGATCAGTCTCCAATTTCTCCTTTTATAGGAAGTAACAGTTGGGTTATTGCTCCAAAGAAAACTAAAAACGGCAAAGTCATTTTTGCTAATGATCCACACATTGGGTTTTCGCAACCGGGAACTTGGTATGAAGCACATCTTGTAACGCCAGATTTTGAATTGTATGGCTGTTATCTGGCTGGAACTCCGTATCCTTTATTGGGGCACAATCGCGAGTATGCGTATGGTTTGACTATGTTTGAGAATGATGATATTGATTTGTACCAAGAGGAGAATAATCCAAATGATGCAAATGCTTATAAGACACCAACTGGTTTCAGTGCGTATGAAATTCGAAAAAAAACAATAAAAGTAAAAGATTCTGCTGATGTGGTTTTGAATGTAAAAGTGACTCGCCACGGGCCGGTTGTTAATGACTTGATTGATGGTTTAATGAAAGATAAACCTGTTGCGATGTCTTGGATTTATACGCAGCAACCCATACAAATTCTAGATGCTGTTTATCAACTTTCGCACGCTAAAAGTAAAGCCGATTTCCAGAAAGGGGTCAGTTTAATAGCGGCGCCAGGATTGAATGTGATGTATGGTGATGCCAAAGGAAATGTGGCTTGGTGGGCAACGGGAAAATTATACAAGCATAATGCGGGCGTAAATCCTAATTTTATTTTGGATGGCGCGAGTGGAAAAGATGACATTAAAGAGTATCTGGATTTCTCCAAAAATCCATCGGCGGTAAATCCGAAATGGAATTATGTGTATTCTGCGAATAATCAGCCGGAACCCATAGATGGATTTTTATATCCAGGGTATTACCTTCCTGAAGACAGAGCAAAAAGAATTACGCAGTTATTAGAACCAAAATCAAATTGGGATAAAACTGCTGTGGGGGAAATGATTTTTGATAATACGTCATCAGTTGCTCCCGAAGTGGTGAAACAGTTAATCTCAAATATAGATCAGAAAACACTTTCTGAAAACGAGAAAGAAGCTTTGACTGTTTTGAAAGAATGGAAAGGTTCGAATAATCTTGCTGATGTTGCACCAACAATTTACAATAAATGGATTTTTAATTATTTAAAAAATACTTTCGAAGATGAACTTGGTGCAGCTCATTTCAAGCAATTTTTAGGAACACATATTATGAAGCAAATTATTGCAAAACAAATTGTGAATGCAGCGTCGCCTTGGTGGGATAATATAAGTACTAAAAATGAAAAAGAAACCCGAAGTAAAATTATATCACAATCGTTTAAAGAATCAATAGTAGCTTTAGAAGAACAATTGGGAACTTCGGTTGCTGATTGGACTTGGAATAAAGTTCATACGGTAGAACATCAGCATCCATTGGGTAAAGTGGCTGCGCTAAGAAGGATTTTCAATGTAGGTCCTTTTGAGGTTTCGGGTGCTACAGAAGTCATTAATAATTTGTTTTTTGATTTTACCGATGATGGAAATTATATCGTAAAAGGAGGTCCGTCAACAAGAAGGATTATTGATTTTTCGGATATCGAAAACAGCTGGAGCATCCTTCCAACAGGGCAATCAGGAAACCCTTTAAGTGCGCATTACAGTGATCAAGCGGAGCTTTATAATACTGGAAAATTTAGAAGAATGATGCTGAATAAGGAGGAGATTGTTAGAACTTCAACAAAATTGGTTTTTATTCCACGTAAAAATTAATAGTTTTAAAGTTCTTAGTCTAATAAAATCAGTAATTTTGCTTAACTTTTTATAAAAAATTAATGCAAATTCCCAAAAAAATAGCGGTTGTAGGTTCTGGATTAGTTGGATCTTTATTAGCTATTTACCTTCGCAAAGCTGGTCATACGGTTCATGTTTTCGATAGAAGCCCAGATATTAGACAAATTCAATTTTCTGGCCGTTCTATCAATCTAGCTATGTCTAACCGAGGTTGGAAAGCGCTTGATGGCGTAGGAGTGGGAGATGCCGTGCGAGAAATTGCCATCCCAATGGATAAAAGGGCCATTCATCTTGTTGATAAACTTAATTTTCAAAATTACGGACAAGAAGGCGAATCTATTTACTCGATTTCCAGAGGAACTTTGAATAGAAAAATGATCGATTTGGCGGAAGCCGCAGGAGCCGAATTCTTTTTTGAACATAAAATCTGGGATGTAACCTTAGATGATGCTACTTTGCACATCGGTGAAACCGAAAGAGGTGCTTGGGAAGAAAAGAAATATGATATGGTTTTTGGTGCCGATGGAGCTTTTTCCAGAATCCGTCATCGGATGCAGCGTCAAAGCATGTTTGATTATTCACAAGAATTTTTACCTATTGGATATAAGGAATTAAACATTCCTGCAAACTCGGATGCAACGCATAAACTAGATAAGAATTCATTTCATATTTGGCCTCGAGGAGAGTATATGTTGATTGCATTGCCTAATTTAGATGGTAGTTTTACATGTACTTTATTTATGCCTTTTGAAGGAGAAAATTCTTTTGCTTCTTTGAAAAACCAAAAAGAGGTAGAAACTTTTTTTGAGAAAAACTTACCGGATACTATTGATGTAATTCCTAAACTGACTGAGGATTTTTTCAAAAACCCAACAAGTACTTTAGTGACGATGAAGTGTTTTCCGTGGACATATGAAGATAAAATCGCTTTAATAGGTGACGCTTGTCATGCCATTGTTCCATTTTACGGGCAAGGAATGAATGCGGGTTTTGAGGACATTTCGATTCTTTATGATATGATTGAGGAATACGGGGATGATTGGAAAACGATTTTCTCTGAATATCAAAAATCCCGTAAACCTAATGCTGATGCCATTGCAGAACTTTCTTATCGCAATTTTATGGAAATGAGTTCTAAAACGGCTGATGAGAAATTCTTATTGCAAAAGAAAATAGAAAAATCATTTTCAGATAAATATCCTGAAAAATGGATTCCGCTTTATAGTAGAGTTACCTTTAGTGATCGTCCTTATACAGAAGCTTTGGCTATTGGGGATTATCAAAATGCTATTATGGAAGAAGTTTTGAAAATGGAAAACATCGAGAATATTTGGAATACCGAAACGGTAGAGAATAAAATTTTAGAGTTGTTACAATAATTTTTTTAAACTACTGCTTGTATATTTACGATAGTATTTATTTTACCCACACTGTTTATTCTTCACGGTGAACTTTAGTAAAATCGAAAGCAGGCTTACAAATAGCAATATATTCACAAGGTTCGTCAAAAGGATTGGAATATTGCACTCGAGTATTTTTCTCAATTTTTATTGATTGACCCGCTTCAAGAATTACAATTTCATCTTCGATGATGAATTGCTTTCTTCCTTTTATCACATAGGTGTATTCTTCAAATTCAGGTGTTTGAAAAGGTTCGCTCCACTTAGGAGGCGCAATCATGTGTGCAATCGAAATTTCGGGATTGTTTGTGGTAACAATTCCGTGATGCTCTTCGATTAGTTTACCGTCAGTTGTTGGAACTATAAAAGGAGCTTTTTGAATAAAATATTTTTTCATTTTTAATTGTTACTTTTTAAAATACCTTTCTAGTGTTTTAATTCTAAAAGGGTAATGTGGAATTTTATTTTTTAAACATTTTTGTCAAAACACCAAAAGCACCTCTTATAAATGTAGCACTTGTCAATACTTTTAAAACAGATTTGCCTACTACGCTCGCAGTACTCGGACCTTTGCTTTCTTCTTTTTCAGATGCTTTTTCCTGTTCTTGTTCTGCAGCAGCTTCTTCAATAACAGTAATTTTTTTATTTAGCATTTCATAAGCGCTTTCGCGGTCAATAAGTTCGCTATATTTTTTTACCAGTTTAGATTTGTTGTTGATTTCTTGAATCTCACTTTCAGTTAAAATATCCATTCTGCTCATCGGGGCACGCATCATTGTTGCTGCAAGTGGTGTTGGAATTCCTTTTTCGTTTAATGCGGTAACGAGCGCTTCTCCAATTCCAAGGCTGGTTAAAATTTCATCAGTTTTATAAAATTCAGATGTGGGGTAATTATCTGCAGTTTGTTTGATAGCTTTTCGATCATTGGCAGTAAAAGCTCTCAAAGCATGTTGGATTTTTAAACCCAATTGCGCCAAAACGCCACTTGGAATGTCCATTGGGTTTTGTGTGATAAAGTAAATCCCAATTCCCTTAGAGCGAATAAGTTTTACTATCGTTTCTATTTGTTCTAATAATGCTTTGCTGGCCTCATTAAAAATTAAATGAGCTTCATCAATAAAAATAACTAATTCTGGTTGGTCTGAATCTCCCTTTTCGGGCATTTGTTGGTAGATTTCAGCTAATAAACTCAGCATAAATGTTGAAAATAGTTTTGGTTTGTCTTGAATGTCGGTTAATCTTAAGATATTGATGTATCCTTTTCCATTTTCGTCAATGCGCATTAAATCGTCAACGTCAAAAGACATTTCGCCAAAAAATAGTTCGGCACCTTGTTGTTCTAATTCTATTATCTTTCTAAGGATGGTACCCGTTGTTGAAGTAGAAATCTTGCCGTAGCTTTCCTCAATTTCATCTTTTCCTTCTTCAGTGATATAATTGATTACTTTTTTGATGTCTTTTAAATCCAATAAAGGCATTTTATTGTCATCACAATATTTGAAGATAACAGAAACAACGCCAGCTTGAGTATCATTTAGATTTAGGATTCGAGAAAACAAAACTGGTCCAAACTCAGAGATAGTAGCTCTAAGACGAACACCATTTTGTTCAGATAAAGTCAATAATTCAACTGGAAAACTTGCGGTATTATAAGGTATGTTTATTTTAGTATGGCGTTCAGTAATAAATGGTTTCTCTTCGCCTTCTTTTGCGATGCCACTAAAATCACCTTTTATATCCATCATCAATACTGGTACTCCAAAGGATGATAATTGTTCAGAGAGTACTTGGATAGTTTTAGTTTTCCCTGTTCCGGTAGCTCCTGCAATTAATCCATGACGGTTTAAGGTTTTTAAGGGTATCTTCACCTGTGCATTGGGTAATGCTTCACCGTCTAATATTGCTCCGCCAAGAGTAATGCTTTCTCCTTTAGAGCTATATCCGTCTGTAATTTGTTGTATGAAATCTTCTTTTCTGCTCATAATAAGTTTAGATTTAAATCATCTGCAAGGTATTATTTTTTTTACAAAACCTGAAATTTTAGTGCATACTGCAGTTTTCCTGCTTTTTTATTGTTAATAATATAAAATATTAGTTTTGATAAAAGAGAGTTATTTTTTGAAATATTGTGTTAATATATCATAAAAAAATACGTTTTTTTTTGTAAAAGAGTAGATTTATTTGAGTATTTTGATATAAATGCAAAGCAGTAAATTGCAAATGTGTTTTTGAAATAAATTTAATTATAATAAAATTAAAAAAAGTTTTTTTATTTAAACTAAAAATATAAATTTGCTCTACTACAAGTTTAATATAACTAAGATAATTTATTTAAAACTATTAAAATTAAAAAAAATGGCAAACGTTAAAAAAGAAAAAGGTGCAAACGGAGGAGGAATGATTTCAGGAATCATTATAGTAGCATGTATTTTTGTTGGATGGTTAATTTGGAATTTCATAATGGGTAATGGCGCTAATTTTGAAGGCGGTGTTAATACAGGTCACCCATTACCAGGAAATATGTTAGCAATGGTTTATAAAGGAGGTCCTATTGTACCGGTATTGTTAGGATTGTTATTAATGGTTGTTGTGTTCTCATTTGAGCGTTATGCTGTAATTTCAAAAGCAGCTGGTACAGGAAATCTTGATCAATTCATGACAAGTGTACAAAAAGACATTAAAGCAGGTAACATTGAAGGAGCTATAGCTTCATGTGACAAACAAAAAGGTTCTGTTGCAAATCCAATAAAATCAGCTTTATTGAAATACCAAGAAGTTAAAAAAGAAGGTTTAGATAGCGAAGCTGCTGCTGAAACTATTCACAAAGAAATTGAAGAGGTTACTTCATTAGAAATGCCAATGTTAGAGAAGCACATGACTGTACTTTCTACAATGGTATCATTGGGTACGCTTGCAGGTTTGTTAGGAACGGTAACGGGTATGATTAAAGCATTTAGTGCTTTATCTGCTGCTGGTACTCCGGATCAAGCTGCACTTGCAAATGGTATTTCTGAGGCTTTGATTAATACTGCTACAGGTATTTCTACTTCTGCTTTAGCAATTATTGCTTACAACTTCTTTACTTCTAAAATTGATACTTTGACTTACTCTATTGATGAGGCAGGTAATACAATTGTAAATACTTACAGACACTTCAGAAGTACACAAAAATAATTAATAATTTAATTTACAGGGAAATAGAGGTCTGGAAAACAGATTCTATTTTCTTGTAAGTATAAAAAAGAATATTAATGGCTATAAAAATGCAAAAAAAAGCAGGGTCTACTGATATGACGGCTATGTGTGATGTCGCTTTTCTTTTGTTGTCGTTCTTTGTAATGACAGCAACAGCTAAGATACCAGAAGCATTGCCAGTTGATACTCCTGCGTCAACAGTTCAATCAAAGTTGCCGGATGATAATTTAGCTACTATAACTGTTGGAAAAGGAAAAGTTTTCTTTGACTTAAAGGGAAGAGAAGTTAGAAAAAAGGCACTTGAGTTGATGGGTCAAAAATACGGTGTTGCATTTACGGAAGAAGAATCTGCAAAATTTGCTTTAATGGAAGGTATTGGAGTTCCAATTACCAATCTTAAGCAACTGATTGCAATGAAGACTGCGGACAGAAGTAAACCGGGTTTACAACCAGGGATTCCTAAAGATTCATTGGATAATCAATTGCATGAGTGGATATACAATTCTCGTATTGCAAATATTGATGTTAATGACAAAGAATTGCAGCTTTCTATAAAAGGTGATGCAAAAGAAGAATATCCTGCAATTAAAAAAGTTATGGATATTTTACAAGACCAGAAAATCAATAACTTCTTTCTAGTTACAGGTTTGAGAGCAACAGAAAAATAATTAAAAAAATACACTAAAATGGCTGAATTAAATACCGGCGACGGTGGAGGCAAAAAAGGTGGAAAAGTAAGAAGTAAAAAGTCAAACTCAAAAGTGGATTTAACTGCTATGGTAGATTTGGCGTTCTTATTGATTACGTTCTTTATGCTTACGACTACGTTGTCTAAACCGCAATCGATGCCTTTGGGTTTGCCTGATAAAGAAGATGATCCTACTGATAAACCAATCAAGGTTGATGAAAACCGTACTTTAACGGTTTTACTAGGAGACAATGATAAGATGGTTTATTATATGGGTTTATTAGCAACTCCAATTGCTGGTCCTAAAGATATTTCCTATGGTAAAGAGGGTATTCGTAAAGAATTATTGAAAAGAAAAAAATCAGTAGTTGAATACACTGGGAACAAAGACAAAGGTTTAATAGTAATTATCAAACCAAGTAAAAAATCAAATTACCGTAATTTAGTAGACATACTAGATGAAATGGCTATTGTTGGAGTACCTTCAAATGCAATTGTAAATGATTTTTCTCCAGAGGAACTAAAATTGTTAGAAGGTAAATAAGATTTTCGTATTTACTCTATAACCTAATAATTAAGAAAAATGAAATTAGATATATTCACAAACCAATGGCTTGATATTGTATTCGAAGGTCGTAATAAAGCTTATGGAGCTTACGAACTAAGAAAATCAAATAACAAGACTACTGTTAGAGCACTTATCTTTGGTGCAATTGTTTTTGCTCTAGCTGTTAGTATGCCGCTTATTTTAAGCTTACTACCAGATTCTTCGGAAGGTGATGAGACTTTAGATACTAAAATTGTTAGTATTAAATTACCACCTAAAGAAGAAATAAAAAAAGATGTTCCACCACCGCCACCACCGCCACCAAAAGTAGATCAGGTAAAATTTGTTAAACCAGTGGTTGCAAAAGCGGAGGAAGTAACTGAAGAGCCACCTAAAACTGTCGAAATTAAAGATAAAAAATTAGGTGCTGAAACTATTAAAGGAGATCCAGATGCTGTTTTAACTGTTGAGCCGGTAGGTACCGGAACTGCAGCTGTAGTTGAAGAAGTTGATAACCAAATTTATAACACTGCTGGTATTGAGGTTAAACCTGATTTTCCAGGAGGAATCGATAAATTTTACAAATTTGTTGGTAATAACTATCAAACTCCAGAAGAAGAAGGATTAAAAGGTAAAGTTTATGTTACTTTTGTAGTTGAAAAAGACGGTTCTTTGACTGATATTAAAGTAATTAGAGATATCGGTTATGGAACAGGTAAAGAAGCTATCCGTGTTTTGAAAAAATGTCCTAAATGGACACCGGGTGAGCAAAATGGTAAAAAAGTGAGAGTACTTTATTCTCTTCCAATTACTATTCAATCTGCAGAATAATGTTAAATAACATACTTAATAATATTAAGAAGAAATCGCTTAAAGAGCGATTTCTTCTTGTTTTAGGAATTTTGTTTTTTCTGGTTTACCTTGTTTTAGGTTTATTTATTATCTTTATGAAGAATTTCCCTCTAGCAATGGAACCTACTTATAGAATTGCTTTTGGGGCTTTACTTATTGTATATGCTTCTTTTAGATTCTTTCGAATTATTAATGATAATAATAACTAGATCATGAAAAATCATTCAAAACTTCCGTATTTCATTTTATTTTCACTGGTAATTTTAGTGTTAGCTTGTAATAAAGCTACTAATAAAAAAGACAATGAAACTATACTGAAAGGATCGACTACAATTTACGTAGATGAAACTTTGGCTCCTATTATTGAAGATCAAGTAGCTGTATTTGAAAATGAATATGAGGCTAAAGTAAAACTTGTTGCTAAATCTGAATCTGAAACTGTTAACTCTTTATTTAATGAAAAAGCTGCAATAGCTATCTTATCTAGAAATTTGACTACTGAAGAATTGAAAATTTTTAAACAAAGAAAAATTAATCCTAAAATAACTGTTTTTGCTACCGATGCTGTAGCTTTTATCTCTAATAAAAGCAATAAAGATACTCTAGTAGCGTTAAAAGATGTTATTAGTTTTATGCAAGGTAAGTCAGTAGCGTCAATCAAAGGATTGGTTTTTGATAACCTAAACTCAAGTACAGTCCGTTACATGAATTCTTTGGCAGGTATAAATGCTATCCCTGAAAAAGGTGTTTTCTCATTTAAATCTAATGATGAAGTTATAAAATATGTTTCTGAAAATGATGGTATGATAGGTGTAGTTGGTGTTAATTGGCTTTCACAGCCACTCCCAGCTATGCAGAAATACGTTGATGATGTAGCTACTTTAAGTGTAAAAGGGCTTAATGGTGATAATTATTACATTCCATCACAAAATAATATAGCAGAAGGAAAATACCCTTTGGCACGTGATTTGTATATAATCAATTGTCAAGGTTTTTCTGGATTAGGAATGGGCTTCGCCTCATTTGTTGCTGGAGATGTCGGACAAAGAATAATTTTAAAATCTGGATTGCTACCTGTTCGTATTCCTACAAGGAAGTTTACAATAATAGGAAAAGGCCAAAATGATAAAAAATAAATTAACTACAATTAAAATGAATAAATTAAAATTTTTTAGTGTTGCATTGTTGGCTTCCGCTTTTGCGAGTCAAGCACAAGATATTAATCAGGCAAAAAAGGCTATCGATGCAGAGCAATTTGAAAGCGCAAAAACGATATTAAAATCGATTATCAAAACAAAACCAAGTAATGGTGCTGCTTTCTTTACTTTAGGGAATGTGTATCTTACACAAAGTGTGGAAGATTCTGCTAAGATTTATTTTCAAAATGGATTAAATGCATCTGATGAGGCTAAATTGAATTATATTGGTTTAGGTCAAATGGATTTAGATAAAAATGATGTGACTGGTGCACAAGCTAAATTTGCTTTGGCGACTAAAGACATGAGAAAAAAAGACGTGCAAGAGCATGTTTACATCGCTAGAGCTTACATGAATGCTGCAAAACCGGATTATAAAAGTGCAATTGCAATTTTGAATCGTGCTGTGATAAATAATTCTCAAGATGCTCAATTGCAACTTGCTTTAGGAGATGCTTATTATGGGGATGGGAAACAAAATGAAGCTTACGTTGCTTATAGAAGTGCTTTTCAAGCAGATAATACTTTGTTAAGAGCTAAAATGCAATTAGGTGTTTTGTTGAAAGGTGCTAAATCGTATGATGAAGCTTTAAAAGCATATAACGAAGTAATTGCAATAAATCCTAATTATGGACCGGTTTACAGAGAGTTAGCTGAAACATATTATAAAATCGCACGTAATAAACCGTCTCAAGCTGCTGCAAATTATAAAACGGCAATAGGTCATTATGACAAATACATGTCTCTTACGGACTATTCTATTCACTCAAGAATGCGTCGTGCCGATTTTCTTATCTTGATTGAAGATTATGTAGCTCTTGAAGCTGAGGCTAATAAAATGATTGAATTAGATAAGGTTAATCCAAGAATATATCGTTATTTAGGATATGCTGCTTATAAAAATGGAAATGTGGATGTGGCTATTAAATCATTGGAAAGTTTTATCACTGCACCAGGAAATAAAGCTATCGCTTTAGATTATTTATATTTGGGTTTGACTAAAATTAAAAAAGGAACTAGTGCTGATGGATTATCAATAGATCCGAGCGCTTTTAGTTCAGGTATGGCAGATATCAAAAAGGCCATAGAAATGGAGCCTTTAGCAGTACAGGATTTAAGTGAAGTTGGTAAAAAATTATTTACACAAAAATTATACAATGAATCTGCTGCTATATTTGAATTTGGAGCAAATACTAAAGAATCAACAAATTTTCTAGATGACAATGTATATTATGGTTTAGCAAATTATTATGCTAATATTAATAAAGGGAAAGATGTAAAGGTAGATGTTGTTGCATTACAAAAAGCAGATGCAGCTTTTGAGAAAGTATTGGAAGCTTCTCCAGCTTATCTAGAAGCCTATCTATACAGAGCAAGAACAAACAGATTGCTTGAAAAAGATGATGTCATGGTTAAGAACTATGAAGATTATGTTGCAAAAACTACAGAGTTAGGAGCTGAGGAACTTGCTAAACCAGCTGTAAAAGCTAAAATTATTGAAAGCTATAATAATATGGCAGCAAGTTTTGCTAATACAGATAAACCTAAAGCGATTGAATATTTTAAAAAAACATTAGCCTTAGATCCAACAAATAATTATGCTTTGGAATCTATAAAAATTTTAAAATAACTAAATTTTTTAATATCAAAAACCGATAGTCTTTTGGCTATCGGTTTTTTTATGATTAATATTTACAGTTTTTTTTAAAATTTATTTTCATGAATGGGATTATTAAATTATTTATCCCTTTGAAAGTTTACTTTAGTCTAAGTTTTCAAATTAACTCCTTTTCAAATTAACTATCTTTGCACTTTAAATAAAATAAATGTTATCAAAAGAAATACAGTTAGAGGTTAATAAAGGGGCTATGCTTCCATTGATGGAGGAATTTTATACTATTCAAGGGGAAGGATTTCATACTGGGACAGCTGCATACTTTATTAGAATAGGCGGATGTGATGTGGGTTGTCATTGGTGTGATGTTAAAGAAAGCTGGAATGCTGAATTACATCCTCCAACAGGTATCGATTTAATAGTTACAAATGCAAGCAAATATTCAGAAACTGTCGTTGTTACTGGTGGAGAACCTTTAATGTGGGATATGAATTTGCTGACGCAAAAGTTAAAAGAAAAGAATAGAAAGGTTCATATTGAAACTTCAGGAGCGTATCCGCTTACAGGAACTTGGGATTGGATTTGCTTGTCTCCAAAGAAAAACAAATTACCAACAGAAACGGTTTATGATAATGCACACGAGTTGAAAGTTATCATTTATAACAAGCATGATTTTATTTTTGCCGAAGAGCAAGCTGAAAAAGTGAATAGTAATGCGATTCTATTTCTACAGCCTGAATGGAGTAAAAAGGAAGAAATGACTCCGCTGATTGTAGATTATGTGATGAACAACCCAAAATGGCGTGTTTCCCTTCAAACGCATAAATATTTGAATATTCCTTAAAAAATAAAAATTCCAAATGCAAACTAAGTTGTATTTGGAATTTTTTTATTAGTGGAGAAAAAAGTTTAAAAGTTCGATCACCAACTTTTTTGTTTTTTTAATTCCGTGACATGTGCTAAGTGGTGGTTTCCATGCCAAGCATACGTTCCAATTGTTTCCTTAATTTTAAATTCCTTGTTGTTTTCAGGGTGAATAAAAGTTTTTTCTAAGTCTGCTTCAGATAGACTATTCATTAAATATGCCAAGCGAAAGTGTAAACCTTCCAGAAAAGAAAGAGTAGGTTGAATAGGCATTGTCAAATTATCATGTAATTCAGCCCAACGATCTTCATGATAGAATTTTATTGTTGGATTATCTTCGGTCAGCGCCCATTTGATTCTAATGAAACAATTCATGTGACTGTCGGCACAATGATGAATTACTTGACGAATAGTCCAGCCATCTTGTCGATACGGTGTTTCGAGTTGTTCCTCGGTTAAATGAAGTACTTCTTTTTTTAATCGTTCTGGGAAACTGGCGATTTCTGCTATTTTAGTATTGAGATAATCGCTTGAATAAATTTCCGGGGCGATAAATTTTCCGATAGGATAACGTAATTTTTCTAATGTTGAGTTTTCCATATTATAATGTTCTTTTAAATCGAAAGTTTAGCTAAATAGTCATAATGTTCCCCTTCAAGAATTAACTCGCTTTGTAATCCATTGGCGAAAGCCGCATTTTGTAAAGTGTTATAATCCAAGTAGAGCCAAGGAAATTGGTCTTCTTTTTCATTTTTATAACGTATAGTAAAGGTCAATTCGCCGTAATATCCTTTACTAGGAATCCATTTCCCACCATCTTCATCATTATCAAACATATAAATGATATCTGAAGAATCAATTAGAATTTGTCCGTTTGGATTTAGCAAACTCCTTAATTTCTGTAAAAATGTAGTCGTTTCTTTTAGTGTTCCAAAAATACCGGTTCCATTCATCAATAATAAAATGGTGTCAAATTTATTTTCAGGATTATTAGAATCCATTTCAAGGATATTTTGAACTTGAACATTTTTCAATCCACGAAGTTTGCAGGCTTCAACTGCATTCTGAGAAATGTCAATCGAATAAACATCAAGATTTCTTTCGTTTTGTAAACACAAACTATGACTTCCTGCGCCACAACCTACATCCAAAATTTTTCCCTTCGCAAGTTCTAAGGCTTTCTGCTCCAGTTTTGGCATTTCATTATAAGAACGAAATAGATATTCAACACTCATTTCATCTTCTTCGGAAATGGAGGTTTCTGTGATTAAATCTTCCGGGGAATTATTAGTTTGAAAATCAAGTATGGCTTTGCCAAAAAGGTCTTTCATTGTAGTTGATGTGTTAATTTGGTGATTTGTTGATTTGTTTTAAGTAATTTTGCGGAATGTTTTATCGAATAACCGAAAAAACAAATTTACGAATGAACACTATTTTAAACAATCTTCCTAAAGAAGCCAAAGATAAGCATATCGAAAACAAAAAGTATTTCGATAAGCTGAAAAAGAAGACACCAAAGAATTTGGATTACGTGATGCAGGATTTGCATGACGCTGAATTCAAGAAAACGGATTGTTTAAAGTGTGCGAACTGTTGCAAAACTACTGGTCCGTTATTTACGGATGCGGATATTGAGCGTGTTTCAAAATATCTTAGACAAAAACCACAACAGTTTATCGAGCAATATCTTCGCATTGACGAAGACAGAGATTATGTGTTACAAAGTGTGCCGTGTACTTTTCTGGATAATGAAAATGCATGTATGATTTATGATGTTCGTCCAAAAGCATGTAGAGAATTTCCACATACGGATAGAAAAAAGTTTCAACAAATCACAGACTTAACATTGAAAAACGTAGCTATTTGTCCGGCTGCTTTTAATATTGTAGAGGAAATGAAGAAGAAATTGCCACTTTTTTAGTCATAAAGTCAAAACTCTTAAAGTCATAAAGAGAAGGGTTTGAAAGTTAAATGCTATTTTGAAGCGAATTTAGGACTTTTGACTTTAAAAACATTCGACTAGTATATCAAATATTTCGATCTCATTTCCTTGAACTTTATTAACCCTTTCTTCCAACTTTCTCTGATTTTATCTTCCGAAGTTCCCGCTTCTATTTGCTGTTGCAATTTTTTGGTTCCTGCAAGTTTGGTAAAAAAAGGATTAAAGAATTTTGATTTGTCTGTTGTGGTTTGATACGCTTTAATTATCCATTTTAATTCCAATCGATTTACTTTTTTAGCTTTAGATAAATCTTCTCCGTAACATTCGATACCATTGTAAACTGGTTTTTGTGCGCCAAAATTTGGTTTAGGAATAAAACTAAAATCACTTTTTGGTAAATAAGGAGAACCATATATTTGAAATTGTTTTTCAGTTCCCCTTCCCACACTCACATTTGTACCTTCAAAAAGACACAAACTCGCATAAAGATTTGCGGCTTGATCGTTCGGAAGATTCGGTGAAGGTTTTACAGGTAAACTATAATTCATTTTTCTATTGTAATTAATACAAGGAATAACGGTCAATTTGCATTGCACTTCATTCTTTAACCATTTTTCACCGTTTATCATTTGCGCATATTCGCCAATTGTCATTCCGTGAAGTAACGGGATAGGATGCATACCCACAAAACTGGTATATGCAGTTTCAAGAATTGGCCCGTCTACAATACTTACGTTAGGATTTGGTCGGTCTAGAATTAAAAGCGGAATATTATTTTCGGCACAGGCTTCCATGATATAATGTAACGAAGAAATATAAGTATAAAATCGTGCGCCTACATCTTGCAAATCAAAAACCATAATGTCAATTCCGGCTAGTTGTTCTGGTTTCGGTTTTTTATTATCGCCATAAAGCGAAATAATTGAAAGTCCAGTTTTAGAATCTTTCCCATCAACTACATGTTCGCCTGCATCTGCAGTTCCGCGAAAACCATGTTCTGGTGCAAATATTTTTTGGATAGCAATGTTTTTTTCTAATAGAAAATCTACTAAATGCGTTTTATTAGATAGAATTCCGGTTTGATTAGTGACAACGCCAATTTTCTTATCCTTTAATAATGGTAAATAATTGTTGTAATTATCAGCTCCAGTCTTTATTTCTGTTTTTGGATTGTCTTCAGCTATTTCTAAATCCGATTTTACATTTTTCCTTGCGTCAGTTTTTCTGGCAGAACAGGAAGTCGAAACGATGGTTAAGGATATAATACTAAGCGATATTTTAAAAAATGAGTTCATATATAGATTCAAATAAAATTAATGCCAATTAGTGTAATTCGTGTTTTAGCTGTATTTTTGGCTTTAGCAACGCAAACTGGCGAAGCAAATCCAAATTAGAAAAGCAATCAAATTGAATTTAGAATATTTCATCGCCAAACGACTTATAACTGCTAAAGATTATAAAAGTAGCATATCTGCGCCAATTATAAAAATTGCAATCTCAGCAATTGCCATTGGTATGATTATGATGATTGTTTCAGTAGCAACCGGAATTGGACTGCAACAAAAAATCCGAGAGAAAGTTTCAGCCTTTAACGGACATATCATTATTTCGAATTACGACAACAATCAATCCGAAGTTACGCTGACACCCATTTCTAAAAAACAAGATTTTTATCCAAAGTTTACATCTGTTCCCGGAGTTGAGCATATTCAAGCCATTGCCAGTAAAGCTGGAATAATTAGAACGGAAACTGCTTTCGAAGGGATTATTTTCAAAGGAGTGGGGAACGATTATAAATGGGATAATATAAAGGAATACATTATACAAGGAAGAATTCCAAATGTCAATGGGGATTTAAACGAAGAAGTTGTGATTTCTCAGTTTATTGCAAACAGACTGAATTTAAAAGTGGGTGATGCATTCAATACTTTCTTCATGAAAGAGAAAGGGTATAACCTGAGGAATTTTGATATTGTTGGAATTTTCAATTCTGGTTTTCAAGAATTCGACGCTACCTATATAATAGGAGATATTCGCCATATGCAACGTATTAATAAATGGGCTCCAGACCAAATCGGAGCTTTCGAAGTTTTTGTAGATGATTTTAATACTATAGAAGCTACGGGAGAGCAGGTCTATGCACAAACGGCATCAACATTAGACACCAAAACTATAATTGAGAAATACAGTTATATATTCGAGTGGCTGCAACTATTCGATTTCAACATCATCGTTATATTAGTTGTCATGATTCTTGTCGCTACAATCAATATGGTAGTGGCGCTATTAGTGCTTATCCTGGAGCGAACACAAATGATAGGAATTCTAAAAGCGTTAGGCACCAATAATTGGTCAGTTCGAAAAATATTTCTGTACAATGCCTTCTATCTTATAGTAAGAGGGCTCTTCTGGGGGAATCTAATTGGTATCTCATTACTACTAATCCAACAACAATTCGGGATAATTCAACTTCCTCCTGAAAATTATTACGTCAATCAAGCGCCGGTATACTTAAATTGGGGATACATACTGTTGTTGAATCTGCTTACCGTGACCGTTTGTTTCTTGGTATTATTAATTCCTTCCTATATAATAACCAAAATTTCACCGGTAAAAGCCATACGTTTCGATTAGAAATTTATTTTGAGCGTTCCTTATTATATAAAGAGAGGCGAATCAAAAAAAGATAATCGCCTTTCTTTATATAATGATTCGGGCTATGTGCTAGAAGTCTTCGTCCGGTTGAGTTTGAGACTCAACGGGACTGTGGTCTATTCACTTTAAATGAAATTCACAGAACTCGGATTAAAATAAAAGTGAAGTAATCCCTAATGCGAACTTCGGTAAAGCGGAGCTTTTTGTTGTTTTGAGGAATTCAAAAAGACATCCAGACGATACC